>CAWGUE010000023.1:0-75000 GCA_963825595.1 uncultured delta proteobacterium | reverse complement strand
GTTTCTGATAAATATCGTTATCGTCCTGACCCTCCATAGAGAATTTTTGCTCTCAGAGATCAACCGTCTCAATGTGTTAATTACCGCGCTCGAAAATTCAGTCTGGGATGAATCTGACACCATATATACCTCGATAGCCACCCGCATTGGCCCTCTCATACGCCAACCTGACCTTGCCTGTACGGCTGTATTCGATAAAACCGGTAAAGCGATTTTTTTCGGGGGCCCGGAATGTGATTTAGAAACAGAACTGAAGGAGGGCACACGCGCGGCAATTCAGTCCGGGAAACAAGAGGTCCGTTTTTTCGGTCGCACCTGGGGTGTTTTCTGGATGCAGGATCGCTATATGACGGTAGCCAAACCACGGCTCCGATCGGGGACAGTCATCGGCGCTGTTGGGGGCACAATCAATCTTGACTCTTTGTATCGTCAGGAGAGGCAATCTCAAAAAATATTTCTCATCTACATTTTCATCAACATTGCCATCCTTACTTTCATCGGTGTCTACCGCATTTCGAAAATCTACCTGGAGCCGCTGCACCGTTTGTCCAAACGCGCTGAAGACTACCGCGAAGAGAGTGGCGAAATGGTTTTTGCCGTCCGAAAGGAGGACAACGAGCTTCATCAGCTCTCGAAAGCCCTTAATCGTATGCTGACGCGGATTGCCGAAGATAAGAAAAAGCTGCGATCGAGTGTCACCTCGCTTGAAAAGGCCAATATCGATCTCAAGAAAGCCCAGAGCGAAATCATCCGTGCAGAGAAATTGGCATCGGTCGGTAGATTGTCCGCCGGCATCGCACATGAGATTGGAAATCCGATAGGAATTGTGATGGGATACCTGGAACTGCTCAAGCAGGAGAATGCTAACATAGATGCAGAAGAGAAACGCGAGTATATCCGCCGCACGGAAAACGAGATCACCAGGATCAATACAATTATCCGGCAACTGCTTGATTTATCACGACCATCGGTTGAAGGGACCGACGCGATCTCCGTGCACAATGTCATCAACGATATCACTAACGTGGTGAGGTTTCAGCCGTTGATATCCAATATCGATATCCAACTCGATCTCGGGGCTGAAAACGATCGCGTCTTTGCGGATTCCAACCAACTGCGCCAGGTCTTCCTGAATCTGATGCTCAATGCGGCGGATGCCATTGATTCCTATCCCAGCAGCGACAACGGTCGCCTGATTATCCGGTCATCGAACGCGCAAGGGGATCCTCTAAAGGAAATAGATGCCGACCCGGTGCAGAAGTGGCTCAAAATAGAAGTGAGCGATAATGGATTGGGCATCGATGCTGAGCATTTAGGTAACATATTCGATCCTTTTTTTACCACCAAAGAACCCGGCAAAGGGACAGGGCTTGGTCTTTCGGTCTGTTTTATGATCGTTGAAAGTATCGGTGGTCGGATTACGGCCATCAGTGATCAGGGGATGGGTACCACCATGATTCTGTCATTACCCTTAGTTGCCGGTGAGTAGATTCGACCGTATCATGAAAATTTTTCAACTGAACTCACAACTCCCTATAACAACATGACCCTGAAAGTAATAATGCCAGTTAACCAAACAGATGCACGTTGGGAATGGCCGCGAAAACGAGCAGACCGACTGCGTTTTATACCGCTTTTCATAAATAAAATCCGAAATACGGATGGGCGGTATAAGTGGTTGTAGAAAAAAACGTTCGAATAACGGAACGTTTTTTTGACATCCACTATAACAGCGATGAATTTACGGGAATTCCATATGAAAGTTGAGCTTGACACAAATGGCGAGGACCGCTCGAGGCGGCTGCTCGTAATCGATGATGAAGAAAACATGCGACACATGCTTTCGGCACTATTGAAGAAATCCGGCTACGATGTGGATCTTGCCGCCGATGGGCGCGAAGGGCTGCAGGTTTTGGATCAGGCCCATTACGACTTCATTCTGTGTGATATCAAGATGCCCAATATGGGCGGAATGGAGTTTCTAAAGTCGGCCGGTGATCGGATAAAAGATTCGACCGTCATCATGATGTCCGCCTACGGTACCATCGAAACGGCAATTGAGGCAATGAAACTCGGCGCCTATGATTATATTTCAAAACCATTCAAGGGAGATGAGGTCAATTTAACTTTAAAAAAAGCCGAGGAAAGGGAGCGATTAAAAAGAGAAAACAATCTTTTGCGACAGCGTATCCGCAGGATCCGGGCCGATCATCGCTTCGGCAAAATGGTCGGTAAAAGCAAGGCCATGCATGCGGTGTTCGAACTGGCAGAAAAAGTGGCGTGTTACAATACCACCGTCCTGATTACCGGCGAAAGCGGCACCGGCAAGGAGCTGGTTGCACGAGGCATCCACTTTTACAGCCAAAGAGCCGAAGGACCGCTCGTGCCGGTCAACTGCGGAAGTATACCGGAAAACTTACTTGAAAGTGAAATGTTCGGATACAAAAAAGGCGCCTTCACCGGCGCAGATCGTGATAAGCCCGGTTTGTTCGCTGAGGCTGAAGGCGGAACTCTTTTTCTGGACGAAATCGGCGAACTGCCCTTGGCACTTCAGGTCAAGCTCCTGAGGGTACTCCAGGAGGATGAAATCAGACCGATCGGTGATCCTAAGACACACAAAATCAATGTCCGGTTGATTGCGGCCACAGCCAAGAACTTGGAAGAGGAAATTAAGGAAGGCACGTTTCGTGAAGATTTATTTTATCGGCTCAATGTGATGCAACTTCGCATCCCTCCGCTTAGGGAGAGAACCGAGGACATCCCGCCGCTTTGTCAACTTTTTATGGAGCGATTCCGCAGTGAATTAAATAAAAATGTTGCCGCCATCGCCCCGGCGGCCATGGCCATCCTGATGAAACACCTCTGGCCGGGAAATGTTCGTGAGTTGGAGAATGTCATCCAGCGGGCAGTGGTGCTGGCCGACCATGAAACGCTGCTCCCCGAAAACTTTCCCGAAAATATGGGCGTTTGGACCGGGAACGGCAGATTTGAAAACATATTCAGTGGATATTCCCTCAAGGTAGCCCAGAAGATGGTGGAAGAGACGTTGATCAGAAAAGCGCTCAACGAAACCGGCGGGAATCGCACGCAAGCATCGCGACTATTGGAAATCAGCCATCCGTCTTTGTTGAGTAAATTAAAAACGTATAATATCGATCTGTAAGACCATTTGTTTAAATTTCCGGACAAAGGGCGTAAAAAAACCGGAGGCGTCCTCAAGCGCACTTCCGTTTAGATGGCGGATGGGCAGGCAGGATATTTTGTTAACAGGGGTAAGGATGTAAAGGATTTTATGGTGTTCGGTCTTGTTTTAAGTGGTACTACCGTCGTTTTACACGCTAGGACCTGAATAATGTGTCTCGTCAATCAGATCCGTTAATCTTATGCCGTAATTTGCCGGAGCATTTGAAAGTCACCACTTTACGCTCCCGTAAAATCAGATCGGATCCGGTGGCAGGATTACGGCCTCTCCGCTTTTCTTTGGCTTTCACACAGAATTTACCGAAGCCGGAAATCAGGACATCCTCGCCTCGTTCCAGGTTGGTTTTAATAATTTCGAGTAGAGACTCAACAATTTCCACAGATTTTTTTTTGGTGAAACCAAGTTCGTGTACAGCCGTAACAATGTCGTTTTTGGTTAACGCCATGGCACCTCCTCGCTCGATGTGGACAGTGGACGACCCCATTATTTCACATTTTCTTAATGGAGTTGAATGGGAAGGTCAATAGTTATTTTAAAGTCCGGAAAGAAAGAAAATCGAAATATTTCAGCCGGATCAAGAATCTAACCGGCCTTAATGCGGCTGTCCGGTCGGTCTTCGCTGTTTGATTCCGCCGGTGCTTCGTCCTTAGGAATAACACTTTCAATATTCTGCATGGTGGCGTTGATTTTAGCAACAATGCCGTCAATTTCGGTTTTGAGTCGTACTTCTTCCGCTTCGATCATTGGATCCACTCCTCAAACTTTGACTACAGGCCGGCAGTTCTTTATTTCAAGCTTTCGACCCATAAAGGGCGTTCATTTCTGCTGAACGGTTCGGAAACCAGGAAAAAGGCGAGGTTCCCGCAAGGCGAGTATTTTATAAGTACCTAAAATATACGGATATAAAGAGTATGTCAAGAAAGTTATGGATTGTATTTCTGTTTGATCGATATGGTTGCCCCTATATCTTTCATTGATACGATACGAGATGATGACATTCAGCATAATGGCGTATATCGGGTCGGAAAAAGGGGACAGAGTTGCTATATGTTCCAATTTAAGGATTCGTAAGTAAGGCGGATTCAGCTCTCCCTTTTTTTTCGTCCACGAAATAGAGCAGCAATCCTCCAATAAGGAACAGAATCGCCACCGATCCGATACTCCAGCGCGAGGCCATCTGGCTGATGTTGATTAAGTCAGCTGCCGTGGGCGATGGAGGCATTAGGCAGCGTTTGGCGGCCAGGCCCACGACGCCCATGAGGGCCGGTCCGATGATGGCGGCAAATTTGCCCAACATGTTGTAGAAACCGAAATATTCGGCCGTTCGGTTGCCGGGAATCAGGCGCGCATAATAGGATCGGCTCAACGCTTGGATGCCGCCCTGAACGAGGCCGATCATGGCGGCCAGAATGAAAAACTCCCGCTTCGTCGTCACTATTGTGCCCCAACCCGTAATCAGGATATAAAAGCCGATGGCCAGGAAAATGGTTCGGCGGACCCCGAAAAGCTGGCCCAGCTTTCCGAATCCCAAAGCGGCTGGAAAACCGATGAACTGAACCATCAGAAGGGCTAAAATAAGATCGGTGGATTGAAAACCGAGGGAGAGCCCGTAGTCGACAGCCATCCGGATAATGGTATCGACACCATCGATGTAAAACCAATAGGCTGCCAGAAACAGAAAGGTTGTTTTCAACCGCCGAAATTCTTTGAAAGTTCCGAAAAGCTGTTGCACCCCCTGCACAACAGCACCACGGACACCGACAGCAAATGGCCGCGTATCCTCCTCTTGAACCCATCGTATGGTGAGTACAGTGAAGCCGCCCCACCAGGCTGCAACCGTGACAAAAGAAAAACGAACGGCGGCGGCGGCATCCAACAGCCCAAAACGTTCGGGCGCCAGTGTCATCGATACGTTGAGCAAAAAAAGCAACCCACCGCCCAGATAACCCATGGCGTAACCCAAGCTGGACACTCGATCGAATCGGGATTCGGTGGTGACCAGCGGCAATAGGGCGTCGTAGAAGATAATGGAACCGGAAAAGCCAATGATACCCATTACGTATACGATTATTGCCAGTGCCCATTGGCCTTTTCCTACCAGGAAAAGGCCGGCTGTCATCAATACGCCCAGGTATGCAAAGAGAATCAGAAACTTTTTTCGTGCCGAACCTCTGTCGGCGATAGCGCCCAATACAGGTGCCAGCAGCGCGACGATCAAACTGGCAGCGGCATTTCCGAATCCCAGCTGGGCGGTACTGATGTTGACATCGGTTCCATAGCTCCAGTACTGCTTGAAGAAAATTGGAAAAAAGCCTGCCATTACTGTCGTTGCGAAAGCTGAGTTGGCCCAGTCGTAAAAGGCCCATCCCCAGATGGATTTTTTTTCATCGCTGATGACCTTTTCAGTTTTCGATTTTGATGACTTGCGGAGCATATAGGGACCGGATGGGTTTTTCAGTTTCTAAATCGTTTATGGTGAGTCTTTTTTACAGCTTTGATCTCTTGGGGTCTAATTCACCGAAGCTCGCTTCGATAAAATTGAAGGAATTCGTACTGTAAGATACTCCGCAGCTTGCTGCGGGGAGAGTTCATTGAAAATGGTTCATGGAATAGGCAGGCTGAGGCTCTGGAAGCGCATATTCAGTCAGAGCCACCCACACAATGCCTCTCGTCGAGAGGAACAATTTATCTTGATGGTCTGACGGCGTTGTGGCAAAAATGACGACGCTCATTCTAATCCGGTGTGCCGATCGGTATGAGGTACAGGGGCTGTTGGTTGGGTTCCGTGCCGATGACTCGCTGAACTTCCTCATCGTGAAAGGCCCCGATAGCGACACTGCCCAGTCCAAGTGCCACGGCCTGGAGGCAGATATTCTGGGCGGTATGTCCGGCTTCCATGTGAACATAACGAATCCCCCGATCACCGTACTTGATGGTGGTCCGGTCGTACACGGCAAATATGGCAATTGTGGCCGGTGCTTTTGCGATGGCGTTTTGGTGCAAACCGGCTTGGGCCAGCTTTTTTCGCAAATCCCCGGGAAAAAGCCGCGCGAGGATATGGCCATCTGGGTGATAACGATAAATCCCGGCGTCCATCTCAGGTAATTGTCCTGAAATAAGGTATATTTCGAGGGGGTACAACGCGCCGGCCGAAGGTGACGTGCGTCGGCCATTCGGTGCGGTTACCCCTTGTGCTGCCCAGAGAATTTGTGCAATATCGCTCAATTTTAAAGGTTCGGTACTGAATCGTCGGATGGAGCGTCTCAGATGTAACGCTTTCTCGAGCGATGCGACCCCATCAAGGCGGGGTGGCGGAAGCTGTAGCACCGTTTGCGGTTTAGAGGGATCAATTGCCGAGATTTCTGTTGTCATCGATAGACCCAGAGTAACTACAACCAAAGATATGGCGAACCAAACGCGTTTCGTTGCCTGGTTTCCGGACTCTGTTACATCTCCTTTTGCGCATAAGCATAGAGAAGTCGCCTGGCGCCAAAAGTAATTTTTTCGGCAGTGAAGGCTCACGGTCAGTTCATCGTATAAAGGCGTTCGTGGAGCCGCCTTGCCTGCAGGCAAAACGCTTCCAGCCTGGCCTCGATGATTTGCGGAAATGGTGAACCGTCGCTTTCGATGGCCAGGAAGGGCAGTGCGTCGATATCCGAAAGGACCAGACGCATGCGTTCATCGCCCGGATTGAGGTTGAGTTTATCTTTACGGTTCATGGTTTCACTCAGAATAGCCTCCGATATGCGGTTGGGCATGCAACCAAAAGGCCCGATAGAGATGACGCCGCATGATTTACTGACGATTTCTTCGAGGGCGCTGCCAATGGTCAATATGGCTTCGCCGCCCAAGTCCGGTGACAGGTGCCGGGACGCACTGCCGATGATCCTTTGTATGTCGACCATTTCCGTATGGACCAGACCCGATTCGGAGAGGATCGATTTGATCCGTCGTTCGTAATACCGCTTATAGCGGCTTCTTAATGTCATCGTCAAAAGATCCAGCCACGTCGGGCTGAAGTCTGCCCGCCCGGTTTTTATGAGGAAATCAGTGTAGAGCAACCATTCGGACACCGGCGCGCAGATCGTGGCAAAGCCCTGCTTGGCCAACCATTCAGTAAGATATTGCCGCGACAGCGCATCCCTGCGAACAAATATTTCACCGGCCAGAAATATGGTCGGAACGGCATTGGGGGGGCGGTGAAGGCGGATGCGCGCAAACCGTTCGGCCGTCTGCTTCAGTCGCGCCTCGATATGGCTGAAATCTCCATGTTGCAGATCTCGCAAAATAAGACCCAGTTCGTCCTCGAACCGGGCCATGGCCGATTCCGTGTCGCGGGCGTTGGCCAGCAGCATCGACCGGATATCTTCGAGCACATCGGAGATCACAATCGCCCACCAGCCCCGCTTCTGAAAATCGGTATCCAAGCCGGCATAAGCATTCTCCGAAGACAGGGTTAGAAGGGCGACATCGGGGATTTCGAGCCGTTCAATCAGGTTCTCCATAAAAACCGAATACTGCCCGAAACGGCACGGTCCGCTGCCTCCGGCCATAAAATACACCAGTACCTCATCTTGTTTTTTTTCATTGCGAATGTAATTGAGCAACGTACCTGTTGTGAGAATAAGGGGCAGACATTCCTTGCAGCTGGTGTTGGCACGGCCGGTTTTCAGGTCGGCCTCGGTGGCCGGTGGATATGCTTTGGCATTGAAACCCTTACCCCTGAATACCGCCGTTAAACATTCTGTTCCCAGGCGTCCCATCGATGGAAACAGCAGCGTTACCCGGGGATCGGTGATATCGAGCGTTTTACCTTTCGAGGTAATGACTTGAGCGACGCCGGCATTCAACCGGATGCGGGCGCCACAAAATGAGCGCTTGGTAGGTAGAATCCGTTTGGATTCCTTAAGTTTTCGGTATGACGAAACAATGTCGAGAAACGCTTCAATCCGGGTTTCGAGGCCTGCGTCGGCTGTGTGGCTGTCAAGTTCGAGAGTCAGGGAGGGTTTTCGGCCCATGATGTTGCGAAAAAAGCCGAGCAGGAAGGAGTCCGGCCCGCAGGAAAAATTGGTGATGTAGACCCCGAACAGCTGCGGGTGGTGTTTAACGAACCGTGCGGTCTTGGTGATCAGCTGGCCCATTCCCCAGTACATATTGGGCGTCGGAAGCTCTTCTGAGAGGGGCAAGAAATCCAGCGGGATGACCGGAACTCCTCTGGACGCCAGCTTATGGGGAATACCCATATGGGCTTCCTCGACAAAGGTATTGTAGGGACGGCCGAAGAGGACCACTGCCGATCGATCTGGACGGGCTTCCAGTTCTGCAAGGGCTTGGCTGCCGATGGTGCGCATTTTTGCCAGGCACTGCTCCTGCTGTTGGATGGCCTTGCGATAGGCCTTTTGGGCCCTGCGGCGATCGACTCCGATCCCTTGCGCGGTTTCTATCAGCGGCCTCTTGGCACCCGACAAGCCTTGGGTCAGATCTATCAAAGGGGTTAGCAGCCGGGTTCCCTTGGCGTTCAGAGTGTCGAGCTTATTTCTGAAAGTCGCACGTAAATAGTAGATTTCGCCCTGTACAATCGGGCAGACTTGAGAATTGGTGGTGTTATTGTGGGTGGGGACAGCTCTTAAATGGGGTAAAAATAAATAGTCCGGGGGCGGCTGCATTTCGAGCAGGGTATGAAAGTAGCCATGGGCGAGTTCTGCCGGATAACAAAAAGCGGCATTGCGCTGGTCGATACCATGATGGGAGCACTCTTTCGGAAGAATAGGCTCGATGCCGAGTTCGGCAAAGAATGTCGCATAAAGGGTAAAGTAGGTGTTAACCAGAAAACTCTTGTTGAAGCCGATCCGTTTCCTTTTCTCGGATTTCCCTTCAAAGGCCGGTTCCGGAACGAAAGTGTCAAACACGAGACGTTGCCTCGATCGGACAAGATCCAGCTTCTCGACGTCAAATTCCAGTTTTTGGCGCAAGTTGAAGTAACGGTTGCAGGCGCCGCCGAACGGGTATTTTTTCCCGTCCAACGCGACAACCGCTATTTTACAGTGCCGATCGCACTTTTCCCTTCCACCATTGCAGATAAACGTCCGACCATATGTCACCGACCTTTCGGCCAATGTTACCAAATCAAAGGATTTTTTATCGATCAGACCTTTTTCGATCCGTTTTTTTATTTCCAGCGCCACGCCAAAAGCACCCATGAGGCCAGGTTCCGGCGGAACGACGATCGGTTTGCCCACCAACGCCGCCATTGCCAATGGAACAGCCCTGTTGTAGCAGACACCGCCCTGCATGAAAACTTTATTGCCGACCGGCCGGTTACCTTTGACCCGGTTCGTATAATTCATGCAGATGGAATAAACCAATCCGGCCACCACGTCTTCGTGGCGGATGCCCTCATGGATGGCATTCTTGATATCCGATGCAATAAAGGCGGCGCACTGATCATTGAAGTTCGGTGGTTTCCTTCCCTGAAGGGCTATCTCGGCAATATCCTCCATTTTGACAGCCAGGGACTCAAATGCCGATTCTTCGAGAAATGATCCCGTACCGGCTGAACAGGCCTCGTTCATTGCGTAATCAGACGGAACGCCGTTGGTGACATAGGTATATTTGGCATCCTGACCGCCGATTTCAAAAATTGTATCGACATCTGCATCAAAATAGACCGCGGCATTGGCATGGGCGATTATTTCGTTGACCACCCCGTCGGTCAGCGCGTGGAGACCGGCAATTTGACGTCCGGATCCACACACGCCCAGTCCTTCGATATGTATTTCCTGGGGATCGACTGATTGGGAAATCTGCTCGAAAATTTGGCGGTAACATCGTCTGGAAGCCTCGACCGGTTCCCCGTTGGTGCGCAGATAGACCGATGCCAGGATGGCGTTGTCCTCCGCCCGTAACAATACCGCTTTGGTTGTCGTCGAACCGACATCAAGTCCGATGAGGCATCTGTCACCGCGCCGCGGTGGCGCCATCCCGATGGTTTTGAAATCGACCTGGTCGCTGAAGCTGTTGAGGGGCGGTAGCACATCGAAGGATGACGTGTCGCTGGAGAAGATTTCAGAGAGTTCAGGCACTGGATCGGTCGGGTGTTCAAGACCCCACAGGGCAGCCCCCAACGCCTCAAAATACGGTGCTTCCTCCGGTACGATCAGACCCGGGATTTCCCGCGAAAGGTAGGCGATCATCATCCGGTTTCTGGTGGTGCCGCCGACGATCATGATGTGGTGCCGCTCCACCTTTTTGAGCAGTTCGAGAATTTTATTGGCCATCATTTGACAGAGACCGGCGGTGACTTTTGATTTGGGGACGCCCTTGTTTGTGGCGTGCGTGCAATCGGACTTGCAGAATACGGAGCAGCGACCGGAAACGTGGTACGGGGCTTCGGTGGACGTCCAGCCGGCGGCCTCTTCTATCGTTACGTCCATTCGTCGCAACTGCTGCTGTAAAAATTCACCGGTACCGGAGGCGCACTTATTACCTGTTATGACGTTGGAAATCTGACCCATGCGGTCCAGAACATAGACGATGAACGTTTCTCCTCCGGCAGAAACAATCGCCGGACAGTCAATGTCCCGCGGTTTCGTAAAACGATAGGCATACTCCACCGCTTCAGGCTCGGAAATCGATGTAACCTTAACGAACTTTCTGAATTTACGACCGGTAGCAGTGATTCTTAGTGCAGGGGAAAGGGTGAGTTTGGCGAGGATATTGCGCAGCGTTTTTCTCGGGTTCCCGCCGTGGGCATGAAAGGCCTGGGCGACAATTCGTCTTTGAGGGCCAACTCCTGATGGATCGTCGTTTTTCGTATTCTGTTCCACCGCCACCACGGAGATGGTGGACGCACCCAAACACAGTCCATAAGATTTCAGATTGTCGGCGTCGCGATCTGGATTCAATGTGACCCTCCATCTCCTGAACCAGCTGTCTAAATGTACGCATGCTGCAGAGAAAATTACGAATTATGAGTCAGTGATACGAATCCCGTTCGACACTCACCGGAGGTGGTTGCAAATCCAAAAATCGCTCCGGGGTCAGAGCTCGCCTCCCAAGCCTTAAATGGTCTATTCTCAAAAGGGCGATTCAATGCGGCGCGGAGGAGATGTGGTGAAACTGAAACCACCCATAACATGTTTGCCAATGAGGCCAATGATTTAAATCCTACTATAACGATCCCTTTTGCCGAATGCAATGTTCATGGGGTTAATATTGGCAGATCCCGAGCCCGTTTGGTCGTCCGGATCGACACACGGCAGAATGGCGTCAATTATTTTTGACAGTCTCGCCGACCAATTTTTCGATGTTGTTTCCCTTGAGCATGGCTTTCAGGACCGCATGCGCTAATGTGGCCAGCGGTATGGCGAAAAACAGTCCCCAGATACCCCATAATCCACCGAAGAGCAAAACGGCAACAACAATGGCAACCGGATGGAGGTTGACCACTTCGGAGAGGAGCAAAGGCGCCAACAAATTCCCATCGAGCAACTGGATGACAGAATAAGCAATCAGGGCATAGAAGAAATCGGTAGTCAAACCCCACTGAAAATATGCAAACAGGGCGACCGGCAGAAAGATGACCGTAACGCCGACATAGGGAACCAGAACCGACAAACCGACCATAAGCGACAGAACCATCGAAAAATTCATTCCCAGAAACTTGAAAGTCAGGTAACTGGCGCCCCAGATAATGAGTATTTCCCATATTTTTCCGCGGACGTAGTTGCCGGTCTGCTGGTTGACTTCCCGCCAAACTTCGGTTGCGAGTCCGCGATCGTCCGGCAATAAATTGGTGGTCCAAGCGAGGATTTTATTTTTGTCCTTCAGCAGAAAGAATACCATCAGGGGCACAAGGACCAGATAGACCAGAACCCATATGAATCCGCGCACAGAGGCGACAGAGAGCGTTAGAATCCGCTTCATAAGGGTGGTGAGTTCGGCATTGACAAATTCCATAACATATTTGATCTGCGCCTCCGAGATGAATCCGGGGTAGCGCTCGGGCAGACGTAACAGTTCTTTTTGGCCGGCTGAGAGCATTGACGGGAACTGTTGGACCAGCTGGGCAATTTGTTGGGACAGAAGCGGCAGCAGTCCGATAGTCAACATGATCAGGCTGGCCAAGAAAAACAGGAAAACGATCAGCACTGCAGCGATACGCGGTACTTTAAGAAATGCCAGGCGGCCGACAATACCATCGAGCAGGTAGGCGATAACAAGGCTTGCGAATACCGGTATCAGCATACCGCCAAGCATGAATATGACAATGAATCCGATCACCAGCAGGAAGCTGAGAATCAGAATTTGCGGATCGGAAAAATGGTGGTTCATCCAATCGCGAATGAATTGAAATATACCTTTATTTCGCTGCGGTCCGACCGACCGGCTACTGTCGTTTTCCATGGGCTGATTTTATGTGTTTAGCGTTTTCGTTTCTTTACCATTTTTTCCAGTGTTAAGAAATATTTTTTAGATGAGCTCTCGGGGGGCTTCCGAAATTCGATGCCCCCCCACAAGGCAGGGGGGCCGAGGATTATTTTAAAAATGTAGGGGTGATATTCGGCAGTAAAGGCAATGTGGCAACCCTGTGCCAAGGAGCGCGTGAAAGAAATTATTGAATTCCATCGCTGAATCCGGGGCTATCTATACAGCGTGAATGTCGGAAGTTTTGCCTTTTATGCGGCGATCTGCTAATATTTTCAGCTGAGCATTCCGTCGGATCACGCGGTTCGTTTACCATGCGAACCGCTGTTGATCGCTTGTCTGGGCCTGGGGAAACGACCACCCAACTGCTGCATATTATTTCTATAGGCCATCTTAATAAAGTCTTTTCGCCCGATCCGCCTGAATCCTCCGAAGGCGGATAAACCCTCCGGAGGTTTACCCGCCTCAGGCGGGCGGACAAGTCTCGGCGTTGAGACCTGGTCTTTGGCAGGGGCGCAGGTCCCTTCCCGCGCCTCTGCGGACATACGTGAGTTTGCCTGCGGGTTACGACCCACAAAGAAGAATCGATCAGGCGGGGAATCCCGCACAGCGGGGATCCTCGGTCTGGCCTTGATCGTGACCGAAAATCCTCATTTCGAGATCGCTTCTAAGGACATCCTGGGGAAAGCATAAAATAATCGATGTCTCAGTCGATTCAAAAAAGGGTCGGTATTGCCTCGGTCATTATGATGAGCTCCGTTTTGTTGAGCCGTATCATTGGACTCGGCCGGGAGATGGTTATTGCTTTCAGTGGTGGGGCAAGCGGTGCGGTGGATGCATACCAGCTCTCCTTCTTCATCCCCGAGATCTTAAACCATATTGTGGCCAGCGGCTTTTTGTCGGTCACATTTATCCCCATCTTTTCGGCTTACCTTGCGAGCGATAACGAAACCGAAGGATGGCGGGTTTTTTCGATTATTTTGACTGTTGTCGGAACGGGACTCCTCATTCTCATTCTGGTCTCCGTTCTATTTACCTCGGAAATCGTCGATCTGGTCGCCCGTGGTCGCTCCGACGCCGTGTTCAGAGAACAGGTGATCAGAATGACCCGCATCATCATTCCGGGCCAGTTTTTCTTTTTCACCGGTGGCCTGTTGATGGCCGTCCAGTTTGCCAAGGAAAAGTTCGCCATTCCTGCCTTGGCCCCGATTTTTTATAACATCGGGATCATTCTCTGCGGTTTCCTTATGGGCCCGAAACTCGGGATGGAAGGTTTTTCGTGGGGAGTACTGGCTGGGGCCTTCGTAGGTAACTTCGCTCTGCAATGGTGGGGTGCCCGCAGGGTGGGCATGACCTATCGGCCGCGGTTCAATCTGACGCATCCGGATCTCAGAAAATACATTTATCTTACCCTGCCGCTTATGGCAGGTCTGACGATGATGTTCTCAATGGAAATTTTTATCCGTTTCTTTGGTACTTACCTGGCGCCAGGGAGTGTTGCCGGGCTTAATTACGCGCGCACGATTCTTCTCATTCCGGTGGGCTTGTTCGGTCAAGCGGTGGGTGTTGCCTCGTATCCGTTTATGGCCCGACTGATTGCCGAGAACAAAATTAAAGAAATGAACACTCTCCTGAATGGCGCTCTGAGATACCTGGCTCTGGCAATTCCTGTTTCGGCTGTCTGTATGGTCACCCGGCACGAAATTGTCCAGATTCTTTTCGAACGAGGTCGATTTGACGCGGATGCAACCGCCATGACGGCCCATATCCTTATTTTTCTTCTTCCGGGAGCGTTTGCGCTGTCGGCCTACACCATTGTTGTCCGGGGGTACTATGCGGCACAAAACACATGGTTCCCGGCAATTTTTGGAACGATCGCCGTCCTTTTCAGCCTACCGATTTATTGGTACGGAATGCGGATCATGGGCGCCGGTGGTATCGGTCTGGCTGTCTCGCTTTCCACCATGATTCAGGTTGGAACCTTATATGCCTTGTGGAACCACAGAAGCCGCAACCGCGGCAATCGCAGGGTTTACTGCTTCTATTTTCAAATAATTTTACTGAGCGGCGCACTGGGGGTCGGTTTGGAATATTTGAGGCGATGGTTGCTGCGGGGTATCGATACCACGACCCACGCAGGCAGTTTGTGCGTCTTCCTCATCATCGGAGCGGTATTTGCGGCCGCTCTGGTTTACAGTGGGCGCGTGTTTGGCATAAAGGAGATCGATGATCTGTCTCGCAAACTGTTACAGAAAATCCGTCGACGACCAGCCGGAAATTAATTTTCAATGGTCAGGGGAGCATTGCGGGCTGTGGCGGTTGTTGACAGCGGTATCACCGTGTAGTCCGACCATTTGCCGGTCACCACAAAGGGAATTGAAATCGACCGGCCCCCCAGAAAATTGTTAACCAACGGAATGTTCCTGATTATGTTGTCAATGGTTTTAAACGGTGCGACCAGGATGCTCATATTCAGGGTTTCGTCTACCAGGTTGAAGGTGCCCCGATAGACAATCGTCATTGACGCGCCATTGATGATGCCATCTTTCAGTATGAATTTACCACCCTCGAATTCACCGCGGGCTTTGATGGTTTCGTAAGCGAATCCACTTTTGACGATATCTGGTAGTTTGCCTCTGAAAATTTCCGTCAGGTTGAGCAGAGCCAGAACTTTGGATAGAATGCCATAGCGGTAAATTCGTCCGGAATGCGCCTTCAAATCGAGGTTGCCTTTTAACGATCGGATCGGCTCCGGTTCAGTTGTTTCGCTGGTCAGGCTGCCGGAAAGGCTGTACCTGCCAGTAACCATCCCATCCCGATTCCATAAGCAGGCAAAAGCCGGTTCCAGGTCTTTATCGCCGGCCAAGGGCGCGAAGTCGAACGCCACACCGCGGGGCGTAATCCGGATTTCACCCGGGAAGGGGATACCGCACAGTTCGGCCCGCAGGATGGTGATGGTGGTGGAGACGGGGGCAAATCGAACCTCAGCCACCACGGATTGCCAAGCCCAGGCGCCATAGGAAAAGGCGGCGGTGTCGATCCGAATGCCTCCCTGGAGATGTCGGCCCCATAAGCTTCTCCGGCGGTGCGGACATTCTCCGGTTGCGGCCGATGGCATTGAGTTGAGTCCATGTCAACTGATCGGCACTGACATCGAGATCGAGATGCATGTAACCGTCTGCCAACTGCGTCGTTCCGGTGACATCCAACCGGCTCTGCCCCCACCTGATCTGCTTGCCTGTGAGGTCGATCTCCACTTTGTTGGCGGTGTTCGACCGGGCGGTAAATTCGACTTTCGGAATGTTTAGGCTTAATGCAGCCGGCGTGAGGCTATCCTCGATGCGGGCCTGCGATACGATTCCGGCAACATTGAAACGATATTCCGGCGATTCAGCATCGCCGTTTGTTACAGTGAGTGTCGCAAGCTCTGCCGTGCCTTGCGTTACCCGGACAGTCCGGAGCGGTTTTTCGAGACGTTCGAACCTCGTAAGCCAGGGGTACAGTTCATCCAGTTCGATGCGTGATTTCTTCGCAGCGACCCTGAAACGCGAATCAGGATCCCATCCCCATTCACCGGAGATGCCGGTAAAGGAAGATTTTCCGATTTTTGCGTCGAAATTTCCGGCAGTAAAGCTGTTGCGGGTGAGTTCATAGGTTCCGCCGCTGATTTCTATCGGCAGGGCAATCCGGTCATAATCGGCCTGAATGTGTGCATCAGAGACTTTGGCCGAAATATGGAGAGAATCCAAAAGATCACCGATGATCAAGCGGCCCTGTGCCTTTCCCGTCACCCGGGTGATACGCGTAAGTTCCTCCCGGAACTTTTCATGGTTTACCAGGCGGACCAGGACCCGTTGCAGTTGAGCGACATCCGCGAGGGTGTCGATTTCCAGGTGAAACGGAGACGCTGGCCCGAGCAATCCGAGCGTCATTTCACCGTTGGTCCCGTGCGAATCGTCAAGTTGCGCCTGCACCTGGTCGCACCGCAGCATACCTTCGCTGATGGTGGCATTGCCCCTGACATTCTGCAGGTGCAGATCAGGACCCGGTATGCTGATCCGACCTTCGGCCATGGCGCCCTTCACGGTGACGTTTTCAATTCGGCCCAGGTCTGCCAGCGACCGGCCGCGGCCGCTGACAGTAACGATCGGTATCCGTCCCCCCGTGATGATCCCGAAGACATTCTGAATGCTGCGGTTGCCCCCCGCCATAATCCGTGCGACTTTCCGAAGCGCATCTATGTGTATATCGATGCCCGAGAGCTCGAGTCCGACTGCGGGCCGCGCGTGGTCGATAAACAGATGGCCGGAGACGTCCATTCGAGGAGTATCGAACAGAAATTCGGACAACGAGACGGTCGTGTTCTGGGGCGTCGCCCTGATTGCAACGCGGGCTGTTCCCCCATCTATTTCCGCGACGTCATCGTTGTTTTCCATCCGAAACAAGATTCCCGAGAGTTTCAAATCGGCCTGCACGTGGCGGGACGAATCGGCCTGGAAACCAACTTCCAGATTCATTGCTGAATCGGTCGCCTGAAATGGGGGCTCCGGCAAAAAGACCCTTGTCAGCAGGTGGGGGTGGAACTGTCTAATGTGGAGTCGGCCTTTTCCGAACTGTCTATCCGGTCGGGCCCAGGCTGACATAACGATTTCCTTGCCGATATTCGATTCGCAGGAAATTTTCAGTCGTAATCTGTTGTTTGTATAGCGCAGATGAGCGTTGACATTTCTGAATTTGAGATCGATGGGTGCCGCAGTGAGAACGTCAATACTGCCGTTATGAACAATGTAGACCAGATCCGGATCCAGCATGATCGGTTCAGCCAGGATGCCGATCACGCGATCCATGAGACGCTGAATGCTCCCCTGTCCTTTATTTTCAATGGATTCAGATTGGTTCTCGTGCAGCGGTCTGAACCGGATTTGGGGTTCAACGGCCTCGATTCTTTTAAGTTGCACCCGGCCGATTAACAGGGGAAGGATTTTCGGGTAAATTTTTAGTGAAAAGAGTGAAAAATACTGGTTGCCCGGCAAGGTCAAGCTGGCGGTGTGGATCACGACCCTCGGCTGCGGAAACCAGCGCATCTCCAGCTGTCGGTAAACGAGTTCGCCGCCCGTGGTAGAAGAGACGTGTGATATGATACGTTTTTTGACTGTTTCGAGATTGACCAGGCGAGGGACAAACAGCATCATCAACACAAAAAAAAATCCAACAACCGCGAATCCAACGACCAACCTGCCCCGTATCTTGTCGAAAGGAATCATGAGTGCCTTTAGGGCGAGCCGCTGGTGCGGATGATTTTTTGTATGGCTGAAATTCGGCGGATCAGGGGGAAAAATCCCTTGAGTTTAGCAGGCAGTTCTTCCACCGCGGCACTGGCTTCCGATTGAGTTCGGTAGACGCCCCAAAGCAACGGATAGGCTGTTTCGCCTTTGTATAAAGTACGAAAACACGCTATCTTCCGATGCGGGGGCAATCGATGGGATTTGACGATCGCCGCGACCGCTTTCTCTGATCTCACACCCAGTACTTGAATCGTGTAACACGTGGGGTCCTGACACAGCAGCCAATCCTCACTGTAGATATTTTGCTTTACGGCACCCGCTTTTCCAGGAGGCGCAGACTCAATGGGAACAGACGGAAACGTACCGGGTGACGTCGGATTAATAAATGCTCCTTGCGCTCCGCGCGTCCCTGTTGAAACTTGTTCGGGGGCAGGGAAGGTATCACCGACGTTCAGGGCCGATTCCTTGCGTCCGCCAGCAAATTGCCGGCGGCGTCCCCCCTGGTCGGCTTTGATCCCGTTCTTTGACATCGGTCGGGATGACGTCAATTTGTGGGATTCGGAACTGTTATCTGACCGATTCGGATGAAGCAGAGTTCCCACTGACAGCAGTTTGCCGGCGGCTGAGACATCGCTTAGAAACCGTCGCAGCCGATTACCCTGCGCCGGTTTATAGCTGGAGGAGATATGTAGAACCTTGTTTTCGCGCTTCTGCAGCCAAATGTCTGCTGCGGTGTTGATCTGACCCGGCAGGCCGCCGGTTGAACGGTGAATCCTTTTTGCTACACGTCTGTTGAAGAGACGCAAATTTGAAGCACCGGCAATAGAGAACCGGTGGCGCAGGTATGCTGTGGTTTCCGCCTGGGTCAGGGCCGGCATGAAGATTCTGTTGACCGCGGTCGTGCCCTCCATAGCCTTATCGATCGCTGCCAGGTTGGCACTCAGGGAATGTTCACCGAAAAGCACCAAGTGGTTTACTTTGCCGGGCTGCTCAGCTGCCGCCATCTTTCTCAAAAGTATTTGCAGATCTGAAGATTCAAGGACGTGGGCATCGTCGATCATTACGGTTCGGTGGTCTTTATCCTGGGAGACATAGGCGCTGTGGTTGTGGAGAGGGGTGGCCGTCGACAATTTTTCGCAGTCAACAGCGTTAATCCGTAAATGGCATACTTTCCATGTCGATCGGCAGGCATCTAAAAACCGTTTGAGTAGAGTCGTTTTACCGCTGCCCCGCTCGCCGATGACCAGGACCAATACATCCCGACTGGCGATGAGCCCGCGCAACAAACTCAAACGTTGCTCCAGCGCGTCGAATGCGAAATAGAACTGCCGATCCGGACCTGGCGCGAACGGTTGTTTAGTCAGCCCCAACGCTTTCACGTATGTCTGAACTTTATCGGTCAGTGAACGTCTTCCCGTCGATGTTGAATATGCCTACGGCGCTTGGGCGATGACGGCAAATCTCATTGCCATCACATCATTTGATTATTTCCGGGCTGCAGAGGTGTTTTTCCTCCATGGCCACACGACCGCATCCACCGCAGACATATTTCATGGCTGAAAGCTTGTCTTTACAAACGTGCTTGGCATCAACCTTTGGTTCGCCGCAGAAACTACAATTGACTTTGTCATCACAAGGGTTGCACAAATGACCGGGTGTATCGGCAACAGCACCGCAAGTTTTGCATGTATAGGCCATGATTCTCTCCTTATCGGGTTGGTAGGGAGTCCGTTTTTGGAAACATGAAGAATATGAGTTCCCTAAAAAGGAAAGTCAAGGCCCGGCCGCGCCCCGCCGGTCTTCCGGTATTTGGGTCATTATACACTGAATACCCCCTTCAGATCAACCTATCGGTCGCGCCAACCAGTGGTGTTAGGACGCCATCTATCGTTTTATATCGACCGGTGGGGTCCTTAAAGAGACGCAGATCCAACTGGCCCACTTTCTTCATCATGACCCTTTCTGGTAGTCAATAAAAAACCCCCGGCTGCCGATAGACAACCGAGGGCCTTATCTTTGCATGTTTCCTAATCTACCCACTGCCTTACTAATGCGATAGTCTCTCAGCTATAGCAGCAATGACGGATATCCCTTTCACCGTGACCAAAATCAAAAATACCTGAAAAGCCAATAGCTTTATCGTAGCTTTCATACCCATTCTTGTCGTCCCCCTTGTTTGTTTGTCCGCTACCCGGAGATCAGTGTCCGTTTTGGTAGCCAAAGTTAAGCCGGGGAACCTACTCCTGCCTTTCGGGATAGTCAAGGAAAACCGGTGGAGGGAAAAAATTTGTCCTAAAATTCCAAGACAAGGTCTCATTATTAAACGCAAAATTCGAAAGTCGGGGGGCATAATCACGACCTCTTGGACAGGCTCATAATGATGGCCTGAGCCACGGTCTGCATTGGAACCTCGGGAGCCTCATTGCTTTCCGTTCCATTGTCGTTTATTATTCCGGATTTGAATTGTAGCTCGGACTTCCGGACATCTTTGAGGGCAGAGGCCATTTTGGTTCGGAATATGCCCGATAAGCTTTTTACCCGTACCATGTGGCATTCCATAGGAAAGCGCCGCAATTTTCATACTTTTGTGGGCCAGTTTCGAACGATGATCTATATTGGAGACAATGCGGATTGATCGTCATGAGAGACACCTCCTTGGATGAGCTCGGTGACACTCGTTGACTCCAGCGGTATGCCAACGCATCGCGGTGGAATACCCATTAGTGTCAACTGGGAGTGAACAGGGTCAACATCTTGGACCCCAAAGCCCCTGAAGGTATCTCGTGCCGGTCGATCTGATGGTTGCGTATTGGTGGGTAGGTGCCTGTTAATTATTAGTAAAAGGCCTGATAAAGATGGAGCCACCTTGCGGATTCGAACCGCAGACCTACGCATTACGAGTGCGTTGCTCTACCAACTGAGCTAAGGTGGCACCTATCTATTGTCCACCCATAAATGGCCTTTTTTCCGCTGGGTCCCGCCATGGCGGGATTTGCGGCCTTGCCCAGCGAAAAAAATTCTCATTTATGAATTGGACACTCTACAATGCCATCCACTGATCGTGGATGGACACTATCTAAAAACTGAACTTCCGATCTGGTCATGCAGGTGCAGCGGCAAGTTCTAGAGGTCCGGAAGTGAAAAATTTAGATACGTTTTTTATGAAACAAAATCAAGAAAAAATGACGATACAGCGGTTGATCGACCGGATTGCCAAACGGGATGCCGGGATCGACTGTACCGGTTTAAACGATTCGAGTGCCGCATTTCTGGTGTCGCGACTGCTCAGCGAGCTGAACGTACCCATCATTTTGGTTGCAAGTTCGCGCAAGGCATTGGCATCTCTCGAAGAAGACCTGCATTTTTTTTCACCCGATGTGATGAACCTGGCATCGACATTTCCGGCCTATAACCTTTCGCCATACAAATTCATGGCCTACCACAACGAGACAGCCGCCTGTCGTATTGGTACGCTGTTTCAGCTGGTTTCTGCCGCCGCTCCACAGCTCGTCATCACCTCTGTTGACGCATTGCTGCAAAAGGTTATTCCTCGCACGAAACTCATTGAATTCGCTGAATTGATCATGGCGGGGGAAACCTGCCCGCGGGAAGACCTTATCGATAAACTCATTGCCGGAGGGTATACCCGCACGGCCCTTGTCGAGGAACCGGGTGATTTTTGTGCTCGGGGCATGCTTCTGGACGTATTTACCCCCGGGTACAGCGAACCGCTGCGGATCGAATTTTTCGGTGATACGGTGGATACGATCAGGCTTTTCTCAGCGGCAACCCAACGGACCTTTGAAGACCTTCCGGAAGCGATCATTCTGCCGGCCAGGGAAGCTGTTTTGTTCAGGCAAGAGCGCATCGAGGTTATCGCTCGTATTCGACAGGCGGCTTCCAAAACAGATATGCCGGTTTCACGGGTTCGGAAGATCGTCGATCGAGTCAAGCATGAAGGTCGTTTTCCGGGAGCCGAAGGGTTGTTGCCGTTGATTTATCCTCAACTGAGCACACTGTTCGACTTCATCCCTGAACAGGCCCTCTATATACTGTTAAATACCGGAGAGTTAGAACGGGCGGCCGCTGACACTTTGCAGAAGGTAAATACGAACTACATCGAGGCTCGCAACGATGGGCGCTTATGCGTTGATCCGGAAAAGATATTTCTTTCCTGGGAGAGCGCACGGGGGTTATTGGAGAAGCGTAATCCATTGCGAATCAGAATGTTTGCCTTTTTGGAGAGCGGTTCGTTGGCAAATGAGGCCGTGACGTCCTACCGGTTCGATATCCAGGAAAACTCTGGGATCCAGAGTGCGCTCAAACATCCGGGATCCAATGAATATCTTTTTACACCCCTGGTCGAATGGATCACTGCCCAGAAGCAGGCCGGTTGCACAACTGTGATCGTCTGCCGCTCCAAATCCAGCTTCGAGCGCTTGCGGTCATTGCTCATTCCATACGGTGTAAAACTGGAATTCAAAGCGTCGCTGGCTGAAACGGTTAGCGGTAGCGAGTCCGTATACAACGTTCTCGGCCATATTTCCGGCGGTTTCATATGGCCGGAAGAAAAATTTGCCATCGTCACCGAAGAGGAGATTTTCGGCTCCCGCCATCGACGACGGGCCAGTGTCCTGCGTCCGAAGCCAGCCGAGCTGATAACCATAGAGGATCTCAAGGCTGGGGATTTGATCGTCCACACCGAGCATGGAATAGGGCGCTACGGCGGGCTCGCCAAGTTGAAACTGAACGGCACCACCAACGACTATTTGTTTATCACTTACCGGGATGAAGACAAACTTTATTTGCCGGTCGACCGCATGAATATGGTGCAAAAGTACCTGGGCGTGGACGGCGTTGTCCCTGTGCTGGACAAGATGGGCGGGAAATCATGGGCGCGCGTCAAGGCCAGGGTAAAAAAATCGGCTGAAAAAATCGCCGGTGAACTTTTGAAATTGTATGCGGCACGCAAAGTCAGCAACGGGGTGGCTTTTGATCTGCTTGACGGAGACCTTCGCGAATTTGAAGCTGGATTCATATACGAGGAGACGGCCGACCAATTGAAGGCAATCGATGATACGCTCAACGACATGGCCCAAGCGGTTCCAATGGACCGACTGGTTTGCGGTGATGTGGGTTATGGTAAAACAGAAGTGGCCCTTAGGGCCTCATATGTGTCCGTTTACAACGGCAAGCAGGTCGCCGTACTCGTACCTACAACGGTCCTGGCAGAGCAGCACTACACGACTTTTTCGGAGCGGTTCGAACAGTTTCCGGTACGTATCGCCTGCCTCAACCGTTTCCGTTCCATGCGTGAACAACGGATGATTGTCCGGGATGCAAAATCCGGCAAAATCGACATTGTCATCGGCACTCATCGACTGCTCAGCAAGGATGTCGCCTTCAAGGATTTGGGCCTGCTTATACTGGATGAAGAACAGCGATTCGGGGTCAAACACAAAGAGAAGCTTAAGGCATTGAGACGCAACGTCGATGTATTAACTCTAACCGCCACTCCCATTCCACGAACGTTGCATATGTCGTTGATGGGCACCCGCGACATAAGCGTCATCTCGACACCACCCGAGTATCGTCAGGCGATTATGACCTACATCTCGGAGTTCGACGATGGCGTGGTGGCCGACGCCATCCGAAAGGAACTGCAAAGAGATGGTCAAATATTCTTTATTCATAACAATATCGCCAGTATCGCTAAAATTGCGAAGAAGTTAAAAACCCTGGTTCCTGAAGTTCGGCTCGACATTGCCCATGGGCGGATGAGTGAAGACGATCTGGAACAAGCGATGCTCCGCTTTTTCAGACGGGAAACAGATATGCTGGTATGCACAACAATTGTGGAATCCGGCCTCGATATCCCGTCTGCGAACACCATTCTTGTCAACCGGGCCGATAAATTCGGCCTGGCTCAGATGTACCAGTTGAGGGGGAGAGTCGGCCGATCCAATGAGCAGGCCTACGCATACCTTTTTATCCCCAACGAGTCGTTGCTCGGTAAAGATGCTCAGAAACGCTTGAAGGTATTAATGGAGCACAGTGATTTGGGCTCAGGTTTCCAGATTGCCATGAGTGATTTGCAGATCCGCGGCGGTGGAACGATACTCGGTGCCTCACAATCCGGCCACATTGCAGCGGTCGGTTATGAAATGTTTTTGGAACTCATGGAGAACACAATTGCCGAGCTCAAGGGCGAGCCGGTGAAAGAGGCGTTGGAGCCCGAGATCAACATCCAATTATCGGCATTCATTCCGGAGTCTTTTATTCCCGACATCGACCAAAGGTTGTCAGCCTATAGGCGTCTTTCGCGCCTGACGGAAGTCGGGGAAATAATCGATTTCAAAGCGGAATTGGCTGACAGATACGGCAAGGTACCTGATGAGGCGCTGAATTTGTTGCTGAAAATCATGCTGCGGGTATTCGCTATCAAAGCCGGTGTGAAACGGTTGGATATAATCGGCGCCAACCTAACGATGTTGTTTTCAGAAGACCACTTGAAAAACCCCCATGGTGTGGCCGATCTCGTTCTTGCAAATCCGGACAAATACAACCTGACCGTTGATCATGCCCTGAAAACCCGTTTGAATGTCGGGGAGACTCCGGGTCTACTGAGCCAGACTAAAAACATCTTGAAAGAAATTGCGCGTCATGTTAACAATTAACAATTTATATATACGAATAATATCAATACGTTTTCAGAATGATAATTCAACCTCGGCTGGCGGTGATATCGTTCATCGGCCAATTTTTTTTCACTGCCTGGTCGAGTAACAGGCGATTGAACGTCAATGGGCATGAATGATTATATGAGACACTTTTTCAAGCGGGTTGCCGTCATTACCTTTCTCTTTCTCGGCGCTTGTTCAGGGCACGATAACGGCACTGGTGACGAGTACTTGATTCGAATCGGGGACCGGGTGGTCACCGTTGCAGATTTCAGCAGGGCGTTCGAAATAGCCAAGACAGCCTATCCTTACAGCAGCATGCAGAATCCGGAGGATGTCAAGGACACCCAACTACGATTGCTGAATCAGATGACGGAAGAAATGGTCCTGCTTCAACGAGCCAGTGAATTGGGCATCAGTGTTTCGGATGCGGAAGTGGAACAGGCCGTCGATAAGATCAAGTCAGATTATCCGGACGATGTTTTCGAAGAAACGCTTTTAGAATATGCGGTTTCCTACAAATCATGGGAAAGTGGCTTGAAAACCAGGCTGCTCATGGAAAAACTGGTCGAACAGGAATTAAAGGACGAAATCGTCATTACCGCCGATGAGATTGCCGCATTTTACAAGGAAATATATGACGCTGATCCCTCTCAGCTTGGTGAGATGCAGAACTCGGGAGATATTGAGGAGATCATTGTCAACCAACTGCGCAGAAAAAAAATTGAACTCGCCTACAAGACGTGGATTGAGAAACTTCGCAAACAGTACCCTGTCGATATAAACAAAGAACAGTGGGACAAACTTCTGAAGTCACCGGGATGATGGCCAATCACCCGAACGGGTGTCGATCGCCGATCCTCTTACCACCATGTCATACATAGCTCGAAATGAACGACCGGCGGTACTTCAGACCGCCTGAGATTGTTTAAACGCAAAGTCAAAATGTACTTACATCCAGTGAACCTGCATAAATATCTTTCCAGACTTCTCGGCCTATTGATCTTGATGCCCGGACTTTTTTACGCTTCCATCCCGGTCATCCCGACAGTTGCCCTCGCGGCAGAGATTGTCGACCGAATCGTTGCGATTGTGAACGATGAGGTTATATCGTTGTATGAACTGAACCAGACAGTGGTACCCTATATCCAAAAAGTAAAAGCTTCTCAATACCCCCCGGATGTCGAACGGCAGGTTCTGTTCGAAGTCCGAAATCAGGTGTTAAACGAATTGATCAACCAGAAGCTGACGGATCAGGAACTGAAGCAGCAGAACATAGCGGTCAGCGAAAAGGAAGTCGACAGTACAATCGAGCGGCTGAAAGAATCGCGCCGAATTGACCGATGAAGAGTTGCGCAAGGCATTAGCCGATGAAGGCATTTCCTATGAAGAGTACCGAAAACAAACGAAACAACAACTTTCGCGCGCCAGGTTGGTCAATCGGGAGGTTCGGTCGAAGATCGTTATAACTGAACAGGATATCAAAGATTACTACGACCAGCACATCGTAGAGTATGCTGGTAAGAAGAGGTATCACCTGCGAAATTTATACAGCCGCGTTTCTACCATGGCTACCGATGCCGAAAGGCACAATGCCAGGAATGCGATGGAAGCTATTCTGGCGGAGTTGAAAGCGGGCAAGCCTTTTAGCACCTTGAGGGATACTGAAACCGCATCGGGTCAACGTTTAGAAGGCGGCGATTTGGGAGAATTCAAACTGGAGGATCTTTCACCTCACTTGCGGGAAGCTGTCGAAACAATGACCACCGGGGAATTTACGCCCGTGATCGAAGAGCCCTTCGGATACCAGATCGTTTATGTGGAAAATGTGACTGAGTCTGCAGGCAAATCTCTGGCGGAAGCCTCATCTGAAATTGAAGACAAACTTTTCAATGAAATCATCGACCAGAAATACCAAACCTGGCTTCAGACCCTAAAAGACCGGTCTCATATCAAGATCATCAATTGAAGCATCTCCATACTGCGTCGCTTCGGCGGGAAATTGATCCCAGCGGCGAACAGGAGAGGGAAAATGACCACAGAAACGGAAAAAACATCTCTTTCCTTCGGGCGCTACCTCCAGTCGATTCGAATCGAGAAGGGGATCAGCCTCGAAGATGTATCCAAGGAAACCCGAATAAGACGGGAAGCGTTGCTCTACATCGAAGCAGAAGATCATGAAAAACTGCCGGATATTGTATTCGTCAAGGGTTTCTTAAGGGCCTATGCCAAGGCCATCGGCGCTGATGGTGACGAAGCGGTGCGTCGGTATATTTCCCGCTTGGAGGTCATGCAGAGAATCACCACCACAGACTTGGACCTGGAACGGTCCAGCGGCGTTTTTTGGCGGCGCTTTTTGCTGTCAATCGGGGCCCTGTTCTGTCTTATTGCCGTTACGCTTTATGCTGTTTCGATGTGGCGTGATAAACAGGCACAGACCTCGGTGTCGTCCGGTGTGATTTCCGAGGCGGTTCCGATGGAATCTTCGGCCGAAAAATCCATGCCGGATCCAGGCCAACCGGGTCTGGATAAATCGGCTCCGGCAGCCACCGAACCACCGCCGCAAGCAAGTACGGCGACAACGACCGAATCGGACGCAGATGTCGCCAAAGACCCTGCGAAAACGGAAGCGCCCATAGCTCCGGAAGACGATTCGGCTGCTCAGGTGCCGAATTCCGGATACCGGTTGAATATCGACACAATCGAAGAAACCTGGATGAAAATTGTTATCGACAACCAGGAACCCAAGGAATATAACCTGTATCCCGGTGACCAGATCGAACTGGAGGCGACCGACAGCTATACCTTGCTCGTCGGCAATGCCGGAGGAATCAAAATTAGCCTTAACGGTAAACAGGTGGAACTGGCGGGAAAAAGCGGGAAGGTTGTCAAGATTAAACTCCCCTAAACATCCTGCGTGTCAGCGTTTCGCCAGTTAAGAACACAACGATTTTCTACCAATATCAACTGTCCTTTTCCGAGTAGTCATGCGGGTCGAACTCAACAACAAAATCTTGGTTGACAGTGTCAAACGGTTACTTCGTCGCGGTGCCGTTACCCACCTTAAAAACATTGTCAACCGATCCCATGCTGCAGATCTTTCCGTGGCCTTGCGCAAGCTGTCACCGCCGGAGAGGTACCGTCTTTTTGGTATGATAAAGGATGCTGAACGGAAAGGAGACCTTTTCTCCGAGCTGGATGAGGATATCTTTCTCGAACTCATCGAAAATATTAAAACCGAAGACATTGCGGTAATCTTCGAATCCATGTCCGCGGATGATGTGGCCGATTTGCTGGGGAAGCTTCCGGAAGAGAAGGCCGATGCCATCCTCAAAATTATGAAAAAAGAGGGTGTCGATCAACTCGAGGGGCTGTTGCGCTACGAGGACGACACGGCCGGTGGCATCATGGTGCCGGATTTCATTGCCTTGAGCCAGGAGACCACCGCAAGGGAAGCCATCTCATCCCTGCAGAAGGAGTATGTGGATGTTGAGATGCCCTTTTACCTCTATGTGGTCGACGAGTATGGTAAACTCGTGGGCGTCAGCTCTCTGCGACAACTTGTGGTAACGCCTCCCGATACGCCGCTGAAAGCATTCATGGCCACCGATGTCGTTTCTGTCCGGACCGAAATGGATCAGGAAGAAGTCGCCAAGATTGTCGCCCGATATGACATCCTTGCGGTTCCCGTCGTCGATGAATCCAACCGGCTGGTAGGAATTGTCACCGTAGACGACGTGATCGACATTTTTAGGCGTGAGGCTACCGAAGATATCTTGAGGATGGCCGGGGCCGGCGAGGAGTTTGTGGAAACCAAATCGATCCTGAAGAGTACAAGGATTCGGTTGCCCTGGTTGTTTGCCAGCTGTATCGGGGGTATTCTCGCCTTTATTATCATCGATCAATTTGAAGACAGCCTGAACAAGTTCGTCTATCTCGCCGCTTTCATTCCGGTCATCATGGGTATGGGGGGAAATATCGGCACCCAATCCTCCACTATCGTTGTCCGCGGTCTGGCTACCGGTCGGATTTCGATCACGGAAATCGGATCGGTGGTCCTCAAGGAATTGGCTGTCGGCTTCATACTCGGCGTGATATACGGTACCATCATCGGATTTGTGGCCCATTTCAGTTATCGGGTCGACATGCTGGCTTTTTCGGTTGGCATAGCGGTGACCACATCGATGGCCATCGCTGCTCTGGTGGGATCCTTCGTGCCGATGGCCTTTGCCAGGGTTAACATCGACCCGGCCGTTGCCACCGGACCCTTTGTGACCACTTCGATGGACATCATCAGCGTATTGTTCTACTTCTATATTTCCACGTCCTTGCTCAAGCTCTAACGTGTTTGAGGGGTGTTGGATCATCGCTTTTGTGATGCCCGCGCACGAATCCCGCCTGAAGCGGAAAAATGAATCCGGGTGAGTGGCATGTCGAGTTTGACAACTCCCGCTATCATATTACGGCGGGTGGAGTATGGTGATTTTGACCTGATTCTTTCTTTTCTTACGTTAGAGAAGGGCAAGCTTACAGCAATTGCGAAGGCTGCCAGGAAAAGCACCAAGCGCTTCGGGGGTATTCTAGAACTCTACTCAACCCTTGACATCGTTTGCAGGACCTATCGTCGCAATGGCCTTCCGGTTCTGCAGGAAGCTGTTCTCAAGAATGCTTTCCCAGGCATCCGGGCGAACATCATTCAGACAGCTTATGCCAGCTACTGGGTCGAATTGATCGACACGTCATCCGAAGAAGGTCAGAAGCAACCGGAACTCTTCCGCTTGCTGCAATTCGCCCTCTGCCAGCTCGATCAAAAGCGAATGTCGCCCGAAGCGTTGAGCGTTCTGTTTCAGATCCGCCTGTTGCTTCTTTGCGGTTATCGTCCGGACTTAATAAACTGCCAGGACTGCCGCCGCACGGTGGATGAACTTGACGCCAGAGAGTTTCAGTTCGATCTGTCCCGTGGCGGTCTTGTTTGTCGACGCTGCATGGGAGCTGAGTCAGGGCGGCTGACCATGTCCAAAGGCACGCTCAAACAATTGCAATGGATTGAAAGCGGTGGGTTGCTCAAGGCGGGACGCGTCAGGCTCTCAAAGGTGGCGATTGATGAAAGCCTCCGGGTGCTGGAGGCTTTTGTTCCATACCAGCTTGGAAAAGAACCGCGCAGTTTAAAGTTTTTGCAGCAGGTCCGGGGAAAATAGATCGATGACGAAAGGCGACATGTGGCAATAGCACGAAATTTATACGACAGCCTGAAGACATTTACCGTGGAGACAACGGTACCCTGCCGGATCGATATGGGCGGGACACTCGACTTGGCCATATTTTACAATCCGCTGCGGCACCTTTTGCCCTGCACCTTCAACATCGCCGTCGATCTGAGGACGACAGTCAAACTGCTGCCATACAGTGCCGGACGGATAAAAGTCAGCTCGAGAGGCTTCAAAAGCGCCGAGTTCCCCGCCGATCGGGCGCCTTTCGACCATCCCCTTGGTCTTATGTTTGCCACAGCCGCATACTTCCAGGCCGATGGCCTCCATGTGATCATTGAATCGGGGTCCCCGCCGCGCAGCGCGTTAGGCGGATCTTCAGCCGCATCTGTCGCGCTAATTGCAGCGTTTATGCTCGCTTCACAAAAGCTGGCATTGACGCCGAAGGTCCGACGACAGATCGCACTGTTAGCCCACCGAATCGAGGAGAGTGTGGCCGGAGTTCCCTGCGGGCGCCAAGACCATCTTGCGGCTGCATTCGGCGGGGTGAATGCTTGGTATTGGCAACCAGAACAGGCGGGGTTCGATTACAAGAAAATCGCCCTGATCAACAAACGCGGGGTCGGCCAATTGAGGCGGCGCATTCTGCTGGCCTACTGCGGAGTGCCGCATGCATCGAAGGACGTCAACGGGCGCTGGGTGCATCAATTTCTCGCCGGTGAACACCGCGCCCACTGGCATGAAATTGTGGAACTGACCAAAAAGTTTATTGACGCTCTGGCAGGTTGTAATTATAAAGAGGCTGCCGAGGCTATGAACCGCGAGACGGCTCTGCGGCGCGAAATGACTCCCGATGTCTTGGACGAAATAGGCGTTAAGTTGGTGGATGCAGCCCGGTCGACCGCTTGCGGTTCACGGTTCACTGGTGCCGGCGGCGGCGGATGCCTTTGGGCCCTCGGTGATATCGAGAAAATAGACAGGCTCAGACCGGTATGGAAAGAAATACTGTCCGAAAGACCGGAAGCATGCCTGCTCAAATGGGGCATAGACACAGAGGGCCTTGCGGGAGCCATCTTTAAGCAGGAGCGAAGGGGTGCCGGACGGCCAATGAGCAAGGGTATAAAATGACATAAATTGCGAGAGGCAAAATATGAACTTTCAAGACGTCATTCTCGAATTGACTAAATTCTGGTCCCGCAAGGGCTGTGTTATGGCCCAACCGTATGATATGGAAGTCGGGGCGGGTACCTTTCACCCGACAACTCTGTTGAAGGCTCTGGGACCCGAACCCTGGAAAGTTGCTTACGTGCAGCCATCGCGAAGACCAACCGACGGCCGCTATGGAGACAACCCAAACCGTCTGCAGCACTACTATCAGTACCAGGTGATTCTGAAACCCTCACCCTTCGATGTCCAGAAACAGTATCTGGACAGTTTAAAAGCATTAGGCGTCGACCCCCTTGATCACGATATTCGCTTCGTTGAAGACGATTGGGAGTCGCCGACCCTCGGTGCGTCCGGCTTGGGATGGGAGGTTTGGCTGGATGGGATGGAGATTACCCAATTCACCTATTTTCAACTCGCCGGCAGCATCGAATTAAAGCCGATATCCGTGGAATTAACATATGGCCTCGAGCGGATCGCCATGTACCTCCAGGGGGTTAACAATGTCTACGATTTGAAGTGGAACGACAGGGTGTCGTACGGCGACGTCCACCACCAGCAGGAAGTGGAACAGTCGACCTACAATTTTGAAAAAGCCGACGTCCCAGCCCTTTTTGACCTGTTTAGCAAGTACGAGGCCGAATCGTTGGCGCAAATTTCAGCCGGCCTCGTTTTGCCGGCCTACGAATACTGTCTCAAGTGTTCCCACACATTCAATCTCCTTGATGCACGCGGGGCAATCAGCGTTACGGAACGCACCGGATATATCGGACGCATTCGTAATTTGGCGCGAGGTAGTGCCGAGGCTTACCTGCACCAGCGGGCAGAAAAAGGTTTCCCCTTACTGAATAGGTAATCCGTTTACGGAACGGTGTTCTTCCGTGCTGCCGGGCGGCTTTAGCGCCTCTCGCGAGCAATGGCTGAAGAGCGCAGCAATTGTAGGGCAAAAAAATCAATCGGACCAGAGGTGACCATGGAAACATTATTGCTTGAGATCGGATCGGAAGAAATTCCGGCAGGCTATATCAAGCCAGCCTTGGAAGCGCTTGCGTCGAACATTCGGCAAAAGCTGACCGATGCCCGTATAGATCACGGTGAAGTCGAAACATACGGAACACCGCGCCGGCTGGCCGTTAGGGTCGAGCGTGTCGCCGCGCGGCAGAGAGCAGCCAAGTCAGAGGTGATCGGCCCGCCGGCGTCCATTGGTTATGACGCTGCTGGGCAGCCGACCATGGCTGCCCGCAAGTTTGCTGAAAAGGTGGGGGTTGCCGTCGGTCGTTTACGAACCAAGGATACCGAGAAGGGAGCCTACCTGTTCGTGGAGAAAAGCGAACGAGCCCTGGCAACCCGGACGTTGCTGAAAAAGATCCTGCCGGAGATTATACTCGCGACACCCTTTCCCAAAAAAATGCGCTGGGCCGACCTCGACATTCAATTCGCGCGGCCGATCCATTCCATCGTGGTGCTGTTGGGAAAAAGCGTGATCCAGGTCCAGTTGGGCCACCTGAAGAGTGGGCGGTATACAAACGGGCATTATTTTATGAAACCAGGCCGTTTAAAAATTGAACATGCCGACGATTACGCAGAGACCCTGCGTGCGGCAAGTGTCCTCGTTGATATAAATGAACGCAAAAAAGTGCTACAAAATGAAATTGGCAAAGTGGCTTTAAATCTCGGCGGGCATATTCTCCCGGACCCTGATCTGGAGGATATTAACAACAATCTTGCCGAGTATCCTGTAGCCGTGGCCGGAAAATTCGACGAAGACTTTCTCGAAGTTCCCGACGAGGTTTTAATTAATGCGATGCGTGAACATCAGAAATACTTCTCGGTCATCGATGAGGACAAACGGTTGATGCCCTGTTTTATCTCCGTTAACAACACCAAAGCTAGGGACATGTCCTTGGTGGCCAGCGGCCATGAGCGAGTGATTCGTGCCCGGTTGGCAGATGCAAAGTTCTTCTACCGCGGCGACCTGGATGTGTCCAACGACCAGCGGATAGAGAAACTCAATGGCGTTCTGTTTCAGGCCCAGCTCGGAACAATGTATGCAAAGACGGAACGGGTGGCTGAAATTACTGCGTATTTGGCGGATGTCCTTGGGGCTGGCGATTCTGGATTTCTCGACATGAAAAGTCAGGCGGTCCGGGCCGCCTGGTTGTGCAAAGCTGACCTGGTGAGCCAGGTCGTGGGTGAGTTCCCGAAGCTTCAGGGCGTCATGGGGAGGATCTACGCCGCAGAATCCGGTGAACCCGCTGCCGTTGCCGCAGCGGTCGAGGAGCATTACCGCCCGGTTTATTCAGGGGCGCCACTGCCGGAGACAAGTTTAGGGGCAATTCTCGGAATCGCCGATAAGATCGATTCCATTTGCGGATGTTTCAGTGTCGGTTTGATCCCAACCGGCGCATCTGATCCTTACGCTCTGCGGCGCCAGGGGATCGGTATTGTCCAGATTATGAATGACAAGGGGTTTTCGTTTTCATTGATCGACTTGATCCGTAAAAGCCTGGGGTTGTTCGCATCCGAAAGTATTTCAAAAATCAGCGCGTTGACCGAGAATGTTTATGTTTTCATCAAGAATCGTGTCGCTCACCTGATGGCTGAAGAGGGATATTCAAAAGACGTGATTGCTGCTGTCGTTGATGTGTCCAGTGACAACATCCCTGATGTCTGGCGCCGCGTCGCGGCCTTGGAAGCTTTAAAGGCTCAACCGGATTTTGAACCACTGGCGGCCGCATTCAAACGGGTGGGCAATATCATCAAAAAGGCCGGCCGCTCGGCAACAAAAGTGCAGATGCAAAAGATCGATATAGGCCTTTTTGAACACGACAGTGAGAAGGGGTTGTATGCCGCCTACAGGGAAGTTGAGCAAAAGGTCACGGCGGCGGTCGGCCGCGGTCGATTTGATCAAGCCCTGCGTGACATTGCCGCTTTGAGGGGCAATGTCGATGCGTTTTTTGACGGAGTTATGGTGATGACCGATAAAAATGACGTTCGTGAAAATCGCTTGGCGCTGCTTGGTTGTGTTGCAGCGCTTTACGAAAAAATTGCGGATTTTTCGAAGATCACTACATAGAATTTCAAGAATTTTGACGATAATAATGACGCGATTCGCTGAACACGCAGCGACCCGCGAGGCCTTAACCGCTTGTATTCCCCCGGTCCGGTCATTGGGTACGGGGGATTTCTACTCTGCAGCGATATTGGAGGAACGACATGCCGTACGAACCTGAAAAGGATAGAGTGCTCAAAGAATGGCGTTGCGATGAAACCGGACTCGTTATCTCAATCAACCGCTACGGTGATGGAGAACCAAAGGTGCAAATCGGTCCCCGGATCCTATTGAAAAAGGACGGTAGTCAGCGAGCGCCGGTAAAAGCCGGTCGCCTAAGCGTCGAAGATCTGCTGTGGTTTTATGATATAATAGACGAAGTAAAAGAAGAACTGTCCGAACAGGCCAGACCTTCCTGAAAATAACCATCGCATTCCTCCGGCTTTGCCGGAGGTCATTGAGTGCTCTTAGCGAACGCGAGAGGCCTGCAAGTCGGTCTCTGGCAGCCTGCGGCCAAGCGGGTCGACGAATGGTGTGCTTCAAATGGCAGACCTTAAGACTAAATCCAGACAACCGCGGTGCAGCAACCGGGATAGCGGCGCAACGCGACACGATGATGCCGTAGTCAAACCCGTGAAGGGTAAACGATCCCTGTCCCCCGGATCGCCCGTGGTGCTGGTCGGCACTTCCGGTGACCTCGACAGCGTGATTCGGCTGATGCCATCCAGTTCGGTACGCTCTCAACCACTTTTCAGCAGTCGTCTATACGTCAAAGCAAACGACCCTTCATCAGCAGTCTTCATCGGTCCGATTGTCGGCGCACCGTATGCCGCCATGGTGATGGAAACCTTGATCGTTTGGGGAGCGCGTCAGTTTATTTTTTGGGGCTGGTGTGGTGCCGTATCGCCAGATGTGAAGATCGGCGATATTTTGATTCCCACAGCGGCCCTTATTGACGAGGGAACTTCGGTGCACTACGCTTGTGTGTCGCCAGCCCCAGATGTATCGCACCCTGCAGCAGCCGCGCTGGATCGGATCCGCCATCAGTTTTCCCGCGAAAAAATGCGTTTTCACTCGGGGGCAGTGTGGACGACGGATGCCATTTTCAGAGAGACGCCTGAAAAGATCAAACACTTTCGATCTCAGGGGGCATTGGCCGTCGACATGGAGACGTCTGCCCTTTTCACCGTTGCGAAGTATCGCGGTGTTGAGCTCGGCGGCATTTTGGTGGTTTCCGACGAATTGTCTACACTGAACTGGGTACCGGGATTCAAAACCGAAGCATTTTCTTCGGGTCGTACTCAGGCATACGAGGTAATCAGACGCTTATGTCAACCCAAAACGACTCCAAGGTCATTTCGAGAGCCGCCTTCCTGAGGGCGGCACTTCACCATCATAACTACCGCTATCACGTGCTCGATGATCCGGAAATATCGGATGCCGAATACGATGCCATGCTTCAGGAACTTATTCGGTTGGAATCCGAATTCCCCTACCTTGCCCGCCCCGATTCGCCCACAGCCAGAGTCGGTGCTCCGCCGCTGGCAAAGTTTGAAACTGCTGCCCATACCACACCGATGTTGAGTCTCGATAACGGTTTCGCCGATGCCGATATTCTCGTATTTCACGAGAGGATCTGCAGGCAGATCGGGACGGAAAAAACGCTGTATACTGCTGAACCCAAACTGGATGGTCTGGCCGTTGAACTGACATATGAGAATGGCCGGCTGCTAACAGCCACGACCCGCGGCGACGGCTATATTGGCGAGGTGATCACTGAAAACGTAAAGACCATCCCGGCTGTACCGCTGGTGCTTGAAGCAAATGATGAACAGGATGTCCCCCGTTTTATAGAGGTCAGAGGTGAAGTGTTCCTCGAACGGGAGGGATTCAAACAATTGAACCTGCAACGCCTTGAAGACGGTCTGCCATTGTTTGCCAACCCTCGCAATGCTGCAGCGGGATCACTTCGACAGCTCGATTCTAGAATTACCGCCCAGCGCCCACTGCGCATATATTTTTACGGAATAGGTTCGGCCGAAACCATGGAACTGAATTCACATTGGAATCTCCTCGAATATTTAAACGCACTTGGATTCAGAATCAATCCTCTTATTAAGCCCCAAATTAATATTGACCAGGTGTTGAGCTATTACCGGGACCTGGACGCTGATCGACATTTCCTCCCTTATGAGATTGACGGTGTAGTGATAAAAGTAGACAACCTGAAAGACCAAAAAACACTGGGAAGTACCTCGAGAAGCGCCCGTTGGGCAATTGCTTACAAATTTCAGGCGGTGCAGGCGACAACAATATTGGAGTCCATCGATGTGCAAGTCGGGCGGACAGGCACGTTGACTCCGGTGGCGCAGCTCAAACCTGTAAAAATTGGCGGTGTTACGGTCAGTCGCGCCACGTTGCACAATGAAGACGAAATCCGTAAGAAGGATATCCGGATTGGTGACAGCCTGTTGGTCCAGAGGGCCGGTGACGTCATCCCGGAAGTTGTCAAAGTGCTCGACGCCAAGCGCACCGGCAGTGAACAGATCTTTAAAATGCCGATGCATTGCCCTGTCTGTCATTCGGCGGTGATGCGTGAAGAAGGCGAATCAGCTGTCAGATGCGTCAATGCCAGTTGCCCGGCCCAGATCAAGGAGCGCATCAAACATTTTGCCGCAAAGGGCGCTTTCGACATAGACGGCCTGGGAGACAAATTGATCGATCAGATGGTCGAAAAAAATATTATAGCCTCCTTTGCCGACATCTTCGAGCTGGAACAAAAGACTGTCGCAGGACTGGATCGCATGGGCGTCAAATCGACTCGTAATCTTCTTAATGCCATTGAAGGCAGTAAAGATATTTCCCTGCAGCGTTTTCTATATGCCTTAGGCATACGCCATGTCGGTGTATATGCGGCCCGGTTACTGGCCGAGCGTTTCCCAAGCCTTGAGAAGCTGTCAAGCGCTTCGATGCAAGACCTTGAAAGTATCGATGGTGTTGGCTTAAAGGTGGCCAGCAGTCTGGTATCGTTCTTCAGCAGGGCTGAAAACAGGGATATAATCCATCGATTGCTCCAAAATGGTGTTCATCTTGAATCCCCGGGCTTACTCGAGCAATCGACGGCGCACCTGGCCGGCAAGTCTTTTGTTCTGACCGGCACGCTGTCTGGTATCGCCAGGGAACAGGCCAAGAAAATGATTGAAGCGAGTGGCGGGAGGGTCAGCAGCGCGGTCAGTCGCAACACGGATTATGTTGTCGCTGGATCTTCTCCGGGATCAAAGCTTCAACGTGCCAAAGAACTCGGGATCCGTGTCATCGATGAATCTGAACTGCAGCGACTCGTCGGAGGAACGACGGCAGAGTAGTGATTTTTTTTGGCGGAGGTGGTAAATGAATGATAAGGTACGCGCCCATGTTGTCATTACCGGTATCGTACAGGGCGTTTTTTTCAGGCTTGAAACCCAGCGTGTCGCTGAAAAATATGGTGTCGACGGATGGGTGAGAAACCAGCGTGATGGATCGGTTGAGGCTGTATTCGAGGGGGACAGGGAAGCGGTACATGCCTTGCTGGCGTGGTGCCAGAAGGGTCCTCCGCGGGCTTCTGTGGAGGATGTTGATGTTCAATGGCAGGATTTTACCGGCGAGTTCTCGAAATTTCGTGTGACGCACTGATCCGTTTCCGATCCAGAAATGTTCACGTTTCTGACATTTCGGCGTCAATCACGTCGAAATAGCGGAAATTTCCGTTTAGGGACCGAAAATAGATAACTTGTCGGGAAAAAAAAGCGGTTTATTGGCCGGGTACAATAAACCGCTTATAAATACTTTTTTTGGGATTAGCTAAACGCTATCACGCAATTTCTTCCCCGGGCGAAACTTAACGGCGTTGGAAGCCTTGATTTTAATTGCTTCGCCGGTTTGAGGGTTACGCCCCTTGCGCGCCTTGCGACGAACCTTGGTAAATGTTCCGAATCCTACCAGTGTAACTTTGCCGTCCTTTTTCTTCAGTGCCTTCGTGACGCCGTCCAGCAGGGAGCTGAGCGCAACAGTGGCTGCAGCTTTGGAAATCCCGGCATCTTTCGCCGCCTGGTCGATTAATTCTGCTTTTGTCATAACACGTCTCCCCCTTTTTAAAGATTAGTTGTTTATCCATTCCAGCCCGACGGACCGTGGAATGTCTATAACAGTGGAGTGTCATTATTAAAGGACAGGACTGATGTCAACAGAAAACTATGAATTTAAACGTTCTTCTCGAGCAAAGACCAGGGGATTGGCCAAAACAGGCTGTCGATCGCAAAGAGGGCCGTTAGAATAATGGCCTCCTAAGACGATAGCGCCCTGTCAATGTCGGATACCAAAATGCACATGCTCTCATGGCCGCTTTTTCAGTGCAACGTCAACTTTCGCCTGGCAACAAACCCTGCCTCAGAACGGGTATCGCGTTGTAGCCAGGTTTAGAAGAGTGCGTCGACGAACTGCCGCGGCCGGAAATCCTGCAAGTCATCGATCTTTTCTCCGACACCGATATATTGCAGAGGGATGTTCATACTTTTGTAAATGCTGACCACGATACCCCCTTTTGCGGTTCCGTCCAGCTTGGCAAGAGCGATTCCCGTAACTTCAAGGGCCTCATCGAACATCTTGGCCTGGGATAGCGCGTTCTGGCCGGTGGTTGCATCGATAACCAGGAGGACTTCGTGGGGAGCACCCGGAAGAATTTTGGCGATAGAGCGCTTAATCTTTTTGAGTTCTTCCATCAGGTTGGTTTTCGTGTGCAGCCTGCCGGCGGTGTCCACCAGCACGACGTCGGATTTTCTGGCGCATGCGGCTTTGACGCCGTCGTAGGCAACGGCTGCCGGGTCTGCGCCATCCTTGTGCTTGACGATATCTGCGCCGGATCTTTCAGCCCAGACGGCGAGTTGCTCGACGGCTGCGGCCCGAAAAGTGTCGGCCGCGGCAATCAGCACCCTCTGGCCGTCAGTCAGAAAACGGGCGGCAAGTTTTCCGATGGTGGTGGTTTTTCCGACGCCGTTGACTCCCACGACCATGATCACTCTGGGTTTGACGGCGATCGAGGTCCGGGGTGGTTTTTCGGGGGTCAAGAGCGCGAGTATCTCCTCTTTCAGCACTTCTTTAAGGGCGGCTGCATCGCCTATTGTAGGCGCTTTGCGCGAGACAATCTTCATCAGATCCATCGTCGTTTGCACGCCGATATCCGCAGTGATCAGGATTCCCTCGAGATCCTCCAACATCGCATCGTCAACAGTTTTCTTTTCCGCAAAAAGGTCGTCAAGATCGGTGGTGAGGAGTTTACGTGTTTTGGTTAATCCCCGGCGCAAACGACCGAAAAAGGACTTGGACTTATCGATGGCATCCCTATCGGCTGACGCTTCTTCGCCCGCCGCTGTTATGGTTGCGCTATCATCGGGCGGGTCTTTTTCTTCCAAAGTCGGTGGGACATCAACAACAGGTTCTGCATCCATGGGTTGCGTATCATCCGGCGCAGACGGCACTTCCTCGCCGATGTTTTCTTCGTCCCCTTTCTTATATCTGTTTTTTCTGAACCAGCTCAATGCCATGTGCTCGGGTTAACTTTTTATTTCCTAAAGTGAGCGTTTCAAATTCTAAAAATCAAATCTGATAGAATTCCTAATAAATATAATAGTTACCCTTTATTTTAAAATTTGAAACGCTCACTTTAGGTGTTTGTAATGTCTGTCGATACTTTCAGTTCAACGATCTAAATTAACCGACACCACTTTTGACACTCCTTTTGTTTCCATGGTGATGCCAAACAGCATGTCGGCAAATTCCATGCTTTTTTTGTTGTGAGTGACCATAATAATTTGGGATTTTTCGCCGATCAGCTTCAACAGGTTGTTAAAGCGAAACACGTTGGCTTCATCCAAGGGCGCATCGATTTCATCCATCAGGCAGAAGGCTGCCGGGCGAATGAGAAACAGTGAAAAAATAAAGGCTATGGCGGATAACGCTTTTTCGCCACCGGACAGAAGGCTCATTCGGGTCAGTTTTTTTCCCGGCGGATGAATCATGAACTCGACGCCGGTTTCGAGGGGTTTTTCCGGCTCCGTCAAAACCAGTTTGGCGCTGCCGCCCTCAAAAAGTCGCGGGAAGACTTCGTTCAGTTTTTCATTGACGAGGTTGAATGTTTCAATGAACCGTTGTTGTGTGATCCGGTTGATCTTTTTAACCACCTTGTAGAGGTCTTCGATCGCTTTTTGAAGATCCTCACGCTGTTTACACAGAAAATCGTGGCGGGATTTGAGCTGTTCGTATTCATTAATCGCCGCTAGGTTGACGTCTCCGATTGTGCTGATTCTCTCCCGCAGACCGTGCAATTCTTCCTCAATCGCCCCGGTTGATGAATCATCCGCGCTTTGCGCCTGATACTGCTCTTCGAGAGCCGCGAGTTCTCCTTTGAATTCTTCGAACGGTTTGCGGTGTTGTTCTTCGAGTCTTTTTACAATGTTGTCGCGATGCACCCTGCGCTGCGTCTGTTCGATATCCAAAATACGGGAATTTTCCAATATTTTGTCGCGCTCGGACTCGAGTTCCGAAATGACACTGTCACTGTCTTTGAGTTGTTCGTCGATGGCACTGTAATTTGCCTCGTTTGCGCCCAAAGTCTGTTCGAGTTCTTTCAATTCCTCATATACCAGGGACAGATCCGTTTCATCTTTGCCGACCTTGTGTCTCGCGGCGGCCGCTTTCTGATTTTTTTGGTTAATGTCTTCAGTGAGGTCAACAAGACGAGCGGCCCCGTCCTGTTGAAACTCTTTAAGGCGCCTCAGCGTGTTGCTGGTGTTTTCCAGTCGGGCGTTTAATGCCGTCACGGTCAGTTTGTGGTCGATGACTTTCCGGTTGATGTTTTCAAGTTTCGCGGAAACATCGCTGAGCTGTCGAGTTCGATCGGCAACGTCTCCCTTTGCAGTGTCAATCGCCGCCGACAGTTGCTCCAGAGCAGCGTGATAGCGTGCAATCTCGTCGTCTATGTCGCTTTCTTCACCCAACAGTTGATCGTGTTCGAGGTCGACAATTTCGAGATGACGGGCAGCGTGTTTCAATTCTTCCGAAGCCCTGTAAAGTGCTTTTTCGGCTTCGATAACTTGTTTATCCACCGACGTCTTGTTTTCATATATTTGTTGCAGTTCGGTTTCAGTTTTCCGGACGTCAACTTCAAAGATATTCTGTTGATTGCGGGCGGCGCCAAGTCTCTTCTCGTGGGATATGATCTGCTGCTCTATGGTTTTGAGCTCCTGCTTTTTTGCGAGAATGCCGGGCAACTTATCCTTACTGCCGCCGATCATGATTCCCTGGTGGGAAACAATGTCGCCCTCTCTGGTGACGATAGTCATCGGTCGGTCGATGCTGGAATGAATTTCGCGAGCCATTTGGATATTGTCGGTCACCAATATATGCCCCAGAAAAGCCTCGGCAATCTTTTCGAAACCTTCCTTTACATTGACATGCTGTAGTAAATAATCAGCGGTGGAGATCGAATTGGGGAAATGCCGTTGGTCTCCGGCGTTGTCAGCCAGTGCTTCGACGGGTATAAATCCGCTGCGGCCGGCATTATTGGCTTGCAGGTATTCAATTGCACGAATCCCGGTATCAGGGTCATCTACCAGAACATATTGCAGGGATTCACCCAACACCGCTTCCACCGCCGGTTGATATTCCGGGCTCGATTCAACGATATCGGCCAACAGACCCAAAATCGCCTTGTTGTGGTCATCATTTTGAGTTTGTGTATCCGTATCTTGCTGATTGTCGCTGCCGTTGAATTCGGGAGATTTCATGATGGCCTTGACACCGTCACGGTACCATTCGAAATTCTCCTCCATTTTTTTCAAGGTGATATACTTCGACTTGGCATTATTGCGCTCGAGTTCGAGGGACTGCGTGTGCTTGACTTGCCGGCCCAGGGCTTCACGTTTTTCGTCGCTGAGCTTCCTTACACGTTCCAACATCTCTTTCAGTTCCGCTGCCTGCTGCGTTAATCGCGCCAAATTCTCCTCGGCGACCGATTTCGCTTTGCGACATTGCTCGGTTTTCTTGCGGGCGGTGACAGCCTCCTCTGCGGCCCGTTTCAAACGCCTCTGCAAGTTCTCCTTATTATTGGCTGCATTTTGAAAAATGTTTTTATGTCTGGCTTCCTCGGCCAGGCGATCCATGAGGGTGGTTTTGCTCGATTCGAGATCTTCACTCAGGCTTTCCTGGAGGGTTTTGATTTCGGCCGTCGCTTCCTGCCCCCGGTGCAGATGGCTTCTGACGCCGGCAATTTCTTCCTGCAGGCGCAGCATTTCACTTTCAGCCTGTTCGATTTCCGATCCCATTTTTCTATTCTTGCTTTCCAAGTCCTCCCGGGCGGAATGTAGTGCGGTCGCTTCAGAAGTGAGTCGCTCGATTTCCTGCTTCAGGTGAGCCATATCGTTTTCCAGCCGGTCGATCCTGCGAAGCAGGTCGAATTTCCGCGACTTTTGTGCAGCGATCTCATTGTTTTTCCGCGACCTTTGCAGTTTGATCTCTTCGACGGCGGCATCGAGCTTCCTAATCCGGGCTGTATGTTCGATGTCGGCGTCTTTGAGTTCCCGTTGCAGGCGGTCTGTCTGCTCGATCTGGCGGCAAAACCCGGCGTATTTTAACAACGACAGACGAATATCGAGTTCATCGGCCCGATTTCGGTATCTTTTGTAGCGTTCGGCCTTGCGCGCCTGTCGCTTCAGACTGGCCATTTGCCGTGATATTTCAGAGATGATATCGGAAACACGCAGAAGGTTTTGATTGGTCGACACGACCTTGCGCAGCGCTTCGTTTTTTCGGTTTTTATAGCGGGTCGTACCGGCAGCTTCTTCGATGAAATACCGACGCTCTTCCGGTCCTGCGTCGATGATTGCTCCGATGTTGCCTTGCTGAATGATGGAATAGGATTTGGTACCTAAACCGCTGCCGAGAAATACATTGTAAATATCCTTCAAACGGCACGGCTGCTTGTTGAGGAAATAGCCGCTTTCACCGGACCGGAAAAGCCGCCGGCTGAGCATGATTTCGGTAAAATCCTTCAATTCCTCCGGGGCGGAACCATTGTCATTGGTCAGCGTCAGCGTCACCTCGGCCAAGTTGAGCGGCGGTTTCCCGTTGGCACCGGCAAATATGACATCTTCCATCGATTTGCCGCGCAACTGCTTAACGCTTTGTTCGCCCATTACCCAACGCAACGCATCGACGATATTGCTCTTACCGCAACCGTTGGGTCCGACGATGGCTGAGACACCCTCCGGAAACTCGATACTGGCTTTATCGCAGAAGGATTTGAATCCTGTGATTTCAAGTTTTTTTAGCTTCATTACCGCTTGGCTCCCAGATGGCCGGCATCATGATAGGCAGCAGCCGGTCGATATCCGCAAGACAATACCAGGAAGACGGTTGAATGTAAAGGGAAAAGCACTACAGAAGGTGTAAATTTAAACCTCAAAATACAACATGTGGTGGGTGTAGGTCGGTGCAGCCGAAGCGTGATAAAAGGGCAAATCAGTAACCAGGCAAGATATCCGCGCACTACAATTTCTTCGGCCGCAGCCAAGTCGTTCGATTTACCCTGTTTGATTTCTGATGCCGGGAACAACCTGCCGTTAAGCTCTCGAAAGGAGCACGCTTGGGCAATGTGGGAAAATATGATATGCAGTCGCGAACTGCAATAGTTATTTTGTGTCCATCCACGGTTTTATGAAGAACACTAATAAGTTTCCGATCCAGAAATGTGCGATTTTCTGCAAGTTCAAGGAAATTGAGGAATTGCAGAAAAGGGCCATTTATGGACGGAAACTATTTAGCCTTTTTGATCGAACGTGATTATACCCTGTCGCTTGCTGCAGGGAATAATCACGTTCTGCGATCGCTGTAACGAGAATTGTACCCATGTCAGCCCTGTTCAAGCGTTATTGGTTCCTGATCGCCCTGGCGGCCGTTTTTGCCGTAACCCTCGCCGATAGATCCGAAACCGTCTCTTCTCTCGGTCGGTGGCTCAAGGAACGCAATGGGCCGGATATTGTCGTCATTCTGATTTTTATCGCATCCGGGGCCTTGCTTGAAATCGATCAGGTCAGAGCGGGCTTGAAGGACGTCACCGGTACGATGGCCGCCTTGGGTGTCATCTTCGTTATCGCTCCTCTGACGGCAATGGCGTTCGCACAGCTTCCCCTGCAAACCGGCGTCCTCATCGGTATCTTTCTCGTTGCAGTAATGCCCACGACTTTGAGCAGCGGCGTTGTCATGGCGGGCGCTGCCGGCGGCAACACGGCCCATGCGCTTTTTATCACCATCCTGGCCAACACCATGGCCGTTTTCACCATACCGATCGCCCTGTCTCTGCTGTTGTCGCTTATCGGCGGGTCTGCAACCGTCATGATCGACCGGTGGCACATCATCGTAAAACTGTGCCGTATCGTATTGTTACCATTATGCGGCGGTATGTTGATCAGGTATTTCGCCGATAGCCTTTGCTCCCGTATCGCACCGATGCTGCAGGTTTTCAATCAAGGTCTTATACTGGTTATCGTCTGGATGGGGATCTCTCAGGCGCGACAGGCCATCGTCGATGGGGAGAATTTGATCGGTGGAATCATTGTGCTGGCATTTATTTTTCACGGCCTGCTGTTAGCTGCTGCGGGGGGAATGGCCCGTATATTCCGTATCGGCAAGGGTCGACGGGAGAGTCTGATATTTATGGGGGCGCAGAAAACGCTGCCCTTATCGATCATACTGCAGGTTGCGCTGTTTCCTCAATATGGGCAGGCGCTGGTTTTTTGTGTGGTGCACCACATTGTGCATCTGATGATGGATGGTTACCTGGTCGCAAAACTGAAGCATTAATCCGCCCGGCCAACTCGTTCCCCTGCATGCGATACCCGAAATCCCGCCCGGCTCGATATCAGAGGATTTGACTCAGAAAAGATTTGGTTCGCTCGTGGGTCGGATTCTTGAAAAAATGTTCCGGTGTTCCGACTTCGACGATGCGGCCGGCGTCCATGAAAATCACGCGGTCCGCCACCTCGCGGGCGAACCCCATTTCGTGGGTGACGCACACCATCGTCATTCCCTCTTTGGCGAGGGTTTTCATCACATCCAGTACCTCACCGATCATCTCCGGGTCCAAGGCCGAGGTCGGTTCGTCAAACAGCATCACCTTCGGGTCCATGGCCAGAGCCCGAGCGATGGCCACGCGCTGTTGCTGCCCTCCGGAAAGCTGTTCCGGGTAAACGTTGGCCTTGTCCCCAATACCGACCTTTTCCAACAATGTCAAAGTTCTGTCGGCGGCTTCTTTCTTTGAGCGTTTCCGCACGACCAGCTGCGCCAGGGTGACGTTTTCCGCCACCGTTTTGTGGGGAAACAGATTGAAGGACTGGAAGACCATGCCCACTTCGGCCCGAACTTTGTTGATGTCGGTTTTGGAGTCAAGGATGTCGACCCCGTCGATGATGATATGGCCGCTGGTTGCCTTTTCAAGATGGTTCAGGCATCTGAGGAACGTACTCTTGCCGGATCCCGACGGGCCGATAACCACGACGACTGCACCGGCGGCAATTTCGGTGGAAACATCAACCAGGGCTTCGACCTTGTGGGGGACATAAAAAGTTTTGTATACGTTGCGTGCTTCAATCACGATGCTGCGGTCCTCCTCTCTAGGTACTGGACGAACATGGATAAAGAAAAGGTCAACACCAGATACAACGCCGCTGCGAGGAAGAACATTTCAAAGGGATTCAGCTGGGTCGTGATGACTTCCCGGGTGGCCTTGGTCAGTTCACGCACGGCGATGATGCCCAGCAGGGAGGAATCCTTGATCAGGCTGATGAACTGCCCGGCCAGGGGCGGGAGGATCTGACGCAAGGCTTGGGGCATGATGATGTAGCGCATCGCCTGGGGGTAGCTCATTCCCAGCGATCGGGCGGCTTCCATCTGCCCGCGGCCGATGGACTGAATTCCCGCGCGAACGATCTCGGTGACATATGCCCCGGTAAAACAGGCCAAAGATGCTACGCCGTACCAGAGGTTTGGTATTTCACTGACGCCGTAGGCCGCCAGGAGCTGGTTTACCATTGTGCCGATGACGAAATACCAGATAAAGATTTGCACCAGCAGGGGAGAGCCCCGGATCAACTCGACATAGGTGATGGCCAGCCACTTGAGGGCCGGGTTGTCCGATATCCGGGACAATCCACCGATGATACCGATGATGATGCCGAATATAATCGAAAACAAACTGACCTTGAGGGTGATCCACAAGCCCTGCAACATGATGCCGGTTTTCCATTTACCATAGCTGGCCAGCGTGTCACCGGGATAGATGAAATCGCCCACAGCGACACGGAGATCTTTGGTCGGGACACGGTAGGTCTCTTCCTCGCCAACTCCCCGTACCGTGAGGAGAGACTGGTCACCCTCGGGCGAGATACTCTCCAACTCCCCCTGGACGTCGGCAATAATTTCCACCTGGTCATGGTACAAAAAAGCGGACGGGATTTTATACCAGGCCCACACATAATCGATCCGCATGGTGGCGGCATAGATCAGAAAAACGATCGATAAGATGACCAGCAAAAACACACCCACCCACAAATAGTACGTACCCTTCGGCATTGCGCGCCGGACTTTCGATTCGCGTCCCATCGGTTTCTCTTCTTTCAGTGAATACCGTATTTTGATCTGTTGACCGGTGGTGGTAAATTTCGACCCATCAACTTCTCAGGCCTCCGGTTGGAGGCCTGAGAAGTTGTCACGGAATGGGTTTATCATGGAGGCGGCCATTTATTGGATTTGCTTGATCCAATCGGTGCTCTTGATCCATTTGTTGTAGATCTGATCATAGCGGCCGTCGTTTTTGACTTGCCGCAGGAAGTTGTTGAGCCAGTTCATAAAGTCGGGATCACCCTTGCGGATGGCCCATGCCAGCGGTTCAAAGGTGAAGGGCTCATCCAGGAAGATCAGCTTGCCGGCACCCTGCTGGGCCATGAAGGTGGCGCAAAAGGGCAGGTCGTAAATGGTGGCATCGGCTTTGCCGGTCAGCACTTCCAGGGCCGCTTCTGATTCGACCTCAAAGGATTTATAGGTGGCTTTGGGGATCAGTCGTTTGATCGCCTGCTCGCCGGTGGTTCCCAGCTTGGACGTCACCGTGAATTTCGGGTCGTTGAGGTCTTTGTATGATTTGACCACCCCTTCGTGCTTTTTGTTCAGCAGGATCGTCTGACCGACGATGATGTAGGGATCTGCAAAATTAATTTTGAGGTTGCGCTCCTGGGTGACGGTCATGCCGCTCATGATAATGTCGAACTTCTTGGTCACCAGGGCCGGAATGATGCCGTCCCAGGCGGTGTTGACCGGCACGAACTTGACCCCCATGGCTTTGGCCATGGCTTTGGCCATATCGATATCGAATCCGATGAAGTTTCCCTGTTTGTCGGCCATTTCAAATGGCAGGTAGCCGGCTTCGAAACCGACCCGCAGTTCACCTCTTTTTACGATATCGTTGATTGTCGATTGCCTGGCGAGTTCAATGTCGTCACTGAAAGCGGCGGTGGTGAACAAGAACCCGCATGCCAGTAGAATAGCCAATCCTGTAGTGAGACCGTTTTTCATTCTTACCCCTCCTTCTGTGTGTGTAAGGTGGCCCGGTGAGAGTCCGCATTGACGATCATCACAGGCCCGTTATCGGTGAAACCGCTTTCGTTCATTGGGCGGCGAATCTCTCTGCGAACACCCCAAAATGGCGATCGGACAAAGGTGTTCTTTTTTGTTACCCACGATGGTCGGACCCTATGCGGTAAGCTCACACGACCAATCGTGAAATTTTACAGTGGCAGCCGCAGTGGGAATAAACGGTGTTCAGCTATTGAAGCGTCCATAACTTGCCTGCTCTTATATTAAGGGTTAAGCAAAGTAAAGCTTTCTTTGCCGATGTATACTCTTAAACCGGACGGCGAATCGATGTCAAGTATTCAGCACCCACGCCACCTTTCAGTGCCGCCGCTGAGCCGCCGACCGGTAGGTAGTGTCCATCCGCGACAAGCGGATGGCATTGTAGAGTGTCCAATTCATAAATGAGAATTTATTTCGCTGGGCAAGGCCGCACAAGGGTTTGCGGCGAGGCGTACTTTACGTACGCCGCAGCCGGAAACCCGCGGAGAACGCCGCCCAGCGGGAAAAAGGCCATTTATGGATGAACACTAGGTAAATCTTGACATCACAGTTTCAGCCCGGGTATGAAAAGAGTGCGTTTAGCGCCCATTGTCAAAATGAAAAAAACAGGGGGAGACATGGTTGACGGAAAAACGTTCAGTGCCGAAGAGCTGTTGAGCATTGCGGAAGTTGAGGAAATTACCAGTCCGGTCAACCGGGAACTGATTGAACGGCGGCGCAAGCAGCCTCTTATTTGTGACGTTTTCAAACACCGCTTTACTTTTCTGGAAGATGACGCCCGATACACGTTTGAGGTCGATCGGGAAGCGCTAAAACAGCTGCCGGCTATAATCGAAAATAACGTCCAAATAGTGGCCGGCTCCGATTCTTCCGATGATGTGCACGCTGCGTCCTACCTTAAGCAGCGAAATATCGGTATTGTTTTTTCAGGCGGGCCGGCCCCGGGCGGACACAACGTGGTCGCCGGTTTGTGGGATGCGGCCCATAGGACCAATCCGGACACAAAAATTTTCGGATTCATCCTTGGGCCCGATGGTATTATCGAGAACGAAGCGATCGAACTCACCAAAGCGCATGTGGACGCCTACCGGAATCTGGGCGGTTTCACAATGATCAAAACCGGCCGCACCAAAATCGATACCCCCCAGAAAATGGGCCTGTCCCGGGAAACCTGCAAAAACCTGGAATTGGATGCGTTGGTCATCGTCGGTGGCGACGATTCCAATACCAATGCCGCCTTTCTCGCTCAGGAACTGATCAAGGACGGAGTACAGGTGATTGGCGTGCCGAAGACCATCGATGGAGACATCCAGGTCAGGGATGCCGCCGGTCATGTTTTGTGTGCCATGTCTTTTGGTTTTCACACGGCCGCCCGCGCCTTTGCCTATGCCATCAGCAACCTTTGCACCGACGCCAGTTCAGACGTCAAATACTGGCATATCTGCAAAGTCATGGGACGGGTAGCCAGCCATCTGGCGCTCGAGGTGGCCCTGCAGACCCATGCCAATATTACGATTATCGGAGAGGAACTGGCCGATTTTGTTGACCAAAGCCGAATCCAAAAGGCCAGTAAGGAAAAAACGATCGATTTTACCGCCTACGGCATGACTTTGCGCCATCTCTCCCGCGTCATCTGCGACGCCATCGTCCGGCGGGCCGAGGTGGGCAAGAGTTACGGCGTCATCGTCCTGCCTGAAGGCGTTCTGGAGTTCATTAATGAAATTCAGGTGTTTATCATAAAGCTCAACACCATCATCGGGGAATACAACGCCACCCATGACAGTCGCTTTCACAATGACTTTCTTTTGATGGAAGAAAAACTCGAATACCTGCGGCGATTGGCCAAACGCTCGCGTGAAGACAGCTCTTTCACCGTTTGGAACACTCGCGACGACGACCTGTTCAACGACATTCCCGAGTTTTTCAGAGAAGGACTGCTGACCGAAAGAGACGCCCACGGAAATTTTCAGTTCTCACAGGTCGAAACCGACAAGGTCATCATGGGCCTGGTCAAAGATTATCTGGATATCTTGAGGGAGCAAGGGATTTACCGACTGGGAATCAAGCGGGAATATTACCAGAAGACAATGATACGCGGCGGTCTTGATCCGGATTTTTATGGTCCGATTCTGTTCGAAAACTATGACGGTGGGGAATACCTGTTGCGAAAGTCCACGATTATTTCTCTCAAAACCCTCGAGCAGGAGCTGTCGAGAGCCAAAGCTCTGAAACAGACCAAATCGCTGCCGCCACCCGTGGTGGCAATTTACAAGAAATCGGTGCCCAGTTTCAAAACCCAGACCCATTTTTATGGATACGATGGCCGCGGGAGTGATCCCACCCGGTTTGATTGTAACTACACGTACAATTTGGGACTGACGGTTTTCAGCCTGATCGCCAACGGCGCTTCCGGGCAAATGGCGGCCATAAAAAATTTGGAGCACGAATTCGCCCGCTGGGAGCCGATCGGTATTCCGATCGCACCGCTCATGCACCTTGAAGAACGCCAGGGAAAGTTGGCACTGGTAATTGAAAAAAGCATCGTCGAAGTCGATTCCAACGCCTGTAAATTGGTCCGGTTTTTGAGGGAAAAGTGGCTTGCCGCCCGACCGGGGGACGATGATTACCGTCGTCCGGGTCCGATCCGTTTCGGCGGACAGATTGAAGAAGACCGGCCGATCATGTTGAAACTGAATGCCATCCGTTAAACCAGAAGGTTAGTTTAGCAGACGATGCGGATTTTTTCAAAACGAGGAAAATGGTTACCGAAGTTCGATCTTTTATTGGCCCTTCTGTGTTATCCTGCCGGGTACATGCTGAAACGAATCCGCAGCAATGGCATTCAACGATTTCCCAGGTGCAAAGGCGCACTTTTGAGAGTGGGCGTGTTTCCGATCAGAAACACATATTACGAGCCGCTGTTTGACGACCGGCTATTGAAAAATGATCTGTTTGACGACCGGCCTCTCCCGGGAATTGAATGGAACGCCGAAGGGCAACTCAGCCTACTGGATTCCTTCACGTATGCGGGTGAATTGGTCGGAATACCGTTGAACAAACAGAGGTCGCCGAATTCTTTTTACATGAACAACGGCTATTTCGGATCAGGCGATGCGGAGTACTGGTATAACCTGATACGAATGAAGAAGCCGGCCCGAATATTTGAGATCGGAAGCGGATATTCGACCCTCATGGCATTGAAAGCGATCCGCAAGAACCAGGAAGAAAGTGCGAACTATCATTGCAGGCATGTATGTGTCGAGCCTTTCGCGAATCCATGGCTCGATAATTTGGGTGTCGATATCGTTCGAAGTAAAGCAGAGGACCTGGGAGCGGCATTCTTTCAAGAGTTGGAAGCCAATGACATTCTATTTATCGATTCGTCTCACATCATAAAACCCCAGGGTGATGTATTGTTCGAGTATTTGCAGCTGCTGCCTTCACTCTGCAGCGGCATCACGGTCCACATTCATGACATTTTTTCACCCAAGGACTATCCGGCGGAATGGATCAGGGGTGAGGTTAAATTCTGGAACGAGCAGTATATTTTGGAAGCATTTTTAACGAACAACCCTGATTGGAAGATCATCGGCGCACTTAACTGGCTGCACCAAAATCATTATCAGACACTCAAGTCCGCTTGTCCTTATTTATTGCCGGAGAGCGAACCCGGGTCCTTTTATATTCAAAAACGATTCGGCTGATTATATGAACCCCCGCAAAGGTTCCTTAAAGGTAAGCGCCATCGAGGTGTTAACTGCCTGCAAAGCAAATGCATGCATGCAGGTGGGTATAGAATGAGTCGAATGCCAGATGCCATTGTTCGTCAGAGAAAACTTAACGGTTAGTCCATGGCATAAAACACATCGAATCCGGCGGTTTCAAGGGCATATTTGATGCTGTCTGTTTTGCAGGACGCCAGACGAAAGTAGTAGATCCGTTTGCCGGTCTGCTGGGCGGTAATCCCCACGTTGATAATATCGCCGCCGCTGTCGTTGATAATTTGCAGCGCCTCTTTCAGTGCGCCCACTTCGTTTTTCATCACCACATCGATTCGTGAACTTCCGGTCAGAATGCCCATCATATCGATGAACGCCCTCAGAATGTCCGATTCGGTGATGATTCCGACCAGTTTTAGGCCATCGACCACCGGAATGCCGCCGATTTTGTGTTTATAGATCAGCCGGGCGGCCACCTCGATGTCCTCGTCCGGACCTATCGTGATTGGATCGTTGATCATAAGATCGGCCAGAGAAACATCGGCCACCATCGAGGGAATCAAGCCCTGTTTCAAATCGGCCAGGGTCAGAAATCCACGCAGAACCTTTTTCGGAGAGACCACGGGCAAATGACGGATGGCGTTGAGTTTCATCAATTCCAGCGCATCGGTAATGGATGCGTCCGCGGTGATGGTAATGGGATCCGGTATCATGAGGTCCCTGACCTTCATGGTTTCCTCCTTATTGAATCGGAACAAATAAAATTTCAGCGGCCGACGGGCGTGTAACGGTCGGGGCGGGAGCAAACACTCCACCACCTCCGCTTATCGCGGCGAAAGCCAGCGGAATGCGGTTGGCCAGCGTTTAAGACGGATCCCATCCTGCCGGTTGATAATTGCACAGCGGTTCCTGGGCCAGAATGTCTCCGGTGGCCTCAAAGGCCCTCGCCCGACATCCGCCACAGAATTTCCGGTATTCGCAGGCGCCGCATTTACCTTTCAGGTCGTTATATTGACGCAGGGACTGAAACGTCTCTGAGTGATTCCAGATATCGGCGAATGAGCTCTGAGTGACATCGCCGGAGTTGGCATTCAGAAAGCCGCAGGGCTGGACGATGCCCCGGTGGGAGATGAAGCAAAACCCGATACCACCCAGGCAGCCTCTGGTCACCGCATCCAACCCGTGGGTCTTGGGTGTGACGGACTTGCCTTCCGCCTTGGCCCGTTGTCTCAGGATCCGGTAGTAGTGTGGCGCGCAGGTGGCCTTCAGCTGTAAGGGGGTTTTGCCTTGTTGATCGTAGAACCAGTTGAGGGTCTGCTCATATTCTTCGGCAGAGATTTCCTGATCGACGATATATTTGCCCCGGCCGGTGGGGACCAAAAGAAATATGTGGTGGGCGACGGCACCGAGTTTTACCGCCAGTTGCTGTATTTCAGGAATCTCCGCCAGATTGGTGCGGGTGATGGTGGTGTTGATTTGAAATTCAAGGCCGGCCTTTTTGGCCATGGCGATACCCTGCAACGCCCCTTCGAATGCACCCTCGACACCTCTGAATCGATCATGACGACCAGCTGACGCCCCATCCAGGCTGATGCTGATGCGCTTTATCCCGGATTCAACCATCCGGCGGGCGATGGTTTCGGTGATCAGGGTGCCGTTAGGGGCCATGACCATCCGTAAACCGAGCGAGGTGCCATGGCTGGCGAGGTCGAATATGTCCGACCGCAGCAAGGGTTCACCGCCGGTCAAGATAACGATGGGTTTGCCGACATCGGCAATCTGGTTCAGCAGCTGAAGGGCTGCCGGTGTATCGAGCTCCCCACTGTAAGGGCCGCGGGTGGCCGCCGCGCGGCAGTGGACGCAGTTGAGGTTGCAATTGCGCGTCGTTTCCCAGGCCACGAGTCGCAGGGCGGGTGTTTGGGATTCTTGTGGATTGGACGGCGCATGACCGCTTTTTTCTGTGGTATGTGGGTGCATTAAAACTCCATTGCTGAGAAAGGTTTCAAAACCCCATCGAAAACCCAATCCGCCAAAGGTTACCCGCCCCAGGCGGGCGGACAAGTAGCGGTGTAGTAGTCCTCCTGAGTCAGTGCCAGGGGGCCCTACCCCTGAAGACATACGCCCATGTATGCTGCGTTTTTACGTCGGCTCGCGCCGTGCATTTGGGTGTGATCTAAGGTGTTGAAACCACTCAGATTTATATTTATGACATATGGGGGCTAATCTCTCATCAAACTGGCGGCTTCCATAGCGAAGTAGGTCAGAATCAGATCCGCCCCGGCCCGCTTTATGGCCGTCAGGGTTTCCAGCATCACTTTTTGACCGTCCAGCCAACCTTTTTGGGCGGCTGCCTTGATCATCGCATATTCACCGCTGACATTGTATGCCGCGATCGGCAAATCGATTTCCTCGCGGATGCGGCAAATAACGTCCAGGTATGCGAGGGCTGGCTTGATCATGATAATGTCCGCGCCCTCCTCGACATCCATGGTCACTTCCCGAATGGCTTCCATCGCATTGGGCGGGTCCATCTGATATGTGCGGCGATCGCCGAACTTGGGGGCTGAGTCGGCTGCCTCGCGAAAGGGGCCGTAATATGCGGAACAGTACTTGGCGGCATACGACATGATGGGTATGTGGCTGTAACTGTTTTCATCTAAAGCCTCGCGGATTTCAGCCACACGCCCGTCCATCATGTCGGATGGTGCCACCATATCAGCCCCGGCCTCGGCATGCGAAAGGGCGGTGCGTGCCAGCAGATCGAGGGTGGCGTCGTTGTCGACACTCCCACCTTCAACCACACCGCAATGCCCGTGATCGGTAAATTGGCAGAGGCAGACGTCGCTAATGACCGCCAGTTCGGGCAGGGCGTTTTTGACCGCCTTGATCGCCTGTTGAACGATACCATTTGCGGCATAGGCGCCGGTGGCCAGTGAATCTTTTTTGCTGGGGACGCCGAACAGTATTACAGCCGGGATGCCGAGTTCAACCGCCCGCTGGGCGGTTGACACCAATCGGTCCAAGGATAATTGATATTGGTCCGGCATCGATGGGATCGGGTTTTGGATGTTTTTTCCACTTACGGCAAAGAGGGGAAGGATGAAATCATCGACGTCGAGCCGGGTTTCGCGGATCATACGCCGAAAAGCGCTGTTTTGCCGGAGTCGTCGCGGTCTGTAATCGGGGAATAGCATGGTGGCGCGGAGCTCCTCATCTAAGTTGGGCCCGTTAGGCCAGTTTAGCCCGTTGGCCGGTTAAGTCGGTTGAAATCGATCGAGCCGTTTAATGACGGTGACCCACAGTGAGAATTCGCTGCCGACCAAATAGTTAAGGGGCTCAAGAATTGTCACCCCTCGCAGTGTTGTCCGGCACCGGCGGCATCGGCGATCTCTTCGTCTGACAAGTAGCACGCGGGATCCGGTGCCCAGACGTCGCCGGTCAGCGCTTCAGCTCGCACTCTGAAGTTGCCGGCGCAAATATCCAACCAGCGGCAACTGGAGCAGCGGCCTTTCATATGGTCTTTCTTTTTTTTGAGCTTCTGCAGGAGCGTGTCGGACGTATCGGTCCAGATCTCGGAAAACGGTCTTTCCTTGACGTTTCCGAAACTGTGATGACGCCAGAACTGATCGGCATGAACGTCACCATTCCAACTGACGCACCCGATACCCCGACCGGAATTGTTGCCTTCGTTCATTTTGAGTAATTGGAGCACTTCCTTTGCCCGTTCGGGATTCTCCTTCAGGAGTTTCAAATACAGGTAGGGGCCGTCGGCGTGGTTGTCAACCGTCAGGACTTCTTTCGGCTTGCCCCGGTCATGCAGGTCCCGGGTTCGGTCGATGATCAAATCCACCGCCCGGCGCGTTTCTTCGTGGGACAGGTCGTCTTCCACGAGCTTCGATCCACGGCCGGCGTAGACCAAATGGTAGAAGCAGACGCGGGGGATTTCCATCTCTTCCAGCAGGTCGAATATACGCGGGATTTCATTTACGTTGAATTTATTGATGGTGAAACGCAGCCCGACTTTGATCCCCACCGTCTGGCAATTTTGGATGCCGCTGAGAGCCGACTTGAATGCTCCCTTGACACCGCGAAATTTGTCATTGATTTCTTCCATCCCATCCAGACTGATCCCGACATAAGAGAGACCGATGTCCTTTAGTGTCCGGGCCATTTGGGCGGTTATCAGGGTGCCGTTAGTGGAGATGACGGCCCGCATACCGCTTTTGACGGCGTAGTCCGCAAGCTCGGGCAGATCCTTGCGAACCAGTGGCTCACCTCCCGAAAAGAGAAGCACCGGCGCCCCGAAGGCGGCAAGATCGTCAATCAGATCGCGGCCTTGTTGGGTGGTCATTTCGTCCGAATAGGATTTTTCCGTGGCGTGGGCGTAGCAATGCACGCACTTAAGATTACACCGCCTGGTCACATTCCAGACCACTACCGGACGTTTGTCCTCCGAGAACTGCAACAGGTGAGATGGGAGCTGCGAGGAGTGACGGCTGTAACGCAGTGCATCCGATGGTTCAACGGTTCCACAATAAAGTTTGGATATTCCGATCATAGTATTCGCTTCTGGTATATTTGCAGGTTAATGACTGCGGTGGAAGTAAAGGATCATGGCGCACGGTCGTGTGTCCGTTCGTCAAGATGGGTCCAATTGTTTGGCGAGCATGCTGCGAATGAAGTTTTCAGGATTTAAAAGCGCCTCACGAGTGATGAAAAATCGACTTTTGCCGGTCTTCTCTCGTACCAATTTCAGACCATGTTCGAAGTTGTCGTTCAACTGCTTGTAAAACTGATCCAAATGCATATCAGAAGTTACAAACTTTTCAATGATAAAATCGATAGCCTCTTCTTCGAGGACAATATTGATGTCGTGGTTTTTGAAAAAGTACAATTCAGTTTTTTTGACCCCATCGTAATAGGATCGAATTTGTCGAATTGCCGATCCGACATCCAAAATATGCCTGGCGTAACAGAGGGCCACGATGCTGATGCGCGAGTCGGTCATCGTCAAACTGAATTTTTGAGCCAAATTACCCGAGTTGACCTTGAGGTAATTTTTGATAAAAGCTTGCTCTTTTTCGCTGAGTTCTTCAAACTTTCGGCGAAGGGCTTCACTGTGCGGTGCTGCAATCATCTCGGCCAGTGCCGCCTCCGGTTGGCGAATCACGTATTCGGTGACCGGAAACACGTGGATGTCGATTGACGGCAATTTTCTTTCGAACGGCAACAAGGACTTTTCCACAGCGCTGACCAGCCCCCGAGCACCGGTGTTTTCCTCGAAAGCCATTGTGGCCATTAGCCGCAGGGCCGCATCACCGAATTTGATGTCTATGCCGTAGGCTGAGAAATCAAGTTTCTTCCCCAGGATTATCGGATTGTTCGGGTTCTGCAGGATGTCGAAAAGGTCCGACTGGGTTAAATGCTCGAATATGGCGCGTACCGGCAGGCGCCCGACGAATTCCGATTCGAATCCGTAGCGGATCAGATCTTCGGAGCGTAATTTATTAAGGATATCAAGGTCTTCCTGAGCTTTTTGGACGGGGGCTCCGAATCCGATGGCCTTTTCGCTGAGTCGTTTATGGATGATTTCCGGCAGGTCGGCAAAAGCACCACTCATAATGAACAGAATATTTTTGGTGTTGATACTGCGCTTGCTGCGTTTGCCGGTTTTGCGGTAGCTTTCTATTTCCTGAATCATCGATATTGGGTCGTGTGGAACCTTCAAATCGATTTCGGTATCTTCCATCGGTTTGAGCAACCCCCGCTGCACACCGGCACGGGATACGTCGGCCCCTAAATGCGTGCGGCTGCCGGCGATTTTATCGATTTCATCGATATAGATAATTCCGTATTGGGCCAGTTCGATGTCGTCGTCCGCTTCCCGCACCAGGTCGCGCACCAGATCTTCGACATCGCCGCCGACATAACCGGTTTCACTGAATTTGGTGGCATCTCCTTTGACGAAGGGGACACCGATTTTGCTGGCGATGAGCTTGATCATGTAGGTTTTTCCAACGCCAGTGGGACCAAGCATCAGTACGTTGTTCTTGATGCTGCCGACCATTTCAGCGATCGTGTCGCTGTGGCTCTGGGACCTTTTGATCCGGTTGAAATGGGTGCAGATTTTGGTGGCCAGTATCGCCTTGGCTTGATCCTGTTTGACGATGTACTGATTCAGGTAGGCAATCAGTTCCTCGGGCAAGAGATCAAAGTTAATTTTTTTCTCACGGCTGGGTTTGGTTTCCAATTTGTCCAGCGCCAGATCCTGATGCAATACCACCGGAGAGATAATTTTAACGTTATCTTTGAATTTCTTGCTGAGAAACTCGCTGATTTCTTTCTCTATTTCTTTCGGATGGGGTGTTTTTTCATACTGCGGTTTCATAATGCAAGGACTATAATCATATCCAGCTGTATTTGCAACCGCACTGGCGCCTTAAGGCCCGGTGAGCCTGTCACCGCTATAAACGCCACAAAAGGGGCTCTGCATCCGATGTCGATCGTATCCGACGGATGGATCAGTGGGGCCGCGCACGCCGCTTCAATCTGTCAGAGATCCTTTTCACGCGGCGCCTGGCGTCCTCTCGCAGCCAGTAATAAAGGATCGCGAACCAGCAACTGATTTTTTGCCAGATGTTGAGTGGGGCACGGCGGACAATAGCTGCGAAGCCGACATAAAGCATCACCCGGTGTCCCCGCTTTTTCTTTAGGCGTTCACTGTAACGGGGCAGCCGCACCTTCCAGCGTTCGAAGGCGGCACGCCGCGTGGAGAGGCAGTCGTCCAGATGACAAAATGGGCCCAACAGGCACAACTCTACGGCCAAAAGACGATCCGTCCAGGCATTTATGGGGAGCAACCCTGTCCGCTGCATCGAATGGCGTCGGATCAGGCTGTAGATCGGGTCGAAGAGAAGCGCCGGTGGGGTCTGCAACAGCAGCAGAGCACGGCAGAGTCGCTGAAAAGGAGTTGGTGCATCGACACGCGGCCCAAGGACATCGATAGACTCGATATGGCCTTCATCGTCCATATACCGCCACTGGGTGGTGACGCCGACGGCATCCGGTCGTGCATCGAGGGCCGCTACGCACTTGCGGGCGTATGCGGGTTCGAGCCAATCGTCAGCCCCCATCCAGCGAAAATAGTCGCCCTGGGAGAGATCGAACACGCGGTTGAAATTTTCAATCTGTCCGATGTCCTCTGCGTTACGGGTGCAGCGGAAACGCGGGTCACGTTCGATATAGCGGTCCACGATGTCACCGGTTCCGTCGGTCGAGGCGTTGTCGCATATAACCACCTCGAAATCGTCGAAGTCCTGTGCCAGCAGCGAGTCGAGGGCCCGGCCGATATAACGTGCCCCGTTACGAACCGGTATGGCAAAGCTTATCCGTGGGCGGTTGTCGCCGGCAGCGGTTTTGCTTGTGTCCAAAGCCGTATTTTGGCTCATCGCTGGTACCTGTGCGCTATGGTTAAGCGGTTGCTATCGAGCGGTTTAACTGCCGTAGAAAGCGAAAGATGCCAAATGAGTCAATGAATGTCAACTATAAGGGCTGTTGCCGGCCAAAGCCCGGGCGGGCCAGCCGCTGATTCGCCGGTGATTTTTGGATGCCTCCAAGTACACCTGTAATCGAGATCATGAATCCAATAGCCGATCGGCAATTCTTTTTTACAATGCCGGCGTAATTTGCTATTTAGTGCCCATCCACGATTGTTGAAAAAATCGATGGGCACGTGTGTAAGTGTCCGATTCATAAATGAGCAATTTTTTATCTGGGCAAGGCCGCACAAGGGTTTTGACCGCAGGCGTAGCATGGCACCGTTGAGGATCAAAACCCGCGGCGAATCCCGCCATGGCGGGACACAGGGAAAATGGCCATTTATCGACGGACACTATTTAGTGCCCAACCCAAAATGATCGATAGCACGCGCAGAGGTATTCATTGTCATATACATGGACACTGTGTACACCCGCTGTTATCACGGCGAGAAAGTTGACAGCGTAAGGAGTATTCACATGAAGGTGGCTATATTGGCGGGCGGCCTCGGCACGAGGCTGGCAGAAGAGACCGAGATCCGGCCCAAACCGATGGTTGAGATCGGTAACAAACCTATCCTGTGGCATATCATGAAGATATACGCTCATTACGGTCTCAAAGAATTCGTCATTGCTCTGGGCTACAAAGGCGAGCACATTAAAAAGTACATGGTGGATTGCTGCTCTTTGACCAGTAACCTGACGATTAACTTGAAAAGCGGCCAGATCGTCCGCCATGAAGGCAACGATATGGATTGGACCGTCCAACTGATCGATACGGGAATCAAAACCCAGACCGGCGGACGCATCAAAAGACTGGCATCATTTATTGGTGACGAAACCTTCATGCTCACCTGGGGTGACGGTGTTGCCGACATCAATCTCGACAAACTCATCGCATTCCACCGATCCCATGGCAAACTGGCCACCTTGACGGCCGTGCGACCACCGGCCAGGTATGGCCACCTCGAACTGGACGGCGATCGTATCGCGGAATTCTCCGAAAAGCCGCAGACCGGAGAGGGCTGGATCAACGGCGCTTTTTTTGTGCTGGAACCGGGCGTGTTCGACTATATCGATGGTGATCCGACCCAGTGGGAAAAGGAACCGCTGGAGAACCTTGCCCGCGACGGACAGTTGATGGCATACAAGCACACATCTTTCTGGCAATGTATGGACACTCTCAGGGAAAAGCATATCCTGGAGAACTACTGGAATTCAGGCAGTGCACCCTGGAAGATTTGGAAGGACTGACAATGAAGGTTTTGGTCACCGGCTCGCAGGGTTACATCGGCACGGTTCTGGTTCCCATGCTATTGAATAGTGGTCACGATGTCATCGGATTGGACACCGATCTATACAGCCGGTGCACGTTCAGCGGACGGTTGCCGGAAATCGAGACAATCAATATCGATGTTCGCGATTTGGAGAAAGACGACCTGGTCGGGTATGAAGCGATCATCCACCTTGCCGGTCTGTCAAACGATCCACTGGGTGATTATCAACCGGCGCTGACCGCGGAAATAAACGGTGATGCATCGATTCGACTGGCCGATATGGCCAAGGCTGTCGGCATCAAGCGCTTTTTGTTTGCCTCCTCATGCAGCAACTACGGCGCGGCGGGAGATAATTTCCTTGATGAGAAGGCCGAATTCAGCCCGGTGACTCCCTATGCATTGTCTAAAGTCGACGTGGAAACGGCCCTCTCAAAAATGGCGGATAATGGATTTAGCCCAACTTTTATTCGTGCGTCAACCGCCTATGGTTTGTCGCCCCGTATTCGATTTGACCTGGTGACGAACAATCTCACAGCCTGGGCATTTACCACCGGCAAGGTCTACCTGAAAAGCGACGGCTCGCCGTGGCGACCGATCGTGCACGTGGAAGATATTTCCAGGGCCTATGTGGCTGCATTGGAAGCGCCCCGGGAGCTGATTCACAACGAAGCCTTCAATGTTGGCACCACGACGGAAAATTACCAGATTTGCGAAATCGCCGATATCGTCAAAGATGTCGTGCCGAACTGTAAAATAGAATTTGCCCCCAATGCCGGACCGGATAAACGCTGCTACCGGGTGGACTGCAACAAGATTGCCAGGGTGTTGCGGGGTTTCAAGCCGCAGTGGACGGCGCGGCGGGGCATAGAGCAGCTTTATGAAGCCTATCGGCAGGTCGGCCTGAAGCTCGAAGATTACGAAGGCCCGAAATTCAAACGAATTGCCCACGTAAAAAAACTGATCGACGAAGGACTGCTGGATAGAAACCTTCGCTGGAAAGGCAGGGACAAACGACAGAGCCTTTCAACATCCTGAGTAACCACCAGCCGTATACCGTTTATTAGCCTGCTATTACCAAAGGAACACACATGAAAGCGCACGACGCAAGATGTCGGTCATGCAATAAAAAGGGCCTTGAAGTCTTTCTCGATTTAGGGGCAAAACCACCATCAGATCGTATACTAACAGAAGAAATGCTCAGCCAGGAGGAAGGTTTCTATCCGCTTGAAGTCGCTTTCTGTCCGCATTGCAGTTTGGTGCAAATTTTAGAGACGCTGCCGCCCGAAGATTTGTTTACCGCTGGCTACGAGTATTACTCTTCTTTTATACCGGCTCTCTTGAAGCACGCGCGCGACAATGTTCACGAGATCATCGAATCGCGTCAGCTCGGGGCGAAAAGCCTCATTGTCGAGTTGGCAAGCAACGATGGATACCTGCTGAAAAATTATGTGGAGGCCGGAATTCCGGTACTGGGCATCGATCCGGCTCCAGGCCAGGCCAGAGCCGCAACCCAGAAGGGAGTTCCGACATTAAATACCTTTTTCACCACCGCGCTTGCGGCTCAGCTTCGTAAGGAAGGAAAGCGAGCCGATGTTGTCCATGCCAATAATGTGCTGGCCCATGTTTCTGATACCAATGGTTTTGTTGAGGGAATTCGCATCCTTTTGAAGGATAATGGGGTGGCGGTGATCGAGGTGCCTTACGTCGGCGAACTCATCGATCGCTGCGAGTTTGACACCATATATCATGAACACCTGTGTTATTTTTCGCTTACAGCCTTGAATCAATTGTTTCGGCGGCATTCGCTGTATCTGAATGATGTCAGGCAGGTACCAATCCATGGAGGTTCACTTCGACTTTATGTGGAACCAGAGGAATCCGTTAGTCGAGAAGTGGAAAAGCTTCTGGCTGAAGAATCCAGGCGGAAGATGAATAAAATTGTTTATTACCGTGACTTCACACAGAAGGTCGAGAAACTCAAGACTGATTTGTGGAATCTTCTTCGTTCGGTTAAAAATGAAGGTAGTAGGATCGCGGCATACGGGGCAGCGGCGAAAGGCACCATGATGATCAATTACGTTGATATCGGCACCGATTTGATTGATTTTGTGGTTGATCGAAACACCCACAAGCACGGGAAGTACATGCCCGGTAAACACATCCCCATTTTCGATACGGATAAATTGCTCAAAGAAATGCCCGATTACGTATTGATTTTGGCCTGGAATTTCGCCGATGAAATCATGCAACAGCAAGAGGCGTATCGTCAGCGCGGCGGGCGTTTTATCATACCTGTTCCCGAGCCCCGGATCGTGTGACGTTAAGCTGAAATTAATAACGCGGCAATAATATAGATTTGGACTTGCATAACGCTAAATGAAATCTAACCATGACATATCGCATAAAATTTGCGCCTGTCCGAGTTGCACGTCTACGGATATGCGTCTTTTTCACGAAATAAAAAGCATACCGGTCAACAGTGTGATGAACTGCCTTTCCCGGGAAGACGCCCGGGCCTTTCCACGGGGAGATCTATCCCTCGGATTCTGCCGGGAGTGCGGTTTTATTTGGAATACCTGTTTCGACCCGGCGGTCGTCAGGTATTCCTCCGCATGTGAGGAATCCCAGGGATCTTCGCCGACTTTCAGTGCTTTTGCAAAAAAACTGGCGCAATACCTGGTTGATAAATACAAGTTAAATGGAAAAAGAATTGTTGAAATCGGTTGCGGCAAGGGCGAGTTTCTGAAGTACATCTGTCATCTCGGCCGTAATCACGGTGTCGGTATCGATCCGGCCTATGTTCCTGGTAGAAATTACGAGCAAGAGGCGCATCATAACGTCGATTTTATTCAGGACTACTACTCGGAGAAATATTCGACGTATCAGGGAGACATGATCTGCTGCCGAATGACGTTGGAGCACATTTCAGACCCGGCTGAATTGATTGCCACTATCCGCCGCTCCATAGGGGGCCGGGAAGATACAATTGTATTCTTCCAGGTGCCGGATGTGACGCGAATTCTGGAAATGTGTGCCTTTGAAGATATCTACTACGAACACTGTTCGTATTTCAGCCCCGGATCTCTGGCACGGCTGTTTCAGCGGCATGGTTTCGAAATCGTCGATCTGCAAACTGTATTCGACGATCAATACGTCTTGTTGGAAGCCAAACCGGCGCAAAGGGAAGGGAGGTTAAATACCTCCCTGTGCGAGAGTGTGGACAAGATGGGTGGGCTTGTGTCAAATTTCGAGACAAAATGCCCTGAAGTACTGCGTCATTGGGAAAACCGGCTCGAACAATTCAAGCAAGAAGAAAAAAGAGTGGTCCTCTGGGGCGGCGGGTCCAAAGGCGTGGCTTTTTTGCATGCGCTTAAGGCATCTGGAACAATCGAATATGTTGTCGACATCAATCCCTTTCGCCAGCAGACGTTTATGGCCGGGTCCGGGCAACAAATTATTGCACCGGCAGTTTTAGAGCAATATCGGCCGGATGTAGTGATTATCATGAATGCCATCTATCGCGAAGAGATTCAGCACGAGTTGCAGCGCTTGGAATTGAATCCGTTGGTGACGACCTTGGAGATCCAGGAACCGCCGCGCAATTGATGTGTGACCATGGAGCAAAGCAAATCAGTACAAAAACGATGTCCGGTATGTCACGCTGCCGGCGCTGCAGAATTCATCGCCATTGATGATGTACCGGTTTTCTGCAACGTTCTCTGGGATACCCGCAATGAGGCATTGAGTGCCGCCAAGGGTGAAATTCATCTTCACTTCTGCCCGGATTGCGGACACGTCTTCAACGGAGAATTTGATTCCAGCCGAGTGCAATACGACAGTAATTATGAGAACTCATTGCAGTATTCACCGGTATTCCGGACATATCTGATCGGTTTGGTGGAACGGCTTGTTCATCGATACCAACTTTACCAAAAGGATGTTATTGAGATCGGTTGCGGTCAAGGGGATTTTTTGCGTCTGTTGTCTGAAAAAGGCGCAAACCGCTGCACGGGTTTTGATCCAAGTTATGATGAACGGAGATCTGTCGAGAATGAGACGGGCGCTCATTTTGAGGTTATTCGGGATTATTACTCCGATAAATATCCGGAGTACCGGGCAGATTTTATTGCCTGCCGCCAGGTTCTGGAGCACCTTGCGGATCCGCGGGAGTTTATGGCGGCGATCCGGCGTTCCATCGGCGACAATGACTCAACCGTGGTCTTTGTCGAGGTGCCGAATGCGCTGTTCACGTTAGAGAAGTTTGGTATCTGGGACCTGATTTACGAGCACTGCGGTTACTATACGACGCCGTCATTGAGCCGTTTGTTTTCCGAAACCGGTTTCAAACCATTGCGCATCGCTGAATCGTTCGGGGATCAATACTTGTGCATCGAAGCCAGACCGTATTCAGGTCAAACGGAGTTGAAATTACCGGCGGTCCCCCTTTCAATCGGCAAAATTGCGAATTTTGTGAACGGCTTTGCCGATATTTATCTCCAGACCATTTCGTACTGGCGGAAATCATTGCGGAAAATGCTACAACAAGGCATCCGGCCCGTGGTGTGGGGTGCGGGTTCAAAAGGGGTAAGCTTCCTGAATGTTATCAATACTGATGGGATCATCGATCACGTCGTCGATATAAACCCGCACAAACAGGGACGTTATGTTCCCGGCACAGGCCAACAGGTTGTTTCGCCGGATGCGTTGGCCGATATCAAGCCGCAGGTGGTCATCACGATGAATCCGCTCTACGCAGAAGAAATCGCAAAAATAATCAGCGAACGCAACCTCGGAAAAAACGGAAATCTGACGATCATGCCGGTTGACAGTATAAATTTCGGAGACCATGGTCATTCATAGCTGAGATGATTTGGGAAAGAAGGATGCTGTATGGATCTGCAAGAATGGCACAGCGACGAGGTGACCATCGAGGTCGACTATGATACATGCGTCGGACATGGAGATTGTGCCGATGCTTGTCTCTCGGATGTTTATACTGCTTTTCAAAAATATATTCCGACATACTGAAGGATGGTATAAGTGGTTGTAGAAAATAACGTTCAAATAACGGAACGTTATTCTAACAACCACTATATGAATTGGAAAATGGTAAAGCCGTGCCGGCAAACATCACCCAATGCATTCAATGCTGTGCATGTGTCGAGGCCTGTCCGGAAGAGGTGATAGACCACAGTGCCTGCGAGTGATTGTCGTCATTGAAGGGGCTTCATCAGGTGACGGATAACCTTTTCTTAGAAGCCGTGTGTTGGCCGCGATCTTAGCCTACAGCCTTTCAGTCGCCGACGATGTCTCGAAGCCCGGGCAGCCGGTCATGTCCGCATGCTTGCGGCTACCGGGATACTGACGGCAAATTTCCGGGCGGACTTCATGGATCAGGCATTCCCAGCGGTTTCGGGTGGGTATTTTGTGAAGCCATGGACAGGTGCTTTCCGGTTTTCCGGTCCCGGTCCTTTCCCACATTCGGTAGGCGACGGTGCTATCATCCCGTTTGACACGCCGCACTTTCTTCAGGATGTCCTCTCGTGCCAGCCTCTGCCAGCGGCGATAGTCTGCTTCCGTGAGTTGATCATAGTAGTCGAGGTTACGGCAGCAGTGCCCGCACTGGCGGCAGGTGAACGCTTCCATGCCTGTGAACAGCCATATGCCGGGTTCGTTTGACCGGTCGGACACACCCGTTTGGGCGGCGGTTCTGAAAACACGCCGGCATACCCCGGCCAGTGCTTCCATTGGCAGTCTGATTTGCTCCAGTTCATCACAGAGGCGACTGCCCAGGTCTCGCGGGCTGATGTGAAACATCTTCCGCCCACGCTCGGCCAGCCACAAGCTGTCTTCCCGGGAAGTTCCGGTAATTACCGCACGTTCTCCGAAAACGAGCGGAAAGAGTTCGAGGAAGAGGGGCGTTTGCGGCCTGTATTGGTGAAAATCGAACCGAATTGCCGCCAAGACCTCCTTGCGGGACATAAAGATCCGGTCTTGCGTGCACACGATGAAGTCCTTTGAGTCAGATAACCAGGGAGGATTGATCTGTCGTAAGCCTGTTGGTCGACCTTAAGCCCTGCAACACAACCTGTAAAGGGTAAAACTCAAGATCATGACACACGCCGGACGCATGCAGATTCCCTGGATATGGACCTTAACCGAGATCTATAATGGGTAACCGGATGAATACACTCATCATCTATTTCCTGGTGGTTGTCCTCGCAATCGTGTTTTTCACGGCGCCTCTGTTAATTATTGCCCTTCTGAACAAAAGGCGCGCCCAAAGGAATAAAAAACGATGATACAGCTGCTCGGCCATGACGACCAGGGAAAGCATAATGAAAAGAGGTGATCCAGCCTTCGACTCCGATGGTGAGCTGTCGCGGTCAGTCGGCGTCTTTTTCGAAGGGCCGGATACGTTCTGTGGTCAACGGGTGCGACGAAAGGTAACCCGACCATTTGGGTTCGGAGCCCTCGGAGCGGGGAGGGACGGCCTGCTCGATGCGCCGCATCAGGTGAGCAAAATGGATCGGCGGGATGTTATGAGTACGCAAATAGTCCAAGGCGTAGTTATCGGCCTCACGTTCAAAGGTGCGCGAGTAGGCCAATTGGGTCAGCAGGACGGGTAGCCCCAGGAAGAGTTCCGAGGAGCCGGTCGCGTCTCCGGTGATCGCCAATAGGGCAAAACCAAGCAGAGAATCTTGAATCACGGCCCGTAAACCGTGACGGTGAACCACGTGACCGATTTCATGCGCTAAAACGGCCACGAGTTCATCATCGTGATCGGCGAGTCGAACCATTTCATCCGTGAAAACGATCGTGCCGTCCGGCAGGGCAAAGGCGTTCGGACCGACCCTTCCTCCCTTGCGAAACAGGACTGTCAGCATTTGATCCGGGTGGCCGGCGATAACCGGTTGGAAATGCTCCTGCAGACGGCTCCGGACGGCCTGGTCGAGATTCGTTTCGCTCAGAACCGATCGGTCCAGTATGCCCAGCGTTTGCTCTCCGGCCGCATGGAGGATCGACGGCGGCAGCCGCTCGGCGATTCCACGGGCCGCTAATGGGACACCGTATTTAATGCCGCCCCATAGAAACACGAGCATTCCCGCCAGGGCGATGAGGACAAACCGCCAGCGACTCTCCAACCGGTGCAGCCAGCCCGTCCAGCGGGCACCGGCGAAACGCTTCACGATCCGGTCGACGGAGAGGTTGTCTTGGGTCTCGAATTTTTCGCCATCCGGGAAATAGAGATAGCGGGGGGTGTCGGCCAAACGGCTGGAGACTTTGATGGTGAAACGGGATAAAGACAGGATCCGGCGGCCGTCACCCGCGTTTTCGACGGTCACGGCACCGCTGTCGTATATATAACAGACGGCCGGAACTTCGGCTGAAGTTCGGCCGTCATACCACTTCCCGTTTATGGAGATCATAATCCGATATCGATATCGAAAAAGTCGCTCATTTCTTCTCCCACAGAACCGACTTGCTTCTGTTCCCCGGCGATAAAGGTGTCGATGTCCCCCGACGCGATCAGGCTAAGGCGGGAGAATTTATACCGCAGGGTTCGAATTTTGGCCCAAGGGTAGAACATACCTAAGGTCAGGGCCGTTGCCAAGGAGTTTGTGAACACCAGCAAGAGGTATTCTTTGATTCTCAAGTCGGCCTTGAACCGATGCGCGGCCAGTTGGGATGAATTGAACAGCAGGTTGGTGGTCTTTACCGAATAAAAGGCAAATAGATAAAGATACAACGCCAATGCGGCCGGTACGGCCAGGGGGGGAAGGAAAAAGACGACGAACGCGACCAGACCCACGCCGATGATCAGCGGAACCGATGCGCTTAGAAAAAGGCGGTAGTAATCACGCGCCGTGGCGGTAAAGGCAAAACGGGTGGTGCCATAACTGCTGTTTTCGGCAATAAATTTTCTCTGGCGATAATAGGTGTAGGGGGCAAGGATGCCCAGGGTCAAAGGCACGAGAATCGGCCATAGGACGAACACTTTGGCGGCATCTTTGACTTTGCCGCTGAAGCCGAAACGAATGTTTCGCAGGGCGCTGTTGCGGGCATTGAAGGCCAGTGCCCGGACCACGATCCAGGGAACGGCGGCGAAAAGTGCCAGAGAGAAGATAAGGCCGATTTGAGGAAACAAATTGGACAGCGTCGAATAAAGGACCAGAAAACCACCGGCAATCATGCGACCTTTGAGAATCTTGACCGGATCGGCAAGGTACTCGAAACCAGCGCCATTGAGCTGTGCCGAGCCGTAGATATATTTTTTGTGGCGAACCTTGGCCCAGGCGGAATAAATACCGAGTGTGAGGATGGTCAGGACAACGTTCACCAGCCAGATCTTGAAATATTCGCCGCCTTTGCCGCGAAAGGCGAAGGGGATGACGCTGTCCTTTGTGGCCGGTGCGTGGTCGGCTGAGGCTGTTGACACAGCGATGTCTGTTTGCCGATCGAGTGCGGCGGCAGGGGGCGCGGCAGCTGGATTCGCTCGCGGTGCGATTTTTACGCCGGACCCGGCGGTCACCGGCTGAACCGGTGCGGCGGTGCGACTTTTCGTCAGGATCACATCGAGGCCGGCCCGTTTGAGGGCCAAACCCAACTTGCGGGCGGTCATCTCGTCGACCGCCTTTTTCAACACCACGCGGCGACTTTTGAGTACTTTCTCGGCTTTTTCCCTGTTAAGAGCGAATTTTTCGATGAGTTTGTTTTTGGCGGCCTCAAAATCGAAGCCTTCGAGTATTTTCCCCTGGTAAACGACGTTATAGTATACGCTCATGCCTCCTCCTGGTGACGCTGTTAGATGAAAAAAAATCCCCAAAAGCCATACGCCAGTTAAAAGGTTACCGTGTATATATCGGCACATGTGTTCAATAAGTTTAGCAAGAATTGCCAGTTGCGAGAAAATTTCGGAGCTGGTGACCGGAACCGAGCTTATGTGAGCGAGGTGTGGCCAGGATCGCGTGGACGGTGAATGATTGGGGGTGGGAAAGAGAACGAGAAATATTTAGGAATCTAACATATTGAAATAATGAAAATGTTTTTTATTATAGGGGAGTTTTATTATTCCCGCGCAATCCTTAGCATCGATTCCAGACTCCTCTCGACATCTTCATCGGTGGTTGCCCAGGAAGAAACACTGATGCGCATGGCCGTATGATCCTGCCAGACGGTGCTACCGCACCAGCAGACACCGTCTTTTTGGATACCTTCGATGACTTTTTGGGTCATTTCAGGCTCTCCAAACGATACCAGAACCTGATTCAGCACCACATCATTGAGAATATCGTGACCGGCATCGCCGAGAACTTCGGCAAATCGCCGGGCATGGCGGCAGCAGCGCTCAATCATATCGGCAACGCCCTGGCGCCCCAGCTGTCGCAAGGCGGCCCAGACCTCAATCCCCCTGGCTCTGCGGGAGAGTTCCGGCGTGAAGTCCGACGGATTTCTGTATGCCGATGCGGTCGGAAGATAATCGGCCGTTATGGCCATTGCCGCCTGGAGGGCGTGTGGATTGCGGACCAGGGTAATACCGCTGTCGTAGGGCACATTCAGCCATTTATGGGCGTCTGTGGCCCATGAGTCCGCTTTCTCGACCCCTTTAATGAGAGGGGAATGCGTCGGTGTCGTCGCCGCCCACAAGCCGAAGGCGCCGTCCACATGCACCCAGGCCCCGCTTTCGTGGGAGATATCGCAAATCTCACCAATCGGATCAAATGCGCCGGTATTCACATTGCCGGCCTGGGTGCACACGATGGTCGGCCCGGAAATTTTGGGAAACGCATCTGTGCGCATGCGGCCTTGACCGTCAACCGGGACCCGGATAACCCGGCTGCGACCCAATCCGAGCATTCCCAGGGATTTGAACAGGGTCGGGTGCGCTTCCTCGCTGACAATAACGGCAATCGGCGGGGCCCCAAATAGACCTTCAGCTTCGACATTCCAGTTTACCTTATTTAGAACCTCGTTTCGTGCTGCGGCCAAGCCGGTGAAATTGGCCACCGTTGCACCCGTGACAAAGGCTCCCCCGCTGCCTGCGGGTAAACCAAACAGATCGACCAGCCATCCGAGCGCCACCTCTTCGATCAGCGCGGTGGCCGGTGTCACCTGATACAGGGCCGAGTTCTGATCCCAAGCAGCAGCCAGCCAGTTGGCCGCCAGCGAGGCCGGCAGCGAACCGCCGATGACAAACCCGAAGAAGCGGGGGCCGGCCATGGCCATGGTTGCCGGAGAGCCGATGTCATCCAGCATGCGGATGACGTCTTCGGGGCTGGTGGACGATTCCGGCAACGGTTCTCTAAAACGTTCGATCTGCTCGATGGCCGCAGCGGAAGGGGCCACCTTGCGATGGCCGAGTTCTTCCAGGTATTTAATGGCAAGTTCAGAAGACGTTTTCAGTAACGCTCTCATAATCTTTTCTTTCTGTTAATAGTCGAAAACCAGGCATTATTCTGCTTTAGCCCGGACTTTTCAACACCCGGATGGATAACTCAAACACGCTGTCGCTGAAGCGATGGCCTGGCGACATTAACAAGAATTTTAGTTTTTATCTGATTAATTTTTCATCAAGATGGCAGCAACATGGTTGTACAATAGATATGTTTATAAAAATATTAAGGATGGCGCCTAATCATGATCTTCCGCCGCATGCTTGAAGTGCTCCAATTGGCTTTCGAGTCCAACGGCTTGTTCCACGTCGATGACAAACGCAATCCCCGTTCCGGCGGCCTTAAAGTGGCCGGCTTTATAAATTGAATCCAGCACCGGCGCCACCAGACACTCCTCCAGGAGAAAGAGAACGACGTCGGTCTGGGCTTCGAGGGTTAGGCCGAAGAAAGTCTTGGCTTCATGGATTCCTGTCCCCCGGGCCGGAATGATCGTCGCTCCGGTGCCGCCGGCGGCCTTGGCGGCCGTGACAATGTGATCGGTGACGTTGGTCTTAATCATTGCGATGATTAACTTGAAATTCATGTCATCCCTCCCTGGTGGTCTTCAGTTTGCGCCGTGATATCCATTGGGCAATCTGTGCATATCCCATCACAGTCATTATGGGAAAAACGCTGGCAAAGGCGATCAGTCCAAATCCGTCCAGCGCAGGATCACGTCCCGGAACAGTTTCGGTGAGCCCCAGGCCCAGAGCGGTCACCAAGGGTACCGTCACTGTCGAGGTCGTGACTCCCCCCGAATCGTATGCCAGGGGAATGATCTCGCGGGGAGCAAACACGGTCTGGATCATTACAATCACATATCCCGCAATAATGTAAAGATACAGCGGCGTTCCGGTCACGATGCGAAACGTGCCGATGCCAATTCCGAGAGCCACTCCGGTCGCAACGGCCAAACGCAGCCCCCACTGGTTTAGTCCGCCTCGAGAGACTTCCTGGGCCTTGAAACTCACTGCGATCAGTGCCGGTTCGGCGACCGTTGTGGCGAATCCAATCAGAGCGCCGAACACAAAGACCCAGGAATATTTGTACCAGGCTGCCTCCGGGGGGGCGGTTTCTGTCCCAAATACAAATTCCGGAGCCGACAGTTGCTTGGCCATGATTTTGCCGATCGGAAATAATGCGGCTTCAAGTCCTTCCAGGAACAGGGTCAACCCGAAAAGGACAAACAGGAACCCTAAAGCCACATGTTTCCAATTCGGTAACGGTCTGCGCAGGACAACGAACTGAAAAAACAACAGCAGGGCCACAACGGGTAAAATGTCTTTGACCGTCAGGGCAAGAGTGTTGGTAAATGCGGTGACCAGATCCATTTTTCGATCCTAATTCAAACGAAAAAGTACCATGCCGTAGAGCATGACAAAGACGATCGGTAAAAGGGAGGCAAACGCAATGAGGCCGAAGCCGTCCACCAGGGGGTTGCGTCCACGAATCGTGGCGGCCAGCCCCACCCCCAGAGCCGTCACGAGGGGCACGGTTACGGTTGATGTGGTTACTCCCCCGGAATCATAAGCGATACCGACGATCTCTTTGGGCGCAAAAACCGTGATGATCGTAACAGCGATATAGCCGCCGATGATGAGGTACTGAATGGGCCATCCTTTGAGAATTCTGATGAGGCCCACCAGGATGGCAACCCCCACAGACAGGGCCACTGTTACGCGCAGCCCCATGGCGTAGGATTGCATGGAACCGGGATCGGCGCTGATAAACTTTCCCTTGGCCGCCACCTCGGCGGCTTCTTTCGTTACCGCGATCAGTGCCGGTTCGGCGATCGTGGTTGAAAATCCGAGTCCAAAACCGAACAGGAGCAACCAGAACAAACTTCCCTTGCGGGCAAATGCTTCTGCCATGGCTTCGCCGATGGGAAAGAGTCCGATCTCCAAACCCATAACGAAAAAGGCCAAGCCAAGGATAACGAGAATCAGTCCGATGATCATGTCAACCAGTTCGGGAAAAGGTTGACGCAATACCACCAGCTGAAAGACGGCGATGACACATATGATTGGTGTCAGGTCTCGGAATGAGCCAACCATATGTATAGCAAATACTTTAAAAAGTTTGGTTATGCGTTCGGAAAATGAAACCGACTCTTGCATATATTCACCCCCGTTTTTGCAGAGGAATAGTCCTTAGGATATAAGTCAATTCAGACGATTTAAACATTTGACCCTTTCATGGATCGAACCGTGGAATAGGGAAGAATTGGACTTCTCACCCAAAGGTGGAGTGAGACGACTCCCTGCGGTTGTTTATAAAAAATTGACGGCAGCCGGATCCATAGAATCTGGTGTGCTATGCCATCATTTCCATTTAACTCGCATGGAATATTTTGTCAGTTTAGATAACACACGGATCGACCATACCACAAATCGTTTTTGCAACCGACTGAAATGACCGAACATAGGTGTCGCTTTGGATTCTCTCTATCAGACGAGGATTAAAAAAAATAAAAAAAGGGTCTGGCGAATTGCCAGAACCCCTTTTTATCATTTGATTAATGTCGAAGGGCGGAAATGTCGGATAGTTTTTATGTGGATCAGAGAAGAGCAGGCAGGACCTTGAGGCCCTGCCTGCTCTAATTTTAACCGGATAAATGTTTTATCAGGTCTTCGACATCATTAGTCGTAGCCGCAGCATGAACTTCAAAACCGACATACGGGCTATACTGCTGGGTCATCTTCATGACATCCAAATGATTCCCCTCTAAAATGCAGTACCCTCTGTTTTCCCCGGGGAATGAGCCCCAGTCCTTTGCTAATCCCTTTTTCAGATCTTGTTTGACCATCTCCATGAGCATCCCCCAACCAGATGCCCTCTCTTTGGGATCGGCCGGCACGAGATCATTGTTCAGGCTCCAGAGCAGAAGATATTTTCCCATAGTGAAACCTCCTTTGTTTGATACGTGTCAAAGGTTTGTATGGCCTGATATCATACGACGAAGTCAGCCTCCAGAGGGTGATAGGGCGCCTCCGGAGGCCTGAGTTGGGTAATTTTAGGTGTCCTGTTTTCATGGTCTGGTCGCCACATTTGAGACCCATTAATGCCGGGTAAGGATTTGTTCGAACCATATCAGTGGTGATAGAGAAAGGATCTTCTAATTCTGTGAATCTGGGATCTGTCGTCGAGATTAGCTCTACCAGCCGGAAAGAGGATGTGGGTGGAGGCTGAGGTTCCAAAGACCGTTCAGATCGTTGGTGTAAAATATAACCGACTTGAATATCGGTCAAGGAGGATCTGAATAACTGAGCTTGACCCGGTTCATATTTATCTTCTTTAAAAAGCCCGTTGAGTGCACAATACTGTAGCTATTGTGTACCATATATTGAACACTATTATATCGATAAAAATAGTCGGGAGAATAATAGCCATGAAATATATCGGCGCACACGTCAGTGCCGCCGGCGGCGTGGAAAACGCGCCGCTGAACGCTAAGGCCATCGGAGCCACTGCATTTGCCCTGTTTACCAAGAACCAGCGCCAATGGAAGGCCAAGCCGTTGACAGATGAATCTATCATTCGGTTCAAGGAGAATTGCTCTGCCGCCGGATACACCGCGGACCAGATCCTACCCCACGACAGCTATCTCATCAACCTTGGGCATCCTGAGCAAGCTGGTCTGGAAAAATCACGGATGGCCTTTACCGACGAGATGAGCCGCTGCCAGCAGCTGGGGTTGAAATACCTGAATTTTCATCCGGGCAGCCACCTGCAGAAGATCTCGGAAGAGGCCTGCTTAGCCCGAATCGCCGAGTCCATAAATCTGGCCCTGGCACAAACGCACGGGGTGACTGCTGTGATCGAAAATACCGCCGGGCAGGGCACCAACCTGGGATACCGCTTCGAACAACTTACCGCTGTTATCGAAGGTGTCGAAGACCAATCCCGGGTGGGTGTCTGCTTGGACACCTGTCACAGCTTCTCAGCCGGGTATGACCTGGTGACGCCGGAGGGCTATGAAAAGACCCTGGCGCGCTTCGATGCCGTGGTGGGGTTTTCCTATTTGAAAGGACTCCATCTGAACGACGGCAAGAGAGCCATAGGCAGCCGCGTGGACCGCCACGAAAGCCTGGGCAAGGGAACACTGGGGCTGGAGGTCTTTCGGATGATCATGAACGACCCCCGATTCGACGGTATCCCCATGATCTTGGAGACGCCGGACGACAGCCTCTGGGCCGAGGAGATCCGGATGTTAAAAGAGATGATGGGGGATTGAGAAAAAAATCACAAAAAAACGACCTTAGCAAGTCGCCGAGACCGTTATTTAGAATAAATGGTGCCGAAGG
>CAWGUE010000022.1:0-172474 GCA_963825595.1 uncultured delta proteobacterium | reverse complement strand
CAAGGCTTCCCATCAGAAACAGCTACGGCAACCGTTGTTCCAGCGATAAGTTGGAGACACCACAACTTTTGACTAAGGCGAGACAAGGGCTATTTGGGGGAGACCTGCTGCTATTAGTAAATCATGCAGGTTGGATATTTGTGCCTTGTCTTGAAAGGTTTCTTTATGGAAAAACTCTGAAGCTGTCAGTGTGGGCTGAATACGTAACGCCTTGGCGACAGCTTTTCTTGCACCTGCTCGATCACCCAGGGACATCTTGCATGCGGCCTCATAGCAGCGAGAACGGAAGGTTTGAAACGGCATTGCTCCCAAGGCCGATAGTGCCTCTCCAAAACGTCGCAGCGCAAATAGAGCTACGCCCCGTTCTTCGATACACCAAACTGGTAAAAACGGGTCTTGAGCTACTGCTGCTTCGATCAGTTCCAGGGCGTGGCTCGGTTCGCCTTTAAACGTGTAAAAAGCAGCTGAACGGGCCCTGATGTAAGCATCGCTGGGATTTAGCTCCATTGCCCGGCGGTGGTGATATTCAGAAGTTTCGAAGTCACCGGATAGCATCTGACAGGCTCCCATTATGCGGTGGGCTTCGGCATCGTTTTCGTCGAGTTCGATAGCCTTTTGCATGTATTTCATGCTTTCGTCGAGATCGAAATCGGGTAACCAGGAGGAGGCACAGACACGCCAGGCATAGGCGAGACCATAGTTGGGGTCCGCAGTAATGGCACGATCGAACCACTTCACCGCTTCCCGCAAGTTATCAAGAGTGACGCCTCCCAAGCGATGGTATTCGAGGCCCCGAAGCAAATAGTCGTAGGCCGTTCTGTCTTCAGGCCTTTTCCGGCGAGCTTCCGCCATATCCGCTGCTTCCACCCTGCCGACAATGGTTCCGACAATACGGCTAACAAGTTCGTCTAATATATCGAAAAGATCATCAAAAGAGCGATCGAACCGCTCAGCCCAGAGATGGTCGCCACTTTGAACATTTATTAGCCGTACAGAGATTCGCACTTGCTTCCCAAGGCGTCGGACTTGCCCTTCAAGAATATGTTTTACACCCAACTCTCGCCCAACCTGACGCGGATCAATGCCCTGTTTTTCATAGGCAAAGCTAGCACTTCGCGAGCTAACAAACAATTTTTTAAAGCGTGCCAATTCCACAATGATGTCTTCGGTGAGTCCATCAGCGAAGTATTGCTGATTTTCATCGCCACCTGTGACTTCGAAAGGCAAGACTGCAATCGATGCTTCGCGAACCCCTTCCGCGTTTACGTGTTTTTTTGAGGGGGCATTAAGAAATCTATGGGTCGGCATTTCGCCGATAACCTTGTAAAGGCGAATTTGCTCAGAAATGTTCTTCAGCGAGTGCAAGCCTAAGTCCTCAAATCGATAAGAAGACTGACGTTTGACCTGATCGAATAGTGATTGACTGACAAACACGCTATTAGATTCTGCAGCCTCCTGGATGCGAGCCGCAATATTGACACCATCACCATAGATTCTACCTTCTTTCTCGATGACATCTCCAACATTGACTCCAATACGAAAGTGCATTTTTCGCTCATCTGGCAACTCGGCGTTTCTTTCAGCAAGCTCCCGTTGTATTTCCACCGCACCGGTAACGGCATGCACTGCACTGGAAAATTCAGCCAGAAGGTTGTCGCCGGGCGCATCCACGACCCGCCCTCGATGTTGCTGGATGAGAGATGTCATGGCTGACCGGTAATCAGTTAAAACGCGAATTGTCGATTCCTCATCATCTCCCATGAGGCGACTGTAACCTTCAACGTCGGCACTGAGAATGGCGGTGAGTTTGCGATTCAAACCTTCTGCTGTCATGGTCTTATCCCTAATTATCAGGCTTAAACTCATTGGTGAAGGATGCGATTCAAGCGTACTGAATATTATAAATAACCATAGGCACTTAGGAGGTCAAGGCCGATCAAGCGAAGGTATTGTAATATAAATGTATTGGTGGACTTAAGGCTTGCTGAAACACTGAGGTATCATACAAAAACAACATAACACCCGAGTGCAGATTTGTGAGTCCCCAAATGGAACTGTTATTGTAACAGCTGAAGCTACCAAACCATACACCCAACTGTACCATACAATGGCAACGCAGGCCCATGCGCTACTTGGCCAAAGGTATTGGCAAGTCCATGTATTGACCCCCTCACGATTTCTATAAACTCGCAATGAATCAAAAGTCGGCATTGCGCTGTAATATTTGGCCGATAAATGTAGTTCTTGACATTTATCACTATTTTCAAATATTAAAATGCCAGTGGCATACATCTTGAAGTTCAATTTCACACCTCAAATTCATCTTTTCTTGCCAACGTTCATATTCTCCTGTTGAGCGACTACTGAAGTTTTAAATTGCCTCACCCAATAAAGTAGACGTCGGTAACACCAAATTTAACCAAACAATTCGGGTGAAGATTAGCATGGAAAAGCCTCTCAAGATTTGCCCATTTTGCTCCTAAGAGAACTTTAATTGTTTTGTTAAGAGCCCTATTTTCTTTGGTAACGCAAACATTATATAAAGTGACCTCTCGTTAATCCAACGCATAAAAGGAGGCAATATGAGTGAACCCAACCAAATGGACAGAATCTTTCAAATCATCATGAAACACATGATGGAAACTGGACAAGCGCCTCACTACACTGCGATTGCATCTGAATTGGATGTGTCAGTAGAGGAAGGACGCAAAGCATTGCATGAGCTGTATTCACCCGGCCTTCCTGCCTGGTTGTTACCAAATACGGACTACATCGCATCATTTCCGCCATTCAGCAATCTTCCCACCCAATACCGCATCAGTATTGATGGCCAACAGAAGTGGTTCGGCCAATGAGGATTTGAATCGCTGGCGGTCAGCTGGCTTTTTCCAGGAAAATTAGTACAAATTGATGCTCCTTGTCTGGATTGTGGTAGACCGATAAGAGTGGAAATGAAGGATGGTGTAATTAAGAATGCTGAACCAGAAAGTCTAATGGGGTATGTATCTGTTCCCTTTAGGGATTGGTTCAACGACCTCCCATATGCCTGAAGTACCATGAATCTCTTCCGGTCGGAAGAGCATGTTCGGAACTGGAGTGGTTTTAAAGCGGGTACTGAAGCAGGAATCAATAAACTATCTGATGTAGCTGGGCTTTTTTCTATTAATTTATTTACCAGACGATTAGACCCTGATTACGCTTCCCATATGCAGGAATACCTGATGGAGTTCGTCGGGACATTAAATAGCATGGGTTCTTTTTGGCAGTCACCTGAGCAGTAAAAAAAGTAGCTGTCGGTTGTTTTAATCAACGATGGGAAAAGACCTTTGAAATTGTCGATACCCCACCGCCGAAAGAGACCATAAACCCTGCGGCAAGGCAGGGTCAATAATGACTTCTGCCTTTTGATGTCTAAACCAACTTTGACTTGCTGAAAAACGCTTACGATTGCCAAGCCGTGTAGCAAATTCAAGCATTACATAACTGCTCAAAAACATATCCTAAACCTTCCGAGACGTTCTCTGCTGGCAGTGCTCTAATGTCTTCACCTCATTATCTATAACCCGTTTTCTTTTTCAGACACAAAAATTGGGGAATCCGTCACCTGCAGTTAAAATCCTATAGATCCATTTCAGGAAAAACAAGCCACATGAATGATTCAGGGAAAATGTCGGACACTACAACAAACAGTATAGGAATGGAATTTGTCTTGATCCCAGCGGGTAAGTTCAGAATGGGAGGAGACAAAAAACTTGAACAGGCAGAGGATCATGAAACCCCACGACACTTTGTTACATTCAGCAACGCATTTTTTATGGGCAAATATGAGGTAACTCAAGCGCAGTGGTCTGCGATAATGGACAATAACCCAAGTGCATTTAAGGACGACATAAGGCCAGTGGAAAGGGTTTCATGGAATGATGTGCAAGCGTTTATCCTTAAGCTAAACACTAAAGAAGAAACCAATAAATATCGTCTTCCCGCAGAAGCTGAATGGGAATATGCGGCAAGGGCAGGCTCAGAGAGTTCTTATACTTTTGGCGCTGCTACGAATATATTAAGCCAATACGCCTGGTATAGAAATAATTCAGGAGGTGAAACCCATCCAGTCGGTCAATTAAATCCGAATGCCTGGGGCCTTTATGACATGCATGGAAACGTTCATGAATGGTGTCAGGACTGGTTTGATAGGAAATATTATTCTCAAAGCCCCTCAAATGCTCCTTTAGGCCCCTCAACAGGATTGGCCAAGGCGCTGCGGGGGGGCGATTGGGGGAGTGAGGACTGGTATTGCAGGTGTGCATCTCGCAGCCTCAGTTCACCGGACCGTCGCAGCGATCGACTGGGTTTTCGTTTGATCAGAATGGTTTAGGTGACTCAAGTGTATTACGCCTCGATGTATCAAATTCATTTTATGGCGGGTTAATGCAACGTTTACTTATTTCCCCAAAAAACATCATAGTCCTCGACTGACAAAAATTCTAATTCCCTGGTTTCATCGATGCCATCCCCAAAGAAGACTTTTGGATCGACGTGGGCGTCTTCCGAAAAACCAATTTTATACAGCCAATCACCATGCTCGTCTGTCCATTCTTTTAGGTTGATGAAATATTTCATGCCGCGCAGGGACGTTGTTTCTTCCCCTTTGGCCAGAAGCGGACATCTAGCTTCCCACAGCGATGACGATTTTTCCTTTGTGACATCCTTCTCCGAAGTAACGCAAGGCTTCAGGCACTTCACTCAATTGATAGGTTCTGTCGACAATAGGAACGAGCCGGCCGGCTTCGATAAACCCCTTCAGATCTGCCAGACCTTTGTTGGGTCCCTCCGCAACCAATCGAAGTTTTCTACTCTCTCTGGTGAGTGGTGCCAAGAAGCTTAGGAACAAGAGTTGGAGGATTCGTGGCAAAGGCCCGCCGACCATGGCATAGGTTCCCTCGGGTTTTAACGTGCGCTTATAAGCGAACATGGACCGAATTCCCTGACAATCAAGAATCAGGTCGTAACGTTCTCCGGTTTTCGTGAAATCTTCTTGGGTGTAATCGATAACGTGGTCTGCGCCAACGGAACGAACGATATTCAATTTATGTGCGGCATCTACACCCGTTACTTCTGTCCCGGAGAGCTTGGCAATCTGAATTGCAAAGGTACCCACACCGCCACCAGCTCCATTAATCAATACCTTCTGGCCCGGCTGCATTTGTCCGGTTTTGCGAAGTCCTTGCAGGGCCAATACGCCTGCTTGAGGCACGGCGGCAGCATCCTCAAAAGTCGAATGAGCCGGTTTCGTTTCCAGGGCCGTCTCATGCGCACAGGCATATTCCGCAAAACCACCCCAGTTATCCCACAGATCCCCAAACACCTCATCTCCAGGTTGGAATCGCGTTACCTGTTTGCCGACGGCCTCGACCGTCCCCGCTATGTCAGCTCCGAGTATCTGCTTCCCCGGCTTTGGCTTTAGGAGTCCGAAAATGAGGCGGTTTACGAACGGTATACCGTTCAGGAACTCCCAGTCCCACGAATTGATAGACGATGCGCCAACACGTATCAGTAATTCATCGTCCTTTGGTGTGGGTTTTGGAACCTCTTTTAATGTAAGACCATCCGGTGGTCCATATTTTTTAAATACAATGGCTTTCATGAGCATCCCGAATATTTCGATCGGATCATTTTCAATGCTGTTCCGCCCAATCCACCCCGTGAGTTTGCAAAACATACTGCTGCGGATCACCTGCAGGCGCTGCAGACTGCCGAAATGGTATTAACAGTGACGATAAGTGCTGCAAGTTTTGTCTGCCAGGTGCAACCGCATCGTTAGGCGGACCGGGATTCGGAACCGCGTTCAGAAAACCAGGGGTGCGACCCGAACTGATTTCGAGGCACGGGTTCGTTGCGCGTCACGTACCACTCAAAGCCCTTGGTGACCGATGATAGATACCTTCTGAGTAGAGGGCGAATACGCATGAGATGCGGGATCCAGCGAATCGCCATGGGCAGATTCTGCATCACGTAAGGATAAACAGAGATTCTCAGGTTCGTGTGCCTGGAGTCGATTGGCTGCATCCGCCACGAAACGAACGAGGACCTTCCTCCGCACCTGCCAATGTTAAGGTCATATCCAATCCCTTCTGTCCAGCTACAAAATCGACGTTCATATACCAATCCATTGAGATAGTGAACCTGATCTCGAGCTTCCGAGCCAGGCCACACCTCAACGTGGTTCTTCGCGCAGAAGGGATGGCAGGGTTCCAGGTTGCCTGGCATCGAGATCGTATCCCAAACTTTATCGGCCGGTACTGCGATTCTTCGGACAACTGCAACGGGCCACTTGAAACCTGGTTTGGGATCTTCCCACTGTTGCATTTCTTACCCCTTCTGCGGCCTAAAGCCTGCCGTGAGCTGCGGGCGATAAATCTATTTGACGGATTGAGGATATCCTGTTTGCTCAATGAAAACAAATCCGATAATACAGGTAATCGATTAAAACCACCTTAGCATTCGGTTCTGTAGTGCAGAAATCGGCAATCTGAACATGACCAATAGGAGACAGGTGTAAATCACCCGGTGGTCGTTACCATTTAACTGCGGTGCACTTCATATGGAATTGTAAAATGAGCCCACTTTTTATAAAGTGAATGCCTATATATTAAAAGCTCTTCGTAGGACCGCTTCAGCCCATCTTTCAGAGATTCCAATTGTCTTTGATCAAATTTGTCCCCCCACAATACCGGCCTTGGACGCTTTATATACCGTTCGAGCATTTCCGAGTAGTATTCTTTTGACGCTGCAAGATATATAATACAAGAGAGTTCTCTCAAACCTTCCATAATTACATCGCCTGCATAGGGTGCAGACCCAGTCGTATCTATAACGATCTTCTCCGTATGACCTGAGCTGTCCAGCCGAGCTATAAACTCGTGAAGTATCGCGATTTCCAATGAAAGATAAGCTTTTTCCCTATTTTTATATCCTGGTTCATAAGGAAATCCCATCCATTCACCGATGTCTTCAATCTGTTCATTATTTTCATTGCTTGGCCCTAAAAGGCGATCTTTAATGACATCGTCGCAGCAGAATCTTGTATATCCATGCCGTTCCAACACTTTTGACCAGTGCGATTTCCCCAATCCCGACATTCCAATGAGGGTTATCTTTGGGTACTGCGTTATGAATCTATCCAGGAAAGTATCGCTAATAGTCATATCAAGAATCAATGGGTTTTATTGTTATTCGTGATTGATAGAAATTCCGGAAGCTCCATCGGGTCAGATTTTCATACCTGGATTCTGTGCAAAAAAAAACAAAAGAGAAGTTGACGTCAAAATTGTGAATCATTAAAACCTGTTTTGTCGAATCTGCATTATACTAACCGTATAACCGGTTATATAAACTCACCGAAATTTGGGGGACGGCCTTGTATACCAGTAGGAATCTCTCGTCTTTCGATACCGCGGCAAATGATGTGATGCAAGGCACCTGGTGCAACTATCATAGCTCTTCGTGGCAGGTTTCAGACGGTATCATGATTTGTTCGGTAAATTAAGAATTTATGCAAGATCGATTCTTATAACCTGGATGGAATGACCAGTCGGTGTGCTTTGACGGTTTCTCAAGAGCTACCTACTGCGGCCGACTATACGTTTGCAACAATTCACCCATTGCCTCGTTGCGCTTACTTTGCGCCATACGCTTAGCGTTGCGGTTGTGCGTCGCCTGGGCATCCGGGTTCGCGCCTGACTCGAGCAGAAAGCGGGCGGATTCGAGCTGGTTCGCTTCAGCCGCACACATCAATGCGGTATAACCCGAACTCGACGCCAAATCAGGCGACATGCCCCGACCGATCATCAGCCGCAGCGATGCCACATCCCCGTCGGCCGCCAGCGCACAGAGTGTTGCGGCGATTTTGGTGTTGTAGAAGGGATCAATATCGAAGGGCGCGCCCCGTCCCACCAATGCAGCGACGGTTTGCCAGCGTCGGTTGGACAGCGCTGTTTTCATAGCCGATCCATAACCGACACCACGCTCGCGACCCACCTCTACGCCACCGTCAATCAGCGCTATCGCCGCTTCGGTATTGCCCAGCGCAGCAGCAGTCAACAGCGGACTCCAGCCATTGCGATCCCAGATATCCGCATAGTCACCGTTGGCACTCAACTTTCCGATGGCCTCGGCATTGTTGGCTGTCGCAAGCGCAGACAAACGACTCGGCGAGGCAGCGAATTCAACAGCATCCTCCAGACGATGCAAGTCCTTGATTATCGAGCTGGATTCACCACGCCCATCCTTGCCATAAACTCCGGTGGCAATCGCCCGATCAGTCAGTCGATGAAGTCCAACAACAAAGCGTCCCAACCGGCGGCGTTGCTCCCCTTCGGCAAATGCTGGAACGTAGTAATAGAGCATGTTGCTCAGGTGTTGGTTGAATTCCAGCTTGGGCCACGGATACGTGCTGTGCATGGGCGGGTCAGTAGGCCCCTCATCGAAAAAGGCGTGCCAACTCTTAAGTTCGATAGTGCCGACCTGTTGGGTAAAGTCGTCATTCAAACGCCGGTAGGCCGCGACATAATCGGGATGAAATACTCTCAGTGTACAGCCGGTGGGAAATATCCCCCTGAATACAAATGGCACCGTGAACGATTCGCCCGCATCAATCACAGCGTGGGCATCTCCCGCGGCAAAGCCGCCATGTATGCCACTTTGGTAGCACCGCACACTCACCACGATCTGCTCGGCTTGCTCCCCCTCAGGCACGATCACCCTGCCACGTACCGGCCCTTGCACAGGAAACGCCGCAGCCCCTTCGGCACTGCACAGTACCAGCAGTAGCACGATAACTCGAACAAGCAACATGGAATTCACCACCACACCAGTACTCCTTCAAGATGATAATTATGGATTCAATTGGTTATGGTGTTAGTCCTGGTCGGATGTGAATAAGAAGATTAAACCCCCTTTTCGGTTGAAGCAAACATTACATTTATTCTAATGAATTACCAATGCCAAAACCCAGGGGAATTAGGGACAGTTTAATATTACCAGTTTTATGGATCAGTTGGTAGGGGTTTCGAGTTTCGGCACGCCCTCGATTTAATGTATGGCTCCAACTGGTGAGCGAATTCTTGTGCTTCTGCCATCTTCTCACCACGCTGGCCCCGACGGCTTATCGCTGACTGGCCGATCGTCAGAATTCGCGCAATTCAACGCTGCTCATTCCCCGTTCTCTATTGGCGATATAACACAACAGGTCTCAGGTTCTGATCCTCAGAGAGGTTCGAGGCAAATGACAAACGCGATAGGTCTGAGGTGGGGGCTAAATGACGATGTATTCGGTTTGAGGTAGGAGGCCAAAGGTAAAACCCTTGTGTATTGAGGAAACCGACTGCAGGCTTCTGCCCCCCGGCTGCCGACAATCCCTGCTCAACGAAAGCGCATCCCCCTGAAAACGATTCATTGCCCTTCAAACGGGTCCCTGTATTACGCCACAGATTGGAAATGTATTGGTACAGTCATATTTGCAGAACGTTGAGGACCTAATGATGGTTTCTGTAATATTATATGGTGTTTACAAAACTAAAGCCTTTACCTATCGATCATCTATTTGAAATGAGATGAAATTTTTGGTAAATTTCACTGCAAGTGCATGTTGTGTTGATCTGATCCCGGTTATCTTGTGTCCATCCATAAATAGCCATTTTTACGCGCGGCCCCGCCATGGACGGGATTATCCGTAGATTTCCAGCTGCGACGCACGAAAAGTGCGCCTCGCCGCCGCATCCCGCCACGGCGGGATGCGGCTCCTGCTGTAAATCAGCGGGATTTCGTATCAATTCGAATGCACATATGTACTCAACTTTATCAGTGCAGAAAGTTCTCATTTATGAAATGGATATCTATGAACTATCGGCCGGTGTGGTACAATAAACGATTCATAACAGCTGCGTCATTCTTCATCACCTTTCTTTTTATTTTACCATCTTTATCAACCGCGTATACCCGAAAAGAAAGCGATAAATTTCAGCGTTCCATAGTTGATTTCCGTTCGCGACTGAATCCCCGCTTCAAAAAAGTCAAACGCAAGAATACGAAATACATCGTTGTCCATACCTCGGAACTCGGACTTAAAACGACGCTAAGAGTCGTATCGAAAGGGAAGCATTTCCGCAGTGGCCGCCGCACCCATGGCGGTCATACCCATTATGTCATTGCCCGTAACGGACGTACTTATCGCATTCTGGACAAGAAATATGTGGCCGATCATGCTGGACTCAGCATGTGGAATGGCGAGAAGGATCTTAGCAATATTTCGATTGGCATTGAGTTGGTCGGGTATCATTATGCTCCCATCTCTGAAAAACAGTATCAATCGGTAGGCATATTGATTGACATTCTACAAGGCGCATACCATTTAGATGATCGGGCAGTTCTGACCCACAGCCAGGTAGCCTATGGAACACCAAACCGGTGGTTTAGGAAAAATCACCGTGGCCGCAAACGCTGCGCAAAAAACTTTGTACGCGCCAAAGCTGAATTGGGGACGGCATGGACCTATGACCCCGATGTGAATGCCGGTCGACTAGTGGCTGATGCCCAGTTAGCGGAGGTGTTTTACAGCCCGGCTAAATTTGATTCGCAGGCTGATGAGGCAAATATTATTTCCAAGCGCAATACCGCGTGGGTCATTGCGGGCGAAGATTTCGACAGTACGACAACGGTGTACAAATTCCCAAACGGTCGTCTGTACACCGGTGATCAAATCGAAAAAAAAATCGGCTGGAACCGCATTCCTGCGAAAACGGTCGTACTGCTGAACCAGGAAAGCAGTGTTGAATTGTTAAAAGATGACGGTCCTGTAAAGACCATATCGGACGGAACGACGGCATGGTCTCTTGCCGGAAAATTGTATAATCGAAAAACGACGATATATTTTTTACCCTCCGGTCGGATAAAACCGGGTTCAATGATAAATGACTGGGATGATCTGCCGGCGAGAACCAAACTCATTATTGGGTACAAAGGACCCTACAAGCTAGGTAAAGACCAATCCGCCTTTCGCATCGCCGGCGTTAATTTTAATGATCAAAGAACAATATACTACCTGCCTTCAAAAAAACTTCTGAGAGGTCATAAAATTAAAAACTTTCGCCAGCTTCAATCCGGAACTCTCGTTTTTCTTCCTGCTGCCCTTTGATACTGCAGGCAATCCCCAAAATTTCGATCGTGTGAAAACGTGTTCTTCCTTGCCGATACCTCCGGAAAATGTTCGATTATCGCCTTGAGGCCGTTTATGCCGGCACAGCCTCCATGTCAGGCCCCACCAACAAACGGGATTTACGTCCATGATTCTGTGTATTTCTTATACTGGTGAACCAACGCTTCTTCTTGGGCTATCTTCTCACCTCACCGCGCTGGACCGAAAGGCTTATCGCGGCGGGTTGTTGGTTACTTAAATGCGCCCCGCTTCTCACCGTTTTAACGGTACATGACAAACACGCCAAGTCTGAGGTGGGAGGCCGGGGGTAAAACCATTTTATATTGAGAAATTAGACGTCAAGTTTCTAACCACCGGCTGCCGACAAGACCTGCTTAACGAAACCGCTTTCCCCTGTAATCCGTTCATCACCCTTCAAACCGCTCTCTGCTTTAGGCGACATCTTAACCTGATCCCAGCCGCCCAGACTGCGGAATCTACCAGCCCCGGTCGACTTAGGTCGTTTTCCCAAAGCAATGCCTTTTTCGAGGACCCTGCCATATGGAATAGTCCTTCAGAAAGAAACCGTCCTGCGAATTGAACAGGGCTTAGTGTTCCAGTGTCCAATTCATAAGTGAGAATTTTTTTCGCTGAGCAAGGCCGCATACCGCCTCGGCGGGACCCAGCGGAAAAAAGGCCATTTATGAATGGACACTAGTTAATGCAAGACAACAGTCTCTGTTTAGTAAGAAAGAAATATAATTTTTTCTGCATTTTAAAATTTGCAATAATTGGAATTGCTGTTAAGAAATAGGAATGCTGAAGGACCGGCAAATCGATACTGATGGCTTGAATACTAAAACAGCGAAAGGAGCTTATGATGACGTTAAAAAAGATCTGCACACTTTCAGTTCTTGGTATGTTGATAGCCGCCCTGCCTGCCTGGGGATTGGATCTGAAGCCGGGCAAGTATGAAATTACAACCAAAGTGGAGATGCCGGGAATGCCCGGCGGGACGCCGCCCCAAACAATGACCCAATGCCTAAATGAGCAGGACCCGGTGCCCGATTCCTCCGCCGGCGGCCAAGGATGCAGGATCACAGACATGAAGACCACAGGCAACACGATCACCTATACGATGGAGTGCGACCAACAGGGCATGCAAACCAAGAGTACCGGTGAAATCACCTACAAGGGGGACTCCTTCGAAGGCACCTCTGAAACGAACATGGGGCCGGCAGCCGGCGGCATGACCATCACAACTGTGGTTAAAGGCACGCGTATCGGCAAGTGTGAGTAAGGGCTAAAAACTTAATTAGTGCTCATCCGCGAAAAAGTGATGGCACAATTCATTGTCCAATTTAAAAAGGAAACAACTCACAGACATCGTCGCCAGGATGATGTCTGACGCCACCGGGAGGGCTCTATGCAAAAGAAAGTCATTAAAATGGGGTTGATGCTTGTTCTATCCAGCTTTTTTTTCATGTGGACAGGAACCGAGCCACTCCTGGCGGCATCCTTTACTGCCGAGAGGGTGGAACTTCCTGAAAAACCCGGTACGATACCACCCGCGAGGAGCAAAGCGACGGCCGCTGCCTCGGTAGCGGCGAACTCGCAAACTAGTGCCGCACCCCAAAAATCCGAAGCAGACGCCTCTCCTGCCAAGGGTCCGGCCATGAAGAATGCGGATACCGCCCGCATGGTGCTGGTGCTGGATGCTTCCGGTTCCATGTGGGGCCAAATCGATGGCAAGGCCAAAATCGAAATCGCCAAAGAGGTTGTGGCCGAGCTCATCGATCAAATTCCCGCCGGCTTTCAGACAGGACTTACGGTTTACGGCCATCGCCGCAAGGGCGATTGCAAGGATATAGAAATGGTGATCCCCGTAGGACCACACAACGCCGCCGCCATGAAAGCCAAAGTAAAAGGCATCAGCCCCAAGGGCAAGACCCCTCTGAGCGAGTCGGTCAAACAGGCGGCCCAGGCCCTACGCTACACTGAAGAGCGGGCGACAGTGATCCTGGTCAGCGACGGCCTGGAGACCTGCGATATCGATCCATGCGCGTTAGCCGCCGAGCTGGCCATGAGCGGCGTGGAGTTTACCGTGCATGTGATTGGGTTTGACATCAGCAAAGAAGACCAGGGGCGACTGCGCTGTCTGGCCGACAAAACCGGCGGTCTTTTTCTTGCCGCGAGTAATGCCGGTTCTTTGCGCGACGCTCTTCTTCAAACCGTAGAAGAGGTGAAAGCGCCGCCGCCACCGGTGGTGGAAGATCCCGGCACGGCCGTATTGCAAGGACCGGCCAGCGTACCGGCCGGATCGACTTTTTCAGTTCAATGGGAGGGCCCGGACAGTCGTGGCGACTATATCGCCATTGCGGAAAAGGACTCAAAGGACCTGAGTCATAGAGACTATGCGTACACCAAAAAAGGAAACCCCGCCGATTTCACGGCTCCAGGTAAAGTGGGCGATTATGAACTGCGCTATGTCCACGCCCATAGCCGCAAAGTGATCGGTCGCGCCGGTGTCGCAGTCACACCGGTCCAGGCAACGGTTCAGGCGCCGGCCGCAGCCGACGTGGCCGTCCTGTTTGAAGTAGAATGGCAAGGCCCGGACTATCCAAGCGATTATGTCGCCATTGCCCGGCCCGATCAGCGCGTCGGCAGCCAGGTCCATTACACTTACACCAAAGAAGGCTCTCCGTTAAAGGTGCGGGCACCATCCGATCCCGGCACCTATGAAGTGCGCTACATCCTGGGCCGGGGCAGCAATTTGTTGGCCAAAACCACCATCGAGATCGAGGCGGTCAGCGCTTCGGTAGAGGCGCCGGCCGCGGCCGACGTGGCGACCGAGTTCGAGGTGACCTGGCAGGGGCCCGATAATAGCTCGGATTACATTGCCATTGCCCGGTCTGATCAGAATCCGGGCCGCCAGGTCCAGTATACCTACACCAAAGAAGGCTCTCCGTTAAAGGTGCGGGCACCATCCGATCCCGGCACCTATGAAGTGCGCTACATCCTGGGCCAAGGCAGCAAGCTGCTCGCCAAAACCACCATCGAGATCGAGGCGGTCAGCGCTTCGGTACAGGCGCCGGCCGCGGCCGACGTGGCGACCGAGTTCGAGGTGACCTGGCAGGGGCCCGATAACAAATCGGACTATATTGCCATTGCGCGGTCCGATCAGGACCCGGGCAGACAGGTCCATTACACCTACACCAGAAAAGGCTCTCCCTTGAAGGTGCGGGCACCATCCGATCCCGGCACTTATGAAGTGCGCTACATCCTGGGCCAAGGCAGTAAGTTGCTCGCCAAAACCACCATCGAGATCGAGGCGGTCAGCGCTTCGGTACAGGCGCCGGCCGCGGCCGACATGGCATCCCAATTTGAGGTGACCTGGCAAGGGCCCGACAATAGCTCGGACTACATTGCCATTGCGCGGTCTGATCAGGATCCGGGCCGCCAGGTCCAGTATACCTACACAAGAAAAGGCTCTCCGCTAAAACTGCGGGCACCATCCGATCCCGGCACTTATGAAGTGCGCTACATCCTGGGCCAAGGCAGTAAGTTGCTCGCCAAAACCACGATCGAGATCAAGGCGGTCAGCGCCAAAGTGACCCCCCCAGATTCGGCAACTGTCAGCACTGAGTTCGAAGTCACATGGCAGGGGCCGGATTATAAGTCCGATTATATATCCATTGCGCGCCCGGATCAGGGTCCGGGCCGTTATGTAACGTATACCTACACCAGCAGGGGTAATCCGCTTAAAATTAAGGCCCCCAATGAACCCGGCACTTATGAAGTGCGCTATATCCTCGGGCAGGGTAGCAAAGTGCTGGATAAAGCGACCATTACCATCAAATAGGCGGGTGCGGAGTGCGGAACAATTCGGTAAATAATCCAATTAAGGAAGCGCCGTCTTGACAACAACCAAAATGCGTGCTACACGTAAACTACGTGTATTTATCGGAGGTGTGTATGAAACAAAATATTACCTTGTCCATTGAAAAGGAGCTCATCAAAAAGGGAAAGATCATTGCCGCGCGAAAGGACACTTCCGTCAGTAAAATGATGAGCGATCTACTCAAGGAGGTCGTCGACGATGATGATCGCTTCGAAGCCGCAAAACGAAATGCACTGAACATTCTCAAAAAAGGCTTTCATCTCGGCGGGCGAATTACCTGGAAGCGCGAGGATTTACATGAGCGCTAAAACCTTCGTCGACACAAACATTCTGGTTTATGCCCACGACCTTGACGCGGGCAAGAAGCATGAGATTGCCAAGTCTTATGTAACAGAATTGTGGGAGTCGAAATCCGGTGTGATCAGCACCCAGGTTCTGCAAGAGCTCTACGTCACACTAACCAGAAAGATCCCTTCTCCCCTGCAGAAGGCGCAGGTTCGAAGAATACTTAACAATTATCTGACTTGGGACGTCGCCGTAAATGACGGCGCCACAATTTTGCAAGCCAGTGAAATTGAAGAAGCCTATAATTTATCATTTTGGGATGCAATGATCGTCTCTGCGGCATATATGAAAAACGCTGAATTTCTTCTTACCGAAGACTTAAACGAGGGGCAACAAGTGGAAGGAGTGACGATCGTGAATCCGCTTCAATGAAGTAACCGCTTCATTTTCAAACAACCTGATGAAAATGGAAATTAAGAGTATCAACAAAAGGTTTTTCCGGAGCGTGAATTAGGAAACAACCCGGTACAACTCCTCCAGAATCTTCACCTCCGCCAGAGTGTCCAGGCGGCAGTATTCAAACAGGTCCGTGTAAATCCACTTCTTTTCTTCTTCCGACACTTCGTTTTTAAGGGCTTTGAGGAACATCAGCGAGGCGGTCTCTCCGTCGGCGATCGCCAGGCCCGCGTAGCTCAAATTCGGCACAAGGGCCGGCAGCACGCTCTTGAGCGAGGCCGAGCCTTTCATGTCGGGATGGTACAGGAACCTTGACCGGAACGGGACCAGCAGGTCGACCATGCGGCCGTTGATGGCACGGAGCGCTGCCGCGTGTTCCGGAAACGTTTCGGCGAGGGTTTCGTTCACGCCGGCCTCGAACGGCTGGTTGTAGACCACCACCGACCCCCTGCCGCCGCACCTGTCGACGAGTTCCTTGACGAAATGGGGCCGCGGATCGCCGGCGCCCGTGTGAAGGAAACCGGTGTGCGTGACAGGGCCGCCCATTTCCGGCTGCACGTGCAGCGAGAACTGAAATGGTACTTTCTGGTAGGGGCGCGTGCCGTCGTATAGGGGCACGGCCGGATTGATGGTCTCGTAGTCGAGAAAGAAAAGCGGGAACACGAGTCCGTCCAGAAACTTGCTGATGGCGGCCCGGTCCACGTGAACCCGGTTCTGTTTAAAAGCATCGATCTCGATGCCCTGGCGCTGGGTGACGTCGAAGCCCTCCGGGATATCGGCGATATCGAGAATGCCTTTCGACAGCAGTGTCGTCCGCTTGTCGCCCCTGAAAAGGTTGTAGACCGAGTAGGCCGGCACGTGCTGCCAGCAATAGGGGATGTAGTCGCAGGCAAAGGGCGCGTTGCACTGGTCGCCGATGGGAACAACGGGTTCGGTCGAACTCGCCAACACGGCCTTGAGCGGTTCCAGGCACTCCCGCACCACCGCCATCTGCGCCTCCACGTCCGCGGTGCAATCCTCCAAATGAAACAGTTTCCGCACCTCAAGGGGTCCGCTTTTCACGTAAAGGTTGTCGATGTGCATCAGAATCGACTTGCGGATGCTGTAGCCCGCCCCCGCAAAGGCGTGGCGCTGCAAGGCCATGTCGTCGATGTGGTAGCCCTTGACGCCCGTGGTGGACTTGACCTCGACCAGGTCCCAGGTCCCGGCCTCCCGGCACTTTCTCAAGATGTCGATGCGCGAGTAGGCCCCGTCCGGCGAGCAGGCGGCCGCCTCGAAGATCGCCGGCGGATTCAAAGCGACGGCTTCTTCCGTGGACCGGATGGTCGCCTCGATCCTGTAGTACGCCTCGACGATATCGACCCCGCCTTCGAAGCACTTCTGCGCCAGGAGCCCCACCTCGTGACCGCTGTCGAAAAGGTGCTGCAGAACGGGGGAGACCTCCGGCTTCAGATCCGGCCGGTGGCGGTAGAGCCACAGGGCCTTGGGGCATTGAAGCCCCTTGAGGTACTGTGATTTCGAGATGATGGGGTCATTTCTCATTAGCTGTGCTTATGAAATGCCGTTACGATTATTTTCAAACATACCTATTTAATTTTCATGCAAGATTCATGTAATAGCCGTCGTACGCAACCCTCTTCCGTTCAGGCTAAATCCTCATGTGTTTTCTTCAAAATTTGACCAATTTGAATATTTTGGGGGCAATTTTTTTCAGCCAAGGAGTAGTCGGCTTTAAGAATATTTGCCTTAACCTCGGCTGTTAGCTTGTTGAATAAACTTGAAGCGATATCCCGATCGCCATAGCCGTGATTGTACATGGAATAGCGCAATATATCACTGATCGGGATGTCAAGACTGACCGCTGCTTCGCAAATATCGCCACATCCGGCACAGTAACCGGGCGCCGTTTTTTGAGAATATCGTTCCAAGCGTTTTTTATCACCCTCGGACAACTGCATCTTATTCACTGCGGCGGCAACATTCGCCTGCAGGATGGTCATATTCGGCATTGCCGAACAGATGCTGGCGATATGTTCATTTTCCCACACCACTTTGAGTCTCGCCTGCTCGGCAGTGTATCCTTTTTTTAATAAATTTAAGGTACAGGCTTGGATGATTTATGGGTATCGCTTTCATGTGGCTGACGGCTATAGCGCTCACCAATACCTGCGCTTAACGGAATGATCAAGAGCAACATGGAAATATATATCAGCGCACTCCAGCCGCCTTGTTTGTATGCAAATCCTGAACCTGTAATTCCAAGCCAGCCCCCCAGATAGTAAAACAGCACGTAAATAGCGTTTGCACGTCCTTGCCCGCTCGAAAGTTTGCGGTTGAGAGAACCCACCGCAGCGGCATGGATAGTGAAAAATCCGGCGCAAATGCCCAGAAGCCCCAGTGTAACGGCAGTTAAAGAAGGTAACAGGATAAGGGCCAATGCCCCTCCCAAAACGAAACTCCCGATAAGAAGGGTGTTTCCACTGCCGAAGCGGTTACTGATTCGACCGGCTGTTGGTCCGATAAAGATCCCAACGACATACACAAGGTAAAGCAGGGTCGTCATTTCGGTGGAAAATCCAAAAGGCGCTGCACCGAGCCGATAAGGCAAATAATTGAAGACCGATGAGAAAATCGCGAAACTGCCTGCAGCGCAGAGATATGTACGCAATAAGTCCCAGCGCATCAATAACTCAAAAAAACCGATGGCGTTATACTGTCGTGCGGTTTCTCTCGATGCCCTTGGTAATCCCCGCACGGCAATGAATGTCGCCATAAGGGTGAGTGTTGACGCAGACACAAAAGCAAAGCGCCAATGCAATGGTGAATGAATCCAGCCGCCGATCAAGCGACCGCACAATCCCCCGAGCACTGTTGCCGATACATAAGAACCCATCACGACATTGAGGCGTGCGACCGGAAGTGTTTTTGCAAGATAGGCCGCAATGCAGGTTGTCAGGGGTGGAATGAAGACGCCCTGGAGGAAACGTGCACCGATTAAAACCCAAAGGTCATTTGTCAGCGCGCAAACCAGGCCGCCAGCGGCCACCAGAACGCCACCGGTCATAATTATCGGCTGTATAGGCCATCGATCGGCCAAATAACCGAAAGGCAGATTGGATACGGCGATTCCGAAAATGACGGCAGACACACTGAAAGATACCAGCACCATATCGGCCGAAAACTCGCTTTGCAGAACCGGCAATATGGGCTGAGTGACGTAGATGTTTGTGAACGCGGCAGATACCAGCGCAAAGACGATAAATTGTAGACGATAATAAGAATGGCCTGCCATGTGTTCACAATCTGATGAAGAGACGTGTTCGGTGTTTCACTTATTGACTCCGTAAATATGAATTATATCGTATAGTTCTCCCGGATCAGATCAACCAGCCTCCCTGTCTAAGACAATACGCTTTCTTTCAACGCCCCAGCGGTAACCGCCCAGTTCACCGTTTTTTCTCAACACCCTGTGGCATGGAATGGCGAGGGCTATTTTGTTGGACGCACACGCCCCGGCCACCGCTCGAGCCGCGTTGGGTTTACCGAGCTTCTCCGCAATTTCAGCATAACTGGCTGTTGAGCCTATTGGAATCTCGCGCAGCGCCTGCCAGACCTGACGCTGAAATGCTGTGCCCTGGATATCCAGGGGTAGATTCAATCTTCGGCGTGGATTTTCGAGATGGGTAAGAATCTGTTTTACACAGTGACTCAAAGCGACATCATTTTCTTGGATGAGAGCCTTTGGGAAATTTTCATGTAGCCGGGCTTTTAGAAAATCAGGGCTGTCTCCCATATCTATGGTGCATATTCCGTTCTCAGTGGCGGCGATCAGAACCCAACCAAGATCGGATTTCACAACCGAAAACTTGATATGGATTCCTGCTGCGCCTGTGCGGTATTCTGAAGGCTTCATGCCGAGATTTGTGTTGGCGCTTTCATAAAAACGACTGCTTGATGTATAGCCTGCCTCGAATATCGCATCCATAACAGGCGCACCTCTTTTTAACCCGGATTTAACCCGCTTTATCCTTTTTTGCATGGCATATTGTTTGGGTGTTATACCCGTTGCTTTCTTAAAAAGACGCTGGAAATGGAAGGCGCTCAGGCCCAACTGTGCCGCCAGATTTTTTAATGGGATATGTTCTTCAGCGTTGTCCATGATTCTGCAGGCCTTGACGATCGTTTCAGCATGCTTGTCGGCATTCGCACCCCAACGGGGGTTGCACTTCTTGCAGGGTCTGAAACCCGGCTTGCTCGGCTTGCGCCCAGCTATCAAAATAACACACATTTTCATGATTCGGCCGCCTGGATGAACAGTTCGGTCGACAGTAAACGAGTGTGGTCAACACCCCGTAGAAGAATACACCGTCAGCCTCATGATCGCGCTGAACAACAGCGTTCCAGCGGGCCTGATGGGTTGCATATGGGCGGTTCGCTTTGTGGTTCATAGAAAAGTCCCCTCACTGCCGGCTGTAGATTTTGTGTTTTTGAATAGCAGCGGTTGGTTTTGCAGTCCGCACATTTAATGAATATATTCATCCTTCAAAGACATTATGTTGTGGCTGGTTTGAAAACTGTTGCTAACTGGTAATGTTGCAATTTATGTAATCAGGCAGATGCTTTTTCTTGACGGATAATTCTTTCCGGCTTTTACTGCCAAGCTCTATCGTAGGATTCCAAAAAAGAAACGAGGGACGATGAAAAAAATTGAGCTTACCGAAGATGAATGGCGCCAGCGGCTGACACCGGAGCAATACCGTATCCTGCGCAAAGAAGGGACCGAACGTGCATTTACAAGTGCGCTACACGAGAAAAAAGACAGGGGAGTCTACAAATGCGCAGGCTGTGGTACGCCGCTTTTTTCAGCAAACATGAAATTTGACAGTGGTACTGGATGGCCCAGTTTTTTCGAAACATTGCCCGGGGTTTTCGAAACCAAAAAAGATTCAAAGCTTTTTCGCTCGCGCATCGAATACCATTGCGCTGTCTGTGGGGGCCACCACGGCCATGTATTCGAAGACGGACCGCAACCGACCGGCAAGCGATATTGCAACAACGGTGCGGCGCTCATTTTCGAGGCAGACGAAAAGAAAGGGCAGGATGCATGACATCGATACATTTCTATAACCGTGCTTGCATTTGGATTTAGCCAAAGTAAATTACAGAATAAACGAGTATTTGAATAGCTGCAATCACCAAAATGGAATAAAATATTTTCTTGTTTTTTACTAACGCCGTAATCTGCTTTGGTAATAATCCATCTCAAAAGGGGATTTTTCATTTTTCCTGGGAGCGTGATCAGGCGTTCCACTGTGCCATTGCCAGAGCGTCTCACAACTTTTTTCGCATTCACGTCCTTATGAACATTTTCGATTTTACAAAAGAGTTCATTCAGCCGATTATCGAAGGCTTTGCGAATACCAAAAATAATTTATCCATTATTACCCAGCAACACGTTTCAATATTTAAGGCAATCGAAGAAAAAGACGCTGATGGAGCGAGGCAAAAAATGAAGGAACATTTAGCTTGGACGAACAAAATATTTCTCGATAATTTTCAAAGATTTTCTCATTCCCCCGATTCACCTGAAATATTAAGCCAAGACCATAAACTTCCTCTTAAAAATAGAGTTCGCGCCGGATTCAGGATGCATCCACGGCTGGAATGTGTCCATCAATAACAAACTCATCCTTATTGAGAGGCGAAAACAAACCCATCAGCTCGCACAGAATAGACCTTACTTATCCCCCGTTTCTTACCTGATCGGTTTCGGCAACCAGCGGCTTGTCCGGGTTCTCTTCGCATGTGCGGCAAACCGGTTCAGCTAATTTCTGTTTGGATTTGATCGTCATCAAACTGGATGACTTGGCCAAGCATTTGGGGTACACTGGCCTACGTCTTAGGGTAAACGATAATATTATCACCCGACGCCGAAGGAAACGTAAGATGCCTATCTGTAGTTCATCAGTGTGGGTCTGTGGCCAATAACTTCTATTAAAAAACTCGGAGAGTGACTCAACAATGTCAAAACTCATATACATGACGTCATTTTTTCTTATTTTCGGCATTGCCGGTTGTTCGGATTCAAACTCTAAAATTACGATAGAAAAATCGGATATCAGATATGAAAAGCCGCAAACGTCAAACCAGGTCATTAAAGGAAATAATGTAGAGTTTGAATTGTGGTTCAACGATAGACAATGGGAAATCCATGCTAAAAAAGATTCAATGGGCAAGAACGCGGAGGAAGAATCAAGCCAAAGCAACACACTTTTATCTAACGCCTCAAATGACGTCTTTGTTTCAATCCAAGAGACTTCTGATGACATGCCATACGGGGAATCCTTTAAGCACTATGCAAAGTGGATAAAACTTCAAGGAGGACAAATAATAGACAAAGAAATAAGAAATGTGAATGGGAATGACATTTTATATATCAAAGCGCGTGTAGAAGCTGATTCCAAACCATTTATAAGCATAAATTATGTATTAACGAATAAATCCGGCGGCGTGAGCGTCACTGCGGGAACATCTGAGGATTTGTTTGGCAAGCATGAAACAGAAATATCCGACTTAATGAATGGTCTTGTTGATCCAAAGAGTTAAACTAGCGAAACAGATCAGCGTGGAGTTTTCTAAACCATGATCGGTGCCATTGCCGGAGACATGATCGGATCGCGCTACGAGGCCCATCCGATAAAACACAAGAATTTCGACCTGTTGGTGTCGGCCTTTACGGATGACACGGTGTTGACCGTTGCAGTGGCCGATGCGATCCTGACCAGGGCCGACATGGCCGACGTGATCAAGTCTTATGCCCAGAAATATCACTCGCTCCCCTACGGCGGATCGTTCAGAAAATGGATGTGGTCGTGGGAAAACAACCCCTACAACAGCTTCGGGAATGGCTCGGCCATGCGGGTGTCTCCCGTGGGGTTCGCCTGCGACACGGTCGACGAAGTGCTGGCACACGCCAAACAGTCGGCCGAGGTGACCCACAATCACCCGGAGGGAATCAAGGGCGCCCAGGCAACGGCCCTGGCCATTTTATTGGCCCGGCAGGGGGAAGACAAAGAAAAAATACGCAGGCAGATCGAAGACCGATTCGCGTATGACCTTCGTCGCAAGGTGGAAGATATCCGCCCGATTTATCGGTTCGATGTTTCCTGCCAGGGGTCCGTGCCCGAATCTATCATTGCATTTCTCGACGCCGAAGATTACGTGACGACAATCAAAAACGCCATATCGCTTGGCGGGGATGCCGATACCATGGCCTGCATTGCCGGCGGGATTGCCCAGGCCTATTACAAAAAGGTTCCGGCGGATATCGTCGCGGAAGTCAGGAAAAAGCTGCCACAGGATTTACTGACGGTGGTCGATCAGTTCAACGAAAAATATGAATGCGAATATTGAGTTGAGAATCCTTTCTCACCAATCGTTTTTCACATCCCCTACTCTTTGCGGCATTATCCACATATTGATATTAGATAGAATACTATTATTGTTGTTATATGAAAAACACCCGACTCGTATATTCGACCGAAAATGGACGTATCTGCCCCAAATGCCGGAAACCGGCATCGGACTGCACCTGCAATGGGAAAGGGAAAAAAGCTCAGCCCAAGCCGCTCTTCAAACCGGATGGCATCATCCGCATCCGGCGCGAAACCAAAGGCCGGAAAGGAAAAACAGTCACGGCTGTGTTCGGATTCGAACTCGATGAAAACAGCCTTAAGGCTCTTGCAAAACAAATAAAGCAGCCATTGCGGGACCGGGGGCTCAGTCAAGGATGGGGTCATCGTGATCCAGGGGGATCACCGGGAGACGATAAAGGGGTTTTTAACGGCACAAGGATATAAGGTTAAGATCGCAGGGGGATAAAAAAGGTAGACGATGAATGCATAAGGGCTTAGAAATCTTCCCCGTTTCGTATCACTGGATTTTGCGGAAACCTAAAAGGCAAAAGTAACTGTCCACAGCTATCGATGCAAGACGCCTGTCCCTCGAAATTGGATATCGATATCCCCAATAGCCTGACTTTCTTTTTACCCGCTTCTGTTTTTTGAAGCAGCGATTTTACATACCTCATTATATCGGACACGTTCTCGACCGGATTCTCAACGGTCATACTACGGGTGATGCTTTTAAAATCGAAATATTTGATTTTAAGAGTGACCGTCCGACCTTTTGCCTCACGCTTATTCAATGAGTTCTCGACTTTGAAGGACAGGTCCTCGAGAATTTCGACCATCTGATCGAGGTCGTCAATGTCCTCCGGCAGGGTCGTTTCTTTTCCGATGGATTTCCTGATCCTGTTGGGCTGCACCGGCCGGTCATCCATGCCGTGGGCAATGTCGTAATAATAGCCGCCGGCTTTTCCGAACAGCGTCAATAAATGTCGCTTATCATATATTTTCAGGTCGGCACCGGTCTTAATCCCGAGGCTCAGCATCTTCTCTTCGGTGACTTTGCCGACCCCAAAGAATTTCCTTACGGGCAGTTTATTGATAAATTCGTCGGCCGCCTCCGGCGGAATTACCGTTATCCCGTCCGGCTTGTTGAAATCGGAGGCCACCTTGGCCAGAAACTTGTTGAAGGACACCCCCGCCGAAGCCGTGAGTTTATCCGTCCGTTGGTAAATTTTCTTCTTTATCTCCCGCGCGATGAGGGTCGCCGAATTCATTCCTTTATGATTTTCGGTCACATCGAGGAAAGCCTCATCCAGGGACAACGGCTCCACAAGGTCGGTAAATTCACAGAAAATTTCCCTTATCTGTGCTGACACGGATCGATAAACATCAAACCTCGGCCTGATAAATACCGCTTTGGGGCACAGCCTGTGTGCTGTGGCTGATGCCATGGCTGAGTGAATGCCGAATTTTCGTGCTTCATACGAGCAAGCGGCAACGACGCCCCTCGAGGAGGGATTGCCCCCCACGATGACGGGTTTTCCCTTCAGTGCCGGGCAATCGCGCTGCTCGACGGAGGCGTAGAAGGCATCCATGTCGATGTGGATTATTTTGCGGATGGAATCCATTACATTAAAAACTAAGGTGAACGCACCAGGCGGAATCCGATATAGTCGAGTATAATGTCAGGCCTAAGACTGGTGCGATTGGCTGATCGACAGCCCCTGGCGTCATCGGCGGATCCGCCGCCCCGCAGCACACGTTCCGTACCATCGGATGGGCCGATGGGGTCAGTGACAGTCCCTGGCGGATAGTCACCATACATATCTGCACACCACTCCGCCACGCTGCCGTGCATGTCATACAGTCCCCACGTATTTGGTTTCTTTTGCGCAACAGGATGGTGGGGAAAAACATTTGAATTGCCACAGTACCATCCGATTTCGTTCAAGGCTGAATCAACACCGCAATCGAGTATGGATATATCACCATTTGCAAAGGCTGTCTTGCTTCCGGCTCTGGCGACATATTCCCATTCCGCCTCGGTCGGAAGTCGGTAATTGCGGGCACCATCGAGTTTATTCAATCTATGTATAAATTTTTGCGCATCGTTCCAGGAAACGCGCTCCACCGGACAATCGTCACCACACCTTCTGAGGTGGAGCGGCAAAACCCCCATGACCGTTTTCCATTGCCCTTGAGTCACTTCCGTCGTCTGCATGTAAAAACCGTTGGTTAAAGTAACCCGCTGCTGCCTTTCATCACTCTTCCGGCCCGGTTCGCCGGGGGGGCTTCCTCTTAAAAAAGTTCCCGGCGGCACATAAACGAATTCCATTCCAATACTGTTTGAAATCTTTTTTTCTGTTCGATCGTTATCAAAAGATTTCCCATCCGTTGATTTTGATCCGAATGAACACGCACCCGTAAGAATAAGAATACACATAAAAACATATTTTATTTTGGACATTTTAGGTTTCCTTTAAAAGACAGACAATATTTGTCAATTACTGCGATACGGCCTGAGATGAGACTTGCCGGACATCGATGATTTTCAGGTAAATAGCCAAAAGGTTCGCGGCGATTATTCCAACGCCATTGCTATGGTAATGCACCTTCACATCGAGGGCAAAAGGAAAATTCTTGACAACATGGCTGATGTTAATACGTTAGAATGACCTGAGTTGAGCGATTTTTGGGGGAGCGATGTGCTGAGACCTTGCTCATCGAGGGCCTACACCAATCGCTGGCCTGCCCATGGCGATGTTGAGGAATGGAACAGGCCCGTGATGGGCAACAGATGGGTGCAGCGCAACTCAAACATCGCTCAATTTAGAATATAATAGAGATATCCATTTTTAATTAAAAATACGAGGCTTTCGTGCAGATAGCCAATATAGCTCATAAAGCATGAAAGGAAATACAAATGAGAATGGCACATAGACTCTCGCTGACAATATATTTCTTAATTTTGATGGGCTTTATAAGTTATGTTCAAGCGCAAGAAGCGGGAACGACCGCTGAACAACAGGAATTGAACCAGGCCATGGAGATGATGAAGAAGTCAGGCATGGACCCGGAACAATTGCAACAAATGGAAAACATTTTCAAAAACATATCGGAGATGGAGGCCCAGAAAAAAGCCTCTAAGTTGAATGCGGCACAACAGGAGTTTGAAGCCGCAACTGTCGGTTATGGCACCGCTCAGGTTGAGATGGAAGGCAAGCAGTATGAGCTCAAGTTGCAAAAATGTGAAGTCAAAGATCGCAACGCGGGTATTTTTAACGTTCATGCGCGTCAGGCACCGGGTAAGGACGACGGTGAATTGCGGGTGTACAGCGACGGCACGAAAATGCAGAGTTCCGTCCAATTTTCCCACAAATCAAACAGGTATGATACCTACACTTCAGAAAAGGCTGCATTTGATTTCGACGGGAAAACTCTGAACTGGAAGGGGGTCGTCGCCGCGTCCGATAGAAAAAAGGTGCCCCTGACCTTCAGTCTCAGTTGTGGCGCCGAGGCCATATATTATGATAAACCATCCAGGCCGCGACCAAAAACGCCTGTCAATGTCTTGACTTTAAACCTGGATGACGAAACCCATGAGTTCGAGACCGGACATTGCACGACCACGGCGTACCGAACCGGTAACTTGATGGTGGACTTCGAAGCCACTGCAACCGGAACCTTCCGTGGCCGCCCGGCGATTGTCCTGCTGACCAAAAGTCACGGTGTGGGGCCTGAAGGGGGGTCTGCAGGTTATTTTCACGAACTTGACCTGCTGCTGGGTGAATTGTCGGCCGAACAACGCGGGCTCTCGCCATTCGAAGTGCGCAAACAGCTTCGTGACGTTGTCGAGGCATACCAAAACAAAAAACTGGCCGCGCATCAGAAAAAATATAACAAGGAAATGTGGAACACCTTGCCGCAAGACAAATTTAACGAGGTGATGGAGGCATCTAGTGAGGAGATGTCACGGGTTATGGATGATGCGAAAGCGATGCGTTATCCAGAGGCGTCAAGTCAAGGGGGCATGATAACGATCAATGGAAACGATGTCCTGTTCCGCGGCCCGGCGATGTCTACCAATGATGTCAGTCGCGCACCTGAGTTTCAGGATCTTTCGTCGATACCGGAAATTTGGGTAACCTGTAATGAATAGGTGGTTGATAGGCATCACGATAACCGACTCTATATTCGGGGAGTGACTCAAGAATGTCAAAACTTATATACATTACGTCATTTTTTCTCATTATCGGCATTGGCGGATGTTCGGATTCGAACTCTAAAATGATGCTAGAAAAATCCGATATCCTTTATAAAAAGCCGGAAACGTCCAATCAGGTTATAGAGGGATATGCGGTGAAGTATGAATTGTGGTATAACGGTAAACAATGGGATTTTTATAGCAAGGACAAATCGACCAATAACGCAGAAAAACAGTTGAAAACGATTAACAGGGTGTTAACGAATACGTCAAAAGATGTATTCGTTTCAATGGAAGAAACCTGGGAAAAGATGTCATTTGAGGAATCCTATGAGCACTATGCAAAGTGGATAAGAAGTAATAAAGGCCAAATAATAGACAAACACATCAGAAACGTTAACGGAAATGATGTTCTGTTTATCCAATCCAATTTAAAATTAGATCCGCAACCGTTGACAAGTGCCATTTACATATTGACGACCACCTCCGGAGGCGTGAGTGTTTCTGCGGCGACATCTGAACACCTATTTGAACGCCATAAAAAAGAAATATTTGATTTATTGAATGGTCTTGTTGACCCAAACAGGTAGCCCGCATTTTTCATGAAAATTTTTCAGCAGACCTGCAAAAAACTTAATATCAATAGGTTAACGCATTCTACCGGTACGTTTCGGTGTACATTTTGTACTCCGATTGCAAGTTGATAGCGGATTCACAGGGCAAGATTCGAGCGGTGAGACCTTGCCGGAGTAAATTTGATGACATGCGAAAGATAAACGGCTTCATAAAAAACATACGGTCTTTGTTTATCCTTGTCGCCGTAATCCTCTCGTCGACCGTTTCCATCCGCAACGGCGCTTGTGAAGAACTCCGGGGCAACACGGCTCTCGACGAGAAGGTGAGAACGTTCCTGGAGAGCCGCGAAGGTACATGGCATGACTGGAACATCCCCTACTCTGATGGTAAGATCCTGCATGACCTCGTCCTTGAGAACAAATACAGGAAAGCGTTAGAAATCGGGACCTCTACTGGGCTTTCAGCGATCTGGATCGCATGGGCTCTGAGCAAAACGGGGGGTAAACTCATTACGATCGAAATTGATGAAGGTCGATATAACAAAGCCATTGCGAATTTCGAAGAAGCCGGACTTTCTGAATATATCGATGCCAGGCTTGCCGATGCCCATGTGCTTGTGGAGGAACTAAAGGGTCCTTTCGATTTTGTCTTTTCTGACGCAGATAAAGACTGGTATACGAATTATTTCAATGCGCTGGCACCGAAACTTGACATTGGCGGTTGCTTTACCGCCCACAATGCCAGAAGTACAAGAATGGATGGTATCAGAGAATTTATCGACTACGTGAAGAGTCGGCCCAATTTCAAAACCACCATCGACACAACCAGCAGGGCGGGGATTTCGATCAGCTATAAGATATCAGAGAATTGAACAAAGGATAAAATAAGGTCATTATCACAAATATGTTCATCTTCCTCGATACCGAAACCACTGACAGCGGCCCGGCTGACCGGCTGTGCCAAATCGCCTTCAAAACTGAAGATGGCCTCACGTTCAACGAACTGTTCAATCCGGGCATGCCGATCTCCATCGACGCTATGACCGTTCACCACATCACCAATAAAATGGTTCAGGATAAACCCTCCTTTCGCGGCAGCGCTCGCATGGAACCAGCTTCAGGCTCTGATGGCGTCAGATAAAAATGTCATGGTCGCCCACAATGCGGCCTTTGATATGGATATGCTCAAGAAAGAAGGGATCGAGCCTAAGAAATGTGTTTGCACATTTAAATTGGCCCGCTATTTTGACAAGGATGGACTGATCCCGCGCTATAGTCTGCAATATCTGCGCTATTATCTTAACCTTAATGTCGATGCCACCGCACACTCCGCCTTGGGTGATATTCTGGTTCTTGAAGCCCTCTTTCAACATATTCACGTCAAAGCGGTCGAAGAATTCGGTCATGATGCCGCTAGCTAAGATGGTCGAAGTGTCAAACAATCCGGTGCTATATCGTAAGAATGCCTTTCGGGAAGCATAAGGGCCTGAAGATGGAAAAGGTACCGGTTGATTATCTGCAGTGGCTCTCGAAGACGAACCTGGATGAGGATATGAGATACAGCGTCGCGCATTATTTGAATCCCTGAGTAATAATTGTTGATATCTTAGAATAGAGAGATCGAAGCCGATCGAATGAATACAAAGGAATGGGTCGTTTATCTGGTTCAGTGTGCTGACGAATCGTTGTATTGTGGAATTACCAACGACATTGAAGGGCGACTGGTTGCCCATAATTCAGGCAAAGGTGCCAAATACACCCAATCGCGGTTGCCCGTTGAGGTGGTCGGTGTCAGTTCCAAAATGACCAAAAGCGATGCCCTTAAACTTGAACGCCATATTAAGCGAATTCCTGCCGGCAAAAAAATATTGGAAATAGAAAGAGGGTCACGTCGCTTAAAGGTTTTGAAAAAATATAAGAATGTCCGTCCCGGTATATGAACCTATTTTTTAGCCGCGAAATAAGCCATGATTACAAAAAGTAAAAACATCAATGCCAAATTCGAAAAAGAACCCCAGATAGCGCCCTGAGGGCATTGGGTTTGGGTGGTGATTTTTGCAATTGCCTTTGCATGGGTTGAAAGCGCCGTGGTTGTCTATCTGCGCGAAATTTACTTCGATGGAGCATTCAGCTTCCCTCTGGTGGTCGTTTGGGAGGACGGTAAGCACGTTATCGATCCTCTGGTTCGCATCGAATTTGGCCGTGAAATCGCCACCGTCATCATGCTCGTGACAGTGGGCTGGATGGGGGGAAGGAACAAATTCCAGAAGTTTTGTTTTTTCATGATTGCCTTTGGGATATGGGACATATTTTACTACATCTGGCTGTATGTCATGGTGGGCTGGCCCGAAAGCCTTATGACATGGGACCTTCTGTTTTATGTGCCGCTTCCCTGGGTCGGTCCGGTCATCACACCGGTGTTGATTGCGCTGGCGATGGTGACGGCCGGCTCCCTCATTATTTATTTTGATGAAAAAGGATATGATATCCGCTGGCGATGGACCGACATGGCTGTCGAGCTGTTCTGTGGATTGCTCATGATCGTGGCATTCTGCTGGGATTGGAAGAATATTATTCAGATGCCCGGCAATATCGAAAGAACAGGGATTCCCAACCCATTCGCATGGTGGCTTTACCTGCCGGCGTATCTATTTTCCGTTGTCTATTTTGCCGTGAGGTTGAGGCAAATTATTCTGGCCGGCCGCCCAACTTCGTCGGGTGACCACAAGCGTTTAGATTAAGCGTCGAACCGGCGGGATGGAAGAAATGCGGGTCGTCGCGCACCCGACATAGATCTTCCGATTTGCGGTATTTTTGACACGGCGCGCACCACCCCCTTCTGCAGCTTTAATTATCCCGGCATGACGAGACTCTCTCTTTTCATGAACTCATTGCCCAATCACTACTAATCTCCGAAATCCGGTCAAACCATCCGATCCCACAAACGGTGTCACTGCTATCGCTGGCTGTCCTAACAGGCAGCCAGGGTCGTTCCACCATCCTCTGTTATTCAGCGCTTGCAAACTGGCGGACAAGCAGTTCCCAGTCTTCAGGATCGAGCTGTGCCACGAGTTGAAATTCTCCATTGCTCTGGGGCAAAAAGATGGCGGCTCCCGCCTCTCCGGCATACGCACCGGAGACCGCCCGCATGAGATTACCGTGGGCGACAAAAATTGCGTTGGTTCCTTCCTGCGGTGGTGTCGCAAGTGCACGGCGGGCCCGGTCGATCACGGCATCCCGGCCGCCGACGAAGTCCGCTGCACGCATGTTCATAACCGCAAGCGTCGGCGTTACGGGACCAAGGTCCAAATTCTGTGCCGTTTCTCGCGTACGGCAGTACTCACTCGACAACACGCGACCGATGGGAATACCCAGGCGCCGGATGGCCTCACCGATCCTTTGCGCCACCGCGCGGCCCTCTGCTGAAAGCTGCCGCATCTTATCCGGGTTGCAGCTCGTCCAATCACCCTTGACGGCAACGTGATCGTCCTTGGACCAGTCGGTTGCGGCGTGACGGAAATAAATATTGTAGCCTCCCTGGCGAAGCGCATCGACAAATGCCTTACCGGATAACTGGTCCTGGGCCCACAGGGTATTTACAACAGCCGCGCAGACGCAGAAAAGCAGAAGGGTGACCTTTTGTATCTTCAGACTTTGATATTGCACGCGTCGAATCCATCCATCTCTTTAACATAAACAGAATAATTCCCCGTGTCCGCTCAAAAAAAGGGCACCCAAACGATTGACGAAGACAGACCTGGGGATTCTAAAAGTAACCCACAAGACGACCCAGCGTGAGCGCCAGGAGCCAGGCCGCAAGGGAAATGCCCGCCGCGGATCGAATGCGTGTCGGCGGTTTGGAAGCCGTCGAGCGTGCGAGCAAGCGATCATCGGGCACGATCGAATGCAATAACAAGGCATTAACCGTGCCCACAACAACGATGGCCATTTTGGAGATAAAAATGTGCTATGCATTTTCATTTCTCCTCGCTGTCAATTCTATAAAAAATTAAGACCAATAAGCGGCGTGTAAAGCGCCATCGCCCCACCTTTCATTCAACGCAATGAAACCAGTCCGCAGGGGTAGATCGCCCACGCGCCTATTATGAAATGCCCTGCCAATCGCTCGAATTGGGAATAATAAGATTTTACCTAATCTTTAACGAACCTTTAAGAGATCGTTAAACGAACTGGTTATGTTTCAACCAGATCGAATACGGTCAAATCGAAAAAACCGTATTCTCCGACGGTTCGAGATGAACCAACTTTAATTAGAACGTGTCTCAAAAATACAGGGTTCAGGGCAAGGTATGCAACGACGAAAACGCGGAGCTACATTCGGTATGTATTCAGTGTCAGGGGTAGGGCCCCCTGACACAGTGACCGAGCCGTTTCACAACGCCGCCATGGGCACTCAAACTATTTTTGAGATGTGTTCTACAAAATGTTTCGGAAAAGGAGGTCCCCATGCGAAGTAAATTACTTGGAACGTTTTTTGGATTGCTGTTTCTATTATCGTTTGCTGTCTGTCAGGCAGCGGCCGCAGAGTTCAGCGTCACGGTCAAGAACCTGACGAACGGCACCTGGTTCACACCGCTTCTAATCACGGCCCACGATAAATACACCGATGTGTTTGAAACCGGCGAACCAGCCTCTGACGAGTTGCAGGCAGTGGCGGAAGGCGGAGACATTTCCGGATTGTTGTAGGCCTTGTGGGTGGAGAAGATGCCGATACCGTTGCAAATCCGGCCGGCGGTCTGCTCGCCCCCGGAGCATCGGTCGACGGTGTGTATTTGGATACCGACCGGACCCGCAACAGGTATCTGTCGATTGTGGCGATGCTGCTGCCCACCAACGACGGGTTTGTGGGACTGGATTCGCTGCGCATCCCCAGAATTCCAGGAACCTACACCTATTACCTGAACGGGTACGACGCCGGCACCGAGGACAATGACGAACTCATCACCGGTGGGGGCGCACCGGGAGTACCGGGTATTCCGGCCGATCCGGGAGGAAATGACGGCACCGGCGGAACCGGTGCGGCCGGTCTTGACGCCAATCCCACCGTACACATTCATCGGGGTGTGTTAGGGGATACCGATCCGCTCGGCGGTATCAGCGACCTGGACAGCACCGTTCACCGCTGGCAAAACCCGGTTGCAGAAGTAATCATCAAGGTGCATCACCGTCACCGCCGTTAAAAGAAGCATATGTTGGTAACGGTGGGGTGCAAAGAGTTGCTTTTGCTGTTGTCCGGGACCGTAAAACCAAAAGAAAACCCGATCTGATCTGACTACAAGGCAAAACAGACACCACATTTTTCGATTTAACGGCTAAAAGTGCCCGCCAGTTTTCTGCTGGCGGGCACTTTTTTGGGCGCCATATGAATCGTTTCCAATTATTCAATTGATAATAGATACATTGTTGAATATATATCCTAAAGGTTTTCTTTTCTTCAAAATCGCCTGATAGTACAAAAGCTTCAGTCAAAACTCATAGGACTTGAGTGTGATACGCCCAAAGAGCTTACAGCAGCGTCTGTTGCTGTTCATGATATTGCCGGTGGCCCTGCTTCTGGTCGGCATGGGGTTTGCCGGCTTCATTTATGCCAGAGATGCGCTCCTTGCGCAGTGGCAGGAAGCCGCCGTCTTGAAACTCCAGCGCGGTGCCCACCTGGTGGACATGCATCTCAGTCGCATCCGGAATTGGATTCATGCCCTGGATGAAGCCGGAGAAAGCAGCAACCCCGAAATAATTTTCCAGTGGGTGATCGCGCAGCTGAAAGCCCAGGAAGGAGTGGTGCGGCTCGATTTGACCTGGCAGGACGACAGCTCCAATAACACGATGCCGATGACGCCGGGCAGGATGGGAACCGGATCCGCAATGGGCCCGGGTCGAGTGGACGGCCGAGGTGATGGGAACGAAATGATGAGGCGTATGCAACGTTTCCACCGGGCCCGCATTGGCGAGATTACGGCCCCGAGGTTTGATGCCCTCGTAGAGAATCAAACGGTATCTTTGGTATCGGATCTGCTCGATAAAAACGGCCAAACCATTGGTCGGTTGTCAGTCGTCCTGAGTTTTGAATACCTGGTGAAAAATGTCGTCACCAGCAGCTGGTGGCAAAGCAATGACGGGTTTCTGCTGGACGATTCCGGAAAAATACTTACCGGCACGGTGCCACAAAAACGAAACGAATTGGCGGAAACCGATGAGCCCCTGGAAAGGGCAACCTTAAAGGCTATCAAAGAAAGGGCCTATGGGACGTTGCTCGGCAGCGGTCATCCGCCCACGGAAGTGAGCGGATTTTACAAACTGCAAGAAGCGCCCTGGACTTTGGTGATGATCGCGCCGGGCCGAAAAATTCTTGCTCCGATTGTGCGCTTTCGACTGTACTATTTCATTACCGGCGCCGGGTTTATTCTTATCATACTGCTGCTGATGAAATTGGTGGCAGGGCGGACGGTTGCAGCGATCAAGGAAGTGTCCCGGGCCGCCGAACGAATTGCTCGGGGTGATTTCGACCATCAGCTGCCGGTTAAAACCCGGGATGAAGTCGGGCACCTGATGCAGAGTTTCAATACCATGACGGCGCAACTCCAGGAGCGGATCCGAATCAAGACGGCCTTGGATCTGGCCATGGAAGTTCAGCAGAATCTGCTCCCGAAGCAGTATACGGAAATGCCGGGATTGGATATCGCGGCGCGCAGCCTTTATTGCGATGAGACCGGCGGGGATTACTATGATTTCCTGGAGGTTTGTTGCAGGGATTCAAATCAATTCGGCCTGGCTGTCGGCGATGTCTCGGGGCACGGGATTTCAGCCGCCCTGCTGATGGCTTCGGTGCGGGCTTTTTTGAGGTGTCGGGTGACCCAACTCGGCGCTGCGGCTGACATCATCACGGATGTAAACCGTCTGGTTACTGCCGATACGCGTGAGAGCGGCCAATTCATGACACTGTTCTACGCTGAAATCGATCCGCCTTCAAAAACCCTGCAATGGGTGCGGGCCGGCCATGATCCCGCTTTTTTCTATGATCCGACCTCGGGCGCCATCGAGGAACTGCGCGGAGACGGTATCGCCCTCGGGATCGATGCAAACTATACCTTCCGGCAGAGTGCCAAAACGGGTTTGTCTGCGGGGCAGATCCTTCTGATCGGAACCGATGGGATTTGGGAAACCCGCGATGATTCCGGCCGGATGTTCGGCAAAACGCGGTTTGCCGATCTCATTCGCGAGCATGCCTCCTATTCCTCCGAAAGAATGCTTCAGGCCATCTTTTCATCCTTGGCGGATTTTCGGGGATCCGCCGTACAGGAAGACGATGTTACACTGGCCGTGGTGAAAATTGTTGATTGATTTTCTCCTCATCCAATGTCCCCTGCCAATTCCACCTCCTTAACATTTGCCGGGCAGTCAGCGAATGAGCAGGAGGTCCTTAAATAATTCATTAATCAATTGCTATACCTGGAGCCGATTCTCAAGCCGATATCAGCGCGATTAGAGGCCACCGGAGTGGGTTCACCACGTGATGATCCAGGGCATCGAGCATCGCCATATATTCGTGCATGACAAAGACCGCGACAACCTGCGCGAGCGTTTGGCAGTCCTTTTGCCTAAAACGAAAATGGCAGTGCTGTACCTAACCCTAACGCCCAACCATACCCATTTTCTGCTACACAGCAGCACCGTCGGTCTGTCAACCGGATGCGGCGGTTATTGACCGGATAGCAAAACAAAATGGTTACAAACTGGTTGGTGATTATTAGATTACTGAGAGGCGGCCCTCTTATTCGGCCATGCGCTGTCGCGCGTGTTTTTTTCTGTTGATCTTCTACCACAAATAAAGGAAAAGGAACTTGCTATGACTGGTGCGGATATCACTGTTTACGGCGCCCATTGGTGCCCCGATTGTCGTCGCAGCAAACAATTTTTAGGCGAACACCAGATCCCTTACAACTGGGTCCCTGATATCGAGGAGGGATAACGAGCGGTGAGGCGTTCGTCATCAAAACGACCATAACGGCAAACGAATCATTCCCACTATGACATTTTTTCTGACGGCCTCCACGAGAGGTCGCCGAAAGATTCTTTTTCGACCGAGCCGAGCAATGCCGAGGATGACCTGGCCGACTAAACTGGGGAGCCTGAAGACCAAAGCAAGCCGAAGCCATTACGATCTGATCGTTTTGGGTGGTGGGCCCGGCCGGCCTGACTGCTGCACTCTACACGGCTGTAGCGTCGTTGCTAGTATTCATTGACACCCTGGTCATCGAACGCGCTGCGTTCGGCGGACAAGCGGCCGGGACGGAGCGTCTCGAGAATTTCATGCCGGGATTTCCCAGCGGGAATCGGCGGAAGCCGATGGCAATTTTCCCAGCGCCTGCGGGAGCAAGCCGAGCGTGTTTCGGCGTGGAACTGCTTCAGGCGCAAGAGGTAAACGGTACGTTCGACTCAGCGATCCATGACAACACACTATCACGCGTCTCAAACGGGGTGCTACCGGTCTGCAAAGATGTTGCCGGCCGCCGTTCTGACGCCCTTTTGCTCCATGGCACCCACAAGGATGAAGAGACCTGTAAAGAACAACAGGGTGCTCCATTCAATCTCCAGCAGGATATGTTCGATTTCCATGCGCGTGATGATAAACAGATCATGGCAACCGGCAGCCGCTACAAACGGTGATAGATGGTCCCCGCTGGGTGACGAACTTATCGGCCCGCGGGTGTTACTTCTGCGCCACCGTGCGATGGACCCTTTTACCGTGGCAAGAGAGTCGCGGTTGTCGGTCGAGGCAACAGCGCCGCCGAGGAAAGTCTTCTGCTGATCAAGTTTGCGGAACATGTCACCATCCTGGTGCGCAGCGGCGAGCTCAAGGCCAGCCGGATCATACAGGAAAAAGTTTTGACACATCCCAAAATCGACGTGCGCTGGCACACTGAAGTACAGGAATTCCACGGTGAAAACGCAAAGCTCACCAGGCTCGGTGTGGTCGATAACCAGACCAAAGAGACCAAAGAACTGCCGATGGATGGGGCCTTTATCTTCATCGGGCTGGACCCCAACACCGGTTTTCTTGCCGATGGCGGCGTGTTGCTCGATCGCTGGGGCTTCGTCGTCACCGGATCAGCAGGATCTCGTGCCCAGCGGGCGGCAATAGCGTTTCGGCCGGTTATGCAAGAACCATGAGCCGGCCATGATGGAAACGATAACGAATCTTTGCGTCCAAGCCGATGGTTGTTCCAGGCATTCAGATCGGGAAAGGTCGTTCAGTTCACGTGAAAGAGGAGAGTACCGACTGACAGATAAGCCAGTACAGTAACGTAAAAGCGCAGTCGAGGTTCTGACGATAGAAACGTATCAAAAACAGCTCGGATGGCTTCAGGTACTTAACTGTACTTCAAGATTTATCTGAAGCATTTCGAGGGCACAAGCCTGCTGTGCAGCGGAGCGGTCATGGATGCTGGAGATGATTCTGACCGGCAAGCCCCGGCGGGTTGAAATGACGTCGTCTGCTGTGGTATGCGCCCTTTGACAGGCTATCCCGAATATTTCATGTGTATGTTTCGATATAAAGGAAAGATATGAATCTTTATCATAACAGCTTCTGGATGGATTTTCTTGGAAGAATTGGGGCGCCGATATTCGCAGCGACTCTGGTCGGTTGTCTTTTATCGGAACAATTCGCTTTTATCCACGGCCTGCTGCTGCTCATCGGAATTTCTTTTATGGGTATCAGCCATTGGCATGAATACCATCAGACAAAGAAAATCTAACAGGCCTTTACGAGATAAAAATTGAGCCTTTCCAAAATCCATATCTCGACGGTCTGATTTTGCGCGCTACCCGGCGAAAGTGTTCTTTCTCTTTTTCTATCTCCGTATCGGGTGAATGCGATGAACCTGCAACTCATCTTGGCCGGCAGCCTGGTGGCTGCTTTCTTGGCTTGGTACCTCTGCGGCCTGATCCCTGGCCGTATGCCTCGTGGTATTCTCCGCGCAACGTTTATCGCTCTTCTTTGCTCGCCGGGATTTATCATCGGTCATGGTTTCGCTGTGGTCCCGAGCCTGTTCGCCCTTTACGTGCAGCCTTCGATTTTCACCCTCGGGCCAATGCTGGTCGTGTGGCTCATCGCTTTGGGAATCATTTTCGGCGTGCCGGCACTGCGCGACCATCGCAGCACCTGGCCGCCCGCGGCCGAGGATATCTTTCTGAGAGCCTATGCCCCGAAGTTTGTCTATCTCGGTGTCGTCGCCGCAGTGCTGATGCTGGCAATGATGTACGCCGACCAGCGGCGCGCTCTGTGGGTGGTGGCCATCAAATACGGTCTGTTCTTCGCCGGTGCCGCGGTCAACTTGACGCTGTGCTATTGGACAACCCGCGCGAAGCAGGCAAGTCCATTAATGACCCCCCTCTTCTTCTCCGCTCCTGCTCTGCTTGCGACGGCACCCACCGTGCCCTTCCTGTGGTACGGCGGGGGGGTCATCGGTGGACTTATCGGAAGCGGCCGCCAACGAATCGCGGCCTGGGTCTCGCTGGGCGCCTTCGGGCTCCTTTTTGCCAATGCAATGTCTCGAATCTATTTGGCCGCCACGGCACCGCCGCATGTCACGATTGGGGGCGGCGTGGTTGGAAATGCGGCGATGGCGGCCGTATTCGCCGGCCTGGGTATCGCGGGGTGGTGGATATTGAGGCGTCACTCGCGGGCCGAATCGAGGTCAACAATACTTACAGCAGGACGAGAGCAGATAAACGTCCTTAAATAATTGAGCCCCCGTGGAGTTTTCGTTAATCTTGGAGCGGAAGGAGTAATCAGCGACTTCAGACTACGCTTGCGGTCGCCTTATGGAAGAATAGAATCCCAATTGATGAAACATTGGCTGTTTGAAATGAAAAATCGAAAAGAATTCAAAAATTATACAATTTAATACCCTTGGGCGAGCGGCATCGTTTTTTCCAGGTATTTCAATTCGAGAGAAACCTCTCTGTATTCCAAATCCAGAGATTTCAACTCGGAACGAATTTCCGTCCGCTGCGCGTCATTCAGATGATCAGAATACAGCTTCTTTTCTTTTTTGCTTATTTTTCGTTCTAATTTTTCCAGGCGTCGTTGGAGTGAGGCGATTTTTGACTCATGTTCGTATAGCTCTTTCCCCTGCAGGTAGCCGATTCTAAAATCCGGTTCCAACTCGGTTGGACAAACAGGCCGGTATGCTTGACCCCGGTGTCCCATCTCAAAGCCATTTTCCTGCGAGCAGTATATTCGCACACCATTCTGGTAGCCGGTTCGGAAATTTTCTTCGAATTGGGAAGAACAAACGGATGGGTATGCAAACCCCTTGCTCCCCAGTTCAAATCCCTTTTGCTCCGTGCAGTAAGACGTCAAACCCACGTCATGCCCCCGGTAGTAAGCCTGCCGGTCCGCATTGATACCATGCTCCAGGCAAGATTTGGCGCGGTTTTGAAATGCCGTCCGCGGTTTCCCGTGCATTCCATCCATGCGGCCGGTTTCAAACCAGTCTGTCACCAGGCAGTCCTCTTTGGACACAGTTGCGCAGCCGACCAAAATGAGCAGTGTTGCCAAGGTCGAGATCGTACCAATAATTTTTTGCATGAGGCTGTCCTATCTTTGAACCCATCTGGTTACACAGGTTACATGCGTAAATTTGAGGCCGAAACAATTCAATGGATTGATTATAGGTATTATCGTCCAAGAGGGGGAAAAACTTTAGCCGGCGCATTTCACGAAAACTTTTACCGCGCGGTCAAAAAGAAGCAAAATCGGGGCATTGGTCAAACTCATCAACCATTTAGCCGAGGGCGCTATGTACCTCCCCTATATATGATGAAAGAGCTGAAAAGATTTCACCCTTGGGTCAACCGGATTCCCGTCGTCCCATCTCGACAATTTTCTGGGCATATTGCCGACGCAATCGATCCATCACTTACCCATCGATCGGGCCCTTCCAGGTGCTGACATCGCTGAATCGCCTCGGGATCTCTACGGTGATCGGATCGTAACCGGTGGCCAGGCGAATTCGCCACCGGCGTTGCTGCATCCCCTGCGACACGTCCTCGATGGTCTCTGCGAGCGTGTCGTATCCCACCGAATGGAGGCACTCTGCCAGGAGTTCTTTCGTGTAGACACCGCGAGCAAAAAGGCAGGCCACCATCGACGTCAAAAAGACCCGTTCCTGCTCGTCTTTGACCATAAATTCGACCGCCGCACCCGGGTCCACCGCTTCGGCTTTTTGATCGTAGGAATAGCCGCCGGAGTCCAGGTGCGAATGTCGGAAACCCAACGCCTGGGACACGAAAAAAACCTCGCCGGTGGCATAACCGGCCATTTCCTGGCCGAGGACACAGGCAAATTCACTGCCCCCATAATGAGCGGCGGCCTTTGCGGTACCTTGAGAAAGTAATTGGTAAAAGGTATTCGTTCCTGCAGCAAGGTGCCAGACAGCTGCGATGTATGTCTTGGCGTTACCGAACTTCAAAGGCACCAAGGTGTCTTCTTCCTTGACGACGCCCTGCTCAAGTGCCTCGGTGGCCCAGGCCAGTGCCACCCCGGCGGACATCACGTCGAGCCCGGTTTGCTCGACCGTGTCCATAATGTCGAGAACGGCAAAGGGATCGGTCACGCCGAGCATGGCACCGGTGGCAAAGATCGGCTCGTGGTCGTAGGCCACCTGGCGATAGAAATACTGATTGGGCTCCATAAACTTCTCGCGCACAAAACCCACATGGATGCATCCCACCGGGCAGCCGGCACAGGCTGTGTTGCGCAAAAGGGTTTGCTCGGCAAAATTCTCTCCGGTGATGCCTTCGATGTGCGGATCGGTGGTCTGCTGCAAGTTTCGGATCGGCAAGGCTTTTAACCCGTTCAAAAGGGCGACGTTCGCGGCCGTCCCCAGGTTGTGGTACTTGTGCATCATCTCGGTGTCGGTGAGTTGCATATGCACCTTCTGGTACAGTTTGGCGTATTCCTTTCCTTCCGGAAGCATGAACGTGCCGTCCCCCTGGATGACGATACCTTTGAGTTTTTTGGCTCCCATGACCGCCCCGCCCCCGAGCCTTCCAAAATGGCGGTAAGTGTCGACGTTGATGCCGGCCATGGCCGAACCCCGCTCCCCGGCCAGACCGATCCGCAAGATGCTGCGGTGCCCGGATCCCTTGAACATGCGTCGCAGCAATTTACCGGTGGTCCCCACGTCTTTGCCCCACAGGTAATGAACGTCCACGACGTCGAGATGGCGCGAACCGATGGAAAGACAGACCGGCCGCTCGCTCCGGCCGGTGATTACCAGAGCATCGAGATCGGCAAAACGCAGGGAAAGGGCGCTTCGGCCGCCGGCATGGCTTTCGGCATATTGATCGTGGTAGGGCGACTTGAAGGCGCAGACGGTTTTGCTCATCAAGGGAAAGTACCCCGTCAGGGGGCCAATGGCGAAAATGATCGGCTGGCGCGGGTCGTTCCAGGGCTTGTCCATCTGCCCATGGCGCTCGAAAAGCGCTGCCGCCAGGCCACTGCCACCCACGTGCACATCCCGTCCTTCCAGGCTCTCGACAGTGCCGCGGCCGGTCGACAGGTCAACGACCAGCACTCTGAAATCATCCCGGATCATGATGCCGTCTCCTTCGATTTCTCATCCGCATCCGACGTACCAGGAACATCGGTCATTTCCAGGCAGTCGTGGGGGCAGAATGGAACGCAGCGGCCGCAATGGATACACACGAACGGATCGCCCGTCGGATCGAGATAGATGGCGTCCACCGGGCAGGCCTCGTCGCAAGCGCCGCAGCGGATGCACAGCTTTTTTTTCACGACCACCCCGCCGCCCTTGCGCTGGGAATAGGCCCCGGTGGGACAGGCCGCAGCACAGGGTGCAGGGTCGCAGGCGAGGCAGGGTTTGGCTTCGAAACCGGTGGACAACCCACCCGAGGACAGGATGCGGATGCCGGCCGTGTCCCAGGACAGGCGCTTGTGAACCAGCCGGGCACAGGCCAGGGAACAGGCATGGCAGCCGATACAGCGCTCCATTCGCGGGGTCGTCAATATCTTCATCGGGGTCTCCCTCGATCGAACTCAGAAATGAGATTTAAAAAGACCGCACCATCGTGGAAAACAGGAACATCATTTTAGCTTGAGGGAGTGTGGCAGGAACGCATTTGTGTGTCAATAACCATAAAATGCCTGAAGATTTTGCAGTGGCATCGTTCCGCGATTTTGCGACGCCCGCAAGAGAGGCCTTCCGGAATTAAAACGATAACGGTTTATTGCAATATCCGAAGACATCAGCCGTGCATGCGTTGACACTATCTTGCGGCAATAGTAAAAAGGGTTCATTTCGCAAACAAGGAGGTCATCTGGAATGAAACCGACCGTTTATCTGGCAACGGTGGCCGACGCTGCACCGGTGGCCGACCAGGCTATAGCGCTGTCAACCGTACTGGCGGCGACACGATTTTCGAAACGATTGCGCAAGCTCGACATGCTGGCCATCAAGGTGCACGTGGGTGAAAAAAACAATTCCACCCACGTCAAACCCGAGCTGGCAGCCGAGGTCGTCAAAATTGCCGAAGCCGCCGGCGCCCAGCCCTTCATCACCGACACCGCGACTCTGTACAAGGGCGAACGGGAGAATGCCATCAAGCACACGATTCATGCTTACCGTCACGGCTTCCACTATCGCCGGACGGGCGCACCCTTCATCGCGGTGGACGGCCTCAGCGGCACCGACGAAGCGGAAGTGACCATCGGCGGTGAACTCCACGACAGTGTCAAGATGGCCGGCCAGATTCTGTTGGCCGATGCCATGGTGGTCATCAGTCATGCCACCGGTCACATGGGAAGCGGCATCGGGGCAGCCATCAAGAACGTCGGAATGGGACTTTCGTCCCGTTCAGGGAAAATGCGCCAGCACAGCTCCATCACCCCGGAAGTGGAACCCGACACATGCGAAAACTGCGGTAAATGCCGCAAGTGGTGTCCCACCGATGCCATCAGCGAGCAGGAAGGGGTTTCCTACATCGCGCAGGAGAACTGTATCGGATGCGGCGAATGCATTGCCGTCTGCCGTTACGGGGCGGTCAAGTACGACTACGAGATCGAATCAGCCATCCTGCAGCGGAGCATGGCCGAACACGCCGCCGGAGTGGTGCGGCATTTCGGGTCCAAAGCCGTTTATCTGAATGTTATGGTCGACATGACCCGCGACTGTGACTGTCTAAATAAAAAACAAAAAAAGGCAGTGCCGGACATCGGCGTTCTCGGCTCGACCGACATCGTGGCCATCGACCAGGCCACCCTGGACCTCACGACCCGTGCCCACGGCGCCAACCTGGCCGAGAAATTCCACCCGGCCCTCGACCCGGCGATCCAGATCGCGCATGCCGAAAAGATGGGATTGGGGAGTCGACATTATCGACTGGAAGAAATATATTAGTGGATCGATAGGATCGAATTGTGGAAACCGACATTGGAGCGTCATCTTATGAGTATGCCGGGTATTCACGGCAAATGGCCGCGACTTCGGATGCAACACGCTTGAGAACCGACCGCTGACCGCCGCTGCCCAAAACGGCATCGATCATGCCGACGATACGTATGGCTTCGGTTATGACGAGTCCCCTGGCACTGATGGCCGAGGCGCCGATCCGGATCCCGCTGGCCTGGTCGGGAGGCTGAGGATCGTTGGGAATCACATTGCGGTTGACGATAATACCGCTCGCTTCGAGCATTTCTTCAGCGGCCCGACCGGTCAATCCTTTGGATCGCAAATCCACCAGTACCAGGTGATTATCCGTACCGCCTGAAATAAGTCGGTAGCCCCGGTTTTTGAATTCGTCGGCCATGGCGGCGGAGTTTGCGACGATCCGCTTCTGCACCGCGGCAAATTCGCTGGTGGCGGCCAGGTGAAAACAGACCGCCTTGGCTGCCACCTGGTTCAGTGCCGGGGTTCCCTGACTGCCCGGAAAAACCGCCCGATCGATCTGCCGACGATACTTTTCCTTGCAGATGATCGCCCCACCGCGGCCTCCCATCAGGGTTTTATAGGTTGTAAAGGTGACAAAGTCACTGACCGGTACCGGGCTGGGAATCACCTCGGCTGCCACCAGTCCGGCGATGTGAGCCATGTCGACCAGCAGATAGGCGGAAACGTTGCGGGCAATGTCGGCCAAGCGTCGATAATCGATCAGCCGTGCATAGGCACTAGCGCCGGCCACGATCATGCGAGGGCTCAACTCTGCCGCCTGCTCTGCGATCGCGTCGTAATCGAGCTGTTCCGTACGGGATCGAGACCATAATGCGCAAACTGAAAACACTTGCTCGTAATCGAGGCTGCATCGCCGTGGGACAGGTGACCGCCGTGGGACAGCCGCATGGCAAGAACACGGTCTCCCGGTTCAAGTACCGCAAAATAGACCGCCAGGTTGGCCGAGGTTCCGCTGTGGGGCTGCACGTTGATGTGCTCTGCGCCGAACAGTTTTTTGCCGCGCGCCACGGCCAGCCTCTCAAGGTCGTCGGCTCGGGCGCAACCGGCATGAAACCGCCGTCCCGGATAGCCTTCGGCGGCCTTGAGGTTGAACACGGATCCCTGGGCCTCCAGAATTGAATGGGGGGCATGACTCTCGGCGGCGATTAAATCGATTGTCTGCTCGGTTCTCTCTTTTTCAGCCTCAATGATCCGGAATACTTCCGGGTCTTGCGAGCGCAGGTGTTTCATAAGATTTCCTCGCGGTGTCCTTACAAACAGAAATCATAGTCTGGAAAATGGAATTCGTTTCAAGCCGACGTGGATCGCATCGTCCGAGTCAGCGCCAAAAGATCATCGGGCGTGTCGAGGTCGAGCAGAATGTGACGGTCTGCCACCGTCACGTCCAGAGCCAGGTCGGCCCGGCGTTTCAATACCCGGCGCAGGCCACCCTTTCCGTCATGGTCGGCGATTTCTCGAACCAGACAGGCCGGAATCAGGGGTGGATGGCCGCGCCGGTTTTCCAGACAGGGATAGCAGATGCGACCGGGATGATCCCGATACGCCCTGATCAAGCGGCCGATGGTGTCCGGCTGGACAAAGGCCATGTCCGTCGGCAGGACAAAAAAAGCCTCGCAACGGGCCGGTACATGCCGCATCCCGACCTTCACCGAGGAAAACATTCCCCGGGCATAAAATTCATTGCGAGCGATGCACACCTCGCCCCGATCCAATGCGGCTTCCAGGTCGGCCGCCCGGTGGCCGGTGACCACGATAATGTCTTCGATCCAATTTTTGCGGAAAACCACAATGGCCCGCTGGATCAAGGTTTGACCGTTGACCTGCAGCAGAGGCTTGAATTGCCCCATCCGCTGAGAACTTCCGGCGGCCAGAATGATGGCGGCGACTGTCGGCGTATTCATGGCATTTTCTGCGATCGTTGCAAGATCATCTCGGACACGATGCTGACAGCGATTTCCTCGGGGGTTTCGGCACCGATGGCAAGACCGATGGGGCAATGCACGCGGTCGATTTGGGACTGGGAAACCCCCTCTGCCCGCAGGGCGTCATAAATGGTGTCACGTTTACGGCGGCTGCCGATCATTCCGATATATCCCGCATCCGTGCTGAGGGCCTGGGCCAGAACAAATTTGTCATGCAGATGGCCGCGGGTAAGGATGATCACGTAGCTGTCCGAATCGACAGACAGATCATCGAAGGCCCGGTCAAAACTGTCCAGTACGCTTACCTGGTGCGCCCCGGGAAAATGTTCCGGGTTTGCATAGCTCACCCGGTCATCCAGCACCCAGACCTGAAAGCCCACCATGGCCGCTATATAAGCCGTCGGCCGGGCCACGTGCCCGCCACCGAAGAGATAAGCGGCGGAAACCCGTGCCGGCGGCTCTACCACCACCAGGGCTTCTTCGAACCACAGACTTTCAATCCGGTTTGCGGTTCGGGTGGTGGTCAGCACCCTTTCCATAGCGGACCGCCCCAGGGGAAACCGGCCCGCTATTTTTCCATCAACTGTGGCCAGACAATGGGTCGTGCGGTACAGCGCGTCGTTGTCGGGTTGCGCCACCGTCACCAGGCATCCCCGGCGGTCGTTCTCGTGTATCCGTCGCCACCGGCCAAAAAAGATCCACGTTGACGGCGGTGGGAGAAACACAGGCCAGCAAGACATCGACGCTGCCTCCGCAAACCATATCCGTGGTGGTGACAAGGTCGCCGCTCAGGTCGAAGTGCATCAATTCCGACTGCCCTTGACCGATGAGTCGACGTCGCTCGGGACATGGCCTCGGCCTCCAGCAATCCACCGCCAATGGTACCGATGCCCTGCCCTTCTGCGGGTGATGATCATTTTGCTTCCGGCGATGCGCGGCGTGGCACCTTCGTGGCGGACAATGGTGGCCAGGACAAAAACCTGGCCTTGAGTCAGCAGGTCACAGGCGGTCTGTTCGATTAGATGCATGGATGGGGTTCCTCGTGGGGTCGCCGGTGTTTGCCGATCGACCGTTATGGGATCATTTGGAAAATTGAATGAAACCGTTTCAGAATTTTCTATTGAAAAACTACGATAATTGCGTTGATATGGATCTCGAAGCGAGCGTTGCAGATTTCAGCAGGGGAATCTGCCCTCTTGTTTTTTGTGGATCCTATCGATTCGTAATAAAAAATCGGTACACGATTTTAGCATACGCTTCAACCCCTAACATATGGAAGGCCTTTCATGATCGAAACCATCTCATTTACGCTCAACGACGGCCCCGTGACGCTGCGCGTCGACAGGGATCGCCCTCTTCTGTGGGTGTTGCGAACCGACCTTGGGTTGACCGGTGCTAAATTCGGTTGCGGCGAGGGCCTTTGCGGCGCATGCACGGTGTTGATCAACAACGAGGCGACCGCCGCCTGCCAGACGTCCATCGGAACCGTTGCCGGAAGCGATGTCAGAACCATCGAGGGCCTGGCTAAAAACGGACAACTGCATCCCATCCAGGAAGCGTTTGTGGCGCATGATGCCCTGCAGTGCGGGTTTTGCACCCCCGGCATGATTCTCAAAGCTTACGGTTTTCTGGTCTCGAATCCCAAACCCACCCGTCAGCAAATCATCGACGGATTGGAAGATAATCTTTGCCGCTGCGGGGCCCACGTGCGGATCGTCGCGGCGGTCCAAACCGCCGCCGATGCACTCGACCTGAAAATTTCATCGTGAACAATTTTCAGTGATATTAAATGAATTTTTCCGGTCGGCTTCGGGATCTAATTTCTGCATCGAAGATCAGAAAAAAAAGGTATCGATTCAGCCGGTGAAGATGCTGAATCGTACAATGTATGAAATACGTCGGATAGAGGAGACACACCATGAAAAACGAAACACCGCAACCGGTAAAGGAGACGGCCGGGGTTGATCCACCGGCATCGGTGACTCGCCGGGAATTTTTAAAACGCATGGGCCTCCTGGGTGGCGGGTTGATCGTCTACGCCACGTTTGGTGATGTGCAGGCCTCTGCCAGGGCGGCTCGTGAAGGGTATAAAGGTGCCAAGGTCCCGGTCGATTTCAATGCCTTTCTCAAGATCGGTGCCGACAACCGGGTGACCTTTTATGTCGGCAAGATCGAGATGGGCCAGGGGCCCATCACCAGCTTTGCCCAGATGGCGGCCGAGGAACTTGACGTCCCTTACGAATCCGTAGACATGGTCATGGGAGACACAGACCTCTGTCCCTGGGACGCCGGAACCTGGGGGTCTTATTCGACGCGCTATTACGGGGTGTTTGTAAAAGAAGCGGCCTGCGAGGCCAAAGGCGTACTCAAAGAACTGGCGGCCGATCGGCTGAAGTGCCCTCCGGAGCGCCTGGTGACCCGGGCCGGGGTCGTTTTCGATCGTAACCGGCCCGGCGACCGGGTGACCTACGGCGAATTGACTCAGGGCCATGTGATCGAAAGACATTTAAAGGAGTTGCCGGATTTAAAGCCGGTTTCAGAATACACCATTAGCGGCAAACCCTATTTACGGCGCGATGCCCGCGCAAAAGTCACCGGCGAAGCCCGGTTCACCGGGGATATCCGCCTACCGGGCATGGTCTATGCCAAAATCCTGCGCCCGCCCGCCCACGGTGCCAAGCCGGTTAAGGTCGACACCTCGGCCGCCGAACGAATGGCCGGTGTCCGGGTGGTTCGCGACGGTGACCTGGTGGCTGTCTTGCACCCCTACCCTGATGTCGCGCAACAGGCCCTGGCGCGCATCGAAGCGCAGTACGAACTCCCTCGAACCGGGGTCAACCACCAGACCATTTTCGAGCACCTGCTAAAAAATGCTCCGCCTCCGGTCGTCGCCGACCAGGCCGGTGATCTCGAGGTGGGTCGACGGATGGCCGCCACCGTAATCGAGGAAACCTATCTAAACAGTTATGTCGCCCATGCGCCCATGGAAACCCATACCGCCCTGGCCCATTTTGAAAACGGTACATTGACGGTTTGGGCATCGACCCAAACCCCCTTCGGCGTCCGGGACCAGGTGGCCGGCGTAGTGGGGCTGTCCACCGAAAAGGTGCGCGTGATCACGCCTTTCGTGGGCGGAGGTTTCGGCGGCAAGTCCGCTTCGGCACAGGCCGTCGAAGCCGCGCGTCTGGCCAAAATCACCGCAAAACCGGTGATGGTGGTCTGGAGCCGCGAAGAGGAGTTCTTTTACGATACGTTTCGGCCGGCAGCGGTGGTCAAGATTCGATCAGGATTGGACAAGGCCGGCAACATGGCCTTTTGGGACTACCAGGTCTATTTTGCCGGTACGCGCGGCTGTGAAAACTTTTACGAATTTCCTCACCATCGGGAGGCAGTGTACGGGGAATGGCGCATCTCGCCGGGTATCCACCCTTTCGCTGTGGGGCCCTGGCGGGCACCGGCCGCCAATACCAATGTCTATGCCCGCGATCTGCATCTAAACCTGATGGCCGCAGCGTCCGGCCAGGATCCACTGGCCTTTCGCCTGCGTCATCTCGCGGACCGGCGCATGATCGCCGTGCTGCAGGCCGTGGCGCAAACCTTCGGTTACAAATCAGCCAAGCCCCCCAGCGGACGGGGAATCGGTATCGCCTGCGGGATCGATGCCGAAACTTACGTGGCCGCCATGGCCGAGGTTGAGGTGGACAAAAGCACCGGTGCCATCCAGGTCAAACGCCTGGCCTGCGCTCAGGAGATGGGCCAGGTCGTCAATCCCCAGGGAGCCACCATTCAAATGGAAGGTTGCCTAACCATGGGGTTGGGTTATGCCCTGGCCGAAGAAATGCGTTTCGACGACGGCCGGCTTTTAGACACCAACTTCGACACCTATGCCATTCCGCGTTTTTCATGGCTGCCCGAAATCGAAACCGTGATTGTGCCCAACCCGTCACTGCCCCCCAAAGGCGGCGGTGAACCGGCCATCGTCTGTATGGGGGGTGTGCTGGCCACAGCCGTACATGATGCCACGGGTGCCAAGGTGTTGCAGTTGCCCATGACCCGTTCACGGGTCATGGCTGCCCTGAAAAATACGCGTTCGTAAAAGGCTGTTTAGACATGTCGCCTGAAACCGCCAGGCGGCACTGCGAGGCTTTCTCCGGTAGGCCTGGGGGAACCCGACTCACGACCCCGGGTTCATTTCGCGTGTCTGCGCCGCTCGGCGAATTCGTTAAATAGGTCGGCATGGCGGATTATTTATTTAAGGCTTTCCGTATCGCATCGGCAATATCGTTTATTAGTATCGGTTTCATGACAAAGCCCTTGATGCCCTTATCGGCAGCCCTTTCCTGGTCTATTGTTTGACTGTACCCGGTGCAGATAATGACCGGAAGGTCGGGTCTGATACGCATAAGTGCTTTGGCAAGTGCATCCCCGGTCATGCCGGGCATCGTTTGATCCGTGATCACTATATCGAAATAGTCGGGTTTGGCTCTGAACAGTTCAAGGGCCTCTATCGGGCTAGTCCGCGAAGCGACATCGTACCCCAAACGTTCAAGTACTTTCTGGCCGATGTCGGCCAGCATTTTTTCGTCATCCACAAAAAGAATGCGTTCAGAGCCTCCCATCGGTATTTCGGCCGGCTCGACCGGATAGGCATCGGGTTGGTCAACCCTGGGCAAATAAATATGAAACGTGGAGCCTTTACCAGGCCTTCCGTCAACTTCAATGGCCCCACCATATTTTTTGACGATCCCGTGGACGACGGCAAGACCTAACCCGGTTCCGACGCCCTTTTCTTTTGTCGTGAAGTAAGGGTCGAAAATCCGTTTCAGCACCTCAGGCGTCATCCCCACACCCGTGTCGCTGATCGAGACCCTGGTGTACGGCCCAGGATCCAAGCCAATGAAGTCATCTTTTTGCGTGCGATCGATTGCGGTATTTTGCACGTCGATCTCCAGAATACCTTCCTTCTCTCCCATGGCATGGACGGCATTGGTGCACAGATTCATGACGATTTGGTGAAGTTCGACCGAATTTGCCAATACAGCGCCGGACTTCTCATCATTACGGATTTTGATTTCTATCGTTGTCGGGATAGTGGCCCGCAGGAATTTGACGGCTTCCTTGACAACCAGTCCGACCCTAACGGGCATCCTCTCTTCATCAGTCTGCCGGCTGAAGGCAAGAATTTGTCTGACGAGGTCTTTAGCCCGGCTGGATGCCTTCAACGCTTCCTTGAGCTCGTTAACACAGCCCTGCGAACCTTCGCTGAACGTGGCCAGCTCGATGTAGCCGATGATTGCCGCAAGAATATTGTTGAAATCGTGGGCAATACCCCCCGCCAGAGCGCCGATGGCTTCCATTTTCTGTGCTTGGTGAAGCTGCAATTCCAACCGTTTCTGCTCGGATAAATCGTGAAAAATTGTCAGGATGTATTCTGCTCCCTTTATTTTTATCATCCGGGAAAACATGTGGGTATACAGGATAGAACCGTCTCCGGCCGTGAAATCCATTTCGAACCCGATGAGTTTGCCCGCCTTTTTAAGATTCGACGTAAACTGGTCCCGCTTCGTTTTGGTGTAGAATCCAAGATCCGTTGGAGACTTGCCAATAATTTTTTCCCTCTGGAACTTGAAAAGGTCGCAGAACTTGTCATTAACGTCTGCAATAACGGAAGAGTCCATTCGAACCAGAGCAATGGCCTGGGGAGACAGATCGAAAAGTGAACGAAATTTGACTTCGCTTTCCACCAGGGCGTCCTTGGCTTGTTTCTGCTCGGTAACATCCATTATGACGCCATCGTAAAACAAAACTGTGCCAAGCTCATCTTTGACGGCCACGGTGGAAACCGAGCCGATAAAAGGGGTGCCGTCTTTTCTTTTTAATCCGAGTTCTTCGTTGACCACGAACCCTTCATTTTTCATTTTTTCGTTGAACTTACGACGGTCATCCGAATTCTGATAAAGGTCAACAACACGAGACTTGAAAAATTCCTCCCTGTTGCGAAAACCGAACATGCCGACAATGGCTGAATTGGCCTCGATAAAGCATCCCTCAGGCCCGGGCGTGTTTCGATATATTCCGACGTTAAGGTTATTTGCTAAACTCTGATATCGGTCTTCCGTTTCCGGAGAGGCGATACGCCCTTGGTCGCGTGCGTCAGGCAGTGAGGAATCTGCCTCAAGAGATGGAGCGCCTCTTTCCCGATACGCTTCTATTTCCCCCTTTAGCCTCACAAATTCGGCTTTGAGTTCTGCGATCCGAAAGTGCAGACGGGATAGTTCATTGTCCATCTTGTGGTTCTCCGATGCCGATAAATACTTTGTTAAATATTTTATTCACATATATGTTTTTTTGTATCCGATTCATTGGCCACCCTCAATCCTTGTAACAGGATAGGGAATCTGATACCTGAATATGACATGAAAATCAGAAAAAATTATCAATAATTAATAAGATACTACAGTTCATTCGATGTTGAGAAGAAATAAATAAATTAAACGAATGCCGAAGCTATGGTCAACGCGTCACGCAAATTATTGAAACACGTTTTCGGATTCGACGATTTCAGGGAACACCAGCAGGACATCATCGAAACCGTTATGAGCGGAAAAGATGCCTTCGTATTGATGCCCACCGGCAGCGGGAAATCGATATGCTACCAGGTCCCTGCCATTATGGGCAGCGGGGTCGGCATCGTCATCTCACCGCTGATTGCTTTGATGGAGGACCAGGTCAAGGGGCTGCTGCAAAATGGTGTGCGCGCCGCCTACCTGAACTCGACCCTGCCGTTACAGGAATCGCAAAACGTCCGCCATCAGGCGGCAGACGGTCGACTTGACATTCTTTACGTTGCCCCGGAAAAGCTGCTCACCCGCGATTTTCAGCATTTTCTCACGACCATCAAACCGGCGCTTTTCGCCATCGATGAAGCCCACTGCGTATCCCAGTGGGGGCACGATTTCCGGCCGGAATATCTTCGCATAAACGAGGTGACAAACAATTTTCCGGGCACACCCCGGATCGCGCTGACGGCAACCGCCGATGCCATTACCCGCAAGGATATACTCGAAAAGCTCGAACTTCAACGCGCAGCCGTGTTTATCAGCAGCTTCGACCGGCCCAACATCAGCTATCGTGTGCAGGCCAAACGGGGAGACAAACAGCAATTGCTCGCTTTCATCCGCAGAGAGCAACCGCGGGGTGCGGGCATCGTTTATGTGAGAACCCGCAAACGAACGGAATTGATCGCGTCGTGGCTCACCCGCCACGGAATCGCGGCGCTGCCCTATCACGCCGGTTTGTCCGCGGACACCCGCTTTGAAAACCAGAAGCGGTTTCAGGAAAACGACACGCGGGTTATCGTTGCCACCATCGCCTTCGGTATGGGCATCGACAAGCCTGACGTTCGGTTCGTCGCTCACCTCGATTTGCCCGCCAGTATGGAAGCCTACTACCAGGAGACCGGGCGTGCCGGTCGAGACGGACAGCCGGCGGATGCCTGGATGTTGTATTCGCTTGCCGACGTGATTGCGATGCGGCGGCTTTTCGAGTTGTCGGAAGGCAACGCTGAATTCAAGCGTATTCAGCGGAAAAAATTGGATGCGCTTTTGGGGTTCTGCGAAGCGGTGGAGTGCCGCAGAAAGATTCTGCTGCACTATTTCGGAGAAAAATATGATGGGCCGTGCCAGGCGTGCGGCAACTGCCTCAACCCCGTGGAAAGTTGGGATGGAACGGTCGCCGCTCAAAAAGCGCTGTCGTGCGTTTATAGAACCGGCCAGCGTTTCGGGGCCGGTCATTTGGCAAACGTGCTTATGGGCAAAGAAAGCCCGCAGGTTCAACGCTGGAATCACGACCGTATAAAAACCTTTGGTGTGGGCCAAGAACTGGACAAGAATGCATGGATGTCGGTCTTTCGGCAACTGCTTTCGGCCGGGCTTCTTTCTGTGGACATGGGGCAATTTGCCGGTATTCGTTTGACCGAGGACAGTTGGTCTGTGTTAAGGGGCGAGCGGGATGTATTCTTCAGAAAAGATTCGGTTTATTCAAAAACCCAAACCGACAAGAAGCCATTAAAGGCAAACGAGCATATTTTTGAAAATGAAGAAAGCCGTCAGCTTTTTGAAATCCTTCGAAAACTGCGACTCGATATTTCCAGGCAGCTGGAGGTTCCGCCCTATATCATTTTTCCAGACAAGTCATTGAAAGAGATGGCTGCGGTCAAACCGGCAAATTTGGAAGATTTTCTGCAGATCACCGGTGTCGGCGCGTCTAAAGCACAGCGGTACAGCGAGGTATTTCTGGATTGCATTCGCGGTGAGAAAATCGATTTGTCACGCTATATCGCAAACATTCAAGGTCCAGTGACGGGTGACATCCAATCCAAAAACTAAATAGTTTCCGTCCGTAAATAGCCTCTTTTCCGCAATTCCCCGCCTGCTTCGGGACAGGTCGGCGTCAACCGCACCGAAAGCAAGCAAGTCTTCGAAATTCCTTTATTTCCTTGAACTTACATAAAATCGCTCATTTCTGAATCGGAAACTGGCCAATGTCCTTATAAAAACCGCGTATTGACACTAAGAAAAAAACGAAAGTCGACAGATGATTTTGGAAAAAAGAGAAAAATTGCCGGTTACGTATAAAACAGCTAATCCTGATCCGACTCACCCGTTTGGGCCCTGTCAAGGGTAATTGAACCAAAATAGATTTCTATTACCTCTTTGTATTCGGGGAAATTTTCATTGAGGATTTCCATAAACCGCGCATACCCGGGCTCCTCCAGCAACAGATCGACCTCCTTTGCTTTTAAACCCAATTGTTTGCAATACTTATCCATTATGGTCTGCGGTACGGTGCCGCGTCTATCGGCAACCAGTCGCGTCGCTTTGGGCCTCGCGTATCCGTTTCGTTCTATTTCGTAGACCACCTCTAAAATCTGCGCTAACGATACCGGCAATCCGGCAAAAGATATCGGTTGACTACTTGAACTTTCGTCATCGTCATTTTCGCTGAACAAGAGCTTATGGAGGACCGAATTGGGTGTGTCCACGAGCGGTTCCGCATTTTTTTGTAAGTATTTGAATATCATATCATCTATTTCGACCCAATGTTTGGGCATATCAGCCTCCTTAGTTTTGTGTTTATGAATTAATTAGTTTCCGTCCATAAATGGCCCTTTCCCGCAATTTCGGCGTCAATCGACGGTATCGCTTGTGCGGCGTACACAAGTACGCCTCCGTACAATTCCTTGATTTCCTTGAACTTTCAGAAAATTGCACATTTCTGGATCGGAAACTCATTAGTGCTTTTCATAAAACCGTGGATGAGCACTAATTAAACGAAAGTATGATGCAAATGTCAATAAATTACTTGTTATGCTTTCGTTTTTTTAGCGGCAAAGGGATTCAGGAAATAGCGTTCTCTCTAATCGCTGCAGCATTAAGGCAAGACAAGATTGGTATCCAGCCAGCCGTAAGCTTCCACATCCATGACTTCCCCGGCAAAGGGTAGGCGCTCGGTTTTAAGATAGGTTCCATTGATTTTCTGATAAAATCGCCGGTAAGGATTGAGTTTGAGGACCCGTACCAGCATTGAATAGATGCCGTTCCGGTTGAACTGATTCGCCAGGGCTGCGACGAGTTCTCCGCCGATACCCTGCCGTTGAAAATGTGTCAGCACATAGAGTGTGTAAATTTCACCCTTGTAGATATCGTTTCTGTGTCTTTCATTCCCACCGGTAATAAAGCCGACAACCCTGCCGGCCTCTTCAGCCACAAAACTAACGATCTGTCTGCTGATCAGTTCGTTTAAAAATGCCTGTTCATGCTGGGATTCCGACATTTCGAATAAAAACCCAAACGGTATCACACTCAGATAGGTATCCCGCCAGGATTTGACATAGATGCGAGACATTGAATTCGCATCGGTTTTTTGAGATGGCCGAATCAACATAAACATTCACCCGTATTCAATGACCTCCGGCAAAGGTGGAGAAATGGCTTGTGAACTGTCCAAAACGGGCGCTGGAAACCACTATTCCGGGCAACCGGCCGGCCATTGAATAAAGATATACCATAATCATCATTCCAGGTATTGGTGTCCTCCTGGAAAGGCCATATGTTATGAGTCTTCCCGCAAGGCTGGAGGTTGCAGCTGATTATTGTGCTTAATATAATCAGGGATGGTTTCCCGTAAATGGCAAACCAGCGCGGATAGCCGGACCAGCAGCGCAAGCGGGTCCCGCAATGGCGGGATCGGAATGCATTCATCAGCCTCGGCAAAAAACAGCGACAACCCCGACGGTCAGATGGAGACCACAAATGGTGAATGGGATTGAACCGTTCTGTATTATTATGACATCTGATCTTTCCTCAGTTTGCTTTATCAATGAGCTTGCGCGCTGAAGTCACTGATCTTTCCTCCGCTCCCGGTTAATGTAAACTCCCCTAAGAACTCAAGTATGATAATGCCACGCATGAAAATGGTTAAAACAAACGCACATTCCAGGCCTGCGGCGTCATAGTTGCCAGGCCCGGCCGCATGTAAAGCTGCGCTTCGCCCCTGCCCCTCCCCCAACCCTCTTTCATTTTCACTCTAATCGTTGTAAATGATAGGCAGTTAAAACAATAATAATTCAGCCGTTTCTTTTGGAGGAGGAGTCCGTTTTGAAAAACATCCTTGCGATTATCGGATCGCCCCGGACACTCGGCAACTGCGAGATCATGGCCAAGGAGATCAGCCGCTGTATCACCGAACCCCACGATCTGAGTCTGCTGCGCCTTTCGGAATACGACATCCGTCCTTGCCGGGGATGCTACACGTGCCTTTTCAAAAACGAATGCGTCATCGATGACGATTTTCGTTCAGCCGTGCAGGCCATCGTCGAAGCCGACGCCCTTATCGTGGCCGTACCCACCTATTTTCTCGGACCCAACGCCTGCTTGAAGCATTTTACCGACCGGGGCATTGCGCTCTATCCCTATTTGGAGAAACTGTGGGCCAAGCCGGCCGTTGCGGTGGGCATCGCCGGGATCGAGGGCAAGGAAGGCTACACCATGCTGGGGCTGGAGAGCTTTCTGAAAATGCTCTTTGCGGACATAAAAATGCGGCGTATCGTCTACGGGGCACTGCCGGGCGAGGTTTTTTTGAATCAGCAGAACCACGATACGGCAGCGGAAATGGCCCGGTCCCTTTTCGGAAAACCGGAACCCCAAAAGACACCCTGCTGCCCGGTGTGCGGCGGGCAGACCTTTCGCTTTCTGGACGACCGGCGGGTCCGCTGCATGCTGTGCAGCAACGCCGGCAAGATAGTGCTGGAAAACGGCCGCACCCTCTTCGAGATATCCAGAAGCGAGCACGAACTCTTTCTGACACTGGAAGAGGTGCTGAAACACCGCGAATGGCTGGTGGGAATGAAATCACGCTTTATGACGCACAAGGACCGATTGAAGGAGATTTGCCTCGACTACCGCCAGGCGGGGCGGTGGGTGAAACCGGCGACGGACTGAAAATTTCATGACATATGGGAACCAAACCAATGAACGAAAAAAACTTTCGAAAAGAGGCCATCGAGGCCGGCATCGCACTTCTAGAACAACAAATAGAGGCTGGTCGGTACCTTCTGGATCACCGGCCGCTGAATAACGATTTGCATGCCGCCTGGGACGATCAGACCCGTGATTGTTTGATAAAAATTTACGGTCCCGGCTCGCCGAACATCCGCAGCATCGAAACCACCGTGGGCGCCACCCCCGTCTGGATGGGAATGCCGGAGGAAGTGGCCGAAACCTACCAAGCGTCCCGTCTGGAGAGGACGCTGTCGATGTTGAAAAGCAGCATCGTTACCTTGAGGCGGAAAGCCGGTCAGGCAGAGTGCAGGTAGAGAAGAAGGACGCGCGTTCATTGGGATCTTCGCGATCCCTGTGGCGTAATTATTTTCTTTTCACCTGGAGGTTGGCCAGCAGCTGGGAAACGTCTGTCGTCGGCAGCTGACAGACAAAATTCATGCATACATATGCGGTGGCCTTGCCGCCAATTGGGACCATAAATTCGGTATAAGGCACCAGTGGCAGGTGGAGTATCCGATGGACAGAAAAATCGGTTTGTCTTCTTTCCGGGCTTTTTCAAACGCTTCATTTCCCCATGGATACCATTCAACCGGATTTGTGGCATGTTGGAGCAAATAGGGACTGGATTCATCGATCAAGCGGTTGTACTTCGTTCGTTTTGGCGATAATTTCCGATCTGCTTCTGTTGCCTGGGCATATTTTTGGCCTGGTGGCCAAAAGTTGACGACAGCAACCGTTGCAATGATGACGATCAGAGATTTGCATATGTTGTGTTTCATAGAATAGTGCCCATGCCTGGATACTTTTTGTCGCATTAGTCAGACGAAGATAAAATACCGAAGACTTTTATAGGGAAAGTATGTATGCCGGTTTTCGCAGACAAGATGGGAGAAAGACCGCGACTCGCCACGCAGAGCATAGTCTGTCATATGTTATTTGTAATCATTATTCGCCCGTAATCAAAGTTTGGGAATTGTATGGTGCGAATGTCATTCCATACGCTGGTCCGCCTGACGGTGTCCCAAAACAAGAAAAGGATTTCAGGTCTTGAAATGCCCGTTTCCGGGCCATACGACTCGACACCCACGAACTGAATTTATCACCGCGCAGACATTAGAATATTTTCTTGAGTGCGCGGCGTCGGTAATCAAAAATTTCGTCGAGCTTTGCGCGAACGATCGTTCTATGCAGCAATTGCCCGAGTACGCCGAACTTGAGCGCGTAGTGCACACTGTCCTCGATTTCCACCCTGCCGTTCACCTCGCGAAATAAATGCTGGTGATGCCAGAAAAGGTAGGGGCCCAGGCGCATTTCATCCACAAACGACGCCGGTTCTTCGACCTGGGAGATTTCGGTGACCCAGTGGGTCGGCAGTCCGAATAGTGTCTTCAATCGATAGGTAATAATGATGCCCGAGTATATCTTTTCGGAAACAGGGTTGGTTATTTTTAAATCGAGCCAGGATGGCGTTATTTGCACGAGGTTGAAGGGATTGGTGAAAAATTTCCAGGCGGTTTCGATCGAAGTGGGCAGTATTTGTTTGCGATGCAGATGGTAGAGTTTCATCGTCCGGGAGTCCGTTCAAATCATGGGGGGGATCTTTTCAGAATTTGCATCATAAAAAAACCAGTGCTGTGTGTAAATTTTACTCTGAAAGTTCCGGTAAAACGGTTCCCCAATCTTGTTTGAAGCTGAGCATGGACAGATAGACGCAGCACCCCGGGTATGATTTGTGGAGTGCTTTCAGGTTTTCGACGGGATCGTATGCGTCTGCTTTCTCGTCCTTCTCTTTACCGACGCTTTTGTAAAGCAGATCGATGTTCTTCGACATCCAGGCTTCGACGATGACGGTCATGTTTAACTCTTTCAACCTGTCGACGTTTTCGTCTTGGCCGATGACCGGTTGGGTCACCGCAAACTCGGCTCCGGCGTCTAATTTTTGCTGCATCCGGTTCAACTCGAACGGCATTGCTTTGTAGGGGTTGAAGGCCGCACCGGTGACGAACTGACCGGGATATTCCGTGTTGATGTATCGGATCAAGTCGGTGGAGGTCGTAACGCTCTTCTGCCCGCCGATGCTTTTAGGGTCCAGCGTGGAAAGCAGGGGGCCGCCGTCTCCTCTGACGACCAGAATGTACTTCAGGTTCACTTCCGATGCTTTACGCAACATCCCGTCAAGCTCAATTTTAGTGTGGAACGTGTTCAAATTCATCACGACCTTCTCCGGTTCAAATGCAAGGCCTCTTAAGCCAAAACTCTCCAGTGCCCCCAGCCTGGGCTGTCCCATCGGGTTGTCCGGAATGGATATGCCGCAACCGGTGCCCATAATCCTCCGGTACCGCTCGGCAAATCGATCCAGGAGACGATCCATCTGATCGTCAGCCGATCTTTTCGGAGTCAGCAACTCGATTAAATAAGGATAATCAAACATGACAGCCCTCCTTTGTGAGTCCCTTTATAGTAGGTCAAAAGTTCTATCGTGTCAGCACCCCGCAGGTCCCATGGTGCGGGAAAAGGCCATTTATGGACGGAAACTAGTTGATTCGATGGCGGAAAAGCCATGCCGCGGCAGCCAGGTTGACGAAGCCGATAACCGCCATGGGCCAGTATTGATGCAATAGTAAATGAAACGGCGTGTTTTCTAAGAACACGCCCCGGATAACCACCATGAAATAGCGCAGCGGATTGATCAGGGTAAATTTTTGCACCAACACCGGCATGTTGGCAATCGGGGTGGTAAAACCGGAAAGGATAATGGCCGGTACCATGAACAGAAATGCACCCATCAGCCCCTGTTGCTGTGTGACTGCCAGGGAGGAAATCATCAGACCAATGCCAATGGCTGAAAGTATAAAAAGAAACAGGCCGGTGTAAAGCGTAATAACGTGACCGCGCAGCGGGACACCGAACCAGAAAACGGTGATCAAGATAATGACAGTGGCCTCCGCGGTCCCAATGATGAAGCCGGGCAGGGCTTTGCCGATCAGGATTTCCACCGGCCGCAAAGGGGTCACCAGCAACTGGTCAAACGTCCCCTGCTCCCGTTCCCGGGCCACGCTCAGAGCGGTTACCAGAAGGGTGACCACCAGGGTCAGCAAACCGATGATACCGGGCACGATAAACCAGCGGCTCTCCAGATTGGCGTTGAACCAGGCCCGGGTCTCCAAATGGGCCGGTGGCGAAGTGCCCCCGTGGCGTTGGATCCATTCCAGGTTATACCGGGTGAGAATGGCCCTCACGTAGTTGAGGGCGATCATGGCGGTATTCGAATTGCGGCCGTCCACGATCACCTGAAGCGCGGCCTTGCCGCCGGTCAGCAGGTTACGGCTGAACTGCGGGCCGATGTGGATCACCAAGAGGGCTTCCCTGCCGTTGATCAGGGGGGCGATGTCGGCATCGCGACCCAGCTGCGCGACCTCCTGAAAATTGGTTGACCCTTTAAAGCGGCTCAGCAGATCACGGGCAGCGGCGCCCCGGTCCTCGTCATAGACGGCGTAAGGAACGCTGTTCAGATCGTAGGTGGCTGCGTAGCCGAATACCAGAAGCTGCACGATGGGCGGAATGACGATGGTGAAGCGACTTTTCTTGTCTTTCATCAGCGCCAGGAACTCTTTGCGCATCAAGGCGAGGATTCGCAGGAACATAGTACCTCCCAGAAGTGGTTTCAAAACCCCATCTGACACCCCACCCGCCAGAGGCGGACAAGTTGCGGTGTTGTGGTCCTCCTCGGTCAGTGTCAGGGGTTGGGCCTCCTGACACTGAAGACATACGCCCATGCATGCTGCGTTTTTTCGTCGGCCCACGCCTTGCACTTGGGCGTGATCTGTGGTTTTGAAACCACTTCTAATCAAGTCGCTTGCGCGATTTTTTACGGCTCAGACCGAGAAAAAGCGCCGCAAACACCATTAATGCCAAAGCGTTGGGCAGAATCACCGCCCAGACGTTGCCGGCCAGAAATACCGTCTGAAGTATGGATACAAAATAGCGCGCGGCAACAATATGAGTGACGCCCTGAACCACCTTTGGCATGCTGCCGATGTCGAAAATGAAACCGGAGAGCAAAAAGGCCGGGAGAAAAGTGACGATGATGGCGGCCTGTCCGGCAACGAACTGGTTTTTGGCGGCACTGGAAAGGAACAGCCCCATCCCCAAGGCGACCAGCAGGAACAGTGCCGAGGCTGCCGTCAGAACCCAGAGGGACCCGGTCAGCGGGACCTCGAAAACCCAGACGGCCATTGCGACCGAAAGTCCCATACCCCCCATCCCCATGATGAAGTACGGTACCAACTTGCCCAGCAGGATCTCGTGCACGGCCACAGGGGTCACCATGAGGGCCTCCATGGTGCCGCGCTCCCACTCGCGGGCCACCACCAGCGCCGTCAACAGGGCCCCGATGAGGGTCATGATCACAGCGACCAGGCCGGGAACGAGAAAATTACGGCTGCGCACGGCGCTGTTGAACCATATGCGCTGCTCGACCTGAACGGGCAGATCCAACGGGTTTCCAAGACTCAATGAGCGCTGCTCGATCCAGTTGAGCCAGGCACCCTCCACGTAACCGGATACCAACCGGGCGGTGTTGGCATCGACACCGTTCAAAATAACCTGCACCGCCGCGCCGCCCGGCCGTTTTAAATCCCTCGCAAAATTGGCCCGCAAGCAAATGATGCCGTCTACACGATGCTGCATCAGCGCTTCTTCGGCCTGCCGCATGCCTTGCATCACCACCGGGGCAAAGAAATCGTTATTCCTGAAGACCGCCACAAAGCCTGCCGTATCGGCATCGGGCTTCTCGACGACGATGGCGATGGGCACGTGTTCGGCGTCGAGGGAGACACCGTAGCCGAACAGAAGCAACAGGACCACCGGCATAAGGAAAGCAATCCCGATACTGCTCGGATCCCGCACCACCTGTAAAAATTCCTTGCGCACCAAACCGCGCAACCGCATCAGTCCACCCCCGCGGGCTTTTCCCAGTGCTGCGGTCCTATTGCGGCCATCTTCTCCTGAGGCTTTCATGTCGATATCTCCGGTTGAGCCTGCCGTTCGATCAGTGCGATAAAGGCTTCTTCCATGGATTGTACGGATTTTTCTTGCCCATCGGCAGCTTTTCGCTTGATTTCAATCGGGCTGCCGATGGCAAGAATTTCCCCGGCTGCCATTATCGCCAAACGATCGCAGTATTCGGCTTCCTCCATGAAGTGGGTGGTCACCAGCACAGTGACCCCGGATGCAGCCAGTGAATTGATGTGACGCCAAAATTCCCGGCGCGCCATGGGATCCACCCCGGAGGTGGGTTCGTCCAGAAACAAGATGTCCGGCGCATGCATCAGGGCAGCTGCCAAAGCCAACCGTTGTTTGTAACCGAGTGACAACTCCCCGCTGACGGCATCGGCCAAATTGGACAGTTCAAAGCGGTGCAGAACCCAGTCGATCCTGTCGCGGCGCCGGGCTCCGCTCAGTCCGTAGGCGCTGCTGAAGAACTGCAGATTCTGACGCACGCTCAAGTTGCCGTAAAGAGAAAATTTCTGCGACATGTAACCGATACGGGCCCTGGCCTTGGCCGCCGCGCGCCGCAGATCACGCCCGGCCACGCTCAGTTGGCCATCGCTGACCGGCAACAGCCCGCAGAGCATTCGGAAAGTCGTGGTCTTTCCGGCACCGTTGGCGCCCAGCAAACCGAACACCTCGCCCTGGAACACCTCGAAGGAAACGTTCTTGACGGCGAAAAAGTCGCCGAACCGGCGTTGGACGTCATCGACCCTAATGACGGCTTCGTCTGGCGCCGATGGCGACACCCGGGTATCCATCTCGCCAGAGGGTTTCCGGTCGACGGCCTCATTGGTGCGTTCGGCCTTGAGCATGGCGACGTAGCAGTCTTCGAACCGGGGCGGCACTGCCGTGATGTCGACATCCGGCACACCCGGCAGCAGGAACGCCAGGTCCGGCACTACCGTGTCTGCCATCACCATGCGGACCGAGTCCCCCTGAATGACGGCATCTAAGACCCCTTCGGCATCTGCCAGGCGCTCCTGCAGTTCACGCTTTTTCAGGCCGCCGGCCGCCACCGTATACGTCCGGCCCTTTTGCTTCTCTCTGAAATCACCCGGCGGACCCTGGCCGAGAACCCGGCCTTCATGAAGAATCACCAATTCGTCGCAGCGCTCGGCCTCGTCCAGGTACGCGGTGCTCAGGAGCACGCTCATCCCTTCGGTTGCCACCAACCGGTCGACGATGGACCAGAGTTCGCGGCGTGATACCGGATCGACGCCGACCGTGGGTTCGTCCAGCAGCAGCAGGCGCGGCGGTCGCAACAACGTGCACGCCAGGCCGAGCTTCTGCTTCATGCCGCCGGACAGTCGTCCGGCCAACCGCTTGGTGAACGCACCGAGATTGGTCATCCGGGTGAGCTCTGCATAGCGTGCGGGTCGTTCGGCCTTGACCAGGCCTTGCAGATCCGCGTAAAGATCCAGATTCTCCTGAACGCTGAGATCTTCGTAGAGACCGAATCGTTGCGGCATATACCCGATACTGGCCTGCACCTTCAACGGATCGGTGATCGCATCGATATCGAGCACAGTGATAGCGCCGGCCAATGGTTTCAACAAACAGGCCGACAGGCGCATCAGGGTTGTCTTGCCGGCACCGTCCGGGCCGATCAAGCCGGTGATGCTACCGCGCGCGATGCGGACGCTGACGTCCTGCAAGGCCTGGATACGGCGTTTTCCCTGGACGAAAAACTTGGATACTCCTTTGAGCTCCAGGGCCGGCCGCTCCGTATCGGCCGCTTGCGCCGTTGGGCCGAATCCTTTATTGACGACCGCCGGCATCATTGCTCCTTGCAGGGGGGAATGCTTTCAGCACCGGACGACGGGCGCGACTGATCCAATGCAATGATGACGGTGGCGGGCATACCGAGCCGAAGCTCGTTGCGGGGATCGCACACGTATGCGCGGACCTGATAGACCAGCCGCGTTCTCAACTCGGGTGTTTCCACCGTTTTGGGGGTAAACTCCGCCACGGGTGAAATATATCCAATCCAGGCCGGATAGGTTTTGTCCGTATAACTGTCGGTAACCACATGGGCGGCCATGCCCGGAAACAGGTTGCCCAGGTTTGTTTCCGGAACGTAGACGCGGACCCAGACGGGATCGATCAGGGCCAGGGTAAAAACAGCCTTCTGCGGGAAAGCCATATCGCCGGGTTCAAGGATGCGGTTCTGGATGACTCCGTCGGACGGTGCATACAGAGAGGCGTCGGCCAACTTCTGGCCGACCAGCGCCAGTTCGGCCTCGAGGGCCTTTAATTGCGACCTGGCCGCAGCGATGTCTTCCTGCCTGGGGCCGGCGAGGGCCAATTCCAGCCCTTGCACGGTCGCCTGCAACTGGGCCTGAGCGGCATCGGCCCTGGACCTGGCCTGATCGATCTGCTCGGGCGCGATCAGTTTTTTTTCTGCCAAGGGTCGCAGGCGCCGGTACGTTCGCTCGAGATCGTCGGCCTGGGCTCTGGCGGCCTCGACTTCGGCCCTTGCCCGGCTGATTTCCTCGACCCGGGTTCCGGCCTCCAGCTTGGCGACCTCATCCCGCTGCGCAGCCACCCGTGATTGGGCGCGCTCCACATCGTGCTGGAGTCGAACGGTTTCCAAAACAGCCACCAGCTGTCCCTTTTTCACTGCCTCGCCTTCCTTTACAAGGATCTCGGCAATGCGTTCGCTGGCGTTAAAGGCCAGTTCGACCTGGCGGATATCCACGTTGCCATAAAGCACCAGTTCGTTCTTTTGTTCCTTTTGGTCTTGTAAAAAAATGAACCGAATACCCACTCCCACCGCCGCGAGGAGTATAAGGATCACCACCAACCGAATCACTTTTTTCTTCATCTGAATCCCGCCAGTCTGCCTATCGTAAGAAAAGTTCGCAACGCCAGAATTTAAATCCTATTCGTCTCCGATTTTGACGCCGATTTCAACAAAATAATCAATTTTGATTTTAACCGCCATTTTACCGGGGATCAAAGCTCGCAAGAGGAGGGGAACCATCCGGGAGGCGGGCTTGAAACGCCTCTTAGGTTCTGGTTTCTGATATCCCTTTGTCCCGCGCCGAGCATCGGCGCGGTGGACGGAAAAAAGCGCACGGACCTGTTTGAGTCCGCCGCAGGCGGGCGAGTTTCCGCGCGCTCCGGCCGCATCGACAACACACAGGATCAAGCGGGACACGGGCGGTTTCTTTTGGTTCGTTTTCTTTCACGTGAAAGAAAATGAACGAACAGTCAAAAAACAACGCGCCGCAACAGTGCAACCTTTCCGGGTCCTTCACCAGTGGTACAGGGCTTGGACCGATATTAAGTTTTCACAGTCGTTTGGCGTTAGTCCTGCGGCAATAGCAGGCAGCAAATCAGGCAGGCGACGGCAGCGGCCAGGGTGGCCCAGAAGACGTGCAGGGATCCGTATGCGACCGCCTGATTCAGATGCAGCAGCACGTCGGAAGAGAGCTGAGATCGGATTTCAGGCCGCAGAATGCTCTCGGCGTTGTTTAGGATTTGACCGGTCAAGGCCTCTGGAAGTTTTGCCGCAGGGCTGCCCGTCAGCGCCGATTGCAATTTCGTGGAAAACCCGGCGAGGAATATGCTTCCGCTGATCCCGATGCCCACGGTCGCCCCGAGGTTTCGAAAAAACTGGTGTGAGGAGGTGGCCACGCCCAAATCGGACGCAGCGACGCTGTTCTGCACCACGAGTATCGTCGCCAGGGACACAAACCCCATGCCGACCCCGACCAGGGCGAAAACCCAGAAACAGGTGCTCGTTGAGGTCGCCGTCGAAAATGTGAGTGTGATGGCGCAGCCGGCTACCAGAAAAACGGCGCCCACTGCAGCGCATTTTTTGCTCCCCCAGCGATGAACGAAACGGCCCAGGACCAGGGAGCCGATGGACCATCCGAGGCTGAGTGAGAGCACGGTTGTTCCGACCTCGACCGGGCTTTTGCCCAAGGCCCCCTGGATAAACAGCGGTGCAAATCCGAAAAAGGAGAATATGGCAAAGCTGCTCATGAAAACGGCGGCGTTGCCGACACTGAAGCCGCGCCGTTTGAAAAAGGAGATGGGAAGTATCGGTTCCTTTGCACGCCGCTCGGCAGTGTAGAACAATACCGCGAAAACCAATGTGGCCGCCCAGAGCATAAGAATGCGGGGCGAGCTCCAGGCATGGCTGCGACCGGCCAGCAGGAATATGAAAAGCAGACCCAAAATGGTCATCGTCAGCGTCAGGGCGCCGCTGTAATCGATGATCGCTTTTTTCTTTTTTTCGCGGGTTTCGAGGAGATACAGGCTCACCCCGGCCAGAGACAGCACACCGAGCGGCACGTTGATGAAAAAGATCCAAGGCCATGCAAAATAGGCCACGATAAATCCGCCCATGGTCGGGCCCAAAACGCTCGCCAATCCCCAGACGAAGCTTCCCAGGGAATACGTCTTCCCACGCTCTTCAGGTGAAGAAATGTCCGCCAGAACGATATACACCAGAGCGAAATTGCCTCCGGCGCCGATTCCCTGGATGGCACGGCAGACGATGAGAAAGAGCATGCTTTTGGCGAAACCTGCCGCCAGGGATGCAAAAATGAATATTAGAATCGACACGACGTAAAGGGTCTTTGTGCGGTAGATGTCGGCCAGCTTACCGAAAATGGGCAGGGAAACCGTGCGCGCCAGAAGGTAGGACGAATACACCCAGCTGTAGAGATCGAGGCCGCCCAGATCTTCTACAATGGTGGGCATGGCGGCCGACATCACCAGCGCATCCAGAGCCCCCAGAAAAAGCGCCAGCAGGGAGGCGGAGATAATCAGATTGCGGCTTTTCACCGGAATCGCTGCGTTAGATATCGTTGACACGCCGGATTTCAATGTTCTTCATTTCGACTCTTGCGATTTTCCATCCGATCCGGATCTCCGTTTTGGGGTGCCCGCCAATGCAAAAAAGAAAGGATATAGGAGAAAAACTCCCCGCCCCTCGGATATTTAAGATGTGGTCCCGATATGAGTCCCTTATGGACGGGCGGTGTTCAATCCCACAAAAGTCCCGCCATTGCGCTGGCACAGCACCCGCATAAGCGTAGCGAAGCGCTCCCCCGTGTTTCCGCGCTTGTCGGTGTACTCCATCACAACCGGAAAACCGACGGCATGGATGCGAACACGGCGGGCGCCGCCTGCGCCGGCCCGGTTTAAGCGCTCGATCTCGTCGACCACCGGTTGGATAGCATTTCCGCTGAACTCGTCTCCGAAAATGTACAGGCTGATTTTCTTGTCCCGGGAATAAAACGTGCGGATGGCTGCTGTGATTCCTTCCACAGGGCTGCTGTTGCTAAACGCCCGCCACCCGGCCAATCGCGAAAGGATGGCCCGCCGCCGGGCGGGACTGTCGGGAATCCATTTGCCCCGGTACTGGGAGAACAGATACTCTCCCATGTCGTTCATCACCTGAATCCCCTTCACCCGGGGATAAATTTTTAAGGTCTCTCGCATCTTTTTCTGAACCAGCGCCCAGGCATTGCGCTGCATGCTGCCGGAGGTGTCGATGATGAATATGATGTACTCACTGTCCACCGGTATGCCGCCCACACTGCTCTCCGCTTTCGCTGGCCGGGGCCGCAAGAGACGCTTCATTTCATCGGATAACTCCTGTCTTGCCCGGGCCAATTGGCCGGCGATGATGTTTTGGACTTCTGCGTCGTCTCTGGAAGAGGCGAACCGGCCTTCAATGTCCAACGTATCGCCTTGAAGGCGTGCAAGCTTTCTTTTTTCCTCTGAGAGCTGTTCCTTTTTGGTTGTTAATTCGCGATTTAAGATCGCCGTCTGCCCTTGAATTTCGACCCATTCCTGCTCCAACTGGATGATCTTCCCGTCCAGGTCTTGGCGCATTTTTTCAATCACGACCGGTTCGGCGAATTTGGATAGGACGAATAGCAGGATGATGGCGCCGAAGGCGCAGCAAATGCAGTCCAGAAACGACAGGCTGAAAAGTTCAGTGCGTCGGCGACGAGATGTCTTCATATGCGTTTCCCAGCGTGTTGCAGCAGCGCCAAGGGCGGCGTTTTTTGGATCGGAGAGATGCCACCGACCCGCGCCGTCTCTTTTTTTGTCAGGGCCAGTCCTTCGAGGGGCAGAAGAAGGATCCCCGGGTATTTTTCGCCAATCGCCAATAGGCATCGGCGGCCATCGGATCGCCCTCCATCGGATAGAGAATGATGTTGACCGGCATCCGTGGGGGCACCCGGCGGGCGGCTTCCTGAAACAACTTCAACCGTTTGTCGCCGGTGACCCGATTGCTCCAGGGCTTGTCGGCACCCATGGTCGGGAGACTGTCGGTGAGTAAAAAAACATTATCCGGCGGCGGAGACATTTCTTTGATCACCTTAAAAGCATTCAGCAGGCTCGTGCCCTTTTCAGGCACCACGCGCCGCAGGCGCTCAACGGTCAGGTTCAAACGGTCGACATCACCGGCATCGAACCATGTTCCGCCGGTGCCTGCGACGACCGGCCGTGCGCTTTCGTTAAAAACGTACAACTGGTAATTTCCCGTTTGGGGAAGCCGGGTGGTCAACCACTCGATCGTCGCGACGACCCGTCGCCATTTTGGGGACGTGATCTTCGCCTGGTTGTTCAGATTCCGGCGGCGAATGATTCCGAGGATGGTTTCATCCAGCATACTGGCCGAAGCGTCTACAAGGATCAAGATCCGATTCCCGCCCATCTTGAGATCCGTGAGGTACTGTCGGTCGCCCTGGCCCGGGAAGGGGCGTAAACGGGATCCCGCGTCATCCTCTGTTTGGGCGCCCGCCCTGAGCCGTCTCAGTTCCTCATCCAGGGCAAGAACGTCGGCTTTCAGTTTGTTAACGTGCTTTTTACGGGCAAGGGTATCTTTGTCCCTGTCGGCCTGTTCGATCTTTTTGGGGCTGATGGTCTCGATCACCTGCCGGGACAGCCCCTGGGTCGTGGTGACCTCTGCGCTTGTCTCTTCGAGGCTATTTCTCAACGCAGCCAGGTTTTTGCGACCCTCCTGCACCACTTCTTCCAGCCGGGTGGTTTCGGCCATCAAGTCCGATGTGACCGTCTCCTGCCGGGCTTCACTCCGGGCGTTGATGATCACGAACAAGAGGATGATCGATCCCAAGCCGCAGGTGATGCAGTCGAGAAACGCCAGGCTGAAAACATTTATTCTTTTTTTACGTTTCATCGGCATTCAGACAGGCAATCAGTCGGATGAGTTCTCCGGCTGTCCCCACGCGCACGGATTGGCCGAGATGTAAAACCATGCTGTCGCCTTTCAGCGGTTGGTGGTCGATAAAAATTTCTCGGTCTCCGACAGCCGTTAAGACAACCCGGTTACCCGTTCGCCGGACCGAGCAGTGATGGCGAACTGACTCCGGCGACTGACTGCCGATCAGCAGCCCCCCGCCCGCGGCATTGTCTGTTTGCCCGATCGGTAGCGGTGCTTCGGTGATGGGATAGGCCACATCGCGATGGAGCAGGTGGGTGGGGCGCCTCAATGTTGACTCGACCGGTTCACTCTGCGGCGGTCCGGCTGTGCTAAACGGCTCCCAGGGCCGGCTGGTGAAAAAAGCGGCACCGCTGCCGGTGCCGGTGGTCGGATGATCGAACTGGTTCCAAATCCGAAGCGTGTTAAGCGCACTTGCGCCGGCCTCCAGTTCAACCAGGCGCGGTTGGTCGATACCGTCCATAAGTGTCGTCGCCCCGGGCAACCGGGCGAAGCGGTGACTCATCAGCACCGTCACTGTGCCCTGCGGACGGCCTGTTTTTTCCATTACCGAACCAACGAGAGCGTGAACCTGTTCCCGAAAAGAGGTGGACTTTCGAACCAGCAGATCCCGATGCAGGGAAATCCGGTGGACGGTGGTGCCGGCGCGCAAGTCAACGGTCACCGTCGGTTCATTATGCAGGCGGTTCAAAATTTCCGGTATGCGATCGTAGAGTGCCTGTTCGCTGGCGGCATCGTGCAGGGGATCGAATCGTGTGGTGCGCACGAACTCTTCGGCCATTGTTTCGGCCCAGATCCGGTACAGGTGGACCAGACCGAGTTCATCCAGTGTGGCCGTTTCTTCGAGACGCAGCTCCTCGCCTTGCTCGAGGAGTGTCACCTCTGTTCTGTGCAGGTGCACGTCAAGAAAGACCAGCTGCCTCCCCGGATAGGGTTGCGGTGCGGCTGCCACCGCCTGGATGACAAGACCTTTGATCGGGATGGACATTTCCCGGCTCATGCCGAGAAGGAGCCCGAGTTGATGCCGGCTGAAAAAGGCCGGAACGGCAATCATGACCTCGTTTCCATGCGGTTTTATCTTTTTCCAAACCTGGGCCAGATGAGCAAAGGCAATCTCGGCATGGGTTTCAGCGTATCGCCGGGGGGTTTTGAGCGCATCGGTGCTCAACTGGTCCCAGAAGCGGTGTTGGACCTTCTGGGGGTGAAGTCGGGCCTGCCGTTCCGCGGCTTGGCCGACCACAAGCCCTTTTTTTTGCGGCAGTGCAAAGCCGGGACTTTCGGTTTCCGGTCCATCGACGGCCAGCAACCTCGGCGGCACATTACCCGCCGCCAAGACGCCGACATCACTGAGTTCAAGGGATAATAACGACATGGCATCGACCTATGCGGTGATTTTTGACCTGAATCTTGCGTGAAGCAGATGAAACCCTCCGGCTCGTGCAAAATCCAGGGATGAACATTGCGGACTTTCCGTTTGGCATCCGTGCGATCGAGGGTCGCAAACACCGCCACCCACGAACCGATCAAAAAAATCTCGGGTATGGCGATGCGCTAGCCGTTAGGACGCATACAGGTGGCTCGTCAGCTTTTCTTCGCAGTACGCGTCTGTTTCCGAAACATAGCGTTCCTGCAACAGCTCTAATTGATGAAGCATGAACATGAGGACAATGCTCAGCAACAGCGCAATTAAGGTAGAGTTGAAGGCGACGCCCAGACTCCGAACCACGCCGAAGATATCGCCCTCGAGGGCTTTGTGGGCTTGGCCCAGGGCATCGCCGATACCCCTCACCGTTCCAATGAAGCCGATCGATGGGATGGCCCAAGCGATATAGCGGATCATGGAAAGCTCGGACTCCAGTCGCTCACTCTCGGCAACGCAATAGGCATGGGTGGCACTGGCAACATCCTGGATGTTGCGGGTGGTACGGAAGCGCTGCAGCCCTGCCAGTAAAGCCCTCGGGAGCAGCGCATTGCGCTGGTAATTCGGCAGGGCCTGTATTTTCCGGGCCAACTCGCGGCTGTCTTCCGGAAGAATGCGATCGCCTTCGGCCAGCGGGAGCAGGTCTTTTTGCAGCAGCGCCCGATTGCGGCTCGTCGTGACACCTTTGTAGATCATGATGGTCAGCGCCCAGAACAGCAATATGAAACAGACCTCCTGCTCATAATCTCGGACCAGCACATAGACCGACCGCTCGGTTGTCTGGGAAGCATCCGCCTTTGCCAAGGCGGCCTGTTGGGCCAGAATCGCATCGGCTTTCGGACGGATGATCCCCAGATAGGCCGCGTGCACAACGATGGCGATCAGTATCAGCGAAAACAGCTGGTAGGCGAATTCGAACGAAATGGGAAAGCTTTTTCTCATGGTTGCCGTCCATCGCAAAGAGTGATGCCCACATATTCATGAATGAAGTGGGATCGCTTGTTGAGTCACGAGTGGCATCCTCGGACCATAAATTATTGTTAAAAAACGTTCCTTTAGGCGAACGTTTATTTACAACTCCTTATACCGCCCTTTTTCATTTCGGACTGTATTTTAAAAAAGCGGTAAAAAAACAAGGCTATATATTATAAGGAAAATCAACGGCTTGATCCGCCTTGATTTCCTCAGACGGGGGCATCGGTTTCAAGGGGATCGATCGGCTGGGTCGCGCTTTATCCGCTTTGGGTTTGTGCTCCGAAGGCGGTGACGGCGTGTCTCCTTCGAACCCTGTTTCCGACCCATTATTTTCGGCGGCACCGCTGTCATCGATATCCGTCACTAAATAAGATGACGGCCGATCGATCGATGTTGTCAGTCGATCCATTCGGCCCGGCAGGGGATGAATGGCATTGCCGCTCCCATCGGCGTATCCCATGCCTTGACTCAACAGCAGACCGAAGACGGCCAAACATATGGGGGACCAACGCGTCATCTCACCTCTTTTCTAACAGGCTGTTGAAAACTATAGCGCTTGGCCATTCAGTGTTAATGGCAGAACTGGGGGCCCTCCCCGCTTCAGCGAAAATCTTCAGTTATCCCTTATAATCTCCGCTTTCTCGCTGAATCTTGCCAACTCTTGCCTGTGCCCATGACGTTTTTCAACACCCTGCTAATTGGCGTAACGGCAGACCCGAAAGCCCAAATCCGGCCGTTTGGTATTGCTGTAGTCCCGGTAAGTCAACCGCAAGGCACTGATGCTGGCGTGCCGCCAGCTGGAGCCCCTGACCACCCGCAGGGATCCGTCTTTGGGCCCGGTAGGATCGGCGACCACTTTGCCGGCATCATAGCTGTAAATTTCGTAATAGTCGTTGCACCATTCGGCCACGTTGCCGCCCATGTCGAAGAACCCGAGAGGGTTGGCTGGAAATTTTCCCGGGAATGCCGCTGCCGGGTATCCGTCGGTATAGCCTTCAATGGTGTTTACCAGCAGGCTTGCGGCAGAGCCATCGGCAAAATTACCGGAATTCGGCCCTGGCGGAAACTTGGCCCCCCAGGAATATTTCAGATTGACACCGCCAGGGGTAAAGCGGGCACAGTATTCCCACTCCGCTTCAGAGGGCAGGCGGTACCCGGTGGTCATGGGCTCGGCAGCCTCCAGCCGGCCGTTTCTCAAGACATAAGCCGGCGGCAGAGATTCTCTGGCACTCAGCCAGTTGCAGAACAGTGCCGCTTGCTCCCACGTGATCTGCACTACCGGCTGTCCATCACCATTCAAACTGACAGCGTTTATGTCGCCCGAATCGTGCCGGGCCAGGAATTCTCTGAATTCTTTGTTCGTGACTTCCTTCAGACCCATGTAAAAGGGGCGTTTCAGCTCGATTTTTCGCAAGGTTTCATTGGAGCGCCGTCCCTGTTCCCCCCGGGAAGACCCCATGACAAACGACCCGGGTCGAATGAGTTTCAGGGCATACCCGTTGCGCGCCGCGATACGTTCTTGAGAAGATGTCCCTGTAGCGGTCCGTTCTTTCAAAACGGCCTGTATTTCCTGGGGGAATCCGGGTCGGGGGGTTATGCGGGTACTAAAGGGCTGATACCCCTTTTTCCGAATTTCTATTTTCTGGACCATAGCCGGCAGATTCAACTCTTGGGGTACCTTCCCGATCGACCTTCCGTTTATGAAGAGTTCGGCCCCTGACGGTTGGACGGAAAAATGGACGATTCCCTTTACGGCGCGCAGATCCACTTGCAGGGTCTCTTCTTCGGCCGTTTCGATTTGAACGGTGCGGACGGCATTTTCATAACCGGCTTTGGAAAGCTGAATGACATGGGGGACCGCGGGCTCGAGGGCCACCTCGAGGGGAGTTTGACCGATATACCGCTTTCCGACCATCACACGCGCTCCGGCAGGCGAGCTCTTTAGCATCAACTTACCATCGGCCGGTTCCAGACGAATACCGTTGAATTCACTGGGAAGACCCGCCTCCGCCACCAAACGCTTCCGCCACGGTTTATGTCCCTCGGCGCTCAATTCCACCTCATGGGTTCCCGCCGGAAGCTCCAGCGTCACCGGCGTGGCACCGACCCGTACGCCGTCGACCAGGACGAGTGCCCCGGTCGGAACAGAGCTGATGGACACGTCGGACCACCCGGGAGTCAGCATCAGATCCATTTCCTGGAGTCTCCCGCAGCCTTCCACGGTCACCTCGCTCTGATGATCTTGGTAACGTTCGGCCTGGACAGCCAGCCGCTGAACCCCGGCCGCAACCGTCAGCTCCAAAAGCGGCGTTTGCCCCACCTCTTTGCCCTCGAGGTAAACCCGCGCATCCCTAATTTCTTTAGCGGGCAGGTCCTTCGGGTGTGTCCGCACGGAAAGTTTGCCGGGAAGCTGTCGCAGCGTCAAGCGAAAGCTCTGGTGTTTTTCTGCACCGACCACCAGCACGGTCTCGAGTGGAGCATAACACGGTTTGTCGGCCTGCAGCGTGTATTTTCCGGGCCGCAACAGATAATGATCACCGAAACGCGGCGCCGGAAGGCTGCCCCGAATGGATATGTCGGCCGGGGCCGGATCGATCTGTATCAGGACCTGGCGCGCCGTAAAAACATACCCGGCAAGCGCGACGACCCCGAATAGAACCAAAGCCATGCCGGCCCCGGTCAACCATTTCCATGAGACCCGGGCGGTTTTTCCGCGGTTTTGGCGTGCGGGACGATAGGGGATCGGCGTGATGGTTTCGGCGGGGGTTGACCGCTTATCAATAGGCTTGTCGACCATATGTGTTTTGCCTTACACCTTGACCTTGCAGATCACCGATATGCGCTGGGGCGGCTGACCGGGTTCGACCCTAAAGATTTTCCGGACATCCTGGTAGCCCTTCCGCGAACCGACCACCGTGTAAATGCCCGGCCTGAGAGTCAATTCGTGAACCGTAAATCGGCCGAATTTTCCGACCTTGTAAACCGCCACCTCTGTGAGGTTATCCGATTCAATGGTCAAATGCACCGGAGTCTGGGCCGCTTCGACCAGCGTCTTCAGCTGATCGATCCGAGCGCTCAGCCGAGGGCCCTTGGACTCGAAGCCCTCGGTTTCGTCGAGAAGTGCCAATGCGTTTTGAAGCTGCCGATCGGATTCCAGGGCATCGGGCTTTTCGAGAAAAAAGCTCATCCGTTTGTTGATACGGATGTAATCCTGGGCACGCGCCGTGCCTTGAACGGCAAAGCGAATGTTGCCGTCCAACCCGAGGACTTTCTGATAGGAAGCGAGCGCCTGTTCCCAATCTTCAGTTTGTTCGGCCCGCATCGCCGTTTGGCGCAGGTTCTCGATCCGGTTCAGCCGAATCGCCTGATCCGTTTGCGCCAGTGCATCTGCGACCCCGGGATCATCCGGTCGAATCGCCCTGGCCTCCAGCAGCCGGGATCGGGCCGCTTCAAAATCGTTTTTTGCCAGGGCCGCCAGACCCGCCGACATCCGGTCTTGGAATTGTGCCTCTGCAATTCTTGCCTTTACCCGGATGCGCCCGGCAATGGCTCGTTCCGCCTCGGGGTCCAGGGCCAAAGCCTGCTGGTATTCGCTCAGTGCCAGGGCATCGTTTCTGTCGCTCTCGTGGGCGGTACCCGATTCGACGAGACGCATGACGGCTTCGGCGTGCGCGGCTCTTGCCAGGCCTTGCCGGGCGACCGCGTTACCAGGCTCCAGCAACAGTGCCGTTTGGAATTTGTTTTGCGCCAATTGGCCGCTGCCTTTGGCCAGCGCCGCCAGACCCTCTTGGATGAACCGCTGCAAGGCTGCCGGCGTTTGGCCGACAAGCAGGGTTGCTTTTTCATGGGCGGCAGCGTAACGGTCGGTTGCGGTTTTAAAATTGTTTTGCGAAAGCAGCCTGTCGGCCTCTCGACCGAGATTGATCATTTCCGAATACAGGGGCGCGCCCCATTCGGTTACCCCTTTCTTCTCCAGCGAGGATGTGATCCGAGAAAATTCAGCGCGCTGCCGTTCGGCTTGGGCTTTCTCCATCTCCTGTGCTGCCGTTTCAGAAGCACCCGGCCCAAAGGGTGCCGATTTAACGGAATCCGGCAGAGTCGTCATACTTTTCGCATCAATGACAGGCGGCGGGGTAACCGGTTCTGCATCAACAATGGGGTTGGATTTCAGGTCGTGCAAAAACCATCCCCCCAGAGCAATGACGGCAATCAGCACCACGCTGAGCAGTGAGATGTTCCGAAGGCGACGCCTTTCAGGTGGAACACGGTCCTGCTCGCGGCTTGGCCCTTGAATGGATAGGGGGCTAATGACTTCCGCAGAGGTCTTTTTCGGTGGGTATTCGTCCGGTGATGGGTGCGGAATGGTTTTCTGACGGTCTTTTATCACCTCAAATTGCTTTCATCCCTGAACCCTGAACGTTGAACCTTGAACCGGGAACTTTATGTGCATTCAATTGCGTCGCTCACAGCAGTCGAGACACTTCAAAAATGACACGTCACTGGGGATCTGTCGACAGGGCCGGGTTTGCGGGGTCACCGGACGCATCGGGCCCAAAACCGGTCTCGGCGTAGTAAATCTGGCGCAAGAGTTTTCGCCACGTATCAAACTGCTCTTGGGCGGAACCGGTCAATTCGTATTGTTTTCCTTCAAACTCCATCACCACGGGCTTCATTTCGCTCCCAAATGAATCGCTCAGTTCCTTGATGGCTTCGGAGTGAATTTGCGCCTCTTTGGAAATGTTAAACCCGTTGATGAGAACCTGACCGCCGATAATAACCATTCCGGCCTGCACCGCGGCCGTGTTGCTAATGTCACTGGCTCCGAGAGCAACTGCGCCGGCGATCATTAGAGCCCCGGCTATCTGACGGAGCAGTGCGTCCCGCTTGATTTTCCTGATGGCCGCCATTTCATCGAAGCTCAGGTGGCGCCAATTTTCGTAAGGCGGCCACATTTCATTGTAAAAGTCCTCGTAGTAATTGTTGAGAACATCCACATACATGTATTCTCTTTCTCTTATTCTTTGCAGCCGCTGCATCATGGGGTCGTCGTCGGCCGGCAGCTGTTGGATGGTAAGCCTGTCATTTTCGTCCGGGGCCAAATATCCGGTATAGGTGATCGGAGCAAAATCTTGCGCGAATTTCAACCCAGAGACCGTCCGGATATTTTGGATCTCCGGCGGAGACATTTTCAATTTGTAATGCGCCATGTCGTTGACGATCGTGTTGTACAGGTCCTGGAAGGCGTCTTTCTTTCCTTTCTGGGTGTCATTGTAGACTGTGCGTTTGGCTTTGATAGAGTAGGATTTGTGGAACCATTCGGTGCCGGTGGCATCGATGACCGCCACGTCCACCACCAGGATCTCTCCGCTGGACTTGACGATTTTTCCCTTCACCACAACGTCTGTGCTGGCAGTCTCGTTCGGAATAACCCGCACCGCTCCCCACTGACTGCTCTGTTGCAGTGTATTTTTCAGGTGGTAGGGCATAAAATTCAATTCTGCTTTTCGAATCTCCGGAGTGGTTCCTTCTTTTTCAGTGGATTTCGCCGTGATCTCCTCGGTTTCAAACACAAGAATACCGACGTCCATCAGCTGGTCTTCCGGAATTTCCTCCTGGGCTTGCAGGATCTGGGTGGGGACGACTTTCTGACTATGAAATGTCGTGGCACAGCCGGAGATAAAGATAAGAACGATCAGAGCCGTCAGAAAAAATATCGGCTGAATGCGCCTCCTACGGCCGGCCGGCCGAATCAACGGAGCGCCACAAGGGAGTTCAATCGGTTTGACGGCGGTTTTTCTTATAGGCTTCATATTCTTTCCAAAGTTTCGCTTTTAATGTCGGGTCGGTTTCCTTTTCGGCAGCTTCCCGCAGCTGCCGGGCGACGATGTCATCGTCTTCTTGGCCGGCATAATGGCCGTTTCGATCCCGAGGCGTCCCTCCGGTACCGGTTTGCGGTATTTCGGACGGACCCTCGACGGTCTGCCTATCTCCCGCTGCGGCGTCTCGAGACGGTGCGGTTTCCCCGCCGGGAAATTCGGATGTTTCCGAACGGTCCTGTCTTTGCGTCTCGTCCGATGTGCCCACGGAACCAGACGCCGATTCGGATTCCAGATCGATACCCTTTTCCTTCAGGCGCCTTGCGGCCGCGGCAACTTCTTCGGCCAAGTCCCGCATGCGTTCTGCGGACTTGGCCCGGATCAGTTCCAATTCCTTCAGAAGCATGGCATCAAAGGCCGCCAGGGAGGTGTCCAACTCCCGGTCTAAAGCGGCCACTTCATCTCCGACTTGCTCCTCGGGTATGGTCGGGTCCATTATAGGTTGGGAGTCAGCGCCGGAATCTTCTGGCAGGTGCGCTGCCGGAGCGGCGTATTTGGCATTTAGAGCCTCCAGTTGCGCCACTGTTTCGCGGTCTTCCGCCAGCATGGCCTGCACCTGATTCAGGTAGGCTTCGTAAGCGGCGACCGTGGCCGGATCGGCTCTCTCTGACTGCTTGAGCGCTTGCATCTCCGCGGCAATTCGGTCTCTGAAGGCCAGGTCCGTGCGCATTTTCTCCCGCGCTTCCTGCAGGTCGTATTTTAACACATCGGTGGCGCTGCCGAAAAGCGGGCCCGGTAGGGTGAGCCACACCAGCAGGCCGACCACTATCCAACCGATTCTCGAGCTAAATGGCGCGGGCATCGTTCACCGGCAAGAGTTTATTGGTTAACTGTTTGATTTCACCACCTAAAATTAATTTTAGCATTAAAACTAACGATTTGGTGTCAGGGTGTCAAGCGCTAACCTGCCTCGGATTTTGCAAGCACCTTGGCGGCCGCACTGATGCAAGCGGGAGTCGGCATATCGGCCTCCTTTGCCTAGAAGGTCCATGGGTCACCGATGGGCCGTCCCGGAATTACCCGATGATTATGATGAAAAGTTAATTTGCCAGCTCCCGCTCGAGGGCTTCGATTTCGCGCTCGACACGGTTGGCTGGCGAAGTGAAGCGGGCCAGTAGTGAATAAGCCACTGGAACCAGAAACAGGGTCAGGGCGGTGGAAAGCACCACCCCGGAGATAATGACCACGCCGATGGTGAAGCGGCTTTCCGCACCGGCACCGCTGGCCAAAACCAGGGGGATGGCGCCGATGGCGGTGGACACCGATGTCATCAACACCGGGCGCAGTCGGGTGCGAGCGGATTCCAGAATCGCATCCGCCACCGGTTTCCCTTCATTACGCAGCTGGTTGGCAAATTCGACGATCAGGATGCCGTTTTTGGCCGCCAGTCCGATAAGCACCAGGATGCCGACCTGGCTGTAGACGTTGAGAGAACTACCGGCGAGATAAAGGCCACCAAGGGCCCCGGCCACTGCCAGGGGCACGGTGAGCATGATCGTCAGGGGATGAACGAAACTTTCGAACTGCGCCGCCAACACCAGCAACACGATCAAAAGGGAGAGACCGAAGGCAAAAAACAGTGCCCGTGAGGCATCCACGAACTCGCGGGACTGGCCCTTGTAGTTGATGATCGGCGCGTTGCCCAGTTCCTCCCGTGTAATCTTTTCCATGTATGCAAGGGCATCCCCCAAAAGGTAACCGTCTTCGAGGGTGGTGGAAAGAGTGATGGACCGGAGGCGGTTGAACCGGTTTTTGGCCGCCGCATCGGCGAATTCTCTCAGGGACACCAGGCTGGAGAGCGGGATCAGTTCGCCGCCGCTTTCCGATCGCACGTAGATATTGCGGATATCCGCGGGCGTCTGTTTTTGCTCTTTTTTCCCTTCGAGAATCACATCGTATTCTTCGCCGCGATCGATGTATGTGGTCACCTTTCGGAAACCGAGCATGGTTTCCAATGTTCGACCGATCTGGGCGACGCTCACACCCACATCGGCAGCGCGGTCTTTGTCGATGAAGACCTCCAGCTGCGGCTTGGTTTCCTTGTAGTCACTCTCCAGGTTGGAAAGCCCTTTGTTTTCTTCGGCGCGTGCGATCAGTATGTCGCGCCACCGTGCCAGTTCGTCGTAATCGCTTCCACCCAGTACGAATTCAACCGGCTTTCCGGAGCCGCCCCCCAGGCCACGACGCGCAACCGTGAAGGCGCGGTATCCGGGCAGAGCCGCCAGTTGGCGATTGACATCCGCCATGATCTCCTGCATGGAACGGTCGCGCCCCGACCACGGGCTGAGCACCACGATTCCCCGGACGCTGTTGACCTCGTTGGTGCTTGCAAAAGAAGCCGGTACCCTCAGCAGCACGCGGGTCGCCTCCCCGTTCTCGTAAAGCGGCATCAGGACGCCTTCCATGCGCTCCAACATTTCGTAAGACTTATCGAACCCGGCGCCCTCGGGACCGTCGGCGATCACGAAAAAGGCACCGCGATCCTCCAGGGGGGAGTATTCCTTGTCAATCAGGGAGTAGGACAAGGGGATCGATGCCAGGATGATCGCAAAAACCACGGCAACGATCCATTTGCGCTGCATCAACCCCGTCAGCAGACGGCCGTAACGTTCCGAGGTCACTTCCTGCAGTCGCGACAAACGGGCAAATTTCTGAGGCGCCCCCATGGGACGCGGCTTCAATATCCGGGAACACATCATTGGAGAGAGGGTCAGTGCCACCAGACTCGAGAGGCAGACGGCTCCGGCCAGAGCGATGGCAAATTCCGAGAAGAGCCGTCCCGTGTTGCCCTGCATGAAGGTGATCGGCACGAAAACGGCCACGAGCACCAGGGTCGTGGCTATCACGGCAAAGCCGACCTGACGTGTCCCCTTGATAGCTGCCAGCAGGGGCGGTTCGCCCTGCTGGATGCGCCGGTAGATATTCTCCAGGACGACGATGGCGTCGTCCACTACCATGCCGATGGCCAGAATCATGGCCAGCAACGTCAGCAGGTTGACCGAAAAATCCATGATCCTCAAAACGGCAAAGGTGGCGACCAGTGACACCGGCACGGTAACGGCAGGCACGAGAGTGGCCCGAAAGCTTCCGAGAAACAAAAACAACACCGCCACCACCAGGACGGCGGTGATGGCCAGGGTTTTATACACCTCTGAAATCGAGGCCTCGATGAATACGGACGTGTCGTAACTTTGAATCAACTGCATCCCCTCGGGAAGGGTTTTGTTGACCACTTCGGCTTCCCGCTTTACGGCATGGGCCACATCGAGGGTGTTGGCTTTGGACTGCCGGACGATGCCGAGACCCACCATGGGAATGCGATTGCCCCGCAGAACGCTGCGGTCGTCCTCGGCTCCGCGCTCCACGCGGGCAATGTCTCGAAGACGGATCAGGTGGCCGTCCCTGCCCTGCCGGACCACGAGCCGCTGAAAATCTTCAGCACTGTTGAACAAGCGGGTCACCCGTACGGTAAACTCTTTGCGGGTCGATTCCACACGGCCGGCGGGAAGTTCAACGTTCTGGGCCCGCAGCGCCTGTTCGACGTCGGCAGCGGTGACCTCCTGGGCGGCCATGGACTGGCGGTCGAGCCATATGCGCATGGCGTATAGACGGGCGCCGCCGACCCACACCCGGGCGACGCCGTCCAACACGGAAAATCGGTCAACCAGATACCGTTGGGCATAATCGGTCAGCTCCAGTCCATCCATGCGATCGCTGACCAGGTTCAACCACATGATGACGCTGCTGTTGGAATCGACTTTGAAGATTTCGGGGGGGTCGGCCTCGTCGGGCAGGTTGTCCAGGATGCGGGAGATACGGTCCCGGACGTCGTTGACCGCCGCTTCCAGGTCCCGGTCGAGATAGAATTCCACCGTCACGTCGGAAATCCCGTCGCGGCTGACAGAATCGACGGAACGGATCCCTTCGATCCCGCTGATGGCATCTTCGACGACCTGGGTCACCCGGGTTTCGACGACAGCGGCAGCAGCGCCGGGATATCTCGACTCGACGGAAACCACCGGCGGATCGATATCCGGGTACTCCCTCACAGGCAGTCGACCAAAACTGAGGACGCCGAACACGATCAGCAACAGGCTGAAAACCGTTGCCAATACCGGGCGCCGAATGGATATATCGGACAGGAACATGGCTCGGCCTCAGCTACCCGGCAAGTCGATCAGATTCGCGAATTTCGACCACCTTGACGGTTGCTCCCGGCCGGACGCGCGTAATGCCCTGAATAATTACCTGAGCGCCATCCGTTAAGCCGCTGATCACCTCCACCTTTCCCGGACTGCGCCGACCCGTGACAATCTCTTTTTTCTCGACTGTATTTTCAGGAGTGACCAACAAAACGTACTTTTTGTCCTTCTCCTGGATCACGGCCTCCTCAGGGATGATCAGGGATTGCGAGCGGTCCTTAACCAAGTCCACGGCCAGCAGCATGCCTGGTTTCAGCAAACGATCCGGATTGGGTATCTGGGCCCGAATCGTCAAGGTGCGGGTTTCGGCATCGACCCGGCTGCTGATGGCGATCACCGTGCCGTTGAATTTCCGGTCAGGATAGGCGGGACTGTGGGCGGAGACGTCCATGCCGATCTTCAAATCGCCGAGATAGATTTCCGGTAAGGTGAAATCGAGCTTGATAATTGTGGTGTCATCCAGGGTGGTGATCACCGAGTCCGAATCCACCACCGCACCGGTACTGATTTGGCGGGTACCCAGAATTCCGGAAAAGGGGGCCCGAATCGTGTAGTCCTGCAATCGCGCCTCCAGGTTGGAGACCTTGGCCCTTGCAATCTCCAGCAGGCCTTGCTCTTCATCCAATTGGGATCGAGACGTGGCGTTTGTCTTTGCCAACCGGTTCATTCTCGAAAACTGTTTTTTCTGCTCCTGAAGCGCGGCTCTTGCCTCCGCCAACAGATATTGAGCTTCACTGTCGTCCAGTTTCACCAATACCTGACCTTGGCTGACCAAGTCACCGTCCTCGAAAAACACTCCGACAACGCGGTCGTCCACCGTGGGGGTGATCACCACCGACTCATTGGCCTTAGTGGTCCCAAGCGCCTCTAATATTTCCATAAACGGTTCGTTTGTCACCTTGGCGGTTACCACGGGCACCGGTGCCTTCGAGGGTGAACGCGCCAGTGCGTAGGCGGAAGTCTTTTCTCCGCCGTTTCTCAGCTGTGGAATCAGTAATAGGCCGGCAACGAAGGAAACCGTTAACAACCCTGTTAGAATCAGTATATGTTTTTTTCGCATATGGTCCTCGTCAAAGATGCGATAACGTTTTTTCGTATTTGATGCGATTTGTCGTGTTGAACACCGAAGTCAAAGTTACATCGATTGCGCTACCGTATGTACTTTCGAAATCGTACGCAACAATGGTATTTTCTATCTTAAGCACCCCTTGGGACGAATCAAGCTATGGATTTTTCAAGATATGAGAGATCCCGGTAAACTTTGCTTTATTTCGCCTGGTAAAAAGATCAGAAAATGAATAGAAAAGAACAAAAAGCGAATATTAACCATTTCAGATTTTACCTTACATAAAAGACTCGAATGGAAACAAAATACCGCAAACAGGGCGAAATGCTGGCCAACCGGGTAAAAAAGCGCTTTAAACACCTACACAAGCGTTTCGCGCGCCGGAATATCGAGGTGTTTCGACTCTACGACTGGGAGATCCCGGAAATTCGGGCGGTGATCGACTGGTATGCCGGACACCTGGTCATCGGCGAATACGCCCGCAAGCAGTCGACGCCCGGGTGGCTGCCGATGATGGGGGCCGCGGTGGCCGAAGCCCTCGGCGTGACAACAGAAAACGTGCATCTCAAGGAGCGGCGCGCGGGCAGACAGGACGGCAAGCGCTACGAACGCATCGCCCACACGAATCGCAAGATCGTCATCAACGAACGGGATCTCCAGTTTTACGTGAATCCCTGGGATTACGTCGACACCGGCCTGTTCTCCGACCACCGCAACACTCGCCGGATGGTGCGGAATATGGCCGCGGGCAAGGATTTTTTAAACCTGTACTGCTATACGGGGTCGTTTTCCTGTTATGCTGCCAAAGGCGGGGCGCGCTCGACGGTTTCGGTGGACCGGTCGCAGACGGCCATCGACTGGGTGCGCGAAAACATGACACTCAACGGAATTCCACAAAAAGGAAACGAGCTGTTGCAGATGCCCACCTTCCTGTTTCTGCACAAGGACACGTCGCGCGTTGTCCGGCTGGTCGTGGGAGAAAGGAACGACCAGCGTGGGCTTGCCCGCCCGCAGGGCCTGCCCCGTGGTGCCGACCCGCCCTGGTGAACGATCACCGCCGCCTTTGGAAACAGTTTCGAGTGCGGCACATATTCGACGGCCATCACGTTTGGCGGGAGTCCTTCTGCGCAAAGATTGTACGTATCTTTACCCACCACCAGCACGCCCGACGGTTCAAGGCGACCGACGCCGTTGCGGCCATACGGTAAAAATCTCCGGCCGTGTGCACCGCCACGCTGCCCAGTGTAAAAACCACGGGCGGCGGCCCGGTGTTCAAAAACTTCTCGAGTTCCGGAGACAGGGCGCCTCTGTCTGCCGTTGCGTCGTAAAACCCGAAACCTGTTATGCGCGTATGGGGGGGCCAATCATCCCGGGGTCGAGCCAACACCCTTGAAAACATGGCCAGCACGAGGAAAGGCGAATGCTGCCCGTCGAACAGGGGATGCTTACCCGGCCCGAGCCCAAGGGTCGCTCGCAGCCGGTCCACCGGCCGGCACCACCGGAGGGTGACGCGCTTGACCGCTTTGATCACCAAGCGGCTCATCGCCGGTCCCAATTTTTCCGAAACGCGTGCAAAGGGAAAGCCCTGCATGACAGGCAAATCGTGCGCCGACAAAAAGACGATGGGAGAAAGAACGGCCGATATCCAGGTTAAGCCGCGTTTCTCGGCGATGATGTGAGCCGCATAACCGATCGAGTGGGTTATCAGGATATCGTTGTTCCGCAAAAAGACATCCAGGTCCGCGTAAGTATCTTCAATGGCGGGGAAGACAATTTCTCTAATGATCACCTCAGTGCCTTTGCGCGGGTGCATGGCCCGGCGGATCAAGCCCTTGTCTCCCGGATCCAAATCCGGGCGCACAGGCTGAAAAGAAATACCGGAAGAACGGACATGGTCCCTGTAAAGCGCGCTGGTGGCGATAACCGGCCGATGCCCCCGGGCCTGAAGCCCCCGCGTCAGCGCAATGAACGGGTTGAGATCGCCGAGGGACCCGAATGTCGTCAATACGACACGGCCGGTTTGAATTCTCGCTTGGTTCATTTTTCTATTTGATTCGGTGAATCGTGATAATTAAGTCCAACCCATAACTCATGCTACCTGTATCCGTAAAGTTCTTTACCCGAAAGTTTCCGGATTAACGGGAAATGACTATCAGCCGGTGGTTCCTGAAGATTATTTGAATCGCCGACCAAGGGGAATGGCACAAGGGATCCGTCATCCTGCCGGAGGCATATTTGCGTGAAAAACGGAGGCGGTTGCTTGGTAAATATCGAACCGAATTCTTTGCTTCTACCAAAATCGATCTCGAGAAGCAGCAGGCCGCCGGTCGCATTCAACAAATAAGGCGCCGATATGGGGTCGCTGGATTATCTCGAAAATTTCATGAAATATGAAAATACTAGGGTGGCTGAATTTCATCTCTTGTCTAAAACCCTTCGAATGGTCTCGGCGATATCCCTTCTCAACACCGGTTTTGTTACATATGCTCGAATACCCATCGCCGCTGCTCGTTGTTGATTGAGTCGGGCACTGTAGCCGGTGCAAAGAATGACGGGTATCCCGGGCTTTATGCGCATCAGTTCTCTTGCCAATTCGTCACCGGTCATATTCGGCATGGTCATATCGGTGATCACCAGATCGAAGCTATCCGCTTTGGCCTTGAACAGTTCCAAGGCCTCCAGGCTGCTGGTCCTGACGGTCGTATGGTAGCCCAAAGATTCGAGGATTTGTTTTCCAATATTGACGATGGCCGATTCATCATCGACAAAAAGTATTCGTTCGGATCCGGTCGGAATAGATTTATTCCCAAACGCGTACGGTGCCTGGTCTCTTTCAACTGTCGGAAGATAGACCGTGAAAGTAGAGCCTTTACCCGGTTCACTGGAAACTATAATTTTACCCCCATAGCTTCCGACAATGCCGTGAACCACCGATAGACCCATTCCGGTCCCTTCTCCTTTTTCTTTTGTGGTAAAAAACGGGTCGAAGATTCGATCGAGTATGAGTGCCGGAATGCCATCTCCGGTATCGCTTATCGTCAATTCCAGATATGATCCGGGATTCAACTCGGGGTGTTCGTTTGCACCATCCTCCTCGATCCTGACATCCTTCAGCTTAACCTCGAGCACACCCCCCTTTTCCCTCATGGCATATCCGGCGTTGATGCAAAGATTCATCAAAAGCTGATGAATGTGAGTCGCATCCGCCATCACCAGCGAATCACTAACGTTTTCCTGACGTATCTCTATGGTCGTCGGCAGGGAAGCCCTCAGAAATTTAATCACCTCCTTACTGACGAGGTTCATTTGAATCGGTTTGCTTTCCCGTTCTGCTTGACGGCTGAAGGTAAGAATCTGTTTTACCAGGTCTTTGGCGCGCTCACCCGCCCGAAAAACTTCCTGTAGATTCTGACAGAGGGCCGACTCCCTTTCGGCATCCATCAAGGCCAGTTCGGCGTAACCGAGGATGGCTGAAAGGATGTTGTTAAAATCGTGGGCAATCCCTCCGGCAAGAGTGCCGATGGCCTCCATTTTTTGGGCCTGCTGAAGTTGCAATTCGAGTTCTTTTTTACCAGTGATATCTTCGATAATTCCGTCATAGTGTTTCACTTTGCCGTTGGCGTCTTTGACAACAACCGCCGATACCGCTCCGGTAAAGAGTGTTCCGTCCTTTTTTGTGAGTTTTACCTCAAACTTTTTGACCGATCCATGCTTTAGCATGATGTCATTGAACTTTTTTCTATCATCCGGATTCTGATACAAATCAGCCACATTGACAGCCTTAAATTCATCTCGGCTCTGATAACCGAACATTTCCACTATCGCCGGATTGGCCTCTATGAACCGGCCATGGAGTCCGGCGGTGTTGCGATAGATTCCCACATGAAGATTGTTTGTCAGGGTTTTATACCGCTCCTCGCTCTGCCGTAATGCCGCCTCTGCTCGTTTGCGTGCGGTCACATCGAAAAACATCGTGGCCATCATACCCGGACCGGTCTGGAATGCGTGGAATTCGAAGGCGCCCTGAACCCGTCCATCCGTGTACTCCAAATGTTCATTGCGATATTGAGCACCGGTGTCACATACCTGTCGGTATCGGTCAGGGACCTCCGTCTTTTCCAAAGAGGGGAACGCTTCTTCTATGGTCTTCCCGACAAATTGCCGGTTGTCGACGCCGAGGATCGCGTCTGCCGCCGGATTGGCCCCCGTAAAGACGAGCCGTCCATCCGGTTCCAATCTGTACATGTGCATTCCCATCGGTGACGCTTCGACAATTTTACGGAATTTATCCTCGGATTTGCGCAGGGCTTGTTCGACGGATTGCCGTTGCTGGTAAAGATCGTCGAGTTCCCATTTTATCAGCTTTATGGCCTCAAAGACGGAGCGAAAGGGATGGTCCGGGGCTTTATCCTCGATCTGATGAATACCGTCGACGTCCCAGTTGATCTGCTCGATATACCCCAGCAATTCCTCGACATAATTCTGAATCTGATCCGCCCCTTCCGTTTGATTGCTTTGATTTCCGGTTGGCGGCACAACTGAAGGGGTGAACGCCTTGACCTTTTCGTTGGTGATGAGCTTTACGGCGTCATCAAAATCTTTTACGACGCGAACCTTGAAAGGGACGAACGGTTTCGACATATTAATCGCCGCGGTCACCAGTTTGTTGGCGCCGTAAAAGATCAATAATCGAGAAGGGATGCTTCCGGTACAACTGTGTAAGTGCTTTGACGTATCCTTTCCGCGCTTTTTGGCCAGCACCATCGATTCCGGTTAGTCCCATAACGCAAAAGTACGGAGTTGAATCAAGGCCCATCGTGTTGATAACCTTGTTCTTCAAGCGAAAACCCGGTTCGATATGGTCTCCTTTGAACCTGCCGGCCGCAATCCCATGGAGGATATTTCCATCGCAGACCTCGAAATGTAATGAAAAAGTGCCGAATTGCAAATGCCATTCCTGTTTTCTCACCGCCGCCAAATCCGATGCCAGACCCCTGCCCCAGGCTTCGGGACAATCGTCGGAATTATCCATGAAATTCATTCAGCCCCGCCTTTTCTTGCGAACTCGCCATGAAATTCGATGCATTGAGTGGTTATTCTATCGGCATTATTCGAAAAAACTTAAAAAAAGCCGATTATTTGAATTTTTCGGTGTTCCCCGTCACCTCGGGAATGAACATTGATAGAAATACAGGCGTACCGGTTGTGGATCCATACTTTCCCACATTCGGTGCTTTGAGCGCATGTTCGATAACGAGTAGGTTTATGAAATGAGAATCTGCGGAAGATCGGCGGGACGAAACCGTCGAAAGGATCCATGGAATTTCGGGAATGGGGGCATTCGTCGAGCAGGCAATCCGAGGAATGGTCCCCAGGCATCATGAAAACCGATGGCCCTGGAAGCGTAAAGATAAAGGGAGGTTACCCGGTCGTTTTGAGTTTGGCGATGCGTTCGGCATTAAGTGATTTGCCGGGGCAGAAGACCTCAAAGTCGTTGTAGAGGGCCTCGGCCTTTTCCAGGCGCCGGTAGACGGTGTCGTCGCAGTACTTGAGGGCGGCGACGTTGAGTGACTCGAGCACGGCCACCACGGCCGCCGAACTGGTGAAAATGGAAACACCCTCGGTGTCGACCTCGATTTGGACATGGGCCAGGGTATGCAACGGGTTGAATGTGCTGTCGGTCAGAAGGATGATGGTCGCGCCGCAGCGCTCGAAGTGCTGAGCGATGCGCAGGGTGGTTTTGGCGTAGGGGTGGCGGAAGATGGCAAACAGCAGATCATCGGCGCTCACGTCGATCAAGCGGTCGGGCAGGGAGGCGGTCTGGGGTCCTATCAGGGTGCACGCCGGGCGGATGCGGCGGATCATGTTGAAGAAAAGGTAAGCGAGGGCGTAAGAGCTGCGCTGGCCGGTGATATAAACGGCACCACGGGTTTTGGCCACCAGGCGCGCGGCCTCCCAGAACTGTTCCCGGTCGACGCGGGCATGAGTGTGTTCAAGGTTCTGGATAATGTGAGAGAAGTTGCGTTTCAAAACATCTTCCTGGCCGTCGTCGGCCAGCAGCTTCTTTTTCAAACAATACCGTTTCGGCAGCGAGCCCTGGCCCTCCGACGCATCCCTGCGCAGCTCTTCGAGAAAAGTCGCAAAGCGGACGTAACCGAGTTTAGAGATGAACCGCACCACCGTGGCCTTGCTCACGCCGGTATTTTCGCTGAGGCTCGTGGTATTTTCAAACACCAGGTTCCAATAATTTCGCGAAAAATAATCGGCAATTTTAGCTTCGCTGGGTGTCAATTTGCCCAGAGCCCGGATGCGCTGTGTCAATTCTTTGGTCTGCACCATGAAATTAACTGTTGAATCATTCTTCTGTTTGAAATAGTTGTTTCATAGAAGAATAATCGGTTCCAACATCACTGTCAATCGGCACTTTTCCGTACGCAACAGTAAATACCCTTGTAAGGAAGCGAGCGTATCATGAACGAACAGGACCAGGCCTTCAACGCTTGGCTGGTCGACATCAGGCGCGATTTTCACGCCCACCCGGAACTGGCTTTCGAAGAGCATCGCACCACCGAAAAATTGGCCGGATTGCTCGAGGGGATAGGCATCGAAGTGCAGCGCTTCGAAACACACACCGGGGTGGTAGGCCTTCTGCGGGGTACATCGGCGGGACCGACTATCGCGCTGCGTGCCGACATCGACGCGCTGCCGGTGACCGAACTGGGAGAAAAACCCTATCGATCCCGTCACGAGGGCCGCATGCACGCTTGCGGGCACGACGCCAACACGGCCATCATGGTCGGCGTGGCCCGCAGACTCGTGGACAGCGGGGCAATGCGGCGGTGCCGAGGCAACGTCAAATTCATTTTCCAGCCGGCCGAAGAAAAGCTTTTCGGTGCCCAGGCGATGATCGACGCCGGCGTGCTCGAAGCGCCCAAGGTCGATCGCCTTCTGGCCGGTCACATGTCACCCGATCTTCCGGTCGGTCGCATCGGGGTGTTTAAAAATATCGGATATGCCTCTTCCGACCGGTTCGAAATCACGGTCACCGGCAAAGGCACCCACGGCGCCCGGCCGGAAGAAGGCAACGACCCCATCGTTGCCAGCGCCGCATTGGTGACGTTGCTGCAGTCGGTGGTCAGCCGCAACATCAAGCCTGCCCTCGCCGGAGTGATCACCGTCGGCATGTTCCAGGGCGGGACAGCCGGCAACGTGATTCCCGAATCGGCCACGATGACGGGTACCATCCGCGCGCTGGACGCCGGTGTCCGCCAGACGTTGATCCGTCGACTGCGGGAAGTGACGGCAGGCATTGCCGGAACTTACGGCGTAAAGTGCGAGGTCATTGTGCTGGATGGTACACCGGTTCTGGTGACTGACGGGGCGGTGTCGGCCTTTGTCTACGAGACGGCCGGCGAGGTACTCGGTCCCGAAAACGTCAGTTACGTGCCCCCGATCATGGGCTCGGAGGACTTTGCCTTCTTCACCCGCCGCTGTCCGGCTACGATCATCCGCCTGGGATGCAACAACCCTGCTGAGGGAATTGTCCACCCATTGCATTCGGCCTACTTCGACATTGACGAGCGCGTGCTGACAGTTGGGGTCGACGTCTTCTCACGGGCGGTGGAGCAATATCTTACCAACCCCGAAACATCAATCTGAAGAACTGTTACGTAAACTTAGAAATTGACCAAAATTGAGTTGACATCCCGCTACCTGCAAGTTAGTTGGTTGGAACATTCATTTCATTTTTATCTTTTCTGCAACAAACATTCAAGCGGCAGAACTCATGAAACCGTTGAGCTATTCCAGCGTATCCGTGAGTACCTTTTCCTTCCCGCCGATTCTTGACGTCATCATATTATTACACCCCGGCAGACCGGACGCCGTCCAAATCATGCCATCGACTGTCCAAACACGATCTTTATTTTGTCAAGAGGGCAACTGAAAATGGTTCTTCAACCCTTTGAAACAACCTAAAAAAAGGAGGATAAGAGTATGGACTGCAAACATTTCAGAAGACCCATTGTCATCGCGCTGGTACTGCTCGCCGGACTGATTTGGGCGTTGCCGGTCTGTGCGGACAAGGGCAGCAACACGCTCAATTTAGCTTGGAACAAAGAGCTCGAAACCCTGGACCGCTATTTCAATACCGCCCGTGAGGGCATGATCGTCAGCCGGCATATTTTCGACGACCTGATCTACCGGGACCCGAAGACCTGGGAATACAAGCCGCTGCTGGCCACGTCCTGGAAATGGATCGATCCGACCACCATGGAGCTGGAACTGCGCCAGGGGGTCGTCTTCCACGACGGTGAAAAATTCGACGCCGACGATGTGGTCTACACTCTCAACTTCGTCTCCAATCCGGAAAACAAGGTCCTGGTTCAACGCAATGTCGACTGGATCAAAAGTGCCGAGAAACTGGGACCCTTCAAGGTTAGAATTCTCTTACACAAACCTTTTCCGGCGGCCCTTGAATACCTGGCCGGCAACGTGCCCATTTACCCCAACGAATACTACGCCAAGGTGGGGCCCCAGGGGTTCGGACTCAAGCCGGTGGGCACCGGTCCGTACAAAGTCGTGGAGGTTGAACAGGGCAAGCGCATCGTCTTCGAAAAGAACGCCGACTACTTTAAGGACAGCCCCAAGGGTCAACCGGCTATCGATCGGATGGTACAGCGCACGATCCCGGAAATGACCACCATGGTGGCCGAACTGATCACAGGGGGGCTGGACTGGATTTATTTGGTCCCCACTGACCAGGCCGAAAAACTGGAAAAAGTGCCCACGCTCACCGTGGTGAAAGCTGAAACCATGCGTATCGGCTTTCTGCAAATGGATGCTACCGGCCGAAGCGGCAACACTCCGCTCAAAGACGTGCGCGTACGCAAGGCGTTATCGCATGCCGTGGACCGCGAAGCCATTGCCAAGAACCTGGTGGGCGGCCAAAGCCGCGTGGTGCACGCCGCCTGCTATCCGACCCAGTTTGGTTGCACCGACGACGTGACCAGGTATTCTTACGACCCGGCACAGGCCAAAAAACTTCTGGCGGAAGCCGGCTACCCGGAAGGGTTCGAAATCGACTTCTACGGATACCGCGATCGTCCATACGGCGAGGCCATCGTGGGATACCTGCGCGAGGTCGGCATCAAGGCCACTATGAAATGGCTGCAGTACTCGGCCTTGCGCGATGCCACCCAGGCCGACAAAGTAGCCTTGGTAATGAACACCTGGGGATCTTACGGCGTGAATGACATCTCCAACATCACCGGCCAGCATTTCCGCATGGAGTACAACGACTTTGCCCGGGACCAGCAAGTCACCGACTGGCTCGACAAGGGCGACAACTCCATCGACGAAAGCCAGCGCCTCGAAGTATACACTAAAGCGCTGAAAAAGATTGCCGACGAGGCCTACTGGCTGCCGCTATTCACCTGGGTGGCCAATTACGCCTTCGACAAGAACCTTGATTTTACTCCCTACCCTGACGCAGTGCCACGTTTTTTTCTGACCAAGTGGAAGTAAACCGGCAGTACTTTTCAAGGGTGCGGAGTGGTTGGCCGCCGTTCCGCATCCCGTTGTGCAAGTATACAAGGGCTGTGGCAGCCGGGTGCCTGCCAGCGTTGCAGCTCTGCCACACACCGCCAAAACACGAGCGGTAAAACCTGGAGCAAAAATGATTGCCTACACCCTAAAGCGCCTCGGATTGGCCATGCTGGTGGCTGTCACGGTGTCGTTCGTCACCTTTATGCTGCTCCGTTTTTCGGGAGATCCGGCGGTAGCCCTGGCCGGAGCCGATGCGAGTCCCAAAGAGATCGAATTCGTGCGGACCACATACGGCCTGGACCGTCCGCTGCTGATCCAGTACCTGGACTGGGGACGAAGGGCCTCGAAAGGTGATTTCGGTATTTCCCCGTATTTCAACCAGCCGGTCGAAAAAATTATCGGCAACCGCCTCAGCGTCACGATGACCCTGGGTGCATGCGCGCTGTCTTTTGCGATTATGCTGGCCGTGCCCATGGGAGTGCTGGCCGCCATTCGGCCCAACACTTGGATCGATCGCGCGGCCCTGACCATTTCGGTGATCGGTCAAGCCATGCCGTCCTTTTTTTTCGGCCTGATCCTGATCATCGTATTCGGAGTGATGCTGCGCTGGCTGCCGATCTCCGGCAGCAGCACGTGGAAACATTTTATACTGCCGGCCGTGGCTCTGGGTTATTACGCGACACCGGCGATCATGCGTCTGACGCGCTCGGGCATGCTCGAGGTGCTAGGTGCCGACTACATCCGCACCGCCCGCGCCAAAGGGCTGAGGGCCGGTAAGGTTTTGTTTAAACACGCCCTGCGAAACGCCATCATCCCCGTGGTATCACTGCTGGCCGTGCAGTTTGGCTTCATGCTGGGTGGGTCCCTGGTCATCGAGACCATTTTCGCCATCAACGGTATCGGATTTTTGGGATACGAAAGCATTTCGCGCGCCGATTTACCGATGGTTCAGGCCATCGTGCTGCTGGTGTCGATGTTTTACGTGATGTTGACCTTTTTCGCAGACCTGCTCAATGCGTTTTTAGACCCCCGTATACGGGTTCAGTGAGGCTTTGATGGCCATCGACAGCACAGCCAAACTTCCTGAAGTCGTTTTCCCCTCGCCGCGCGAGATCCTGCGGCAGCGAACCATCCGGCACAAGGGCTTTATCATCGGTGCTGTTATACTGGCGCTGATCATGGCCGTGGCGTTGTTGGCACCCGTTCTGGCACCCCACGACCCGTACCGACAGGACCTGGCCCACCGGATGAATAATCCCTTCTGGCACGCGGACGGCTCCTGGGAACACCCTTTGGGCACCGACAACCTGGGGCGCGACTACCTGAGCCGGTTGATGTACGGCGCCCGCATTTCGCTCTTAATCGGCCTTTCGGCCATGCTCATTTCGGGAATGATCGGAACCACTCTGGGAGTGGTCGCCGGCTACTTCGGTGGGCGTACGGACATGGTCATCAGTTTCTTGATCACCGCGCGTCTGAGTATGCCCGTGGTGTTGGTCGCGCTGGCAGTGGTGGCCCTGATCGGCGGCAGCCTGACGGTGATCATCTGGGTTCTGGGCTTTCTGATCTGGGACCGCTTCGCAGTGGTGATGCGCTCCAGCACGCAGCAGTTGCGCGGCATCGATTACGTCAGCGCCGCCAAGGCCATCGGCTGTTCGACCCCGCGCATCCTCCTCGCCGAGATCATTCCAAATATCCTCAACAATCTCATCGTGGTGGCGACCCTGGAGGTGGCCCACGCCATCCTACTGGAGGCCGCCCTTTCTTTTCTTGGAATGGGTGTTCAGCCGCCATTGCCCTCCTGGGGCCTGATGATCTCCGAGGGAAAGGAATTCATGCTGTTCACTCCCTGGGTTATCGTCATACCGGGAGTCGTGCTTTCGCTGCTGGTTCTGGCGATCAATCTCATGGGGGACGGTATCCGCGACATCACAGCACCGGAGGGGCGCTCATGAGTCCGTTGCTCGAGGTCCAATCGTTGTCGGTGGACATTCCTCTGGCGGCCGGCACTCTGCACGCCGTGCGCGACATCAGTTTTACGGTGCGGCGCGGCGAAACCGTGTGCCTCGTTGGCGAATCGGGCTGCGGCAAATCCCTCAGCGCCCTGGCTATCATGGACTTGCTGCCGTCCCGGGCCCGGCGCCAGGCCGAGCGCCTGCGATTCGAAGACACCGAGCTGACTAAAGTCAGCCCGCGCGCCATGTCCGACATCCGTGGTAAACGCATGGCCATGATCTTTCAGGAGCCGATGACCTCGCTGAACCCTTGTTACACCATCGGCAACCAACTGGTTGAGGCTCTGCGCAGACATCGCAAGGTGACCGTTTCGCAGGCGCGCGACCGGGCCATATTCCTGCTAGAAAAAATCGGCATCACCGCCGCGGCCAGCCGTCTCAAACAGTACCCACATCAGCTCTCCGGTGGATTGCGCCAGCGGGTGATGATCGCCATGAGTTTGATGTGCGACCCGCTGTTGCTGATTGCCGATGAACCGACCACGGCCCTGGACGTAACCATTCAGGCTCAGATCCTGGCCCAGTTGGCCGCATTGCAGAAAGAGTTCAACATGGGATTGATCCTGATCACCCACGACCTGGGGGTGGTGGCACGTGTGGCCGACCGGGTGGCAGTGATGTATTGCGGTGAGGTGTTCGAAACCGGTGTGGCAGCGGCAATCTTCGAACAACCGCTGCACCCTTACACCCAAGGCCTGATGGCGTGTATTCCCATTCCCGGCAAAACCCGCCCGGGCGAGCACCTCGGTTCCATTCCGGGCATTGTGCCCACGCCCATCGGGCGCCTGCGCGGTTGCACCTTCCGAAACCGCTGTATACATGCGTTCGAACGCTGCGCACAAGCGGACGTCGATATGGTCGGGCTGGCGCCGGACCGCGGCTTCCGCTGCCTGCTCGATCCGGAAGACAGCCTCCACCGCTTTCAATCGAGGACCTCATCGTGACGTCGATCGTGTTGCAAACAGTGGAACTTTGCAAGACTTACAGGGTCAGTGCCGGACTTTTCCGCCAAAAGAAGGCGCTCAAGGCGGTGGACGGCGTCGACCTGAGTGTGGCGCGCGGGTCGGTGCTGGGTCTGGTGGGTGAATCGGGTTGCGGAAAGAGCACCGTAGCCAAGCTGATTTTACGCCTGGAGCAGCCCACTTCCGGAACCATCATTTTCGACGGCCGGAACGTCATCGACATCGACCGCCGCCAACTGGCCCGGCGAGTGCAGCCGGTATTCCAGGATCCTTATGCCTCGCTGAACCCACGCAAATCGATCAGCGCCATTATTTCGCTGCCATTGCAAGTTCACAATATCGGAACGATCCGATCTCGGCATGAGAAGGTCGAAGAAATCCTTGAGATCGTGGGGCTGCCGCCACGCCTGCGTCAGAGCTTCCCCAACCAGTTGTCCGGTGGGCAGCGACAGCGCGTGGCCGTGGCGAGGGCATTGATCATGCGCCCGGAGGTGGTCATTTGCGACGAACCCACCTCGGCTCTAGATGTATCGGTCCAAAGCCAGATCCTCAATTTGCTGCTGGACTTGCGGGCCGAGCTCGCCCTGACCTACATCCTGATCAGTCATGACCTGGCGGTTGTAGAGCACCTGGCCACGCGAGTGGCCGTCATGTATCTGGGCCGTATCGTGGAAGAGGCTGCCACGGCAGACCTTTTCGCCCGCCCGCGTCATCCATATACCGAGGCGCTGATGACCTCCGTATTGACGCCGGATCCGCGTCTCGGGCTGCCCGAGACCCACCTGGGCATCGCTTATCCCAATCCCATCGATCCACCACCGGGCTGTACCTTTCACCCGCGCTGTGCCTACGCCCAGGCGCGCTGCAGTATCGATGCCCCCCAGCTCGCGTCCAGCGATGGGCGCAAAGTCTCCTGCCACTTCCCGTTGGGATAAAAGGAAACTCCAGCATGAACGATCTACCCTTGGCCTTCGCAAAATTCCTTCCCGATCATCTCGTCGAACGGACGAGGACCTTGAACCGTCAACCTTTTACAAATGATGGAGAATTTGTCCTCTACTGGATGCACCATGCAGTCAGATGTCACGAAAATCCGGCCCTTGATACCGCGATCACCGTCGCCAAAAAGTTAGATTTGCCGGTATTGGTATATCAGGGTTTAGGTGGCCGGCACCCCTACAATTCCGATCGCCACCACACATTTATTTTGGAAGGCGCCCGGGATGTGCAGCGGGACCTGACTCGACGAGGCATTTTCTATTGTTTTCACCTTGCCGAACATTTCAGCAGCCCCTCGCCGCTCAGGGGACTGATGTCCAGGGCGGCTCTGACCCTGACCGAAGATTTTCCCGCACCCCCTTTTACGATCTGGAGCAGACATTTAGCCGCGTTGTCCCCGGCCGCTTTCTGGGTCGTTGATACGGCTTGTATTCTGCCGATGCAATTCTCGAAAAAACCCTACGCTCGCGCCTATCAGTTTCGGAAGGACACTTGGGGCGAATTTGAAAAGAGAATTTCACGCCGATACGAAGAGCTGGAAACGAACGTCCAGCTCTTCCACGGTTGGCTCGGTTTCGATAATATCGACCTGGCATCGGCCGACATCGCCGATCTGTGCGCGAGATGCCGCATCGATCACACCGTTGGACCGGTTCCGCACACACGGGGCGGGTCGGTAGCCGGTTACAAGCGCTGGGCACAGTTCAAGCAACACGGGTTGCACAATTACGCCAAAACACGGAACGATGCGGCCCTCGCGTTTCCTGCGGGTGTCAGTCGCATGTCTGCCTACCTGCATCACGGCCATGTGTCGCCTTTCCGTATCGCCAGGGAAACCGCTTCATCCGGTGCGGCAGGTGCCGAAAAATTCCTGGACGAAATGCTGATCTGGAGAGAACTGGCTCACAATTTGTGCTTTTATCATCGTCATCCGGACACCATCGATGCATTACCGGACTGGGCGGTCAAGACCCTCGAAGACCACCGGCAGGACCCGCGGCCGTCGATTCTGCCCTGGGAACAGTTGGCCAGGGCCAACACCGGGGACCCGCTTTGGGACGCCGCGCAAAAGTCGCTTCTCATCCATGGCGAACTGCACAACAACATTCGCATGACTTGGGGAAAAGCCATACTTTATTGGACCCGTTCGCCGGAAGCGGCGTTAAAAATGATGATCGACCTGAACCATCGCTACGCGCTGGACGGCAGCGATCCCAATTCCTACGGCGGGATACTGTGGTGTCTTGGACTTTTCGATCGTCCTTTTCAACCCGAACAGCCGGTCATCGGAACTTTGAGGCCCCGTTCGACCCAATCCCATGCCACCCGTCTCGATCTGGCTACGTACACGTCGAGAGTGTCCAAAACAGCCGTCTCGTCGCCGATTCGCGTGGCGGTCATCGGCGCAGGCGTGTCCGGCTTGATTGCCGCCCGCACGTTGTCAGATCACGGACATTTGGTACAGCTTTTCGAAAAGTCTCCTATACCGGGTGGAAGAATGTCCACTCGGCGCACCGATTCTTTTACTTTCGATCATGGTGCCCAATATTTTACGGTGAGGGACGAACGAATCAGGGCAATCGTTGACAGTTGGTTTCAGGCCGGTATCGTCAACCTGTGGGACGGTCGCATTTGCACGGTTCGCAACGGCGAAGTCCGCGAAGAAAAAAGAATGCATCAACGTTTTGTCGGTGTTCCCGACATGATATCGATAGCCCGTCATCTATCGAACTCTCTGAATATCCGCTGGCGCACCCGCGTGCAACACGTGACCAGGAAGGATAATTTCGTCTTTCTGACGGATGAGAACGGCGACAATCTTGGAAGTTTCGATGCTCTTGTCGTCTCCACACCCCCGGAGCAATGCGCCGAAACCTTAGAGGGACTCACCCCATTGATCAGCCGGGCGCATTCAGTCCGCATGGATCCCTGTTGGGCGGTCATGCTGGCCTTCAGCAAGCCCCTTGACCTGCCGTTCGACGGCGCATTCATCCATGATTCCGAGATCGTCTGGGCAGCCAGAAATTCGAGTAAACCGGGCCGTGGGACGCATGAGTGCTGGGTTCTGCATGCCGAATCCGCCTGGTCGACCGACCACATCGATCATCATCCCGGGGAGATTGTCCGCCGCCTCACTGCATCGTTATTTGCCGCTGCCGGCAGCCGTGTCGAAGAACCGGAATTCGCAGCCGCCCACCTTTGGCGCTTTGCCCGTGCACAAAACCCCATCGCCGACGGCTGTCTTTGGGACCGCCAGGCGATGATCGGTGTCTGCGGGGACTGGTGTTGCAACTCGAGAATCGAAGGCGCCTTTCTGAGCGGTGCGGCAATGGCCGGCAGAATACTGAACGCCAGTGGAAGACAAAATAAGATGACGGATTCCTAATCAACGGGCAAGAAAGACGACTCTCGCCATGACGTTCGAATGCCCGTCGGAGAGCAACGGATCAAGTGGTGCGAGGTATGCGGACGTAAGATCGGGTGGCGCCGCATGTGGCAAAAAAATTGAACTGCCTTTAAGTGCTGCTCAAAAAATGTCGCAATACCCCACTGACATCCATCGACCGGAAACTCGAAGAGGCTATTCTTGAGCTCCTTCAGACTCTTGGCCGTGGCGCAACGATATGTCCCAGCGAAGCGGCGCGGCGCGTGCGACCCGCGGATGAAAGCGAGCGATTGCGGCCGCTTATATGACCGGCCCGCAGCGCCGCCAGAAGACTGTCGGCACGCAATCGGATCGTGATGACTCAGGGAGATCGAGCAGTGGATCCGTCAAGGGCCAAAGGCACCATTCGGCTGAAGCTCGTCGATATCGAAAGGAACCCATGACTGAAATTTGAGAGCAGGTTGTTTTCTCTTTCGATAAACCGGTGTAGAAGGTTTCCATCCACTACATAGTATCCATCCATAAATGATAATTGAATGCTCTGTTGTGCCGTCTATTTGTCGCGGATTGACTTTGTAAGTGGACATTATCCGATGGGAAGAAAGGATCGCGCCAGCCAAAGTGTGACAGCTGACGTGAATCCGGTCAAGAAGGTTCCCCAGATGATATCGATTACGGTGATGTAGAGAGACCAGTTCCGTAAAAGCGCGAGGCAGGTCAGATCGAAGGTGCAATAGGCGAAAAAACCGAGCGCAGCCCCGATGAGTGCCGTTCGCAAAATCCCATCTCCCCCTTGTATCGCTGGGAACAGTACGAAAAACTGGATGCCGCCGATGTACATGAGGTAGAATAGAATTGCAGCCGTCCAATTTACGTTTTCACGCAGGAGGCTGCCGATGTGTCGCTCGTAGAGTCCTTTGGCGGCGGCACCCAGCCAAAACAGATCAATGATGAAGAAAACGCCGGCCGTTAGACCATAGAGAATGAGGCTATTTCCGAGACCAAGTTTCATTTAACATTACCCGCATTTACATTCCGCCGGTGGCCGGAACCAATGACACCCGGTCACCGTCTTTCAATAGTTTGTCAGCACTCGAAATCCTGTGGTTCACGAAAACGATCTTTGCCTCTTCCTCGGTGATACCAAATGCGTCCATGATTTTGGACACCTTTTCACCCTCCGTGAGTTCCACCTCGGTGCTCTTGTAATGATCACAGTTGTGATTCTTCGCCAAGTCGCCAAAGCATTTTATGTTAACCTTCATTTTTATTCTCCCTTTCACCGTATCTACCGTTTCGGTGGGTACCGATACGGTAAATACAAAGTTTTCAATTTTAAAACCTGCAATGTCGTAGAGTTTGTCCTGAATGACAATTGTTTGTGATGATTGCATACTTTTGGGTAGGCATTGTCAATACTTTTTCAAAAAGTCAACTTCAACTTCTGTGTCAAAAACGGAAATGACAATTTTTGACACAAAAGGAGATCAAGGTGATCATATGTGTTTCAGCCTGTGAAGCGATCGACCACATTGATGTTTCCCGAATAACGACCGGCTGTCGATGCTTCCACACAATTGTCGATCTTCCACTCTGAAACTTGACGGTCGTCTCTTATGTCTTCGATGGGACAGTAAAACTCTTCGCCCAGGTCATCTTTATATTTTCCGAAGCTTCCGTTTTTCGTATCCATTTTTTAGATCCATTCCCTTAATAGATTTGGTGAGAAGAGATGAGTTATGAGGTGCAATGCTCAATAGGCTATAGTAGGGGTTAATATATTTACGACTGTGTCGTCAGGCAATAAGAGCGGATCGTCATATTACTGATAGCCAAATACTATCATCAAGTGATCCGTTTAACCTGAAAACCAAGGATCACAGGCCCGATTCTTTGGGACCGTTTATGATGCAATACTCTCCCACCTTTGAACTCGCGAGTATGCTGATAACGTGTTCCTTGACAGCTCTTGGCCGGCTCATTAGCTTCATCTGCTTTATTGATGGCCGCCCAGTTGAAAGATGGTCCTGTATGATTTTGTCGGTGTTCGCAAGAAGATGGAAAATAAAGTCGGTGCCGCTTTCGCCACACTGGGCGATCCCACCGGCGGAAAAGAAACCACCATGATGTCAATTATCTATTCCCTGCTGATTTACGGCATGATCATTGTCGGTGATCCTTTGTCGGCCACCGGTCACTACGGAACCGCTTGCGTGGGGACACCGGATGGCAACAGCCAGGGAAACGGACGCAAGCTGGGCCGGCGGGTGGCCAAGCTGGTGAAAAGACTAAAATCATAGAAGAGCGGGTGACAAGGAGCATGTAAATTGCGTTACGAAGGTCCCATATACCGGCCACCAAGTGAAGCCGACAGCCTTTTGATCCAAGCCACGGTAGGATGCCCACACAACAAGTGCACCTTCTGCACCAAATAAAAAAAGGTCGATTTCGAGTCCTTTCGCCCCATCAGGTTTTGAAGGAAACACGCCGGTTTATAGAGAACTTAGCGTGCCGAACCATTCTGACCAGCGATCACTACACAAACTATCTGAATCTGTCTGGGAAATTTCCCGAGGATAAAAACAGGCTTCTCAGCGAGATCGATAGTGCCTTGACGTGGGACCAGAGCCGATTCCGGCCTTACTTTGTCGGAACGCAATAGAACTACCTCAAATAAGAATAATAATTTTCCCTTTGATAATATGTTTATTTTGCAGATTTGCTGAAAAGTGTTCGTGTGCGGGTTAAAGTTCTCGGCAGGCAGTATTTCCCAAAGCCAGTGCCTGGTGGGGCCAATCAATGACTTGCAGGGGATCCAGCAAGGTTATCATTTCGGGTGTTCTTATCGTTCGCCATTCAAACCGGTCATAAGAAAAATGACGGGAGGGGAGCCCGAGGGAAAAGTGCAAATGCGGGATGATGCCGGATTTTGATTTGCCGGTGTCGGCAAGGGTTGCAATGACATCACCTTCCTCTACAGACACGCCGATTTGAAGACCAGCCTGTGGTTTTGTGTGGGCATAGATCGATAAGAACCTTCCTTTTTCTATGGCGCGGTTTTCATGTTCGATTATGATCGCTTTGCCGAGATAATCAGTGAACATTGCCTTGACCACGCCGTCGTGCATGACCGGGATTCGCGTTTTTTCATCGATACGTCGCGTCCGTTGGCTGCGATCCCCGTACAGGCAAAAATCGATACCCTCATGGGGATAATCCCGCCGGCCATGATCGCCCCACCACTTGTCCGGCGAGTTGAACAGCATACCTGAACAAAAGATCCACCGTTCGAACCCGTTTTGTTCCAAAGCGTTTTCTTCGATAAGCATCTCTGTGAAACGGGTTTTCGTCAGAGATACCATTTTTGTCGGGTTTGAATTCAATGAATTCCGGGAATTCATAATCCTCTCCGAATTCGTATCAAAACGAGGAAAGCATCCTGGGCTTTGCATGTTAACATGGGTTTCGCATCGCAGAACATCCCCCGCAAACGGCATGAAAATCTATCATTTCGGGTCTGTTTTTATACCCGATCGAGGTTGGACGGTAACCAGTAAAAAGAGATGGAATCGTCCAACACAGCAGGAATGCCCTCATGAATAGTCGGAAACTTGGGTTTCAAACCGACCGATTTTTTCATTGTTTCCGGTTCAACCGGTAAACCCAGATTCCAGCAAGAGACCGCGCCGCTGGGATATGGATTCGGCTGAGCGGTTAACCCAAAAAGAACGTCCAAAAGTCGCGTCCCCAAATAAGATATCTTTTGTGGAATGTGCATCACCCGCAGTCGCGGATAGTAGGTTCTCACCGTTTCAAAAAATTCATTCCAAGTACATGACAGATCATCGGCCACGGCCCAAATTTGCGCCCGGCCGTTTTCAGCGGCCTGTATGAGGGAACGAGCCGCGTCGACGACGTGCATATGCGCAAACAAATTGTCACCTCGTCCCGGGAAAAAGACCCTACCATGCCGAACCTGGTCGAAAAGCAGGCTGTGGGCCCCGTAAACATGCGGTAACCGTAAGGATACAAAGCAAATGCCGGCCTGAACGGCCATCTCTTCGAGGCGCCGTTCGGCCTCGAGCTTGGCCTGTCCATAACCGGACATCGGCGACGGTTCCGTATTATAATCTATTGGTTTGACGGTATCCCCGTAAACAAGCAGACTGCCACCATATACAAAACTGTTAACGCCAGCATCGATTGCAGCTTGCATGAGATTTAGCGAGCCTCTGACAATCGAGGGAAACAGTCGCGGATAGGGTTCAAAAGCCGCTCGGGCCCCTAAATGGATGACGGTGTCGATTCCGCTGAGAATACGACGCAGGCTTTTGGGGCTGCGTATATCGGCCTGCATAATTTCGGCATCCAGATTTCTCAGCATAAGACCCCGCACGGGACGCCTGACCATCAGCCGCGGGGACATGCCACGCTCAGCGAGCTGCCGGGACACCTCTATGCCGATGAATCCGGTGGCACCGGTGACGAGAACTCTTTTCACGGTCAATCCTCCTGTAACGAGTCACTTAGCAGTCGCTTTATACGATTCAGGGCGACACGGCACACGATTCCGTATACAGCTGCCCAGACAGGAACAGTGAAAATCAACTGACTTTGATTGCCTCCCCGGGCTTCCACACGATGACCGGTAGCCGCCACGCCACCCACCCGCCAGTCCCAGTAATGTTCCGGCTCAAAAGTAATGATTTTAAAAGGTGCCCAAAGTCCAAAAGGCGTCCGGATACGACCCGTCAATCCAGCGCAGATGAAACGCTCCGGACTGTCGACTTCGCATACAGACGGCCCCCAATGGGTCCAGGTTTGCGTGTCTGTAATCAGACGCCACACTCGAGATACCGTTGCATCGAGGTGTGTTCCGAAATCAAGTGTCGTGCGGCGCATCTACTTTCTTTCCCTCTCGCTAAAATGGCCCTCGCTCGTGAGGCTCAGGGTCGACCGCGTGATCTTTCAGATCCTGCAGATTTACGATCTGTGGTAATCGATGAAGCTGCCGGACGGAATTCGGTGAAAGCCGGGGTAGATGATGACTTGCACCAGCCAGACGAGAACCATCAGTCCCCAGCTCAACGCCAAATTGAAAATAATCAGTTGCAATGAAGGTTCGGCCACCGCGGTTTTGATTGAGAACATCATGGATGACTTTAATTGTCTTCGCAGATTATCCTAAGCATCATTGAATCGATATCAAGGTAGAAGAGAGAATTTGATTTCAGACAGGCCCCCCCGGTCGTATCGATAGTAAAAACGCGATTATGTTTGAAACATTTTCAGTCGAGACGACTTATTTGACAACGGTGGACCGACTCATTAGCTTGCTTGGGCAATAATCAGAGAATAATATAGAAGCTATAATTAAGTAGAGAAATATTCACCGCATTCTTCGTTTTGAATCATCGAAGGAAAACCGCCGTGAAGCCATCCGAAAATACGCCCAATTCTCGCATCGCCGAGGTCATCGAAAGCCGCTCACCGGCCGGTCAGAATGATTCTGTCCAAGGTTGGCACAACCTGCTCAAAGATCTTTTGAAGCGAATGGCGCCGTATTTGCGGGAAGGTTACTTGGTTACCTTTCGTACGCTGCAGGACCAGGAAAAAGTTTTATTCGAAGAACTTCATCGAAAATTAACGGTGCCGCCGTCCGTCTATGCCCTCTACCTGCCGCCGAGTGTCCGTTATCAGATGTTGTACCATAGACCGGAGGGCGTATCTCAACCGCTTCCCGATCACTCCCCTGAAAATCCGCCGGACGAAGGTATTATTCTGGCCTGCCGAAAAACGGGCATCGACGTCATCATCAATGCGCTCCTGGCCAAACCGCCATTCACACCGGCTATCGATGTTTATGACGACGGTCAGTTATTGGCCGGCTATGTTTACAACACCGTAGACGAATGTATCCGGGATCTGACGAAAGTTCTACAGACCCATCTGCAGCCAGGCACCGATTAGTGTCCAACTATCCGTCGATGGCGCCTGTCGAACTCATTCATTCTTGGCTCTATCTTTTGAAATGGCTACTTTTCTGTACATCTTTTTGGGCATTCAGCCTGAAAGCGCCGCGATCAGTTCACGGCAGTAATCCGGAATATCGGCCACCACGCGTCCCCACACCAGGTTCCCCTCTCGAAAGGCCGGTTCGTCCACCCATGTGGCGCCGGCGTTTTGCATGTCGTCTTTGATACCAATGCTTCCGGTAACCCGTTTGCCTTTGCAGATTTTAGCACTGGCCGCAACCCATCCGGCGTGGCAGATGAATCCCAGGATTTTACCCTGGGCATGCATCTCCCGAACCAGTTGCAGGATATTCGGATCCCGGCGCAGCTTGTCCGGGGCCCATCCGCCCGGCACCAATAGCGCCGCCAACTGGTCGGCGGATATCTCTTTGGCGCCAACCTGACTTTCGGCGGTCAGCCCACCGCTTTTACTTCTATAAGTTGCACCACCCTTGGTCCCAATCACCTTGACGTCTGCGCCTTCCTCTTGCATGCGCATGTACGGCACCCAGAATTCCAAATCCTCATATCCGGGTCCGACGAGTATACCGACAGTTTTTCCTTTGAGTCGCATCCTTCCCTCCCTTGGTCATGGCTTGATCTATCCCGATGATTCCATGTCATTTTAGGGATAGGCCTTTGAGATTAACTCTTTCGTGAAAAAGATACGATCAAAATTGGACACGTCAACACGCTGATTGCGATGGCTGTGACAGGAAAACTGGCGGCCTGAGGGACGTCTTTAAACATTTAATAGGGTTCAAATCAATTGATAATTCCCTAATTGAGCGATTTTTAAGTTTGCCGCAGATACAAGGAAAATGTCGTTCCGCTATAGTCTGCTATGCGGGACGGCATTTGACGCCGTAGATGCGATGAAATTGGAAATCCCGTAGGGTTTTATATTTTCGAAAGTCAAATTGGCAGAATTCCTTATAATTATTTTATTTTTGTCATTTCGAAAATATGAAACGCTCAACTTGGGTAATTATTAAATCATATGAGGGGTCGAGGCGTTTTGGTTAACCTTGGAGCGATGGGGGTGCTCAGCGACTTCCGCACGTAAACCCTTAATAAGGCAGCCGAAGAAAAGAATAGAATTCCATAAAGAAATAATAATGACGGGACGCGCAGCTGGATACTGCGCTGGATTCGGAATGGCGGGAAAAACGTGGGGGACATCCATTGGAATAACAGCCTCAGAAAATGGTTAGAGGCGGTTTCAAAACCCCATCTATTGCCTGATGGCTGTGTTGCAGACCTTCACTGGCAGGGTCGCAGGGCCCTAACCCGCGCCCCTGCGGACATATCCTTGGATATGGCTGCGCTTTTTCATCGTCCTGCGCCTTGCCCTCAATCCAGATCTGACGTTTTCAAACCACTTCTATTCTGACCCGGGCAATTTCCCACTGATATCTTTAATTCTGTCCCTCGCCTTATCAGCAGCACTTTCCGCTCGTTCGGTGTACTGTTTCGCTTGCGTTTTTGTGTCGCTGCTCGAATTATCGACGCCCATATTTTTCGTGACCAGAATACCCACAATCAGCAATACGATGGCAAGGCCGATGAACAATGCTCCCCGCATGATTATTTTCCTTTTAAATTTGTTATTAATCACAATGCTGTAACAATTATATCACAAAGCAGAGATAAGGCGGGCACATTTTAACATTACATTTTCTTGTTGGAGGAAATAATCAGCAGTAAATATCAATTCACCTTATTTTGGTGTTTGATCTATAAACTGCATACTTTGATCTGTTAAATATTGTGGATGGTATTTACCGAATGGCAGTGAGGTCAGCGCACGATAATTCGCTTGTTTCGCATAGGGGACATAATCAGCCATCGCGGTCTGTGCGGCTGTGATAACGGCTGACGCAATAAGTCCAGCAACGCCGCCACCAGCGTTTCCTCCAGAAAGATCAACAACAACAGTCCCGTTGTATTTCCAAAGCGTCTGGTCGGTTTTGGTCGATTTTAGCTCTTCATCTATTGATACTGTCAATGTCGACGACAGAACCATATAACTTAAATCCCATTTTTTGATGGTTGTAAAAAGTACCGCGTCAGCACCAAAATACTCTCTGAATTTTGATGAAGGGATGTTCCGAACCAGCTCAGCATCATAAATTCCTTCCATCTTTAGGATATCTGCCGTTATCTCGTAAGGGAATACATAATACCCCCAGTGAGAAAGAATTTCCTGGACCGTCGTCGCGTAATATTCTTTTGCATCCGCCGCTGTCGACTCATTCATCGGTGGCATAATCAGAATAGTAAGCGGCGTCTCTTCGTACATTAAAGGAAACTCTTCGCCCTTGGTGATGGCCTTTGGGGCACAGCCAATGATCACGTTCCCAGCGATTGCCAAGAGAATAATACTAAGTGCGAAGCGACTGATTTTTTTCACTGGGCCCCCTTTCCGCTAGATTTTTCGTTTTCAACGGCTTTTTTATCGATTTCGTTACCGGAAGAGACACCGTAATTAGTTCTTTTTTCAGTTTGACTGATCAACCTGTCCATAAGCAGGGAAGATTCAGGATAGGTTTGCTTTTCCATGTTGAAAAGTTCGATTGCCTTTTTACTATTGTTCTGAGCTGCATATACATATCCTAATTCAGCACACACACCGGGTGGAATTCTCATTTCGCGTTTTGTCGATTCTTCAATAATATTCTCGAGCGCCGCTTTATGCTTTACCAATGTCTCCGCTCCTGGTTTTTTTTTGCAGTCATATAAGGAATCAGAGTAGTCGCCCCAGTAATACATCGGTTTTTGGGATGCACAGCTTATGCTCAACAAAGAAATTGCAGAAGCTAATAGTAATCTAACGAGGAATTTTATACTCATGGAACTCTAACCTCCTTGGTTGCTCCGGCACTGATCATTAATACTCGATGAACGATAATTTCAGCGTTTCTTTTTACCACGACTTCATGTTTGCCGGGTTTGACCTCATAAAGAGCCTTGCCTGATTTTTTTACCTTTTGTCCGTGGCTGTCCAGATAATAACCCGGCTCGATTTTAAATTCACGGTTGTTGTCAACCATTGCTGACGCATTAACCGTATTACCGGTAAACCACAGGTAACTTTGGTTATCGGGCTGAACGACACTTTCCTTGAATCCGCAGCTATATAAAACAGGTAAAATCGAGAGAAACACGCAAACAACAATTAATTTTTTCATTATTCGACCTATTTTTCCTGTATGTATAAATTAGAGAAATCGGCAGAGGCTGTGTAGCGCTGTAAACTTCCGTTTACCAATGTACAAAATGAGACTTCATTTTGTATGGTGTCGCCGACGCACTGGTTAACTTTCAAAATAGCGACCTTTTCCCCGGGCAGCGTGATATACATATTCGTTTGAGGATTTTTTATCTTTTTGCCTTCCAAAAAAACGTCGAATTCAGTGCCGACACGAATATTCTGTGTCTTACCGCCCGAAATGATAAAATAACCTTTATCGTATCCGAGAATATAAGCTCGCCAAGGTTTGTCCATCAGGTTTTCAATAATATTGGAGGAAAGATTGGTAATTGCGGCATCAAGTGCTTTGTCATTAAGGACGGAATCGTATCCGGCTTTTGCTCCGATCCCCATCACAGTGCCTGCTTCGGAATAGGCTTCACCTTCCCCTTCTTCAGAGTAAATAATTTGCCCTGTGTAGACATCGATTAGGCGTATGGAAACTTTGGCGTATGCGGTTTGTTTTTTCACCCTGCTGAAAACGCCGACTTGACTCTGGTCCCTGCGTCCGAATCCCGTAACAGAACCAACGATCAGATAATCGGCCATATTTCGAAGTGGCGATGTATTACCTAAGTTCAATTCCTTCTGAATTTTATCGAGATCAGCCCGTTCAAGGAGTATGAATTTCTCTGAAGTGACAAGTTTTGCGGACAAAATATCAACCGCTTGTTTCCCTATCCTGTCATTATCCTTATCGATAAAAAAACTCTGTCCATATTTTGTTTCATTCGTAAAACGGGCAATGGCAACTTTCCTTTTCAGTCCCGTAGGTGATTCGGGGGTTTTTTGCTGAATAGAATTGCTTACTGTCGGTTGCTGGTCGGTTGGTCTTACCGAATCGGTTGGGACAGTGGCGCAGGAGAATAGAGTTAACAGAGACAATATTAAAATTGACCAAAAGGCGAAGTTTTTCATAATCCGTAATCTTCCTTCTTTTTTACAAATGTTTTTTATTATAAAATTCTACAGTTTTTTATCTCATAAGGATGGAAAAAAATAAAAGAATATTGACACATATTTTCTCATTAAATGCAGTAAATGTCAAAATAAACAGACTGTCTAACCCTCTTGACTGCTACCGCAACGTATCATGTGCGATGCGATGTTAAATTTTTTGGATCGTTTTTTTGAAACTTCAAATTTCGGCATCGGCTTCAAGATTTCTCTTGCCGCGCAGAAATTGTTTCGAAACCCTTATTTGCCCTTTAGGCCGGCGACGAGCAGACATGTCAGAAACGTCACGGCGATGTCATTTCAATTTGCAGGAATTCGGGAGACGGCAATGGATCATCAAGATGGCCTAAGCCGCAATGGAGGGAATTGCAATGTAGCCGATATATCACCCAGTCGGGCCAGCAGGAATTCGCGCCTACCGCGGGGATGTCGCCGTTGAAATAATCAGGGAAAACAAGCTGAGCATTACTGGCAGTGCGACGCCCCTTATTAGAATGCGCACGCCGGCAATAATATTAGAATTCAGCAGTCAGGTGGTTTAATGATAGGCCATGAAAAGAAACAGCGAGGATTTTTTGTTCATTGTTGAAGGAAATCTTTCGGTTACCAGTTTTTTTAAGGCGGGATATTGTGACCGCCGCAGACACGTTACATAAGACACGCCCACTATCCGTTAACAGACTGTTAAGAATCTATGGCGCTTGTCATAAGCCGCAAAGTGAAGACCCAAAGCCTTCTTGCCCGTGGCGGCGATACCGTTGTCAGCGGTCGACGAACGACATCATGCGCTCGTTGTAGCGGGGGCCGGCTGTGATTCCCGGCGGCAGCGCCGTGTCGAGCCGCTCGATCTCCTCGGCACTGAGCGCCAGTTTGGTGGCCTCGACATTCTCTTCGAGATAGCGGCGCCGCTTCGTTCCCGGAATGGGTACGATGTCATCACCCTTTTGCAGCAGCCATGCCAGCGCGATCTGTCCCGGCGTCGCCCCCTTATGCCCGGCCATTTCGCTCACGATGGCAGTTGCCTGCATGTTTGCTTCGAAGTGAGTGCCCTGCAGGCGCGGGTCGCCCCTCCGGAAATCATCTTCCGAATAATCCTCCGCACGTTTTGCCGTCCCGGCCAGGAAACCGCGGCCGAGTGGACTAAACGGCACGAGGCCGATGCCGAGTTCACGCAGGAGCGGAATGAGGCTTGACTCCAGATTGCGTTCCCACAGGGAATACTCGCTCTGCAGCGCAGAAATCGGGTGCACCGCATGGGCGCGCCGAATGATGTCTACTCCGGCCTCGGATAGGCCGATGTAACGCACCTTACCCTCGCGCACCAGGTCAGCAAGCACGCCGACCACGTCCTCGATCGGCACGGCAGGATCGACACGGTGCTGGTAGAACAAATCGATGACGTCGGTGTCGAGCCTACGCAGTGAGGCCTCAGCCACATCTCGGATATGCTCCGGCCGGCTGTCAAGGCCGACTATCTTACCCTTCTCGAAGCAGAAGCCGAATTTGGTCGCAATCACCGCTTTGTCACGCCGCCCTTTCAGGCCGCGTCCCAGCAGTTCCTCATTACTATATGGGCCATAAGCCTCTGCAGTGTCGAAAAAGGTCAGGCCGAGATCAATGGCCCGGTGGATCGTGGCAATCGCTTCGCGTTCGTCAGATACGCCATATGACTGGCTCATTCCCATACAACCCAACCCGAGCGCAGATACGGTTAGACCCTGCCTTCCAAGCTTTCTCTTGGTCAACATAATCGTCCTTTCACGTGCCGATGAGGCTTCTGTGGTGCCTGTATTTTCGATATTCTTTCGTTCGGGATAACGCGGTTTACTGATAATGCTAATACATTTGTCCGTGACCAACAAGCCCTGCCCTTCTTAATCCATGCAAAAGCAGTCGACAAAAGGCAGTTTGATACGGACCCGTAGCGTGGGGAAAAGATGTCTTTGCCCGTCACGGTCCCATGGGCAATCAGGGGGAGGGAAATCCTGAACCAGGGCGCCAATCACAGGATATTGCCCAATAAAAACCGCAGAGCAGCCGTCTTATAGGGGCCTTCGGGGATCCTTTGCATATGAGCGAAACAATCCGGGCACAAGTATAGCGGACCCTCGATTTTATGGATGTCATCGCAGGGCACATCTCTCTCGCAGTCGTCACACCTGTAAACTATCTTTTGGATCGCCGTGCCATCGATCGACTGGCGCCAGCCATCCAGTTGGGCGCCGATACCGAAATGCCGCGATTCAGGTGTCGATATCGGCCGGCACCATTTGGCCGTTGATTCGCAAAGCTTGAAATCATCACCTCGATGGAAAGAAAGCTGTCGCTTATCCACAAAGACATGCAACACCTCTCCCTCAGCTAAGGCTGTCTCACCCATAAGATAGATGCCGATCCTGCTATTGTTGATTATGGTGGCATCATGTAACGGACCGATAGTGCCGATTCGAAATTTGGCAGGGACACTACAGGACGTGCGCTGCCATATTCTTCTATCCTGCGAATTCATGGATCCTCACTTTCGTTTCAGACGTATTTGAGCCCAATGCCGTAACAGGTGTCTCCTTCACACGTGATCGGCTTGGACCACCTGACCTCGGCGAGCGAATTCGAACGATATCCGTCTTCAGTTTCCGATCTGAAACATTCGGCCGGCCGGCCCGTCGTTCTGACCTGCAGGAGCGTGCCTTCTTTAAAATGGGTTTTCAATTCGGCATACATGCCACTGGAACCGTAGTTGAGCATTTTACCGTCAAATGCGGCCGTGACACTTTTCGTCGTAAAATAACGGCAGCTAATGCATGTATCCGTTTCACACCGGTGGCAGTATCTCTTTTCCATTGCTCTGACTTTCTATGCACCGCGCCGCTGCGCGAACTGATTCCCTACCCCGCTTCACCGGGGTGAGCGGCCAGGGCGCTGATTCGTTTAGCGACACGACTAAATACGCGTTAATATCCTTTCATCCGTTGAAAACTTCCCTCCCGCTGCGTCCCTCTTAATTTCGGTGGACCATCACCAGGTCGACTGATGCCGGCCGGTGGGGCGGGGTGGTTTTCCAAGGTCGATCGTGACGGTAACCCGATAGCACTGCACGATCCCCCATAAGTATATATATGTATTACCACCGACAATACAATGCCCACTTGTACTCAATTACGTGGCCCTAAATGGGTATAAGTGCGTATTCGCTGAACCCGTCCCTCAGGAACGATTGGTGGTGTAATCCCTCTCGAGGGCATATTTGACCAGGTCGGCGGTGCGGTTGAGTTTGAGTTTTTTTTTGATATTGGAGCGATGGCGGTCAACGGTGCGCTGACTGATAAACAACAGTTTGCCGATTTGGCGGCTCGTGTTCCCTTCTGCAATCAATTTCAGAACTTCCCTTTCCCTCTTGGTCAATGGGTCGGTCTGGATCTTGGCGGTACTGTGGCAAATGTCGATGAGGTCGATTGAAAACTCCTGGGCCAAAAATGGTGACAGGTATGTTTTTCCGTTTCGGATCTGATCGATGGCCACCAGGAGTTCGGCACCGGTATTTTCTTTCAGCAAGTATCCCTTTGCACCGGCCGCGATCGCCATGGAAAGATATTCCCTGCTTTTGTGCATGCTCAGAAAGAGGACGGCCACTTCCGGGTGTTGCGCTCTGATTTCATGGGCCGCCTCTATGCCCCGCAGGCCGGGCATCGCCACATCGAGAATGATCAGATCGGGCACTTTGGTTTTTAAAACCTTGAGCAATTCGAAACCGTCACCGGCCTCTCCGATGACCTTCAGGCCGGGGGTCGCCTGAATAAGTGTTTTGATGCCGTCACGCATCATGGCGTGATCGTCGGCAATGATGATGCGGTAGGGGGTCATAGTGAAAAGCTGATGGCGCCGCTGATGGGTATTTTCAGGGTTATTCGCGTGCCCTTGCCCTTCCGGCTGCAAATGTCGAGTGTTCCGCCCAGCATGCGCGAACGCTCATCCAAGGCCGCCAGTCCCAGGCCTCTTTCGGCCACATGCCGATTCCAGTATTCCTCGAAATCGAATCCATTGCCGTCGTCTTCGATCTGAAAAATGGCATTCTGGCCTTCTTTTCTGATGAGGACCGAAATGTTCCGGGCATCGGCATGTTTTTGAATGTTTCTGAGAACCTCCTGAAAAATACGGTAGATAATTATCTGATCTGCGTCGGAAAACAAATCGTCGATGTCGCCCATTTCCAGGGATGTCTTGATCTTGTTTTGAATTTTAAACTCATCGAGCATCCATCGAAGAGTTCCGCCGATTTTCAGGTCTTGGATGATGGAAGGGCTCAAATCCCGCGCAAGGTTGCGCCCGCTTTCAATTGTCTGATCGATGAGCTCTAAGGACTTTCGGCAGTCTTCTTTGAGGCTTCTCTGATCCTTGCGCAGCTGTTTGACCACGGATTCGATCTGGAGTTTCAGAACGGCAAGGTTTTGCCCCAGGGCATCGTGTATTTCCATGGAAATACGCCGGCTTTCACTTTCCTGGGCCGACAAGAGCCTGGAGGAAAGAAAGCGCAGGCGACTTTCCGATTCACGCAACGACTCTTCGATTTGCTTGCGTTTCGTAATATCTTCGACGAAACCTTCTAAATAAAGCAGACAATTATTTTCGTCTTTGACCTTCCAGGCATGAAAATTACCCGTAAAGATCGTGCCGTCTTGGCGGCGATACAGCGTTTCTTTTTGAAAGGGCGCATCCCTTTCAATGACGTTCCGGATATTCTGTGATCGATCGGCAGGATTGGCATACAGTCTGACCGCATCTTGGCCCACATCGGCCAGAAGGCCCTCCGGCGATTCGTACCCGAACATGTGTGCAAAAGCCGGGTTCACGCTAAAAATTTCCCCGTCTGCATCGGATTGAAATATGCCCAAAACAGCGTCCTCGAAGAGCCTGCGGAATCTTTCCTCACTTCGCCTTAAGGCATCTTCCGTCTTCTTGCGTGCGGAGATATCCAGCATGACGCCCACGATGCCATCCACCTGCCCCTGGGCGTCAAAATAGGTGGCCTTGTTGAACAAAAAATGCCGCTCGACACCGTCGGTGCAGCGCACGATCGATTCATAAAACTGGGTTCCCTGATTCCGAATCAAGTCCTCGTCCTGCCGGAAATACACTGCGGCCAGTTCACCGGGTATGGCCTCTGGCAGATCGAAAAGCGAACAGCCGACAATTTTCTCTTTGGGCAATCCCAGGATCTGTTCCGCAAAGGCCTTGTTGCAGCCCTGATAAATGCCATCGACGTTCTTGAAAAAGACCGGGTTGGGAATGGTGTCCAGCAAGGTCGTCAGAAAAGGCGATTGATCTTGAAGCATCCCTTTTATGACCCCGTTTTGGCAATTGCGGGTTTCCGTTGCCATGGTTTCCTCCACACTCCCCACTCTTATAAGAAAAAGACGTTTCTCTCATCGTTGACCGGGGGTGCTGTATGCTGAAAGACGGGCCGGAACGAAATTATAGTCGGGCGGTGATCGCGGGCGGACGAAAGGTGGCCGAGGAAATCTTCTCTGCGATTGAATCACGGGAATGAATCCCCGGCAGGAAGTATCGCGCTATGGCAATGAACCGGACGATGATACCGTGCCCCTCTCGCTTTTTTATTAGCACAGATTCAATTGATTTGACAGCAGGGATCGGATGTTATCGATCGCATCGATAATCACCCCATGATGGCGTCTTGACTCCGGGGTCGATTTGAACGACAGTGGTGATGGTCGGCGCCAGCCAACGTTTTCCCCGGAAAATGGCCTACTTGTTAGCGAAACGCGTTGTAAACTGCGGCGAGCAATCGAGCATTTTCAACCGGCATCCGTTACCCTGCGAACGATACCCGGCCTGGTTCACCTCAGGGGACCGGATGGAGATCGGATGATGACACCGCATTGCAATGGCGGATAACCGAACAGCTGCTGGCAGGTATTCAGTGGTTTTCAGAGATCCGCCTGTTTGCGGCAGAGTTACGTCATGCCGGTGGGGGGAAAATGGGTCCCTGATGCAGAATGTGATACGAAGTCATCACCGGGGAAGGCAGGCATTGCCGGCAACCGGGTTACTAAGAAATTCAAAGAGGGAGGAGCGCACATGATGATCATCACGACAACACCAGCCATCGATGGTAAACGGATAAACAGCTATCTTGGAATCGTTGCAGGAGAGGCGATTATGGGGGCCAACATGTTCAGAGATATGTTTGCCGGTATCAGGGATATCGTCGGCGGCCGTTCCGGGGCTTATGAAAAGGAGTTACGAAAAGCACGGGAGATTGCCTTCCAGGAGCTCGAGGACTCAGCCAAAGATCTTGGTGCGAATGCCGTTGTCGGGATAGACATCGACTATGAGGTCCTGGGTGAAAAGAATGGCATGCTCATGGTGAGTGTAAGCGGCACGGCCGTAAGGGTAGATTGATATGGAGCGATGATGATTATCCGACTTTGGGAGTTCGACTAATTCAGCTCTTTGATTGGGCTTTGGGGGATGGAATCTCCCGCGATGGCCTCTATTGGAAGGCGATATTGCGCTGACAGATGCCGCTCCCCCATGAAAACCCGTCAATATAATTTGCAATTGACCCAGTCGGCGCAATGGATCGTTGACGATTGAACGCGGATATCGTCAATGGCCCGCGTCGCCGCAATCACACCCGCCGCCGGAACAGTGGGCGCCACAACCGTCGCTCTGCTGCGTGGCGGTTTCGCTAATGCCCACCACCTCTATCTTGAAGGTCAGGGAATTACCGGCCAAGGGGTGGTTCAGATCGAAGGTCACTTTTTCCTCATCGATGCCCGCAACCTGGGCGGGTATCTGCTGCCCCTGGGGCGTGCTGAGCATCAACATTTGACCCACTTCGGGCTCCATCCCGGGAGGGATGTCGGATTTGGGAAAGTTGTGCACCCGGCTGTCATCCCGATCACCATAGGCCTCTTCCGGTGCGAGTGTGAACGTTTTGGTTTCGTTGATCGACATGCCCATGAGAGCTGTTTCGAATCCGGGAAGCACGCTGCCGGAACCCATCTGAACCTCGAGAGGCCGGCGCCCTTCGCTAGAATCGAATACGTCGCCGTTGTCCAGCGTTCCCGTATAATCGACACTCACGAACAATCCGTTTTCAACTTTTTCCATTGTAAACTCCTTTAATAATGAATTTAAGAACTTCGACAACATGAGGACGAATCCTTTTAAGTCAAGGACTTAACTTTAACGCCCGCAATGAAAGGCCATCGCTGATGCCAACTGTATTCACCCATCCGGCTGTCCCGCTTGCAATAGGCCTTGGTCTCGGCCGTAATATCATTCCCTCTCGATTGATAGTGGCCGGCATCGCTGTCGCGGTGCTGCCGGACATAGATGTTCTGGCCTTCCGGTTCGGCATCTCCTATGCTGCTGGTATCGGCCATCGCGGCTTGAGCCACTCACTTGTGTTTGCCGCAACATTAGCGCTACTTGGCGCCTGTGTCTTTCGCAGCAAATTTACGAAGGCTTTCTGGTTTTTATTTGCGGCAGCCGCTTCCCACGGTGTGCTCGACGCCCTAACCAATGGCGGTCTGGGGATCGCTTTGCTCTGGCCCTTTTCAACCGAGCGCTTCTTTGCCCCGGTTCAACCCATCGAGGTCTCACCTCTTTCGATTAAGCGGTTTATGTCAGCGCGCGGAGCCGCTGTGTTGATGTCGGAGACCCTGTGGGTCTGGCTTCCGTGTGCAGTGATCGGCGTCAGTTTGGCAGCCGGGAGATCGCACATGTCGAACCAATGACGGCGTGAATTTAGAGCCCCATCATGTCATCACCCTTGATTGTCACAACTATTGCCTGCATTTTTTCACGAGTCGCCATGGTTCATTTGCAAGGCGCACACCTTAGCGAATATGAATCAGATGTGTGATCCTGCAAAGCGAGGGCATTCTGGGGCGCAGCTGTACTTTGGTACCGCGACCCCATTTGTCCCGCCATGGCGGGACAAATGGGCGAATGCGGCTCGCCTCAAGGGTGAATAATTATTCGCATTTTTTATTCGATCGTTGGGGTACAAAAGGTACGCCGTAACTTACCGGTAGAATAAGATTTAACCATTTGAATTATTATATTTTTTGCAGATCTGCTGAAAAATATTCATGAAATGTGCGGGGTAGTGCATCACACACATATAGGCACTCAATTGGCCCACTATGTGTTACAAGTGGCTGTTATGTTGAGTAGATTGTTAAAATTTAGCTTGACAACCGGCTGGTATTGTTTTTGATCAGTATGTAGCTGTTAAATGATATACGGATGTCAGCTGAAAGAGGGGGGTTATGAAAAAGATCGGTCACTTTTTAAATATAGCCGTGTTAGCATTGTTTGCGGGCTGCATCATCCTGCTGTTTGGTGGGATCGAGTTCAGGGCAGCCGAATTCAAGCAATCAGTGGATTATCAAGAACCCATTTATCAATTTGATGACTACGAAGAGGAATTGAATCCACGCAGCGATTATTTTTCCCCGCGTGACAACATATTTCAGGAAGCCAACAATCCTGAGATCATTCATTTGTGAACCAATTATGAAAATCTGTTCTATCCTTAGGTTGCCTTATGCATAGGCTGACGTCGCTGATCCATCCCTCTGCCCCGGTTAATGAAAACTCCCCGATCCCTCAAGTATTTTCGACCCATCTCTCCCCCGCGATAATTTCCGATCAAAAGTGAAACCCAAGTCATAGAGTGAAATGAATTACCCAAAATTGTGCATTTAATTTCACATCGATGAAATTGTGACCGCCGTAATTCAGCTAACATATTGTAATTTATATTAAAGTAAAAATGTAAAATTATTTATACTTCGCATGCTTTTTGCAATACAAGATATAAGAATGGCTGTTGGATGAAACATGCGAAATTTTCGCAGGTCAAACGAAAAAGTAAAAATATGGGCAAAACAATGAAGATTCCTATCGATAAAGAAGTCTGAATTAGGTATCACATCTTTAATGGCAACATATTTTTAGCAAGGACCACATGCCCTATATTGAATATCAGAGATTATTAAATACGTTTTCAGGGTGTTAGAACCCCAATATCAGGGATCCCCTGATTGACAAAAACGATGTGGGCGTAAATATTTATCCTAAATTTGGGGCTTCAGGGGGTTACCCTTCAAAACCGATCTCTGAGTAGTATCATACGATCTCACTGCCAATTCATTCCCCTGCAGCAAGCCACCGAAGAGAAAAAAGGCACTTTAGCGGCCAACGACAATGCCACGCAGCAGCCTGCAAAGATGAATTGTGTGTTGATCGATCTGGTTCTAATATCTTTACTGTCGAAGAACAGATATGCGGTTTGTTGAAAGTACAAAATTCACCCCATTGCGGATATATACCCACTGTATTGTACCTCTCGGCTCTGAACAGTCTCCTGGTGAGATTGAAAGCTGCGTTCATCGCTCCTATACTGGTTCTTATTAAATCCTCGTTCTTATCGACTTTCTCACGCAGATCCGCTCATATCTAAATGAGCCAACAAACCGACCTTTCATTCTTTCGCAATTCGAGAGATCTTGCAGTTTTTCTAAATTCTTTTTTACTTGGTTCCATTCTGCTTCATAAGGCGAAATTCATCATTAGAAAAAAGAATGGTGTTTGCCATAACAACTATTGATACACACTTGAATGACCCATGAACAGCATCGTGGAATTTTTTCAACATCCCGGATTTGAAAAAATACTCGTGAATTCGTTTCCCTGCAGTCTTATTGTCCTAGATGACAGAGGCCGCGTGCAGACTGCCAACAGGCTCGTGGAGCGCACCTTGGGTATCAGTAAAGAAGCGATAACCGGGAAATCGATCGGGGAGGCTCTGGGTTGCATCGATGCGGCCAAGATTCCAGGCAAATGTGGTCCTTCGGAATTTTGCAGCGGCTGTGAAGTTAGAAACTTGTGTCTTGCGGCCACCCACAGCAATCAGGTTCAAAAGGGCAGGACGTACCTTCAAATAATGAACAATGGCCAGGTCAGAGATGCCGACCTTGTATCTGTTCCCTCACAATGAAAAATCAGCATGTCGTTACTGTCATCGAGGACGTTGCCGGGCCGCACCCGGCTGCGGTGCCGGCGATTCGAAAGGGCGTCGACCAAATCGTCGGGAAACACCCGAAAATGAAGGAGTTGTTTCGGTCGATCCGGCAGGTGGCGCGAACCACTATAACGGTGTTGATACAGGGCGAGACCGGAACGGGAAAGGAACTGGTGGCCCTGGCAATCCATAAGCACAGTTTGCGGGCAGGCAAGAACTTCGTCCCCGTCAACTGTGGCGCCCTGCCTGAGGGATTGCTGGAGACGGAATTGTTCGGGCACGTGAAAGGCGCCTTCACCGGGGCGATTCGCGACAAAAAGGGACGTTTCGAACTGGCAGACAGAGGACTCTTTTTCTTGACGAAGTCGGCGAACTGAGTCCCGGCATGCAGGTTCAATTCCTACGGGTTCTGCAGGATGGAAAATTTCAGCCGGTCGGAAGCGAAAAACCGTATCGGGCAGATGTACGCCTCATCAGCGCCACCAATAAGGATCTAGAAAGAGAGGTTGCAGCGGGACGCTTCCGAAAAGATCTTTATTATCGATTGAGTGCCATGCCAATTATTCTGCCGCCCTTGCGCGAGAGGCGCAGCGATATACCCCTTTTAGCCGAACATTTTCTGGCACACTATGGCAAAGAGTTCTTCGGTAAGAAGGCCCGTTTTTCTTCCGAAACCGTTTCGATGTTGATGGCCTATGACTGGCCGGGAAATGTGAGGGAACTCCAGAACGCCATTCAATATGCTCTGGCCAATTGTCCGGCCAACGTGATCGAGCCATCGCACCTGCTGCAGATGATTCGCTCTGCCGTAAGCAACCCATTTACTAAGCGCCATCGTCAGCCGAAATTACGGACTGACGATGTCATTGAAGCGCTGAAAAAGACAGACGGCAACAGAACCAGAGCCGCTGAGCTTCTCGGTGTCTCCCGCTCCACGCTGTATCGGTTTTTCGCGAATCACTAAGAACCTTAAGCCGCATATTAGTTCTCCTCCACCTTCTCCCCCTTGGCTCATTTCTTCCAACTCCAAACCACTTTGCAAGCTCGATTGACGCACACCGGCAGGATCCCGATATCCGAATCGCCGTGTCCCACTGTTTCATTGTTCCACTTGTGTCAGGCTGTATCTGAGGCACATAAATTAAGATCTCTCCGATATCATGTAGCTGATTTAACACAATAATTAAAACACATCGATCACTTTTAATCTCTTCCGATGTTTCATGTTTTGCGTCATTGTTAAATGCCAGGCATCCGCAGGTCTCATCTATCAATAGGAGTAAACCTCAATACACCAAACAATTTCTCTTCTCTCGGGGATAGTTTTTTTCTTGGCACATGGATTGCTTTCAAGAATTGAAAATAAACTGCTTTGCATAAGACAACCCATGTTAAAAGACTCCTCCCATCAGGCGAAAGAAATCAGAGCGCTGGCCGAAACCATGATCGATATCGCAGTCAAAGGGTCCCAAAAACCTGACAGCGAACCTTTTATTATGATTTATGGCTTGATTCTCGACTGCGCGCATAGAATCCGACAAACGATGAATCAGGACGACCGGGAGAATTAAGATCCGTGTCATGACGAAAGAATCCAAATGAACCCAGGTAAGATTCCACCAAGATTTCTGACTGTTCTTCATCAAAAAGGAGGTCCCTGGCAATGATAGCGAAAATTATTAGAACGAGTATGAATTTGCGGCTTCTGGTAGTGGCTATTGCTGCATCGCTGATTTTCTTCGGCGCAACCCAGGTTAAAAACATGCCAGTGGATGCCTTGCCCGAGTTCTCAGCGCCCTATGTCGAGCTGCAAATAGAGGCCCTCGGGCTTTCCGCCCAGGAAGTGGAGGCCATGATCACGACACCCCTGGAGGCGGATATGCTCAATGGAACCCCTTGGGCCGAAAAAATCCGTTCCGTATCAATCCCCGGTTTATCCTCGATTAAGCTGACGTTCAAAAAGGGACCGACATCATGCAGGCCCGGCAGGTGGCCCAAGAGCGTTTGATAGAGATTTTTGCGCTACCACAGGTGTCTAACCAGTTCACCATGATCAACCCGTCTCTTCAACCGCAGCCATGCAAATCCTTAATCTACAAGCTGTCACTATTGAAATGTCCGTCCTCGCTCGCTGGACGATCGTTCCGCGCCTGATGGCTTACCCGGCGTCGCCAATGTGTCCATCTGGGTGAACGCCAAAGGCAGTTGCAGGTCCAAATCGAACCGGAACGTTGCGAATCAAGGGTTACTTGCTTCAAATTATCAAAACCGCCGGCAACTCCTTGTGGGCTTCACCATTGAGTTTTTTGGAAGCCTCTACTCCGGACCGGCGGTTGGATCGACACCCCAATCAAAGGCTGGGAATACGGCACATTCTTCCCATAAAAACAGCTGCAGATCTTGCCAAGGTCCCCATCGAAGGCGCTGTGCCAAACGGTGGTGATGTGACTACTCTGGTGAAGACCATCAACCCTTATCGGTGATGCCATAATCAACCACAGTTCATCTCTCATGCTGTCGTAGAGAAATACCCCTGGCCAACACCATAGATGTTACCAACCAGTGGAAAAAGCGCTCCATGATTTCGCCTGGCTGTCCTATAAATATCATACTCTTTCACCCAACTTATCTCAACTGTGTTCAATTCTCCACAACCTTATCATCGCATTATTCATATCGTACTTTTTTTTTCTTTAACTCAATGCCTATCAGCATCGTCAATTTTATTGTCTTATCACACCTTACAGTCTCTATTAATGCGTAACAATAATTATATATTATCATTTTATTGCTTTCATCATTACAATGCAATTGTCACTATGATGCCCATGCCAGAATCACAATAATACAAAAATTTATCCACATATTTAACAATTCTAATGCCAATACATTTTATCTACTGTCATATCTGTCCGTAACACCCATTTTCCTTAATCTTTTCCAGCTATTTTTCCCTACACACTTATTTTTACCTGTTTCTCTTTTTTCCTACCTATCCCTCTATTCCTGCTTTCCGCAAAACCCAATTCCTTATTCACTGCGAAATCTGCAATCATTATACGCCTTTTATCCCCGCAACCGCTCCACATTTTCCAGCTTGTAATATTTGTTTCTTTACCTTTCTCCAGAGTCTTTATTCCACTTAATAAACTATCTCGTATCAAATAATTAATTCCAGTGCTCCATCCAATATCAATTCAATATCCATCGCAACTAAAACATTCCAGTGCTCAATTCAGTGCTTATGTACGTGCCATCATTCATAAACATAACAATATCAATTCCGTATATTTGGTAAGTATCATCCTCACATTACGAAACCGTCCGCTGTTAAACCTCCTTATCCCTATATGAAACTACCAATTTCAAAAAAAGTTAAAATAATTGTCAATCGCAAATCCCTTTATGCGCGTTTATTATATATAATATATTCCAAAAATCTAAAGTACAGAAAATATCAATATTAACCATGTTATACAAAGTGCAGAATCCAAAATCCAATTAAATCAAATCATATCAAAACCAAAGCATATAACCTCAAACCTATTTCCGCACGCAACATCACTATTTCCATTTTCCACCTTTTTAAAACAAAAGTTTCAATGTGTATCTATGTGTTCCAAATTCTCACAGTTATCAATTTAAAATCTTATATTATACCCTTCTATTACATACACTTAATATGTCCCATGTACTATTGTCCTCTCACATAATTATCCATCCTGCACCTATATATTATAACGTAGTACTATTTAATTCTTACACAAATTAACATTACTCTAGCATCATTTTCCCTAATACCGCGCAGAACTTTATAGTATACTAACCACTCTGCCGACTATCCTATCAATTCTGCAGCCATCTATTTTTCTCTTTGCAAGTATATTTCAGTTACATCAACACTGTTTTTTTACCTGCCTACTCTTTTGTTTCACATCTATAATCAACCTGCATGTCTCTTTTAAATTTCTTTCATTGTTTTAATTACATCGTAACAATCTGCTGATTGTCATTATAACATCTAACTTCAATCTAAATTTGCCACTGTAAAGCGTCACTTAACTCCTCCATATTATACTCTATACACGCCTGATTTCTGCTATTATTTTCCAATATTACCTCTAAATATTAACCCATTCATCTCTTCTCTTTTCACCACTATTATACCTGATCCTTACCTAATTATTCTTTTTAAACTACGAATAAATACTTCCAAATAGTATAATATTAATGCAATCCGCAAACATAAATGCTTTAGCATAATATTACCTGACGATAAATGGCTTCAGTAATAAAAACACTGTGTAAATCAAATTTAAAAAAATCATTACTAAAAAAAATACACTCTTTAATAAAGTATAAAAATAAAATATAACCATTTATATCATATTATATTTTTTTATTTTTTTCTTAAAATAAATTATAATATTAAAAATAATATATTACAAATAAAATATTATCTTAATAAAATTTTAAATTAATTTTTTATTTTATTTTATAAAAATATTTATTTAATTTAATAATTATTAATTTAAATTTAAATTAATTATTTTAATTTATATTTAATTTTTATATTAAATAATTAAATTATATTTTTTAAATAAAATTTATTATATTTATTTAAAGCTTAAATTTCTATTGTTATCGCCTCGCTGCTGGATATTACTTCGGCATCGATCAGCTCGCAACATGCCGGTGGACGTCTTTCCCGAATTCGCGCCGCCGATGGTGGAGATTCAGACCATCTGCCTTGGGCTGTCGCCGGAAGAAGTCGAATCACTGGTGACCGTTCCGCTGGAACAGGCGCTCAACGGCGTGCCGGATCTGGACGTCATGCGTTCCAAGTCGGTGCCCGAGCTGTCGTCGATCAAGCTGTACTTCGATCCGGCACCGACCTGATGGATGCCCGGCAGATGGTGCAGGAGCGCATCGCATAGGCCACCCCGACGTTGCCGACCTGGGCCGCTCCGCCGGTCATGCTGCCGCCCCTGTCGGCGACCAGCCGCATGATGAAGATCGGCATTTCCTCGAAGACACGCTCGGTGATCGACCTGTCGATGATCACCTACTGGACGATCCGCCAGCGATTGCTGCACGTGCCCGGCGTGGCCAACGTCGCCATCTGGGGCGAGCGGATCGAGATGCTGCGCGTGCAGCGTCGTGCCGGAAGCTGATGGACGAGCATCTCGTGACGCTGAATCGAGTCCTGCAGGCCACGAACGACGCTCTCGACGTGGGCTTGTTTACAGTTCTCCGAGGGGCATCATCATCGGGACCGGCGGCTGGATCGAGACGCCCAACCAACGGCTGCACATCCGCCACGTGCTGCCGCATCTTCCGAAAGTCTGACAACGTCACCCGGAGCCCTGGCCGACGTCGTCGTCGCCGTCCGGGACGACGAGCAGCTGCTGATGAAGGACGTGGCCGAGGTGGTGATCGATCATCAGCCGATGATCGGCGACGGCGATCATCAACGACGACATCGGCCTGCTGCTGATCGTCGAGAAATTCCCCTGGGCCAACACGCTGCACGTTACGCGGGATGTGGAGAAAGCGCTGGACGCCTTGCGGCCCGGTCTGCCCGACGTCGAGATCGACCCCGAGATCTTCCGCCCGGCGACCTTCATCGAGATGTCGATCGACAACTCACCAACGCCCGATATCGCCGCCGTGCTCGTGATCCGATCCTGTTTGCCTTTCCTCTACGAGTGGCGCGTGGCGTTGATCAGCTGCACGGCGATCCCGTTGTCGCTGATGGCAGCCGTGCTGGTGCTCTACCTCCGCGACACGACGATCAACACGATGGTGCTGGCGGGGCTGGTGATCGCCCTGGGCGCCGTCGTCGATGACGCCATCGTCGACATCGAAAACATCGTGCGGCGCCTACGCGAAGCATCGGCGGGAAGGCAAAAAGACATCGATTTCCAGAGTGATCCTCGACGCCTCGATCGAGGTCCGCCACGCGATCATCTTATTCCACGTTGATCGAAGTGGCGGCCCTGCTGCCGGTCTTCGTCATGGAAGGACTGTCCGGCGCGTTTTTCAAACCGCTGGCCCTGAGTTACGCGTTGGCGATCGGTGCGTCGACCGTCGTGGCCCTGACCGTCACGCCGGCGATGAGCTTGTATTCTCCTGCGCAACGCGCCGCTGAACCGCCGCGAGTCGCCGCTCGTGCGATGGCTGCATCGCGGCTACGACGCGCTGTTGACGCGAATCGTCAAGACGAACCTCGGGCCGCGTACGCCACCGTCGGCGTCATCGCGTTGGCCGGTGTCTTGATTTGGCCGCAGCTGGGCCAGTCGCTGCTGCCTTCGATTTCAAGGAGCGGGACTTCCTGATGCACTGGCTGACCAAACCGGGCACCTCCTGGCCGGAGATGAACCGGATCACCATTCAGGCCAGCAAGGAACTGCGCACGATTCCCGGCGTGCGCAACTTCGGTGCCCACATCGGCCAGGCCTTGATCATGGACGAAGTCGTCGGCGTGTATTTCGGCGAGAACTGGATCAGCGTCGATCCGGCGGTCGATTACGACGAGACGCTCGCCAAGATCCAGGAGACCGTGGACGGCTATCCCGGGCTCTACCGCGACGTGCAGACCTACCTGAAGGAGCGCATCCGCGAAGTGCTCACCGGGACGTCAGAGGCCATCGCGGTGCGCATCTACGGCCGCGAGCTGGACGTGCTGACCGCAAAAAGCCGGATGAAGTCAAAGAGGCCCTTGCGAAGATCGACGGCGTCATCGATCTGCACTGTCGTTTCAGGAGAAGATTCCCCAGATCGAAGTCAAGGTCGATCTGGAAAAGGCCCGGCAGTACGGAGTCAAACCGGGCGATGTCCGCCGAGCGGCGACCACGATGGTCGCCGGCGAGGAAGCCGGCGACATCCACATCGCCAACCGCACCTACGACGTGCACGTGTGGAGCATACCGCGAGCCCGCAACAGCCTGACCGATATTCGCGAACCTGCCGATCGATACCCCCGACGGCGGCCACGTCCGCCTGGCAGAGGTGGCCGACGTTCGCATCGCGCCGACCCCGAACGTGATCAAGCGTGAAAACCTCAAGCGGCAGCATCGACGTCGGCGCCAACGTCGAGGACGCGACCTCGGCTCGGTCTATGCCGACGTCGAAGCGTGCTCTCGCAGGCCGTCGATTTCCCGCAGGAGTACCATCCGGAGCTGCTCGGCGAGTACACCGAGCGGCAGGCGGCCCAGGAGAAGATGCTTATCTTCGGCGATTGTCGCTGCTATTGCGATCTTCTTCCTGCTGCAAACCTCGTTCGACAGCTGCCCGCCTGGCGACGATCTCCTTCGTGCTGTTGCCCTCGGCGCTTGGTCGGCGGCGTGCTGGCCGCGTACTTGGGCGACGGCGTCATCTCGCTCGGTTCGCTGGTCGGATTCCTCACGGTGCTGGGCATCTCCGCCCGCAACGGCATCCTGATGATCGATCATTTTCATCAACTCTAACTATATGAAGGCGAAAGATTCGGCCTTGACCTGGTGCTGCGGGGAGCCCTGGAGCGGCTGGCGCCGATCCTGATGACGGCGACGACCACCGGCCTGGCCCTGATCCCGCTGGTGATCGCCGGCAGATTCCCGGCAACGAGATCGAACACCCGATGGCCATCGTCATTCTGGGCGGCCTGATCACTTCGACGTTGCTGAACTTGTTCGTTATGCCTAGCCTGTACTTGCGATTCGGAATATATATTATTTTTTTTTTTTTTTTAAAAATATATAATTATATAAAAAAATAATAATATAAATTAATTTATTTTTTTTATTATTTCCCTTTTGCCGTATATTTGTAGCAGTTATTTGTTTAACTCTTTGGGAAACGTCGCTATTGCGAAGGACAAAAAAGAGAAATTGTTTTGAAATTGGATCTCAAAAACTTCGACGATTCAACCACCATTGACAACGAGTGGATGCCTCTTAAGCCCGGCACACGGTTTGTCTATCAGGGTACGACCGTAGAAGATGGTGAGACCAATCTCACCGCGTGATCATCAACATCACCGACTTGACCAAGGTCATCGGTGGCGTGCGCAGCGTCGTTACCTGGGATCTGGATTACAGCGACGACGAACTGGTGGAGGCGGAAATCGCTTTCTTCGCACAGGACAAGAAGGCAATGTCTGGCGCATGGGGGAATACCCGGAGGAATACGAAGACGGAAAGCTCATCGCGGCCATCGCTGGATCCACGGCATCGACAATGCGAAAGCGGGGATCTCCATGAAGGCAAAACCAGCCCTGGAAACACCCAGCTATTCACAGGGATGGGCACCTGCGGTCGATTTTACAGACCGCGGAACTGTTCACCAGGTGGGTCAGAAACGACCGTTCCTTTCGGCAGCTACGAGATATTCTGGTGATCGAAGAATCGACCCGGGACGAGCCGGACGCCTTCCAGTTGAAGTACTTTGCCCGCGGCGTTGGAAATGTGCGCGTCGGCTGGATGTGAAAAAGAAAAATCGCAGGAGATCCTCGAGCTGGTGAAGGTCGAGCAGCTGGACTCCAAGGGACTGGCCGAAGTCCGCGAGGCACGCTGAAACTTGAAAAAAGCGCTTTTGCCAACAGCAAGAACGTCTATGCTCTCACACCGGCGATGACCAACACTTCCGGCGTCTCGCTGAAGATCAACAAACCGCAGCCGATCAGAGCCCACGACCAAGGTCGCTGCCAAGTCTCCCGATGATCACCGAGGAGCAAGCCGTCTCGATCGCCAAAAAGCCGTACCTGGCAGTCATGCCGTAGCCATTGAAAATAAACTCAGTGCCAATCAATACGTCGTCGAGGTGCTTGCGAAGGAGACGGCGTCGAGACTGATGTCATCATCAACATGAAACCGGAAGGTATTACTACGGAGAAATAAGTTTATTATAACTCAAATATACCGTAAATGCTTCAGGGATCCGATTCGACTCGACCGGCCTCAAGAGTTATTTTATACCCTTTCTTATGAAATTTAATCAGGAGGTTTAACTCCATGATAAAGACAATCCATGCAGCAGCGACAATAGCGTTCGTGTTCTCTTTGTTGCAGCACAAGCGCCCAATCTCCAAGTGGGCCGGCACAGAGGAGTTTGCTGCACCCCAAGGCAACTCGTCCAATAATCGAGACGGTTGAGGCGCTGATCTCGAAATGTATGCGCGAACAGGATTCCAATACTTTGCCGTTGATTATCTCACGGTGCGCAAAGGCATGAGTGCCGATAAAAACATGCCTGGAATCAGCGAGGAAGAGTTTATCGACAGCTATGGGTTCGGAATTTCGACGATGTACACGGGTCGCCCGCCCCAGCTGACCACGGGTTACAGTCCGGCCAGGGAGGGCCTGGGTGACCGCAATATCCAAATCTTCGAAAACCTATCGCCGGCCGATCAGGTGGCCTACAACCGCGTGCTCTTCAGCCAGAATACCGAGGCCACCTTTGCGGTAGGGCTGGAAACAGAAAACTTTTCGCGCACCGGGGGCTGCACACGCAAAGCCATCGAACAGGTTTTTGCGCCGGAACAACTGAAGGCAACCTACTACAACCCCAAGGACGCTCTGATCAACAAGGACCCGCGCATGAAGGCCGCGCTGAGGAAATATGCCGCCAAGATGCGCGCGGCCGGTTATGATTACAATCATCCGGATGAGGTCGAGCCCGACATTCGGGATCGATTGGCGGCCTTCACGCAGAACGGGACGATCCGGGTCGAAGAGATGTCGCCTGCGCAGCGGGACGCCCTCAAAAAACTCCATACTTATGAGTTGAATGTCGCCAAAACCAACTATGAGCTGCAAGGAAGAGATTTCGATCCCGTTGAGGAAGAAATCGAGAAGAGAAATGTATGCGCGTAAAGTCAATTGAGCCCTGCTCAGGCTTCGTGCTTAGCTTTTACCGCTCGCCCGCCCTTGCGGTTCGCTCAGGCTTCTGCATACACGGGCCTGGAGTTTAGGTTATGACAACAAAACGAATCAGCGTCTTATTCAGTGTCCTGGCGGTAGCTCGCCGTCGGTGCGGTCGGTGGTTGGGTGGCAAGTTCGCGGATTGAATCTCCCGCCGATATGGCCGCACGGGCAGCACCCCCGGTGGCATCGCCGATATTCGTGCCGGTGGAAGAACGGGTGCTGAGTTCCAATGTCGTAACGCGCGGCACGGCCAGGTTAGGATTGCCGCAACCGGTCTCGATGGTACCGTCGGCCTTGAAGGCCGGCACTAAGTTTGATCGCCACACTCCCTAAGCCAAACATCCAGTTTGAGGAGGGTGATGTGGCGCTCACTGCTTCAGGGCGCCCTCTATTCATCCTTCAGGGCGAATTGCCGACCTACCGGGACCTCTCCCCCGGGATCTCCGGTGATGATGTGCGTCAGTTGGAGGGTGGCCTCGAGCGCCTCGGGTTTGCGCCAGGTCCGATTGATGGAATCTACGACCAGAAGACCAGCGCCGCAGTGGCCCAATGGTACACGTCGAAGGGATGGGAGCCATTTGGACCGACGCGGGATCAACTGACCGGTGTCCGCACACTCAACCAAGACTGGGCTGATGCCCGAAAACAGAAAATGGCGACTGCTTCCGCGGCCACGGCCGCTGTCTACGCAGTAGAATCAGCCCGAGCCTCTGCGGAGCTCAACAACCGGGCTGCCGTTGCAGAGCTTACGGCCAGGAGGACGGAGTGGCGTCGATTGATGGAGACACAGGATAAGTCCACTCCCCAGGCCGTCGAATCCGCACGCGTCACGGCCGAGTATAACAACAGGGCGGCTGCCGCCGAGGTGGAGGCCCAGGTTGCCAGCCGTGCTTTGATCGTGTTGGATCCACGGCAACCGGAAACAGCCCGGAAAGCCGCCGATGCCCAACTCGAACTGGCTCGCGCCGCCGCACGCAAGACTCAACTGGAAGGTAAAGTGGCCGTCCAGGCTGCGGAACGCGAGGCCAAGTTGGCCGCAGAGCAAATCGCGTTGGTCACCGAACAACTCGAACTGGCTGAAGCAGCGGTTGAATCCGTTAGGCTGGAAGGTGAAATGGCCGTTCGCTCAGCTCTTGACGCGCTTAAGCTTGCCGAATTCGACGCCAAGTTGGCCTCCGCTAGAGCGGATCGATTGGCTGCCGAGCTGGCTGCCGCCAGGAGCAAGCTCGGCGTTCTGGTTCCGGCCGATGAGATCGTTTTCATCCCTTCATTGCCCGTGCGCGTCAAGGAAGTCACGGTTCGGGTCGGTGACCCGGCAACTGGAACCGTGATGTCCGTAACGGATAATCTGCTTGTGATCGACGCGTCTTTGCCCCTCGACGCAGCACCACTCGTCAAGCCGGGTATGCCGGTGGACATCAGCGAACAGGCCCTCGGTGTCAAAGCCAGGGGGGCTGTCGAAATGGTGGCCGACGCCCCCGGCACCCACGGTGTCGACGGATACCACATCTACTTCAAGGTTCGCGTCGACGAAACGCCGACCCGCCTCGAAGGGTACTCCCTGCGCCTTACAATTCCCGTCAAAACAAGTGGGAAGGCCGTCACCGCCGTTCCAACAAGCGCCCTTTCCCTCGCTGCCGACGGAACATCAAGGGTGCAGGTGAAAAACGCTGATGTTCTTGACTATATCATCGTCGAGCCGGGACTGTCCGCCGACGGTTATGTCGAAGTGACGCCCGTCGAGGGAAGGCTGGCACCGGGTCAACTCGTGGTGGTCGGCCACAAGAACCCGGACAGCAGGGTCGTACAATGACGGCAAAAGGACTCGCCACAACGAGGAGGGTGATCGAGCTGCACGAAACATACAGGCAGGACGGCAGCAAACCGGTCAACCAAGAGCGGGTTGAGATTGCAGCGGATGGACCCACCTCGCCAAGAAGGGTGCTCGAGCTGCACAAATTATGCAGACAATACGGCGACGAACCGGCCGTCCACGCCCTGGTTGATGTCGATCTTTCGTTGGATAGCGGCGGATGGCTGTCTATTACCGGGCCATCCGGCGCCGGAAAGTCAACGCTGCTCAATATCATCGGCTGCCTGGATCACCCCACCAGCGGCAGCTATTTCCTCGATGGCATCGACACCGCCGAGTTGAATGACAGACAGCGCGCCGGATTGCGAAGTCAACGCATCGGGTTCGTGTTTCAAGCATTTCAGTTGTTGCCTTACCGGTCGGTCTTGGAAAACGTCATGCTGGCAGAGGTGTACCGCAAGAAGTCTCAAAAGGATCGGCGCGCCCGTGCATTGGCCGCAATAGAGCGGGTAGGGCTCACTCATCGGGCTGATTTTTTACCCACGAAACTGTCGGGAGGTGAGAACCAAATTTTCGCCATTCGGCGGGCATCGATGGGCTCCCCCAGCCTGTTGTTATGCGACGAACCCACAGGCAACCTCGACTCAAAATCCTCGGCCGCCCTGCTCGATCTCTTTGAGAAACTCAACCAAGACGGTCTCACGCTGGTGGTTGTCACACACGACGAGAATGTCGCCCGTCGCGCTGCCCGCCGCGTCAACATTGTTGATGGTTCTTTGACGGATGTCAGCAATGGTGCAAACGTGAGAAAGTCTGCGAGCTCTCCAGTTGCCGCTGTGAACAGGACCGTTGTTCGGTCGGGCATCATGTTCCGTGATCTTCTCAATGAAGCGCTTGCGGGAATGTTTGCCAGGCCGGGGCGCATGGTGTTGACCATATTGGGCATTGTCATTGGGCTGACGGCGCTGGTGGCGACGCTGGGCCTGACCCGCACGGCCGGCAACCGCATCATCAGCCAGTTCGACCGGCTTGCCGCGACAGAACTGTTCATAAAAGCGAGGCCTGGCAGAACGACAGGCATCGTCGATCCCAAGGCAATTCCATGGGATGCGCCGACACGGCTACGCCGTTTAAACGGCGTTGTGGCTGTCGGAACGATGAGCGAGGTTGATGTCGGCGGCGCGCTGATCAGCGCATCTCCTGTGAAAAACCCTCTCAATCAGAGCGCTTTCAAGCTTGCGGTGTACGCCGCTTCGCCCGATCTGTTCAGAGCGGTCAGAGCCGAAGGTGACGGGGAATTCCCGATCTCGGCCATTCGAATCGGGCGGACCGGGTCGCGGTTCTCGGTCCGGACGCTGCCAGGCGCCTTGGCATTAACGGCCTCGAACAACTTCCGGCAATTTCCATCGGCGATTATCTCTACCTGGTCGTCGGTATTCTGCGTGACGTTGTCCGTAAACCCGAATTACTCGGATCGGTCATTATCCCTGAAGGCACCGCACGCCGCTATTTCGGATTGGCCGGACCCGGCACCGTGGTTGTCGAAACGAAGCTTGGCGCCGCGTACCTCATTGCCGAGCAGGCGCCATTGGCACTGCGACCGGACGACCCCCGGGTTTTGAAACTGGAGGTTCCCCAGGAGCCCAAGCGCCTGCGCGATGAAGTCCAAACCGACCTGAACGTCATGTTTCTCATGCTCGGCGGATTGTCTCTGATTGTTGGCGCTATCGGCATCGCCAACATTACTCTCGTGGGAGTGATGGAGCGGACGGGTGAGATCGGTTTGCGCCGCGCGATCGGCGCGACGCGCGGGCACATCGCAGCCCAGTTTCTGTTGGAGAGCGCCTCGATGGGTGTTATCGGAGGCATCATTGGGGCCAGCGTCGGTGTTCTCGTTGTGGTGGCCGTCTCCGCCCACCAGGTTTGGACCCCGGTGCTGGACCCCGTAGCACCTATCCTCGCCCCCGTGGTGGGTGGTGTGATCGGTTTGTTGTCGGGAATTTATCCGGCTTTGCGTGCGGCTCATCTGGAACCGGTCGAAGCCTTCCGGGCTGCGTAGCCACATCCCGTTCACTGACCGGAGCGTTGGCCGTGCATATAGCCCGATGGCGTTCAATTCAATCTGTGGTTCTTCGACGTGGGCGTCAACGCCATCCGCCGTTGTGAGGTCTCTGAAAGTAATGGTCAGAAGCGTGCAAGCGCATTACCACACGGCCGTGAGCGTCGTAAAGAACGCACTCGCCGAGTTACCGGTGCCGCCCTCTTTCTTCGAATAGTCCACGTTGTAGGAATACTCGAGCGCAAATCTGAGATTGCTCAGTACCCATTCACCCACGCTAAAGATAAAGCGTCTCTTGGGAACGAACCCAACCCGGATAGACTCCCCGTCGAGCATCCGCATCACCCCCGCCAGATCGCGGCTTTCTGAGTAACCGACGGCCAGGTAGTCTCCTTGCGCACCAATCGCCTCGACCCAAGGGTTCCAATCGAACTGATAGCCAAGGGTGAACTGCCAGGCTGCGGGCTTGATGCTGACCGGGTCGCCTAGATAATCGTTAAACGTTGCCCGGCCGATGGCCCCGTTCCATTCGCCAATGAACGACACCGGACCGAGGGTCCCTTTGACGCTTGCTGCCATCGCGGGCACAAAACCGATCTGCCCCAGAAAATCCCGATATTCGAACTCCAGGAACCGGCTGTCGAAGATCGAGCTGTTGTAATCGACATCGACATCGAGTGACCATGGACAAAAGACCTTGCCACCCAGCTGGTCGAAGGGCCGACCACAATTCCCCTTGGTGCGGAAGCCGGCCGTGGCACCCCAATGCTCGCCGGGTTTATACCGGCCGGTGTCGATTCCCTCATAGGCGGTCCCGTTATAAGAATAGATGCCCACATTGAAGAGCGGCGGAGCGGGCGTGGGCGTGACAGGAGTTAACGGCTCAGGCGGACGCGGTTTGTACCCGAGGGCGCTGCTAATTGATTTGATGAGGGGATTGATCACCAACGGCCTGACCGGCGGGGGCGTAACCGGTGGCGTGGTTGGAGCCAAGGCGGGTGTCGGAAACCCGAGACCGAATCCGATGGCCGTGTTTCTCAATTCGAACACCTCGATGGTCAGGGGATCTACGATGGTCAGCACATCCGCCACGGGGTCGCCGGTAGAGATGCCGAAGGGCAGGATGATGCGACCGGCCGTGAGGAAAGGCGGGAACCGTTGCGGATCGCCGACCACAATGAATGCCGTGTCGATATTGAGGCGGTCGACCCCTGCTTCGAAGCCCGAGGTTGTCGGGAAGATCACATTCGTACCATCATCGTATTCGATGACAAGACTTCCCAGGGTCCATTCGTTTATCGCGATTTCAAAGTCAAGTTCGGCCGTATTCAACTTGATCAGGCTGTCAGTCTGGCCTGAAAAATCCTGCTCCACCCCACCGATAACCTCCAGGGTACCACCCAGGGACACCGATTCGTTGATCTTCGAGCCCACCGTCGACATGGCATCGCGAATGATTGCACGGGTGGCGTCCTCCCGGACAATTTCCGCGTCCTCCAATTCCTTGACGCGCTGCTCCAGTTCTTTCTGGTTGTTGCTCTTGACTTCCGCTTGCTTCCGGGCCTGTTCTTTTCGCACCGCTTCGAGCTCGGCGAGACGATTTTCAAGGGCGCGATTCTGTTCCAGCAGCGCATCGATGGTACGCTTCTGTGCCGCTAACGCCGCAGTAATCCGCTCAATTTCCCCCCCAATATCATCTGCGGCTTGTTGCAAAATCGGTTCTATATAACGACCCGCTTGATCGTTCCCTATTGCTTGCCTGACGGCCTTTAAGAACTCGTCTTCTGTCTCAAACTTTTGTCCTTTAATGGTTTCTAACTTTTCTAAAATATTGTTCGGAAGCCCCTCTTGCCGTAAAGTGTCAAGGGACTGGTCTGTGAGGGTGAAGCGGGTCTCACCCGCTCCGGCGGCGACCGTCCAAGCCGACAAACTCAATGCCAAAAAAAGACCCGCTGCCACAGCGGCACGTACTAGCGGATAGCGAATATTCATGAGTTTCTTCCTCGGAAATCCCGCATGAACAATGTTAGATCAAACCCACACATTGCATGGAACTCAAACAGGCCGGATGCCTCTGGTCGCATAAGGTCGGATAACCTGCCCGGGATGACTGCCGCTCCTGTCGCCGCGCCACCGGGGTTTTGAACCGTATCTTTATAGGGTCCTATTTCTTGCCTCTGGAGGAAACCACACTATCTTCGTAAAATAAGAGTATACTTTTACTTCCTTGATATATTTGTAACTGGTCGATGTCAATGAATATTTCAACTTCTTTTCAAAAACACTTTGTGATAGAAGAAAAGTGCGACTTCATTGTCGGGTCATTTTTTCAGATTCATGGACGCCCTATTTTTCTGGTAACGAAGACTCCAATGGAAAGGTCCTTAATTTCACCCCAATCAGAAGGAGGAGGTTTGCAATGATGAGAATTCTCTCCTGTATTCGAAAACAAATACCGATTCTGGCAGGCTGAGTGTGCTTTTGGTTTTCATGGCCTTGTGGTGGCGACCGACAAACCATCCGATCCCGCCGCACCTTTTGCCGTCGCGGAGTCCACTTCGAACACAATGCCACGGACAGGGATGTCGAGGTCGTGTTCGAGGTCAAAGGCGGCCATGAGGGACTGGCGAAGCTGGCGTCATTGCTCCGGACGGCCGCACTGTCATCGATTTCACGGCTCCCGAGCATCAACGTTAGAATCCGCAATTCCGTTTTGAATCCCCGGAACCAAAAGATATCGAAAGCTTGAAATCAGCTTATCCCGAGGAGCGTACACCTTCACCGGAGCGACTGAGCCGGCAGAAACTCTACAGTCAGTTTATTGAGCCATAGATTACCGCCGTCCCTTCTTCCCCGAATCCTACTGACCGGTCACCGACGCCATGAAATACCTGACGCCGGTTGAGAATGTGACCGCGTCATTGTGAAATCGCGCAGCTGAGCGATGTAAACATCACAGCCACTGCCCGATCTGCGCCGCATTTCCGTGCCCGCCGTTTTCTTATCCCCCCGATATAGCTGACATCCACTGTCTCTGCGGGTACATCGTTGTCGAGCGATTTCACCCGATAACGCAGCTTGATAGTCGCGCCTGATGCTTTTTATATGCTTCGTCGGGCCCATCCCGCCCTGCCCAGCGTGAAACGATGGACGACGAGTCTTTCCATAAAATCCTCGATCATTTCAACCTCTCACGCAAAGGTTACCGCAAGGTCAGAAAAGGGGTCAAAAAGCGGCTTTCACGACACATGCAGCAGCTGAGTTGCATAAACGTCGACTCGTATATCACTGTCCTATCTCAAGCGCCTGTGATCGAGAACGAATGTCGGCTGCACCTAACCGTATCGATCAGCCGCTTTTTCCGCGACAAACGTCTCTGGGATCTGCTCGAAAACCAGATCCTTCCGCAAACGCTTTCGACGAGTGAAGGCGTCTTCAGGGTCTGGTCATGTGGCTGCGCCAGGGGCGAGGAAGCTTATAGTTTCAAGATGGTATGGAACCATTTGCTCCGGGTGCACCCCAATCTCCCAGAACTCGAGTTATGGGCAACCGACATCAATCCGGCCTATATCGAAATGGCCCGGAACGGGGTCTACGGAATATCGAGCCTCAAGGAGCTGCCGCAGCAATTCATCGAGGGATACTTCGACAAGGTGCCCGGCAAAAAACGCTATATCTTGAATCCTTTTCTCAAACAGGGGATCAGGTTTGATCGGCACGACATCGTCAACCAGGCGCCTCCCGACTCCCGATTCACTTTAATCTTTTTAAGGAATAGCCTGCTGACTTATTACAGGCCCCCTGAAAAGGAGAGATCACTGGAAGCGATCCTCCGGGTTATAACGCCCGGCGGGATACTGATCACCGGTTCTCACGAAAAGCTCCCCAACGGTTTCGGTTACATAAGATCCAGCCGGGATCATCCGTGGATATACTTCAAGCCGCAGTCAGATTCAGGCAGTTTAATTGGCTGAAGTAAAGCATGAGACAATTTTGTGATTCTTTTCAAAAGGGAATATGGAACATAAGGTTGTTTTTATCACAGGCTGCTCATCCGGCATTGGGAGAGCGCTTTCAATTGAGTACCACCGGCGTGGGTTTCGTGTCATTGCGACAGCTCGAAATGTCGATTCGCTTGGAGACTTGCAGAAAAAAGGTATAACACCATACGGTCTCGACGTCACGTATACTGACCAAATCAAACGAATTGCACGCATTCTCAAGCCGAGTTCATGGTACCGGTCGATTGAAGAATCAATCTTTGCCAGGGCACAATTATCACAGGTAAATGCGACACCCGTAGAAGAATTTGCGAAAAAGTTTGTCGCAGCCCTTATGCTGGATAATCCACCGGATATTCTTCGACTGGGAAATAAGAGCAGGATATTGCCATTGATGGGAACATTATTATCGACAAAGCTGCTCGATAGTATATTTAAAAGAAAATTCGGGATCACCAATCTACTGAATAAGGCCGGCAAAAGAAATCGTTAAGGTGCCTCAATGTCAAATGATAGCGACCACGTCTATTTACGATTCATAATCGAGATTTTTATATTAGAATGATCGTATCGACAAACCAACCATATTTTGCGCCTTATCCCGGTTTCTTCTACAAAGCGCATCTTTCGGACTATTTTGTCATCCTGGATGATGTGCAGTTCCCGCTCAAAACAACCTGGATCAACCGCAACAGATTCAAAAACGACCAGGGTACCCTGTGGATGACCATCCCGGTGCTGAAAAAGGGGCTGGGATTGCAAAATATCAGTGACGTCAGAATTCGCCATGACGGATTATGGAAGAAAAAGCATGCGCGCAGCCTTCAATGTGCCTATGCCAATGCCCCTTATCTGCTGGATCATGTGGGATTAATGGAACGGGTAATGTCGGTGGGCTATGAGCATCTTGTGGACTTGAATATGGAGATCATCAATTATGTTTTAGGGTATCTCGAAATCGGAACTCAAGTTGTACTGATGTCGGAATTGGGCGTATTCGGAAAAGGAACACCCCTGATTATCGATATATGCAAATCTTTAGGTGCGGCCAAATTTTTAGTCCAGTCTTCTGCATTGCCCTACTATGATCATGCTAAATTTGCGAAGGAGGGTCTCGAATTGATTGCCTTTAAAAAGCCTGACTATGTTTATCCCCAATTGTGGGGAAATTTCATCGCCAACCTCTCTGTTCTCGACATGCTGTTCACCTGCGGCGCAAAATCCCGGGATATCGTCCTGGTTTAACAAGCCCGTTTAGCATTACGGTCGCCATGACCAGTCTGAACAACGGTTAGTTATCCGGCAATGAAAGGCCCACATCACAAGGCCGGAAAAAAGGAGGGAAAACTGCATGAAACCTATCGGTGCTGTGAATGCGCTTTATCCAATGCCCACCACATTGGTGGGGGCGACGGTAAACGGCAAACCGAATTTTTTGACCGTTGCACACGTAGGGATTTTGAACCACGGAACACCCCAGTATCTTTCCATCGGCCTCGGCAAGGGCCACTATTCCAACGCCGGTATCCATGAAAACAGGACGTTCAGCATCGGATATAAAATTCTCATAAATATTGACCCCAGGTGCGTTCATCTATCCGCATGACAAGAACACCCAAACAGGTTTGACCAGCCCTTGATCGCTTGACAGGGTGCAAGGCGATGGTTACCCCCAATAAGTGATTTTTTTTTGATTTGGGTTTTCAATCCTTCGCGGAGGGACCTTACCGCTGCGACCGACCGCAGGGGCTATCATCATTTTTCCAATCGCAACGTTAGTCGGCTTCATTTTCCCCAAAACAGGTCGAGCCCATTCAACAGTCATCAGAGCCCTGACCCACCACCATAAAGAGGGAGCACACCATGAAAAATGAGGTGTCAAACGACACGCGGGCAACCTTTGACGCCGACAATCTCGAAGCGTTGGCCGCACGCATGAAGGCGGTCGTCGATATCCGGGATCGCAAATATGGCATCCTACCGAAGACCTACCCGAAGTGTTTTGTCGGTAACGAAGCGGTCCGTAAGATGGTGGCGGAGGGTATTGCCGGCGATGATGAGGACGCCATTCGCATCGGCAACATGATGCTGAATGCCGGAGTGTTCCACCATGTCGTGGATGCCCACCCGTTCGAGAACAAGAACTTGTTCTACCGCTTTATCTCAGATGAAGATCACGGCATGGCGGCCCGCGAAACCGATGGCCGTACTGTGAGCTGGGCGGATTTCATTGCGCCCCTCACGTCGGCGGAAGACCGGGCCTTCACACTCCAAGCCAGCATTCCGGAACCCGACCCGGACCTGGCCAGGTTTGTGCAGGTCGATCTCGAGGCGTGCGGCATATCACCACTCGACGAGCACAACATCGGCCTGCTCGACAACGTGCATCCCAAGGCGTGGGTAGATCCGACGCCCAAGCCCACCTACAACCTGGTGGTGATCGGTGCCGGTTCCGGCGGTTTGGTGTCAGCCGCGGGCGCTGCCGGGGTCGGTGCGCGGGTGGCGCTCATCGAGTCACACCTACTCGGTGGCGACTGCCTCAACGTGGGCTGTGTGCCGTCGAAAGCATTACTGCGGTGCGCCAAGGCCGCTGCGGCCGTGCGCGATGCCGCCGCATTCGGTGTCAAGGTCAGCGGCGAAGTCTCGGTCGATTTCGGCTTCATCATGGAACGCATGCGTCGGCTTCGCGCAAGCATTGCGCCAAACGACTCGGCCAAACGCTTCACCGAGAAGCTTGGCGTGGACGTTTTTATCGGAAAAGGCCAATTTACCGGAAAAAACAGCATCGAAGTCAACGGCAAGACACTCACATATGCCAAAGCGGTGGTGGCCACCGGCGGCACGGCGGCCATCCCGGACATTCCGGGGCTGCAAGGCGTGCCGTATCTCACCAACGCCACGGTTTTCAACCTGACGGAGTTGCCCGCCCGTCTCGGCGTCATCGGAGCGGGCCCCATCGGTGTGGAGCTTGCCCAGGCGTTCCAGCGTTTCGGCTCGCAGGTGACGGTCTTCTCGCGCAGCGGCAAAATCCTGGAAAAAGAAGATCCGGACGCGGCCAGAATCGTCGAAGCGTCGCTGCGGCGCGACGGGGTCACCTTCGCGTTTCACACCAAATATAAAGGCGTGGAGAGCCGCGGCGGGGAACCGCCAATAAAGGTTCTACTTGAAGACGGCCAAGGGATAGAACGCTCGCTGGAATTTGATGCGTTGTTGGTTGCCACGGGACGCAAACCAGCGGTCAGTGGCCTTGGCCTCGGGGCTGCCGGCGTGTCATACGACGAGCGCATGGGCATCGAGGTCAACGACAAGCTGCAAACCACCAACCCGGATGTCTACGCCGTGGGGGACGTTGCAACCAGGTACCAGTTCACGCACATGGCCGACTTCATGGCACGCATGGTGATTCGCAACGCCCTGTTCTTCGGCCGCGACAAATTCTCCAACCTCCTTGTTCCGTGGGCAACGTACGCCGACCCCGAGGTTGCCCATGTGGGGCTCTACGAGAAAGATCTTGAAGAGCAAAACATGGAATATGCGACATTTACGCGTGAATTCTCCGATGTCGACCGGGGCATTGTCGACGGCGAGACGGTGGGATTTGTGAAGATTCACGTAAAGAAGGGCACCGACCAAATCATGGGGGCAACAATTGTCGGCAGCCACGCCGGCGATATGATCAGCGAAATCACGGTGGCGATGCAAAGCGGAATGGGGCTCGGCAAGCTGGCCAATGTCATCCACCCGTATCCGACGGCAGCCGAGGCTATCCGCCAATGTGGCGACGCGTACAACCGCTCTCGACTTACTCCGACCGTCAAAGGCATCTTTAACCGCCTGATGGCATTGAAGCGTTGAAAAATTCTCCCGTTCTGCTGTAAAAGGAGATTTCTCCTCGAAAACACGGCTATAAAAACCACATCGTATGCATTATCATGACCCGTTCGGCTTCCGAGCCGCAGTCATAGTTGCGTGAGGGAGGCCTGAGAATATGAATAAAATTATAATGATCGGTATTTATCTGTTGATATCGATTATAGGCGCTGATCCGGCGCTATCCTCGGGTATGGGCATTCGATGCGGGGGAGATCTGGTTTCGCCGGGCTACTTGAAGTATGAGGTGTTTCGAAGCTGCGGTGAGCCGCTCTCGCGAGAACTTGTCGGAGAAGTTGAGTTCAGAGATTCCGGCAGCATATACGATCGCCGTAACAGCCGGTTTAGAGATCGGGGTAGCCGCGTTTTTCTCTATATCGAAGAATGGCTCTATAAGACAGACGGCCTTTATGTCTTGCGATTCGAGGGGAATACGCTTGTCAATGTGGAATCGGTGCGGCCGAAATGAACTGATTCGAGCCGGGAAAGTGGCGCATTGGTCTAAAGTCTGTTAAAGGAAACTGACGAAATAGTGAAACAAGCGGGACAGATTGCTGACCCCATGCGACCCGAATTGATTGAGCACTTCAATATCCTCCGAGGAATCCCAATGACCCCTAATGAACGCAATGTCCTGATCACCACCTGTTTTGGACACTTTCTCAGCCACTTCAACATGCTGGTATTTCCGGCGGTGATGCTGCCATTGGCCACGGGCCTGAATCTGCCTTTGGCGGAGGTGCTGGGTATCTCTTTCTGGATGTACCTGCTCTTCGGCATCACCGCCCTGCCCTGGGGATTGGCGGCCGACCGCTTCGGGGCCAAACCCTTGATGGCGGTCTATTACGGCGGGGCCGGACTCTGCGGTTTGGCCGCGGCAGGCTGGATCGATACGCCCGGCTACTTGGCCCTGGCGCTGGCCGGTATCGGCCTTTTTTCAGGGATCTATCATCCGGCTGGTCTGGGGCTGATCTCCAAGCAAATTACACGCATCAGTTACGGAATGGGCATCAACGGCATGTTCGGCAACCTGGGGCTGGCCACCGCACCGCTGGTGGCCGGTATGGTCACATGGGTTTGGGGATCACGAGCCGCTTACCTGGTGTTGGGCGGCATTAACCTGCTCGGCCTGATCGTCATGATGCTGCTGCCCCTGCCCATTGGCACGAACGTCCCAGCCAAGGCTGCGGACCCAAACGGCAGCAAAGGCTTTGTCATTTTGCCTAGTGGCCATGATGCTGGGGGGTATCGTCTATCGGGGCTCTACCGTGATTCTGCCGGCCTACTTCGAGCTGCGAAACCAGGGGATTTTCGAGTGGCTCACCCAGCACCTTCCAACCGGTGCCTCGGGCAACCTCGTGGCCACCTCCATTACCTCGGCCATATTTCTGGTCGGTATGCTGGGCCAATACATGGGCGGCCGGGTTGCCGAACGTTTCTCGTTGCCGCACAGCTACCTGATATTTCATCTTATCACCATACCGGCAGCCTTTGCCATGGCCCAGACATTCAATCTGCCGCTGGTCATGGTGGCGTTGATCTATTTCTTCTTTCTGCTCGGTATGCAGCCCATCGAAAATACCCTGGTCTCGCGTTTGACACCGCCGCGCTGGCGCCACTCGGCCTTCGGTATGAAATTTGTACTCACCTTCGGAATGGGTGCAATCGCCGTCAAAGGGGTTCAGGCCATCGAGAGAGGCTATGCGATCACATGGGTCTACCCGGCCCTGGGCTGTGTCTCCATTCTTTTGGTGGTCACCATCGGCATTTTGATCGTGAGAATGGGATCAGGAGAGAAACAATCCGTTGAAATTGCCCACCGGGATAGCCAATGGGCCCGGCAGGCACAACTGAACCGATCGGCCGGTCATTATTCGAGTGTCGCAGGGATACTAAGAAAAAATAGGAGATTATAGATGGCAAAGTTGAAAGCAGGTGATCGAGCCCCGGTCATCGAGGCTCAGGACCAGAACGGCAACACAGTGAAGTTAACGGATTTCAAAGACCGCAAACTACTTGTCTATTTTTACCCAAAAGCGAACACCTCCGGCTGAACCACCCAGGCCCAAGCGGTGCGGGACGCACTGCCCGAACTGGAGCGCCTTGGTGTGGCCGCCGTCGGCATCAGCCCGGACACTCCCCGACAGCAGAAAAACTTCGATGACAAATACCAGCTCGGTTTTCCGTTGCTCAGCGATTCCGAACATCAGATTGCAGAAGCTTACGGTGTGTGGGCCGAAAAACAAATGTACGGCAAAACTTACATGGGCATCGTACGATCCTCGTTTCTGGTCGATGAAAATGGAAAGATTGCCGCAGTCCGGTATAAAATCAGTCCCAAGGACACCGTGCCGGAGATGCTCAACGTCATCAACCGTTGATGTGCCGAAAAATGGTACGGCCGACTATGATCTTAAGCGTGCGAACTCAAACTGAAGAGTCCGGTCAATGTTAGTATCCTTTTGTCATACAATCTTTCAACGAACCAGACGCGGACCCGCTATCTATGAACTGTCATGTACACATACGTGACTCTTATCTCACAAACGGAAGTAAAGGAGATCTTAAAATGGCCAGACGAGTCGTAATAGACACTGAAGAATGTACGGGATGTGAAACGTGCGTTGAATTGTGCCCAGAGGTGTTTGCCTTTAACGAAGATGAGGAAAAGGCTGAAGTGATAATGCCGGAAGGAGGCCCTGAAGATTGCATTGAAGAAGCGATGGAATCCTGCCCTGTTGAATGTATATCTTGGGAAGAAGACTAAGAAACAATTCGTGGCATGACAAACTTCATCATAAATCAACCCCCCGACCACATTTGGCCGGGGGGTTGATTTTGAGACGATGATAACAAAATGTTTATGAAATGCGGGTGAAATTACAAAATGGCTCGCAGGGGGGGCCCGTCGATGCCATCCACCCGGCACCGGACTCATTTATCCGTTCGGATGGGTTTGTTTGCCTTCATAGCACACTACCCCGGCAAACTTGATCAACTCTTTTCAATAAGTCCGGCACCCTGAATTTGCCACTCATTGTCGCCACCAATTTTTTTGCCTTCCTTGTATCTAAACCTGCAGATGTCACGTAAAGAGGTTTGTCGCTCTTTGCGCGATTCATCGCAAAGTCCTTCGAGATATTTCTGAAGGGCTTCTTCGCAACACCGACAACAATGACGTTGCCTCCTAAAGCCTCATAAAGGTACTTGCCCAATCCGGCTTCGCTCACGCCATCTAAATAAACGTATCCATCCACCACGATACAAGCAGGTCTGATTCTATGCTCTTTCAGCAACCTGAGAATGCAGGGCAATTCACGTCGATAGAACTCTCCCGGCACATATTCAGCAAAACTCGTAACGGTACTCGTGAATATTCCACTGGGGCGATCATCATCCCACTTCTCAAATACGACACCGGCAACAACGGCTGTTTGACCATCATAGTCGGCATCTACGGCTAATATCATATGCATTGCCCTTGAAGGACTTGCAGCGGCAGGCGGCCACGGTTATGGCGGGTGACTTCAAACAAATGAACATCCGGTCTCTGTTTTATTTCCCGTATCAGTCCGCCACCCTTCGACGCGACGGTAGCAAGCAGCTGTTTGTCAGCGCATAGAATGTCCCCGACCAGGTCGCTAAAAATGCTCGAGAACAGCTCCATTTTTCCGATTTCATCGATCACAATCAGCCCGGCGTTCGCTTGCAGCAAATCGAGCTCTGCTATAAATTCTTCAAATCCTTCCGTATCGACACCGTATTTACCAACCCGATGAGGACCGCCAAACTTCGTATGTGACAACAAGCGGCGCTCGCCCTCAAACCCCCGCAATTCGAAACCGACGCGGCATCCCTTAGACTTTACTTCTGCCGTGTAAAAGCCGATGACCCGGATCGGCTTCATTCGTTCGAGGACATTTCGGACAAGGGTGGTTTTCCCGATCCCCGGCAAGCCGGTGATCAACGTCTTTGGGTATTTCAGCCGCATCGGGCTCACAACAGCAAATGGTGGTTGCTCACTTTTTCTCTTTCGGCTCGATCAGGGGAACTTCCACCTCCGCATCCATCTCCAGTTTGAATTCCACGCCGAGGACCTCCTGGATATGTACCTCGAAGGTCGCATAAACGGTGTTGCCGCCGGGGAAAAAGTGCCCCCCGTAGAGTCGACCGTCCGGGGTCACCACCAGGCCGTGAAAATGAATGCAAGGCTCGCCGTCACCCGGTATGCCCAGTCGGCCCATGCCGGACCACATCTCGATGGGCCCGGGCAGCGAAATGTTCCGCTGACGCTCCACGCGACCCGGCATCGACTCACTGAACTGTAAGGCAGGCGAAAAAACCGCTTTGGCAAGACTGCCGAACCCGTTCACCCAGGCCGCTTTAACCCGGTGGAATTTGGCCACTTCGATTATACCCTTAACGAAATCGCACCCAGGCAGCAGGCGGCCGCTGATGATCCGGCCGGGCTGACCTTCGGCACTCCGGAAACGATTGGTCTCCTCATGCGGCTGCCATATGTTCCAGGGAAAACTTTCGACGGGATTCTCTTTTTCAGACATAATTCAGTTGACTCCTCCGAGCCGGCAAACACTACAGCATGACAGATCCACCGTTGCTGTCATGCTTTCAATCGCGCAACAAATTCAGCAAAACCATTCATGTACTTGGTGAGCTGTTTCATTACGCTTTCATCGGTCAAATTGCCTTCCTTGTCGAATTTGCTCATCGCGCCGCTGACCCACAAAAGTCTCCCGGACCAGACCTGTGCCCCCAATACACGCAAAACAGGGAGCCATGCATATTGTGAGAAGGCGGTACCAAAGTTGCCGGGAGTCGCGCCCAAGAGCCCCACAGGTCGATTCGAAAACACACGAAAGCGGTCATCGGGCGGCCGTGTCAACCAGTCGATGGCGTTTTTGAACACTCCAGGGATCGAATTGTTATTTTCGGGCGTCACCATCAACAAACCGTCGGCAGCAGCGATACGATCCTTCAGATCGGCCACAACCGCTGGAATGCCCTCTGTATCCTCGATATCCCCATTGTACAATGGGAATTCTTTGATTGGATGGATTGTTATTAGGCATCCATCGGGAGAAGCTTCTACCGCTGCCCGTAACAGACCGGCATTATAGGAATGCTTCCTGAGACTACCTGAGATTCCAACAATGTTTATCATCACTGACTCCATTTATGCTCTGAGATAGAAACGAAATCCCGCCATAGGCGGGACCCAGTGGAAAAAAGGCCATTTATGGATGGACACCAACTATAGCGCCGGAGATTCGCAGCGCGTGGCCAGGACGTCAATGTATTCGTTCTGGCCTTGGTGCAGTCGGCTCGTTTCAATGAGGATGCCGGCGATTTGGGCCAGGGCCTGGACAAAATTCACATCGTCCAGGGTAAATTCCCATTTATCGGATGTGTAGACCCGGATGGCTCCGATAGACTCGTCCCCCACCATGATGGGAACCGAAAGGATCGAGGCAATCCCCTCTTTTTTAGCGGCCTCAGGATATTGGATTCTGGGATCATCGCCGACATCATAAACCGCTACCGGGCCATCCTTGAGAGAGTCAGCAATGGAGCGCAGCGCGCTCACCGTTCCCTTGTTCAGATATTCCGTGCTCAACCCTGTCGAAGCGGCCACGCCCAATTCTTTCGACTCGCGGTTCATCAGAAATAACGCGCATCCCTTGATGCCTAGTGCTGATTTTATGCTCTCTACCGTTAATTTGATAATTTTTTCAGGATCCCTCGAGCCGGATAAGGATCGAGTAACCTTGATGAGCGTTTCATAATTAAGCGTCAAGTTTCTCATTTTTTCCTCCTTAATATTGAGTGTCTTTTAAATTCGAAGGGACGGTATTCACCGACACGGTTTGTCTTCAGCCGGTAACATCATCTCACGAAGCATGGATGCGTGCAGGGAGGGAATTTCTTCCAGTGTCAAATCAGCCCGGGTTCTGTGCGTGGGGAAACTGCATCTTGTTATTTTCTAAATGAGATATAGTGGGAGGTCAAGGTATTTTAATTCAAGATGCCCGTTTTGCAACATAAATAATAGAAGCATTTTACAAGACTGCATGCATCGACCGAATTTATTGCGTCAGGCTTCACCCGTCATCGACTCCGCGGCATGGCGACGGTAGTCGTCGAAACTGCCGAACGAACAAATGCCGTCGTAATCATCCAGAATCGCTTGCATTCTGTTCTTGCCGAAACGGGTGTTGAGGATCTGTTTTACCGCCATGAGCGTATCGAGATCGATCGCCTTTTTGACAAAATCGAATACGTCCTGCGACAGCGTGAAACCGGTTTTGTGTCGCAACACCAACGTTCGGTAGGCGATGGTGGTCTTGGTGTACAACCTCAGTGTATTGAAGGCCATCACCTGTTTTTGGATGTCCGTAAGAGCGTTTCTTTCATGCAGCCGCCGGCTGTGAATGTCGAAAGCCAACGTGTTCATGGTAAAATCAAGGCTATCAAGTAGATTTTCAAGATGAGGGTCAAGACGGTATTTTTTGATAATGATAAAATCCTTCAACAAACAAATATCAATGTCGTAGGCCGATCCGGCGGGTTTCCAACGCACTCCACCAAGATCTGTGGTGATGCAGCGTTCCTCCGGGAAGATTTCCGCCAAGTGAATGTCTTCTGCGACACCACCGACGAAAAGGTCGATGTCATCTATGGACAAACAGCGGCCGTGAAAGACCTCGAGGATCAGGTTGCGAATTGCTCCGCCGACGAGGTAGATGACAGCACCTCCGGGAAGCGCATCGGCCAGATACGCCAGTGCCTCGCGCACCGGCTGCCGAGAAATAAAATCCGCGATTTTTCCTTCTATGACCTGTTTGCCCGTGACCCTCATGTTCCTCACCGCACGCTTCGCAACGGTTGTTGCCTTGCGAGTGCATGGACCCGGATCTCCGCTGCAGGCTGACCGAACGACTTATTTGATTTTTTTGATCGTGTCCTGCCCCCAGATATCAATCGGTCTGCACCGGCATCATATCGTGCTGGAAACCCGAATGACCAAAAAATTTGTAGAGTTGAGAGTCGTTTTTTTCGATTGGTGCACTAAACCGTATCAACGATTTCTAACGGTGAGCTATAAAAAAAGAACGGACAGCAGGCTTTCACGAAGATTCGAGCAGCCACCTTATGTTTTCAATTTTCTCCTTTACCCTTAAATACCCTTCTTCGATTGTATCTTCAACCTGGTCAAAATCGAACATCTTCAATCCGCCAAGTTGGGGTCTTATCAAAACATCCGCCGGGGTCACCGCGAGGTTTATACGATTTATCCGATCTTGCATTATGTTAAACGAGCTCGTAACAGTTTCAACGATATCGGGGGTTGAAGCTTCTTTTTTTAAGAGAACATTGATTTTGTTTTTAAAACTTAATTCAGCGCTTTCGTAATAATCTGACAATTTCTTTATCAGTTCATTTTGACTCTCTTCTTGGTCCCAGTTTTTATTAGGCGTTTGTAATGTTGTTTTTCTCCGGTTAACCTTTGAAGCGACCCTGCTGCTGAGATCAACCGCAATCACAATATCAGCTCCCATTGCCCTGGCAACACTTACGGGTACCGGTTCCAACAGGCCACCATCCACGAGCCATCGATTCTTAAGTTTCGCGGGAGCAAAAAGGCCGGGTATTGACATGCTGGCCCGGAGAGCATCCAATATACTGCCGGAGTTTATGACTACTTTCTGCCCCGTTTCGAGATCCGTAGCAACCGTAATCAAGGGGATTTTTAATTCAGAAAAATTTTGTACATCGGTGTGCATAGAAAATAGTTCCCGGAGTCTCTTTGTGCCATTTAAAAGACCGGACCGTGGAAATACAATGTCAAAATAGGAAAAGACCTTTTTGCCATCCATCCTGAGGACAAAATCCTTCAGACTTTTGAGGCTCCCACTGGCATAGATAGCGCCAACGTAGGCGCCGACACTGCATCCAACAATGAGATCGATCGGGATATTTTCATCTTCCAGCGCTTCAATGGCACCGATATGGGCCCAACCGCGCGAAGACCCACTACCAAGAACAAGACCGACAGTTTTTTTGAGTGACATGGTTGCGACCTATGAATCCAATGTTTGGCCAGCACACAACAATTGAACTTTTTCGAATCCAATCTGCACCGCCCGTAAAAAATCAGCTCCCTCAGCCTATAGTGGATTCAAATCAGGAAATTAACACTTTGAATTGTAAGGATGCAGAGACAACGTAGAAAGAGGGTCGGAAAATCAGGATTCAATCTGAGCTAAATACATTATTACTTCGACATGTTGTGTTTCGTCAACAAGATATGACATCATTTAAAAAAACGTCAACGGGTGGAGGTATTCACCTTTGACCTGCCAATCGCGTCAGTCAGTCTGCCACATAGTAGCCGTATTCCTTGGCATTGACATTGTTTCGCTTTTCCCAGCCGATGCTCGAAGAAGGCGTGGGACCGTAGTTATGGCCCGGCCAGATAATGGTATCATCCGGCAGCGCCATCAGGCGGCGGATCGAATGGCCCAATGTCGGGCGATGGCCGCCGTGCAGGTCGGTGCGTCCGCTATCGCCAACGAACAGGGTGTCGCCCGTAAAAAGGTTCCCCTGCGCATGCAGGCAAATACCGCCAGGTGTATGCCCGGGAGTGTGAATGACATCAAAAGTTATATCGCCCAATTGAAGGCTTTTTTCATCTTTCAACAGAATATCGGCCTCGGGGTATCCAGCGGCATCGAGGGCATGGATGATGATTTTCGCACCGGTCAGGGCCTTTAATTTTGCATTGCCTGCGGTGTGGTCACCGTGCGCGTGGGTGTTGACGATGCTGACGATTTCGAGGCCTTCTTTTTCGGCCGCAGACACAATTTGTTCGACATCATGGCCGGGATCGATCACCAGGGCTTTGCGGGTCTTTTCGCAGCCGACGATGTAGCAATAATTGTCCATGGTGCCGATTTCGAGCTGTTTGATGATCATGGTCGTCCTCTTTATGTAGAGATGACATGTTGTTCACCATATTGACAAATCAATCACAACCTCCCGTTGCTCTTCAAACGACGATTGACCCGGCGGTGGTAAATTTTCGCGAGGATCGGTCGAATCAAAGGAAGCCCGATCAACCAGGCAACAGGCCGTAAAATCGGCACCTTATACATCAATACGATGTAAGCATCGATCTCCGACAGAATCTGCTGGTTCTCGGTTTTGATGTGAAGCTCCGTCAGGGCCTTTTCTGGATCGATACCGATTTTTCGCAAAAACTCATCCTGTCCGGTAATATCGAACCAGACGACATCCCTGCCGGCCTTGCCGGAGAGTCTTTCATAGTTACAGCGGTCCTTGACGCATGTTGGGCAGGCACCGTCGTAATAGACTGTCATTCTTCCGTTATCCTGGTTCATTTTCATGTTCGCCCCGGCAATCGCGAGAAATTTTAGGCGCTCGATCAAGACTCATATGAAGGACATTAATCAGATATGACCTGCCCCGCAAGTGGCGTCTGCGTTAATCATGAATATATTAAAACCTAACCTGAGCGTTTCTAATTTTAACAAACATGGGAAAGTTTTATAGTATAAGGAATTCTATCGGTTTTGATTTTAAAAGAACAGCAGAGGCTAAAAATGGATCACCAACAGATCATCGCGCATTTGAAGATCAACGGTGACATGTTCAAGCATCTATTTATGAACCTTTCAGACGAGCAAGCTCGCTGGAAACCCGGTGCGGACCGATGGTCCCTACTGGAGGTCATCAATCATCTTTGCGATGAAGAAAGGAAAGATTTCAGGCCAAGACTGGCGCTTGTCCTCGACGACTCCGAGAAGGCGTGGCCGGCCATCGATCCCGAGGGCTGGGTGATCCAACACAGATACAACCAAAGGGACCTGCATAAATCTCTGGACAATTTTTTTGCAGAACGCGAAAACTCCCTGAAATGGCTCGACAGGCTGGATTCACCCGACTGGCAGGCCACCCACCACCATCCCAAATTGGGCCCCATGTCTGCCGAATTGCTGCTGGCCAACTGGCTGGCCCACGACCTGTTCCACATCCGCCAGGCAAATGACCTGCATTTTGCCTACCTGAAACGGGTCACGGCACCCATATCGCTGAATTACTCGGGGTGGGAATAGTGTGAAATAATCAAACGGTGGCGTTGAATTTGCGCAGACGCGCCCGAATGTTTAAGATAAATTAAACCATATGACAAGGAGGCTGCCTGTGCGTCCCCAGGAATACTATCGCCAAGTGTTCGTCCACCTGAAAAACTGTTTCCAATATTACGACTTTTTTATTGCGACTGGAAATGAACTGGCAGCCGAAGGATGCGATCCGGCGTTTCCCGCCTTGGCGGCACCATTGGATCAGCTGGGGCACTGTACCCTCGAACGCGCGCTGCAGGTCCATCTTCCCATCATTGGCGAAAGGTCCCAGTCGGTTCTGATGCCGATTGATTTCGAGATTTTCCTCGGTGACGAAAACCATCGGTTGTATGCGGAAAAAGAGACCCAGAAAAAATATTTCGAACAAATCGTGCCCGTAGCTGCTTTCATCGAACAGATCTTTCGCTCGCGGGGGCTGCCCTATCTTTTAGATTACACACCCTCCGGTGGTCACTTCCTTTTTCAGAACCAACTCGGTGATCCTGCGACGCAGGCGCTTGTGGAAATAGGCTATCTGGAAGAAGATCTCATAAAGGCCTGCAACTACATCGACCCACACGATCTTCGGCGTAAATTCGGGGTGGCCCTCGATGCGGCGCGAGCTTTCAGCGGCCTGGGTAAGCTCACCGAGTATATTGCCCTGATGACCATGGACGCCTTTCGGGACAGTGAAACAAAAGGTCTGTATCCGGTCACGATTTCCGACAGCCTTGAACGCTGCATCAATTTGGACAATACCTGGAGCGAAGGCTCACCGTTCATGCGCTCCATACGCAGTCCATTCAGTTTGCACAAGAAAAACCAGGAAAAATATGGCAACGATCATCAACCGCCGCTTGTGGACGTCATCGGGGCGGTTTTTGATGGGCGGGCCATCGGGCAAGAAAATGATATGGATCTCATCATCGACTGTATGTGGGATTTGAAACTGGCAGCAACGCATGCCCAAAGGTATACCGGCGATATACCCAATTCTAACGAAACCCTGATTGATTTCATCAGGGAGTACCAAAAATCGGATCTTTATGCATTTCACCAGGATTTCGACGGTGAAACCGATATTCCACGGGGCAAGGCGTTGGAAAAAGCCAAAGAGGAGCCGAACATCCCGGATTGGGCCCGAAATATTCTTTACTTCCCTAACCCATCGGCACTTCAACCGAAAAACCTGGTCGGCTTGGTCTATGACTTCTACATCCATGCCAATTGGAAACCGAAGCATATTGCCAATGTGCTGCGAGACCTGTATCAAGACCCCGCCCATGGCTGGACGCAGGATTTCTTCAAATATCCGGCAGAAGAAAAAGCAAACTATTGGGCCAGGGTTTACAGTGCCGTCGCCCTGTGGAGAACCGGCAGTTTGAATGTGACCGCATAGCATAACTTTCGTCAAATACAACGGCAGCGATACGGAATTTATCTGCGCCATCCTGTCACTAGTTAGAAATCTCTATCTTGGGCACGGTTGCCTCGGAGGCGATCGACCCAAACAGCTCGAACGTAAATTTCATAGGAGGAAAAAATGGAAAAAACTTGGTCCTATAACGCCTATCAGATCCAGGAGGGGCTGAAGCCGGGAAGTTCCCAATTCCGCTATTTTTTTACTGTTTCTGGAAGTGGTGATAAGAAATGCCATTTTTGTGTCTGGATCGTGGATGATGCGCTATCCCTTTTCGATCCAAACAAGGATTTTGACGCGATTATCTCTTCTCAGAAAGAAACCTGGCACAAGTGGGTCAAAGAAAAAATCGATGCAAAGGACTTCAGCAATCGCGCGCTGAAATTTGACAAAACCGGCAAGCGCGAAATCAACTTGTCGGAAATGACGAAACATATCAGGATGGATTCGTGATCCGCATATCGGCACATACGGACCGATCAGCGCTTGTCTGCCTGTAAGAGTCTGCCTTATGAAATGAGGAATTCCGCGACATGAAACAAATTGAAAAGATAGCGACCGGTATGAATCGCAGGGAATTCATCAAGTATGCCGGCGTGGCAGGCGGAACCTTACTGGCGGGATTACACGGAGGTTTGGCAATGGGCGATATAAGAAAGAGCCGGGTATCGATTGCGCATACCGAGAGTCGCAAAACCGGTGTGATTCAATCCATCGATGCCCTCGGAGACATTTCGGTAAAAAACAAAAACGTTCTGATAAAGCCCAATTTTAACACCGCCGATCCGGTACCGGGGTCGACCCACAACAACACGCTGGTCGCTCTGGTTGAAAAACTCTGGGAGTTGGGCGCCAAATCCGTCAGCCTCGGGGAGCGCAGCTACCCGCCGACCCAACGGGTGATGGAAGACAAAGGGATCATCCCCCGCATGAATGAACTCGATGTCAACATCGTCAATTTCGACGATCTCAGCCAAAATGACTGGGTCAGGGTCGATGTCGACGGATCGCACTGGAAGGACGGTTTTCGGGTGGCCCGCCCCATTTTGGAAGCAGATTGTCTCGTGTCCACCTGTTGCCTCAAAACGCATCAATACGGGGGCGTTTTTACGATGTCGCTCAAGCTTCACGTCGGCGTGGTCCCCACCTCGCGCCATGGTTTTGGCTACATGACCGAATTGCATTCATCGCCCCACCAGAGAAAAATGATCGCCGAAATTAATGCCCCGTTCAAGACGGACCTGGTGGTTATCGACGGGATCGACGTGTTTGTGGACGGCGGCCCCATGACCGGCAAGAGAGCGAAGGGAAACGTTTTTCTGGCGTCTGCCGACCGGGTGGCCATCGATGCGGTCGGTCTGGCCGTCTTAAAGCATCTCGGAAGCAACGACCAGGTCATGAAACCCAGAATTTTCGATCAGGAACAGATTGCCAGAGCTGTCGAGCTGAAATTGGGTGCATCCTCTCCCGCCGAAATCGAGCTCATCGCGGCTGACAAAATGAGTCGCGAACTTCATGGTAAAATTGAAAACATCCTAAACGAAGGATAGTCAATTGAGCGATATGACCATGAAAAGTTCGGTTTCTTTTCGATAGGCGGCATTGTTGAGATCGGTCCATGTCAAATGGCAAACAGACAGAAGAAAAAACAGTGCGGCTGGATGGCTTAACGATCGAACATCATCACTGACAGGTTTAACATATGTGGTCAAAGTTAGGAATCGGCGCCCTATTGGTCAGCATACTTCTGCTGGGCTACCACGTTTTGGTTGCCGTCATGAGAATGGGGGATACCGATCGATTCATATTCGTTCCGACCAGTCTCATCAAAATACTTGGGACCGAAAAATTTCTTTGGATCAACGATATTCCGATGGCTGGGTTCAACAGATTGCCCTGACCACAGTGAATATGCCGCTCTCCTTTTTAATATTCTGTTTTGGCATATTCTGTTTTTTTTCATTCATATGGTTCGCTTCGAAAGTATCCTGATTGTCGCAGGGTATAGTCGGTTGTCCGTACAAGGATCGATCGCTTCTTGATGGCCATGGACGTTACGGCCGACAACTATTCCAATCTTTACCGATCCAAAAGCTTCTTGAATTTTACGGCCGGCCGGTGGCCGTTTTGCCCCCGGTGACGGCGTTGATCAATAACCCGGTGAGAAACGTGCCCCCGATGGAAAGGCATTCCATGTCGAGGTATGTTTCGGCCGACTGCCGGAACAGGATCGAAGATTGGGCGGGGAATTCATCGTCCCGGTCGTTGAAGCGAAAATAGACCGGAATGCGCGGTAAAAAATCAAAAGTGGCGGCCAGGTCGAACGATGGTGTCTCGACAATGCGCCCACCGGCGTTTTGGCAGGCCGCCTCGAGCAGGGAAAGCTTGCCCGCAAAGGTGGTTTCGATAATCTTGTTCGTATTGGCCGTAAAATAACCGGTCAGCGGTGCGGAATCCTTAAACTCCCGGTAGGTCACCCATTCGCCAACCGCAGGTGCCGCCTGCGGGCACTGCAACACGTAGCGGCAGAGGACAACGCTCACCGCGAAATTGGCTTTCTCGCCGGACGCTTTGAAAACCCCCTTTTTCGAGATGCGATGAGGCGTTCCGTAAAACGGAATGATCAACGCCCCGTCACCGGCTGTTGCGCCGAGTACGTTCGCCCGGGGCAATAAATCGATGCCGCCAATTTGCGCCAGGTAATCCTCCAGGGTGGTATCGAATACCTTTGCTTTTTTCATAGACACCTCTTCCGGGCTGCCGGCGAATACCGGCGGCTTCGTCGCGGCCCAGTTTACGCCGGTTTGGGATCCTTTTTCTTGAGCTGCTCGATCTGTTTCAGGATCTCATCGTACTCATCTTCGAGCGCCAGCAGGTCCATCATCACCGGCGGTTTGACCGAGTGGGCCGGGAGCCTTTTTTTGGTTTCAACGATCTCCTTCTCGAGTTCATCGAGCCTTTGCCTGAGCGATTCCATCGTATTCATCGTCCCTGCTCCGCATTGGATTCATTACCCGATGGCGGCGGGCATGACGTTCTCCGCGCTGTCATAGGGTCTTGATCATTACCTTTTCAAAAGGCGGCTGTCCTTGGCTTAAGTCAAATTTACCCTATCGTTTCATTAACGACCCATCAATCTACACCTGAATCTTGCTTTTTGACCATTTGTTTATATGTTTTATATCAATTCGGTCGAAATCTCAGCGAAAATCACAAAAAGACACAAAACAAAATACAGGAGATGTATCTTATGAAATCCATATTCACTTTTCTTTTGGTAGTGATGATATCGTCATCGGCTTTTGCCGCAGGCATGACCGTGGCCTACGAGGTCAACGGGGCACCCTATGAAGGATATTATACCAGCCCGTCGGCCAACGCTCCCCTGGTCGTGCTGATCCACGACTGGGACGGGTTGACGGATTATGAAGTCAAAAGGGCCGACATGCTGGCGGAAATGGGGTACGCGGTGTTTGCCGCCGATCTTTTCGGGGCCGGTGTCAGGCCGACCAAAATGGAAGACAAGCGGCAGCATACGGGTGAACTCTACAAAGACCGCGAAAAAATGCGCGCCCTGATCAACGGCGCCTTGAAAACGGCTCAGTCCAAGGGCGCCAATGTCGGCAACGCCGTGGTCATGGGTTACTGTTTCGGCGGCGCCGCCGTCCTTGAGTTCGCCCGGTCAGGGGCCGATATGAAAGGCTTTGTCACTTTCCACGGCGGATTGAGCACACCGGAAGGTCAGGACTACTCCAAGACCAAGGGCAAACTGCTGATTATGCACGGCTCGGCGGATACAGCCATCACCATGGAGGATTTTTCCGGGCTGGCTGTCGAATTGGAGGCCAAGGGCGTGAATCACGAAATGATCACCTACGGTGGTGCCCCGCATGCCTTTACCGTGTTTGGCAGCGACCGATACAGGGCAGATGCGGACAAGAAATCCTGGCAACGCTTTTCGGAATTTCTTAAGGAGACGCTATAGAGATTCCCCAAGGTGTCACTGAAGAACCTGAATCCGATACTTTTCGGGAAAACAGTCTTATCCCCAAACCGTCGACTTGATTTCTGTTCATCGCAAGTGGAATCAATCAGCATGCAGGGGATCGTCAACAGAGTTGCTGAGAACTTCCGGCGCCTGGAAGCGGAGTAGGTCCCCCTTAATTGCGCGAATCCGTAGTCCAGAATTTCTGGGATAGATTCTCAGATGTGTAGGTTTATTTGTTCAGTAAAACAATCATATCGGAATTTTCCTGGGATACGTTTAGAAATATGGAGGAGGAAAAGAGAAATCCCACACGCTAAAGCGCAACCAGATTAGGTATGGGGTTAAGGTCTATTAAAAACTATCACCCAAGCGAGCTATAGGATATTATGGCTATCCTCAAACGATGATAGAATAGCTTATAAATAAAGCAGTTCCCCCTCCATTTAAAATTTGAAACATTCACTTTAGGCTAGAACTATTTAGAGTCAGTTTAATTTTTGGCTCACCCCGCCCGGATACCCCGGTGGGATGCGCCAAAAATTGAGACCGACATATTCCAGCGGCCGGCCGGGCGTACCAGGGTCCAGATCGTCGCGCAGCATGAGCACCACATCGGAGCTCACTGTCGGGGCGTTGCGAAAATAGCTGTGCCCGTAACTGTCTCCTATGTCTGTAAAAGAGTCGGAGGCTCCCAGGAATTGGACGATCGCAAGATTCCCTTTGCCGAACTCCATAGCGTGCTTCATTCTTTCGGAGACGTTCTCCGGACCGAAGTTGCCCACACGACCCCGCGGACTTTGGAAGAGCTTTCTGGCAAAGCCTATGGCCTTGTCTTCAGGTGATGTATAGATTGTAAAGCGCTTGACTGCCAGGGGAAGTTTGTCTCCCGCGATCCGCTGCTCGGCGACGGCCAGATCGATATCCGGTGCGGCGATGATAAAATTATTAATCTTCAGTTTTTTTCTCGGATCGATACCCGCAGCTCTTACCGCTATGGTTAGTTCCCTCAACGCGTTAACGGCCACGTCTGTTCCCCGGCTGTGGGCGATCACGTTTATTTTTTCCACCTCCGGCAAGCCGGCCAAGAAAGTAAGCACTCTTCGCAGATGGTAAACAGTGAACTCGCTGGACTCGCGATCGTAGGTATACCCGAACAGCCCCGGGTACCCCGCCGGCCAGGTATAGATGAATGGCACGCCGATGCGCCCCAGAAAGTGCCACAGTTCACCCATGGCAAAGGCGGCATCTTCGAAACTGTTGCGATACCCGTGAACATACAAAAACACCTCTTTGCGGGGTGTCAGCGCCAATCGATCTATCAGTATTTGCCTAAAGGCCTGAGTTGCCGCTTCGGCCTCAGCCGATTCTTCCGGCTGTTCAACGATTTTACCGTCGACCAAGGCATAAGGAAGCGGCGTATCCGGCCCCCGCAGGATTTCCGTCACTTGACGCACCTTTAGTTTCACGGGTTTTAACCGTTTTTGTAACCGGCTCGCCAGGAGCAGATCCTCCCAGGTAAGGTCCTCTCCAAGATCAACAACAGCAGTACCGAACGCCACCGATGACGAACGGCCATAACCGTAGCGCAGGTTGCCTTGCTCGTCTTGTTCGGGGGTTCGGTCCGTAATGTAAAAAAGCCGCACCTCGCTACTTTGTAACTCCGGGTTGAGATCTTGGTAGTGTTGACTCTCTTCTGTTAGATACACGTTGGGTGTCGGCATCATCTGACGCGACCTACTGCATCCCCAAAGCACCACCATGCCGACGACAATCACGCCAAAATTGCGAGCAAACGTCCTCATGATATACCCCCTTTTTCGCCGAATCTGAAAACAATAGCGTATAAATGCAGCCGATGCAATTTCTGGTATTCATTTCATAATCCTTTTTAATAAGACGCAGACCGGTCGATCTCCTGTTGAAGCTCACTTCTCACATCGATTCTATGATCAAAATCTCTTAAAAAGACGCGCAGTTCAAAGTCGAGTGTGCTCTCACCGAAACTCAGAAACAGCGCCTTGGGCGCGGGAAAATTGGCCACCTTCGGGTTGGATTGGGCGCATTGCATCAGGGTTTCCATTACCAGGGAAACGTCGGAACCATAGGCCACGCCGACTGGAATGATGAGCCGCGCCAAGCGATTTCTAAGGGTCCAGTTGGTGACTTGATTGGATATCAGATCGGCGTTGGGAATGATCAGATCGGCCCGATCGAACGGCTGCACCGTTGTCGCTCGGATGTGTAATAATAAAGGTTTAGCTACAGATACTCTGACGGCCTTTTTTTGTACCGACATGGAAGATCGGTCTCACTTTTTTATTTTCGCTGTGAAAAAAGTGGTCTTATGCTAAGCCCCCCGCATCCGTCATACTTTAAAAAAATCACATCGTCTTGACAAAATAAATGGAGAAGGTCATATTATGTATGACTTTTAATGCGGGAGAATAGTTTTGAGAATAGTTGACTTTGAATGGGATGAGGGAAACACCCTCCACCTCCAGCTTGGTCATGGGATCAAGCCCGAAGAAGCAGAAGAAGTCTTTGCCAACGAACCTTTTTATAGAAAAACAAAAAAGGGCCACTATGCGGTTTTTGGTCCGACTCTCGACGGAAGATATCTGTCAATTATTTTCGAATTAAAGCCAAAAGGCACCGCCCGTCCCATAACCGGCTGGGATATGAGTCGAGCGGAGCTTCGTAACTATAGAAAGCAAAGGGAATAAAAGATGAACAAACAGGCTCCGAAACCAAAAAAATGGATCCAATACTATGATGACCACGACATACTGGATGAAATTACAGATGAACCGGTCAATCTGGTTTTAGACGAACACCTGCGCGAGGATATTGTTTCAGGCAAGCGTAAAAGAAAGCTCAAAAACATCACGATCAAGGTTGATCCACTTCAAGTTAAGGCGATTAAAAAGCTCTCCACTATGAAGTCTATTCCCTACCAAACACTCATTAGATCTTGGCTCGCAGAGGGTATCAAATCGGAGATGGACTCGGTATTAAAATAGGCTCAAGATAAAATTTTACCACCTTATCGTATCGCTCCGCATGGGCAGATGGCGTCTCAGCTTCCTCCGAAATGCTTCTCAAAAGTATTATTTACCTGTCCCTTTCTCTCTCTCAGGATGTGGTTGAGCAGGATCGTTTTGCCGACAATAAAGAGGCTATCCGGTATTTTCCGGAGGCCGCAGAATGACCGACTCATCCACACGGCGCAGATGCAGATCCCTTTGCGGGAAGGCAATCTCGATTTTCGCTTCCCGAAAACGCCGGTCGATCTCCTGGTGAAGCTCACTTCTCACATCGATTCTATGATCAAAATCTCTTAAAAAGACGCGCAGTTCAAAGTCGAGTGTGCTCTCACCGAAACTCAGAAACAGCGCCTTGGGCGCGGGAAAATTGGCCACCTTCGGGTTTGATTGGGCGCATTCCATCAGGGTTTCCATTACCAGGGAAACGTCTGAGCCATAGGCCACGCCGACTGGAATGATGAGCCGCGCCAGGCGATTTCGAAGGGTCCAGTTGGTGACTTGATTGGAAATCAGATCGGCGTTGGGAATGATCAGATCGGCCCGATCGCGAGTCTGCACGGTTGTGGCTCGAATGCCGATCTTTCTGATTTCAGAAAATTTCCCATCGATCTCGATCGTATCACCCACCCGGACAGGTCGTTCAAAAAGTAGAATAAGACCGCTGACAAAATTGTTCACAATGCCCTGCAGGCCAAACCCGATGCCGACGCCGAGGGCGCTCAGCATGATGGTGATTTTCGAGATCTCGAACCCGAGTGTCGAGAGGGCCAGTAAAAAGCCGATGAGCATGACGGCATAGTTCACCAACCGTGCGATCGAGAGCCTTACCCCCTTTTCCACCCGCTGCTTGAAGAGCGCTTCATCAACGAGCAGTTTTTGGAGAATCCATGATATGAAAAACGAACCATAAACGATGCCGCCAACGCCAATCAGCAAGCCGACAGTAATCCGTTGGGATCCCAGGTTGACCCCCAGGGCCAACAATCCTTTCGTCGCATCTTCCAGACTGTCGTAGACACCCCAGACCATGAGGATAGCGGGCAGCAAAACAATGCCCCAGATAACGAGGTTAATAAAGCGCGCCAGCCGGTGGATGATGGCATCGGTGTCATCGCTCTGCAGCACGGTCGCCCGCCGGAGCGGAGAGCTCCGGAACAGCCATTCCAGCCCCCCGCGAATCATGTGCATGAAAAAGGTGAAGCCGATGATAATGGTTACCGAACGGATTAAAGATACAAACAAATGTGACGCCAGCGCTTTTTGACCCCAAAGCTCGGCAAATATGATGACGGCAAAAAATAGAGCGCCCAAACGAAGCGACCGGGCATAGAGGTTCGACTCTTCAAGCTGCGTGCTTTCTCTGGCCAAGCGCAAACAGAAAAGCAGGCCGATCAGAGCGGCCAAGACCGTGTATATACGGAAAAGGGGCAGCGGAAAGCTGAGCACATCCAGCAGGCGGGTGATGATAAAAACGATCATTAACCCATTGATAAATTGCCTTTTCCAGGATGTCTCAAGCAAGCCCCCCATAAGACGGGCAAACGAGATCCCGGCAACCACGATGTTGGCCAGTTTCCACACGCCGGGTACCGCCTGATATTCATAAACTAATGCGGTCGACATATACCCTAAAAACAATCCGGTGGAAACGGGTCGCATGGCCAGAAACCGCCAGTGCTCCGATTCGGTTAACACCGGCCGGTTTCGATAGATGGCGATGATGATAAAGAGTGAAAGTACTCCCTGGAGGAGAACGATCCATCCCTGTTGGGCGAAGGTTCGGCTGTCCGGCCAGGAGATGTCGTCCAGTCCTTGTAACACCGCGGCCCATAACGCGCCGCTGGTGAATTGGGAAAAAAATCGCCCGGATAACAAAGGCGAAGCGTCGTCGAGCAGGGTGCTGCGCCGCTCGTCTCGAATCAGAGCGTCTAATTCAACGGAAAGAGCGCTGAGTCTTTCTTGGAGATTGCCGGCTCTTTCCTGCACCGTCAGCATTGCCTCCAGCCGCGAAAGGACAAGGTCTACTGCCGAATCGATGGTGTCATTGGCCTTTTCAAAAGTCGATTCAAGTTGATCGAATTCGCCATCTTTTTCCAGGGCCGCCTGCCATTCATTCCAGCGCTTTTTCTCCGCCAGCCACTGGTTTCTCCACTCCCCAGCTGGCGAATAGCTTGGTTTAAGGGGGTGTTGGCGGCTTCATATAATTTGTTTTCTTTATCGAGGGCCTGCCTGATCTCTACAAGTTTGTTGTATTTATAACCTTTCGTGCCTTTCAGCCGTTCCAACTGGCCGTCGAAATCGTCTATATCCGCCTCGATACCGGCGTACTTCTTTTCGAATGTAGAAATATCCGGCTCAGCCTTGATTTTATTTTCAAGGTCTGCCAAACGGACGGTCAATTTTGCCGCCAGGGGGACGATATTGGCCAGATCCGGTGCTGTGGCGGGTAATTCCTGTTTAACCGCGGGGGCTTGCTCAGCTTGGGGCTGTTCCTGGGTCAGCCCCAAGCTGGGTATTAGAGAAACCGCTATCGTTAACACGGCCCCTATGATTTTATTTGCATGAACTTTCACGGGGTTTCTCCCTGACACCGGTTTCGATTGGGACTCACCGAGGGTGTCACTATGAGTGGGTGTGTTGTTTTCATTTGGTAATCTTTCCTCTAAACTTCGGTTTCACGAAATCACTTCCCCGTTCCACAACATCTTCAGAAAATCGCGCCACGGTAAAATATGAATACCCTCATGTAGCCGGGCAGCGCTTTCGTTACACACAACAACTGCTCTTGCAGGACGATACTCCCGGCAAAACGTCTTGAGCGGACGAAGGTCTGTGTTATCAACCCTGTTCGTCCCTTTTACCTCGATAGCCACTTCTCCATGACCTAAAACAAAATCCACTTCCAATCCGGACTTCGTCCGCCAGAAATTCACATCGTAATTGAGCTCACTGTACACGCGGTGGGCAAGAAGTTCCATCAGAATGAAATGTTCGAGACTCAACGTTTAATGTCTCTGGCCCAGCGATCGAGGCTTGCCCGCCGGCAGTGTGGAGGGCTTGCCCGCCCCAGACGGGTTCAAGGTTTGATCAAAGGTGCCTAATTCTGCCGCCTTGTCGTATTTCCGGCTAATGGATCACTTGACATACTGATGCATCATTGTTACATATTGATGCATGAGAACCACCATTAGAATAACGGACGATCTTCTGAAACGGGCTAAAAAACGCGCCGCAGACGAGGGACGCACCCTGACGTCGTTGGTCGAAGAAGGCTTAATGCTCATCCTATCCAAAGCCAGAACGGGCCGCCGCAAACGGATTGAGTTGCCGGTATCCGAGGCCACTGGCGGCGTCCTTCCGGGAGTTGACCTGAACCGCTCCAGTGACCTGGAGGAGGTTATGAACGCACCGTGAACCTTCCCGACGTCAACATTCTCGTGCACGCATTCCGATCGGATTCCCCCGACCATGAGATCTGCCGGAGCTGGCTTGACGGTGTGGTCAATGGCGATGCGCGTTACGGTATGGCGCCACAGATCCTGAGCGGTGTGATCCGCATCACCACGCACCCAAAAGTGTTTGCGATACCCAGCAACCTGGATGAAGTGCTCCGGTTCTGCGACTTACTCCTTGCGCCATCTCACTGCGTGGTCATTCAACCAGGCGAGCGTCACTGGGACATTTTCAAACGCCTTTGCACAGAAGCGGACGCTCGCGGCAACCTTGTGCCGGACGCCTGGTTTGCCGCACTGGCCATCGAATCCGGCTGTGAATGGGTTACTCTGGATCATGATTATGCAAGGTTCCCCGGACTTCAATGGCGTTTGCCTGCATGACGTCAACGTCTGGATCGGATTTACTTCCTGATCGTTTACGCCTACCTAAAGATTTTGACCAGCAAACCCAGAGACGACGCAATGCAAATTCGTCGACGCCCCCGAGAAAGACGTGAGCGGTGGCGAATGCTGCGTTCAACTTCTATGCTGAATGCCAGAATAATATTCAGATTGGCTCTATTATAAAAATCCCCCTGTCCCCCTTTGTCAAAGGGGGAACTGGTAAAGGCCTGAAGTGGTTCCAACCCGGCTCTATCGTCAAAAAGGGATGCCGGGCTTTAAGCGTTCCCCCCTTTCAAAAAAAGGGGGGGCAGGGGGGATTTTTTACTGTCGTACACACCCTCTAATCGGAACATATTTATGACAACAGCTATAAAACGGGTTTAATGGGACGCTTATAGTGGTTGTCAAAAAAAGGTTCCGTTATAGGATCGTTTTTTTCTACAACCGCTTATACCATCCTTCCGTATGTCGGAATTTATTTTTGAAAAGCGGTATAACTCCAAGACGGATTTCGCTGTAACGCCTTTAGAATCCAAACTTGACCCCGACAAACGGGCCGCTCAGATTCAAATCATCAAATGCGTCACTGCTGTCAAAGTTCCAGTCCATGTAGCGATAGGCCACGATGAGATCGAGCCGCTTGAACCGGTAGCCGACGCCCCCGAACAGCTGCCATGTTAAATTCGAGCTTCCGGTGCCGATATCCGCGTAGTAGGGCAGATACCAGTTCTTGTTGAGGTTCACATACCCTTTGACGCCGATGATGCCGTCCCACCCGGAGCCTGAAACGGTGTCGCGTTTTTTAATGGATGTGGGCGTGACTAAAGTGAATTTTGCATCGCTCTTCAGATAGAGGTAGCGGGCGCCGGCCAGAACATCCAACTGGATCCTTTCCGTCTGCAAGAGATTGTAGCCGACAGACGGCGTAAGGATCCAACCTGTCAGCTCCACCGAGCCGTTGGCATTGATGAAGAGACCCATCGACAGGTATTGTGAAGTTATCGTCGCCTTTTACGTCCAGGTAGATCGCATCCAGCATCAGCGACCACTTGCCCTTGCGCGCCTGGGCCACGCCCATGAATGCCATTTCAAGGTTGCTGAGAAGATCGTCGAAACTGATATCAACATCACTTCCGGTACCGGTATTACCGCCGATCGAAGCGCCCCAGAGGTAAATCTCGGCACCGAACTCCCATTTGTCAGTTTGAGCTGTTTCCTCGGCTGACACGGTTGCTGATAGACCGATGGCAAAAGCAAAAATTAACATGATTAACAGGTATTTTCTCCTCATCATTTCAACTCCTCCTCTTTGGTTGCACTATTCAGAGTCACGGTTGTTTGACCATGCCCATTTGTGCGCTCTAAAAAAGTCCGGAATTCGGGGTCTCCGCGCAGCACTTCACCGGCGGACTTAATGAGCAAATCCACCTCATCGTCCTTGAGGTCGAAGTTCGTGCCGATGTTGTTGAGCGCCTGACGTTGGTTTTCGTCGTGGACCTGGTTGAAGCTCACCTCGACAAAATCGAAGGTCACCGGGCGCTGCGGGGTCGATGCCTGTTTGGTCCAGTACTCGAAAGAGTAGCGCACGATATCGAGCGTATCGTAATTGTAGCGGCCGATCTGATCCGAGCTGATTGCGCCGATCGTCTCCGCGAGACCCGGGGCTACCCGCTTAAATATCCATTTCTCCTTCTTGTGCGCAAACGAATTGACCGAGATGATAAGAACGTGACGCACGTCTGGGTGACCGAGGTCGCGAAACGCCTGCCTTGGGTCTCCCTCGAGAGTGAAAGTGGTATAAAACGCCCGCAGACCCAGGTTGTCGGCAATGCCGCCGTCCACCAGATGGAGATACGGCCGTTTGTCACGATCCATAAATTCCTTCAGACCGCGTGCCTCGGCTTTGCGTGTGGAGCCTCTTTCATCCTTTGCCGCTTCATCCACCCAGGCCGGCAACTCGAATCCACAGGTCCCGGCATAGCTCTTGACGGTGATGGGGGTGAAGAGAACCGGGACGGCCGAGGAGGCGGTGACGGCTCGCGCCAATGGGTATTGGTCGAGATCGGCGCAAAGGATATCAAAATACCCCGGGGTGAAAGAGAAACGCATCCCGGTGGCCAGATCCGTGGCGTTGATGACCACGGCCGGGGCTCCCGGCCGGTTGAGATCCGCAAACCTCGCCTCGTCAAAGATATGTTTGCCGTAATACTCGGCCGCCACATCGCCCCGGCCATATTTACCGCTCATCTGCGGTATCCAGTTGACCGGGCTGATGACCTGCCAGATCAGGGCGCCCTCGACATTTTTGCGCAGAAAACGCTCTTCGAACTCTTCGAAGATCTTGTCGCCCCGCAGCCCGTAATAAGCCGATGTGAAGCTGCCGCCGGAAACCGAGGAAATCACGTCCACCTCGTGCAGCAAGGATCGTCGGCCCTTTTCGGTTGTCACTTCTGTATCGGCAAGCGTCTTGAGCACGCCGTAGGCTAAAGCGGCCGCACGGGTGCCCCCGCCCGAGAAGCCCACCAGCACCAAGCAGCTCGGGTGATCGTTCGCTCGCCATCTGCCTTGAAAATTCCGGGGTCACTTTGGATATGGGTTTGTCGATCGCAGAAAAATTAGCGCAGGCCGTTATCGCCAGTACCAAGCCGATACACGTCACATGTGATACCTTAGCGATATGTTTCAGCATGGTGTTCTCCTTTCCTTTTCGATAGTTGACTTTGTTCATGAAGTTGTCGGATTAGAAAGTGAACCGCGTCGTAAACTGGGTACGAAAGTCGGTGCCGTCCGCACCGTCCTTGTCTTCCCGCTTGCCCCAAAGTCCCTCGATACCAAGCAGCCATCTTTCAGTTGGCACCCAGACCAGGTTTCCGCTGGTGTACTGTGTCTTTTTAAACGAATCCGGTGGTTGTACAGACCGGTTGTCGGCCTTGAGGGCACCGTAGACAAAGACCGAGTAAAACTGCCGACTCCACCAGTGCTCATAACTGGCGAACCAACCGAAAACCGGGATGGCTTCGAGGCTTGTGCCGGTGCTGTCGAAGGCGGCATCAGGCGGCGCATCATTGAAACCACTGCCAATACCTTCACCGTAGGTGACCGAAAAAGTCATAAAATCCTTTTCAGCGATAAAAGGCATCCCCACCTTGCCGGAGACACTGCCCCCCCAGCCGAAGGCGGTTTCCGTCGGTCCGTTGTCGAAGCTGGCGCGCAGGTCACGCGCGACAAAAGAACCCATCAGATGGACGGGGGCCTGGTCCCAAACCAGGGAAAGCACGCCATCGGGCCAGGCCGTAAGGGAATCGGCACCCTGGATGATGTGATTGTCGGGCGTTTCCGCGCCAACCATCAGTTTGAGACCGTCGGCAATCCCCCGGGTCCAACGCACCAGCGGTTGACGAAGACCGAAAGTGCTATTGGGACCCTCGAAGTCGAGGGTGTTTGGGGAAGCTTCGAGATCGGCAAACGTCGACCAGGCTTGTCCGGCCAGAAGGTCGCCGCCGAAGAGGATGTCGGTGACCTCCCCGTATGCCTGACGCAAACGCAGGTCGGGCGTTGTGCTGGTTGAATCGCCAAAAAGGTCCATGGAAAGAAAGGTGGTCAGCCGGTGCTGTTTTAAAGGGGTTCGCGTCTCGACATAGAGCCGGGTGGGATTGACGCTGAAGCTGGTTTGACCGTCGGCGCCATCTGCTTTGGTTGCATCCCCGGTTACGATGGCTGCGGTGACAAACTCGCCCGGCGTGCCGATGGCATCGCTGTCGTGGATCACATCCAGCTCTGCGAAACCGCCGATCTTGAAGCGGGTATCGAGTGCCTCCACGCCGAAGGAGCCTTGCCATTCATCGTGGGGATGCGCTTTATCTCTTCGTTTGGTCTGCGTGTCCGTGCGCCGTGGGGGTGAGGTCTCCGATGGTTTGGTCGCAACCTTTTTGGCATCAGGTGGTTCCGGCGGCGCCACACCTTCGGTCAGTCCCTGGACCTTCTGCTGCATATCCAGAAGCATGTTTCGCTGTGCTTCGAGCTGTTTTTGCTGGGCGTCAATCTGCCGTTGCTGTTCCTCCAGCTGTTTTTGCTGCAACTCGATAACCCGCTGCAGATCCGAGGTTTCTTCGGCAAACACCGGTGCCGATAAGCATAAAACGGCCGTGGCACCAAGGCACACCAGGGTTAGATTACTTCTCATTTTTCTCTTCTCCAATATGTGCTTGTTCAGAGCCGGTTTTCATTTTGTAGGCCTCATCGAAATGCACATCGAGTTGTGGGTAGGCCATCACGATGTCCGCCTTCTGCAGTGCCAACCAAATCGCCTCGTTGAGATGAGATTTAGCGGGTCCGGACTCCCAGGGATCTTCGATCCAGACACTGATCTTGTAATTCACTGAAGAACTTCCAAACTCAACCAACAAAACTTCAGGATCATGCTGGTCGGATTTCCATTCCAATTGGTTGCAGGTGTGCTCGAGGATCTTCCGTACTTTCATCAGGTCGGAGGAATAGGCCACGCCGACCATCGTCATGATGCGGCACAGGGCGTCCCTGTAGGTGTAGTTGGCAACCCGCTCCTGAACGAGTTCCGAATTCGGTATCACCAAATCCTTTTCATACTTCGACCTCACAATCGTGGAGCGCAATCCAATTGATTTGACCCGCACCATAGCGCCTTCGGTCTCCAGCACATCGCCGGGAGAGATGATCCTTTCGAGTCTGAGCAACACGCCCGAGGTGTAGTTTTCAGCTATATTTTTCATTGCAAATGCCAGCGCAACCGCAATCAGGCTGGTGTGCGTAAACAAGGAGGATAAATTGAATCCCAAAACGTGCACAGCAAACAGAACGCCGGGCACCAGCACGACAAACCGTACAATTATTTTATATTTGATGATTGCGTCTTCATCGTTCCAGGCGCCATGATTCATATGACGATCGATGCTTCGCTGCAGTATCCTCGAAATCCAGAAGGCTGCCAGAACAATGGCTACAGACAAAAAAAATTGAATGCCCATCGCTTCAAGGCTTTTTGTATTGATAAGCTCGGCAACGCCTCTGAACAATTCCGACAATTTGTTCATCTCCTCATCCATTTTTCCGGGGTCGTATCCGGCCTTGTGCAGCCCGCGACTATAAACGCAAACCTGAACACCGACATGGTATTGGGAAAGTGGATGGCGTAGGAACGGCATGGAGTGTTGGAGTACTGGAGTATTGGGTGAAAACCATTCTACCCCAAACTCGGTACCGTTTCCCATCACTCCATCACTCCAATACTCCAATACTCCATCATCGGTGTCCGTTGAAGGTTGGATGTTCGGTTTTTTGCCTTTCGTTCAACGTTGGAAGTTGGATGTTGAATGTTGGACGTTCAATCCGTTCCTCCCTCCACCACTCCACCACTCCACCACTCCACGCTTCACTACAGCGTCGTCTTCGGCCGCACGATCGTATTGCCCACGAGCAGGCCCGCCGCAATGGTGAGCGCGACCACGAACATTTGAATGAACTGCTGCTCACCGGTGGCGACCTGCCCCACGGCGATGGTGGCCAGGCCACGGAACCCGATGCTGCCGCTCACCAGCAGGATGATGGCCGGGAGCAGCGCTATGGAGGTTGGCCGCCGCGTCCTTCTGGCCCAGAGGTTGGCAAAGACCACCGCGGCGATGGTGCCGAAAAGGTTCCCCAGGTTGGCGCCGGCAAGGGCACTGCCGAGCAGGATGCCGCCGTAGGCGACGGCACAGCCGACGGAGGCCGCCAAGAAATCACGCTTTCCGGTCTGAAAAGCGATACACAGTGCCACGATCAGCAGTGGTATGGCCAGCCAGAGCCATGCGGAACTCACCTGTGTTCCGGCGGTTGCAGACGGAATCGACCAGGCGAGGGCCACTAGCTTGACGCCGAGCCACGCGCCGGCAAACTGCTTGACCAGGTAGACCAGCCCGCTCATGAGTTTCGCGGTTCCCGAGACGACGTGGCCGGTGACAAGTTCGACGATGCCGACGCTGACGGGGTAGCCCGGTATCAGGATCAGGATGGCACACAGCGTGACCAGAACGAGATTCAGTTCCGGCAGGAAGATCCGGGTGATCGCCGCCAGTACCCCGGCCACAAACGCGGTGGACAGCGGCAGCCAGGCGGCCGCCGTCGCCCCGAATCGGGCCGACATCACCACCATGCCGAAGACAACCAGGCTGTAGAGCATTGCGAACAACACATCCCACCACCCACCGGACAGGAGAACCGCAAACCCGAACCCTACAAACGCATAACTGGCGGCGTTCGCCAGTTTGCCCCAGGGGTGGGGTGTCTTGTCAATCGCGACCAGCCGCGTGGTTGCTTCCGCGATGGAGACCTGACCGGCGGCGACGGCATCGACAAGTTCACCCACCTTGGCCAGCTTGGCCAGATCGAGACCGGTCCCGGGCATGGCCGACAGGTGCATGCGCTGCGCCTGGCTTTCATTTTCCTGAAAGGCAAAGACAATCTCCGTCGGTGTGGAGCGAAAGACCCCTTGGAAACCGAGCGCCGCAGTCAGGCGCGACAGATATACTTCCAGGCGTCCCGCGTTTGAGCCGTAGCCGTGGGCTGCTTCGCCAAGCTTGATGATGAACCGGCAGGCTTCATCGAAGGCCTTGTCGTTTGTCTGGTTGTCCGAATGCATTATTTTCTCTCTATCTCCCATGGCATTTGTTTTTAGGGTTCAGGGTTCAGCGTTCTGGGTTCTGGGTTCTGGGTTCAGGGTTGAAAAGATTAACGTCCAACATCGAACGTCCAACGTTTAACTTCCAATAAGGAATTCTATCGATCATGCTTTTATCGTTTGACGTTTAAATTTGGGTTGGGGGTATTCTGCATGGTTGCCTTTCGTTCGACGTTGGATGTTGAACGTTGAGCGTTGGATGTTCAGTTTTAAATCCCCATTGCTCCATCACTCCATTTTTCCATTTTAAAAATACGTTTCGGGGGTAAACTTTGGGTTCAGCGTTCTGGGTTCAGGGTTCAGGGTTCTGGGGTCGTTAGCTGGAGAATTTGTTACGATTTCCAATCATTCAACTTTAAACCGTAGAATCTGGAACCTTCTTTTTCCACCGACCTTGAACCTTTTAACCTTTGAACCTGGAACCTTTTTCGACCTTTGCGGTTAGCTTTTAGCCATTAACCGCACAGGTTGATCTTTTATCATCCTTCAACCTCTGAACCGGGAACCTTGAACCCGGAACCCCTCAAAGCGTGTTCTTAAAAACCTTCCCGTCTTTGACGACGAGTTTCAGGTGGTTTTCATGATCTTCCACAATCGCCACGTCTCCAATGGGATTCTTGTCGTAGATCAGGACATCAGCCATGGCGCCTTCCTCGACCACGCCGACTTTTCCGTATATATTTCGCTTGCCGCAAAGCGCTACACAATCCCCGGCGTTTCCGGTGGCTTGAATCATGATCTCCGCAGAGGTGAACCAGGGCTTTCTGAGCGTGAGGTCTTTGAGCTGGTCCTTTCTTCCTTCGTAATCGAAAAGCAGGTCCGTGCCATAGACGATCTTGGCCTTGTACTTCTTGGCCAGCTTGAACATATTGTCCATACCATCAAGGGCTTCTTTGAGTTTGCCAGCGCGGACTGGATCCGTGTAGATGGGCTGCAACATCGTCAAAACATACACCTGTGGAGAGAGGATGGCTTCTTTTTCTACGAGCAATTCCATGGCTTCTTCATCGATGAGGTGGGCATGCTCAATGCTCTTGACCCCTGCATTGAGTGCTCTTTTGATACCGACAGGATTAAACACATGGGTTGCCACATAGGTGCCGTAGTCTTCGGCTACCCTTACTGCAGCCCTGGTTTCTTCCTCGAAGAACTCATTCACATAAAGCGGATCGGTAAAAGATGAGACGCCCCCACCATTGGCAATCTTAATAAAATCCGCACCAAGGTAAAGATTATGGCGTGCCGCAGCCATCACCTGGTCGACACCGGTGGCAATAATACCGCAATTCATTTCAGAACGCTCCACGGTACTTATGGGGCCACCCCATTCCTTGGGCATATCATTAGGGTTACGAAAATCAATGTGGCCCGAATACTGTGCAATCAAACCGCCCGCCCCATAGATCCTTGGGCCGGGTATGAGCCCATTATTGACCGCTTTTCTCAAGCCAAAGACATTGCCTCCCACATCACGGCAAGTAGTAACCCCGCGCATGAGCATTTCTTCCGCCTCATGCACAGCCATACAGGTGACATACTGGAAGGGGCCCATTGAAAAACTCCGCCTGTGACACGCCCATCATGAGATGCAGATGATTGTCAATGAGGCCCGGAGAGAGATATCCCCCCTTGCCATCGATAACATGACCATAGGCTTCTTCCTTGCTGCCAGTCGGGATGATCTTTTCGATGGTGTTATCGAGTAGAACTACATCTTTTCCTTTGATCAGGTCTTCAGATGTTCCATTGAAGATGCTGATGTTCTTAATGAGTGTTCGGTGCTCGTTCTTTTCCACCGAATGGGGGCCCTTGTTGAAGGAATGTGGATTTGGATGTCTGTTGCCCATTTTGTTCTCCTTAAATTTAATGGTTAATAAAAAAACAGTTTCTAACTTCTAATTGGTGCACGAACGGCTTGACCAGGCATGGCCTTGGGATCCAACTCCTGAGCACCCTCTCTCTGCGCGGCAGCAGTCCAAGGCCGCCCCGATTGCATGAAAATTGCAGCTGTCGTTTCTGGCGATGAAGACCAGTTGAGTCTGCGGCGGCTGCCCGTTCCAAGAACCCTTCACCGCCAGGGTCGCTCGCCGGCCGACGAGCTGGAGCAAGGTGCGCTGGTGCGGTTTGTCGGCTGCGTAGACGAAACCTTTGGCACGGAGCAAGGTCGGCGGGAGGTTCTGCAACAGCTGCTGCAGCAGACCGAGGCGAAGCGGGTTTGGCGACGTGTAGGTCCAGGTCTCGAAGGCGAGACCGTGATCGTGATGGTGGCCGTCAATCGACGCCGGACCCGGTCCTTCCGGGTCATTGCTGTGGACTCCGAGGAGGACCTCGATGGGCAGACGACAGTGGTCGGCCTCGAGGATCCCGACCCCTGGCCTGGACCGGAGGATTCGACCTCGAGCCGCCACGAGACCCGCGGGATCAACCAGATCGGTCTTGTTCAGAACGACCAAGTCGCTACCGGCGATCTGCCGCGCCAGATCCGCTTCGTCGTCGGCACATGAGGGGAGCCATTCGGCATCGACGACGGTGATCACCCCATCGAGCAGCACACTGCTCCGGATTTCCGGCACCATGAAAGCCCTGACCACACTGGCCGGATCGGCCACGCCGCTTGACTCGATGACGATGTGGTCCGGCTGCTCGGGACGATCCGCCAGCTGCAACACCGCGCTGATCAGGTCACTCCTGAT
>CAWGUE010000021.1:0-141847 GCA_963825595.1 uncultured delta proteobacterium | reverse complement strand
ATGCGGACAGCGTCACGGCCGCACGTCAGAAACTCCGGGGGGCGCACCGGTTTCCGGTTAAAATCAAGGAGGCATCCGACACCCGCGAGAAAAAAACCTCGCCGGGCTTGATGCGCCGGAGCCTTTTTACCCGCGTGCGCCAACGTGACGTCACCCTGATGACCCGGCAGCTGGCCACCCTGGTCGGCGCCGGTTTTCCATTGGTTTCGGCCCTCGAGGCCCTGCTGCCGCAAATCAAGTCGTACACATTCAACAAGGTCCTGGCGCGCATCAAGGATTCCATCGTGGAGGGCAACAGTTTCGCCGGGGCCATATCCCTTTATCCGGACACTTTCTCACCGCTCTACAAAAACATGGTCCGCGCCGGCGAAACGTCCGGAACACTCGAAATCGTCCTGGAAAAATTGGCTGACATCATGGAAAAGCAGCAGGCGCTTAAAATCCGCATTCAGTCGGCCCTGGCTTACCCGGCCCTCATGACGGTCATGGGCACCCTGATTTTGATTCTTCTGCTGGTCTACATCGTACCATCCATCACCGCCATATTCGCCGATGTCAACCAGGCGCTGCCGGCCCCGACACTGTTCCTGATCGGTGTCAGCAACCTGTTCAAAGCGTATTGGTGGCTCATTCTGGCGGCCCTGATCGCCGCTGTTATCTTTGCCCGGCAATTCAAAAAAACCACCAAAGGCCGGTACCTGGTCGACAAAATGCTGCTCACTTTTCCCGGCGTCGGTATCCTGATCCAGAAGCTGGCTGTGGCCCGCTTTTCCCGCACATTAGGCTCATTGCTGGCCAATGGGGTGGCCATGCTCCAGGCCCTGGAAATTGCCAAAAACATCGCCGGCAACGTTCTGATATCCGAAGCGGTCGATCTGGCCTCCAAGGAGGTTGGCCAGGGGCAGGGATTGGCGAAATCCCTCTCGATAACCAGCGTGTTTCCGGACCTTACGATTCAGATGATTCAGGTGGGCGAACAGAGCGCGACCCTGGAGTCGATGCTCAATAAAATGGCAGACGTTTTCGATAACGAGGCCGAAGCCAGCATTATGAGTATGACATCCCTGCTGGCACCGGTGCTGATTCTGGTCATGGGGGTGATCGTCGGTTTTATCGTGCTTTCGATCTGCCTGCCCATTTTCGAAATGAGCACGCTGGTGAGATAAAGTACATCGGCCGGCAGCGCCGCATACGTCATCAATAATATCCCAACAGGAGGATTAATGGCTTTTAAAATTCGCCGGGGGATCTACGGTAACCGCGGATTCTCCCTGATTGAACTGATGGTGGTCGTCATCATACTTGGCATTCTGGCCATGTACATCGGCCCGAAACTGATGGGGAGGACCGACCAGGCCAAGGAAGTGCAAGCCAGGGTTCAAATGGAAGGACTCGAAACCGCCCTGAAACTCTACAAGCTCGACAACGGCGTCTACCCGACGACGGAACAGGGGCTTCAGGCGCTGATCGCGCCACCGGAGTCCGGGACCATACCCCAGAACTGGCGCAAGGGCGGCTACCTGGAAAAGGGCAAAATACCCACAGACCCTTGGGGCTATGAATTTGTATACCTCTCTCCCGGCATCCAGGGGGATTACGACATCACTTCTTACGGCGCGGACGGCGTGCCCGGCGGCGAAGACGAAAACAAGGACATCAACAGCTGGGAGCTCCTTTAATAACCGGGACAGTAACCCCGACACTTCGCAGGGAAGGGCCCTGATGATGTTTCCAGCCGGCTCCAAGCGCGGCTTTACGCTGATCGAAATCGCCGTCGTTATCCTGCTCATCAGCATCATGTTGCTGGTCACCCTGCCGCGGATGCCGGACTCGCCTCTGACCGATCAGACCCGTAAGACCAAGCGCTGGATCATTTTAAAAGTCAAGGATCTCAAAGAGCAGGCCGTTCGCGACCAGAAGACCTATACCCTGAATATCGGCCTGGAGTCGAACCGGCTGTGGGTCACCAGTGAGGGGATGGCGGAAGAAAGCCTGCAGGCGGCCGTCGACGACGGCCTCGAGTTGCCGGGCGATCTGACGTTGCGCGACGTCGAGTACCCGGGGGCAACTAAAATCGATTCCGGTCTGGCCGAGATTCGTTTTTACCCCAAGGGGTATTCGGACCGGGCGATCATCCACATGGATGACGGCGACCGGAGCTATTCATTTCAAGTTGAACCGTTTCTCACGACGGTCAAGGTCTATGATGGCACTATCGGGTTTGAAGAATAGGTCCGCATGCCCGGGCAACCGTGGATTCACCCTGATCGAAATGATGGTGGCCGTATCGATCATCGCCATCGTTTTACTGGCCGTATACCGGTTGCACTCCCAAACGCTTTTGATGAATTTATCGGCCCGGTTCTACACGGTTGCCCCCCTGCTGGCCCAGAATAAATTGGCGGATATCGAAATGGACACCGTCAAGGAACTGGCCGAGGGCTCGGGTGATTTCGGTGAGGATTACCCGGGCTACAGTTGGGAGGTCAAAATCAGCGACATCGAATCCGAACAGTTGAAGACCTCCGCTGACAAACTGAAGCGGATGGATATCAAGGTCCTTTTCAACCAGGGCGAACTGTCATACGATCTCCGTACCTACCGGTTATTTCAGTAGCGGCGGCTCGACGAAGTTACAGATAACGACTCGATCGTTCACAAATCGGTGCACCACCCGCTTCGCTCGAGCCGCAGGGATCGCGGAGGAGTTTTTTTGGTTAACTTTCTGCTGAGAGGGCAGAAAGTTAATAATACGCGCCCTTCGGGCCAAACGAAGAGGCCCATCGGGTGGAAAATCCGTACTCAACCGACCTAACGGACTCAACGGCCTAACCGGCTCAACCGGCTAACCGGCTCAACGGGCCCAACCGGCCTAACTGACTCAACCGACCTATGCACCCCATGCATTCCATCAGCGCCTTGACCGCATACAAAGGGCTCCCTCCGGTTTTCAGGAGAGGGGGTCGGCCTCTTTTATCTAAAAACGGGTTTACCCTGCTCGAGATTCTCATTGCCATTTTTATTTTTGCCATTGTCATTACAACCATATTCGGCTCGTTCAACTTCGTCTTCGGTAAAATCGACAGCATCGAAGAGGGAATGGCAGCATATGAGATGGGCAAAGACTGCTTGAACCGCATGACCATAGACCTGGAATCCCTATATATTCTTCAACCGCCGGCGTTCAAAATCTCCGGCAGCGATGATACCGAAGACCCGTTCCGCCTGGTCGGGGAGATCGCGAATATCGGCGGCGAGGATGTCGGCAAGCTGCGATTTACCGCCCTGGCCCACATTCCCCTCGACCGTCAGCCGCGGGACGGCGTGGCCGAGATCACCTACTACGTCACTGAAGGCAGGGACGGCAACAGGGTGCTGCGACGATCCGACCGGCTCGACTTCATCGACCCGCCCGGCGAACTAAGCGGCGATCCGATCCTGTGCGACAAGGTGAAAAGTCTGACATTCACCTACATCGACGCGGAGGGCACCGAGAGGGAAACCTGGGATTCGGATTCCGCCGATGTCGATTACGCCACACCGCGGGCGATCCGGATCAAACTGGAAATCGGAACCGAGGAAAACTCTCACACCTTCGAAACGACGGTGCTGCCCTTTTTGTTCCGCGAGGCGTTGGAGGCTGATCTGTAGTCGGTGTCCATTTAGAAAGGACTAAACTGAATACTTTTTTAGCTCTCGCAGAGCATGCAGAAAGTACAGAGGCTAAATATGAATTCGTCTGTGTCCGTCTGTGTGAGTCTGCGGCTAATAAATTAAAGTCGTTGCACTAGTCTATTACTGTCTCTCACAAAGCATGCAGAAAATACAGAGCCCAAAGATAGTTTTGTCTGTGCCCGTCTGTGTGGGTCTTTGGCCAATATAATTAAACCCGTGGCGATGCAGATATAGTATTTGCTGATTCGTACCGAATTTTGTAGATGATCCGGGTCTAGTTACGAACTGCGTTGCCTCCAGACCTCCTACCTCCGCTTTTCGAACTTTCAGCTTTGAGCTTTGAGCTCCTAATCTGCTTTCAGCCATTGAACTTGTGAGTTCGGGTGCTTCGAGCCTTCAACCTCAAGTTTTCTATCGCTTTCAGCTTTGAGCTCCAGCTTGACGATATAAGTATCTTAAACGAACAATGAAACTTACCCACTCGATCCATAACAACCGCGGGATGGCCCTGCTGATCACCCTGGCGGTCACCACCCTGCTGGTTGTCACCACCATCGAACTCAACCGGCGGGCCCGCGCCACGGTCATTGCCACCGCGGCGGTGCGTGACCGCCACAGGCTTTCGGAGATACTGGCATCGGGCATCAATGTCGCCATGGCCATGCTCGTGGAAGACAAAAAAAACACTGTGGCAGACTCGGTTCAGGAAGACTGGGCCGATCCCGAAAAGGTCAAGAGCCTGCTGGAATCCATACCCTTTGACGAAGGCAAACTGGAGGTCAGCATCAGCGACGAACTCAGCCGCATACAGGTCAATGCATTGGTTAAATTCCCCGACAGCCGCACCTTCAACGAAAAGCAGGTCGGGTTGTGGGACCGTTTCCTCAAACTGGCTTTTCTGGCCTATGAGCACCCGGATGAAATCGATCCGGCTAACACGATCATCAATTCCCTCAAGGATTGGCTCGATTCGGGCGACGATGACGCCATCACCGGCCTGACCGGTGCCGAATCCGACTATTACCTCGATCTGGACCCACCTTATTCCATCCGCAACGGACCGCTCACCCACCTGAATGAGCTCTTGCTGGTCAAAGCGGTTACCCCGGAACTGTTCTACGGCACTGGGGAGTTACCGGGTATATCCAGCTATCTGACCGTATCCGGCATGACCGATGTGGGCGGCGTCGATTTCACCTACGATGGCAAGATCAACATCAACACGGCCGAGATACCAGTGCTCATGGCGCTTCTGCCGGAGGAAAACCGTGACTTGGCGGTGGCGATCAGCGATTTTCGCATCGCCAAATCAGACGTTACTTTTAATAACGACCTCTCCGCAGGGGTTGGCTGGTACAAGCAAGTCCCCGGCGCCGGAGATATCGATCTAGACCCGGGCCTGATAACCAATCAGAGTGATTTTTTCAGGATCGAGGCCGCTGCCGGCCTGAACGGCGTCAGTATGACCGCAACGGTTGTCGTCAAGCGGGAAACCGAGGCGGAATCCGGTCAAATTCGTTGCCGCATCTTGAGTTGGGAACTCAGTTGATGATATAATAGAACGTTGTGTATCGTTTAGAAGGTTTTTAAAACTCATTGCGCTATTCGAAACGGCATTTATGGATGAAGCGGGGAGACCTCTGACCGCTTCAATAAAAGGGCTCACATATTAGACTTATACGGACACTTTGGTGTCGAATCTTGGCTTGTCATTGCGGCGCTCCAAGCATTTTTCGATACCCTGCCAAACGGCGGATTGCAATGGCCATGTATTTCATACTATAGGTGAGAAATAATATACCGGCCCGATTTCGGCCGGACCTTTCGCAACGTGACGTTTATGGGCAAACGAATACTGGGACTCGACATACAGAACAAGGCACTCGCCGCGGTCCTTGTCAACAGCGGTTTCAAGGAAAGCCGGGTGGAAGCCTTCACCCACATACCCTTTCCTGACACCGAGGAGGGCGACAACGGGCTGTCGGCGGCTCTGGACGCGCTGGTGGAAGAGATGCCGGTCGCCGACTGTGTCTGCATCGTCTCGGTACCCGCCGACCACGTGGCTTTTCGAAACCTGAAAGTGCCGTTCAAGCAAGAGAAAAAAATCAGGCAAATCCTGAAGTTCGAGCTTGAACCCACGCTCCCCTTTCCGATCGATGACGTCGTCGTCGATTTCCATGCCCTGAAGCTGGATGGTCAGGGGGAACAAACGGATCTTATCGCAGCGGCGTGCAATGCGAGCGGGCTGAAAACCATTCTCGATCTGCTGGCGGCCCGTCGGATTCAGCCGGAAATTGTCACCGTGAGCGGTTTCCCGTCCGTGCTCTGTCTCAGCCGACTGGGCAATATCCCAGAAAGCGCCCTGGTGGTCGATGTCAGAGGTGACAGCAGCACCATTTTCGTCATGAATTCCGGTCAACTGTCCATGGTGCGAACCCTGCCCGCCGATCGGGCCTATGAATCACGGACCGACATGCTCGGCCAGAACATTCAACGGACGCTCTACGCCCTGGAGGAGATCAGCAGCCGCCCTTTTCGTCCTGAACAAATTTTTGTCACCGGACCGGCCCTGGGTGAAAACGGCATTGTGACCGCACTGACCCGGCTGCTGGACGTTCCCATCACCCGCATCGATCTTATCAAGGACATTGATACCAGAATAAAGGCGACGCCTTCTGAATCCTGGAAACCCTATCAGATGAACAACGCCCTGGCCCTGACCCTGATCGAGGTCATCGGCATCAAGGGCCTGAATTTCAGGCAAGGACCATTTGCAATTAAAAAACGCTGGACCGAATACAGAAAGAATATCATTACCTCAGGCATATTGGCGGCAGCTCTGCTGGTGGTATGGCTGACCGCTGTCTCCATTGAATACTTTTACAAGAAAAATCAGCTGGATAAACTCAACGGCCAAATCAGGGAGATCTTCCAGACGACCTTTCCGGATGTCAAAAAAATCGTCGATCCGCTGCAGCAAATGCGGGTCAGCATCGACGAGTTGCGCAAAATCTCCCTTTATCCGACAGACGGCAAGAATACCGTTCTGGTCATCGATGTGCTGAACGACATCAGCAAAAGCATCCCCGAAAATATCGATGCAAAATTTACGCGCACCGTGATCGGCGAGGACAATGTGGTGATTAACGGAGACTCGGATACGTTCAATTCCGTGGACACGATAAAGAACCGGCTCGAGCAGAACAAGATTTTTCAATCGGTTACCATCGTATCGACCACCAAGGAAGATGCGAGCAACCGCATAAAGTTCAGATTGAAGATAACGTATTGAATCGCTCAATTCGGGTGAAGTTTTCTCGAATGAGGCCGAAAAGAATATTGAGATGCTGAAATTTCCAAAATCTTTGCCTTTCACGGTCACAAAGCGTGAAAAATACGCTGTCTGGCTGGCCGGAGGCGTGATCGCCGCCGTGATCATATCACAGGCTGTCATTTCGCCCTTGGCACAAAAAAGACGGCAGTTGGACCGCCAACTGGCGGCCCAGACCCGCGCATTGCAGGAAACGCGCAGCCTCAAGGCGGAATACGAGGAGATCAAGAAGAGAGCGGATGCCGAAAGAGCCAAAATGGCCGGCAGGAGCCAAGGCTTTACGCTTTTCTCTTCACTTGACAGTCTCGCCGGCCAGGTCGGTCTCAAGGACAACATTGCCTATATGAAACCTTCGAAAACGGCCGTGGAGAACAGCCCTTACTCGATGTCGGTGGTTGAAACCAAACTGCAGAACATCACGATGAAACAGCTGACTGCTTATCTCTACAGCATCGAGACATCGGACAACGTCGTGAGGGTCAAGGGGCTGTCGATATCCAAAGCCGGGAAGCAGGCCGGAACAGTTGACGCCGTTCTTATGGCTGAAACACTCGACACCCAGTGAAAAAAGACGGCCTGGGGGAATATTTGGTGGCCATCCGCGAATGGGGGATCGGCATCGGGGCGCGCCCTTACCGTTGAACAAAACGAAAACAGGTAATTTAAAAAATGAACCCAGCGATTGTAAAATCCAAGGTCATCGGCAGTTGCGTGATCCTGTTGCTGATTGTATTCGCCGGCGCGATATCGGGTCAAGCCGCCGGGGAAACCGGCAAGGACTTTCCGCAGGACCGTTTCGTCACGATCGATTTCAACAATGTCGACATCAACGTTTTTATCAAGTTCATCAGCGAACTGACCGGTAAAAACTTCATCGTCGACCAGCGCGTCAGGGGCAACGTCACTATTATCTCGCCCACCAAAATATCGATCGCCGAAGCATACAAGGTGTTTGAGTCGGTGCTGGATGTCCATGGCTTCAACACGGTCCAGTCCGGCAAGGTCATCAAAATACTGCCCTCACCGGAGGCCCGCACCAGTGACCTCGAAACGCGGACCGGCACCAAACCGGCAGCACCCGCCGACCGCCTGGTCACCCAGTTGATCCCTTTGACCTACGCCGATCCCAATGAAATCAAACGCCTGTTCACCCCCATGGTGTCAAAGACCAGTCTGATTGTCGCCTACCCGCCGACAAATACTTTGATCGTCACGGACGTGCTGTCCAACATCCAGCGTCTATTGAAAATACTGAAGGAAATCGACGTTTCCGGCGTTGGCCGGGAAATTTCGGTCATTCCCCTCGAACATGCCGACAGCGGCAAAATGGTCACCACACTGACATCCATATTTCAGGCGGCCAAAGGAGCGAAAAAGGCGGGTACCGAGGATGCCAGCAAGTTCGTTGCCGACGAACGCACCAACGCCCTTGTCGTGCTGGCCAGCGAAGTGGAGACGATCCGGATCAAGCAGTTGATTGCGTACCTGGATCGTGAAACCCCCCGGGGAAAGGAGAAAATTCGGGTCTATTATCTCGAATACGCCAACGCCGAGGACATCGTCAAGGTTCTGCAGGACCTGCCGACCAAAGAGGCCGCCGCTCAGGGCAAAGGCAAAACCACCGCGCCGGTGGTCTCGGACAAGGTCAACATCAGCGCCGACAGGCCCACCAACAGCCTGGTGATCACTGCCAGCAGCGACGACTACGCGGTCATCGAGGAGGTCATCAAAAAACTCGATATCCCCCGGCCGATGGTTTACATCGAAGCGGTGATCATGGAAGTCAATGCCCAGGCGGATTTTTCATTGGGGACCGAGTGGACGGCCGCCGGCGCGACCAACATCGGCAACAAAGCCGCCGCTGTGGGGGGCAGCTTCATTTCGTCGACTTCAAATATTCCCGCACTGGTTTCGGGTATCCCGCCACAGGGATTTTCTTTTGGTGTTTTCACCGAGGCCATCGAAATCGCCGGGGTGCAGTTCAACAACCTGACCGCCCTTGTGAATGCCTTCAAGACGGACCGGGATATCAACATTTTACAAACACCGCAAATATTGACCTATGAAAACGAAGAAGCCAAAATAAACGTCAGCACGAACATTCCTTATCAGACCCAGAGTTCCACCACCAACAATCAGTCGTTCAATTCATTCGAGTATCGGGATGTCGGCACCATCCTGACGATAACGCCCCACATCAGCATCGAGCGGATGGTGCGACTCAATATCGGCCTGGAGGTCAGTGCCCTGGAGTCCACCACCGACTTCCGACCGACAACCCTGAAGCGAACCATCAACACAACGGTTGTGGTGGGGGACAAAAACACGATCGTGATTGGCGGGTTGATCGAGGACAGCGGCGCTGTTGTGGAAGAAAAAGTCCCCCTGCTGGGCGACATCCCGGTGCTCGGGTGGCTGTTTAAAGTCCAGAAAAGCTCGTCAAGGAAAAACAATCTTTTCTTTTTTCTAACGCCCCATGTGGTCAACAGTCCCGAAGAGGCCAAAAATTTGTATGGCGGCAAAAAGAACCAGATCGAAGAAATCAAGGAAGGCCGAATCAAACTCTTCGACGAGAAAAAACAATCGCCGCCGAAGGCGATAGATAACTGAACCAAACCGGAATTGGCGATGGAAAGCAAACTGTTTCACATCCTCGAGAAGAGTTACGGGATCTCGGAGAGCCGCTTCGCAGAAGCGATCAGTATAAAAAACGACAAGGGCGGCCTGCTCGGCGACATCCTTGTGAGCAAAAACGTCGTCTCGGAAAGGCAGCTGCTCGAAGCCCTGAGTTTTCTATACGACCTGCCGGTCTGGTTCGATCTGCCGCTGGACAACATCGATTTTGCCTTCACCCGCCACATCCCGATCCAGTTCCTGAAAAAATACCTCATGGTCCCGCTGGTCATCAGCGTTCAGGCACCGAAAAGCGAGCGCGACGACGCCCCGCCCGATGAGCAGCATACCGGAGACGCTCTGACACCGCGATCCAAATACGTCATCGCCATGAACAACCCTTCCAGCTTTCAACCCCTGGACGACCTGGTCCGTACCCTCGGGCTCAAAGAATACGATGTGGTGCTCTCGACCAAAGACGCCATTCTGGCGGCCATCAACATCTCCTATGACCTCAGCCAGAGCACGGCCGAAGAACTGGTACAGGACATGGAGGAAGACGGGAGCAACATCATCAGTGAGTTGGAAGACACGGCCGACCTGCTGGACGACACCAGCGACGCGCCGATCATCAAGCTGGTGAACCACATACTGTCCCAGTCGATAAAAGCCAGAGCCAGCGACATCCACATCGAACCCTACCAGGACAGCTTCAAGGTCCGTTACCGCATCGACGGTATCCTCTACGATCTGCTGGCCCCGCCGAAGTGGATCCAGCCGGCCCTGATCTCGCGCATAAAAGTCATGGCCAAGTTGAATATCGCCGAAAAACGCCTGCCCCAGGACGGCCGTTTGGACATCCGGATCGGTGCCCAGGACATCGACGTGCGGGTGTCGACCATTCCGACTTCTTTCGGCGAGCGGGTGGTGCTCCGGCTCCTGAACAAAACCAGTGCGGTCTTCGATCTTTCCGAGCTCGGGCTCTCCCCCCAGCGGCTGGATCTGTTCAAGAATCTGGTCCAGAGCCCCAACGGGATCATCCTGGTCACCGGCCCGACCGGAAGCGGCAAGACCACAACCCTCTATGCGGTGCTGACGACCATCAACAAACCGGATATCAACATTATCACGGTCGAGGACCCGGTCGAATACCAGATCAAGGGGATCAGCCAAATCCAGGTCAACCCCAAGATCGATTTGACCTTTGCCCGGGGGCTGCGATCCATCGTCCGCCAGGATCCGGATGTGATTCTCATCGGCGAGGTCCGGGACAAGGAAACCGCCGACATCGCCGTTCAGTCGGCCCTGACCGGACACCTGGTCTTTTCAACCCTCCACACCAACGACTCGGCCAGTGCCATCACCCGACTGGTGGACATCGGGGTTGAACCTTTCCTGCTCTCATCCTCGCTGATTGCCGTCATCGCCCAGCGGCTGCTCCGCACGCTCTGCAGTGACTGCAAGGAGGCCTACCGCCCCGATGATCTGGCGTTGAAGAGTATCGGGTTGGATTCGGGCACCCTCCAGGGCCGGAGTATTTACCGGGCCAGAGGCTGCGATATCTGCTTCCACACCGGTTTCAGGGGTCGCACGGCCATCTTTGAAATCATGGTTCTGAACGATGAAATGAAATCGTTGATTCTGCAGACCTTCGATTCCAACCGCATCAAGAAGAAGGCCCAGGAGTTGAAAATGGTGACGTTGCGCCAGGATGGCATCCAAAAGCTGCTCAATGGTGTGACGACAATCGAGGAAGTCTTCCGGGTCACCCAGCAATAGCCCCCGATCCTGCCCCCTTTCCATAATATACATACTGAATGTCAGGATTTTATTCCGATTGGCTCCTTTTGAAATTCCCCCTGTCCCCCTTTGTCAAAGGGGGAACTGGTAAAGGCCTGCAGTGGTTTCAACACGGCTCTTGCGACAAGAAGAGGCCGGTGTGTATGCGTCCCCCTTTCAGAATAGGGGGGCCAGAGGCTGTCCGGCAACCTACAAAAAGTCGACATCGTCTACTATATATAGTACAACCGTTTTTTACTACAACAATATATGGTAGTAGTAAAATGCATTTAAGAGGTTGTCGGACAGCCTCCCAGGGGGGATTTTCTACTGTCGCATACACCCCCCGATCGGATCATATTCATGACATTATCTTTGATAATGCTCTGATTTTATTTCTAATTCAGATCTGCGAAATATGCGGTGACGGACGCTCTCACTCCAGAAGGGCGTAGTTGTGGATCAGACTGGTGTAGCGGGCGGCTTCTTCCACGCGTCCCCGTTTGAGGCACCCGTTGGCGTACACGCCACATTTCTTTCGCAGCGTGAGGACAGCGGCATTGCGCTGGGATATCGTCAGAATGCCGGATTCGATCAGCTTGACCAGTGATCGAATCCGGTACTTGTCCAGTGAGTCCTGCCGGGACAGCTGGTCCCGATGCCCGCCCCGTTTGACAGTCAGCGGCTTGTCGATCAGATGGATCGGGATACGGCAGCTGACCCGCAGCCACAGATCGTAATCTTCGCAAGCCGGCAAGGCTTCATCGAACAGGCCCACCTCGTCGAACAGCTTCCGCCGGACCATGACAGCCGAAGGACTGACCAGGCAGAGTGCCAGCGAAGGCTTAAAAATGAGCCCCGACGGTTTCCGGTGTCTTTTCTTGGGGTTGACCCGCATGCCGTTGCGGATCCAGACTTCCTCGGTCTGGCAGATCAAGGCCGATCGGTTATGCTCGAAAAAAGCCACCTGCACGGCCAACTTATCGGGCAGCCACAGGTCATCGGAGTCCAGAAACGCGATCAGCCGCCCGGTCGATGCAACGATGCCGCGATTCCTGGCGGCGCTGACCCCGCGATTGACCTGGCCGATCAGGCGCAGACGGTCTCCATAAGAGCTGCAGAATATCGGGCGTTCGATCGGTGGATCCGTCGTCCACCACGATCAGCTCGTAGTCTGGTGTTGGTTTGCGCAAGTACCGAATCGATCGCATCCCTTATGATCCAGCCCCGGTTGAAGGTGGGAATGATGACGCTGACGGTTGGGCGACGGGACGCGTTCATGGGTTTATAGCGGATTTCAAAAAAACGTTCCATTATTCGAACGTTTTTTTCTACAACCACTTATACCATACTTCCGTATGTCGGAATTTTTTTCTGAAAAGCAGTATAACAGCCAAATAACCTTTTCAAGTTCAATTCCCCGGATTCGTATTGCGGTGAATATGAGCCATCCTCCGGGTGGGTCAAACTCGCCGCAAGGCTCAAAAAGCGCCCATTGCCAACGAATAACCCATTTCGCCATAACATGGTTGAAAATTTACGTGAACGCCCGGGGAGTTTTCGTCAATCTTGGGGCAGAAGGAGGAATCAGCAGCACGAGGCCTAACCGATGGTCGGCTCCAACACGCGGGCTATATCGAAACCGAAACGGACAGTCGCCGCCCTTTGGACCTGGAAACGTTGCGCAGAATTCGCGATCTACAAATATGCAGTATTTGCTTGATCTTGAACTTGTTGAGGATGGAAAGGTTCACGAAGCGCACCCCGCAGCGTCTGGTCGTCAGCACCTGAAAACGTCTGCCCTTCCGACAAGGCACGGATGTCGTAAATTTTGTCACAAGAAATGTCCCAGAGCTGAAATCCGCTATAATCGATGGTCAGCGTCTCGATGGCCCTATCCGCAAACGTGTGGCCTTCGATGGGGTTGTACACGAAGGCCAGCCCGCCGAGGCTGATATCTCTAATCAATCCTGTCGCTCGTGTTTTGTCGATCATAACCCGGTAGCCTTCCGCTCGAAGATGGCACCGGTTAGATTGTCTTCTTTCAGAATGATTTTTTGAGCGTTGTTTTGCTGATGTTGCTGCTCTTTTTTTTTCTTTTCGAGCGCTTTGTGAATTTTGCCCATCGTTTGTGTCTTTCTTCTGAAAGAAAATCTTATAGTGGTTGTCAAAAAAACGTTCCGTTATAGGATCTTTTTTTCTACAACCACTTATACCATCCTTCCGTATGGCGGAATATATTTTTGAAAAGCGGTATAAAGGTCCTGGCTTGTGGATCATCGGACGATCTCAACCTCCAAAGAGGTCATTGCAAACGGTGAGCGTTGACGTGAATTTCAGGATATCCGACGGACGTCTAAGGGAGATGCAATCAAGAGGGCACGCAACCCGATAAAAGACATAGCTCTCAGCAGATTGATTCATCTTATTGATTAAAAGTCGAAAAGTCAAAGACTAAATACCACATTGTGATAATTGACGGTGCTGGCCTCGCACCCGTCAAGCCATCCTTTCGATCTCCCCCATCACTTCCTGCAACCGTTTCTCGGATACCGGAACGGCGGTCTTCAGCTCTTGAGCGAATAGCGAAACCTTGTATTCTTCGAACAGCCAGTAAAAGTCTTCGAGGGCGCTTCTCTTCTCCGGGGATGCGGTAAGGGAAAGGGTGTTTATGAGGCGTTGCAGTCCGGAAGAAAAATGTTGCAACTCAGCGGCTTTGAGCTGCTCTTTTTCGAAATTGACCCCTGCCCGCCGGGCGCGGATTTCAATTGCCTCGATGTAGCGCGGCAGGTGACCAAGCCGTTCGAGATCGTATATCTCCACGAAATTTTCCGGTACCAGGCGGACCAGTTCCTCCTTTCGGTGCTGGAGAAACGCGACCAGGAGCCGGTTGCCGCGATTACCCGTTTCCAGCTGATGGATGGCGGTCCGGGCGGCATGGCAGGCATCGATCACCGGCAATACTTTCTCGGAGAGTTCTCGACCGCAGGGGATGATCCGGGAACTCAGCGAAACGGCTTCGGCCAGAAAGACCTCTCGGGATCGGATGTTGCGCCGGAAGAGTCGCGCGACCACGGTTTCATAAAGTCGATTTTCAAGGTTCCGGATTCCCCCGAAGCTGCGTGCCGCCGGCGACCGATCGGGCGGCAACGCCAGGCTTTTCTTGAGAAATTTGAGGTCTTTTGAAAGATGCAGTTGAAAGAGGGCCGCCACCCCTTCGGCATGCGAGACGGCAGCGGTATCTCGGCTGCGGAACAACCGCAAGTCGATGCGGCGCCCGGAGCCGTCGTCTCCCACTGCCAGACCCGGAAAAACCGCCCAGTGACCGCCTCCCTGAACCTTCAGATCGACGCTGACCGGCAGATCCCCGAAGTCCCAGTGGGAAATGCCGTTTTTTTCCCAGCGGCGCCGCGCCGCCTCCCAGCCATCGGGCGGCAGATCGTCTTGCGGAAGTTGCCTCAGAATCTGCGGATCGCGGCTGCTGTGGATGATCTCACCGCGGGGATTGGTTATGGTGATCCGCATGTTCAGATGTTCCGGCAGACCCTCGGTTGACCAGGCGGCGGCCGGGATGTCGATTCCGAAACGGTGATAAATGAATTTTCCGAGTGAACTGATCAACGCGCCGCTGCCTTTAGGCATTTCCTGCAACACGATCTCCACTGTGCGGGCAATGGGAAGGATCTGTTTGCGATAGCGCTTGGGCAGCCCTTTCAACAGCGCTTCTATCTTCTCACCCAAGAGCCCGGGCACCAGCCAGTCGGTGGCCCCGATCGGAACAGTCGGCGCCGCAACCGAGGGGATACCCACGGTGAGCCCGTCCTCCGGCCGGCCGGGCTCGAAGCTGTAGCTGCACCTGTATTGCCCGCCGCCAAGGTCGACAACCTCCGGGTAGCCCGCCAGGAGTTCGTCACTCGGTTGGTAGTTCATCAGGTCGTCCGGCTGCATGCATAAAAAGCCGTCACCGCCCCGTTTTCGAATCAGGCGCTTCAGGCGTCTCAGGTCGTACACGCCGGCCAGGTGTTGCTTGTAGAATCGAACCTGCTCTTCATCATCCACCAGAATGTCGCGCCGCCGGATACGATTTTCCATATCTCTGACATTCCGGACCAGGCGGATGTTGTGCCGCATGAACTCGAGCGGGCGTTCCACCTCCCCGTTCACCAGGGCAGAGCGGACAAACACCTCCGCAGCTGTTTCGGGATCGATACGCCCGAAAGACACGGTGCGCCCGGGAACAATCACCAGACCGAAGAGGCTAACCTGCTGGGTGGCGACCACCTCTCCCCTGCGGGAATCCCAACGCGGATTCAGATAGGTGGATCGACATAAATCGCCGCCGAGCTCTTCCAGCCAACCGGCATCGATGTTGGCCGCCACGCGTGCAAACAAGCGCGAGGTCTCCACCATCTCGGCCGCCACGATCCATTCGCCGGCCCGGTTGAATACGGCCGAGCCCGGAAACACCATGACTTCGCGGCCTTTGGCTGCCCGAAAAAAGTTTTTCTCCTTCCTGACGGCTATATTGGCCAGAAGCCCGCTCAGAATCGACCGGTGGATGGCGGCGTAACGGGCATCGTCTCGATCGGGGAGCATCCCGGTCTGCTGCAGGCCGTTCTCAACCAGGATGTCGCCGAGCTGGGTACAAATGTCGCGCCACTCCCGCATGCGGCGATAAGAGAGAAAATGCGCCCGGCAGAATTTTTTCATCTGGTTGGTTGTCTTTACCTGCCGCCAGGTTTCATGATAACGGTTCCATATATTGAGCAGGGTCAGAAAATCGGATCGCGGTTCGACAAAGGATGCCTGGGCTCGATCGACGTCATCGACGCAATGGGCCGGTCTCTCCCTGGGATCCTGTATGCTCAGGGCGGCCGCGATAACGGTGACCTCTTCCAGGCACCCCAGCTTACGCGCCTCGATCAGCATTCTCGCCAACAGCGGGTCGACAGGCAATCGGGCCATCAGTCCGCCCCGTTCGGTCAGTACGAAAGAAGGACCCTGGCGGCGGGTCGAAACCGGCTTGGCGGATGCAGTGCGGGATATTTCCCGATCGTTCGATGCGGTGGGCGGTTTTACTGCCGCCGTCGTCTGCTTGCCGGTCTGGATCGATTTTCTCTTTTCGATCGCACCGATCTCGAGCAGCGCTTCGGTACCGTCGGTGATGCTCTTCGGTGCGGGCCGATCGATAAACGGAAACGTCGACATGTCGCCCAGCCGTAAAGCGGTCATGCGCAGGATGACTTCCGCCAGGTTCGAACGCAGGATCTCCGGTGGGGTGTAAAGCGGCCGGGACTGATAGTCCTCCTCGCCGTAAAGCCGAATGCAGACACCGTTTTCCACACGTCCGCAACGGCCCTTGCGCTGATCCGCGCTGCTGCTGGATACCGGAACAACCGGCAAAGCGGTGGTGCGTGAACGCGGATTGTATTGGGATATGCGGGCCAGGCCGGTGTCCACCACGTAGCGGATTCCCGGTATCGTCAGGGACGTTTCGGCCACGTTCGTGGCAACGATAATCTTCCTGCCCGCAGTCCGGGCGAAGACACGGGCCTGCTCGGCCGCCGGCAACCGTGCAAAAAGAGGCATCACCCGGCTGCCGCGGTCATCGTCGCCGTCGAGTATTTCGCAGGTGTCGCGAATGTCCTGTTCGGTCGGCATGAATACCAGAATGTCGCCAAAAGGCCCGGCCTTCTTCAGCTTGCGGACTGCGGCGACGGCCATGTCCACGTGGGTCGCTTCGTCGCCATTTCCGGCCGTCAGGCCGTACCACTTCGGATCGTCGGCGTAGTAAATCACGTCAACCGGGAACATGCGGCCGGAGACCTCGATCACCGGTGCATCGTCGAAGGCCTTGGAGAACTTCTCGGTATCGATCGTCGCCGAAGTGATGACCAGTTTGAGATCTCTGCGCCGTCGCAGGATCATTTTCAGCAACCCCAACACGATGTCGATGTTCAAACTCCGCTCGTGGGCCTCGTCGACGATGATGGTGTCATATTCAGTCAGGTAGCGGTCCCGTAAAACCTCGGTCAGCAGGATCCCGTCGGTCATGATCTTGATCAGGGCGTCAGGTGCGGTGCGGTCTTGAAAGCGTATCTTGTAACCCACCGATCGGCCGAGGGATTCTCCCATTTCTTCGGCGATCCGGCGCGCAACCGATGTCGCCGCGATCCGGCGGGGTTGGGTGCAACCGATCCGACCGTCGATACCTCGGCCGGCAGCCAGGCAGAACTTCGGAATCTGGGTTGTTTTCCCGGATCCGGTTTCCCCGGATACGATCACCACCGGATGTTTTCGAATGGCAGCGATAATGTCGTCTTTTCGGGCAGAAATGGGCAGGGACGGGTCGAAAGTGAGGCGGGGACGGATGGCCGCCCTTTTTTGCCGGCGGACGGCGGAGCCGGTGAGCTGCCTCGCGAGGTTGGCGAGTTGCTGTTTGATATTTTCCGATGGTATCCCCCCGGAAAGGCGCTGCTTCAGCCGGCGCATTTTGCGGCGAGCCGCAAAGCGGTCGGCAATCAGGGCCGCGTCCAGCAGCGCCTCGATCTCTTTGAAATCATTATAACCCGAATATTTCATGAAATCTTTTCTACAACATGGGTAGATATATTTATTTTTTTATACTTGGATCGAAATATAAGCATAATAGCAAGGATACACGTTACGCCCTATGTTTTACTAAGAAAAAACCGAAAAGAATTAACCCCTTGGGCGCTCCCTGAGGCATCCGTTGGTGTCGTTATCCATGGCTTGCCGTAGATTGACTACGGCTGCGCCCTTTAGTGCCTTGCCAACGAATACCTCAGGGGCGTGAAATTTCCGGGTAAAGGCATTGACCATATCTGAGATGATTTGTAACATCCGTACACGGATGAATATCGCTTGTAAATGCCATAACCGGAGGGGTATCGTATCAAATTACCCGCTGCAGTCAATTAATAGAAATGAAGGCGATATGAAGCTCAACGCTGAAAATCAAGGTTCAAATACCCAAGGATGTGGCGATATTGAGCTCCATCTTGTTTCCAGCTTTGAGCTCTAAAATTGGGGCGTCAAACGGAACCGGCAGATCGCTTCGAAAGGAGGCATGAGTTGTTACATAAGGTGACCGATAAGAACTACGATGAGATCATCGGGGGATCGAGTGTTGCCCTCTTAAATTTTACTTCGGCGTGGTGTTCAACCTGCAAGCGTCTGGAGGGAATCATCGAGGAACTCTCCAGGGAAACAAACGGCCGGGTCCTCATGGCCAAGGTCGATATCAGTGAGTCCCCGGCGGTGACGCAACAATTCGACGTCATGGGCATTCCGACGGTCGTCTTCCTGCGCAACGGCAAACCCGTGCACCATGTCACCTTCACAGGCACCGTCTCCAAGGAGAAGATCTCGCAGTTGATCGCCCGGTATCTACTTGTCTGATGCACCAAAGCCCTATACTGATCTCACCGGCAGCGCGCTTCTAATGACGGCAGCTTTTTACTACCGTATCCGGTAAATTTAACTGCCCGCTGCTTATCGGGCCGGTGCTGTCCTCCCCGGCGGATTGCCCCCGGCATTCTTTGTCCCCTCTTCCCCTGGACGATCTTTTTCCATGCCGGAGCGGCCCCGGGCATCGCCTTGGAGTTGCTCGAAGCGCGCCTCCAAATCCTCGGGGAGCTGGGAGCGCTTGTAACGCACGATCCCTTGAACATCGACCAAAAAAACGGTCGGGACCCCCAGTATACCGAAAGCCTGCCCCGTTTCAAAGTGATGATCGAAAGCCATGGGGAATTGGTATCCATACTTTTTCCCGTAGGCCCTGGCTTTTCCCTCGCTGTCGTTGAAGGCGGTATTGACGGCGAGTATCTCCAATCCCCTGGGACCGAGTGTCTCCACCAGGCGGTTGACCCGGGGAAGCTCCTCCAGGCAGACGGAACACCAGGTATTCCAAAAGATCAGCAATACGGGCTTTCCCGCAAAGGTGGCACGGGAATAATAACTGCCGTCAAAGGCTTGAATGTTAAAATCGGGTAACGGCTGCCCCTCCTCGATGCCCCAGACCGGGGCAACCACAACCGTAAAAATACACAGCGCGGCCAATAGCATTTTTGCGAATGTTATCATCTTCGATGCTCCCTAAAACCAAGCCTGCCCGGCCTTGACCAGGTAGTATTCGGCCATCACCAGCATCAGCAGGCCGATACCCTTTTTGACGAAGATCATCCAACGGCCCGGTTTGGGCAGTGCCGCGGCCAGGCCTGAAAAGGTGCCGATGCCAATGAGCAGCATGCCCATCCCCATGGAGAAGGCGAAAAGCAAAACGCCTCCGTAGACGACACTGTGGGTCGTGGCCACGTAGGTCAGCAGCCCCAACAAAACCGCCGAGGTGCATGGTGAGGCCACCAGACCCGAGGCAGCGCCAACCACAAAAGCACCCATGACGCCCCCCACAGCCGGCTTGGTAAGGCGACCGGATAACCAGCCGGGCGAAGGAATCACCTCCATAATATTCAGGGCCACCAGGATGAGGATGTTGCCCACCACCAGCAGGGCCCAGGGGCTGGTGCTGATGCGGCCGAAAAAACCACCGCTCAGCGCCGCGATCATGCCCAGAAGCGCATAGACCGATGCCATGCCGACCACATATCCACCCGAAAGCAGCAAAGCGCGCAACCTGCCGGTTTGCCCGGCGGACTGGGCGCCGACATAGCCCGACACCATGGGGATCATGGGGTAAACGCAGGGAGAAAGACTGGCCAGCACACCCCCGGCAAAGGCCGCCCCCACCGCCATCAGCGGCGGACCGGCCAGATAGGTTTCCATTGCGTTCATCTTATTTCACGTTACCGGTGACAAACTTGTTAAAAGGATACAAAAACCACGAAAGCGTGTGAAACCCGGTTGCGGCAGTCGAAATAAAGCACCCCCCGCCGCCGCCACCGCCACTGGAGGCGACAGTTGCCGTTCCGGAATCCGCAGGGACGCCCGGTGGGTCGGTGGCAGGAATTAAGGCCGATGTGCCGATACCCGAAGGATCCACGATGACCCCGTTGGCCGCGCCGTCGGCATCGCCGAACCCGCCATCCATGAAGGCCAGGGCAATGGATTTTCTATCGGCACTGAAAACGGCATGGGCCGAATAATCCTGCCAGCCGGACAAGGGGTTGTATTGATACCATTGGGCGCCGACAGGAGCCGCTTCGGAAAAATAAACGACAACTCCAGCGGTGGCACCCGGGGTATTGACCGACAACCTGAAATTGATGAGTCCGGACGGCAGTTCATCCGGTCTGTTTTGCACCTCGGCAATCGTGTCGGGATCGATCCAGCTGAGGGACTCGATGGTGGTAACAGCGGCGGCCTGAACGACCAGCGCTGCATTGTTGACACCTGATTTCACGCCCTTCATGTCCACCTGGGCAATATCAGGTGTACCGTTGGCATCCAGATCCAGAATTGGATCATCGATTTCCTGACTGTCCGGCACCCCATTCAGGTTCTGATCCCCCTCATCCGTGGTAATCGTGGCAAATGAAAAAGGAGCGGACCATTCCGATTGCGCGCCGCTCGCATAGTGGAATTTCACCCGCCAGTAATAGGTGGAATCGATATCCAACATGAGGTCCGGCACGACAAAGGTCGTTAATTGCGAATCCGATATGGCATCCAACACCAGCGCACCGGCTGCAAAATCACCCGCCAGGCGGCTGACCTGCCAGCGGGTCTGGCTGTGGATATCGCCGGCCGCACCGGCAAGCCCGTAGGCCTGCAGTTCGGGCGATCGCAGGACAGCGGTTTTGCCGTCCTCCGGCAATAAAAGGAGGGGGGTATTCGGCTGAATATTGGGGGCCAGGTCCTCGGCCAGGACGTAAACAGCGTTGCCGGTCCTCTGGGTGATGCTGGAAAATCTGAGCTGCGCCACCTCGATGGTCGACTGAACAATTGTAAACGGTCCGTCCACCGCGCCGGCCTCCAGCAGGGTATAGGTTTTACCCGGCAGCAGAATGGTCGTCCGGATGTCCAGGATGCCGTCGTCACCCAGGCTGACCCGGCTGCCATAGGGCCGTGTCAGGGGATCGCCGACAAAGATGCCTTCTCCGGGTGTGCGCACCGATTTCCAATAAGCCTCCAGTACGGTGGCACCGCTGAAATACGGTGATACGAAATTGGTCGTGTGGGGAAACTTATCGGCAAAATTACAGGGCTCGATCACCGTGCCGTAACTGGCAATGGCCCCCGCCTCGAGCCACCTGAGAATTGACATTTGCGAGTTGGTCCCGGTCAACACGCCCCCGGCGGATGTCAGGTGATCGGCCACCGCCCCCGCGACGTAAGCGTTGGTGCCGATGTCCGGCACGGTTGCCAGGCCGGTAAAGTAGAATAAAACATCGGGGGTGTTGCTGATATAATTTCCGCCGGCAACGCCCGCGCTGTTATCGATGTAATTCATCACCAAGGCATCGGGTCGGTTGAAGGCGTCGACGGTGTTTACGAAGGTAGCGAATCGAGGACTGCTTCTGGCAGCATCGGTTGTCCGGATAACATACCCATCGCCCCCGGGAAAGGTTTGATCGGCCGACACGCCATGGTCGATCAGATCAATCACGTTCTGTTGGCCGACCCCTGCCAGCATCATCGCCGGCCGCAGGCCGAAGTCATTGTGAGGCCGCACGGAATCCGTATTGTAGTAGAGGGTTGCCCGCGTCGCTTCGCACACCAGGGCAGTGTCATTGTAATAATCAGGGTGGAAGCCGAGGGCAAAGGCACTGGTGATGGACATGCCTTTGGCGGTGTCGTTCTCTTTGACCTTCCAGGGCTCCGTCCAGGTTATGGCCAAAGCCTGAATATCGGGCAGTGCGTTGACCGCCGCGTCCACCTGGGCTTTGATGACGTCAAAATCCTGTTGCGTGATACTGGTCGAAGCGGCGGGAAAACTGACTTCGATCACGTTGGCCGCCGGAATATTTCGAGCCTGTCGATAATAAGCGGCCACATTCACCGACTGAGGATCCTGGCTGTTGACGATCAGCGCCACCTCCGTCGGCTGGATGGCCCTGCGGGGTAAAACCACGGTGACGCTTTGATTTCCATTGGGAGAGGAGGCAATGATGGCTTCGCTTTCTCCCGCCTGATAGATGGCCTGGGCCAAGACCGTGGATGCAGTGAAGATAAGAGCCAAGCAAATGCAAAGAATATTTATTTTGGGAATGATCGGTTTCATCCGGATCACACAACCTGAATCTTTTGGCTTCCAGGTGTTTTCGTGGTTATTGAGGGCTCACTCAAAAATAACTTCACATTTTGGACGCCGATACATCCCGTCTGGCTGCGTTGCGAAAACTCGGAATATCCAGATATTCCTGCGTTTTCGCGCCTTGCCAGTCGAGCGCCTCAACACCCAAAATTGCGAACTTATTTGTTCGTGAACCCTAAGTCAGATTTAATAACAGGGCTGCAGAAGACGAAAAACAAGTCCTTCCAGTCAACCTGGCCTGACTCACCTGATTCACAAAGCATTTTCGATTGTCACCTGCCCCGGTTCAATCAGGCTCTGACACTATCCGCGTGCGTTTATAATGGTTGTCAATAAACGTTCCGTTATTCGAACGTTTTTTCCACCAACCACTTATGCCATCCTTCCGTATGTCCGAATTTATTTTTGAAAAACGGTACAAAAGAGTGGCTGCGACAGCATAAATACAAGAAGACCGTTCGAGTGCATCGACACGCTTAGGGGCGCACTGGACACGTTCCCACAAACCGCAGAAACCAGCACACGGCGATGGTGTACCGGATTCTCTCAGATAGAACTCTCCCGAGACGAGCCCGGCAGAATCTGTCTGCGCCGCTTTGCCAGCAACGCAACCACTCCCGAAGCAAGCAGCACAAGGGCCGATGGCAGAGGCACGGCAGTGATATTAGTGATATTGTCGATGCCCAGCGTGGCAGAGACCGGCAGTCCGTTCCAGTCCGGTGTGGCGCTGTTGAACAGGCGCAGTTCCAGCACATTACCGAGTGTAGCCATCACATCGTTACCGGTGACACCGGATCGGCCGCTGACGGGCACCAGGTCGCCGGGCAGGAGTGAGAACGCCATATGGGTCCAGCCACTCCCACTGTCCAGCGTTGCACTGGCGGAAGTAACAAACAGACCGCCGATAAAATTAAAACTGGAGTCGAGAAAACCGCCATTGATTCCGAGCCTTAGATTCAGGGTTTCGCTGGAGCCGATACTGTTCACATCCATGGCAATCGCTGTTATACCGGCACTGATATAATCACCGGCCCACTGCGCCTTGTTGAGGAACGTCAGCCTTCCACCCTCAACAAGAGTGCCGTCTGCGACAACCTGAAGAAAGCTGTCGCCGGCGCCCGCAGGCCCGCCATCGGTGACGATTGTCATATGGGTGTCCGTTACAAATTGCTGGCCCATTACCCAGCCTTGAGTCGTGCCGTCACTGAAACTGTCGAGTTGGGTCGTGCTGACCGCCGCCGCGAGACCGGGCCGTAACAGCAGCAATGTGAACAATGTGAAAAGCGTAATGCCGTGCGCTTTAAATCTGTTGTTATCGTATGACATGGCTTAGGCCCTCCTTGAAAAACTGAACGACTTATTTTTGCATTGCAGTGTAAACATTCCGAACCCACTCGTCCGGCTTTAAAAAACCACCGCCCCATTTTGCATCATAGTCGGCCGTGGGTTTGGCGGCTACGATTTCATCGATATTTTTGCCCTCTTTTATCAGTTTGGTCATTCTCTCGTAAACGGCTGCGAGCATGTCCCGATAGGCCTTAAGGTCGGCCTTTTTTCCCAGTGGGCCGTGGCCCGGAATAACTTTGGTACCGTCATATATCCGTTCCAGCACGGCATCCGCGCCGGCAATCACCCCTCCCATGGAGCCGCCGCTGTCTGCATCGATAAATGGATACATGCCGTTAAAGAACAAATCACCGGCATGCACGACATTGGCAAGTTCAAAATAGACAACCGCATCGCCATCGCTGTGAGCCGATTCGGGATGAAATACTTCCAGCCTATCGTTGTTCAAGTGGAGGATAAGACTGTCAGTAAACGTAATGACAGGCAGCGCTTCCGGCGGGGCAGGCGGGATATGAACCTTAAACACCTTCATATATTGACCCCTGGCCATTCTCTTACGGGCATTTTCGTGGGCAACAATAATCGTTTCGCCTTTTCCAATGATTTCCTTTGCGCCGGTGCGGTCACCATGCCAATGGGTATTTACCAATAAACGGACCGGCTTATCGGTCACCGCGGAAATGGCTTTCAGGATTTCATCAGTTAACGGCGCATATTGAACGCCGATTAACAAAGCGCCGTCTTGACCAGCGAACAGTCCCATATTTCCGCCGCTCCCAACCAGCATGTAAACCCCTCTTGCCACCGGGACGGTTTCAATTTGCTGTTTGCTGCTATCTTGCTGAGCAAATGCACTGGTGGCAACCAGACAACCAATGATGATAAACAATTTAGTCAAAGACATATTCACACCTCCTTTTTTGTACCTTGCTAAAATGTTCATTAGTATTCAGGGCCACCAGGATGAGGATGTTGGCCACCGCCGGCAGCGCCCAGGGGCTGGTGCTGATGCGTCCGAAAAAACCGCCGCTCAGGGCCGCGACGGATCCGATTGATGCCTTTGGTCACCATGATCGTCATGCTTGGGTTCCGGTTTCCCCGGATCGGAGTGGTGGTGAGCACTATGCTCGTGCTGCGTCACATCAGAGACGGTCTTCTTATCCATCGCGCGCTTTGATTCAACCTGCATGAAGTAAATCAGGTCGATAGCATCCTGTTCGGATAATTTCAGGTTCGGCATCGGCACCTGGTCGTACTGCTCGAACAGCGCGGTGGCCAGAGGATCTCTTTCCCTCAGCATCACATCGGGTTCCATCAACCAGCGAATCAGCCATTTGTTGTCCCGGGTCCCAGCCACGCCCAGCAGATCGGGTCCCTTGCTTCGACCCGCCCCAATGGTGTGGCAGATCGCGCAGCGCGTGATAAACAGGTCTTCGCCGGGAAGGGAAGCCGCCTTCTTCGGAACCGACGCGTAGTCGGGTCTGTTAAGAGTCGACAACAATGAGCGGGTTTGCATCCGGCCAAGCAGTACGGTAACCAGTGCTTCGGGGACATCAAACGGCGAGCGCTTCACCCAGCGACCGGTCACCTCGTTTCCGATGACGAAGCTGATGGTGTGGTCGCTGAGTTCATTTTCACCCTCGACATACATTCCCAGTTTTTTGCGTATCTGATCGATATTCTCTATCTTTCCGGTGAGAAACTGCCAGCCGGGACCGACGTTGAATTTCTTCATGTAGGCCTTGAGGACCTCCGGGGTGTCACGGTCGGGGTCGACGCTGATGGAATACATATGGACATTTTTGCCGACGTGATTGCCCAGCCGTCTCTGGACCTCAAGCAGCTTGGCTGTCTCCAGCGGGCAGCTGTCCGTGCAGCTGGTGAACATGAAATTGATGGTAACCACCTTGCCCTTGATCACGTCGTCGTAGAAGCGCAGGGTTTTGCCGTCCTGGTTGATCAGAGGCACATTGGGATAAAACCCGGCATCCATGGAAGCCGCGGCATTCGAGGAACCCATAAGCAACAGAACCCCAACCAGCAGAAGGGGGGCGACAAACAACTTCAAAAGGATCGCTGCAATTCGCTTGCAAAACATAATTAACCTCTCATTTCACGTTGCCGGTGACCAACTTATTCATGCTATACCGGTGATTGTGGGCCTGTCGGAGTAGACAACCACAGTGTCTTGTCACACATGAATTGTCTTATCCATTGTCGCCCGCTGCTTGATATTTCAAGCCTGCGTATATAACAATGAACATCGGCAGTGTTGAACCTTGAACCTAGAACCCAATGTGAATTCAATTGCGTCGCTGAAGGCAGTCGAGACACTTCAAAAATGACACGCCACTATAGCATAGTGCATTATTTCACCCAACTGGCGATTCAACGCTGAAACCGCCGATGCCGTCAGAGGCCATTGACCACTGACGGCATCGTTTCCTCAGATGACCCGGTTACCCTGCTCATGCTAGGGCAGCGGGTTGTTTGGCGGTAACGGGAAGCCGGCCGATAGACCGAATTCCGATCTGAACAAGAAAAAGTCGCCAAAGTCTACCTGACGGCTTTCATCCAAATCCCCACTCCACGGTCCAGGACTGCCGAACTGCGACCTGAACAAGAAAAAGTCGCCAAAGTCTACTTGACCACTCTTGTCAATATCACCCTCCAGCTGCGTGGGCGCCACAAAGGTCGCCGCAGCCGCCGTATCGCCGCTCTTTATGGTGGCCAGCTCCGCTACGGTTCCAGTGGCGACGTAGCCGACGCCGTCCCAGTCCGGAATCGGCGTCGGGATGCGTACCGTCTGTCCCGGAGCCTCGTTGTCCCAGCGCAGCAGCATGGCCTTGTCCTCGTGCGTGGTGTTGTGACAGTGCTCGACATAGGTGCCGGCGAATTCGCGGTAGCGGATGGCGACATCGATGACCATGCTGCTGTCCGGCAGGCCCAGGCCCCCCAATGCCACGGGCATCCCCAGGCTCGACACGCGGTACATGTCCTTGCGTGCGCCGATTTCCCATAGTGGCGGGAGGTGCTGGTTAAAAATCACGCCGGCTTCATCGATATCACTGCGCAACAGGTACTGTCCCTCCTCGAAGTGGATGTGCACCGGGTGCGCCCAGCCGCCGCCGCCGTTGACGATGTGCCAGATTTCCCACTTGACGGGCTCGACCTCTCCGGTAATGGGGTTAAAACCGCCCATGGTCTCCGGTGCGGCCGAGACGCGGTTTGTGTCCGCGTTCAGGGTTGCACCGCCGTCGGTCGAAATGCCCCAGGGCGTGGGCCGACCGTCGGTAGCGGTGCCGGGACTGCCGCCGCGGCCGAAGGTGAAGGTGCGGTGCTTGGCCGCCGCGAGTTCCGCGTCGGTGATCTTCACCAGCGGGATCATGGTTTTCTTGCCCACCTCGTAGTCGGCCGGGTTCATGCTGAGGTCGGTACCGCTGTAGGGCTGCACGCGAAACTCCAGGACCTTGCCGACTGCCGGGTCATCCGACCAGCATTTGGGCGGGCTGAGGGGATCGGCGGAGGGAAGACAGGGGTCATCGGCCACCGGGTTAAAAGCGCCACTCAAAATATCAGCCAGTGGGACGACGTCCTTGGGCCGCCGGCCGTCGTCGTGCTCCAGGGTGTTGACCATGTACAGCTTGGTGCCCACCGGGAAGTCGGGACCGGGAATGCCGTCAATGTCCTGGGCGAAGTCGATGATGATGTCATGGCGCTCGGCGATCGACTGGATCGGCAGGTCGTTCGACTGCGCATTGGGGAACGGTACCGCGTGCTCCATGATATTGCCGTCGTTGGCGATCATGTGAAACGGGATGCGGCTGTAAGACCTGTTGCTGCCTGCCGGACCCGGAAAGGTGCCGCTGGTCGCGTCGTTGAACTCGCGCACAATGGCAAACTTGAAGAAGCGCGCCACGGCGCCATCCAGGATGCGGAAGCGGTAACGGCGTTGGCGCACGTTGAAGTAGGGTTTGTAGAGCAAGTTGACGGTCATGCGGTCACCCAGAAAGCCATCCTCGTTCAGGGGTTGCATGGCGAGTTGGCCGGTAACCGGGTTCCACGCCTTGTCGGCCATCAGCAACTGGACGTCGTAGTCGCGGTTGCCCCAGTCCAGGGCGGTGCCGCTGGGGAAGCACAGGTTGACGTTCAGCGGGTTGGTATAGTTACACTCGAAACCCTCCTTTCCCCGGTCGATCCCACTGTACATGTTGAACATCGCCGCGTTGCCCTTGTAGACGTTCTCCGAGGTGCGGTCGATCATGTGGTCGTGGAACCAGTGGGTGCTCATGATCTCGTGCCAGTCGCCGGCGACATTCACTGTCCCCGTAACAGAATCACAGGTCTTGGGTATGGGTTCGCCGGTGTTCGGGTCGGGAATATTGAGGGTTTCACCCGGTGAGCACGGGGTGGAGGCGCGCGGATCCGTTGCATCGGTGTTGATGCTGTCATACCCGGCCAGGGTCATCGGCCAGCGGTAGTCCCAGAACTCGCCGGGGAAGTAATAGGCACCGGCAAAACCGTCGCTCTCGCCCGGGTTGTGGCCGTTGTGCTCGTGGGTGGAGATGGTGTGCTCGCCGAAGCCCGCATTGGCGGCAGGATCGATGGGCAGCGCGTTGTAGTGACGCATCATGACGGGCTGGCCGTAACGTGCCTGCAACAGCTTCGGTGGCAGCGTGCCGTCGCCAAAGGTCCAAACGGTCAGCGGATCCTGCACCGGCATGCTCGGGTGGAATCGTATCTGGATACCGGCGGTCGATCCATCAAATCCTCCACCGCCCCCCACTGTGTTGTGATACAGACCCGTCTCATTTTCCAGACCCGAGACTTGGGGCCCAAACTCGCCCACCGCATAACCGTGTCTCTGATCGTCATCGAGCCGACTGCTACTCGTCCGCGCGCCGCCCATGGCGGTCTCGAAATACACCTGCGGCGGAAACTCGGTCGCGCGCTGGTGGGCGAAGTGTTCGCCGGGCGGGCGACCCTCGATGACACCCCCCGTGGGAGTTACATCTCCGAGGCAAGCATCGATCATGGTTTCCCATGGATTGTTCAAGAGAGTGTTGGCCTCCACGGTCGGGTCCGGCCATAGCGGCGCGTCGAGGAAGGCGTCCATCGCCGAGTCGTTGGGCCTGCCGTCGCAAGCGGAGGGCGACGGGAAGGTCTTGACTCGTGTGGCGGGGTCGGTGGTCGGCAACGGACGCACCGCGAACTCCTCGAAGCGCAGCATCTGCTGGCTGAAGTCCAACGCCCCGAACAGCGGGCTGGCTTGCAGCTGACTCGGTATGTCGGGCGCCGCGCCGGCAGTGTTCGGGCCGGCCATGCCTATCAAGAAAGCCGCGGCCAGGGTGGTTACCAACACGGTGCACTGCCGATGCATACGTGTGGCAGCCCCTGCCCATGGATCAGCGCGGCCATGCGCGTTTTTTTTATCAACATGATATGTGTTCATTTCATTTACCTCCTCAAAAGCCACAAACTCCCAAAGTGATGGACTCGTAAAAAGTGTTCACTGATAATAACCAGTTCCGATTTCATCTCTTAAACCTTACGAGTCCCCTGTCGCTGTGCAGGTGAGTGTCAACCTGCACAGCGACAGCGGCCCGTGGTTACGGGTTGAGTGCCGAGGGACCCGGCGCACTTCCAAACGACCCTCTTAGAATAAAGAAGTCACCAAAGTCCACAAAGCCGTTGCCATCGAAGTCGGCGTGATCCGCCACCGTAAAGGGCTCGTCTCCCGGAGCGGGATTGCCAAATAAAGTTCGGAACTGAAAGAAATCACCGAAGTCGACGAGACCTGTATTGTCAATATCTGCATCACACTTATTGCCAAAACCATCCCCGTCGGTGTCGCGCTGGCTGATGAGACCTGCATTCAGCGGCAGAAGGGGTCCGTTGGCAATCAAAGTGCAGTTGTCACAGACATCGCCCACACCATCGACGTCACCGTCTTCCTGCAGCGAATTGGGGATAAGCGGGCAGTTGTCTGCAGTGTCCGGGATGCCGTCGCCGTCCTCGTCGGAGATGACTTCAACCAGGCGCGTCGCGGAGCCGCCCGCGGATGAACTCACGGTGACCGAACCGGGCGGTGCGATCGGTACACCGGGTGACGTTTCCGTGATGACGACACTGCCGGCAGTCAGCGGCTGATTCAGCTCGACGACCGTCAGCGTCGGCGGATTGAGGGCGTCGCTCGATACGGCCTCGACGGTCAGGGTCGGCGGTACGGCAGCCAGATCATATTCGGCCCGGGTAATGCTCACCAGGTCGACCAGGGGTCGAACCAGGTGGGTCGGGTCGGTGGGCACGGCTGCGCCGCCATTCGTGGCGTCAATTTCGACCGTGGGGGGCACCGTCGACGCGTCCGGGGTCAGCAGCGCGCTTTCAAAGAAGCCGCCCAGGTCCCCAACCAAAGGAAAGGGGCCGCCGAGATTGGGGCCGCCGGTGGCGCTTACGATTGCGGTTTCGACACCGCGGGTGAACACATCGACCTGTCCGGTTGAACCGGCGGCATCCCGCGCGTAGGTGGTGCGCTCGGCGACCATAGGCGTGGCCAGTCGGCCGTCATAGAGCTTGCCGACCACCGTAAAGAGATCGGTCTGCACGGTGTTGAGGACGCAGACACCGTTCCCGGTTCCCGGGTCCGTATCGCAATCAGTGTCTACGGTACAGGCGGCACCTGTTACACCAGCGGTACAAATACCTTCAGTCCCGCCGAGGTCGATTGGCACAGTCATCGCCGCATCCGCGAAGGCCTCGATCCTGAACAGGTTGTTGCCGGTGGGGCTGCCGGTGATCAGGTGCGGGGTAGCGCCGTCGCCGATGAAGTCCGGAATGCCGTCCGGTATCCCACCGGGTCCGGTAATGTCGAGCAGCGGGTCAGCTGGGAAGGTATTCCAGGTCAGCCAGGGACCGTCGTAGGTGTTGACGGCCTCGGTCACGTTGCCGGCGGCATCGACGGTTCCCTGGGCAAACTCGACATCGAAGCTTTCGTTGACCTCATTGCCGGGTCCCACGGCCTGGACCTCGTAGATATGCTCGCCATAGGGCTCGGTGACCCGGTAGAAACCTATGTCCGGCACATCCAGGCGGATGCGCAGGCGGGTGAAGGGGAATTGACCGCCATCGACGATGTCACCAAGGAAGGCCGCCTCGGCGCCCAGCACCAGCACGGCCCCAGTGTTGGGCGGTAAGGCTGTGAAGACGGGTTGGGCCAGCCACCAGAACCCTTCAGCGCCGAAGCCGATCTGGTTGGAGAAAGCGTTGGCCGGATCCGGCGGGTCGAAAAAGCAGAAGGGGGCGGCGCCGACCGGCGATATCTCGACTAAGGTGACCGGGTCGATCGTGGGCTGGCTGGGGCTCAGGCACAGCTCCAACGAGAGCCCGTTGGCGTCGGTCACATATTCCGCGAAACCGTTGTTCGGATTGGGCGGGCCGGCGAAAAAATCCGCGGCAATGCCGGCGGTCGAGCACATGACCAGGCCTAGCAGGGCAGCGACCAGTGTTTTATATATTTTGCAGTTCATCTTTTGAGCCTCCGGTTACGCTTATGGTGTGTGAATCACGGTTACGGGAATGGTGGCCGAACCGCCCGCGGAAGAGGTCACGGTGACGGTCGGTGGGGCAACCGTCAAATTGGTGGTCAGTGCGCCGCCGGTCAGGTTTTGGCCCAGCGCGGACAGCGTGGGCGGCACGAGTTGGTCGCTCGAATGCGCCTCGATGGTCAGGACGCCCGTCGCGTAGTCGAAATCGGCGCGGGTGACCGTCACCAGGTCCACCAGCGGTGTGACGATGTCGGTGGGCAGGTTGGGGGCAGCGGCCGAATTGTCGGCGGTAACGGTGACATCGGCGGGCAGCGTCGTCGCGTTGGGTGTCAAGGCCACGCTGCCGAAGAAACGCCCGCTGCCATCCCCGGTCATGGGCTGTGCGCCGGCGGGCAGATTGGCATCGCCGCTGAAACTTACCACGGCTGTAGTCGGTGCTTTCGCAAACGCGTTGACCCGTCCGCCGATCGCACGGCTGTAGGTGACCTGACTGATGTCCAGCGGTGTCGGCAGCGGCGGGCCGTTGAATATCTTGCCGGTGACGGTAAACAGGTCGGTCTGGACGGCATTAATCCCGGTTCCGCCGATGTTCGGGCCGTCGACGCGGAAATAGTTGGTGCCGCAGGGGCTCCCTTTGACCAGGTGCTCGGGACCGCCGGTGACCGGGTTGACGAAGTTCAGCGTGCCGATGTAATCGGCCACGCCGTCCGGCACGCCCTGCCCGAACGGCGGAGCGAACTGGAAGGGCGGGCCGTACTGGTCGAGCAGGGGATCACCGGGGTAGGTGTTCCAGGTCAGGATCGGGCCGAGGCGGCCCTGGTAACCCACCTGATCCGCCGCGAAGGGGATGTCGAAGGAATCGTTGATCGCGTTGGGGCCCGGGGTGGTGATGTTGTAGGAAATCTGTCCCCAGGGATGCGTGACGACATAGGTGCCGGCCTGCGCGATGTCGATGCGGATGCGCAGGCGGGTGAAGGGGAACTGGTTGCCGTCCGCGAAATCGGGCAGGAAGGCGGCCTCTACCGCAGACACCAGAAGGGCCCGGTCACCACCGGGCAAAGCGATGATGGCCTCCGCCGAGGCCCAGAACCCCTCGTCGCCGAAGCCAATCTGCTGCGACAGCGCGGCCTTGGCGGGGGCCTCCGGGTCACCCGGGAAGTCGGCCACGGTGAACGGCGGTACCGAGATGCAGTTCAGCTGATCGGTGCCCGGGCAGATCTCCAGCGCCAGTCCCTCGGAGTCCTGCACCCACAGCGGAAAGGTGGTCTGCGGATTGTGCGGCCCGATATTCATCGGCGTGGCGCCGTCATCCGGGCAGGCGGCCTGTCCGGTCTGAACCAGGACGATCAGCAGGGCACTTGACAACAACCACAATCTGAAAAGTTTCATTTTCATAGTCTCCACCATCTGAAATGTTTCAATTTTATAATCTCCACGTTACTTCACCAATGCGGAAGTTTTTCCCGTAATTGCTTGATTCCTTCACTTACTTTCAGGCTATCCGTGGCAGACGAGAGCTGCGATCACTGGGCATCGCTGATGCTGTCGATGCCTTTGCTCATCTGCAACTTTATAGCAAGGGGCGTGCCATGAAAAATAATCTGAATAATTTCAATGGTTAAAACAGAAATCGGGGAAATTGGCGCGATGAGACGGGCAGGCGATCGAAGCGGAAATCCACCCATTTTGGGAGGGAGTATCCATCAAATCCATACGATTTCAGACTGTTGTCAACAGCACTCCCATTTTGGGTGGGGATCAAGACGGACACGATCTATTTGATTCCAAATCTCAAACAAGATCAAAAACCCTATCGTTTGGAATGTCGAATTTCGGTCATTGTGATTGGGTTGGCATTTGAGTTTTGTTAATGGTAAAAAAATCGGGGTTTAAAGAAATGTCATAAAGCGAGAGGGGTCATCCAAAACAGGTCAATAAGGCAGGCGTTAAATTCGCCTGGCTTTCGGTCAGGATGCCGTGGCAGTCCCGGGTCGTGCAGAATTTGCTGCCCGCTCGGCGTCGTTGCCGGTTGAGATGATCACCAGGAAGGTGATCCAACAGATTACCCGCCCCGTACCCCTTGAGTGTATGATTGAATCGATACACTCAAGGGGGAACGGGAAAGCGGATAGGTAAGTATGGTCGTCCTGCAGCAGCCTGAAACCGATCAGACGCCGCGGCGGCGTCTGATTCCCACCAGGCCGAGCAGACCACTGCCAAGCAACCATACCGCACCCGGAACGGGCACGGCATTTACGCCCACATCGGCGCCGTCAACACCGTTGAGACGCAATTGTGAACCATCTAAGAGGAGAAACGCGTTGGCGCCTACCTGGTCAGCCACCGAAAAATCAGCCAAGCCGTCAAACACCTGAGCGGGGTTGAGGATGTCGAAGGTGAGGGATCCCAGCAAGTTGGTACTGCCGAGGCCACAGTTCAGGTCCGTGCCGGGAACTAATGAGAAAAACAAATAATCCAGCGTACCGACAGTAGCCTCATTTACTCCTGCGCCCGGAATTAAATTGCTTGCCACAAAATTGCCAAGCTCGTTGTTATCGATACAGAAAGTCGAGACCTGATTCCAAGCACGGTGAAACTCTCAGCAGGACCGGCGACGAAGGAAACGTTGTAGGTGATCTGGGTTAAAATCGATGCATCGAAACTGCCGGTGGGCGAAACCGAAAGTGATGCCGCCTGGGCATTGGGCAGTAAAACCATCATGCCCATACAAGCTATGAGTGCCAGAATTTTTACATTTTTCATTTTTCCATCTCCTTTTGTGTCTTGTGCCTTCAGTATTAATTTATGATTTCATTTTTTTACGGCGTGCAACCCCAAGGCCCAAAAGACCCGACCCCAAGAGCAGCAGAGAGGCCGGAAGGGGTACAGGGGTCAACGTCCCGAAATTATCCAACCCATAACCATCACCCTGGCTATTCATCTCCCAGGTAATTTTGGCTATGTAATCATCAGCATCGGTCTTGATCCCCATAAATGCTATTCCTCCATTGGCCTGTCCGGGTGCAAAGCCACCGATAATCTGCATCGATCCGTCACCCATATAAACGATCATTCTACCGCCGACGTCGGAAGCGTCGAACATGAAGAAAAACAGGCTGGTCAACTGTAAATCGGCAAGGCTGTGATTGAGACTGATTCTGGTGACATCACCGGAATCAAGGTACTGTGTCCCAAAAAAGGAAGTCTGCGCCCAATTTAGCGTGCGGCCGTAGTTGTCAAAGGGTGCGACATTTCTGTCCATCACGCCAAAATTCGAAGGGTTTGAAAATCTCATCTGCCCGCCACCGGGAAGGCCGCCGTCGACATAAAACTCGGTCTGGGGATCGCCGAATGAAGCGTAGCTCGACTGACCATTGGTGGGGGTAAAGCCGGGAAGCGCCCCGACGGGCACCTCCGGGTTGAAACCCTCGAACGTCTCGAGAAGCGTGTAATTGGATGCCCCCCTCCAGTTATCGAGGGCCTGAACGGCTGCTGATTCGGAGTTGAACGTACCGACTGTGGTCGTCAACGCAGCGTTTGTAGCCCCTGCTACGGCAAAAAGAAATAGCAGGGTGGATAACAACACCGCATTAGTTTTCATTAGCACCTCACCTCCTTAATTAATGTTCATTGGGATAGTGGATAGATACCCGAATTAGACAATCTCATTTCCGTATAATGCACCTTGTAACATCAATGCAATTACCATGCAATCCGGCGGTAATCCAACAGATATTTTTTGTTAAACAATAACGAGAGTTTCGATTGGCGGTTAAGATCAAGTAACTTTTATTCATCCCATTAACTGTGAAAAAAATGTGTCAATGTGAAATTAATGTTATGTCATTTTTTCGTTGTCCAGCAATGATCCCACATCCTCTTTAGACGATATCGGGAGACACCCACTCAGTGCGCCGGCCTTCCACTATCTGGCGCAAGCGGTCTTTTTGGGCATCCGTCAACCCATTGAAGCGGAGGCCACAGCACCGAACAGCCTTGCCACTGAAGCTGCCGTTTTCCATGAGATCCGCAAAATCGTAAATCTTGTCGCAGGAGAGGCAAGAAATCAGGACCGAATTGTTCTCGCCGATGACGAGGTCGAACAACGCACATTGGTCATCTGCGAATGCGCCAGGCAAATACCTCAATTGCATCCCGCCAAAACTGATATCCTTCAGCTCGGCAATCATTTCCGAGTGATGATCCAGTATGAATACCTCATTATTTTTCAACGGGAATCGGGGGTATTTGCGCCGCTCTGTTTTCATCGCTTTTCATACTCTCCTGCCAGCCTGATGTTGTCGATACTTCCGCCATCTGCAGCATATACAGCAAGGTGTGTGCCATGAAAAATAATCCTATAATTTCAATAGGTAAAGCAGAAATCGGGTAAATTGCCGGATGAAACTGCCAGGCGATCGAAGGAGAAACCCGCCCATATTGGGAGGGAGCATCCATCAAATCCATACAATTTCAATGCGTTGTCAACAGCCCACCCATTTTGGGTGGGGTTCAAAACGGACATAATCTGTTTGCTTCCGCATGCTTCCGGCGGCGGGGTTGTGCCGCGATCGTGTCTTTTCACGCATTGTAATCTTGAATAAAAGAACTTATAAATAGACCCGGAAACGATCTTAATCGATAGATTTTGCTTGCAATATTGACTGTTTAAGGCAATATCGGCAGGGACGCCCGGAAATTCATAGGTGAAGGGCCTGTTTCAAAGAGAACGGTATATAGGGAAGGTATCGGTGATGGCCGAGTGTTTAAGGACAGGGTTTGGTGGGCCGCATGGTTCGACAAATATGGTGCGGTTACTCTGTACGTATATCTATGTCGGCACCTACACGTGTCAAAGTTATGCTATGGAAGGCAGCAAGCCAGCCATCGTCGGGACGCTGGCTTTACTTAGCTGCCTTCCATTTCAGGTGGGGGGTCCTTCCTTTCTATCACACACCATTCTATCACCCACCATTGCCAAGAGGCGGGGTATCAATGCCCTATGGTCCTGGCGGTGCTCCAAAAAACCCTCTTAGAATAAAGAAGTCTCCAAAGTCCACCGTACCGTTGCCATCGAAGTCGGCGTGATCCGCCAGCGTAAAGGGCTCGACTCCCGGAGCAGGGCTGCCAAATAAAGTCCGGAACTCAAAGAAATCACTGAAGTCCACGAGACCTGTATTGTCAAGATCCGCATCACAGATATTGCCGTAACCGTCCAGATCGGTGTCACGTTGGTCGGCGTTGGCTACCTGAGTTGCAGTTGTCGCAGGCATCGCCGACCAGATCGCCGTCACCATCTTCCTGGCCCGGGTTGGCGGTATTGGGGCAGTTGTCGGCAGTGTCCGCGATCAAATCCAGATCTGCGTCAGCGACAAGGCTGGCGCTGCGGGGGTTCAGGCCCAGGAAGGTGCCCAGTGGGGGCAGGCCCACCGAGCCACGGCCACCGGAACCCACGGCACGCACTTGCTTGAAATCCGTCGAATTGGCCAGCAGCAGGTCGCGCGTACCCGGCGTGACCGGAGCGGTACCGGTGATGGGCACGAACAGCTCGGGGTGATCAAACGGGGCCGCTTCATTCGCCACACGTGCATCGGTCAGTGCCATCATGAACTGCACCAGACCGTCCCTCAGTTGTTCAGGGGTCGGCAGGCCCGGTATCGCCCCCGAGTCCCGCAGCAGCGGGAGGACGGTAATACCTTCGGAATCGAAATTCATGTTGTTGGTGACGGGAAAATCACCGCCGCGCACATAGAAGTCCACCACCTGGCGCAAGGTCGACAGGCCGCCGTTGTGCATGTAGGGCCCGGTGAGGGCGACGTTGCGTATGGCGGGTGTCTTGAAGGCGCCGAAATTGGTCACCCGCCCGGCAAACGGCGTGGTGTCGCTGGGAAGGAAACCCACTGGCAGATTCGGAACCCAGCCGGCCATATGCGCAGGCAGGGCAGCCAGACCGGGCGTTTGCGGCGGCAAGATACCAAAGAACTCCTGCAGACCCAGAATGCCTTTGGACAGGGATATTTCCGTAAATATGCCGCCGAGTCCGGTGGTGCCGCCACGACCGACGTCTTCGTTTTCGTTCAGGAAGTCGGGTGCCAGGGAATCAGGGTTGCCGCTCGGACGCACGCCGGTATTGTGATAACCGGCGTCATACAAGCCGAAGCCGGTCGAGATCTGCATAAATTCGTTCGCGGCGAGCGGGTTCTGGTTGAACGGGACTGGAATATCAGTGACCGGGTCTCTGCCCTGTATAAAAGTCACATCAATATCACTCAATGTGCCGCCATCATGGCAGAGAATACAGGCACCTTGGCCGTTAAAGACATTCATGCCGAGAGTTTCCTCGTTGGTCAGGGCACCGCTGCCATCCATAAACCGGTCAAATTTCGAATCATCGGCCACCAGGGTCGTCTCGTACATCTGCACCGCCAGGCCGAAAAAGAAGGCGAAGTTGGCTTCCATATGGGTGTACTCGTCCGTAGTCAACGGTGTCACGCCATCCCACGGCTGGAAACTGGGGATGCCGTCGGCATCGAAGGTGACCTTCTGCGTGGTGTTGTTCCAGTACCGCGGCGGGAAGGCGGCCTGGATCATGGCGGCATAGGTCGTGTTGAGACCGGTTCCACCGGGTGCACCGAGTGACAGGAACCCCAGCCTACTATCTGAAGCTGAAACCTGTTGCTGAGCCAACGGTCTCAGGCTGAGCATCTTCTTGCCGATCTTGGGCCAGGTGCGTCCACGAAAGGACATCTCGAAATCGCTCAGGGGAGGTCCGACGGCCTGCGAGGCCAGCGACGATTGGCGCAGACGCAGGTCTTCCGTGGCCAGGCTTCCGGTGCTGTTGGTAAGCAGGTGCGGGCGCGGATCGGCAGGGCCGAACGGGTTATTCCCGTTGAAGATATTGTTGGCGCGGCCATCCCAGAAGTTGTCGAAATTAAACACGGCGTTGATGACCGTGGGCGTGTTACGCGGTTCGACGCGACGAATATTGGTGCCGTTGATATTGAAAATCGGATCCGGGATGGGGGTCCCACTATCTACCGGGCTGCCGGGAACGATGTCATCGAACTGCATTAATGCGACACCCTGGGAAGAGACCACGTCGTTGGTGTCCCTGACCACATTGCCAGGGTTACTATCCGGTTCGCCGACGACATGCTGATTCGTTAGCCGATGCAGCGGGAAATGCGCTGCCATCAACTGCTGGTCGGCGACCATTGCGCCCGGGACCGGTGCCGGCAACCCGATATTGTTGTTGCCGAATTGGTCATCACCGCCGAGAGTGCCCGGATTGAGCTGATTCCTGGTCCGGCTGTCCGCGCCGGCATGGAAGTGGCAGGTGGCGCAGGCCTGGACACCGTCGCTGCCGACCTGCATGTCCCAGAACAGAGCCTTGCCCAGCTGCTCCGCCGCGAACTGGTTCGAGATATAGTTGTCGAGATCGAGCGGTTGCGGGACCACGACAGTTTTAAGGGACACGATTATCGCCTCGCCGGGATAAGGCCATAAGCATAATACCGCCGTCAAGAGGAAAGTCAGCATACGTGTAATCCACTTTGTGCATCCTGAGCTTTTCGCAATTGCCATTATCATAACCGTTTACCTCCTCTATTAGAATTAACCTCCTCTATTGAATTAGACTGGCGTTGCCATTTACGATATATTTTCAGATGTCAACTGCTCTGCAACATCTTTAAGAATGCCATTGCGCGTCAAAGCACCAGTGGACACAGCATGTTGTGTCGTGTATCATCCCGGCCCGGATCCCTTGCCGGATCCCTTGCGTGTATGATTGAATCGATACACTCAAGGGTCGGGAAAGCTGATTGGCAAGAATCGGCGTCCTACAACCCGAAACCAATAAAGCTACGCGGCGGCGTGCAGCTCAATCCAGTTCGAAAAATTACTGTCGAGCAACCATGCAGCACCCGGATTGGAATGTGTTGTTAGGCTCTGCATGGATTATGATGGATTCCTAATTTTCACCTCGTCTGCGGAGGAAATGATCTGCGACCGAGTATACCATCAACGCAAACGGGGTAAGTTTTTCCATAAGTACCTTCAGCAAGTGTTGTGCCATATTTTTTTAAATGATATGTATAGTTAGATAAATAGGTAGATAATGAAGCAGCTGCCGGCGAAAAATGGGTTGGTGTCGCAAGCACTATCCACCCAATTTGGGAGGGCGTTATCAATAAATAATTACGATTTTGATTGGTTATCATCAGCCCACCCATTTTGGGAGGGAGAGCCACGAATCCCTCATGGGCAATATGATTTTTCTGGTTAGTGTGCACGTCTGTGGTGTCATCGCATCCAGTTATGTTCACTTTGAAAAATTGGTCTGGCTATGGTCACTGGAAATGAGAAGCTCGTATAATGAGGTCTATTGAAACGAGCACTGAAAAGTCGACAATCCGGTTTAGTCTTTGGTAACATTAAATCCTCCAAAACGCCAACATATCGCAAGCAGGATACCTGGTATAACAAAGAATAAAATCGTACATTAATTGGTTCGTTGGCGAAATGAAGCGTATGTCACGCAACAGCCCGGGAAGGGATATATGGGGATGACGATCTGAGTTGACAGGTCAACCGGGGATTGACAAATTTTTTATCATCATTTTACCCTGTATCAATTGTTTGATATATGGGTGCGGTGAAATTGGAAATCCCGGAAGGGTTTTATATTTTCGAAACTCAAATTGGCCCAATTTCTTATAATTATTTTGACTTATGTCATTTCGAAAATATGAAATGCTCAGCTTGGGTTCAACAAACAAGGAGGCTACCATGAAATTCGTCATTATCGGTGCCGATGCCGCCGGCATGAGTGCGGCCAGCAAAGCCAAACGCACGCAACCGGATCTCGATGTGACCGTCTTTGAAAAGAGCGGTGATGCATCCTACAGTGCCTGAGGCCTTCCATACAATATTGCCGATCCCCGGCGGGGAATCGAAGACTTGGTTGTCAGGAAAGTTGCGGTATTCAGGGAAAAACAGGGCATCAACCTGCTGACCGGCCATCCGGTCACACACATCGATCGTGCCGCCAAAGTCGTTGCTGGCACTACCCTGGAGGGCAAACCGTTCGAAGCGGCGTACGACAAGCTGTTGATCGCCACCGGAGCGGCTCCGGTCCTGCCGGACATACCTGGGATCGAACAGCCCGGCATCATGGTCCTGAAAACGTTGGCGGACGGCCGTCATATCAAGCAGTACCTCGATAGCCGGGCGGTCGCAACGACGGTCATCATCGGAATGGGGTATATCGCATTGGAGATGTGCGAAGCCTTGCGGACACTCGGCCTCGAGGTGGCCATGGTCAAGCCCGGCCCACGGTTTCTCCCATGGCTCAAAGAGGAACTCGCCGAGGTGGTCGTCGAAGAGATTACGGCCAACGGCGTGGCACTTTATCCCGGTCACCGGATCGCACGGATCGAAAATAGCGGCGGCCGCCTTCAGGTAACCTGTGAAGAATTGACCCTCGAAGCCGACATGGTGCTGACGGCCACCGGCGTTTACCCCAACAGTGAGATCGCCGCGGCGGCCGGAATCGAACTCGGTCCGAAAAAGTCGATCGCCGTGGACCGCCGGTTGGTGACTTCCGATCCCCATGTGTATGCCGCCGGAGACTGTGCCGACGCCGTCCACGTAGTGACGGACCAAAAGACGTGGATCCCGCTGGCATTGCGCGCCAATCGGTCCGGCTGGGCGGTCGCCGACAATGTTTGCGGACGCAACGTCGAACTGCCGGGTGTGGTCGGAACCGCAGTGTTTAAGATTTTCGACCTGCAGGTGGCCCGCACGGGCCTGAGCCGGGAGGAGGCCGTTGCGGCCGGCTTCGAGGCCGCGGAGGTAGCGATCGAGACCCGCTCCCGGGCCCATGCCCACCCCGGCGCATCCACCATTCATGTCAGCATGGTCGGGGACGCCAAAACCGGCCGCCTGCTGGGCGCCCAGATGGTCGGCAAGGAGGGCGTGGCCCACCGCATCAATGCCCCGGCGGTGGCGCTGCATGCGCAAATGACGGTGGAGCAGTTCAGCCAAACCGACCTGTCATATGCCCCCCCCTTCGGACCGACATGGGATCCCTGTTTGACGGCGGCCAATCAGTTGTTGAAAAAGCTTTAAAGGGAGGTGGGAGGTTGCGAGTTACGAGTTACGGGTTTGTTTGCAGTATTTGGTGTATCGTGTTTGGTGTTTAGTTTTCTTGTGTTTCGTGTTTTGAGGCTCGAATCTAACCGGCCAACGGGCAGACGGGCCAACGGGCTCAACCGATAAACTGGCCAATCCCCCGCGGCTGGCCAAGCGACATCATCGGGAGGACAAATGAAAAGTTATCGCAAGGAACTGTGGTTCGAGGTGCCGACGCGCCGGGCTTTCATCAACATCACCGACCAGGTCGAACAGTGCCTGCGGGAAAGCGGCATCAAGGAAGGCCTCTGCCTGGTAAACGCCATGCACATCACGGCATCGGTATTCATCAATGACGACGAATCCGGCCTGCATGACGATTATGAGGTCTGGCTGGAAAAATTGGCTCCCCATGCGCCGGTTTCTCAATACCGGCACAATGTGGGCGAGGACAACGCCGACGCCCACATGAAGCGCCAGCTCATGGGACGGGAGGTCGTGATGGCCGTCACGGGCGGACGGCTCGACTTCGGCACTTGGGAGCGGATCTTTTACGGTGAATTCGACGGCCGCCGCCGCAAACGGGTTCTGGTTAAAATTATCGGCGATTGACCAGAGTGCCGTGCTTGCATCAGACGGTGTTCACAAGGTGGCGGTCAATAACTGCGCCCATCCATACATGATTCCCTGTTGCATTTTTCCGATGAATATGATTATGAGTACTGTGTAACAGCGTGGCATTCCAATAGTTTGGACGCTCTCGCAATCGGCGTTTCGCCCTGAATTCGGAACCGACCTGCGGCTGTCCAGAACTGTGCCGCGCCTCTTCTCCCATTTCCATGGTCGATATCACACAGCCAGACCCGATCACCCGAACACCAGACGAGGGTATGGGCCGTCATGATACAACGCTTATTACACGCCCTTTTCTCAGAAGTCTTTCCGCTGTGATCATTGGCCATGAACGCTCTGAAATCGATCGGAATATCAGGTTTAACGCAAGAGAATGGGTGTCCACTGGCTGAATAATCAGTTTCGATGGGAGGCAAATGCGCTCGGCAGAAGAAGTTGAATACCTCCTCAAGGCCATCGATGCATTCAAGCGCCGCCTGATCGTCATTTCTCCGGAGTTCGAGATCCTGGCGGCCAACTGTGAAATCCCCTCTCTTAAAGACACCGATATCATTGGTCATCTCTGCCACCGGGTGTTTCACGATCGCTCGGAACCCTGCGTAAACTGTGCCGTCCAAAAAGCGCGGCAAACCGGTCGTCCGGCCCTGCAACCCAAGCCGGAAGAATCGACCAACCTCGAAAAAATGCCCTGCTTCTATGCATACCCGATCCACGCCGAAGGCAAAATCGAAGCCTTTGTGAGCATGGATTTCGACCTACCGACCCGCGGTGAAATCGAGGACAAGCTGCAGAGTTCAAACGCCCTATTACGCAACCTCATTCTCAGTGCGGTTGACGGCGTGATTGCCGCCGACAAGAGAGGCAAGATCCTGATATTCAACAACATGGCCGCCGAAATATTTGGCTATGACTTAGAAGAAGCACTCGAGTCTCTGAACATTCGCGATATCTATCCCGATCGCATTGAACTCGAAATTATGAAGAAACTGCGCAGCGAAGAATACGGCGGCCCCGGTAAACTGCGCTCCTACCAGGTGGAGGTGATCAACAAGAGCGGAGAGCGCATCCCCATCAATCTCAATGCCGCCATCGTGTTCGATGGTGACCGCGAAGTCGCCACCATCGGCTTCTTCCACGACCTGCGCGAAATCAACCGTATGAAAGAGGAACTCGAAAATACGCAACTGCAGCTGCTTCAGGCCGAAAAAATGGCTTCCCTCGGCAAACTGGCTGCCGGGGTGGCCCACCAGCTCAACAACCCCCTGTCCGGCATTACTCTGTTCACCAAACTGGTCATGGAAGATTACGACCTCGAAGACGGCGCCAAGAGCGATCTCTGCCGTGTTCTTGAGGACGCCGAGCGCTGCCGTGACACGGTCAAAGAGCTGCTGGAATTCACCCGCCAGACCCGGCATCTCATGCGACCCCATGACATCAACCGCGCCATTTCGCGCACACTGTTTTTGCTGGAAAACCAGACCTTGTTCCAGAACATCGCCATCGATAAAGACCTGGACACCTCACTGCCGACGGTTCACAGCGACATCCAGCAGTTAAACCACCTGTTTATGAACATTATTCTCAATGCCGCCCAGGCGATGGAGGGCAAAGGACGGCTGAGAGTGAAAACCGCCTTTCTGCCTGCCAACAAAATGGTGCGCATCGATATATCCGATACCGGGCCGGGAATCCCCGAAAAGATCCTGCCCCATATTTTCGATCCATTCTTTACCACCAAAGAAGAAGGCAAAGGCACCGGACTGGGCCTGAGCCTGGTGTACGGTATCGTCGAGAACCACGGCGGTCAGATCAAAGCCGAAAGCGAACCGGGTCAGGGAGCAACCTTTATCATCGAACTGCCTCTTATGCCAAAAACCGAGGGAGGAAGCGACAGTGGAGAAAGAGCTTGAATTGATCCGCGTGCTGGTGGTGGACGATGAGCGGGATATCAGGGATGGATCGGAGCGGATCCTCAAACGCATCGGCTACGAGGTGCACACCGCCACCCGTGGCGACGAGGCACTGAAAGAGGCCGATCGCATCCTCCCTGCCATTGTGCTGCTCGACCTGAAGATGCCCGGAATGGACGGCATGGAGGTTCTCGCCCAGCTCCACCAGAAGGATAAAGACATCCTGGTAATTGTCATCACCGGTTATGCCACCGTCGATACGGCCATTGAAGCCATGAAACAGGGTGCCTACGATTTCATCCCCAAACCCTTTGAACCGGACCAACTGCGGATTGTCGTCAATCGCGCAGCCGATATCATTCGGCTGACCCGTGAAGCCCAAAAACTCGAACAGGAAAAAGCACGCACGCTCTCCGACCTGGACACCGAAAAAAGCCGGATTCATACCATCATCGAATCCCTGCCGGACGGCGTGCTGGTCACCAACTCAAAGGGGATGGTGGTTCTCATCAATCCCTCCTGCAAGCAATTGTTGAAACTCGCCCCCGACACAAAACCGGGTCGCCCGATTGGTGAGTACGTGTCGGATGAGACCCTATGTAAACTCGCACTGGAAATCTCGCGCGGGCAACATGTCGATTACGGTGACATTCCCGATCAAGAGTTTGCTCTGGCATCAGATACGTATCTGCGCGTCAGGGCTCAGCCGGTGCTGGGGGAAAGGAAAGAGTGCCTTGGGGCGGTACTGAATTTTGTCGATATCACGACCATGAAAGTTCTGGACCGGCTAAAATCCGAGTTCGTGGCCAAGGTTTCCCACGAGCTGCGCTCACCGCTGGCGACCATTCACGAACAATTGGCCATGGTGATCGGCGATCTGGTGGAGAACAGCCCCAGGCAGGATCAGCACATTCTGACCCGGGCCAAGGAGAAGACCCAGGGGATGATATCCCTGATCGGCGATCTGCTCGACCTGTCGCGCATCGAAGAAGGGATCATCTGTCACGAACCGCAATCGATCCGGATAGAGGAACTGCTCAAAAACATTGTCGAATTTCTTTCTACCCGGGCAACCGCCAAAAAACAGTCCCTGACGCTCGACCTGCCGCCCCAGCCGCTTCCGGAACTCAATGCCGACCCCCTGGCGCTGGAAAGCATCTTCGGAAACCTGATCACCAACGCTATAAACTACACCCCAAAAGACGGCAGCATAAGGGTATCGGTGGACATGGCCGGCATCAACCTGCGGGTAAAAGTCATCGACAACGGTTTTGGAATTGCAGACAAGAACATCGATAAAATTTTTGACCGTTTTTACAGGGTCAAAGATGACCAGACACGCTACATCACCGGTACGGGACTCGGACTTCCGATCGTGAAAGGACTGGTGGATTCCCTGGGCGGTATCATCGAGGTGGAAAGCACACCGGGGGAAGGTTCGACGTTTACGGTGCTTTTGCCGGCGGCTTAATGAGTTTCCGTCCATAAATGGCCCTTTTCCGCAATTTCGGCGTCAATCTGCGGAATCGCTTGTGCGGCATACACATGTATGCCTCCGCGCAATTCCTTGATTTCCTTGAACTTGCAGAAAATTGCTCATTTCTGAATCGGAAACTAACCAGTACCCTAATAAAAACCGTGGATGGGCACTAATGAGTTTCCGTCCATAAATGGCCTTTTTTGCTCTTACATTCAAGCACACAAGCAAACGGTTACAATTGTTTTGAGTATGACGGATGAAAAAAACGACGATCACCCCTAAGCCTCAAATTATCGGATACCATGGGCGCATCCTGTTGGGGGATTACAGCCGAGACCTCAAATCACGCATCGAAGCGTGTATCTGGTATTGCAAGGGTTTCGACAAGCTGGGCAGCCCGGTCATGCCATACATCGCAGCATGGCAATCAAGTAACAAAACCATATGGTACGAATTTGTCAGCCGGCGTCTCGTCAATTTACTCGGATGCGATTATTCGAATGCACCTGAGCGGTTCAAGACCAGTGTCGTCGAGCGCCACCGATATACCCGCGAGGTCAATACCTATGGTTTTTTCCAAGAGATTTTAAAAAGCAGTGAAGTCGATGGAAAAAAATTCGAACTCAGAGAAGAAGCCGTTAACCAGGGCGCCCTTGAGGCTGTGTACAAAGTCAAGACCCCGGCGGCGGGAACCTGCTGGATCAAAGACCAGGCCACTCTGGAGGCCTACAAGCAGGATGGGATTTTCGTATCTTTGGGAAATTTGACCATCGTAACCAAAGAAATGGAGGCCGAAGAACAACTCAAGGAAATGCAGAAGTCATTGAAAAGGAGCGAACAGAAATACCGCGACCTGTCAATCCACGACGATCTCACCGGTCTGTTCAATACGCGCTACCTATACAAATCACTGGCGGCGCTGATCCGGGAAAGCACCGCCAAGGAGGAACCTTTTTCCCTCGTTTTTATGGATATCGACAATTTCAAGCAGGTTGTCGATACGAACGGCCATCTCAATGCCAGCAAAACGCTTCAGGAGATTGCCGCGACCATAGAGGCCGCTCTGGAAGAACCGGCCTACGGTGTTGCCTACGGCGGGGATGAATTCGTCCTTACGCTGCCCGGCTTTGACAAATCGCAAGCCCTACAGTTGGCGGAATATATCCGTTCCCGCATCAAAGAAACGATTTACCTCCAAAACGCCAATCTCAACATCCGCGTAAGTGCCAGTATGGGAGTTTCCACTTTTCCCGATGATGCCCGCACCTTGACCGATCTGCTGGCCCTGGCGGACCAGGCTATGTTCAGTGTCAAAGAAAGAGGGAAGGATTCGATCTGCGGAATATCTTATGAGCCGAGTGGCGCACGGGTAAGCAACGCGATCAAGCAGGTCTCTTACAAATAACGAGCCAGAAGTGCGTAACTGTCAGTTGCCGTTGAGGGCTTTGACAAATTCTTCCGGCGGAACCTGCAGGCCGGTCCACAAGGCGAATGTCCGTCGGGCTTGATACGCGAGTGCCGGCAGACCATCCATGAAACGGATCCCCCGCGACTGCGCCATATCACTCCAGAAGTTATCGTGGCGGCCGTAGTTGAGATCCAGAACCAGCCGGCAGGTGGGGAATTCCAATTGTGCGGTCAGCGCGGCCAGTTCGGGCGATTCATCAACGCTGGACACCGCGGTGGCATTGATGACAATGTCCACCGGCAAGGGCTTTTGGGGCAGCGTTTCCGGTTCCATGACGTCGCCGCTGAAACTGTGAACCACCTCTAATGCCTTAGCCCGGTTACGACCAACCACGACAATCGATGCCGCCCGGAGCCAGTTGAGAATAAAAACCACCGCCCGGGCCGCACCGCCGGTCCCGAACACCAGGGCCGATTTTCCTTCCACGTCAAATTCCGCCTCGCTCAGGGCATCCATTATCCCGATGGCGTTCGTGTTGTAACCTTTCAAACGGTCCCCGTCCCGCACGATGGTGTTGACGGCACCGATGATGTTCGCTCCCTCGGAGAGAACATCCAGAAATGGAATGACGGCCTCCTTATAGGGAACGGTAACATTCGCACCGGCCATATGCAGAATTCTGAGGCTATGAATCGCCGGTCCGAGATCCTTCGGTTTGACGACGAAGGGCACATACGTCCCTCGAATTCCCTGGCGCTTCAGCACGCTGGAGAATATGGCCGGGGATTTCAGTTGAAACGCCCGCTCGTCACTGAGGATGCAGTATACTTTCATGGGTCGGTTAGGTCGGTTGGGCCCGTTTAGCCCGTTGGGCCGGTTGGGCCGGTTACCAATGCGGTATAAAGTATTAAGACATGATTTCTTAATTGTAGAAACTCATATTCACCGTAAAGGCGCAAAGAACGAAGATTTTATTTTCCTCATATTTAAATTGAATGGCCGCTGATGCTCCGTATTTCTGCCCGAAGGGCAAGTTGCTTTTTGCTTTTCGGCGCCTGCCCGCCATCTCTATCGCTCAGGCGAGGAAGGCGGGTCTCAGCGAAAAGCAAAAAAACGAATTTCTCTGTGTCCTCTGCGGCTCTATCGGGTGAATGCGCGCGGGCGATGAGTTTAAGTCTAAATATCAACGCCCTCACGAGTAAGTCCGTTAGGTCTGTTAGACCAGCTGTTGCATTTTCCAAAGCACATAGCCATCCGAGCTCATGCCACCGACCCGACGGGCTCAACCGGCTAACCGGCTCAACCGGCCCAACCTAACTAAGGGTACATGTTTACTTCCGCCAGGTCCGGCCCCAGGTAGGACCGTTCGTTTTCTCCCAGTATGCCCAGGGAAAGACAAATGATGGTCCACAAATGGGCGGTGTGATACTTGCCCTCGTAGTGCTCCTTCAAATCGTGAATCTGGGCGTGGCAGTTGTGGCAGGGGGTGATGCAATAGTCGGCCCCGGTGCGATCGACCTGCTCAAATTTCAACTTTCCGTAAGCACGCCTGGCTTCGGGAAACCCGGACTGCAGAAATCCGCCCCCTCCCCCGCAGCAGAAATTATTGGACCGATTCGGCGTCATGTCGATAAAATTTTCTTCCCCGACGCAGGCTTTCACCACGAACCGCAGATCTTCGGCAATCGGGTCGCCCAGGGATTTGCGCACCAGTTGGCAGGGGTCCTGCACCGTAAATGTAACCCCCAGATCCTTGTTCCAATCTGAATTGAGCTTGAGCTTTCCTTCGCGGACCCATTTGGCATAATATTCGATGATACTTTTGACCTCGAAATTGTGAGGAATGTTGAATTTTTTCAGTCCGACCCGGACCGAGAAGAATTCGTGACCTCACTCGGTGTTGAGCCAGACAGGACACTTGAGATCCTCCACCGCGCGGGCTTTTATGCGGACATTCTGTTCCCACTTCTCCAGGTCGGCACAGAAGAGGCAGTAATTCTCCGCCGCCCAGCCCTTTGTGCCGTAGGTCCAGTCGGCTCCCACCAGGTGCAGTATTTTCCAGAGCGGCACCATCTCGTCCGGTTCCGTTACCGGCTCGCGGGAGTTCTGATTCAAGAAGAACTCGGCACCCTCTTTGTTGAGAGGTGCCGCCATATCGGCGAAATCGGGTTGACTCTCCTGGTACTCCTCCAGAACGTCCTCGACAACGAACCGGAAATCCTCCTCCGATGCCCCCATGGCGCTGCAGGTTTCACTCTTGAACGCCATCTCACACGATCCCCGAATTCCCTTGGGCTGTTGATCCTTGGCCCACCGGTTGCGCACATTGAAAACCAGCTGGGGGATATCGATTTTCATCGGACATGCATAGATGCAACGCTGGCACATGGTGCACATCCAGGCCCAGTTCGAATTGAGAACCTCTTCATCCAGGCCAAGGGCCGCCAGTCGCAGGAATTTTCGAGGGTCCATGTCTTCCAGTCCGGATGCCGGACAGCCGGAAGCGCAGAGTCCGCAAGTCAAGCACGAATTCAGGTTCCCCCCTTCCGGAAGCACAGCCATGACCTGGTCTTTGAAGGTGGGGCCACTTTTCTTCTTCAACACGATCGCCTGATTCGACATCGATTCCTCCACAAAGGTTACTAATAATGAATTTCTCTGCGTCCTCCGCGCCTCGAGCGAGTGAATGCGAGCGGGCGGTGAAAGCATTGCTAAATATCAACGACCTCTTAATAAGTTATGATCAGCCGGGCCGGTGGGGTCGATTCGTCGTTCGCGGGTTTCTCTATCATCGCTGTAACGGACTTAGACGACCCAACCGCTGCGCCCGGGCATTTCGATAAGCTGAAATGACTTCCCGAAATTTCCGGCTCAGGATAAATCAAGCAGCTTTTTGATGCTCTTGGTAATCTCTTCCGCCGAGGCCGGCTTGGCGATGTAATCGTCCGCCTCGGTTGCCATTCCGTCGGCATGGGTGTAACGGGTCGAGGTGACATGAGAGGCCACGGCCGTCAGCAGGATGATCGGAATATTGCAATACTTGTCGTCCTCCTTGAGTTCCCGGCACACGATGTAGCCGTCTTTCTCGGGCATCATCACATCCAGCACAATGGCATCCGGTGGATTGGCCTGGACTTTTTGCAGCCCTTCGACGCCGTTGTAGGCAACATCGACGGCGAAACCCTCCTTTTCAAGGTTTCCTTGCACAATGGACGCAAAATCAGGCTCATCGTCGACTACGAGGATTCTCTTCTGCAGGTTCATGATAACCTCCTTTTTTATTGCGGTTTATTGACTTCTTCTTGTGTATTAAGTTGCTCATTGAAAGTTCAAGGCTGAAAGCAAATCGGGTAGTCGGATCCGTGACCCTTTGAGCATTGAGCTTTGAGCTTAGCGCTAATTGACGCTCGGGCGCGGGTATAACCCGGCGCGCTCCACGATTTCCGGGACCTTCTCTTCCCACTCGATGGCCATGATGTGAAAGCCGGCGACGCCTTTCACTTCTTTCAGGCGCTCGATGGCTTCGACACAGATGGTGATCCCCTCTTCGGCCTGTTTCTCTTTGGGGGTGTCGGCCAACCTCTTGACGATGTCGTCCGGCACATCCATGCCCGGCACCCTCTTCTTCATGTAACGGGCCATTCCGACCGATTTCATCGGCGTCAAACCGGCCAGGATGAAAACCTTCTCGTGCAGTCCGCGATCGCAGGCTTTTTGCATCCAATCCTCGAACTTATCGAGATTGTAGATGCACTGGGTCTGAATGAATTCGACCCCGGCGGCGATTTTTTTGGCCAGCCGCGGAACGCGAATTTCATAGGGATCGGCGAAAGGATTGGCAGCCGCTCCGACGAACATCTGCGGCGGACGTTTGATTTCGTCTCCGCCCAGGAACTTGCCTTCGTCGCGCATGTGGCGCACGGTCTGGATCAATTGCATCGAGTCGATATCGTGCACGTTCTGGCCCTGGGCGCAGTCACCGAAGCTCTGATGATCGCCGGACAAACACAGAATGTTGTTGATATCGAAGGATGCGGCCCCGAGAATGTCGCTTTGAAGGGCAATCCGGTTACGGTCCCGGGTGACCATCTGCAGGATCGGCTCCAACCCCATCATCTTGATCCGGATGCAGGCGGCCAGGCTGCACATCCGGGTCATGGAGGTCTGGTTGTCGGTGACATTGATGGCATCGACATGATTCTTGATGAGTTCGGCCTTGGCGCTGATGACATCCGGATCGCTGCCGCGCGGCGGCCCGCACTCGGAGGTGACGGCAAGATGCCCGGCGGCCAGAATCTTCTCCAACTTGCTCGGTGTCTTGGCATTCATAGTTTCAAGTCCTCCCTGACCACTTTGCGCGGTCCGCCGGCCCGATCGGTGGACCAGTCCTTCAACGGGCTGAGGTTTTCGTATTCGTCCATTCGGTCCAGTGCTTTGAGCCGATCGACGATCAACTGCCAGGCGCAATCAACGTCTTTATTGATCTCGCATATGCCTTCCGCAGAGCCACCGCACGGTCCGTTAAGAAGCCGCTTGGCACACCGGGAGACAGGACAGATGCTCCCGCTTACCGCCAGGATGCACTGGCCGCACCCCTGGCAGCGTTCGCTCCACACGCCGCGGGCCTCGGCCGCACCCATGAACAGGGTGTTGACCCCCGGGTATACCGGTTTTGAATGGTACTTTTCGGCCGTGAACTGGACGCCGACCCCGCAGGCGATGGAAACGACCGCATCGTAGTTCTCGATGCTGTCGCGGATTTCCTCCAGATATTCGTGATCACACTGGCGCTCCAGGGTATGCTCTCCGATGTTCACCTCGCTCCCCCGTTGCAGAAAGTACATTCTCAGCGCGGAAGCCAGTATACCGACTTCCTTTTTTCCGCCGGCCTCGCAAACCGTCACACACTCGTTACAGCCCAGAATGAGGATGTTCCGGAAATCCTTGATCTCTTCGATAATTTCTTCGATCGGTTTCTTATCGGCGACAATCATTTGACCCGCCCTCCTGTTTGGCGGTTCCCGAACCGCCGGATTGTTGGATTTTTTACAAAAAAACACGGCAAGGCTTCGTCACTCAACGCTGTGCCGCCGCCTTTGGGCGTGAATCAGCTGGTGCCTTGCTTTTGGCAGCCCGCTTAATCGGGTTCGGGCCCGCTTCGAGAATCTTGGCGTGCACCTCTTCCGCATACTTAACGAACAGCGGCCCGTCGCTGGAAGACAGATTGCACATGCGCACGCGATGGCCGCCGATGCCAATGGTATCGAGAATCTGCTTCACCTGGTCCACCCGTTTTTTGGCCCGGAAGTTGCCGCTGTTGTAATGGCAGTCGCCTTCCCGGCAGCCGACCACATAGACGCCGTCGGCGCCCTTTTCGAAGGCGCGCAGGATGTGCAGGCTGTCGACTTTACCGGTACAGGGGACCCGGATAATTTTGACGGATGTGGGGTACGTCATGCGCATCGAACCTGCCAGGTCCGCAGCCGTGTACCCTCAGAAGTTGCAGCAAAATGCGATGATGATAGGCTCGAATTCCGGATTCATAAGACTCCCTCCAGTAAGGCTTCTACCTTGCACAGAATCTGGTCGTCCTCGTACCAGTTGAGCTCGATGGCTTTCGCCGGGCATTCGGCCGCGCAGATCCCGCAGCCGTGGCAAAGCGCCTCGTCGATTTCACTGACTCCGTCAAGGTTGACTTTCGGCACTCCGTAAGGACAGGAGCGGACACAGATGAGACAGGCGGCACACAAATCGGCATTCACCATGGCCGTCACGGCCGATAGGGTCAAATGGTGCTGCGACAGAAAGGTCGTGGCCCGCGATGCGGCGGCATAGGCCTGGGCAATCGATTCGGGCAGCAGTTTCGGGCTGTGGGCGGTGCCGCAGACGAAAATACCATCGGTGGCCATATCCACCGGTCGAAGCTTGACGTGAGCCTCCATGAAATGCCCTTCGGCCGTTCGGGCCAGCTTGACGATGGAGGCCAGCTCTTCGGTGTCGCTGGCCACCATGCCGGCACTCAATGCCAGCAAATCGGCCTCGACCTGCAGGGGACGACCCAGGATATGATCGGTAAAGGTCACCTGCACGCCGTTCGCGGTCAACTCGGCTTGCGGGGGATTTTGCGGATCGAAGCGGCAGAAGAGTACCCCTTGCTCCCGAGCCTCTTTGTAATAGTCCTCCATCAGACCGTAAGTGCGGATATCGCGGTAGAGTATGAACACCTGCGCATCCGGATTGAGACTCTTGATCTTGAGTGCATTTTTTACGGCGCTCTGGCAACAGATCCGGGAGCAATTGGGGTTTTCTTCGTTGCGCGAACCGATACACTGAACCATCACGACCTGGTCCAGCCCGTCGGCCCCTTTCTCCTTGAGGCGGGCCGCCAACTCTACCTGGGTGGCGATGCGCTCGCTCTCGCCGTAGAGGTACTCTTTGGGCTGGTATTCGGTGGCTCCGGTGGCAAGTATGACAACGCCGTGATCGATTTTGCGCTCGTACATACCGGGGCCCACCAGCACTTCGGTGGTAAAGTTGCCCTTGAACCCGGTGAACCCCACCACGAGGGACCGCATCAGAACCTGAATTTTCGGATGGTCGGTAACCCGCCGGGTGAGCTTTTGGAGGTATTGTTGAACATCGTCTCCCTCGATGGTAAAGGTCAGGCGGTTGGCCATGCCACCCAGTTTATCTTCTTTTTCGATCAGAACCGCTTCATATCCCTGGTCCGCCAGACCCAGGGCCGCATTCATTCCCGCCGCCCCGCCACCGATCACCACCGCTCGCTGGTTCACGGGGATCACTTTTTCACGCAACGGGTGCAGTGTTTCTGCCCGCGCCACGGCCATCTGGACCAGGTCCTTGGCCTTGGCCGTGGCTTCCTGCGGGTCATCGGCGTGCACCCAGGAGTCCTGGTTGCGGATGTTGGCCATCTCCAGGAGATATTTGTTGAGTCCCACGCTTTCGAGGGTGTCCATGAAAATCCCCTCGTGGGTCTTGGGCGTGCAGGCCGCCACCACCACGCGGTTGAGGCGGTGTTCTTTGATCAGTGCCTTCATCTGCTCCTGCGAATCCTGGCTGCAGGTGAACAGGTTTTGCCCGGCATACACCACGCCGGGCAGCTCCCGGGCATCGTCCTCCACGGCTTTTACGTCGACGACGCCGGCAATGTTGACACCGCAATTGCAAACAAACACCCCGGTCCGTGTTTCCTCACCGGTCACATCGATCTCCTCGGGAATTTCAACCGACCGGGTGCAGGTGTTGCGGGCGGCACTCAGTCGGCCGCCGGCCAGGCAGGCAGCGGCGCTGGCCTCGGTGACCGAGGTCGGAATATCCTTGGGAGACTGGAAGACGCCACAGGCGAAAACGCCCGGCCGCGAGGTCTCTACCGGAGCAAAAGTTTGCGTCACCGCGAAGTTGTAGCGATCCAGGTCGATGTCCAGGCGTCGGGCCAGTTCGATGGTCGACGGCGACACCTGGAGGCCCACCGACAACACCACGATGTCGAAAATCTCTTCCTGAAGCGCACCGTTCTCGTCCACGTATCGGATGCGCAGGTCCTTGTTTGGGCCGATTTCGTCGATGGTGTGAATGCGGGCTTTGACAAATCGCACGCCGGCTTTGTCCCGGGCCCGCTGGTAATACTTCTCATAGTCCTTGCCAAAGGTGCGGATATCCATGTTGAAAACAGCGCAGTCCAGGTCACCGTGAGCGTGCTCCTTGGCGATCATGGCGTCTTTAATGGCGTACATGCAGCAGACCGAAGAACAGTAGCCGTTGCCGCACCGGTTGGTGTCGCGCGATCCGACGCATTGGAGCCAGGCGACTTTGCGCGGTTCCCTCTCATCCGATGGACGCACCAGGTGACCCAGGGTGGGGCCGGAGGCGCTCAAAATCCGCTCGAATTCGAGGCTGGTCATGACGTTGGGATTGCTGTTGTAGTGATAGAAGGCTTCCAAGCCGGAGGGATCGAAAGGTTCGCTTCCCGGACAGAGCACCACTGATCCGACGTCGATGTCCCTTTCGACCGTTTGCTGGCTGTGGTCGACGGCTTCGGCCAGACAGGCGGAAACACACTGGTTGCATTCGCAGCAGTAACCGCAGTTCAGGCACCGTCCGGCCTCCGTACGGCCGGCGGAGGCCTCGTATCCCAGCTCGACTTCGTCAAAATTTCCGGCCCTCCGGGCAACCGCCAGTGCCGGCATCTCCTCACGCCGCACGACGGGGGTATCCTCCGGAATCGGCCGGTAAACCGGATTATCGTTCGATAGGGGCTGTCGGCCGGCTGTCAGATCCTTTCCATCCAGATACCGGATGACCGACTCGGCCGCTTCGCGGCCGGCGGCGATCGCTCCGATGGCAATCCAGGGTCCGGTCTGCAGATCGCCTCCGGCGAAAACCCCCGGTCGCCCGGTCGCGTAAGAGACGGCATCGACTTCGGCCGTGCCCCAGCGCGAAAAATCCAATCCGGTCACGTCTTCCAGGGCCGACAGGTCGGGTCGCTGACCGATAGCGGGGATCAGCTGGTCGGCCTCGATGTCGTGTTCACTTCCCGGTATGGGCACCGGCCGCTTGCGACCGGAGGAATCCGGCTCCGTCAATTTCATGCGGATGCAGCGCAGACCGACAACCCGGCCGTCCTCGGTAAGCACTTCCTGGGGAGCCGCCAGGTACGAAACGTTCACGCCTTCGGCTTCGGCGGCAGCGATTTCCTCCTCCCAGGCCGGCATTTCCGCCCGGGTGCGGCGGTATATAATGCTGACTTGCTCTGCGCCCAGCCTGACGGCCGAACGAGCCACATCGATGGCCACGTTGCCGCCGCCGATGATGGCCACCTTTTTCCCGACGTCGGCCGTGCCGGTCAGGTTGACCTCGCGCAAGAAATCGACGCCCTGCCGAACGCCCCGGGATTTCTCCCCGGGAATCGCCAGGTCAAATCCCTTGTGCGCTCCCAAGGCCAAATAAACAGCGCTGTAGCCCCGGTCAAGGAGATCATCGATGCTCAAATCCGGACCCAGCGGGGTGCTGGTTTTTATTTCCACACCCAGGTTGGTGATGACCTCGATTTCCTGGTCGAGGATATCGCGGGGAAGACGATGGGCAGGGATGCCGACCCGAAGCATGCCGCCGGCCTGGGGCAAGGCTTCATAGATGGTGGACAGCACACCACGGCGGGCCAGGTGGTAAGCGGCGGAAAGCCCCGCCGGACCTGACCCGACGATGGCCACCCGCTCTTTGCGCGGCGCTGCGCGAGCAATCTCGATTTGCCGGGGATCGAACTTATCGGCGGCCAGCCGCTTGAGATCCCGGATCGCGACCGGATCATCGACGTCGCACCGACGGCAGGCCTCTTCGCAGCCATGGGGGCAAATCCGACCCAGTACACCGGGAAGGGGCAATTCTTCCATGATAATATCGAGCGCCTCTTTGTATTTGCCCTCGCGAACCATTTGGACGTATCCTTGAACATTCAGCCCGGCCGGGCAGGCCAGGCGGCAAGGGGCTTTGTCGCACTTTTCAATGGCATAGGCGCCGGGGATGGCCTGGGCGTACCGCTTGTGGGCCGCTTTGCGGATCGACAGACCTTCGTCGTAATCGTTGGGCAGCTCTACAGGACAGACCTTGGTGCACTCCCCGCAGCTGGTGCATTTAGAAAGATCGATGAAGCGGGGTTTTTGGCGAATTCGGGCCGAGAAACGCCCCGGATCCCCCTTCAAGTTGAGAAGTTCGGTGTTTGTCAGGAGTTCGATGTTCAGGTGCCGGCCGACCTCGACCAGTTTGGGTGAGATAATTCACATGGCACAGTCATTGGTGGGAAAGGTCTTGTCGAGCTGGGACATCAACCCGCCGATCGCCGACGATTTTTCAACCAGATAGACGTAGTAGCCGGAGTTGGCGAGGTCCAGAGCCGATTGCATACCGGCGATCCCCCCGCCGAGAACCATCACCGCGCCGACGGGTTTGCTGCCACCGTCAGTCGATGCGGCTGTGTTTTCAGCATCTAAATTCATTCCCATTTTTCTTCTCCCTATATCCCTTCGATGATTTCGGGGAGCCTGTGCTCCCAACCGATGGTGGATAAAAGAACCCCGTTGAGACCGCGACTCTTGAGTGCCGACACTGTTTCCGCAGCAACCCGAATGCACTCGCGCACCTTGTCCGGGGCGCGCTGGAGCCGCTCGATGACGGACTCCGGTATGTGGACATGCGGCATGTTACGGGCGATGTAGCGTGCCATGCCCAGGGACTTGAGCAGCAGCACGGTCGGCAGGACGAAAATCTTGCGCCGATCGATCCGCTTGAGGAACGGCTCGATGTCCGCGACGTCGAACAGGGGCTGCGTGATGAAAAAACGGGCTCCCACGTCGACCCGTTTCATCATCTCCTCCAGTTCCACTTCGGGAGATTTGCCCCGGGCGCCGGCACCGGCGGTGGAGCCGACCAGAAATTCCGGAACACCGGCCAGTTCGATCCCGGCCATGTCGCGCCCGCTTTGGAGTCCTTGAACGGTTTTCAGCAATTCGATCAAGTCGATGTCGTAGACGGATCGGGCCTGATGGTGATCGCCAAAACCCGGATCTTCGCCGCTGACCGCCATGACATTCCTGATCCCGAGGGCATAGGCCGCCAGAAGATCAGCCTGGAGGGCCAGACGGTTTCGATCCCGACAGCACACCTGGAAAACGGTCGGCAATCCCTCTTTCTGCAAGACCATCGCACCGCCCAGGGAACTCATCCGCATCACGGCATTGCTCATTTCCGGCACCACGAATGCGTCGACTCTGTCTTTGACCTTCTTGGCATTAGCGACCATCTTGGCGGTGTCCACTCCTTTGGGGGGCTCCATCTCCGCAAGCACGGCAAATTCACTTGCCTCGAATTTGCGTTTTAAATCCATTGGCTTTCCTCCGTTTTATTATTGAAACGCGACAACCTTTGAGCGGTTGAATCGAGATGTTTTTGCCTTAGCTGCAAGAAACGCTTGCGAGGCCCGGAATGTGCTATCGTTTGCGGAAATGGATCATTCTTTGTTTTCCTCAGCAATAAGTATGCCGCGGCCCGTAAAATAAATTATAATAATAGTTTCAAATGCTTATAGATGTAACGTCGCCGTGAGAGGCGTATGGGCGAGTGATCGAAACTATGCCAATATGGCATATATTCCTTTTTTGTAGACAATTTCAACAAGTTGGCCTATTATGCCATTTTGGAATAGGCCAGAATGGCATAAATTGGGAGGTGTCATGATGACGGCGCGGATACTGGTCGTCGACGACGATTGGGATTTTCTGGAACTGATGAAGGCGCGGCTGATAGGCGCCGGTTTTCAGAAGGTGCGGGTAGAGGACGATCCCTTAAAAGCGGCGGCCTTGATTCGATCGGACGAAATCTTCGACATTGCCCTGATCGACATGACGATGCCGGAGTTGGACGGGCTCCAGTTGTTGGACATCGTCAAAAGCAACAGCCCCGCAACCGAGTGCATTATCGTGACGGCGGTGAATGAAGCCCGCGTGGCCGTTCAGTGCCTCAGAAAAGGCGCTTACGATTATCTGGTCAAACCCGTCAGCGAGGAAGATCTGGTCTTTTCACTCAAACGCATCCTCGAAAAAAGACGGCTGCTGGAAATCCTGGACATCGAAAAGAGCAGAAAATTGCCTGTCCTGGCCAACCCGGAAGTTTTTCGGCCGATCATCACCCGGTCAGCGCGGATGATGCGGCTTCTGAAGGAGGCCGAACTGCATGCCGGCAGTGAGATGCCGATTCTCGTTACCGGGGAAAGCGGTACCGGCAAGGAGCTTCTCGCCCGAGCGATCCACGCCGCCAGCCCACGGGCCCGTTACCCTTTTATGGCCGTCAATATGGCGGCCATCAATGCCCACCTGTTCGAGGCGGAATTCTTTGGTCACACCCGGGGCGCTTTCACCGGAGCGGAAAAGGAACGGGCCGGGTATCTGAAACACGCTCACCACGGCACACTGTTTCTGGATGAAATCGGCAACCTCCCCCAGACGATGCAGGCCAAGCTGCTGCGGGTGCTGCAGGACGGCGAATATATTCCGCTGGGCGCCAGTGCCAGTCTCAAGGCTGACGTGCGTCTGGTCGCGGCCACCAATGAAGAAATGGAAGAGATGATCTCCCGAAAAACGTTTCGCAAGGATCTGTACTATCGCATCAAGGGGGGATGGCTCCATCTGCCGCCTCTCAGAGAAAGGGTGGAAGACATCCCCCTGCTGGTGGACCACTTTCTGGATGCATACTGCGGCCCTTCCCGGCAGTGCCGCATCGACGCCGAGGCCCAGTGCCTGTTGACGCAATACGCGTATCCCGGCAATATCCGGGAACTCCAATCCATCATCCAGTCGGCCGTAAACCTGTCCCAGGGAAGAAATATTTCAGCCGAATTTTTCCCTGAAGAGCTGCGTCAGCTGAAAGCCGTGACCGATTGCGTCCAGCCGATTGATTCCGGCGCGATTGCCCCCCTGGCCCAGATCGAAAAATCCCATATCCTCGATGCCTACAGCCGCCTGGACGGCAACAAGTCGCAAACCGCCCGGCTGCTCGGCATCGGCCTGAATACCTTGCGCCGAAAACTGAAGTCCTACGGTATGTCGTGATGCCACGCAGCGCAACGTTACCTTGCATCCCGGTCAATGGTCTCCCCTCTTTGAAACAGTGATAGCGAACGCCGGCCGCCTATTTTTTGAAGAAGAGACCGAAGTATGTGGCGCTCGGCCTGCCTTAAGACATCGCCGCTCAGCAAGGGCGCCTTTGGGTGAAACGTCCGGACGACCGCTCACAATGCCCAAAGACAATCTGTAGAAAATTCCGACACCCCTGTCCAAATCCTCGGCATCGTTAATATCTAACTGTAATTAATTGATTATATCTGAATATCGGCGCTGTTTGAGAACGTCGCGTGCCCCGACTGTTGGAATTCCCAACACTCCCAGACGCTCTTTCTATCAGCACACCAGATGATAAAAAAATTAAATAATAAATTATTTCAATAGATTATAATTATTAACAACGATCTCTGCGCCATGGCACGCCCCTTGCTCCACCCAATGGCAAACCGGTAATCCAACCAGAAAGGGTGAGACAAATGGAACGAGAAAAGAAAAAGGGTCAAAGAGGTCGTCTGGGATACGGATCTTCCTATCGTAAAGGCAGCCGTAGAGATATGACCGACGGGAAGGAAATCGGCAGCGTCTTGGGGGGTCAGGTGTGGCTGGTGAAACCGGACCGCAAAGCCAAAGCCGATTTTCCATGTCTGTGGATGGCGGCCGGGGCGGTCAAGTATAAAAATTGTAACAATTTTTTCGACTGCACGAACTGCGCCTTCGACCGGGGGATGCACAGCCGGGTGGAGGAAGGCAAGCGGGTCAGCTGGCAGAAGGCCATGCGCCGAAATTCGGATCTGGAAAGAACCTGCCGCCACAGCCTGACCGGCCGAATCGCCGGGCGCAAGTGCGCCTACGACTATCGCTGCGACACGTGCGATTTCGACCAGTATTTCGAGGATGTCTTGACACCCAGAACCTCCGGCCCGCCCGCCGATGTGCAGCATATTAAAGGCTTCGCGGTCGCAGTAAACCACTACTTCCACGACGGGCACACCTGGGCCAGGATCGAAAGTGGCGGCACCATTCGTGTCGGTATGGACGATTTCGCTCTCAAATTGCTCGGGGCGGCGGACGGCTTCGACCTGCCGTTGACCGGCAAGGAATTGGATACCGGCCGGCCTGGGTGGGGCCTGAAGCGTCGAAGCCATGCGGCCGACGTGACCTCGCCGGTTGACGGCGTCATCGTGGAGGTCAATTCCGGCGTCAGAGAAAATCCGGGGCTGGCCAACCGGTCACCCTATGGAGACGGCTGGCTGTTTACGGTCCACCACCCCGACATCAAGGCAACGGTGAAAAACCTGATGGCCAATGCCGAAACCCTGTCGTGGTTGGATGCCGAAGTGCTCAAGCTGGAAGAGATGATCGAGGAAACCGCCGGTCCGCTGGCGGCCGACGGCGGATATCTGCGGGAAGACATCTACGGCAACCTGCCCGGTCTCGGCTGGGAGAACCTGACAAAAACGTTTTTGAAAACGTAACGAGCAAAGCGCACGGGGCAAAGCGCATGGCACTGCATATCACCGCCTGAGTGAAGAACATCACCGCTCCCTTTGCCGATTGTGCGTCTATCTCAATATAGGGAGAGCTGACCAATGTCACTGCCGCATTCGGCAAAACGATCGCAAGACCCGCCGCGAGCCTGCATCTGGATGCAGGCGGGGGTCGTCCGCCGCAAATTCTGCCAACACGACTATCAGTGCACGGTCTGCCGCTATGACCGTGCGCTGCACCGCCAGTCGGAACAAAACCGCAGACGCAGAGCCCGGGGAATCGCCGGCTCGGGCAAACGAGCTGGGATCGTTTCCTGGAAAGAGAAGCTCAAAGAGCAGCCTCCGGCGAAGCGGCCGTGCCTGCATCATATGAAATCCCGGGTCGACTTCAGGGTCTGCACCAACGCATACCGCTGCACCGATTGCGAGTTCGATCAGTATTTCGACGAACAGTTCAGTGTGCATGCCACCTTGAAGCCAATCGATCTGATCGACATCGACGGGTTCAAATTTCCGCATGGGATCTACCTGCATCCCGGCCACACCTGGGTGAAGATTGAAGAAGAAAATACCGTCAGGGTCGGTTTGGACGATTTCATCTTGCGGGCCCTCGGTCCGCTGGACCGGATTTCGCCGCCCCTGCTGGGTAAATCGGTGCATCAGGACCGTCCCGACATCACCCTGGCCCGCGGGGCAAAGGTTGCCAGGGTGCTGTCTCCGATCAGCGGGGTGGTCACAGCCACCAATCCGAAACTGTTGGAAGACGGTGGTCTTGGCTACGCGGACGCCTATGCCGACGGGTGGATCTTGCGGGTCCACACCGGGGACCTGCGCCAAGAGTTGAAAAATCTGGCGATGGGCGCAGAAACGACGGAATTCATCGCGGACGAAGTCGAACGCCTCTACGCGGCGATCGAGGACGCGGACGGACCCCTGGCTGCCGACGGGGGCCGTCTGGGTGAAGACATTTACGGAAATTTGCCGCAACTGGGGTGGGAAAACCTCGCCCGCTTGTTCTTGCGGACGCGCTAATATCCTAAAAGAGCGAATACTAAACAGGATAGGTTTTTATACTTTCGAAAGTCAAATCGGCAGCAATTACCTGTAATTATTTTTAATTTTATCATTTCGAAAATATGAAACGCTCAACTTGAGTTCTTCTTGATTCCAAGCCGTTGGATCTCGTCGGTTAGCATGACCCGGCAGTGCCGACAGAGCTGATCCGACTTGCGGTCGACGTCCGCAATGCTCCGGCAGTAGTGCATGACGCAGCTGCGCTCCGGGCAGTGCCGCAGTTGGAAGGTGTGCCCGAGTTCGTGAATGGCCTCCTTGACCGCACGACGGCGGAAAAAATCGGCCGGCCGGGATGCCGGGTTTTCTTCATCCAAACGACAGGTCGAAATGATGCAGGCCTTGCCTCCCAGCTGGGCTTCACCGTACACATGGGTTAATATCGGGATAAACAGATCAGCCGTCGTGATGCCCAGCACCTTGACGGCCCGGGGCGGCGCCACAGCGGCGATCTTTTCGAGAATCAGAGTCGAGAAATACTGCCGGCGCTCGGGGTCGAGTGCGAAGTCCACCCGCTCGATGAGCGGTAAGATCTCGGTCCGGAAGCCGAAAATGCGGATCACTCCGCTGCAGATCGAATCGGAAAGAGTGGATTCAATATCTCCGATGGGGGAGATGACGATCCGGTATCCCTCGCGGTCAGTCAATCTACTTTCCGAAGGTTGTGGCGTTTGATTTTACTGTACAGGGTCGACCGATCGATGTCGAGAATCCTGGCGCTCCTGGCGATGTTCCAGTGGTTATCACTGAGAATGCGCAGGATGTGCGATTTCTCCATTTCCTTGAGAGAATCGTCGGACGGGACCGAAAAATGCCGCGCACAATAGAAAGGCAGAGAGAGCGGTTGGATCTTGCGGTCCTTCCCGATGACCACCGCTCGTTCGATGGCGTTTTCAAGCTCCCTGACATTGCCGGGCCAGTCATAGAGCATCATTTCGTCCATCGCTTCCCGGCTTAACCCGTCGATTGCCTTATTGGTCTCCCGGGTAAACCGATGGAGGAAATGCTCCGCCAGAAGGGGAATATCTTCCTTGCGCTCCCGCAAAGACGGCATCTGGAAAGAAATCACATTCAGGCGGTAGTACAAATCTTTGCGAAAGTCACCTTTTTCAATGGCCACCTCGAGGTCCCGGTTGGTGGCCGCGATAACGCGGAAATCCGCCTCGATCGGCTGGGTCCCGCCGACACGGTAAAATACCCGATCTTCCAGGACCCGCAGCAGATCGATCTGCATGCGCATGCTGATTTCCCCGATTTCATCCAGAAACAGGGTCCCGTCATGGGCCAGCTCCAGCCGTCCTTTCTTGGTCTCTTTGGCATCCGTGAAGGCCCCTTTCTGGTGACCGAAGAGTTCGCTCTCCATCAGGTGCTCGGGAATCGCACCGCAATTGACGACGACGAACGGCCCGTCGCAGCGCGGGCTATGCGTGTGAAGGGCCTTGGCCGCCAGTCCTTTGCCGGTGCCGGTTTCACCGGTGATCAACGCCGTCGATTCGGTCGGGGCGACATCACAGATGAGGTCAAACACCACCTGCATTGGCTTGGACTGGCCGATCATGCTCTCGAAACGGGTCCTTTCCCGGTACTGATCTCTCAAGTACAGGTTCTCACGAATCTGAGCCTGGTGTTTGACAATTTTTTCGATCAACATACCCAGTTCGTTTGGATCGAAGGGCTTGAGCAGGTAGTCATAGGCACCGTTCTTCATCGCCTCGATCGCCGTTGAGATGGAGCCGTAAGCGGTAATCATGACCACGGCCACATCCGGATCGTCTTCCTTCACCCGTCTGAGGACGTCCAGGCCGTTGATGCCTTCCATCTGGATGTCCACCAGCAGGATGTCGAACTGGGTATTCTTCAACTTATCCAGGGCCTCTTCTCCGCTGGCCACGGCATCAACGGCATATCCGTCTCTCTCCAGCCAACCGAGCAGGGATTCCCGCATGATGTGTTCGTCATCGACGATCAGGATCTTAGTGCTGCCCATCGGGACCTCCGTGATGTTCAGTTGTTTCCGTCGCGGGCCTCAGGGGAAGCGTCACCTTGAAGGTGGTACCCTCTTCGAGGTCGGACGCCACATAGATCGAGCCGCCATGCTCTTTGATGATTCCGTAAGCGACGGAAAGGCCCAACCCGACGCCCTTGCCGTTCTTTTTCGTGCTGAAGAAGGGCTCGAACAGTTTCGAAAAGTTCCCTTTGGGGATTCCGATGCCGTTGTCGCTGAATTTTACGACGATCCGGCGTTCGCCCGGCGCGTGCTGGGTTTCGATGGTCAGGACCCCGCCGGTTTTTCCCTCCATGGCTTCGACAGCATTGGATATCAGGTTCATGAAAACCTGCTGGAGTTTATCTTCGGATCCGACAATATCCGGCACCTTCGGATCGAGCTTCTTCTCCACCTGCACGCGATTTATTTTCAGCAGGTTCGCATTCAGGATCAGGGTCTGGTCGATCAGCCGATTGATGCTGAGTTGATTCAGCGCCATGCGGTTCTGACGAGAGAACGCCAGCAGGTTGGTGACGATATTGCTGGTGCGCCGAGTCTCTTTCTCCATCAAATCGAGGTACTGCCCGAATCGGTCGATTTCTTTCTGTTCCAGCGGGCCTTCGCTGATGATCCGCTTGATGAGTATGATCAGGTTCAATATGCCGGCGATGGGGTTGTTGATTTCATGGACCACCGCAGCAGCCAGTTTCCCGAGTGAGGCCATTTTGTCCTGGTGAAGGAGCTTGGCATGAGTCTCCTGAAGCTGACGGGTTCTCTCTTCGACCATCCCCTCCAGCCGCCGCGTGATTTCCTCCTCCTCTTTCAGACGCTGGGTAATGTCCCGACTGATGTGAATAAACTTGGAGATCTTCCCGTCTGTTTCCCAGATCGGAAACACATTCACTTCGAAATGCCGGGGGTCGCCGTCGGCCCCAACCCGGGAGCGGACCTGCCGGCAATGGACCTTGTTACGGACGACATCTTTGAGGGGACAAATCATCTCCATATCGTCGCATCGGTGATTCAACCGGGCATACACTTCGTGGCATTTGCGCCCGATCACCTCATGCCGTTCCCAGCCGGTCTGCTTCAAAAAGGCGCCGTTGGCTTCGATGATCTCCATCTGCGGGGTAATCACCAGGATAAAGTCCTGAATGCCGTTCAGGATCGTTTCCATCGCGGTTTTCTGCTCGCGCAGCTTGCGTTCTTCGGAGCCGATGGCTTTCCAGAAAATCTCGAATACCTTTTGCGACATAATGCGGATACGGTGGGGACGCGTGGCGAGAATATCGTCGAAAACGTGCTGCTCGGGAGTAATGATGATAATCAGGTGAATGTTGTAGCGCCGATCATACAGGTCGTGATAATCTCGAAAGGTCAGCAACCCCAGTTCTCTGGCGGAAATCATGCCCGGTGTGGCCGGGTCCGGATCGGCCACCGCTAGGATAGGTGCATCGACACCTTCTTGCATGTAGTCGAAAGTCGTTTTTTCGAGGATTTCTTTGCACAACCCGCCGCCTCCGACCAAAGCGATGTTGACGATGGAGGGTTTTTTGTTCTTCATTAAAAAGCCTCCGAGCTTGAAAAGTGTCAGCGGGTGGAATCCGAGCAGGCGGATTCGCGCAATCAGCGTGCCCGAAGGCACAGGTGCGGGAAAACGGGGTGGGTCAGCGGTATCTCGGCCTTACAACATCTTATTGCTTACCACAGGATATTTTGAAATGCAATGTGCTCCCCCCCAAAGGATAAATGACACCAGAAACCGAAAGACCCAAATACGGTGTCAATCGGCGGGAACTCTGACGAGAAAATCGATGTTCCGGGCCATAAAAATCAATTCGGCTGCGTCGATTTGAGATTGCCTGCGGCTCATCCAGGCTGCCAGGCGATGTGGGTCGAGTTGCTTGTTGCGCTGCAGCTCTTCATTGAATGTTTGTAAAATGACCGCCAGGAAGCGGGCGTCGTCATCCGGATATCCCCTGCCATGCGGATAAACGATCCAATCCGAGCTGCCGGCCGCCAAAATAGGCAGGTGCCGCTGCGTCAGCTGGGACAGCAATTCACGACCGCTTTGACTCGATCCCGAAGGGCGACCGTCGATCGTCCTCTGATCCATGCTGCGATGATAGTCGTCGAGAAGTTGCTGCTCGAAATCCGGATCAAAAGCCGGTTGAAACGCTGTGAGCCCGTCGTAGTTCAGCGTGAGGTATAGCAGTCCTCCGGGTTTAACCAGCCGCTGGAACCCGTTCAGCACCTCATCGATGTTGACCAGATCCATAACGGCATGGGCCGTGATCAGATCCCAGCGGCGGTGGTTTTCACAATTGGAGATGACGTCATACAGGTCGGCGCAAACAATATCGACCGAGCCGCCTCCGTCGGCAAAGCGCAAATCGGCACGGGTGCTTTCTTGCCAATCAAGTGTGTAGCCTGCGGAGTGCCATCTCTGGAGTGATAGCGATTTGAAGGCGGCAAGGTATCCGGGGTTTTTTTCCACCATGGTGTAGTGAAGGTGCGGCGTCAAGCCCCATGCAATCGATCTTTCGAGCATGGTGCCGATACCGGCGCCGAAGTCGACCACCTCGAGTTTTCGTCGTCGACTCGATGGGGGTAGATTCGCTTTCAGTGTGTGCCACACAAGGCGGTTCAACGACCGATTATCGACATGCTTTTTGGCCGCCAGGTAGCGCACATAGGTTGCCGTCGCGTCCGCTGTCATGTTCCCCCAGAAAAGTGCTTTGCCCCAATTTGAGCGTTTCACATTTTCGAAATGACAAAATTAAAAATAATTATTTTGCTTTCGGTTTTTTGATCGGAACTGCCCTAAAAACGTTTCAATACCTTGCATAGATTGTCTCCAGGTCGGATGTTTTTGCGAATTCCTCATGGCCGCAACGCTCATGCGGGTCAAATAACGGCGGTCCGCATAAAGATCGGCAACGGCCGTGGCAACTGACTGCAAATCGTTGCGGGGAAATAGCAGACCGGTGCTCCCGTGCGCGACCAGCTCCCCGATGGCTCCGCTTGTCGAGCCCAGCACCGGAAGCCCCATGCGCATCGCCTCTGCAGCGACGATGCCAAATCCTTCATAGGCGTATGGCATGCAAAGCAGTTGCGCCGCGCTAAATTCGGCCGCCAAATCTTCGTTGCCGATCGTGCCATGGAATCGAACGGACGACCGCAGACGGTGCGCCTGGATATAGTTCCTTACGCGGCGAACATAGCCGGGCGCCATCGTCATACAGCCCACAATCTCCAGCCGCCACCGGTCCGGCGGTACCCGTCGCAAGGCGCTGATCAGTTCGAGCAATCCCTTGCGGGGGATCACCAGCCCGACGTAAAGCAACCGCAAGGGTCCAGGTCGCTGCGCCCGCTCATAGACCTCGGCGGCCGTCAAACGGGCGCCGAACCGGTTTCCTCCCGGCGGCGCCACGACATGCGGCCGCGGACACCCGCTCAATCGGAAGACCGTTTTTTTTGTTGTGCGGGAGTTGAAAATAAAACCGTCAACCGAATCAAGGTATCGTTTTTCAATCAACCGCAGTAAGTATGTGAAGATCTTCGGCCGGGGTTCGGCGCAATAAAGGTGGTGCACTATCGCAACAGCCGGCGGGCCCAACCGCTCTTTTTGCCGCCGGTTCAGCACCAGCAAAGAGGGATGACACAATTCGTCCTGCAGCAACAGGTCGAAACCGGCGCCGCAGAAGCGATTCAAGCGTCCCTCCGTAATATTATCGAGCAGGCGCAGGCCGTAACCGCGAACCGGCAGCGAGAAGACATGGACACGGTGACCGCTGGATCGTAAATGCGCCACCAGCCGGCGGTCGTACAAATAACCGCCCGTCGGCGTATCTAGCGCGCCATAGACGATCAGGCCGAAATTCACGAATACCGCTCCTGGTAAGATGCCCAGGCTATTTCGTTTTCCCAAATCCTGATTTCAACCATGAGGAATCGATGCGGGCCGAACTCTTTTAGAAAGCAGGTGCAAAAGCGCTTGGCAAAATGCTCGATGCTGGGATTGATCTGGTCGAAATCGGGCAGATCATTCAATAGTCGGTCCCGATAAATCGCCACGCAGGCGTCGAGGACCTGTTCGAGATTTTCAAGGTCGACGAGGTAGCCATGCGCATCGAGCTCTCCGGCCCTCAGGCGGACTTCGACCCTATAGGCGTGGGCATGGGGGTCATTTTCGGGCCCCCAATCGCCGCCGATCAAATAGTGACGTGCGCTGAAAGCGCGCTGCAAAGCGAGCGTGTACATGATTTGTTTCCTCGGTCACTTGAATGCCCTTCGTCAGTTCGGGGTTTGCGGGTAGGTCAACACAACCTGCAGGATGTCTTGCGGTCGATCGGCAATGAGTTGATAGGCATTCTGGGCCTGTCGGACATCGAAGCGATGGGTGATGAATCGACCGGGCCGCAGGCTGGCCAACATCTTCCCGGTGACCTGCGTGCGCCGCTGCATACTCCAGCGACCGGAATGGCGCGGGTCAATGGTGCTGACCTGACTGGATATGATCCTGATCCGATTACGGTGATACGCACCGCCCATATCGATCGTCGCCGCTTTGGCTCCGTACCAAGAACCGATGACAATCCGGGTTGTATAACCGGCCCAGTCCAAGGTCTTGTCAAGCGCCGCCGGATTGCCGGACAGCTCGAAGATAAGGTCGGCTTTGGCATCACCGTCGGATCGCGAAAAAATCGAGATCACCTTGGTACTGAAACCGTTTTCGCGACCCGCCAGGGCCATATCCGCTCCGAGATCGGTCGCGGTCTTGCACCGCAACGGCAAGGGATCAACGCAAACCAGGCCGTTGAGCGGGAAACGGGCCACCAATCCGGTGGTTAACAAACCGATGACACCCAGGCCCCAAACCATGACGCGCTCCCCGATGACCGGCCGGCCGTCCATAACCAGATTGACGGCGGTTTCCATGCTCGGCAAAAAAACGGCGTCTTCGTCTGTCACACCGTCGGGTAGGGGAATCAGTTCTTGCGGCAGAATCGTGAAATGGCTTTCGTGCGGATGAAAGGCAAACACCCGACGACCGACCCATGCCGGATCGGTCCGGCTGCCGCCGGCCACTACCCGGCCGACACAACTGTATCCGTACGTCAGTGGATATTGAAAGCGGCCCGATAGAGATTTGATGGTGGCATCAACCGGCAGGTGCCTGGGAAATTGATCCCTGAAGACCAACATTTCCGTTCCCGCGCTGATACCGGACAGCCTCGTGGCGACCAACACCTGATCTTCGGTCGGCGCGCGCAGCGGCCGTTCTCTGATTTCCGTGGTAAACGGCTGTTTGAAAAACAGGCTCAGGCTTTTCATGTCCGCGTCCACATCGGTGTCGCCCAAACGATTAAATCTTGCCCCATAGGCTCGTAGTGGATGCCGGCCAATTTAAGCGTGGCAAAATGATCGCCATCGCGCGCTTCAACGACTTGGAGCCCACCGATGAACTTCGGCGAGATGGTGATGATAAACAGATCCACCAACTCGGCGTGAATAAAACTGGTGATCACCTTGGCCCCGCCCTCGACCATGAGGCTTTCGACACCCTTCTGAAAAAGGACTGCCATCAGATGATGCAGGTCGATCTGGCCGTTACCGTCGAGTCGGCACGGCAACACCTGGGCGCCGGCGCGGGTGAAGGCGGCAACCCTCGCGCCGTTGTTGTTCGCGTCGCTTGCCAGCCATGAATTCCGATCCGTCCGCTGTAAAAGCCGGCATTCAAGCGGTGTCCGCAAACGGGTGTCCAAAACCACCGGTTGGGGATTCTCACCGTCAACCAATCTGACGGTGAGCTGGGGATCATCGGCCAGAACCGTATTGATACCGACGAGTATCCCGTCGAAAAGGGCTCGCAGACGATGGGTCAGTTCTAATGACTGACGTCCACTGATGTTCAGGGGTTGGCGGTTTTTGGTTGCAATGCTGCCATCAATGCCCTGGGCGTAGCTGACGGCGACAAAGGGTCTGGTCATGTGTGGGAGCGACGATTCCCTCTGCAGCAGTCTTGTCTGCAACTGAGATAAATTCCGGATGTCATCTGTTTGCTTCATGGCAGGACGCTCATATCCCCTGTGTTATTTGAAGACCACCTGTTGCCCAACCAGAATGAAGCCAGTCCGACCCCGGCACCAACCATCAAGAGGTCTCGGGCGCGCATGATGATACATGCGGCCAAACCGGCTCCGGGGGCCAGATTAAAGCTTGCGAGGATCAGCATCTGACTGGTTTCCAATGCGCCCAAAGCACCCGGTAAGGGCAACAGAAAAGCGAGTCGGGCGGCAATGACCACCGCCATCAACTCCGATGGTTGCAGGGGGATGCCGATGACCGCATAAATGAGCCAGAATTCGGCCGCCATTAAAAACCATTGACCCAAAGCACACCCGCCGTACAGCCACAGAATCGGCTGCGGCTGCTTCAAAATCTCTCCGGCTTTTATTTCGCCCGCCCGCAGAAATGTGAATTGCGAAGAGTTCCGCGCACTGAGCTTCAAAACCGCTCGCATCCATCGTGTGAAACGTGACAACGGTGTCCGGCCGTCAGCCACCGCTTTTAGGAACACGCAGGCACTTGTAAATGTCAGCAGAAGAAATGCAATGAATTGAATTTTAAACAGGGTGGCAAGGTATGATTGATGCAGCAGGTAAAGGCCGCCGAAACAAAGCAATCCCAGATTCGCGATCATCTCGATGGCACGATCCGTTGCCACCGATGCCGCGGCGTGCGCGATGGGCAGCCGATGACTGCGAATCAGCATGTGAATTTGGAACGGTTCGCCCCCGAAATGGGGGCCTGGCGTGATGTAACTGATCGCATTGGCCCCGATGCGATAAGCGACGAGGCATCGAATGGGTACCCTGTAACCGCAGCGGTGAAGGATCATCCATAATCGCAAGCACATGGCCCCGATGACCAACACATTTAGCAGCCCAAAAAGCAGGATATCGGTCATGGCCCATCTCCGCAGGGCCGATAGGATATCCCGTATGGCAACATCTTTGAAGGCGACCCAGTAAAGGGCCGGTATGGACAATAACAGCACGGTGCGCCAGGAAAACCGATGGGGCAAGAATCGGGCGATATTGGACAAATGGTTAACCTTCATTTGTATCTCGGGTCAGCAACGCCTCCCTGCCCCTGGCCTAACCCGCTTGGGCATGAACGCTGCGAGTCGTGGATCCACCAATTCTTCTGGACAGGAAGGCATCTTCGGGTTTCCACCAGGACCATGCGCCGGTACCGGTAACAATTAACACAATGCACGCACTGAAGGCCACCATTAAAAGCGGTGTGCTAATGGAAACGGCGGTATGCGCCACGAGGCAAGCGGCGACGATTGCGGCCGATCGGCCAAGGAAACCGAGCACCATCATGAGCGATAAAAACAGCCAGATCCCGCCGATCACATCCGGACCGCTTCCTCTCAGCGCAATGGCAACCGACCAACTGCTAAAAAAAACAACGCTTCTCATAATAACCGGTAACACCGCTGCAACGATTCCAACCACTCTTTCAATATTTTCCTTGGTTTTTGCCGCCGGTCGCTCCTGAATGATCAGCCAGTCCCAAACAAATCCGGCCAATAACGGCAGCATGAAATATATCGCCGCTATGCGGAGCAAAGGAACTGCAAAAATCGGCAGCAGCGCCAGGCCCACAAACACCATTTGAATTCCGGCCATTACGCGGGCAAAAGGCCGCTCGATTAAAGCGCAAACCGTTCTGCCGCGGCGGCGGCGGATATGGGTGCCGATTCGAAAAAGATAGTAACTGGCACCGACAAGCAGGTAAACCGCCGGCAGCCGTCCCCACACCACAAGCAGCACCGAGGCTGTCAGCAGGCCCAGGGCATCCATTTCGATGTCCAGTTTTTGGCCCAGAATCGAAGAGCTGTGAGTGATGCGCGCCCACAAGCCGTCTAGAAAATCGGTGCCAGCGGCCAACAGGTAAATGATACCAGGCAGCCACTCTGCCCGGGAATCAGATGCGGCCGGTTCGACATACGGCAAAAAAATGAAGCCGGCAATGAGGCTGATGCCCCAGCCGCGAGCGAGGGTCATCTGATTGGCCATGCCCACCGACGGATAGAGTCGCCCGTTTTGGGGAGGGTGGTTCAGTCTCAAATGTAAACAAAATTGAAAATGGGTGTAGGCCAATACCAAGGCTGCCGGCGCCAGCCATCGATATGCGGCTTCATGCGACCAGGTTGACATCAACCAGAAGGCAAACGCCAGCAGGCCGAGCCAATGAACGGCCATCAGCACTATGACACTGCGCAGTAATTTCTTTGGTATAGACTGTGCGTCGGAGGATTTTTGGGTTTCACTTCGCGCGTTCATGGATAAATATCGCGGTTAAGAAAAACGGGTCAGTTTCAGAAAGATTTCAAAATGTCGCCCGAGGGGCCAGCGACGCGAGTTTGCGGGAATGCAAACCCGGTATTTCGCAAACCGCATTCAAAACAGAAAGGTTTCACCGGTCAACGGACGACCATTACCGTGCAGGGCGCCTCGTGCGTCACTTTGGTGCTGACACTGCCCAGAAATAAACCTTCCAATGAGCCCATGCCCCGCGTCCCCATAATGATCAAATCAGCACCGCGGGTCTGTGCGACCGTGAGGATCGCCTCAGCTGCCGGTCCTTCGAGTAGATTCTCCTCCACGACCATTCGGGCGTTTTTAAACTGAGCCCGCGCGTCATCCATGATCTTTTGCCCAGCCCTTTTTCTTTGGGCGACCAGTTTTACATACTCATCTTTACTGCGGAGATCCGAAGTATGAACGTAGGCATGAACGATGATCAGCTCAGCCCCGGAACTTTCTGCCAATCCGATGGCGTAGGTCAGGCTCTTTATACTTTGATTGGACCCATCGATTGCCACGACAATCATTTTAAACATGGCCGGCTCCATGGTTAAGGGTGAACGATTATTTATTGGAACCATATGCATGACTTATTCATTAATAAATATTAAATTGACGGCATTTGTCCAGAAAGATATTCATCGTCGGGCGATATTTCCGAGCGCAAGCCAAACTAAACGGATTAGACCCGAAAAGTTATTAACACAAAAAAATAATTATTGCTCATTAAACGAATAATATTTACTGAATATAACTCAAGTTTTAAAAATGTATTGTAATTTACTTAATTAATTTGCCTATTACAAAGGCCTTGACAGTACATTTCACGTTGTGGCATATGAACGCTTTGGCGGCCGTTACCTTTTATATGTACACGAGTTGGTTTTCACCGTGGCCGGTTGAACATTTCCTCTTACCACAGAGCGGTCGCGATCAATGCGAAAAAAGGAGTCGACATGGGATCAGCAAACGGTAACAAAAGCGGATCAGTAATGGTAGTAGGCGCCGGCATCGCCGGCATGCAGTCTGCACTTGATCTGGCAGAATCAGGTTACTATGTCTACCTCGTGGAAAAATCGTCTGCAATCGGGGGGCTCATGTCCCAATTGGACAAGACGTTCCCCACCAACGATTGTGCGATGTGAGTTATTTCCCCAAAACTGGTCGAGGTCGGCCGGCATCTGAACATCGAACTGCTCACCAATACCGAACTTCTGGATCTCAAAGGGGATCCGGGGAACTTCACCGCTTCCGTCTACCAGCAGGCCCGCTTCGTCGATCTGGCAAAATGCACCAGTTGCGGCGAGTGCGTCAAGGTCTGTCCCATCTCCCTGCCCAATGAATACGACGAGGGCCTGTCTGAACGTAAGGCCATTTTCAAGCAATACCCCCAGGCGATCCCCGGGGCCTTCGGCATCAGCAAGCGTGGCACCGCCCCTTGCAAGGCGACCTGCCCGGCACATGTGAGCATCCAGGGCTACATTGCCCTGATCAACGAAGGAAAATACCGCGAGGCGCTGGAGTTGTTCAGAGAAGACCACCCCTTTCCCGGTATCTGCGGGCGGGTCTGCCATCACCCCTGCGAAGGGGAGTGCACCCGCAATGACGTCGATCAGCCCCTGGCCATACGCGAACTCCACCGTTTCCTGTCTGATTGGGAATTGGAACAAGGCGAATTGTTTGTCCCCAAGACGGCCGAACCGCGCGAGCAGAAGATTGCCATCGTGGGCTCCGGCCCCGCAGGGCTGACCACCGCCTATTATCTTGCCAAAGACGGCTACCAGGTGACAATTTTCGAAAAATTGCCGGTCGCCGGCGGCATGATGAGCGTGGGTATCCCCGAATACCGACTGCCGCGTGACATTATCAAACGCGAAATCAAGGTGATCGAAGAAATGGGGGTCACCATTAAAACCGGGGTTACCTTCGGCAAGGACATCACCCTGGAGGGCCTCAAAAAGGACGGTTTTTCGGCCCTGTTCATGGCCATCGGCCTGCACGGCGGTCGCCGGCTCGGTGTGGAGAACGAAGATGTCGAGGGTGTCCTGCAGGGGGTCGACTTTTTGCGCGATACCGCCATGGGAAAGGATGTTCCCATCGGTGAGGATGTCGTCGTGGTCGGCGGCGGCAACGTGGCCATCGACGTGGCCCTGACAGCCAAACGCAAGGGGGCCAAGAACGTCACCCTGGTTTGCCTGGAGAGCCGCGACGAGATGCCCGCCTGGCAGCATGAGATCGAAGAGGCATTGGAAGGCGATATCGAAATCGTCAACAGCTTCGGACCCAAGGCGTTCTTCATCGACAAGAGCAACAAAGTCTCCGGCATAGAGTTCAAGACCTGCACCGCCGTATTCGACGAAAACGGGCGCTTCAACCCCTCTTACGACGAAAACGAATGCCAGCCGATTTTCGGCGACACCATCATCATCTCTATCGGTCAGAGCACGGACCGCTCTTTTATCGAGGAGCAAGGCATCAGCCTCACCCGCGTGGGCGGCTTGGAGGCCGATCCGGTCACCCTGCAGACATCCATCGACTGGGTCTTCGCCGGCGGCGATGCGTTCTACGGCCCCAAGTCCGTGGTGGATGCCGTCGCGTGCGGCAAGGAAGCCGCCGAAAGCATTCACCGCTTCGTCAACAACCGCGATTTGGCCGAAGGAAGGGAGAAGCTCTGGCATACCGAAAAACCGGATGTATCCCTCGAGCCGCAAAAAGCCCGAACCACTGTGCGCTGCCTCGATCCGGACGCGCGGGAGTGCAACTTCCTGGAAGTCTCCTTCGGATATAACGAAGCCGAAGCGAAAAAGGAAGCCGACCGCTGCCTGCGGTGCGGTATTTGCTCCGAGTGCTACCAGTGCGTCAAGGCCTGCCTGGCCGAAGCTGTCGATCATACCCAGGAGGCGGTTCAGAAGGACATCTCGGTGGGATCGGTCATTCTCTCCGCCGGCACCGACACCTACGATCCGTCCAACTTGAAGGAGTTCTACCACTACGGAAGCAACCCCAATGTGATGACCAGTCTGGAGTTCGAACGGATTCTGAGCGCTTCAGGCCCGACCATGGGACATCTGGTGCGGCCCTCGGACGAAAAGGAGCCGCAGAAAATCGCCTGGCTCCAGTGTGTCGGTTCGCGCGACACCAACAAATGCGGCAACGGCTACTGCTCGTCGGTCTGCTGCATGTACGCTATCAAGGATGCCATGATCGCCAAGGAGCACTCCCACGGCAACCTCGATTGCGCCGTCTTTAACATGGACATCCGCTCCTACGGCAAGGATTACGAGAAATACTACAACCGCGCAAAGGACCGCGAAGGCATCCGCTTCGTCAAGGCCCGCGTCCACACCATATACGACGATGCTCAGACCCGGGATCTCCGGCTTGTCTTTGCCGACGAAAGCGGCCACATGACCGAAGAAATATTTGACATGGTGGTCCTGTCCGTTGGTCTGCAGGCCTCGGAGTCAACGGTCGAACTGACCAAACGCCTCGGCATCGACTTGAACCGGTACAACTTCATCGATACCAAGCCGTTCAGCCCGGTGGCCACTTCGCGTCCGGGAGTTTACACCTGCGGTATCCTGCAAGGCCCCAAAGACATACCGTCGTCGGTGACGGAAGCCAGCGCTGCCGCCAGCGCCGCCGGCAGCGATGTTGCCGAGGCCCGCGGCAGCGACGTCAAGACCATAGAGGTGCCCGACGAAATCGATGTGAGTGAGCAAGAGGCGCGCATCGGCGTCTTTGTCTGCAACTGCGGCATCAACATCGGCGGCGTGGTCGACGTGCCGGCCGTCAAGGAATATGCCGAAAGCCTACCCAATGTGGTCTTCGCCGATGAAAACCTCTTTACCTGCAGTCAGGACACCCAGGAGAAGATCAAGGAGAAAATCAGCGAGGAAAAGCTGAACCGGGTGGTGGTGGCCTCGTGCAGCCCTAAGACCCATGCCCCCATGTTCATGGAGACCCTCGAGGCCTGCGGACTGAACAAATACCTTTTCGAGATGGCCAATATTCGCAACCAGGATTCGTGGGTGCATGCCAACAATCCGGAAATTGCCACGAAAAAAGCCAAAGATCTCGTGCGGGCTGCCGTGGCGCGATCATCCACCCTGACACCGCTGCACGGGAAGGTCATTCCGGTGAACAAAAAGGCCCTGGTCATCGGTGGTGGAATTGCCGGTATGAATGCTGCCCTGGATCTAGCCAACCAGGGATTTGAATCGACGATCATCGAAAAATCGCCGCAACTCGGCGGAATGGCTCGCAAGCTCCACCACACCATCGAAGGGGACGACATCCGTGCCTACCTCGACCAGCTGATTGGAAAAGTCAGTTCCGAGAAAAAAATCGAAGTTCTGACGGATGCACGGGTTGCCGGCTTCGAAGGATTCCAGGGCAACTTCGTCACCGAGGTGGCCGTGGGCTCCAACGGCGACAAACAATCCATCGGACACGGCGTCATCCTCGTTGCCACCGGTGCTGGTGAGTACCAGCCCAAGGAGTTCCTATACGGACAGGATGATCGCGTGGTCACGCAGGTGGAGTTGAGTGATCGCCTGGCTGACAAAGGTGCCGCCGACCTGACCAGTGTCGTCATGATTCAGTGTGTGGGCTCCCGCAACGAGGAGAACGAGAACTGCTCGCGCATCTGCTGCCAGAGTGCCGTCAAGAACGCCTTGGCTATCAAACGCTCTCATCCGGAGACCCAGGTGTACATTCTTTACAGGGATATGCGCACTTACGGACTGCTGGAGGATTACTACACCGAAGCCCGCAACCAGGGGGTCATCTTCATCCGGTTCGACGAAGACCATCCACCGGAGGTCGCATCGTCACCCGAGGGTATGCTGGTGACGGTCAAAGACCACGTTCTGCAAAGAAATGTGGAAATCCGCAGCGACCTTCTGGCACTGAGTGCAGGCGTGGCGGCCACTGATACCGAGGATCTCAGCAATATCATGAAGCTGAACCGCAACCCCGAGGGCTTTTTCATGGAAGCGCACGTCAAGCTCCGACCCGTGGATATGGGCGGCGACGGTATTTTCCTGTGCGGAATGGCCCACGGACCTAAGCTCGTTACAGAAACCATTGCCCAGGCCCAGGCAGCCGCGTCACGGGCAACCACTTTCTTGGCCAAGGATGAAATCCGGCTGTCGGCCATAACCGCCAAGGTCGACACGGAGCACTGCGTGAAATGCCTGACCTGTGTCCGTTCCTGCCCCTTCGATGTCCCGAAATTCAACATCGCAGCCGGAGAGGTCCAAATCGACGAGGCCCTGTGCCACGGCTGCGGCGTGTGCGCCGGGGTGTGCCCGCGACAGGCGATTCAGTTAAGCTTCTATGAAGACGAACAGATCATATGTAAGATAGATGCCTTACTGGCAGGAGGAATGTAATGGCCGATTTTGAACCGACGATTATATCGTTTTGCTGTAACTACTGAGGGTACTCCGCCGCGGACCTGGCAGGTTCGATGCGACTCGATTACCCCGCCAATGTAAAGATCATCCACGTGCCGTGTTCCGGCAAAGTTGATGTTCTGCATCTGCTCAGAGCGATGCAGAAAGGCGCTGATGGTGTGTACGTGGTCGGGTGCCTGGAAGGGACGTGTCATTACAACGAAGGCAATTTCAGGGCGCGGGAGCGCGTGAATCATGTGCGCATGCTGCTCGATGAAATCGGTATCGAGGGCGACCGCGTCAGAATGTATAACTTGTCTTCCGGCGAAGGTCCGACCTTTGCCGCCTATGCCAAAGAGATGACTGAACACATCAAGGCGCTCGGGCCCAACCCGTTGAAGAACAAGGCAACTGTTAAAAATTAAGGAGTACATTATGGCCGAGGAAGCAATCAAGCTTGGAGGTAAAAAGAAGAGTACGTTCATTGACAAGGTGAAGGATTTGCTCCCCGAAGGCGGCAACCTGAACCTGTGTCTGACGTGCGGTGCCTGCTCATCCGGATGCCCGGCGACGGGCCTGGAAAACATGGATCCACGCAAATTTCTGCGCATGGCCGCCCTGGGCATGGATGAAGAGATCACGACCACGCCGTGGGTGTGGATGTGCAGCATGTGCACCCGGTGCGTCTACGTCTGCCCGATGAAAATCAACATCCCCCAGCTGGTCTTTTACGCCCGGCAGTCCTGGCCGCGGGAAAAGCGGCCCAAGGGCATCGTGGGGTCCTGCGACATGGCCCTCAGAAACGACACCTGCAGCGCCATGGGCGCCACCGAAGAAGACTTCCAGTTCGTGGTCGAAGACGTGCTGGAGGAATACCGCGAATCGCAGCCGGAGTTTGCCGAAATGGAGGCCCCGATCAACAAGCAAGGGGCAGAGTTCTTCCTCAACCAGAATTCCAGAGAGCCGGTGACCGAGCCGGACGAGATGGTGCCGCTGTGGAAGATCCTGCATTCGGTGGGCGCCGACTGGACTTACGGCACCAAGGGCTGGGCTGCTGAAAACTACTGCATGTTCATGGCCGATGAAGAAAACTGGAAACACATTATAGAGGTCAAACAGAAAGCGGTGGAGGATTTGGGCTGCAAGGTCTGGCTCAACACCGAGTGAGGGCACGAACTCTTCGCGGTCCGGTTCGGAGCGCAAAAGTTCAAACTCGACTACAACTTCGAGATCAAGAGCATCATTCAATACTATGCCCAGTGGATCAAGGAAGGCAAGCTCAAGGTCAGTTCCGAGTGGAACAAAGACCGCCAAATCAAATTTACGGTGCAGGACCCCTGCCAGCTGGTTCGTAAATCCTTCGGCGACCCGGTGGCCGAGGACCTGCGCTACGTGGTCAAGGCCGTGGTCGGTGAAGAAAACTTTATCGACATGAGCCCCAACCGGTCGAACAACTACTGCTGCGGCGGCGGCGGCGGTTTCCTGCAGTCCGGGTACCCCGAAGCGCGCAGAGATTACGGCAAACTCAAAGCCGAACAAATCCTCAAGACCGGTGCGGCCTATTGCATCACCCCGTGCCACAACTGCCATGCCCAGGTTCATGATCTGTCCGACATCCGCGATCATGCCTGGCAAACGGTTCACCTGTGGACACTGATCTGCCTGTCGATGGGCATTCTCGGTCCGAATGAGCGCGAGTACCTCGGAGAGGATTTGAAGGACGTGGATGTTTTTCACCCGGAAAGCTCCAACTTCTAACGGGGTTGAATAGAAGTGGTTTCAAAACCCTAGATCACACCCAAGTACAAGGCGTGGGCCGATGAAAAAACGCAGCATACATGTGGTGTATGTATTCAGTGTCAGGGGCAGGGCCGCCGGACACTGACCGAGGAGGACCACAACACCGCAACTTGTCCGCCCGCCTGAGGCGGGTAAACCTTTGGCGGGTTGGGTGTGAGATGGGGTTTTGAAACCACTTCCAACCATTCAGGAGCCGATCGGTATTTCAGGAGGAAAAATGATAGTCGCGAAAAGAAAACCCTTTGACGAAATCAAGGAAATGATCAAACCCTACAAAAAGGTGCTCAACGTGGGGTGCGGAACCTGCGTGTCGGTCTGCCTGGCCGGCGGCGAGAAAGAGGTTGCCGTTCTGAACGCAGAGCTCGAAATGTCCCGCAAGCTGGACGACAGCCCGATCGAGATTACGGCTTACACTGTGGAACGCCAGTGCGACCGTGAGTATCTGGCTGAACTGGACGACATGGTCAAGGACCACGATGCCGTCATCTCCATGGCCTGCGGGGTCGGCATTCAGTTCCTGGCGGAGCGCTTCCCGGAAAAACCGGTCTTGCCCGGCGTCGACACTACCGGTCTGGCGGTCAATCAGGCGGTGGGGTGGTACGAGGAGCGATGCCGCTCCTGCGGCAAGTGCGTGCTGGCCATGACCGGCGGCATCTGCCCGGTGACCATGTGCGCCAAGGGTCTTTACAACGGCCCTTGCGGCGGGACCAACAAGGGCAAATGCGAGATCAGCCAGGATCAGCCCTGTGCCTGGTATTTGATTCACGAAAGGCTGTCCAGCCAGGAACGGCTGGATTTGATCAGGGACATCAAGGAACCGGTGGACTGGACCGATCAGACGCCGCGCACGCTGATTCAGCCGGGATACAAGAAACCGGAAAAAGAAGAAGCGAAGTAGAATACAGCCGTCTCGACCGATATGAACAATCCCATTTGAGGTATAGGTGATACAATGAGCACAGAAGGCAACGGTTACAAATCAGGAAGCAACCTGGAAAAGGTCCTCAAGGCCGGTCATTTTGCGTTCACCGGTGAGCTGGGGCCGCCCCGGGGCGCCAACACCGAGGAAGTCCGTCACAAGGCCTCTTTTTTGAAAGGCGTGGTGGATGCGGTCAACATCACCGACAACCAGACCGCCGTGGTGCGGATGTCCAGCTGGGCCGCCAGCCTGATTCTGGTCCAGGAAGGCCTGGAGCCGAACTTTCAGATGGTCTGCCGGGACCGCAACCGCCTGGCCATGCAAGCCGACATCCTGGGGGCGTATGCCCACGGCATCCGTAACATGCTCTGCCTGTCCGGTGACCACCAGCAGTTCGGCGATCATCCCCAGGCCAAGGGCGTGTTCGACGTCGATTCCATGCAGCTGATCAAAATGGTCAAACAAATGCGCGACGAAGGCAAGTTTTTGAGTGGCGCCGAACTGGACGGAATCCCCAGGATGTTTATCGGTGCGGCAGCCAACCCTTTTGCCGACCCGTTCGAGTGGCGTGTCCATCGTCTGGCCAAAAAGATCGAGGCCGGTGTCGATTTCATTCAAACCCAGTGCATATACAACATGGAGAAGTTCCGCAAGTGGATTCAACAGTCCAACGACATGGGGTTGACAGAAAAAGCGTACATCCTGGCCGGCGTCACGCCCATGAAGAGCGTCGGTATGGCCAAGTACATGAAAAGCAAGGTCCCCGGAATGGACGTTCCCGATGACATCATCGCGCGTCTCCAGGGCGCCGGCAAGGGCAAAGTGGCCGAAGAAGGGATCAAGATCGCCTGCGAGCAAATCGAAGAGTTCAAGGAAATGAAGGGCGTCCACGGTGTCCATTTGATGGCCATCGAGTGGGAACACAAGGTGCCCGAAATTGCCGAACAGGCCAAGGTACTGCCGCGGCCCGTGGTGGAATAAAACCAAATACTTTTACATTAAGCCCGAAATGAAAAACCGGCTCATTCGAGCCGGTTTTTTTATATGCAGACGGCCCGATCAGGGACCACTTCGGCAAGGATCGCTATTTGGGCCAGGTAATCATCCGTATCAGCATTGCCCGGATCGCGCACCAGGCACATCGGATCAATCCGCGCGCATTAATTGAAAAAGCCAAGGGCATTCGCGTGCGTGAATGACTGGCGAATCTGAACGGATGTTGAAACGGAACCGACACCTTTGCGGTTGAACCTGCGCCGCAAGAAACCGGCATACGTATTCGCGAACGCCGGGTGGAAAAGGGGGTGGCCGCGGTGCGGTCCCATCCCGCGGCCAACTTGGATCATTAGCAAGGATCGCCGGATTGGGGGATCCGCAGCCAATCTCTCGTCATCCGTTTAACCAGAAGGACCTAAGTCACCGAGCCGATGTGCATAATTTCGACGTTTGACGTCATATGGCGCGAATGTCACAAGCCCGAGGGCTGTATTGTTCGAGCCACTCTATTTCTTTTAATGCCCGCATGATGCCGGCCAGCATCGACTCTTTGGGTTCGGTGGCTCCAGTTTCCGTCCGACGTTTGGCCTCCCCGGCGTCCGATGCCGCCGCCTTCATGATTTCTTCAAGAACCGGCAGGGCTTCCACAGGTAGATCGGGCGCCTCCGCCACTTTTTCCCTCGTCGACTTTCCCCAGTCGCCAGTGCCCCAAGATTCACGGTAAAGGCCAAAATGCGTCAGCAGGTAATCCTTGTCCTGATGGCTGGCCCAGTTATAGCCAATGCGATAACTTTCCGTCTGCGCGACCACCTGATCGTAACGGACCGACATCGAGTTCTTCGGTAAAGCCCCATTCTTTCAGCAGATCCTCGGCTTCCCGGCTCTGCACTTCATTTCCATCTTTTCCGGCCATAAAAAAAGCAACCTGGGAGGCGATCGCCAGAAGGATCATATGCTCGGCTTCCTTGAGAATCTTGGTGTTCACATAGACCAGCGTCTGCAGGGGAGAGGGAAACCTGCAGCTCAAGACACATGCATCTTGAAAATCGTCACTGGCAACAATCTGAAAATCGGTGTTTTCCAGGAGCTCGGACGTAATCTTTCGGGGCAACCGATTCAGCACTTCTTCGATGTACGGTAAGATGCGCTGATCGCAGTGTTGAAATCTGTTCTGCATTTTTTCCATTGCGTGTCTCCTTTCATGGATTGAGGTGGCCGAAACACCGGGACGTTGCCTCATTCCGCTCTGCCGCCCATAACCGATAACGGCAGTACCGGTGAACGAGGTTCGTGCAGCAGAAGCGGGGTTCGCCCTTCGGCATGATCGCCATCAGGACATTTTAAGCGATATAGAGGTTGTCAAAAAAACGTTTCGTTATTCAAAGTTTTTTTCTACAAGCACTTATACCGCCCTTCTGCATTTCAAAATTTATATTTGAATAGCGGAGTAAAAGCACACCGCAGAACTTGGAACAACACTTGGGGATGGCTTGTATTCTTTCTTAATGATAGGAGTTGACGCAATCTGATAAGATTTACGGAACCGGCTCTTCATCCAGCGCTTCTTTGTATTGAACACCGATCCGGTAAAAGAACGCCGGCTTTTTCGGCAATTTACGGCACCATCTGACTTCAGCAAATCGGCCCGCACCAATCTCTTTGCAAGCATGAACGCGGTCGCTGTCCTCAACGGTGAGGTAAAGGTGGGCCCGGGGTCTGATTTCATAACCGGAAAGAAAACACAGACCTCCCCTGCTGACGTTTACGGCGTTGGCGCTAAAGAACCTGTTCGAATTCAGGAAAGTATACTGGATCGTGTCTTCGGAGTCATGGCGTTCAGCGTGTCGATTTTCGTCATAAGTCATTGAATTTTTCTCTCAAGCGACGTGTTGTTTCCAAATTTGGGTCCTTATAGACCGCATCTATCATCGGCGCACCACACTTGCATACACTCAATCGGTGTAAATATACCTTACTCCGAGTGCATAGGCCAAGCCGTCCGCATCGATAATTTCCTCGACCCACAGTACCTCTGCCAAACCCGCGGTGCGAAAGCCTTCGAAATTCATGCCTGTTTGCGAATGCGGCACGTCCTTGATACGGACAATGAGATTTGTCCCTGGCTTGACGGACTTTCGAGAAACGAGGATCAAGCCGTTGCGGCTGAAGTTGACCGACCTGGCATTGAAAACATCGCTTCGTCCGGAGAGTTTGATACACTCGGCATTCAGTACGCTCTCAGGGTTATCTTCCAAAATTTTTCCAGCATCGGTATCCAATTTTCATCCATTTACCTGTTTTTTATTTATTTAACAGCCGACTATTTTTTCCAGCGTTTCCCGCACTCTTTTACAATCGATACAGTGTGTCGTGACGGGACGAACCATAAGCCGACTGACGGCGATTTCTTCACCGCACAGTTCACAGATCCCGAATACACCTTCGTCCATCCGTTCAAGGGCGCTTGTTATCTTGCGAATAAGCTTGCTTTCGCGATCCCTGATGCGAAGTGCCAGATTGCGATCCGCTTCCAAGGATGCCCGATCAACAAGGTCGGATGCGTTGACCGATGATTCCAGAAAATCAGCTATGGCGTAATCGGCGCGCTCCAGAAGCTGGTTCCTGCCATTCGATCAGAATTTCCCGAAAATATTTAAGGTCTGATCTTTTCATGATCCACCCCCCGAGATATGCTCTTCTTATGGTTGTTGTGGCCCGGTACCACTGGGCAACCCTAATTCGCCGATAAAGACGCGTTAAATCGAGCTGTGGTGTTAATCCGACTTCCTCCCGATCGAATTGATCGCGAATGATGACGCGTTTCGAACAACCGGGTCTTGTCCAAAACGCCGCTGATGGACTCCTTGAGTCTATCGATGGCATCCCCACTGCGGATGACGTAAACAAGCACCGGGAAGTCCGGATGCTTTTGTTTGATTTCAAGTAGAAGGGTAAAGCTGTCGAAACCCTCCGACATGGAATTCAGCAGCACAATGTGCGGCTGAAACCCTCTGAGGTGTTCCCAGGCCGAATCGGCCGTATCAACAATGGCCGTCCGATAACCTTCTTCGCGCAGTGATTTCGAAACCAGGTATCCGGTTATGGGGCTGATCATCCGCAATCAAAATGCGTACTCTTTGATCCATCAATTGATCCTCGCATTTTTCGGTTGGTCAACGTCAGGCATTGTCATCAAACGAATCCTTCCGCGTTTCTTGCTGGCAATATACGCGCCAAGCGCAGTCCTGCCGGTTACAGGATCTGTCTCCCTTGCCGAAACAGTCCGCGTTTCCCTCGATTCGCTGAATGCTGCGAATGAAGCGGGCGAATTCGGGAAAATTCTGGCTGCCAACCATGTCCTCTTCACGCGCCATTTCAATTGTTTCCGCAACCGGCTCGCTACCTTTCCAAAGCCGATCCAAACCGCCTGGGCACAGTTGACACCCACGCGGTTTGGTCCAGGCATTGTAGCGAATTGATGTGTACTACATATAACTAACTTAATTCTGCGTCCATAGGGGGTGAGCTTCAAATTTCGTAGGGAAATCACCTGCCGGGGAATTTCCCCCAAGAGGCAAGCAAGTTGTCATCCGATGGGAAGTGTTGATATTAGGAGGGATTATTCCTTCCAGAGATCGATATCGATCAGGCCGAGCTTGGCGGCCTGCCGTACCAGTTCAATCGTGCTGTGGATCCCGAGTTTGCGCATGATGCTGGCCCGGTGGTTCTCGACGGTTTTGGGGCTGATGAAAAGCTTTTCGGCGACTTGATTCGAAGGCAGCCCTTCGGCCAAAAGCACCATGACTTCCTGCTCCCGGGCTGTCAGGGTATCGTAACCGCCAGTGCCTTCAACCTTCTCTTTGGAGCGACAACCCCGCCAGTTTTTTGACCACCTGCTGAGAAACCGAGGTGTCCATGAAATAATTGCCTTTCATGACATGATCCATGCCATTCAAGAGCATGTCGGCCGCCGCATCCTTTACAATGTAGCCCATCGCACCGGCCTTGAAGGCTTTGACGATATAGTCGATCTTGGAATGCATGCTGACGATCAAAATACGGGTGTGGGAAGAGGCTTTGACAATATCAGCAATCAGTTCGACACCGCTTCGATCCGGCAGGGACATGTCCACCAGGGCCAGATCCGGTTGAAGATCTCTGGCCATTCTGTGTCCCTGACTGGCTGTGCCGGCCTCCCCAACGACGTGATATTTTTCTGCCTCTTTTCCGATGATCGCCTTGAGACCTTCCCGGAATAGGGGGTGGTCATCTACGATGAGTATGCGTTTGGCCGGGCTCAAGCTTGCCTCTCTTATAAGGGAATTTGATCGAAATTTTAGTGCCCTTGCCGGGCTGTGACTCAATTGCCATTTGGCCTTGCAGCAGATTGACCCGTTCTTTCATACTGCGCAGACCGAGTCGTTTTTCTCTATTTATCGAACGTTCCCGCGTTTGCATGTCAAAACCTTTACCGTCGTCTTCAATACGGAGAATGATATTAGGACTCACGCCGACCAGCTTGACACTGACCCGCTTGGCTTCCGCATGCTTGCGTATATTGTTGAGGCCTTCCTGGACCAGGCGATAGACGTTAATTTGAACAAATGAATCAAATGTCATTTTTTTTAGACCCGCCGAATGGAAGTCCACGTCTAAATCGTTTTCTTGAGCAAACTCTTCACAGTAAGTGGACAGCGTCCGCAAGAGACCGAGGTCGCGCAGACCGGGCGGACGCAAATCGTATGACAGGTTGCGAACGGACGATATGGCCCGATCTATAATGGAAAACAATTTATTTGCGCTCTCCCTCGTTTGGGTAAGCTCATTGGTCTGATCGTCGAAGAGGTTTTTAAAGACAATTTTCAATAAGGACAGATCCTGGGCCACGCTGTCGTGCAATTCCCTGGCAATCATCTGGCGCTCATCTTCATGGGCACTCAACAGCTGCTGGGAAAGGTCTCTCATCCGGACCTCCGTCAACAACTGTTCGGAAATATCCTCAACCATTTCTATGGCGGCCGTCACTTGTCCATCAGAATCGATAATCGGCGATGAAATGATCCGATAATACCGGGTCTCCTTGCCGGCTGGTGTGGCGGTAATGGATTCGTGTACCCTAGCGTCTCGCAGCGTTCGGATGGTCGGGCAATAAGAACAGACCGTTTCACCGGGTGGATCGTTAAAGGAACGGTAGCAGAGCGGTTTTTTAGCGGGATCGATGTGGGGATACCATTTTTTCATCTGTCTGTTTAAGGTCAGAATCTCCATATTCGGGCTGATGAGCGACACACCGATGGCGATGTTATCGACCAGTCTTCGATACCGTTCTTCCGATTCTCTCAATTTTTTGTCTGCTAGCTTGCGAGCGGTGACATCGGTCCATGTCGACAAGTAATACTTGATCTCTCCATCGCTTTTTACGAGGCCGGAAGTTATTTCAACGCAGAAAAGGTCGCCGTTGCGGGTCTGGAAATATTTTTCTAATCGGCTGACCCCATGGCGAAGTGCCTGCCTGAATTCGCGTTGGGTCTTGTCCACGGCTTCCTGAATCCACCATGGATAAGGCGCCTTGCGCCCAATCAGCTCTGTCGCCGAAAAATCGGTCAATTCTTCGAAAGCGGGATTCACATATTTTATGGATGTATCGGCATTGACGACAAGGATAGGGTTCGGCGTATTGTTCAATAAACTGGAATTGAATTCTTCGCTCGCGCGCAGCTGCAGATCATATTGCATGCGTTCGGTGATGTCGCGCACCGAACCGATAATTTTTTTACGCCCGCCCGAAATGAAATGTCCGGCAGCGATCTCACCGGGGAATATTGAACCATCTTTCTTTTTAAAGAACCGCAGCGGCACACGGTTACTATTAAGCCGCCCGTTTTTGAGTTCATTGATCCGGGCCCGAGTTTGTGATTTCTCGGCGGATATATCCTCAACGGTTAAAGTCAAGAACTCCTCTTTGGCATATCCGTAAAGCGCCAAAGCGGCATGATTCGCATCTTCGAACAACAGGGATTCGGCATCGAATATCATCACCGCATCCGATTCGTTTTCAAATAGCTGGCGGTATTTTTCCTCTGACTCACGCAGCTCGGCCTCTCTGAGAAGAAGATCCTCTTTGGTTTTTAAACGTTCAGTGATGTCGAGGAGGAAATTCAGCGAGGCCGTTCGTCCTTCCCATTCGATGGTGGCACCACTGTTTTCCAGAAATTTAACCATGCCACCTTTGGTGATCAACCGGAGCACATATGTCTCCGGAACTTCTTCCCCCTTTATCCTTTTCAAGTGATGTTCTCTCACCATGGCACGGTCGTCTGGATGAAGGAAATCGACGAAGGGACGCGAGGTCAGTTCCGCCAGTGAATAACCGGCCATTTTCACCATTTTGGGGTTGGCGAACCTGAGAACCCCGTCCTGGGCCACCACAATCCCCATTGCCGCGTGCGTCACCAAGACATGCAGTTTGTTTTCGCTCTCCTGCAGGGAGTTTCCTATCTGTTCTTTTTGCGTCCGCCTTCGCACGGTGGCCGCTGGCCCCAATTTATTCTTGATTTCTTCCATGGTGTCATTCTCATGACCAACAAGCGATCATAGTTGCGCATCCTGCGGCACAAATGGCCCATACAGGATGGATCTGCACCGTATGGGCCATTATCACTCTCATTGGTGTTCGCCTCTTAGAAGTGAAAAAAATGCGCCAAAGATCTCTATTATCGATACCAAATTCCGTCACTGCTGATCAACACAATTCCATGACTGGTTATTTGGTTGGCTATGTTTTCCGTGCAGTGACCTGCGGGTTTCAATCGAAAATATTCTCGCAACCTTTATCGAAGAGGCGACCTAAATGGATTTAAAAGTGCGCCCAGACCCGCATGGATTCCCTTCGAGCAGGTCGTCCACGCCATGCGTTCGAGGCCGCAGCGGAGAAAAGACAAATAAGTCTTGCAATTCCGTTCCCAGAATATATACTCACGATTATGCAAAGGGGGGACCAGCAACGAGTGCCCACACTCTTTTGTTCCGACAGCAACGACACGCGCCTGACTCACTGAACCGGCTTCCTATCATCGCTGTCCTGCGCATCGATTCTACCCGGCAACATACCCATCCCATCTGAAGCCCTATTCATCAATCGATGTTGCTTCCGTTGATCTGTTCACTGCCATCCGGTAACTGAGCTTATCCGATAGTTTTCTTTTCGCCTCCGCTGGTGTTTCCGCACACTGGTCCAGCCCGGCCAACCCGCAACCCAAAGGAAAGGAGGCCGCCATGGAAAAACCCGCCATCAACTATGAGACCCTGGTTCGCATAACCAAGGCTATCTCTACGATCCGTGATCCAGAGGAAATCGTTCTCATCACGGTGGAGGGCGTCACCAGCGCACTGAAAGTTAAGGGCTGTACCCTCTTCCTTTTCAGCGCCAAAAGCGAAGAGCTCCAGCTCGCCGGCAGTTATGGGTTGAGTACCGAGTACTTGAACAAAGGACCGGTCAGTTCGCTGCAGTCGATCGCTTCATCATTGGAGGACGGTCAACCGGTGGCCATTTACGATGTCGGCGACGATCCACGGATTCAGTATCCAGAGGCGGCCATCAAGGAGGGCATCGCTTCGATCCTTTCGGCACCGATAATCATTGGGGCGAAACTGCTCGGAAGCATGCGGGTTTACACCGCCACACCCTGGGAGTTCACCTTGAACGATGTCAATTTTGTTCAGGCCGTGGCCCAGATCGTGGGTATGGCCTTGGAGATGTGCCGGATCAATCGGGGTTTGAAGGACAGTATCGACATCCTGAAAACGATGCGTGACCCGAAAACCCTACCGTATAATCGGCGTACGCCGTATGAAGGCGTTCCAAAAAGCTTCGCCAAGGAGGAAACCATCGAATCCACCGCCTGATCTAAAGGCCGATATCGAGCCAACGAACCCGGTACCAGCCGCCGGGTTCGTTGGTTTGATTTCGAACCGAATGGATGTCGTCCTTGCCGGTCGACAAACATACGGCCCCGACCACCCCGGTGATGTTATGGAATACATAGCGTGATCGACAATGCCCCCACGGCGTTGTGCTGCGGGTCATTTGCTGTAGGATATCTTTCTCAGTTCTTCTACAGAGGTCGCGTTGTCAAAAGTGTCGCTGACAACCTGGTAGGGTGTATTGGGGACCTGTTTCATGAGGCTGACCTTCCTTTGCGGTTCGGCGAACCCCGCTCTGGGCCACCAGAATTCGGTCCAGGCGCCGTTCGGGTTGCTGAGGGCCTCGCCGCACAGGTTCAGAATGTAGAGCTTTTCGGTCTTAAAGCATTTGATTCGGGAAACATCCAGACCGATTTCTGTTCTTTTGGGTCCCGGAAGACAGTAATAGCCTTCACACTGGGTGATGAACACGTAGGTGTCCTTCCAGACAAACCGGCCGCTGGTTTTCTCGAATTCCTCCAACCCTGCCGTGCCGGTTTTCTCGAGATAACGGGCCGCTTCGGTCACTTTGTCGTAAACTTCCTGCGGCGTCGCCTGACCGGTGACAAAGGCGGAATCCGCATAAGAAAGGGCTGGAAAGCACAAAAGCAGTATGAGCCAGTAACGCATGGAAATCCTCTCCTGGCAGATACGGTCAAAACCGTTGCCGGTCATGACCGTTTCCGTTACTTTTTTCACTTTTCCCGACCGACTCCGGCTTAAGCAGCCCGGGAGAGCTTGACCGCGCAGACTTTGTACTCCGGGATCTTTGAGACGGGATCGAGCACGGCGTTGGTCAATCGATTTGCGGCCGCCTGGGCAAAGTGGAAGGGAATGAATATCGTTCCGGCGACCGCTTTGGGCGACACCTGGATTTTGGCTGTGATTTTGCCGCGCCGGGAGGCGATCTCCACCTCCATCCCATCGCTCAATTCGTAGAGGGCGGCATCCTTGGGCGAGATCTCCACAAAGCATTCGGGGGCCCTCTCGTTGAGACCCTCGGTCTTCATGGTCATGGTGCCGGTGTGATAATGATAAAGCACTCGGCCGGTGGTCAGATACAGAGGGTATTCGTCGTCGGTCAATTCAGCCGGGGGTATGTAATCGATGGCGTGAAACATCCCCTTGCCGCGGGTGAATTGTTCCCGGTGAAGAATCGGGGTACCGGGATGCTCCGGTGTGGGGCAAGGCCAATGCAGGCCCTCGACCGTCATACGATCGTAGGTGATTCCCGCATAAGACGGCGTCACCCGCGTGATCTCTTCGAATACGGCCCGGCTGTTTTCGTAGGCCATGGGCGTGCCCATCCGCGTGGCGATGTCGCACAGAATCTGCCAATCGTCCTTGACATCCCCGGGTGCATCCACGGCCTTGCGAACCAGCTGAACACGTCGTTCGGTATTTGAAAACGTACCGTCCTTTTCAGCAAAACATTTTGCCGGCAAAACCACGTCGGCCAGCCGAGCCGTTTCGGTCATAAAAATATCCTGTACCACCAGGAAGTCGAGATTGTTCAGCGACGCTTCGGCATGGTTCAGGTCGGGATCGGACACCAGCGGGTTCTCACCGATGATATAAAGGGCCTTCAGTTCCCCGTCGTGGGCCTTGGGGATCATTTGAGTGACCGTCAGTCCCGGCTTGGTTGGCAGGTCCGTCACGCCCCAAGCGTCCTCCATCCTCTTGGCAACGGCCAGGTCGCTCACCGGCTGATAGCCGGTGTATACGTTGGGGAGTCCGCCCATGTCGCAGGCTCCCTGGACGTTGTTCTGGCCACGAAGGGGGTTGACACCGGTACCGCGCTTGCCCATATGGCCGCACAACATCGCCAGGTTGGCCAGGGACTTGACGTTGTCCGTGCCGTGACTGTGCTGGGTAATGCCCATGCAATACAGGATGCTGGCCGCCTTGGCACCGGCATAGAGCCGGGCCGCATCGGCCAGGTCGGCGGCGGCGATGCCGGTAATGCTCTCGACGTATTCGGGCGTGTACTTTTCAACTTTTTCCTTCAGTTCTTCGAAGCCTTCGGTGCGGTTCTCCACAAAGGCTTTGTCGTACAGGCCCTCGGCGATGATCACATGCATCATGCCGTTGAGCCACGCAACATCGGTGCCCAAATTCTGTCGCAACCACTTGTGGGCAAATCCGGCCAGTTTGATGCGCCGCGGATCGACCAGGATCAGCTTGGCCCCCTTGAAGGTCACCGCCCGTTTAACATGCCGCGAAAGCACGGGATGGTTCTCGGTGGTGTTCGACCCCGTTACCAGGATGACCTCGGCGTCTTCAATGTCCTCGATGGTGTTTGTCATGGCACCGCTTCCGAATGCTGCGGCCAGACCGGCCACGGTGGAAGAATGTCAGAGACGGGCGCAGTGATCGATGTTGTTGGTTTTAAGAACAGCCCGGGTGAACTTGTTGGCGATGTAGTTCTCCTCGTTGGTGACTCGGGCCGAGGTGAGCACACCGATGCTGTCGGCGCCGCTTTGGTCCTTGATCATTGCCCAGCTTTTCGGCCACAAGGTCCAGGGCTTCATCCCAGCCTGCCTCTCGAAACGTCCCGTTTTCCTTGATGAGCGGCGCGGTGAGTCTCTCAGGGGAATGGATAAAGTCGAAACCGAAGCGCCCCTTGACGCACAGCGATCCGTGGTTTGGAACCGCATCTTCGACGCCCGTCACCTTGACGACCCGATTGTCCTTGACGTGGAGGTGCAACTGGCAGCCCACGCCGCAATAGCTGCAGGTGGTGCGAACCTTTTTCGTTTCCCACGGCCGGATTTTGTAGCGGACATCTTTCTCCACCAGAGCGCCAACGGGACACGCCTGCACACATTCGCCGCAGAAGACACAGTCCGAATCTTTCAACGGCCGGTCGCCGGCGGCAATGATCTTTGTCCGGGCCCCCCGGAATCCGAAATGGATGGCGTTGTTGACCTGGATCTCATTGCAGGCCTGCACGCACCGACCGCACTGGATGCAACGCGAGAAATCCCTGACGATAAAAGGGTTGACGGTCTCCATGGGATAGGGGGTCTCCGTGCCGGCAAAGCGCTCGCCGGATACCTGATACCGATAAGACAGGTCTTGGAGGTGGCAGTCACCCCAGACCGGACACAGCTCTTCGCTGCCGTCGTCATTGTGCACCTTGAGCTGAAATTGAGTCCAGTCCTGCCCGTCGGAGCCACGGACGGCACAATTGTGATTCCCCGAAGAAAGCAACAGCTGCAGGATCAGTTTGCGGGCTTTGACAACGGCAGAGGATTCGGTTTGAACCACCATATTGTCCGCCGCCGGCGTGGCACAGGAGGGCAGCAGACTGCGGGCACCCTTGACTTCCACGACACAGATGCGGCAGGCGCCGGTCGGAATAGCACCTTTCAGCCAGCAAAGGGTCGGGATGTCGATCTGGTTTTGACGGGCCACTTCGAGGATGGTTTGTCCCGGTTCGAATGAAAGGCCATTGCCGTTGATCGTTAAGCGGTGTTCTGCAGCCATGGTGGTGGAATCTCCAGTGAAAGTTGGTGAAAGTGGCCCAAAAGACAGAGTTGATTTTTAGCGGATGCCATGGGTTTTGTCAATCCGCTAATCGCGGCGCAACGGAGGTACGTCTCTTGACGACATATTGGTAAATGAGGACCCCGCAGGCTGCGCCGACAAAATCGACCGCTGCATCGATAATATCCGCATGGCGACCGGGGACAAAGTACTGGTGGATTTCGTCGCTGATGCCATAGAGGCCGGCGCACATAATGCTGAGGACGGCAACTTTGGTTTTGTTGCCCCCCATCTTCAGGGTCGATAACGCCCGGTAGAACAATGCGCCCAGAAGGGCGTATGCGATAAGATGCAGATACTTATCAAAGAAAGGCACATCCGGATCCCTGATCGGTGACGGAAAAGAGGACTGAATGAATATCAACAGGCAGTATGCGGCAAGGGGGAGCCAGTATTTGATAAATTTGGGCAATGGACAATCACTCGAATTGGAATAGATTGTTTGGTGTTTGGTGTTTTGTGTTTTGTGTTTGGCACAATTTACGTCTAGAAGCCTTATCACCAGAAACTAAACACAAAACACTAAACACTAATCAAAAAACAATTCCAAACCCAGCCGCCGCTCCTGGATAGACGTTGACACAGTGTCCAGGAATATATCGTGCGAAACACCCTGCTTCACGGTTCCGTCGAGCGTCCGCACCGAGAGCGTCGCCGCGGCCTGTTCTTTTTTTCCGATGGTGAGGATGAGCGGGATGTAGTTGAGCTGAGCATCGCGGATCTTTTTGTTCAGGCTCTCGGCCCGGGAGTCGACCTCGGTACGCAGACCGGCCTTGACCAGCAACCGGTTCACTTCGCCGGCGTAGGCGGCCAACTCGTCGTTGATGGGGAGCAGGATTGCCTGAACCGGTGCCAGCCAGAGCGGAAATTTGCCGGCGAAATGCTCGACCAAAATGCCAAAAAACCGCTCGATGGACCCGTAAATGACCCGGTGGATCATTATAGGCCGCCGCTTGTGGTTGTCTGCGTCGATGTAGGACAGATCGAAGCGCTGCGGCAGGGACATGTCGAGCTGGACCGTCCCGCATTGCCAGGTGCGGCCGAGGGCATCCTTGATATGGACGTCGATCTTGGGGCCATAGAAGGCGCCGTCGCCGTCGTTGACTTTGTAGTCGCTGCCGTAGACATCCAACGCGGCCTGCAATCCATCGGTAGCTTCGGTCCATTGCTCGCTCGTGCCGATCGACTTTTCGGGTCGGGTGGATAGCTCCAAATGGAAGCCCAACCCGAAAGCGCCGTAGATGCGTTCGACCAGCTTCAATACCCCCAGGATTTCCTCCTGGATCTGGTCCGGCCGCATGAATATGTGGGCATCGTCCTGATGAAAAGCCCGCACCCTGAACAGGCCGGACAGCACACCGCTGAGCTCGTGCCGGTGGACCAGTCCGATCTCGGCCTGCCGGATCGGCAAGTCTCTATATGAGTATCGTTTGGAACCGAAAAGGAGCATACCGCCGGGACAATTCATGGGTTTGATGGCAAACTCCGTTTCGTCGATGGTGGTCGTGTACATGTTTTCGCGATAATTTTCCCAGTGCCCGCTGCGCTCCCACAACGCGCGGTTCAGGGTGATCGGTGTTTTGGTTTCCACGTACCCGGCGGCCCGGTGTTCATCGCGCCAGTATTCCAGCAGGGCATTCCAGACAACCATGCCCTTGGCATGAAAAAAGGGCATCCCCGGCGCTTCATCGTGAAAACTGAAGAGATCCAATGCGGTGCCGATTTTGCGGTGGTTGCGTTTGCGCGCCTCTTCCAGAAAATTGAGATAAGACTTCAAATCCTTCTTATCGAAAAAGGCCGTCCCGTATATCCGCTGGAGCTGGGCGTTGGACTGGTCCGCCCGCCAGTATGCACCGGAGACTTTCATCAGCTTGATGGCCTTGATAAAGCCGGTGTCGGGAACGTGCGGGCCACGACACAGATCGGTGAAGTCGCCATGGCGGTAATAGGATATCGTACCGTCTTCAAGGTCCCGGATCATCTCCAGTTTATACGGCTCGTTCTTATAGAATTCCAGAGCCTCCTCCTTGGTTACCTCCACCCGCTGAAACGGCTCTCTGCTTTTGATGGATTTTTTCATCTCCGCCTCGATTTTGGGGAAATCCTCTTCGGAGATCGGTGCCATGTCGATATCGTAGTAAAACCCGTCTTCCACCGCCGGCCCGATCGTCAAATGCGCCCCCTTGTAAAGACGCAGGATGGCCTGCGCCATCACGTGGGCGGCGCTGTGACGTAAAATGTCAAGGGCTTCCGGGTCTTTGGTGGTAAGTAACCTGACCTTGGCGTCGGTGTCGATCCGGGCACTCAAATCAAGGATATGTCCGTTTGTCTGCAGCGCCACGCAATGTCGGGCAAACCCTTCGGAAATGCTGCTGGCAATTTCCAGTCCCGTTGGCGGATTTTCAAAAGACTTTATGTTCCCATCCGGAAATGTTATGTGTACCATTCTTTTGCCTGCCGATGTCGTAATAGTGAGAAGAATCAATCCTAAACGTAAGCATGGAAACTTAAGAAAAATACCTTTCGGGGTCAAGGGAAAATTCTGTTCTTTCCTTTACCGCGCGCCGTGAGGCGATTCCAACGGAGAGCGATAAACACAGATGGTAACTGACTTTGACATCATTGAAACGCCCGCCGGATTGGAAAAACTGGTCAAACACCTTCGGCGCCAACCGGCAATTGCCGCCGATCTCGAAGCCGATTCCATGTATCACTTCCAGGAGAAGGTCTGCCTGATCCAGGTCGCAACCGCACATATGAACGCCGTTATCGATCCCCTTCACCTCCGCGACCTGTCGGCCTTGGGATCCGTATTCGCCGATGCGACCATCAAAAAGATCTTCCATGGTGCCGACTACGACGTGCGGTCCCTCTACCGGGATTTTAAAATTGAAATCAACAACCTGTTTGATACCCAGGTGGCCTGCAAGTTTATAGGGATAAAAGCCACCGGTTTGGAATCGGTGCTGCTGGAACACTTCGGTATTCACCTCGATAAAAAATATCAACGCAAAGACTGGTCTATACGACCCCTGCCGGCCGAAATGCTCGCCTATGCCGCCGGTGATGTGCGCTACCTGCTCCCCCTGGCCCAAAGGCTGGAAGAAGCCTTGCAGGAAAAAGGCCGCCGGAGCTGGGTTCGGGAGGAATGCGAGCGGTTGAGCCGGGTCAGACCGGCCCATAACGATCACGAACCGCTCTTTATGCACTTTAAAGGCGCCGGTCGCCTCAGGCCGCGTAATCTTGCGGTTCTGGAAGCGCTGCTCCGCTACCGGCGCAAGGTAGCGAAAGTAAAAAACCGCCCCCTGTTCAAAATTTTCAGCAACAAATCTATGCTACAGCTGGCGGTTGACAAACCCGCCAACCTGAAACGGCCGGACGGCCAAGACGTCCTGAGTCGTAAACAACTCAATATGTATGGCAGCGAACTGATGGCGGTGATTCAACAGGCTTTGCAGATTCCTGCCGATGAGCTGCCTGTCTACCCGCGTCAAAAAGCACCGGCGGTAACTCCTGCCGTGCCGCTTCGCATCAAGGCATTGAAAAAATGGCGGGATAAAAAAGCCAAAACCCTAGACCTGGAACCGGGAGTCCTGCTCAACAAAAGCCTCATGACGGCATTGGCCACAGAAAAACCGGCCGATCCCGATTCTCTTGAAACAATTGCCGATCTCAAGCAATGGCAGAAACAACAATTCGGTCCTGAAATTCTAAAGGTACTGAACCATGTCAAGTGACGTGGAGGAAGCGGTATGTTTCCGATCGGGAAACGTCACCCTCCAAGGTCTCGTTGAGAGCGGCTCGAAAAACTGCGGGGCCGTCATCACCCACCCTCATCCCCTCTATGGCGGCGATATGAACAATCATGTGGTCGCCATCATCCGGCAGGCTTTCCTCAAAAAAGGATACACCACCCTGCGATTCAATTTTCGCGGCACCGGATCGAGCCAGGGCCGTTTTGACAACGGGATCGGTGAGCAAGCTGACCTTGCAGCGGCGATATCTTTCCTCCGGGAAAGAGGGCTCACAAAGATTGCCCTGGCCGGTTACTCATTCGGCGTCTGGATCAATGCGTTGGCCAGTCAGGATAGAAATTGGACATGGCCGATGGTCTTGGTGTCACCGCCGGTGGGCTTTATCGATTTCAGCGCCATTGGTGCCCTGCCCGGTCTCGAGCTGGTCGTGACCGGCAGCCGTGACGATATTGCACCGGCGGAGGCCATCAGGCGAGTGCTGCCGATCTGGAACCCGGGGGCACACTTTGAAATCATCGACGGATCGGACCACTTTTACAGCCGTCATGCCCGGCAATTGGAAGATGTCCTCAGCCGACATATTCGCCCGCAATTTTCATGAAAATTGCGCGATGGGTCCTATTCCGTTTTTATCTTGGCCACCACCAGAGTGATGTCATCTTCCGGTTCGACTTCCTGCTGAAAATGCTTTATCGAATCGATGATCGCCTGCAATATCTCTTCCGCGCTGCCAGCGGCGTTTTTTCGGATCAGATCGAGCAAAGCACCTTTGCCAAACATTCGGCCTTCACGGTTGCGCGACTCCCAAATACCGTCCGTGCCGATAAGGATGACCTGACCGTCTATTAGACCGCGCCGGTTCTCTTCCTGATATTTCCAGGTTTCATCCACCCCGAGGGCCATGCCGGATCCACGCAGTTCCTCGAAGACATCCCGGTGCGGATCGTAAAGCACAGCCGGCTCGTGGCCGGCGCGCACCCATTTGAGCGCTCGCTGAACCGGATCGATCACCAGGTAGAAGAGGGTCATAAACTGTCCGGAGTCTTCCACATCCCTTGACAGATGGATATTGACGTCGCTGACAACTTGGGCCGGCCCTCCCGGCAGAAAGGAACGCTGCCGCATCAGCGCCCTGGCCGTCGCCATCAGGAGCGCCGACGGCACACCGTGTCCGGAAACGTCCCCGACCACCAATCCGATTTTGTGGTCCTCGGGGCGACCGACCTCCAGGAAGTCGAAGTAATCCCCACCGGTCTGATCACAGTAGATGCTCCTTCCGGCGATATCCAAGCCCGTTGGTCGCGGGGCGCCTCGCGGCAGGAGATTTTGCTGTACTTCCCGGGCCAGTTCCATCGATCGGCGCATCTTTTCTCTTTCCCGCAACCCGATCGTCATTTCGTTGATGACGTCTCCCATATACCCGATTTCATCGTTGGATCTCACTGAGACCCTGCGGTCAAGTCGCCCGTTTCTTATATTTTGAAGGACTTTGATGATGTCGCCAAAAGGCCTCGACAAATTGCTGCTCACTAAAATTGTTAAGATGATACCCACAGATATAAACAGTAACGCATTGGTATTCAGGGATATCTGCAGCAGGTTGAGTATCCGGGCAGGCGGATGATCGGAACGAAATGTTCCCCGAACCATCAACAGGAAGGCCAGAAAAGGAATGAGATTCACGGCGGTAATGAGAGCTGCCAAGCGGGTACCGATACGAATCTTCAGGGTGCCGCGGGTTGCATAGAGTCCCCCCTCGGGAAAAAGTACCGGCACCAGACTCTTCTGTAGCCGCCATTCCAGGATGAAAAAAGCGATTGTTATGGTGATGATACCGACAAAGAGAGACCGGAAGAAAACCCCCACGGCGAGAATGGGACCGTTGGGTTCTCCATAGATGGCAGAGGAATACACGACCGCCGCAATAATCCAGACAATGAAATCGACGACAATGAGAAAAAATGGTTCGTTAAGCAACCGTTGTCTGGCCGCTTGATCGACACCGGGGTATGCGCCTTTTTCCTGATAACATCGGCTCAGAAAGCGGCGTATCGGCAGTTCGTAAACGACCGTAACAATTAGAACAAGAGAAAAGGACAGTGGCAGGAAGATCGAATCGACACGCCCCAGCAGCTCCATAGCCTCGGGCGGCGGCGGAGAAACAGACTTGTGGCTGATCAATTCTGCGACATTGACGCCGATAAGGTTGGCCAAGGCGTTTCCGATGAGCATCTGGTTTTTGAGGCGAAACAGTTTCATCCCGGTCATGCCCGTACTCTCCTGTCCTTTGATTTGCATATGGCAATGATCGACGCGTGAGACATCAGCTCACCCACCGCAGCAGCGGTTTCTTGCGCCCGGCCGGGCGCGCGTAAGTTTCATCGGGGTGTCCCAGGGCGATCACCGAATAGACCGGCTCATCCGGCGGGATGTCCAGGTCGACCTTTATGCTCGCATCCTTTTGCATGGCCGCCACGGCAAAGCCCACCAGACATGTTCCCAGACCCATGCAGTGCGCTCCCAGGAGGATATTCTGGGTCGCCAGCAGCGCATCCTCCATCGGACAACTGGCACCGGGTGTTGAACCAACGAGAATTGCCGCCGGGGCACCATGAAACAACCGATCAATGCCGCCCGCCTTCCACTCGACCAACGCATCCCGGACGGAATCGTGGTACTCCCGGTAGTAGTCGTCGAGCTGGGAACGTCCCAGAAGCTTCAGACCGCCGCGCAACAGCCGATTTCCGGCCATTCGATTGAGACTTTCGAAGTAGCGGCCAACGGCCGTGCCGAGACGCAACACGCTCCGCCGGTCCGGTAGAATGGTAAAGGTCCATCTCTGGCTGTTGGTTCCGGAGGGGGCCGTGATGCCGATTTTGACAAGGTCTTCAAGGCTGCCGGCATCGACGGGTGTATCGAGGAAATTGCGGCACGATCGCCGTGAACGCATCAGGCCCACCAGCTGACTCGTGTCGAAGCGACCCGGTGGCACCCAGTGATCCCCATCGACCCGGATCGTCTCGAAGGTCTGGGTCCAATCGTCAAGCGCCGCCACACGGACGGCATCGGCCGGACAAACGGCGGCGCAGTGACCGCAGTGCATGCAACGATCACCGGTAACGGTGGCCAGATCGTCGATCATCGACAGGGTCCTGTCAGGACAAACACGGATGCACAATCCGCAACCGGTGCACTTCAGCGGATCGATGGCGGTGGCTACCTTGCGATCGAGCATTTTTGGGGATTCCTTTAACGGACCGGTTTCCAACTGCCGGGTGAATCAGGTCGGTTTGCAAATCTTCGCGCGTCAGTCGCCGGCAGGTGCCCGCATCGGTGGCGCCCGGCGCCGGACGGTGGTGTCAAAGCCCCACGGCCTTCGTCCGGTTGACACCCGCAGGCAGCGGCTTTACTATCAGCAAGCTTATCGTCTTAGCGCCGGTATCTTCCCATCAACTGCCCTTGCCCCAGGATATGGCCTTCCATGGTTTCGAGCAACTGGGACGTTGTCGCACCGCTCTTCAGATCGAGCAATGTGTCCAATGCGAAAATTTTGAAGAAGTAACGATGGGTGCCGCCGGGAGGACAGGGACCACCGTATCCGATCCTGCCCCAACTGTTGCTGCCATGGACGGCTCCGGTATCGAGAACGGCTTTTTCAGGAACACTCTCCGGTAAGCCGGTTGCGTCAGCCGGTATGTTGTACAGCACCCAGTGGTCCCATGTGCCAACGGGAGCATCCGGATCATCGCAGATTAACGCCAGACTTCTGGTACCGGACGGCACACCGGTCCAGAACAAGGGCGGAGAAATGTTTTCACCGTCACAGGAATACCGCTGCGGTATCATGGCCCCTTCGGTGAATGCATTGCTGCTCAAATGAATGGCCAAGGCTGTCCTCCTTTCGGTTGATCGGAAGTAAAGAGTGCCAAACGCTGACACCGCCGGTGAAAGCGTTTGCCGGAAAGCGGAATGATGCGAAAATCAGAACGTGACACATAGATATGTAAGGGCTGTTGGTTGATTATGCAAGATCGTTTCCCGATCGGGCAGCAACCGTTGAAACCATTGCCGGTGTCGCTAATCATGAAGCGGTGGGTATGTCGTGAAAAAAAAGAACCCGGAACCCGTGTCACCATTTTCGATAAAGAATGTGCGCCTGTTCATTTATTTCCGGGTGTTCTTCAACGCCCGCTTCTACTATCCGGTCTTCACTATTCTGTTCCTCGATTTCGGCCTGACCATCGAGCAGTTCGCGCTTCTCAATGTTGCCTGGGCCGCGGCGATCGTCCTGCTCGAAGTTCCCTCGGGAGCTCTGGCAGACACGTGGGGCCGCAAGAATTTACTGGTCGCTGCAGGCGCCCTGATGATGGTCGAAATCGCCCTGCTTTGCTTTGTTCCACGGGGCAACCCGAATGTTCTCTTTATTATCTTTCTCGTTAACCGTATCTTGAGCGGGGCGGCTGAAGCCGCTGCCAGCGGTGCCGACGAAGCCCTGGCCTATGATTCCCTGCAGCAGGAAGGCGATGTGGCCGATTGGGGCATCGTTCTGGAGCGCCAGATGCGGGTGCAGGCAGCCGGTTACATCATCGCGATGAGCCTGGGGGCAGCCGTCTACGATCCCGACCTCGTGCAAAGATTTATCGACTGGATAGGAATCGGGGCACGCGTTTCCCAGAATATGACCCTTCGTTTTCCCGTTCTGCTGACCCTCGTCATGGCCGTCATGACGCTGTTGACCACCCTGCAAATGAAGGAGATCACCACTGAGTCTGACAGCCAGGCTACCGCTGCTGCGGGCGGCAGTATGCACGAGGTTTTCGGGGCCTTCAAGCTTACCCTCCAGGCCGGCACATGGATTCTGAAAACCCCGATCGCGCTGGTGATCATTCTTATCGGCCTGGTTTTCGACAGCTGCCTGCGCATGGCGGTAACCTTGACGAGTCAGTATTATCGGCTCATCCAACTTCCGGAAGCGTCATTCGGCCTGATCGGTTCGGCCATCGCCGTCGTCGGGCTGTTCGTCCCCCGATTGGCCCGCGCCATGGTAAACAGTCGCTCACCGGAATTCAATCTGGTGATCTTGGCGGTGCTGTCGATCAGTGGGTTGGTCGGTATGACGCTGTTCTTGCCGCTGGTCGGTGTCATCCCGATAGTGCTGATTGCCTCCGCCATGTACATGCTCCGATTCTTTCAAAGCCATTACCTGAACCGGATCACCTCTTCGGCGCAACGTGCCACGGTGCTCAGTTTTAAAGGCCTGTCCATGAATCTGGCCTATGGTCTCGTGGGGATATCATACTCTTTTTTGGTTGGCTATCTGCGCACGAATGTAAACGATTTAGACGCCGTCGCACAAGAATTAACCCCTGAAGCAATTGAGAATACGGTGTTTGTAAAAGCGATGGGTTGGTTTCCCTGGTACTTCAGCCTTACCGTAGCCGCGGTGCTGGCATACGGCGCTTGGCAACGCCACAAGCATAAAGATAACAGAAACCGAATGTCCATTTAACTACTACATGTTGTACCGATTATCTCTTGACACACAATATGCCATGGAATAGAATGCCCCGCAGCATAGATCAGATTGACAGTGGCCGCCCCCGGGGGTCTACCCTGTTCACCATCTCGAATTCCGTCCATAGCGCTGATGCCACTCTACACTTTGATGTTTTTTTCAATTCACGAACCGAAACCGCAGAAACCGAACACCGGCAATGGCAAACACTATTCAGCATCCCGCTGACAGGAGGATACACCCCCCTCGTTGCGGTTTATTTCGGAAGAATAGACCAGTGCGACAACCTGACCCTTATCCGGGTTGCGGGGCATCGGCGGTCGGACGCTTATCAATCACAGGGGAGCATTCAAAATGGGTAATCGTTATTTCGACAGTGACTCGGAGAAGATACCAGACGAGGAGTATCTGGAAGAAGAAGAAGGCTATCGAACCCTGAAAGAAAGAAAACCGCTTCCCCGGGGATGGTTCATTATACCGGTGCTATTGGTGGGAATCGTGATCGTGGTCATGATGGCGATATGGTTCAGGGACACCCCCCAAAGCACTCAAGCGGATGGACGGATACAGCAGATCGAAGATCGCATCGTGACGCTGGAAAAGCGACTGGCGGAGCTCAACGCAGTCGAAGAAAAACTGAGCGCTCTCGAAAGAGACGGACAGGCATATCTGCAGGCCATCGAAAGACTCAACCGACTCGAGACGACGGTGTCGATGCGCGTGGATCAGATCGCAAAATCCCTTACCGCGCAACAAACCCAAAAGCCCACCCCCCAAACGCAGACACAGCCATCTGCAAAACCGGCGGCAGCCAAGAGTAAAACGCTTACGCATGTCGTTAAATCCGGCGACACTCTGTACGCCATCGGCCGTCAGTACAATTTAACTATCGATCAGTTGCGCCGGGACAATAATCTCGGCAAAACCAGTACCATTAAACCCGGTCAGAAACTGGTCATTAAAGCCGCCGGGCAGTAGCCGATTTCAGGGGCAGCGGTTTTCACGAAGAGCGTTTGCGGCGGTCCCTTCCGCTGCGGCGTTCAATTCGCGTCGACAAGGTAACAATGACCCCGTCCCTCACGCTCCGGCGTCGGTCAACGGTGTTTTTACGACGATCCCTGATCGGCCCTTTTTTACCGGAAACCGGCAACGGCGAAGATTCGGCCGGATCCTTCCGTGGTGAAATCACCCTTCCCAGAACGATGCGCATTTTCATTACCTCCTCGCATAACTTATCGGCCGATGCCCCGTTTTCTTTAGAAACCATCGCAAAATGAGGATTTTGGTTCAAGGTCAAGGCGGATCCACGTTTCCCCGCTGTGCGGGACTTCCCGCCTGATCGCGTCTTCTTTGTGGGTCGCAGCCCGCAGGCATCCTGACGGTTGTCGAGGACTTGAAACGAGGAACCAACACCGAGACTTGTCCGCCTTAGATTTATCCGCCCACCCGAGGCGGGTAAACCTCGGGCGGATGGGGACAAAATACTATTTGGGGATAGCTTCTAATCCGTCAACCGCCATGACCGGATAATTTTCTGCGACGGTTTGATTTGGCGCTCAACAAACCATATTTAGCGGAATCGGAAGAGCGAGGATTGGCTGAGATGCTGAAAAGTTGACTAAACCGCCTTATATTTGGTATCATATAGGCAAGTTAAAAACAGCATCAACAGGGGAATCATGGGTTGCCGGCAATCGTGGGCACCGCTGTTACCCGGTGCAGCCAAACCGATATATGGCTGGGATCATAATCAGATAAAAGGCGTGATAGACTCAAGGAGGACCGCATGCAAAAGAATCGATTGCCGCTGCTTTTGCTTTTCATCATTATTATTCTGCCATACTTTCTTCTGGCTTGTGCCGGAAAAGATGTGGCACCCGCGCCTCAAGAGAACCAGGCTGCATCGATTTCAGTTCCACCACCACCACCGCCGCCGCCTCCTCCCGAAGAAAGCGCACCGGTAACGGTCGAAAGCCGATATCCTGAAGGATGGGAAACCTTCGTCAACGAAGACATTTACTTCAACAAGAACAGCGCCGTCCTGCTTCCCGAAGCAAAAGAAGTCCTCGCCAGAAAAGCGGCCTGGCTTTATGCTCATCCGGATATTCGCATCGTCATTCAGGGGCACAGCGATGAAAAGGGATCCGCTGAATTCAATCTGGCACTGGCCGATCACAGGGCCGGGAACGTCAAGTCCTATCTGTTGGGGCAGGGTATAGCCACCGAGCGCCTGGTCGTCGTCAGTTACGGCAGTGAAAGCCCGGCAACCGTCGGCAGGGGTGAATTTGACAGCGCAAAAAATCGGCGCGTCCATTTTTCCCTTGATGTCATCGATTGAGTCGATCTGATCAGCAGACCGTTGAATCATTGAAATCGCTTTATCTCTGTGCCTTTTGACTGTTGTGCTGATCCGTTCCCTTGCCGTCCATGGTGCTGCTTACTGCGCTTCCATACAGACCCGGAGCCAGAAAAACTGTCGCGTTCTCGCGACATCCTTAGATAGTGCGCATCCACGGATCTATAAAGAGAACTGATCGGTTTTCGATCCAGAAATGTGCAATTTTCTGATAGTTCAAAGAAATCGAAGAATTGCGCGGAGGCATACTCCCGCATGCCGCACTAGCGTTTCTGCCGACTTGTCCGCCTTCGGTGTGCTTGATAACCGAAATTGCGGAAAAGGGCCATTTATGGATCGAAAATGTTGGCGTCCCGCATCGGGCGGGACGAGGTCGAGTTCTTTCATTTTGGGCCTAATTCCCGTCTGACGACGTCGCCTCCCTTCCCCTTCGCCTGTTTTTTGAATTGACTCCGGTCGGCAATTCTAATACAAAAGCCAAACACAAAATATTTTCGCCCATTCCCTGCACACCTCGTGATCACCTCCGTCTCAATGGCAGATATCAAATCACCGGCAGCCGGCTCTATTGAGCCGACCCTAAAACGGAGAAAAGCGGGGAGGAATGGGTATTTTGGGCGGTTTTCCGATAAAACATTGCCGGGATTGGCATTCCCCGGCAAATCAAATAATTCGGACCGCCTCCCCGCTAATACTTAGAATGACCGTTTGGCTTTTGTTATGAAACATTTGTTTACGCCTTTTCAGATTAAAAACATCACTCTTCAAAACCGGATCGTTCTGCCGCCCCTGGCCTCCTTTCTTTTAGAAAAGGGCGGGGAGATAACCGATCGAACGGTTGAGCACTATCGCCGACGTGCCGCCGGTGGACCGGCCATGGTGATGATGGAAGCCTGCGCCGTCACGCCCGAAGGCGTTGTCTCTAAAAACCAGGCCCGCATCGACAATGATCGAATGTTGGAGGGGCTGTCGAAGATCGCCGCCGCGCTGAAGGCCGAAGGAGCGATACCGGCGCTGCAGATCCACCATGCCGGCCGTCAAACCTCCGCCAAAGTAATCAATCGTCGACCCTTGGCGCCGTCTCCCCTGCCTTGTCCATCCATAAAGGGCGATGTTGAACCGCTGACGGTTGATCAAATTCAGGAACTCGTTCAAAGATTCGCCGAGGCCGCCGTCAGAGGGCGTCAGACCGGCTTCGAACTTCTCGAGATACACGGGGCCCACGGGTATTTGATCAATCAGTTTCTCTCCGGATATTCGAATATCAGAGAAGACGCTTATGGCGGTGACACATCCGGTCGCACCCGCTTCGCCCGTGAAATCATCGTGGAAGTCAGAAAACGACTGGGGCCGGACTACCCGATCTCTTTCAAGATCAGTGCCCAGGAATTCGTTCCCAACGGTCTCACTGTTGAAGAAAGCATTGCGATATTGTCGATACTGGTTGATGCCGGTGTCGACGTCGTTCAGGTATCCGCAGGTAACGACTTGACCCCCGAATGGATCTGTCAGCCGATGTTCATGAAAAAAGCCTGCCTGGCCGAATCTGCGGCGGAAATCAGACGTTCGCTCGATATACCGGTAATGACGGTTGGCAGGATCAACGACCCCTGGACCGCCGACGCGATCCTTGCCAAGGGTATGGCGGATCTGGTTTGCATCGGCCGCGGCCTGATGGCCGATCCCGAATTGCCGATCAAGGCCAGAGAAGGCCGATTCGACGAAATTCGGACTTGCATCGCATGCAACACCTGTATGCAGTCGATATTCCGCTACGGCCGTTTGGAATGCCTCGTCAATCCGTCATTGGGCCGCGAACAGGAAATGCAGATCATTCCGACCGAGCAACCTAAAAAAATCATGGTTATCGGCGGGGGACCCGGCGGTTTGAACGCCGCCTGGGTGGCGGCAAAACGCGGCCACGATGTTCATCTCTATGAAAAGCAGCCGTTTCTCGGTGGCCAGCTGGTGCCGGGCAGCCAGACCGCATACAAACGGGAGATGCAGAGCCTGATCAACTTCCAGAAAAAACAGGTCGAGCTCAACGGCGTCGTCTGCCACCTGGGACAAACCGTTTCCGCCGAAACCGTACTCAAGGCCAACCCGGATATTGTCATCCTGGCCACCGGTTCCAAGCCGATGCTGCCCCCGGTGGCGGGGATCGATAACGAATCGGTGACGACTTTTGACGTCGCCCTCAACGGAAAACACCAGGGAGTCCGGCAAACAGTCGTTATCGGTGGCGGAGCAACCGGTTGCGAAGTGGCCTATCATCTTTCCGAAACCGGCTCCCCTGTCACCATCGTGGAAGTGATGCCCAAAATCGGCGGTGATCTCGAAGCCATAACCAAGAAAATCCTGATTCGTAAACTCAAGGAAAACGACGTCAGGATTCTCACGGAGCATCGCCTGCTGCAGGTGGAAAAAGACGGGGTGGTGGTTGCCGGAGTGGATGGGATCGAGAGGAAAATCGAGGCCGATCGGGTGGTCGTGGCGATCGGTATCCATCCTGACGATACGATCCATCAAAAAATCCGCGACCTCGGATATGAAACGCACGTTATCGGCGATTGCCTCCAGCCCCGTTCGGCCAAAGCGGCCATATACGAGGGTGCCAAACTCGGCCGTACGATTTAGAAAGTAATTTCCAACTTACCGCACGTGGATCAATATCGATGGACTGCAATTGAAAGGCCACGTCAATTGCGGAAAAACCATTCAAAAAAACCACGGAGACCGTAAGGCCTCCGTGGTTTTTTGTTTTTATTTCCAATTGATTCCGGTGAGGGGGTATTACTCTACTCACGCTGCTCCAGCGGTACAAAGGTGCATTCATCCGGTCCGCAGTAGTGCCCGATATAATCCGACGCCGGCCGGTAGAGCGCCGGTTTTTCCGCGGCGCCCGCAAACTGCTCTTCGATCACGTGCGCTGTCCATCCCGCCACCCGCGATACCGCGAATACCGGAGTAAAAAAATCGATGGGGATTCCCAAGGCATAGTAGAGAGAAGCACTGTAGAAATCAACGTTCGTGAAAATATCGATGCCCTTCTGGGCCTTGAACAGCGCTTTTCCCTTTGATTCAACTTCGCGCGATATTTCGTACCATTTGAGCTCGCCGATCCGGCGACACGTCGTTTCCGACATGGGCGCCAGGATCATTGCCCGCGGGTCGTCAACCTTGTAGACGGCATGCCCCAGTCCGAAGAGAACTTTCCCGGCATCCAGCTGAGCTTTGACATACTCTTCCACCTTATCCACGGATCCAATCTTCTGAAGCATCTGCATAACCCGCACATTCGCACCACCATGCAGCTCACCGGAAAGTGATCCCACGGCAGACGCGACCGAAGCGTACATGTGCGCCCGGGTGGAAGCCACCTGGCGGGCCGAAAATGTCGACGCGTTGAAGGAGTGCTCGGCGTGCAGGACCAGCGCCACGTCCATAAAATGGGCCGTATCGTCTGCCGGCCGCTCGCCACTGAGCATGTACAGAAAATTGGCCGCATGGCCCAGATCTTCGGTTGCTGCAACCGGCTCCAGCCCCTGCCGGATCCGGCCCCAGGCCGCCAGCAAAACCGGTAACTTGGCAATCAGACGCACAGCCATGCGCTCCGATGCGGCCTTGGACTGATCGGTCACATCCGGATCAGTGTTGGCCAGAAGCGCCACGCCGGCCTGCAAGATGTCCATCGCCAGCGCCTCTGCCGGCTGTGTTTTCAGGGCTGCCACCAGTGAATCCGATATCCAGCGCTCAGAAGCCAGCCGCTCTTTGAATTGCGCCAGCTCTTTTTTCCCGGGCAATTGCTCGTAGAGCAGCAAATAGGTCACCTCTTCAAAACTGGCCCGCTCCGCCAGATCTCCCACCAGATAACCCCTGTAAATCAAGCGGCCTTTTTTACCATCCACATCGCTGATACGTGTGCTGGCGACCGTTACGCCTCTTAAACCCGTATTAACGTTCTTTTTTTCCTCTTGCATTGCTCACCTCGCCTGATGATTCTTTTCGGCAACAGTTTTGTAGCGCCACTGTCGGCAGAAACCCTCGCTTTCCGTCCGCGTCCCTGCGTTGATGCCGCCGGTTAGCGGTCATGCGGCGGTCAACGTGAAGCGTCAGGGGACAAGGTCCCCGTCGACCCGGAATCAGTAGTCGATCCACATATCGGCCTCATTCCCACAGTGGGTACATGTGGCCGTGCCTTTGGCCTGCTTTTTCTGTCGTGTTCCCGGGGCCGGTTGGGACGCAGGAGGTGTTTTTTCGGAATCCGTCTCCATGTCCGGCAGGGCGCAGGTGAATACCATTTCCGCCTCGTTGCCGCAATTTTTACACTGGCAGACCTCTTTCTTTTCTATTTTCTGTCCCACCTTTGGCTCCTTTCATGGTTACAGCGTCTCGGGCCTCACCTGTCATGAGCGAGTTTAGTCTTTAAATTCCAAGTAGTTTGCAATAGAGACAACATGTGCTGAATCGTCCGGAAAGTCAAGCATGAATTTGCTTCCCAGCGCCGGATATATTGTTAGCGTCCTAAAATTCCATTTTCTCCGGCGGCCGGCGTTCCGGCACATAATTTCGGGGAATCTTTTCCTCGTTCCAGTCCTTGGAAACGTACAGGTTGCAGTAACAACTGCCGTATTCGGCAATGTCCGGCACACTGTAGACACACGGGCAAATGATGTCCCGATCGTTTTGGCGATCTCCGGAAAGCAGCCGGCACGGACAACCCATATACCCATAGCGGTTTTTGTTCAGAATGAGCGCTTCGAGAAGTTCGAAGGTTCTCTCCTTGTCCGTGTTGAAATAGTAGCCCTTGGGTTCCTGAACCTTTTTCATCATTTCATAGAGTTTTTGTGCGTCCATTAGAGTCCGAGAGCCTCCTTTATCTCCTTTTCCTTGAACCCCACGATGACCTTTTCCCCGATGATGATCGTCGGAAAAGAGCATTTCGGATTGAATTTTTTCACATCAGCCAGGATGGCTTTGCGCTCGTCGCCATCCAGCAGGTCGACGTCCACGAATTCGTATTTGATGGTGCAATCGGCAAGCATCTTTTTGGCCGATTTGCAGTGGCTGCACGTACTGAGGGAGAAGATTTTTATCTCTTTGTCTTCGGTCATAACCCCTTTCCTTTCATTCGTCGTTTGAACCCTCCTCAATCATGGCGGATGGGCCAGGAAAAACCTGGCCGGCGATGAGCGGCTTAAGCGCAATGGGATCGATCCATGGATCTACCTGTTAGACCGAGATCTACCAGTTAGACCGCCCGATTGCGACGATCGAGCAGCGACTGTGCTATAGAGCTATAGAGTTGATTACATAGTACAAATCACCGGGTGTTTCAATTGATATTATTTTTTCTTGACAAGAATCAAGCCACCCTGTAGGAATAATAGTAATCATTACTAATAAGGGCCAGATTATCGCCGATCGTTACATAACCAACTGTCATAACGATAGAAAAAGGCAAACATCATTCAACCCTAATAGGAGGGGAAACGCCATGGCCGAGGAGAAAAAAATCATTCCCAAGAAGAAGGAAAAAGAGATCAATTTCCGGGATCTGACCACTTGCGATGCCACGATCCAGATGCTTGAAAAAGCCAAGAAAGACGGCGTGGAGACCGCCTGGGATCGGGCCATCAACATGAAAGCCTGTCCCATCGGCGCCGACTCCGCCTGCTGCAAGCACTGCGCCATGGGTCCCTGCCGGCTCAATTCCAAGGACCCCTACGGCAAGGTCGGGGTCTGCGGGGCCACCATCGATACCATCATGTCCCGAAACTTCGCCCGCATGGTCGCCGCCGGCGGCTCTGCCCATACCGACCACGGCATGAGCATGCTCGACCTTTTTCGGGATGTGGTCAACGGTAAAATCCAGGACTACCAGATCAAGGATCCGGTCAAGCTGGAAGAAGTCGCCCGCTCCATCGGTATCGAAACCGAGGACCGCGAGCTGATGGATATCGCCAATGACCTCTACAAAGAGCTGGAGCGCACCTACACCCAGGTGGAGGGTGAAATTCCTTTTGCCAAGAGGGTACCGGCCAAGACTCTCGAAACCTGGCGTAAAGCCGGCATCGTCCCCCGCGGAGCCATGCGCGAAATCATGGAGTGCATGCACCGCAGCCACATGGGCGTGGACCAGGACTACACCAACATAATCAAGCAAATCAGCCGCACGGCCCTGGCCGACGGGTGGGGCGGTTCCATGGTGGCCACCGAAATTTCCGACATCCTTTTCGGCACCCCGTCGCCCATCAGCATCGAGGTCAACATGGGCGTGCTCAAGGAAGACTACGTCAACATCATCGTTCACGGCCATGAACCGAACCTGTTCGAGTCGATGATCGAGTCGTGCAACGAGAACACCCTGATCGAAGAGGCCAAGAAAGCCGGCGCCAAGGGCATCAACCTGGCCGGCATGTGCTGCTCCGGTGCCGAGGTGCTGGTGAGGCACGGTATACCCCACGCCGGTAACTTCATGTCCACCGAAACGATTCTGGTGACCGGTGCCGTCGATGCCATGTGCGTCGACGTCCAGTGCATCAAGCAGGGTTTGGCCAAGGTGGCCGACTGCTACGGTACGCCTCTGATCACCACCAACCCGCGCTGCAAGATCGAAGGCGCCACCCACATCGAGTTCCATGAGCACACCCCCAAGGAGTGCACCGACGAGGTGGTCATCAAGGCAATTTCACGTTTCAAAAACCGCACGGCCAAGGTGGAGATCCCGCAGATCCGCAACATCGGGGTTCACGGGTTCTCCCACGAGTACATCAAGTACATGCTCGGCGGAACCTTTCGGGCCAGTTACCGTCCGCTTAACGACAACATCATCAACGGTCGCATCCGCGGTGTGGCCGGCGTCGTCGGCTGCACCAATCCCAGGGTCAAGCAGGACTGGGTCCACGTCGAACTGGTCAAGGAACTGATCAAGAACGACATTCTGGTCGTGCAGACCGGCTGCTCCCAGGTCGCGTTGGCCAAAGCCGGGCTGACAACGCCGGAAGCCGCGGTTATGGCCGGTCCGGGGCTGCGCGAGGTCTGCGAGACCGTCGGTATGCCGCCGGTGCTCGGCATCGGATCCTGCGTGGACAACAGCCGGATCCTGATTGCCTGCGCCGAAATGGTCAACGAGGGTGGCTTGGGTGACAGCATGGCCGATCTGCCGGTCGCCGGAGCCGCGCCGGAATGGATGAGCGAAAAGGCCATTTGTATCGGCCAATATTTCGTCGCCTCCGGTGTGTTCACGGTCTTCGGTGTGCACTTTCCGATTGTCGAAGGCACCAAGTTCCACGAACTGTTGTTCAACGGTCTGGAAAAACAGGGCTTCGGCAAGTGGGGTTTCACAGCGGATCCATATGAGATGGCCAGCATGATGATCGCTCATATCGACAAGAAGCGCAAGGCACTGGGCATCGACAAGGCCCGCGAACGCGTGCTGATGGATATGGCCGACCGCCAGAAACTGGATGTCGCCTAGCCAAGAAGAGCGTTAAAGCTAAAAAGAGAAAGGGGACTCGCATGCGAGTCCCCTTTCTCTTTTTTTAATTTTAACAATTGTCACCGTTAAGGTGTTCTCCGGGAGTTCATCGAAGGGCGGTCCCATTATGGCATGTTCACGAAATGGCGAGTGTTCAGAGTTCGCAGGGAATCGGGCGGCGCAAACGGATTCCGTCCAGATCCACGTCGACGTCGTAGGCCAGAATATTCACCCCCTGCCCTGAAACCCGCCGCAGGGTCGCGCCGTACTCGGGATCGATGTGATCCGCCGGTTGGAAATTGCGTGCATCCATGCGTTGAACGAAGTAAAACATGAAGCAACGATCTCCGGCGGCACGCAGCCGCTCCAGTTCGATCAGGTGTTTCACGCCACGTGCGGTAACGGCATCCGGAAACCGGGCCGTACCCTCCTCGACCAATGTGCAGTTTTTTATTTCGATATAACAGGCCCGTCCGGCGGCGTCAGACAAAAGTAAATCGATTCGGGAACCATTTCCGACCGCCACTTCTCGGCGGATTTCCTTATTGAATCGGAATTCGGGTATCGCCCCGGCGCGGATCGACTGTTCCACCAGGCGGTTTGGGACCAGCGTGTTGACCCCAACCAGAGAATCGGGCATTCGGATCAGCTGCCATGTATATTTGAGTTTCCGCTTGGGGTCATCATGAAACGACAGATACACCGGCCTGCCAGGCTCAGAACAACCTGTCATGCTGCCGGTGTTGGGACAATGGGCGGTAACCGTCCGACCGTTATCGAGTTTCACATCGGCGAGAAAACGTTTGTACCTTCTGATCAGTGTCCCGGAAAGCAGCGGCGGCCACTTCAGATGGGCGTTTGGAGTTGATTTTTCAGCATCCATGAATAGAAATAAGACACTTTCGTCGTCCATGTGGATCAATTCTGCGGAAAAAACTAAATTGAATGTATGATCCTGAGGGTAAGCCTGTCCCATACCGCCCAATGAATATCAGCGGTTTCCGGCCGGCAAAACGATAGGCTCGGACCCGGACGGCAGTCGATCGAGAATGTAGCGTGCCTCGATAAAATCAGCCAGCCCACCGACATCGTCCAGACCGAAAACCGGTACGCCCGGGTTGATGGCGGCATCCGCTACAACAGCAACCAGCTGGGCGTCGCCCCGGCATAGAAGCTCCCGGTGCGCCTCCGGACGAAAAATCTCGATTTTCGGTTTGTCTCCCGATTTGAACCCTTCGGTCAAAACCAGATCCACATCGTCAAAGTATTTATCGAGATCTTCCTGGCCCTGGTCCGGATGGCTTTTGATCATAGCGATGGTTTTGGGAGAAACAACGAGAACAGTGTCGGCACCGGCTTCCCTGTGGCGCCAACTGTCTTTGCCCTCCTTATCCATATCCGCTTCATGAGCGGCATGTTTGATGGTTCCGATGCGATAGCCGCGATGCTTCAACTCAGGGAGCAGTTTTTCAATCAGCGTCGTTTTACCGCTTCCGGATTTACCCACAATCGATAGAATGACCGGCATATATCCTCTAATTGTTGCATACACACATAATGGGCGCGCCTGAGTAACATCTTCCTGCGCGTTCTGCAGCCGTCGTCCGTCATACCCTTTTATCGTTGGCCGCCGAAAACACGCTGAAACCTAAAACCCGCCGCCGGAGTTGTCAAGCAAAACCGGTTTGATAACCCCATGGGAATGCTTATGTTAGACAGAAATTTTTATGAATTCTATGTCCAACAGTCCGAATGCGAATAAACAGAATCGAAAATGATGTCGCCCCTTCTCGAAGTTAAAAACCTGGTGAAGACATACGGCCATGTTGCTGCCGTCGACGGCGTTTCTTTCGACATCCGGCAGGGAACCTGCCTCGGTCTGCTGGGACCCAACGGTGCCGGCAAAACAACCACCATCGAGGTCATCGAAGGCATCATGCCCCCGACGTCAGGTGAAATTCTGTATCGGGGCCAGCCGCGCACGGACGCATACCGGAACAAAGTCGGCATCCTTTTCCAGCAGACCGCTCTGCTGTCGTTTCTGACGGTCCACGAAACCATGCAGACCTTCAAAAATCTTTACCTCGATTCCGCCGATATGCAGAAGCTGATCGACATGTGTCAATTAAAAGAATTTCTGCATCAATACAACGACCGCATATCCGGCGGCCAGCGACAACGGTTTATGCTGGCACTGGCGTTGATCAACAAACCCGATCTCGTGTTTCTGGACGAGCCCTCCACCGGGCTCGATCCTCAAGCCCGCCGCAACCTGTGGGACATTGTCCAAACGATAAAGGCCGAGGGTCGAACCCTGGTGCTGACGACCCACAATATGGAAGAAGCCCAGTATCTGTGCGACGAGATCGCCATAATGGATTACGGCCGCATGATTGCAAAGGGCACTCCCGCAGAACTGATCAAACGCTACTGCGGCGGTGTCACCGTGACCTTACCTTCGCAGAACTTGGATTCCGTGCCATCCCGGTTGTCCGATCCGTACCACTTGTTTCGGGACAGGGTCGAAATTATGACAGACGACCTCAACCGCTGCGTGGCCGAACTGATTTCCCAAAACGTCGACTTAAAGAATATGACCGTACGCTCACCGAATCTCGAAGACGTTTTCCTGAGCCTGACCGGTCGCCAATTGAGAGAGTGAACATGCAATTTAAAAGGCTTTGGACCATATTTGTCGCCCGGAATCGCGAATTCTTTCGCGACCGGGCCGCTTTCGGTTGGAATTTTCTGTTCCCTTTCCTCATCGTGGCCGGTTTCGGCATCATATTCGGTGGTGACCGCTACACCGAGTTTAAAGTCGGCGTCTTTCCTGCTGAAACCGAAACCACAGCGGTCAACATGCTGGATATTCCCGAACGGTTCGGCCGGACCGATTATATCCAGTTCATCGGGTTCGCGACCGCCGAAGACGCGTTTAACAAGCTCAGAAACCATAAGGTCGACTTTCTGGTCCAGACCGGCCCGCCGCCGCACAATTACTGGCTCAACGAAACGGCCCCAAAAGGGTACATCCTGGAAAAGCTATTCCAAGGCAGTCTGATCCCACAGGATCTTTCACTTCCGGTCCGCAGACATGAAGTCTCCGGCCGAAAGGTCCGCTACATCGACTGGTTGTTTCCGGGAATACTGGCCATGAATATGATGTTCAGCGCCCTATGGGGTGTGGGCTATGTGGTCGTCCGCTATCGCAAAAACGGTGTATTGAAACGACTCAAAGCGACACCGTTGACGGCCTTTGAGTACCTCAGCGCTCAGATGCTCTCCCGCATCTTCCTGCTGATGTTCACCCTCACGGTGGTGTGGATCGGTTGCGACCTGATCTTCTCTTTTCACGTGGAAGGCTCTTACGCTCTTTTAGCACTGGTTTTTCTTTTTGGCAGCCTCAGCCTGACGTCTCTGGGTTTGGTACTGGCCTCGCGGGGAACCAGCGAGGAGTTTGCCACTGGGGTTCTTAATTTCATTTCCTGGCCGATGATGTTTCTGTCCGAAGTCTGGTTCTCCCTGGAGGGGGCTCCCGGCTGGGTAAAGGGAATCGCAGAAATATTTCCCCTGACGCACCTGTTGCGGGCGGTACGCAGGATCATGAACGATGGAGCGGGTCTGCTCGAGGTGGGGCCGGAATTGACCATATTGGCTCTGATGACTCTGGGCTCACTGGCGGTTGGAGCGTCACTTTTTTCATGGAACCGCTAAACTGGAAGATTTCCCTTTATACACCCTCTCCAAACGAGAGGCGCCCGTGAGGAAAGGTTGCCGTTCCCGCAGCCGTTTTTCTCAAGCAACCTGCGTATCGAGCCCCTGGAAAGTGATATCCTTTCGCCCGGGGACAAATTCGCGAATAAAAACGCGCGCGTGGACGACCGCGGCGATTTTCTCGAGGATGAACAGGACCGAGGCGCCCGCAAACAACGCGACACTTGCAGTGACGCCGTCGACCAGGTCCCTTAACGAAATGCCGATCCCGATCAGCAACAGCACCTCCAGAATCGCAGCCACGACTGCCAGGAAAGGCTGCCGGATGTAAAAATACCCCCCCCCGGGCAGAAGTATGGCCAGAAGGGTTGCCATGGTTCCGGATTTGAATTTCAACTGACAGCGTTGACAAGTGGGGCGCGAAGCGGACAAAGGCGCGGCGCACTGGGGGCAAAGGTGAATCCTGCCGGCTGCGGTTTTACGACCGTCCGCAATCGGCACCTTTTTCAATATCTCCCTTATTTTCTTTTTTTCTCTGCCGGCAATACTAAAGAATTTGTCGGTAATCATCGTGGAAGGATAGGTTATCACCAGCGATCGACCCTTCAGGGTAATGGACTGGCAATCGCCGTAGGAGATTTGGGAAATCGAGTTACGGTACCTGTAAATCGGTGTTGTCGGAATATGAAAAATCCGCCGGTCCGTAAAAACCAGCAGCGATCTTTTTAGATATACGAAGAGCCATCCGAGTCCCATCTTTTCGAAAATCGTCGGTGGTGAGTGTCCGGTTGTGACCAGTAAAATCTTTTCATCACCGTCGAGGAACGGCTTTAAAAACGAAAGCTTAATGATGAGCTCTCTCTGACGTTTCTCGATTCTCTTCTTGTATATATCCTTGTAATTGCTAAAAATAATTTCACTATCGACGGGCAGACCAAATATCCTTTGTTGCATGACTCCGACAATCGGTGCCGGTCCGCGTTTAGGATGTATCGCCATGCAAATCACTCCTTTCAGGTCTCGCAATTCACATCCAGCCGCATTGTGACCACCCCCATGTCCCCCACCCCGGCCATCGAATACCACTTCATATTGTGGAATTTAAGCGGACAGAACGCTATTTTGGCGGGCAAATGACATACGTACTGGTATATTATCGGCTCAAAATGGGACCACTTTAGCTGCAGGAACAAAATACCTCGCTTGGGCCCATCTGTGAAAAAATTGATGGACATTAACTCAAGCGGTCGCGCAGGTCCGACAGGGCCTCCTGAATCAACCCCTGCAGCAGTTCGGTTAGGGTCTCCTTGGGTATTTCAGAGGAAGGTAATGTCTTTTTCGTGAGGGCGCTAACATATTCCTTGCTGAATACTTGCTTTCCATCAGCCTGGACGACGACATTGAGCCGTAATCTGCCATCGTATTCGGTATGGGACATCTGGATGACCGTCAACTCCTTGATATCACCAGTCAGCACGTAGTCGGTATCGAACATGGCGCCCCTGTCGTGATATTCAACAGTGCAGCCACTGCGATCGAGTTGGTCATAGAAGGCCCTCGAAATCCAGTTGGACACAGAGTCATTGGCATAGATCGGCAACCCTCTCTGGGTTTCACCGACGGTTTTTTTCTCTCTCGAGTCCTTGAAGGTGACTATTGAGAGGCTTTTTTGACAGGGAGATACCCTAAAACCGGATGGTTGGTAGACCAGATCGACCCGGGTTTGCGGTGCGCAACCAAATATTACGGCGAATGCGAGAATCGAAAGCAGGCTGACCGATACCGTCAACGTTTTCATGGGTCCTCCTTGGAGGGTTGGATGGGCGATGGTTGATTGTGTCAACTGTTCTTCAGGTCGACCGGCCGGCATGGCCGTTAAAAACTCCAGATAAATTGTACTGTATCGGCTGGAAATGTCAAATTTATCGTGTCGTGTGATGATGATTCGTTCTGCGGGGAAACTCGCATTCGCATTGATATAGAACAAAAATCCCAATTTTCAGATGGCTTCTATTCTGTTTGATAGAATATCCACTCCTCTCATTTATTGCCAAGCTGCTGCGGTACCTTTTGCACCAGGGTAATATCGTAGCCTTGTTTTTCGATAAATTTCAAAATACTGTCGTAATCTGTATCCGGAATTGAAGGCGCCCGGGCCATTATCCAGACATAATCTCTTTTTGTGCGGCCAATGACGGTTTGGGAGTAATCTGGTGTCAGATAAATAATTCTGTATTCCATTTTTATGGGCCATATGAATTGCATTGCCCAAACAGCGTTTGATCGTTTGTCACGTATGAAACCCTTGGGAGTATACTTTTTAACAGGGCCGTCGTATGCGCCTTTGTTGTATGTAAATGTTGTTATCACGTTACCGTCGTCGTCGAGGCGGTAGGACTCGATCGCATTGTAGGCGTCTTTTTCAATAAACGTGGGGATGTTCGCGATCACATACCAATCTCCCATGAAACGATCGAGATCCACCGCATCGACGGTGTGAATCGGCGGTACCGTCTGGCAGCTTTGAAGGGCGACAGCATTGAAGAGCATGGTAACCATTATCAAGTATTTCATCGATTTCCCTCCGATTATAGTGGTGTTTTTTGATCCAAGTAGCCGTGTTTTTTACGGCTAATCATTGTATTTCTTGCGTTATATATGTCTGTATTCCATAAAGCTTCTAGTCAAAAGGAATAGATAGTCTTTACCCGAATGTGAGTGTTATATATTATCTGAAGTCAAATTGGCGGAATTCGTTATACTTATTTTTAATTTTGCCATTACGAAAATATAAACGCTCAAATTGGGTTTAGATTACATCATGATAATAAACATCAGCATTGTCAAAACGATTATGATAGGAAAATGGATTAAGGTCGTATTACACAAGCGCTTTTGTCTTCTTGACACCACGCCCACCATTTGGCATTTTGAAGGGCCATCACAAAAGGGCGTTTCAGAAAATCCCAATTGCTCCTTGGGATCAAACTGTCACCTAAAGTGAGCGTTTCAAATTTTAAAAGAGGGGGGAACTGCTTTATCTATAAAGAATTCTATCAGATTTGATTTTTAGAATTTGAAACCCTCCGGGACTGCCGATCTTACCGCATCTTCATTGTATCTTCGGCAACCTCGACAATCGCTCAATTTAGGTGGCAATTAAAAAACCATAGCTTCGAATACGGCCGGCAATGGCGTGAAGCACACGGGAAATATACAGGAATCGATACTCATGGGAAAAAATCACCTTCACAACGCCTCGGCTTACGGCGGTAACGGCTGGTCGCCGCGGTCGTCGCCTCTGAGGGATGAAATCGGCAGCGTTTGGGGCCGGTTCGGCCAGGCGAATGAATGGGCGCCGCTGAGAACTGTTATGGTGCATCGTCCCGGATCGGAACTCGCGGTTGAACAAGATCCCGATGCGGTCCAGATGCTGGACAAACTGGATATGGAAAACGCCCGGGACCAGCATGATATGCTGGTCGACGCATTTACCAAGGCCGGCGTAAAGGTATATGACGTCGCCCCCAAGGGTTCGGTATCTCCGAATCAGATGTTCGTTGCCGACCTGCTGTTCATGACACCCGAAGGCGCTATCCTTGCCCGACCCGCATCCACCGTGCGTGCCGGTGAAGAGCGCTGGGTCGCCCGCCGCCTGGCCGATCTCGGTATCCCGATTTTGAAATCCGTCCGGGGACAGGGCACGTTTGAGGGTGCCGACGCCGCCTGGATTTCCCCATCGACAGTGTTACTCGGCCGAGGGCTCCGCACCAATGCCGAAGGCACTTCCCAGGTAACCGGCCTGCTGCACGAAATGGGCGTCCGGGTGATCATAGTGGATCTGCCATACGGCACCATGCACTTGATGGGAATTCTGAGGTTTGCCGATCAAGGCCTGGCTCTGGCCTGGCCCGAACGGCTGGCGTATTCGGCCGTGGAAGCTTTGCGAGAAAACGGGTTTACCGTACACTTTATCCCGGACGTAGGGGAGGCCACACGCGGATTTGCATTGAATTTCGTCACCGTCGCGCCGGGTAAAATTCTCATGCCGGCCGGAAACCCGATGACCCAATCGTTCTACGAAAGTATGGGGATCACTTGCCTCACGGTCGACATCAGTGAATTGGCCAAGGCTGCCGGTGCGGTGGGGTGCTTGACGGGAATCATCGAACGCGAAAAAATATAGGTTCGGGTGTTTTTACTTTATCGTGCTAACGGGGTAAAAAGGACAGTTGGAATAGCAGTGATCGGAATAGCGGGCGGAAAATGATCGCTTTTTTTGAACCCACTGCCCAGAAAACAGCAACCCGTTCAATGGGTAAACTTCTTCGGTAAAATAGCGCCAACAAAGGTGGAACGGAAAATGACTGTAATCGACAAATTCCTTGGCAAGACGGTGGATATCCCTGATGATCGCCGCTATGTCCTCCAACAGGGGCTTTGGGGCAAAAAGCAGGATCGGGCCATCGTTTTTGGGCTTACTCAGGCGGCATTGATTCTGCTTAACGGATTAAAAAGCCTTGACTGGCTGGCTGAAGATGGCCGGAGGGTTAGCGATGGCGAATCGATCATTTTTGCCATTACCGGAAAAATTCTTTACCTGGACGCGCCCCTATCTGGAACTGTCCGTTACAACAGCAGCGTCAAGGACGCTCCCGAAAAAATCAGTGCAGACCCTTACGGCGATGGTTGGTTGTTCAGCATAGAACCGGATGGCGACGCCGACCAACTTTACCTGTCCCTGGTTTCGGCAGAGGCGTATCTGAACACTCTTCGTGAAACGGAAGGGTTTAAAAACCCGGAGGGACTGAAAGGCGGAGTATCCGGCATTTGCAAGGCCGTTTACTCCGGCATTGGTCAACAGAAAATATGACCCGGCGATGACTTCCCCTATTTGGTGGCGCATGAAATGCCGATTGGCATCTGACCGCCGTGCGCGAAATCCCGTCAGGTAGACGAGGGAAAGTTTTTCCAAACATGCTGCTGGACGGCGCCCCCATTTGATCGATCTGATTGCTGCGGGGAAAGTATTCAGTTTTTAATCGGCCATTACCGGACCACTCGATACGCTGTCATTCTAACCGGCATTATTCATAATGGATTTTAAAATGCTACAACCGAACACGACTTTTTTCTGAAAGAAGAATAGGAGGGAAGGAGTATATGCCGACCGTAAAAATGATCGAGTACGAAGAGGCGAGTCCGATGGTCCGCCAGGTCTACGATGACATTATGGCGACGCGCCAGGTGGACTGGGTCAACAACTTCTGGAAAACGCTGGCCGTACAGCCGGAGCTATTGAAACGAACTTGGGAAGGCGTAAAATCGGTGACGGCCGCAGGCGCCCTTGACCCGTTGACCAAGGAGATGCTCTATGTTGCCGTGAGCGCAACCAACGGCTGCAAATATTGCGTCAACAGCCATACGGCCGCCGCCAGAAAAAAGGGCATGACCGAGGAGATGCTGTCGGAATTGATGGCCGTGGTGGGCATGGCCAATCAGACCAATTCGCTTGTCTTCGGCTATCAGGTCGACCTCGACGAAGCATTTAAAAACGGCGGGCGGTATTAGAGGTGGAATCAGAACTTCAGGTCGCAACGAAGACTGAGGCGCAGGCCGACGAAAAGGGGCAGCATACTCAGGCGGATGTATGTTGCAGCAAAAGTAAGGGGCCTTGCCTGACGAGGCCTGCATCGCAAAGAGTCGGTGATAGAGGGATGATACCAACTATAGTCATTTGGCGCTCTGAGAGCTTGCCGGCGTATGGCGGTCGGTGAGGGCCGAAGTACCGCTTCGCCCGCTTTTTTCATGAAATTTGCGGGTCTAACGCTCCTGCCAGTAGGGTCTCACGGTCAGTTCGTTCAGCGCCACCGATCGAGGTCGGGTCAAAGCAAAAAGAATATTTTCAGCGACATCCTCCGGCTTTAAAAGATCACCCTTGCCGGTCGGCAGACTTATGCCGCCGCGGGAAAAAGAATCGAAGAAATTGGTGGCAACCATCCCCGGGTGCACCGTAGTCACACGTATGTTGTGTTCCTGAACCTCGTTGCGCAACCCCTCTGAGAAAGCTCTGACCGCAAATTTGGTCGCCGAATATAGGGCAAATGCCGGCGAGTATTTCAACCCGGCCACCGAACCGATGTTAACGATGTCACCGCGATTGCGGGCGATCATCTCCGGTAGGACGGCATTCGTCATGAAAAATACGCCCAGTATATTCACCCGGACCATTTTTTCGGCGTCCTCGGGGGCCAAATCGACAACTTTGCCCGAATACCCAATACCGGCATTGTTGATAAGAATGTCGATCTTTCCGAATCTTATTTTCGCTGCGTCTGCAAGCGCCTCGCAGTCCGCCTGCCGGGTCACGTCGCAACAGCGCGCCACGACCTCCGTGCCGGCTTCCTCGGCTTCTCTGCCAACCGATTCCAGCAGTTCTCGGCTGGTGGAACCGATAACCAGTTTGACGCCGTCACCGGCCAGTCTGAGGACCGTCGCACGCCCGATTCCTTTGCTGGCACCGGTAACCACTGCAACCATTCCTTTTAACATCTCGATTGTCCTCCCTGATTCAGACAGTGCCCGTTTTCGCTGCTGATCATTACCTCCGCTCTGATTCGCTCATTGCGAGAAAAGCTCCCTGTGTTATTTAGATACAGGGATTTTCCCTTTCAGGGTTTCGATAATCCTCTGAGCCGCACCGGAGAGAAGCATCAAATCGACACCCACGGCAATGAGCGTGTAGCCGGCATCGATATGGGCCGGGGCTTCTTCTACGGTCGTAACAAAAATTCCCAACGGAATGTTGGCCGCGGAAGCACAGCGGTGTACCGTGGTGATCGCCTCAACCACCTTTGGGTCCTGGACCCGGCCGGTCATGTCCATACTGGCCGAGAGGTCGTAAGGACCGACGAAAAGGCAGTCGATACCCGCCACTCGAACGATTTCCTCAATTCGCGATACAGCATCGATATCCTCAATCTGTAATACCACTGAAATTTCGGCATTTGCTTGGCTGAGATAAGAAGCAAACGCGGTGCCGTATCCCTGGGCCCTGGCCAGCCCGACACTGCGGCTGCCGACCGGCGGGTATTTGCAATACCTTACGGCCTTCTGAGCCTCGGCCGCCGAGCAGATATGCGGCACGATGATACCGTCCGCGCCGCTGTCTAAACTTTTTTTAATCCAGGCTTCGTCCAATGCCGGCACTCGGACCAGGCACGGCGCTCTGTCCGCCACCGCCTGCAATATGCGCTGCAAGCTGACGACATCGAATGCGCCGTGCTCCATATCGATGAACAGCCAGTCAAAGCCGCACAACGCAAGCAATTCAGCTGTTTCAGGGGATGGGATGCTGACGATAGTCCCCAGGCAGAACTCTTTGTCAATCAGTCGTTGGCGCAATATGTTTCGCATAGGGACTCCTCTTTTACAAGCCTTTACACACTCAAAATCGTGCGTTATGGTAGGGACCTCTGCCCTCCACCAAGGCCGGTGGAATGGCTGATGAACCGCTCAAAGCGGTCTTTAAAAACCAGTGTTTCGGCAACCCACCGGTCATTGAAATATTAACGTCATACAAAACATAATACAAAAAGTACGCGAATATCACCAGCATTACGCCGGCCTGTCAAGTAAATAAGAATGGCGCAGAGCTCTGATTGTCGCGGACAAAAAACGGATCGTTCAGATGATAGAAAAAGTCGTCATCATGGGAGCCGCCGGCCGGGATTTTCACAATTTCAACGTGTACTTTAAAAACAATTCCCGCTATGAGGTCATCGCCTTCACCGCCGCCCAGATCCCCAATATCGAAGGGCGGCTTTATCCACCCGAATTGGCGGGAAGCAATTATCCGCGCGGAATTCCCATTTTTCCTGAGGAACGCTTGCCCGATCTTATACGGGATCATAAAATCGACCTTGTGGCCTTTTCCTACAGTGACGTGCCCCATACGGACGTCATGCACAAGGCATCAATTGCAATGGCCGGCGGCGCCGATTTCACCCTGATCGGCGCCACCTACACGATGCTGCGGGCCCGCAAACCGGTTATTGCCGTTTGCGCCGTTCGGACCGGTTGCGGCAAATCGCAAACAACCCGCAAGGTCTGTGAAATCGCCAGGCAAAAGGGAAAACGGGTCGTGGCCGTGCGGCACCCGATGCCCTATGGTGACTTGCGCCAACAGGAAGTTCAGCGCTTCTCCGCTTACGACGACTTCGAGAGGCACCGCTGCACCATCGAGGAACGCGAGGAATACGAACCGCTCGTCGACCAGGGAATTGTCGTTTATGCCGGGATCGATTACGGTAAAATTCTGAAAGCTGCGGAAGAAGAAGCGGATGTCATCGTCTGGGATGGGGGCAACAACGATACGCCGTTTTATTGCCCGGATGTACACATTGTTCTTTTCGATCCGCATCGGGCCGGGCACGAACGTTTATATTACCCGGGCGAAACAAACATGCTGATGGCGGACATTGCCGTGATCAACAAAGTCGACACAGCACCGGCCGAAAAAGTCGATCAGGTCCGCGACAACATACGCCGATACGCTCCGGGAGCTCAGATCGTGTTGGCCGAATCATCGGTCCTGGTAAGCCAGCCGGAATTGATTGCCGGCAAACGTGTCCTTGTGGTCGAAGACGGACCGACACTGACCCACGGCGACATGCCTTTCGGTGCCGGCCTCATTGCCGCTGAAAAGCATAAGGCCGCGGAAATTATCGATCCGCGCCCCTTTGCCGCCGGTACCCTTAAAACCCTCTACGAAAAACATCCCCACATCGGTGCGGTGCTGCCGGCTATGGGGTATGGACCGGGGCAGATCAAGGATCTCGAACAGACCATTGCCGCGTCCGACTGTGACCTGGTGCTTTTTGCAACGCCGATCCACCTGCCACTGATCCTGAACATCAGCAAGCCCACACTCCGCGTGCGCTACGAGTACCGGGACCACGGAGAACCCACCCTTGAAGCCGTGCTGCTGGATAAAATGAAATGGCTCGGATAGCAGGATCTGAATTTCAAAGTGACGTCATATACCCTATTAAGCGCATGATCGCCGCTGTCTATCCTTTTTGCATATACTATCGAAACTATCGAAAAAACCGTCGATACTGCAGACAGGTTTGAATGAAACCGAATCAAAAAAAGGAAACGCTCCTCGTAGCGCTGGGTGGTAATGCCCTGATTCGCAAAGGGCAAACAGGTACCATTGAACAGCAGTTTGAAAACCTGAAGGTCCCGATCCGCCAACTGGCAGAAATCAGCCGAACCCACAGAATCATCATCACCCATGGCAATGGGCCGCAGGTCGGCAACCTTATGCTCCAACAGGAAAGCTGCGACGCCGTTCCACGCCTGCCGCTCGAAATCCTGGTTGCGTTGACGCAGGGTCAGATCGGCTACATGATCGAATCGAGCCTCGACAGTCAACTCATGGCGATGGGGATCCATAACAAACCGCTGGTGAGTCTCATCAGCTACGTTGTCGTGGACGAAAAAGATCCGGCGTTTCAATCACCGACGAAACCCATCGGCCCGATCTTCTCCCAACAACAGGCGGCCGAGCTGCCCTACCCCACCCGCAAGACACCCAAAGGCTGGCGCCGGGTGGTGGTCTCACCCCAGCCGGTAACGATCGTCGAAAAACGGGAAATTAAAAAGCTGATCCAAATGGATTTTATCGTCATCTGTTGCGGTGGAGGCGGTATTCCTGTCATCCGCGAGGGGCGCACCTTTTGCGGCGTGGATGCCGTTATCGATAAGGACATGGCCAGCGCCCGGCTGGCCGAAGAAGTCGGCGTGGACATTTTTATGATCGCAACCGACGTAAAAGGCGCCTTGCTCAACTTCGGCCAACCTGGAGAAACGTTACTGCCGGAACTGTCGCCCCGGTCAGCGCGACGGTATAAAAAGGAGGGTCATTTTCCTGTGGGGTCGATGGGCCCCAAAATCGAGGCGGCCCTGCAGTTCGTCGAAAAGAAAAGAAAGCGGGCTGTCATCTGTTCGATCGAAGAAATCGATGCCGCGCTCGAGGGTCGCGCCGGCACGCAGATACGGCCTGCGACAAAAAAACCGGTACATTGACCGCTACTGTCGATGTATTGACGCAGTGTTGGTGCCCGATACTCGGGTACTCGATCCCATGCCACTGGAAGCTGATCAGAAAAGTCTTTTCGCCCGATCCGCCCTGCCGAAACCCTCATTCACAGCGGTCAATAAGGCCACGGGCGACAGTGACAACGAAATCCTGGACATTGGTTAAAATGGACCGCGCCGTCAGCGATCCCCTGTCCGCCAGCTTGCTGACGGCAAATTCGGACATATCAACCGAGTAAAAGTACACTGGCCGTATCCGGCCGTTATCGGTGACCGTGTACGATGGCGTCATGTTGCCGGTGGCAATGGCATGCAACTGCGTGGCCAGGCAGACGATGGTGGTCGCCCGCCGGGTCAATCCCCGCATGGCATCCTGGGCCTGGTAAACATCGGCAATGACTCCGGGCATGGGGCCGTCGTCCCGAATGGACCCAGCCAAAACACAGGGGATATCCTTGTGGGTGACGGCATGCATGATACCGTTCTTGATGTGTCCCTGATCGATGGCCTCGCGTATCGACCCGATCCGCCGAATCGTGTTCAGCGCATCCAGGTGCATGTAGTGCCCCATGGTCACGGAACGTTTGGCGTAAAGTTCCTGCCCGAGGGCCGTACCGAACAGGGCCCCTTCCAGGTCGTGGGTCGCCAGGGCGTTGCCGGCCATCACCCCGTGAACAAACCCGGCCTCGACCAGTGCTGCGAAGGCCTGGCGTGAATCGTGATCGAACACCACTGCCGGCCCCAAAACCCACAGAATGAACCCATTGGCCTGCTCGAACTTCAGCAGATCGTAGAGTTCATCATAGTCGATAGAAAAGGAGGTTTCCCGGGTCAGGTGCGATCGGAAGGCAAACTTCTCCTTCACGTAATCCGGAAAATCAAAAGCGTCGGTTTGGACATAAATACCGTCCTCTCCATTTTCCCGGCGACCCACGGCCACGAGATCACCGACCTTGAGGTTTCTGAACTCGGTCACCTGCAGCCGATCATTCGGACCACGAACAACCACACAATCCATGCGGGACTCTTCGACCAGGCGCCATGCCCCTTTACCGAGTTGAAAATATTCCGGATAGACGGAGGTCCCGTGGTAATTGTTGGGGGCGACACCGGCAGTCACCACCGGCTCGAACTTGACTTCAGGAGCATTTACTACAGTGCTGGTCGGTTGAAATCCGGCGGTTGATATTCGGGAAGAGTAAACGGCATGGTATCACCTCCCTTTTCGGTGTTGGCCATTTATCTCGCCACGTTCCTTTCAGAAGAGTCGTTCATCAATTCATATGTGATTCATGAATAAATTTCAACCGCCAAGGAAACATTCTATCCCGGACATTTCAGCAAGTAGCCAATCGATCCCGGTCACGAGGGTAAACTTGACATTCGGCACCAAATATCCCCACTATAGTTGTGTCCCAACCCATAATCCACAATTTGGCGGAGTTCTGCATGATATCTCTTAAGAACCTCAGGCAGGCAGCGGCACAGATTAAGGACTGGATCGTCAAAACCCCTCTGGTCCACTCTCCGGTCCTCAGCCGCATGTTTGGGGGTGATGTTTTTCTCAAGTTGGAAAACCTGCAGAAAACGGGTTCATTTAAAATACGTGGTGCATCACACAAACTGTTGACATGTTCAGCCGACATCGGCCCGGGCGGTGTCGTGGCTGCATCGGCCGGTAATCACGCCCAGGGCCTGGCTCTGGCGGCGAAACAGCTCAATATTCCGGCAACCATCGTCATGCCGGAATGGGTGTCGATTACCAAGGAGGAGGCCACCCGCATGTACGGCGCCGAGGTGGTCACCATCGGCCAGAGCATCGGAGAATGCCTCGAGGAGGCCCAGCGCCTGGCCTGCACGGGAAAACTGTTCATCCACCCTTTTGATGATGAAGATATCATCACCGGCCAGGGAACAGCCGGGCTCGAGATCTTCGATGAACTGGAGCGTCCGGATCTCGTTGTCGTTCCCGTCGGTGGTGGTGGCCTGATTTCCGGTATTGTATCGGCGGCAACGAATCTGTCCCCGGAAACCCGGATCGTCGGCGTACAGGCAGCGGCCTGCCCGTCAGCCTACGAAGCATTAATGACAGGACGGATCACGCAGGTCGAAGGCCGGTCGTCTATTGCCGACGGTATCAGCGTGAAGCAGGTCGGTCGGCTGACTTTCGATATCATCAAAAAAGGCGTCGATGAAATTGTGGTGGCAGACGAAGAACAGATTGCAGCGGCAATTCTGCTGCTCTTGGAGCGTGAAAAAATCCTGGCCGAGGGCTCCGGCGCAGCGCCGCTGGCAGCGCTGATGAACGGTTCCTTGAAAATCCCGCGGGAGGGCAAAACGGTTCTTGTCATCAGCGGCGGCAACGTCGACAGTCCGCTGTTGGGCCGGATTATCAGCCAGGGGCTCACCTTGCACGGGCGTATCATGCGGGTCGGGATTCGAATGGCCGACGTACCGGGATCGCTGTCCAATCTTCTGGCGTTAATTGCCGGCACCAAAGCCAATGTTCTTCATATCTACCACGACCGCAACGTTCGGGGTATTCCTCTATACGTGACCCATGTAGACCTGGAGCTCGAAACGCGCGGGCCGGCGCATGTCAAAGATATTACGGAAACACTGCAGAGCGCCGGTTACGACATCAGGGTTCCTTGAGGGGGCCGGTGGAAGAGTCATGAGTTGGTATTCGATAAGCAGAAATTACAGCCTATTCTATTTCCTTTTACTCCTCAATGTGACACTTGTGTACGCATGTGAATGCTGTCACCAATGCGTCACCGACATCAAAAGCCTCGTTCCAGATTCATGGTTTTGGATGGGATAAATTTGTTCGCGCTAAAAAATTGTATCAGTTTGGAAAAATTCCAGTCGACCAAGGTGTTCACTTTTTGAACGCCGCAGCCGGAAACCTGCGGAGCTGATTTATGGGCGATTGTCACCGTCTTTCAGAGTAGTGCCACTCCAGCGAAAAAAATGCATTGAATGGTTTTTATCCTAATTCTTCCCGTAATAGGTTTTATGCTGTGGTTACCTTTTTGAACCGATGATTTGAACGCAGGCGAAATATTTTGGCTTTTTAAAAAAGAGGGCATAGCCACCTTTTTTCGATTGTCTACTCGGGCCCGACTCCCGTTTCCGGGGCCGCGATCCCCGTCTCCGGCGCCCGGCCCGAGCCCGACCGGGGAGGGTTAGTGGGGATACAGGCCCATTTCATAGATTTCGTATTCGGTTTCACCGTCGAGGTATTTTTCGATGGTGTCGCCCTCCATCTTTCTCAGGTCGCTGTTTTTCCAGACATTCCATTCCTTCATCGACCGCCAGTTCGACGCCACCACCACGCGGTACGGATCTTTGCTGTCCCACAGCGTCTCTGAGGAGATATAGCCCTCCTGGTCCATGGCACCGTAGCGCAGCTTTTTGATCATTTCGTTAATCTCATTGAAATACTTCTCCTTGAAGCGACGCTTAATCAATACTTTGACTGCCATGTCGTCCTCCTTTCACACGGGGTTGAGAGCATCCGGTAATGTCGACCGGGAGAAACACATCCTCTTCCCAACCGCCCGGCGGGAATACGGGCGGAGGCTCCGTTACCGTCGGAGGCACGTCACGGGCCTCTTTCTCCGACGGGAGCCGTCTTCCAGGAAGCGGAAAGTGGCATGCGGAAGCTATGGTGCCGATTGTGCAGCGACCGGAAATGGGATTTCATTCGGGCCCGCACACTGATAAAAAATTCGGTGGTTGACTGCGTTTTAACTGCTGAGAAAGGAAAATGAAGTTATTGGGCCAAGGCGAGGCAGGTTCAACAGGGACCAAGGAGAACCGGATTGCAACCACTGGTTGAATATATAGACAGAACATATCACTGTCAACGGCGGCGGTGCAGCGAAAGACAGACCACACAGAAGGTGCCGGGTAAACACGAAAAAGGATACCAGAAAGTAAATATCCAGAACGATTTAGTCGGTGTCCATCCACGGATCAGGACATTTTAGTGAGTCTCAAATTATTGCATCCTAAAAAAACCTGCTACCGTGTGCAATATCGTTTCGATTCCGCTCGAATTTGTCAAAATCGCAAATCCAAGAGGATATGGCTTAAGTCACCACTGGGCCGGTGGATTGGGAGGGCCGCTGATATGGTGTGCGGTATATGGAATCCGGCACTTACATAATTGTGCGGCACCATTTTCGTCTATCAAGCAGATGAAATGATCTCGAAGCTATCATCCGTTCGATTTTCTTGATATAGCCAGACCGTATTGGCTTTTTTGACGTTGATTGTGAAGGCCCCTATTTAAATTTGTCACCATGTCAATTAATGATGAAATAAAGAGAAATTGAGATGACCCGGATAAAAATACCCAGGGACATTAGTGAATGGAACGACTTTGGAAAAGATTATTTGCCCGGCCACATGGGGCTTGAGATACTGTCTGTTAAACCGGATGAGCTGCGATCACGTATGAAAGTTCAACAGAAAATATGTGCACCAAACGGCTTCTTGCATGCGGCCTCTGTTGTTGCACTTGCCGATACAGCTTGTGGATACGCAACCATCAACAACCTTCCGAGGGGCGCATACGGATTCACGACAATTGAACTAAAAACCAACTTTATTGGAACTGCGCTTGAAGGTGGAGTGAGTTGCATTGCCAGACTGGTACACAAAGGCCGGTCAACACAGGTATGGGATGCCGAGGTCACTGCGGATGAAACCAACAGGAAAATCGCATTTTTCCGTTGTACTCAAATGATACTTTGGCCCAAAGATTAAGGAGAGGAGTACGAAATGATAAACGTAATTGCCTCAATTCATATTAAGGCAAACCGATTGACTGAGTTCATTAAAATTTTAAAATCCAACATTCCGAATGTTCTTGGAGAAAATGGTTGTTTAGAGTATCTGCCAACCGTTGACGTTCATACAGGATTGCCTCCACAAGATTTGGATGATAATGTTGTCACAATAATCGAGAAGTGGCGCAGTTTAGAGGATTTGCAGGCACATCTATCCGCACCACATATGCTTGCGTATAAGGAGAAAACTAAGGACCTCGTTGATAAAGTGTCACTCAAAGTCCTCGTTGAAGTATAACCAAGCGCATCATAATTTCAAATAGATGAAACTGTCGCAAATCCAGGCTTAAAAATGTCCAAGTTTATCCTAATCGGATATATACCCGCAATTTTCCCATCCGGCATGTTCCATTCGCTAAACCTAAATTTTTCAAGCGTTTTCAACGTTTCTGTTTAGGCCGGATATTGATAAAATTCAAACTGTGATCATAGGACACAGAACAGGTAACCTATTTCATGGGATAGCCGGAGGCAGGGACCATTTTCGCGGATTGCCCCTGTTTCTCCACTCAAGATAGACGGATGGAATTTCGACGACAACAGGAGGAGCAAATGACTGAGCGAAGCACAGCCTCCCCAGGGGAAATCGCCGCTGCGATGGCGTATGAGGACCTGTTCGTGAAAGGGCTGTTCAAGGAATGGGCTCCCCGAGTGTTGGACGCCGCGCAGGTACGATCTGGTCATCGGGTGCTTGACGTTGCTTGCGGAACCGGGGTACTGGCCCGGGAAGCCGCCCTGCGAGTGGGGCCAACAGGTTTTGTGGCCGGGCTCGATCCCAGCCCCGGTATGCTGGTCGTAGCCGAGCGAATCATGCCCAAGGTCGAGTGGTGGCTGGGAACAGCAGAATCACTTCCCTTTCCAAACCAGTCTTTTGATGTTGTCACAAGCCAGTTTGGCCTTATGTTCTTTGGTGAACGCCGCCGTGCCATCAGCGAGATGTTGCGTGTGCTGAAACCGCAGGGGCAATTAGCCGTGGCAGTCTGGGACTCCATAGACAGAATCCCTGCGTACGCGGTTGAGGTGGCCCTTCTTGAGCGTACCGCCGGTAAGCAAGCCGCCGATGCTTTGCGCGCACCGTTTGACCTCGGTGATCGGGAGGCCTTGGTCACCTTATTTGAAAAGGCCGGAACAACCTCTGTCGCAATCACGACACAACATGGAACGGCACGATTTCCCAATATCCGGATGATGGTCGAGGCAGATTTGAGAGGTTGGCTGCCAGTCATGGACGTCGTTCTGACCGAAGAACAGATTCAGCGCATTCTTGAGGAAGCGGAGGGGGACCTCAATCCCTACCTCAATTCCGATGGAAGTGTCGAGTTCGAGTCATCGGCCCATATCGTTTCTGCAACAAAGCCATAAGGCAATCGGGCCCGCCCCGCCGATCGGTCTTTTGCAGTGGATGTTTTAAGATGACTTATATCAATTTCTTGACAGAGGATGAAGGTCCTGAGCGAATCGAGGCAGCAATAGGCAAGGGACTACAGCGACTCGCAGAAGTAAAGACAAAATGGGATCCGGAGAATCTGTTCCGAACAAACCGTAATATCAAACCGGCTTGAAAAGTGGCGTATAGACAACGGACGGTTAAAATCAAAAGATGCTAATGCGTCTCCGCCAATCATATCGCTAAGACTTCAGATGAATCCGAATGATTAAACCGCATAGGGGAACAATTACCAGCTGCTGCTGTCCCGCAACTGTCTCCCGGCGTATTGGCCGGAAATAACCCCGATCAGCTCTGGCGGAAGGGATATTGTTGACCTCGAAAGGCCGATCGCATATGAAAGGATAAAACGGATACGGAAGGAGGGATCCAGGATGCCCAAAAAGATTATGATCATCGACGACGACCCTACGGTGGTGCGATACCTTCAGGCCGTTTTCAGCGACAACGGCTACGCCACCTGCACTGCATTTAGCACTTCCGAAGCCCTCGAGTTGGTAAGACAGGAAAAACCGGACTTGATCACACTGGATCTGCAGCTGCCCGATGAATGGGGTCCCCGGTTTTATCGCAAGCTCAGGAAGGATAAGGATCTGAAAGAGATCCCTATCATCGTCATCAGTGGCATCGACGGAGATCATGCCGTCAAGGACGCAATCGCGTTCATCGCCAAACCTTTTGATCCTGAGAAGTTGATCGGAATCGTCAAGAACACGATTGGATGAAGCTGCGCAGGGATCGTCGTTTGTCAACCAGCGGGATTTGCGCCGAACCTACACGGAAGTGCGCATGACAAAATTGAGAGCAATAAAGGAAGGACAAGGGTTCTGGCGACAGACGGGAAAATCCGAAAGCAAGGCGACACGTTTAACATTGGCGACGGACAGGTTGGAGATCCGAATTGTTGAGCTAATCAACCATAAGCTGGGATATCCAAACCGTACCTGATAATTTTACATTATTTCTTGTGGTTACGCTTATTGCAATTAAGGCCGGGGAAACAACACCACCTTTACAAAACGTCAATCTCATTGTAACACAACCTTTATAGAATTATTTGATATATAATCGGTCGCAATCACTGCTCTTTTTGATTTTTTCATCTATTCCATGATTGAATAAATGGGGAATATTCGGTGTCGGGGTGAAGATCTTCCCGCACCGGCGAGAAAATTTCGATGACCACCGAATCTTTTATGGCATACGTTCCGTGTTTCGCGTTACCGGGGATGCACCAACTGTCCCCCGGGTTGCAGTTGTAGACCTGATCGTCAATGAACAGTCGCGTCTTACCGGTCACCAGATATCCGGTCTGCTCATGGGGGTGGTTGTGAGTTGGAATTCGGGTCCCCTTTGACAGCTTTATTTCGGTCATTAAAGTATGTTGGCCGTAAACCAGGGTTTTCTGTTTGATACCTTTTATAGTGGACCGGTAGCCTTCGCTGCTATTTTTATTGAACATGGGCCTTCACCTTACGCCTCCCCCAACATCCCGTTTGCTTCAAACTCGCAGCCATCATCCGGAAAGCTAGGAAGTTATTTTTTACTTATATCGATATATCAATGCGCTGATTGTCTGTCAATGAACGCGGTGATACATCATATTGTATGTTGCAACATCAAGCGCATTGGAAATCTGAAGGTACTGTTTTCTTAAACCGGAAAAAGATCATTTAGGGTGACTTTTCAACCCGGTATGGTAGTAAACGCCCCATTGGCCTGATATGTCAATTACTTCAAGGTACATTATAGAGATTAGAAAGAATATTTTTATCCTGTCTTTAATGCCTGTTGCCGGACCAGACCCGGGAACTCGAGAGTATGGCTGATATTTTCGATACGATCATTGGGATATTTCAAATGAACCCTGTGTCCTTTTACCCGATTTTAAAGCCATTGCATTCATGTCCGAAAGTTCAACCGTAAATACAAAGAGGATATTAACATGGACATCAATGAACTGCGTGCCCTTCAGGCCCCGCTGAAGGAACGCTACAAACAGAATCCTGAGAGCGCAGTTATACCTACCCGCGCCGAAGGTATCATCGAAGGTGAGGATATTGTCTGTCGCATACCTACCTCCGCCGGAACGACAGTGGCCGGCTTACATCGAGCAACCGGCGGCGATGGATCGCAAGCCTGCTCGGCAGATATGTTGATGGAATCCCTGGTCGCCTGTGCCGGCGTTACCCTGAAGGCGGTGGCCACAGCCATGCGCATACCGCTCAAGCATGCCAAGGTAATTGCCGAAGGCAACTGGGACGCGCGGGGGACACTGGGTGTTGACCGTACCGCTCCCGTTGGTCTGAAGGAGGTCAGGCTAACTTTCGAGATTGACAGTCCCGTCGATCCTAAGAAGATCGAAAAGCTGGTACGTCTGACCGAGCGCTTCTGCGTCATTTATCAAACCCTCGCCAAACCCCCGAGGCTGACCAGCCATTTCAAGGCTCTGGCGCAAGATTGATATCGTTTCGGGGAACTTGGATCAACCACCCGCTACTGCCAGTAGACCGATCCGAACAATCTTGATGTGACATTGGTTTTTGTCAGAGGAGATGAATTTGGTGCTATCCAAACCTTATTTGTATAAATAATGTAAATTCAGATCGTTGAGACTGTGGCAAGCAAGATCAAACACAAGTACCGATATGTTTACTGATATTATAAATTCTATTTGACTTTATACTGAAAAATGAAATAAATAGTGCCAAGTCGTTCTTATATGCTCCGTCGGGCTGAACCTTTCTAAGGTTTCTGTGCATGGTGCATTCTTTCCTCAACCAACCCCTTCTCGAATCAAGCTCATTCAGTTTAAGCCTTCTAACTTTTTTGTCCAATATCAGTATTCATATCTTCCAAAACACAAAACCACCACAAGGTATTGATAAAATAATAAAATTTCAAACATTGCCGAAATCGACTCGGTTTTCAAATCTGTGTTTCTTACCCCACCTTAATTTCTTGAAGGATTGGTACGCTTGGAACGGTAAGTTTACTCCAACCCCTATCTTGCCGGAGGTCACAATGAAGGAAAAACTTTTGATGGGTTTCATATGTTTTTTCAGTTTTGTAACTCTCGCTCTTGCTCAGCAGGACAGCCTATCGTTAAATGCGACCTTTGACCAAAATGAGTATCAAGTCGGGCAACCCGTAAAGCTCACAGTCACGATAAACAACACCAGCTCTGAAGAGGTTCTTGTTCGCTTGTCATCGCCAGACGTATCAGTGGAATCGGGAGGAGAAATCATTTTCAAACGTAAAGGAACACCGGGGAAAAAGGGCGAGGTCAAGAAACTCAAGCCGGGCGAATCCTGGGCAAATCAACTGGAGTATACGTCGGAATTTTTTAATATGCCCTCTGCCGGGACCTATGAGGTTACAATCACCTATAAAAACACGCAGAAAAAGGGCAGTGGTAAGGCGTATGGCAAAAAACATTCAGCCGTTAAATACGACCTATGGACGGGAAAGGTCAAAACTACAACCACGCTGAAAATTAACTGACCCTAAAGATGTGTACTAATAGACGCACCGGTTTTAAATGATTACGAGATTGTATCGGTATATGGGATGTGATTTCATTCCGTTTTACTATTAGCAGGTAACTTTGCTGGAAACCGTTTTTCTTGGTCTCAAATTTCGCCTGACCCTATATTAGTGTACGAAATTATAATTTTGGAAGGACCGTTAAATATTGATTTGTGCGTTAAATTTACTAAAAATTGTAACCTTTCTTGTATCAGATATATCCAACATACAACCAAATCTGTAATTAAGAACCTTCTGCTATTTTCCGGGATCTATCAACCAGCGGATTCCCTAAATTTAGCCAGACGGTATAATGCTATTTGGTGCAATTTCTGGCGGTTGCGCCTTTGGCAAGCTGTATTTAGCTGAACGGCAGACTGCGATATTGACATGTATTGAGTTAATACCTTACAAGTGCATTGGGGAAATTTCATCGATACCGAATCCGATTCAGAAGACACAGAACTGCAATCGCTAAATCTTTGAAAATCACGACCTCGGTTGACAGATTTGTTATAACAAGGTCAACTTATCTAAGGAGGTCGTGATTTTCAAATAAATCAAACAATCACTTTGGGAATGGGCATATGCGAAGGGTAATTTTCAACCAGAAAGGCGGTGTTGGTAAAACGACTATCGCGTGTAATCTTGCTGCTCTGAGTGCCGCCTCTGGGCGCCAAACCTTATTGGTCGATTTAGATCCTCAAGCAAACTCAACTCAGTACTTGCTCGGGAAGATGGCTAATTCGCTTGAGCTAACGATAGCGGATTATTATAAGGAAACTCTCAGTTTTACTTTTTTCCCCAAATCTGCCGATGAGTATGTTCACGCCACTCCTTTTGAACGTTTGGAGCTTTTGCCTGCTCATGAAGACCTTGGCGAGTTAATGTATAGGTTAGAATCGCGCTACAAAATCCGTAAACTAAAAGACGTTCTGGACCAATTAAATAAATATGATGCGATTTATATCGACACGCCCCCCGCATTTAATTTCTATACTCTGTCGGCGCTTATTGCTGCCGACCGTTGTTTGATTCCTTTTGACTGCGACGATTTTTCAAGACGCGCTCTTTACCGACTCCTTGAACGAGTTCGTGAAGTCCAGATAGACCACAATCGAGAATTGGATATCGAGGGTATCGTCGTTAATCACTTTCAGCAACGTGCCAATCTGCCCAAAAAATTGGTGTCTGAGTTGACTGAAGAAGGGCTTCCAATTCTAAGAACCTGCCTTTCACATTCGGTAATAATTCGCGAATCGCATCAAAAAGCCACTCCCTTGGTAAGCCTTGCGCCTAATCATAAGCTTACGAAGGAATTTAAAGCGTTGTTCAAAGAGCTAAACGGGAAAAAGAGATAGAAAACATCGGAATCTTAGTTGATTTTGAATTACGGGGCAAGAAAGTGGCAAGTTGCCATTCCTGCTATGACCTCTGAGCAATGACACGGCGAACTTGTATGAGATAGCCAGATCATATCCCTCGGTGTATCTCAGAAACCACGATTCTATGTTATGGCAAGCTAACTAGTGTCCATCCACGGTAATAACTAGTTGGAATACATAAAAAAAGCGCATTTTGTGCTGGCATCAATTTGCTTAATGTAGTATATAAAAAGTCGCCAAACAATTAATATTACTACAAAAGCAAAGAGGAGGCCTGACACAAAATGCGCGAAAAGATGCAAAAACAAATGCCGCTGATCAACTCCGCAACCGATCATTCCCAGGTCAGAGAACTGGAAACCATCAGCGCGATTTTGAAAAAGCATCCTACTATTTGTCAGCGTGTACATCAAGATCTTTCCAATGGCAAAATTACTGCAGCTCGCAGCGGGGCCCGGGGCATGAGTGCCGAGCAAGTGTTGCGCGCTGCGCTGGTAAAGGCACTGTTTGGTTTTACTTATCAGCAACTAGCTTTCCACATGGTCGACTCGCGCGCCTTGCGCCGGTTCTGCCTGATCGGCTTTGCCGACAAGGGCTTCAAAAAGTCGGTTCTAAACAAGACCATAAAGGCATTGTCAGCAACCACCTGGGAGCAGATCAACCGCAAGCTTCTGGCTCAGGCCGCTGCTGAGAAAATCGAGAAAGCCCGAGAGGTTCGCATCGACTGCACGGTGGTGGAAACAAACATTCATGTGCCCAGCGATTCGAGCCTGCTCTTTGATATAGTACGGGTGCTCACCCGGCTGCTTGCCGTTGCCAAGAAGGTCTCCGGGCTCAAGGGTATCTATTTTCAAGATCACTGTCGACGGGCCAAACGCCGGATGCTGGCCATTCAGTATGCTCGCAGGGCCCAAGTCCGAAAAAGCAAGTATCTGGACCTGCTCAAGGTTACCCGAAACACCCTCGGCTACAGCCGCCGAGCCATCGAGTGTATCGAGCAGCAGAGCATCGATGTCAGCATTCTCGCAATCGCTGCAGAGTTGCGCCATTTTGGCGATCTGGCCGAACAGGTGATCCGTCAGACCGAGCGCCGAGTGATTGCCGGCGAGAAGTTACCGCCGGCCGAGAAAATTGTCTCGATCTTCGAGCCACATACCGACATCATTGTCAAAGACAACCGCGACACGTTCTTCGGGCATAAAATCTGTCTGACTGGCGGCGGAACGAATCTGATCCTTGATTGTCTAATTGTCGAAGGCAATCCCGCCGACAGTACGCTGCCCCAGACGATGCTCGATCGTCAGCGGCAAATTTATGGACGTTATCCGCTCTTGTTCATGAAACGCTTGATTTATTTGTGATACTCTAATTATATTCCCCTTATAAATGCACATCACTGTTCACGCCGCGACAATTCCGGACCTCGGACAATAGGTACACAATTCATGGAAAAATACATCGATCCCGCATTTCTGCTGTCCCAAGTATCAGTCCTCTGGAGCTGGTTTACCCAAAAAGCGCTGACAATCAACACACTGATCGAGATTGTGGTCATTGCTGTGGGACTGCTATTGGCCCTCCTCCTGGCACGTCCGTTGATAAAATGGCTACAGCGGCTTTTGGAAATTCGTGATTGGCACGATCGACTACCGGGGAAATTGATTGGTTCATTTTTACCCCTAATTACTTATGTACTTGCCATTTTTCTACTACGGATCGGATCGGTGGCAGTCGCTAAGTACGGGCTTTCCATTTTTTTGATCGATACCGTCGCCCGGCTTTTAACCGCTTGGATCATCATTCGATTTACCACCGCGATGCTGCGCGACTCCAATTGGGCACGGCTTTTATCGATCACCGCCTGGACCGTCGCAGCCCTTCACATTCTGAATTTACTCGGTCCGACGATCGGCCTTCTCGACCAATTGGCGATCACCCTTGGCGGAATCCGAATTTCACTGCTGCTGCTGATCAAGGGAGTCATCGTATTTACCGTGCTCTTGAAATTGGCATCAAGTTTTTCCGGACTAATGGAAAAGCGGATTTTGAGTCTGGAGGAACTCACCCCGTCGGTGCAGGTGCTGCTGTCCAAAGCGCTGAAAGTCACGCTGCTAACGGTAGCCGTCGTGGTCGCTTTGAGCAGTCTCGGCATCAACCTTTCGGCCTTTGCCTTCATCGGTGGCGCCATTGGTGTGGGTATCGGCTTCGGTCTGCAAAAAGTGGTGTCGAATCTGATTAGCGGTGTTATTCTGCTTCTGGATAAATCGATTAAACCAGGCGACGTGATTGAAGTCGGCGACAGCTACGGTAAAATTGCGTCTCTTGGCGCCCGTTACGTGTCGGTGGTCACCCGTGACGGGTTCGAGTATCTGATTCCCAATGAAGACCTGATAACCCAGCAGGTGATTAACTGGTCCTTCAGCGACCGTTTGGTGAGATTGAAAATCGGGGTGGGGGTTTCCTACGATGCAGACATTCACAAAGCCATGGATTTAATTGTGCAAACAGCCCGGGGGATCGAGCGTGTACTGGACAAACCTGGGCCGGTGTGTCAACTGAAGAACTTCGGTGACAGTTCGGTGGATCTGGAGTTGCGTATCTGGATCGGGGATCCGGATAAGGGGATTGCAAATGTCAGCAGCGCTCTGCGTATTGCCATTTGGGATGCATTTCAGCAACACAATATAGAAATACCATTTCCGCAGCGCGACCTTCACATCAAGTCGTCAGCAGTTGCTACCGCGACATAATAGTTGGTAGCTAAAACAGATTAAAATTTACTGAACCGTTGTGATACAAAAACCGTATTTGATATGATTATAATTAATAGCAGGGCACACTTAGTGGCAACCACGAGAATCGGTGGGCTGCGTTTTTGTAGGATAGCCATTACGTACCCTGCCGGTCATTAAGATTTCAGCCACTGCCCGGAAGCATAAACATTAACCAACCATCTATTTACAAAACGAAAAAGCCTTAATGAGCGACATGATTAAGTATTGGCGCCGCGTGGTCCAGCCCCATAATTCTAGTGCCCTCTGAAGTGCGGTTGACGTTTTTCTTTCAGTGCTCGTACTCCCTCGAAATGGTCTTCTGTTCGCTGGGTGATGCCCTGAAAGGCGGCCAACAGATCGAGATGGCCGCTGATTTCCGCTGTGCGAGCCTGGCGAATAGCTTTCTTGATCATAGAGATCGCAACAGGGCTGTTGGCTGCGATGGAATGTGCCAGCTTTTTCGTTTCTTCTTTTAGTGTGTCCACTTCCACCAGGTTATTTAGAAGACCCAAGTTAAGGGCTTCATCCGCCGATACGATCCGGCCCGTGAGAGAGAGTTCCATAGCTTTGGCATAGCCAACGACTCTTTGCAAAAAGAAGGTGCCGCCGTCACCGGGAACCAGGGCCAGTTTGGCAAAAGTTTCTCCAAACCGGGAATGCCTGCATCCCACTCGAATGTCGCACATGCAGGCCAGATCGCAACCGGCGCCGATCGCTGCACCATTGACCATGGCCACGAGAGGAGTGTGGAGGGCCTCGATGGTGAGCGGAATCTGTTGGATGCCTCTTGTGTAACGTCGCATAAGCCCTTCTGGATCACCGGCGAACATGCCGGTTTTTTCTTCCATCGCCTTCACGTCACCACCTGCGCAAAACGTGTTGCCGGCCCCCGTCAGGATGATGACGCGAACATCGTCATCCCAATCCGCCTCCCGGAACAAGCGGCAGAGTTCGGTAATCATCTCATCAGAAAACGCATTGGAACACTGAGGGCGGTTGAGCGTGACCCACAGCAGTGGTGCGTTCATTTCCACCAGAAGATCCGTGTAAGCTTCTTTGAGGTAATCTTTCATAGCCTTACTCTCCTTGCTGAGTCGTGGGCTGTAATGAGTTATGTGTCACTTTTCATGGAGACGGAGGTCAGATTGGGTTTGGCCTCGGGGAGGCATATCCTGTCGAGGTTTTCATATGAGATTCAGGCCAGAACATAGTGCTTGCAAACCTCATAGGGAAGACCTCAGGTCCATTATAGTTGTCGAAATAAAGACCTTTTTTTGATGAACTTAAAGGCCTGGATGAACCGATCAAAACCATAGATCTCCGACTCGTCGAAGGCGTATTCCATCGACATCCATTTGGCAAGATAGAAGGAGACCTCCATTTCACCCCTTTTTCTGAGAACAACCTTGCCCATTGCTTTCTTCCCCGTCAACGGATCCGTTCCCTCAACGATGACCACCAGTCCCTCCGCGGCGAAGACGTCGACTTTTTGCGTCTCCGAATCTATATTTTCGCGGCTTTGGACACTTTCATGGTTTACCCCCTTTGGTTATTGATGTTTGACAATCGGGGAAATCCCGAGGTAAATCGATGATACTCAAATCGTATATTCAGTTTCAACGCCAATTTCGATAATTACGAGAATGGCAAGCAA
>CAWGUE010000020.1:0-72740 GCA_963825595.1 uncultured delta proteobacterium | reverse complement strand
TCGAACGAAGTAGTCAATGGCCATATCAACGTCATGTCGATAAAAGTGAATGAGCCCTCCGAGATAAACACTCCACACCCTGGCATAGTCATAGTTGCCTTTTGAGGCGCAGTCATGGAGCCTCTGATTGGCCATGGCGGCCTGTTTCAGATTGCCTGACATAACATGAATGTATACCAACGTTACTAATAGCCTCGTCCGGGTTATACCCCCGGCCCATTGGGGGTGAAGGAGGAAATGATTCAGGGTGTCGAGTGCGTCTTCTTCGTGCCCCTGCATCTGAGTGGCCAATCCATGCAGGATTTCGATCTGACCGCGAATTTCATGATGGGTATCGAGAACCCGTTCTCTGGCATCATCGAGGTGTTTCAGGCTCGCACGGCCTTGATTTTGAAAATAATAAAAATAGCCGCGGAAGAAATCGATCTCCCCTCTGAGAGATAGATCATCCTGGGAGTCGCTCAACAGCGATTCGGCGGCATCGATAACCGGTGGAATCCTGGAAATCTCAAAATGATGATACAGCATCCAGGCTTTAGCCAATAAGAGGCCCGGTTGCTGTCGCACCAAATTATCAGGCAACATGGACAGCCATCTCTCGAGGACATACCATCTGTCGGCATTTAGTACAGCCTGTCGATTCTGTTCCAGCAAATGAGCCGCACCGACTTCGTTCCCCGCAGCGAGTGCGTGTTTGAGGGCTTCATCAATGAAGCTATTTCCTGAAAACCACTCACAGGCCCGGACGTGGAGTGCGGCGATTTCCTCGGCGCTGTATCTTTGTTTTAGTAAGTCAAGCAGGAGGTCTCGAAACATGTGGTGGTAACGAATCCACCGGTTGCTGTTATTTAGGGGAATGACAAACAATTGCATTTTGATCAGCCAGGTGATGAAATCCCGGCCGCTGGCATCCGCTTCCATTTGTTGCCCTTCCGAATCATCCAGGGATAGTGCGTCGCAAATCGGGGCACAAAAACGGTCCAATATGGCGGATTGCAGGAAATACCGACGAAACTTCGGTGGAATTATAGAAAAGACTTCTTGCATCAGGTAATCCCGCGCGTATCGAGTCGTCTCCAGCAACCCGACGATCAACCGTTCCTGGTCGGCTTCGTTCCGGATGGACAGGGCCGCCAGGTGCAAACCGGTCACCCAGCCTTCCATTTTTTCTTCTAAAACTTGCGCGGTATTGTCCGCAATGGCGATGCGTAAAAATCGCTCCAAAAAAGATTTTGTTTCCTGAACGGTAAAGCGGAGGTCTTTCGTGGATATCAGATTCAACATTCCCCGGGCGCGAAGAGATGTCAAAGGCAGGGGCGGATCCCGCCGGGTGAGCAGCACCAGGTGCATGTGAGGCGATGGATGCACCAGCAGTTCCGAAAAAAAATCGTGTATCGAGTCGGTGTGGATATGGTGATAATCGTCCAGAACGAGGATAAAGGAGTCAGGTATTTGTTCCAGGTCGTTCAGCAGGTGCTGGCTGATCACCTTCACGGACGGCAATTTGTGGGCCGCCAAGAATGATCTCGTCTTTAACTCCTGCTGTGGAACCACGCTTTGGATGGCTTCAATGATATAGTTCAAAAACACACGCAGATCGTTGTCGCCGTTATCCAGCGACACCCAGGCACCGGTAAGTTCCGCCACATCCAGCCACTGGCTGGCCAGAATGCTTTTGCCGTAACCGGCCGGAGCGACAATCAACGTCAGAGGACTTTCCGCACCATTCGCCAACACCTCGATCAATCGTGTCCTGGGGATCACATGGTTAGCGATCGGCGGTCGGTGCAGTTTGGTGTACAAAATCTGTGTGGACCGTTCGTCGGGTTCGGGCCTGGATTCAGAAACGAGCGCCTTGTAGTCTGAAACCAGTGTGCTGGAGATGGATTTGCTTAAATATACATTTCCGGCAAGCACCGATCGGATGCCTTCAATCATCTCCTCCGGGATGCTCTCCTTGAGGATGTAGCCCGACGCGCCCGCCTCTATCATGTCCCTGACAAATTGTTTGCCGGAATGCACCGACAGGGCCAAAACGCGGGTAGCGGAGCACTCCGATATGATCTGCCGGGTGGCCTCGATCCCGTTAAGATGCGGCATATTGATGTCCATAACCGTAAGATCGGGACACTTTTGGCGTACCAGGTCGATCGCCATTTGACCGTCGTTAGCTTCGCCCACAACGGTGAGATCCTTCTCCTTGGCAAGCAGGTGGCGAAGCCCCTGGCGGAATACGGGATGGTCGTCGACGAGAATTATCGTGGCGGGCACAGGATGCTCCTTGTTTGGTTGTGTACGTCGTCGGAAAGCTTAAGCGTTAAAGAAATTAGCATACTAGAGTGTTGGAGTGATGGAGTACTGGAGTGTTGGAGTGATGGAGTACTGGAGTATTGGAGTGATGGAGTACTGGAGTATTGGAAAAATCCAGGTGCGCATTTGTTTTCAATCATTCCCATACTCTGCATTGCTCTCTTTGACGACCAGGCTGTCAATCCAGTCTCCGCGATCACGCTTTTTCTCCAGGCTCACCACAAGCCTTAAAAGCCCATTTTCGAGTTTGTAGGCCAGAGAATCCAGTTTTTCGAATGGTTCTTTGGATATCTGTTTCGATTTTGCATAAGCGGAAAGGCCCGATACGGATTCCCCTAATGAACCAAGGGCAATGTTCAAAAAGTTGAGGTATTCTTTGATTGAGCGCCGGCAGTAACCCTCGGCTATATTACGGTGAACTGAATCAACCGAGGCTATCTGTTGTGAAGCGACGCGCTTTAAATCATAAGGGAACGGACGAAATACCTCACATGTTATAACGTAGTAATGAATCGCATCATTCCACACTGTCAATTTTTTGTATCCACGATTCCGATTCTTCCTAATCATTACACAACTCCATTACGTTGCACCTTTACTCCAGTACTCCAGCACTCCACCACTCCATTTATCATAGCTCCAATTTCGTTGTTCATTAGACTTTGTAAGTTTGACGTTGAGCGTTGGACGTTCAATCCGTTCCTACCGCCATCACTCCATCACTCCAAAACTCCATCATCGGTTTCGGTTGGACGTTCAGTCTTTCCGCCCTTCCCCCACCGGCACCGTCAACACCACCCGGCATCCTTTTCCCGGTTCGGACTGAATGTCAAACGTTCCTCCCATATTGGTCATACGTTCCTGGATGCTGAACAGACCAAAGCCGCCTTTTTGTCGGTGGTTTGACTTTAACGCATTGCGATCGAAGCCGATGCCGTCATCTTCGATGGTGATTGATATGTCGTTGTCTTGTTCCCCTAAAAGCACCGCCACCTTGTTCGCCCGGGCATGTTTGACCACGTTGGTGAGCAGTTCGCGCACGCTGCGAAACAGGAGGGTCTGTACGTTTTCATCCAGGGTTTTCTGGTGTTTTTTTGCGATGGTGCCGCTGCATTCGGTTTTAAGGCCATGGCGTTTTTCGATCTTTTCCTCCAGCCATTCGGATATGGCTGCGGCCAGGCCGATGTCATTCATCGACTGCGTGCTCAGTTCGAATATCAGGCTACGGGTTTCCTGTAATGCCTGCAGCATGATGTTGGAGATGTCCTTGACCAGGATGTTTCTTTCCAGGGCGGAATCGCTTTCCAGGATGCCGTTCAGCTGCATGCGGGCCAGGGCCAACGAATGGCCCACATGATCGTGCAGGTCCGCGGCAATCTTGTGCCGTTCCTTTTCCTCCGCAATAGTCAATTGGGAGGCCAGGGACTTGAGTCGCTGTTGATACAGCTGGATTTCCTGTTCCGCCCGCTTGCGATTGGTGATGTTTCTCACAATGGCTGTCACACTGACCACACTCTGGTCTATCCTAAAGAGAGAAACATCGATATCCACGGGGAAAAGGTCGCCGCTTTTATTTTTCAGGGTCTGTTCGATGTGAAAGATATCATCTCCCGCCGCAATGGCACGTTGGATTTTATTACCGAATTCAATAAAATCTTTCCTGTCGGGATAGAGAAACTCCGTCGTCTTTCCCACACACTCGCCGGGCTCATAGCCGAGCACATTTTCGGTACCATTGGCCCACTCGATGACCCTTTCGGGCATCTTAACCAGAAAAACCGCATCCGGTAGAGAATTCGTCAGATTTTCAAGATAATTGCGACTTTCACGCAGCGCCTTCTCTGCTTTTGTTCGTTCGACGACCTCGGAAACCAAAGATTCGTTGCTGCTTTCCAGTTCATCTGTTCGTTGGCGTACCTTTTTGGCCAGACTCCGGTTCCAGAAAGTAAAAAAGATAACGACGCCGAATGCCCCCCCGACAACAAGCAAAACCCATTTCAGAACCGCAGCGCGGTTGATTCCCTGTTCGACTCTCAGCGCGACATATTTATTGCGAATGTCAGTTTTTTCCGCTTCGGTGATACTCGCCAGCGCCTTGTCGATGATCGTGGTCAATTCCGGCCAGTCGTTGCGATTGCCCATGGACAAAACCTGGTCACCATAGGGGGTGGGAGCGACCACCCGCAAATTAGATAACCCACGTTTTTGGATGAGATGGCTGGCCACGGTCAGGTTGCCGATATAGGCGTCCACCTTCCCAGACGACAAGGCGACCAATGATTGTTCATCATTTTCAAACAGCACAAGCCTGATCTCAGGATAATCCCTCTCCAGAAACTGTTGTATAATGAAGCCTTTGGGCACGGCGAGTGCCTTACCGGAAAGACCGCTTATATCAAGTAATGTCTCTTTCTGTTCCCGGGCGAAGATGACATAGGGCGAGGAAATATAAGGAGTTGTGAAGGAAAGGTACTGCTCTCGGCCAGGGGTTTGAACGATAAGCGATGTCATATCGGGTCCCTGGCGCTGTTTTATGCTTTCGAGAAATTCGGCAAACGATTGTTTTGCCATCTCATATTCGAATGTGAGCCCGGTCCGTTCTTCGATCAGCTTGAGATACTCGATGGCAATACCTTGGGGTGGTTCATTCTCCTTTACGATCAGGTAGGGCGGCCAGTCGGCCGCTCGCACACGGACGGTGTGGTTCTGATCGAGCCACGCCTGTTCTTCGGGAGTAATCGATATTTCACTTTCTTTGTCTTCCGTATAAAGCGCAACCCATTTATTCTTTATTTCAGAATGCTGCTTTATTGTAATCGCATCGATTGCTTTGTTGATTATGACGGTAAGTTCAGGCCAGTCCGGACGAATGCCAAGATAAACATTTCTCTCGATTTCAGGGGGCAATGCAACCACTTTGAGATTGGTAATAAAAAGTTTATTGATCATGTAAGTTGATACCGGCAGGGTCCCTACGATAGCCTCTAATTCATTGTTAACCAACGCTCGCAGAGCCTTTTCCCATGTTGGATAGGCAATAAGATCTATGTCCGGATAATGCTCTTTCATATAATGATAAGCAAAAATCCCCTTCAACGTACCAACTCGTTTATGTGATAAATCCTTAAGAGAAGAGACGCCTCTCGTCTTTTTTTGCGTTACGATGGCATTCGCAATTTTTACATATGGTTTCGTATAGTTCAGATATTTTTCTCGATCCTTGCTCTTATAAATAAGGCGAATTCCGTCTATTTTTTTCGATTTCGCCATATTTAGAATATCCTGCCAGTCACCGGAGACTAACTTAAATTCGATTCCCAGCATGCTACCGATCAATTTGGCATAATCAGGGCCTACACCATCGGACTGACCTTTGGTTTCATCAAAAAACTCCAGGGGCGGGAAATTCCCTCCACCCAATGTGATAATCGGATGCTCACGCAACCAGGCCTGTTCTTCGGCAGTCAATTGTATTTGTTTCTTAATTAATCGCTCTGTATCATCGGCAAACCATTTTCTCCAAACCCGATTCTTTTCACTCTCTGGAAGAGCATTGTAAGACTTGTTAAGAATCGAATTAAGAAGTGGAAATTTCTTACTGACACCAAATTCAGACCCCGTAATGACTGGCAACCCGGGAGGGTCGAAACTTCCCTTACGGCTGACGCCATTGATGAAGCTATCTCGCAAAATGAATTCACCAGAGTGTAATTCCTGCACGGCAGCATCTGCCTCACCCGAGGCGACCAGCCTAAGCATCCCCTCGGTATCATCCGCCCTGATGATTTTCGCACTGGGTAGCAATTTCTTTATTACAGGCTCAAAACCATAGCCTTTAAAGGAGGCGATAACCTTGTTTTCCAGGGAGGCTGCATCACCTATGTCAGAACGTGAGGTGCGGGCAAAAATGGACATCTGCAAGCCCATGACATTTTCCGAGAAATACATGAACCCTGCACGTTCCTGACTATGAATCAAGCCAAGAGCGACATGAAGCTGTCCGCTCTCAATCTTGGACATTGTCTCAGCTGCCGGTTGCATGGAAAAATCTGCAGTGAGCCTAACCGGGCTGGCAAGAGATTCCATCATATCGACCAGGGAGCCTTGAATCTTTCCATTTTCCGCAAACATGTACGGGGGAAGTTGAGAAATTCCAACGGTAATACGCGGGTTTGCCTTCAGCCAGGCTTTTTCCTCATCAGTAAATTTAATCGTATCTTTGCTTGCCGGAAGGTTGCTCCATTTTGCGATGATGGATTTGAATTCTCCATCTGTGATTAGACCAGCCCCCTTGTTGAGAATCGCGGCGAGTTCGGGCAAATCAGACCGTACGCTTGTCCGTGTTGTGTAAGGCTTGTCCCACATAACGTATGAGGGACCGAGTCCGAACAACTGATATTTCGATATCAAATAATTGTTGCTGGCTGATCCGATAAAATAATCGACTTTTCGCTGATGAACTGCCCGAAGGCCATCCCGGGGGGTCATGACCTCGATAAACGAGGCCGTATCACGAACCGGGGCAATTGCCGCGGTTGTGTGATTGTAGCCCTTCAATATGGCAAGTCGTTTACCAGTCAGGTCTTCGGGAAAGCGAAACGACTCCTTCGATACATGGCCATAAACAACCGCATATGACTGGAAAACAAGTTTCGTGGTAATTAATCCCAAGGCTTCAATTCTTTTGGGTGTTGCGATAGCCAGACCGTCAATCCGATTCTGTTTGATCAAATCATCCACTTCAAGCCATGGTACGAGTTCGAGCTTGAAATTGGTACCCATCCTAGTGTTCAGTAAATTCCAGTAGTCTGCAAGAATACCGACGAGTCTGCCGTCGTCATTTCTCATCAAAGTCGGTTCATGACCTGGCGGGTAGGCCAGACGGATATCCGGATGCGCTGCAAGCCAGGCCCGTTCATCTGTGGTCAACGTGATGGCAGGCCCCGACGCAGACTCCGCTACCGACGTTGGAATCGTGCAGACAAGGAGCAAGAACCAAATCGCTGCAAATAAAAGGCTCTTCAGAAATGGTATCGGCATATAATCATCAGTTCGTCGAAGGTTTCCAGGTAAACATTGTCCACGTCCGTTGCCGACCATGCGAATGTGTTCCTTTTTTAAAACAATTGACAATATTAGGGAAATAAACACTGAAAATTTGAGTATCAGGATTTTTGTTGGAAATGCACCATCGATTTCATATACAAATCTGTATTATTTAGCAAACGACTGAATTGTAGATTGCGTGCCTTAATCTAAGCTTTGAATTGAGGCGAAATACTTAGGATAGGAAAAAGCTATCTGGAGCTTATAAATCTTTTCGAAAATGGGGAAGTATCTTGAATTTAACGACCAAACTCACCTGCCGCTGTGAAGTGCAACGGAAAAGCGTGCGGGTGCAGTATTTTGTTATGTTTAACAGTTATGACTACATTATTATTCATTCTTTCAGAATGATTCCGGACGGTAACGACTCACCGAACATCGCTTTCTGGTCCTGACGGGCAAGCGGCAGGGTCATCCGGACCGGATCGACCAGGTCCGACGGCAACTCATTGCTCTGCATCCAGTTCAGCACCTTGGACCGGTTCTTTTCATCCAGATCCCGGATTCGGTCATTGGTCTTTCGCGCCATGCGGGAAACCGCGCGGGCGATCGTGATGGGATTGGAACGGTCATAACCGAGAAGTCGCTCAATCCAGGTGACCACCTCCGCCGGCGGTATAACCCGGTCGACCGGACCGTATAACAGCTCGCGAGCCCCGAGCCGGGACAATGCCCAGAGATGCTGCGCTTTTATTTTTCTGGTGGATATCTCCTGGAGCAATTGCCGCCCCAGGGCGGTTTTTTCTTTGGGATCGAGTTTTTCCAGATTTGCTGCTGCCATCCAGATTTCAAGACGCTCCTGGGCCGGGATTTTGGGTGAAGAGACTTTCTTTGCCAATAAAACGGTCGATGCATTTTGAAAAAATTGCCTTTGCTGGCCGGGTGTCAAACCGGCAGCGACCCTGCGCCACAGGATCCACCACTCCAGCCGAGCCCGGGTATGCTTGGGATGCTCCAAGCCGCTCATATACAACTTCCAGATGCGACCGATGCGTTGCTTGTCGAAGCTTTCTCCGACGCCGGGCCGCATGCAAAAACCCAGCAAGCTCATCCAACTGCTTTCATGGACAGGGCTCATTTTCCGGGCGGATTTCATTTCAAGTGCATCGTCTGCCAGAGTGCGAATCAGCCCCAGCGGCCAATCGTCGCGCGGGAGCGCCACACACTCGGAGATCCCGACGATCAGTTTTTCCAGGTTCTGTTTATCATTTCCCTTCAAGACCCGGTAGACATGTTTCTGCGCGGCTGTGACGATCGAGTTGTCCAATATTTGCGAATCCGCCACCTCGGGGCCGGGGGCCTCGTTTCTCAGGTGAAACCGCAGGTTCCAACGGTGGTCGCTAACTTGAGAATGACACTTGAGCGCCAGCGTTCCAATTTCCGTATATTCCGCCTCGATCTGCACCGGCAGGGTCTTTTGAATTCCTTTCTTCCCGTATTGGACCACGGTCTGCAACGGCGGCAGCACTGTCAAAGAGTCATCGATGGCCACCAACTCCCCGCGTCGGTCGCCACTGCGGTAGCTCGAGCTGTATAGGTCAAAACTGACCGGTTGATTCGTCAACACGTCGAAGGATCGGTCCGCCAACGATATCATGTTGCCTTCCTCCAGGCCGCGCTCCACGACGCAGACGGCTTCCCGATTCGCCTCCTTTGGAGAAATGCTCCCGGGTCGAGCCACCCCGAGATAGTAGGCTCTGGGGCTTCCACTGCCGACTTTAACGCCTTCACCTATTTTCACGAGGCCGTAATAGACAGCACCGAGTGCCACAGCGGTATCCAGATTCGGATTTTCCAGCACCCGCAGAGCAGAAAAATTCTCCCCTTCGAAGCCATGCCGGACGGCGGCTTGAATCCGACCTTGAATAATTTCCGGTTTCAGGGAACCGCCGTTAAACAATATCAGATCCGGCACCGGCACCTCTCGATCGATGCGGCGACGGACATCTTCCGCGTGTCGGTTGAGAAACCACAACAAATGTTTTGTTATGGCCGGCTCCTGTTCATAGGGCAGGCCGAATTCTGTAATCCCTTTGCGGCTGTCCGGATTCTCCCGGCCCGATGTTTCGACAATAGGAAAAAACCCCTCGAGCACTTTTTCGGCCACCTCATCCCGGTTAAGCACCGCCGTCAGCGTGTCGGCAATCAATTTGCTGCCCTGCCCCACTACGGTCACATTGACATTCTGCGTTTCACCATTGAGGAGAGATTCTTTTGCCTGTCGACATTGGTGGCAAAGCTCTTTCCAGCGCCGGGTGCTCATGGAACGTCGGGATCCGGCCATGCGGGTCTCGACCAGCCGGGCCAGGGTCAGGTCGATGTTATCGCCGCCCAGAATCAGGTGATCCCCCACGGCAATCCGCTCAAATCGGGGACTGTCAGCATCGTCTGTCAGCACGATCAGCGTAAAATCACTCGTGCCGCCGCCCACGTCGCAGACCAGGATCAATTCACCGGGGCTTAAAAAATCTCTCCAGTTTTTTTCATGGCGCATCAACCAGCTGTAGAAAGCCGCCAAAGGCTCTTCGAGCAGGATCAGGTCGCCGATTCCGGCCTGCTTTGCGGCTTCCAGGGTCAGCTCCCTTGCAACCTCGTCGAAGGATGCCGGGACGGTGACGATAACCAACTGGTTTTCGAGGTGCAGCGCTTCATCCGCACCCTGGAAATGGTTCCAGGCCAATCGAATGTGTTTCAGATAGGCGGCCGTGGCCGTGACCGGCGACACTTTCGGGATCTCATCACTCGATCCCCACGGAAGAATCCTGGCATGGCGGTCGGCCTCTGAATGGCAGAGCCAGCTTTTGGCGGAAGACACCAGACGGTCGGGAACCCTGGATCCGCGATCACGGGCGAAAATGCCCACAAAATGAGAATCCCCGTCGTCCCAGAGTCGGCGGATGGCTTCCCGGGAAATGTCGTATTCACCGGGTATATACAAAAACGATGGCAGCACCGATGCAGACGAAACTTCGCCGGGTGCGACCATCTGGAGCACCGGAAAACTCCGAATACGCCTCGCATCGAGACCATCGGCTTCAGTGTCCAGAAACGAAACGGCGCAATTGGTCGTTCCCAGGTCGATGCCGATGATAAAGCGGCGATCTTCCATTTGGATTGTCATGATTCTTCCCCCCAAGTTGAGCATTTCATATTTTCGAAATCACAAACTTAAAAATCGCTCAATTAGGGTTCCCGTACGTTGAACTCGAGTTTCCAGCGATCAGCGCTGTTACGGGAAACGCACCACAGTTCCAGAGTACCGACTTCGGTAAGCCGGACCTGAATCGAGACCGGGATGACAGTGCCGGCTTCGCCCTCGAGGATGGTTTCAACGGTCGTAATCGGCGCAATCTCCTGTTCCCAATCTTCGATGACCATGCCCGTGATGTCTTGCGTGCGCACAGTGGAGCCGAGAAACTCGAACTTGGCCGTTTCCCCGACGACCAGGTTGAATTCACGCTCGGTAAGCTCGGTTTCCGTGCCTTCCTCCATCCCGAAGGGAGCCACGCACAGGGCCTTGATCGGCGCCGGCATACCCGGCACCGCCGGCAGTGCCGCGGCAACGCCGATGTAGTAGGTTTGGTTCAACCCGCTGCGTATCCGAATGCCGCGCCCCCGCCGGGCCAAGCCGTAATAGGCCGCGCCTCTGGCCACGGCAAGATCGAGGCTGGCGGATACCAACTCACGCGGTGCCTCCCCTTCCTGCCACGAAGATAGCGCCTCAACGACCCGGTTGCGTATCGTGGGCGCTTTCATGACGCCACCGTTAAACAATATGGCCGTGGGTACCGCTGGGGAGGCATCGGAATGCCGCTTCAGGAAATGGGCCAGATGCCGGGTCACAGCTGGATCGGCTTCATAGGCCAGCCCGGTCTCCTGGATGCCGGTTCTGGGAACGGCTTCCGGGCGGTCTGTCGGCAGGCAAATGGGGAAAAAACCTTCCAAAATCACCTGATCGTTCACGTTGCGGGCCAGATCCGCCTTGAGGGTGCCACCGATGACACTGCTGCTTCTTCCCAAAATTGAGACGGGCACCGACTCGCGTTCGGAAGACGCCAGGAGCGTTTCTTTTGCGTTCCGGCACTGGTTCCACAGGGCACGCATCTGCCATGAATCCAAGCGCACCCCTTTTTCGCTCATCTGTTTGGCCACGGCATACGCCAGGGCGAGGTCCATATTGTCACCGCCGATCAGCAAATGGTTTCCCACGGCAATTCGCTCCAGCGCCAATGCCCCCGATTCTTCCGAAACCTGGATTAAGCTGAAGTCGCTGGTTCCGCCACCGATATCGCAGACAAGCACCAGATCTCCTGCGTCCACCGATTCGCGCCAATGACCTTTGGATGCGGCGATCCAGGCATAAAAGGCCGCCTGGGGTTCTTCAAGCAACGTAATGTTCGGCAGCTTCGCCATTTCGGCCGCTTTTACGGTCAGCTCTCTGGCAACGGCATCAAACGATGCCGGTACGGTCAGGTAAATATCCTGAAATTCCAGGGATAAGCGTTCATCCTCCCGCGCCATAAGATGGTTCCAGGCACAACGGATGTGATCCAAAATGGCTGCCGATGCTTCCACGGGAGACAGTTTCAGTATCTCGGGCGAGGCTCCCCAGGGAAGAATGGCTTTTTCGCGGTCCGCTGTCGGATGACACAGCCACGATTTGGCCGAATGAATCAAGCGCTGGGGTATTTCTGCGCCACGTTTGCGCGCAAATTCCCCGGCGATATGTCGGACCGAATCTTGCCAGGGCAACACCAGCGCATCGGGGGCAACGTCTTTTTCCCCCGGCATGTAAATAAAGGACGGCAGCATCTGCTGCGTGGCAACCGTCCCGGGACCGACCAGTTGTGGTATTTCCAGAATGTGCGTATCCGGCTCTTCGGTCTGCTCAAGGTCAGATATGAGAGTGTAGGCCAGGACACTGTTGGTCGTTCCCAGATCGAGGCCAATAATGAATTGGGGATCGTTCATGCAGCCCTTCTTATCGTTCGGTGTTCCATTTGGCGATAACATCCCGGGGGCATCCCGGGTTGTAATCAGAAAAATAACGCCTAAATTTCGCGTTTCAAATTTTCAGGAAGAGATACGTTTTTTATACCGCTTTTCAAAAATAAATTCCGAAATACTGAGGGGCGATATAGCGGATCTCAAGTAATCTCGATTTCTGCGGGGGCAATGACTCTTGCATTTTGGCGACCGGAGAGTTTCGGCAGATTGATTTTTCCGGTTTGCCAACCTTTGTGGCGTACGATTCCGGTAAACGGGGGCTCGCCAACGACTTTGCCGGTCAAGGTGATGAGACCGGGATCGAAGTCCTCCGCCACGACTGTCTTTTCACCTTCCGCCTGGGCCATCACCGGTTCCGGGTTCAAATATTTTAGAATCACTCGTTTGCAGCCGGCATGAATATTTCGTACTGCGGAACCGATCTGGGAATCGTCGTACTGGTCAAGATCTTCGGACAGAAAATCCATCAACCGGCCATCTCTCTGCATTGCCGAAAACAAATGCAAAAACAACCGCCGGTCTGAAATTTCCCTGTCCTGCGGATCTGACTTCGGAGCATGTTCAAGCCTTTTGCCCGATACGGAAGCCCTTTTGAGTCCTGGCCGAACAAAAAGCCACACAATCAGCGCCAAGAACAGTGAGAAGATCAACATCACCGGGAACACCGTGTACCAGTATTGTGGTCGCATGGTTGTCACCAGATGCCAGGCGTTACCTTCAGGAACCGATTTTTGCTGTTCGGCAAGCACCGGTTGGAGCGCGTTCCATAATTCGGTGACGCCCATATGGATGAAAACGCCGAATGCGGTGCCAAGGAAAAGGCCCAAAAAAATTAAGGCAATCAGAGCCTTTAGGTGAAATCTATTCTGTTGACTCATCGATACAAACTCCCTTGTCATTAAAAACGGTTAAACGAGTAGTGGCTGCATCTTGGCAGGGTCAGGCCCAGCGGGAAAATGGCCGTTTGCGATTGGGCACTATTTAACGCAGTTGTCCCTGCAATGCAACCAGGGACAACCCATTCGAATCAGCGCCATGCTTTAAATTTAAAATTCATATTGAGTTTCTGTGCATGTGTGGTCCCCAATAAATCACATTTACTCTGATAATATTCATTTTACATTTTTGTTGACAGCGGGCAATAGCTGTTACAATGTGATACACGGAATACATTACTGATTTTAATGCCCTATTGAAAAATCCTCGATTCCAACAACAGCATGAAAGTCAAATGGGAACAACGCGATTCAGAGGAGAACAGTCGGCATGTTTGCCTTCATGCTGTTCTTGTGGATGGGCAGACAGACGGTACCGAAACGGAAATCGATCGCTTGGGCTCGATTGAAAAGCGATATTTAAGTGTTAATATTCCTTGTACACGAGAATTTCACCAGGGCCTGTTCTGGCTGAAGATCGACGATAAATTGAGCCGACTTGAATTAGACGAGAAAACTAGGGCGACCATTGAGGCGCAAATAGCTGAGACCGTACCAAGACCCGGAGATGGTTGGGCTCTCTGGGGTGTGACATGCATTCCGCGCTACGATTAATCCTATCGTTTCCGTTTGACAGTTGCGACGGCTGACACAGGAGACATTATGGAAAAGTCTATTGGCATCTATGTGACTTCAGATAGGCATTTGGATAAGATCATCGAAATCTGTAAAGCCGCAAAAACCAAAGGGGTCGAAACGAAGGTGTTTTTCACCCATACCGGAACGCGCCTATGCACGGACGAACGTATGAAAGAATTGCTGGACGCGGCAACGGTCGCTTTGTGCAAAGTGGGCTTTGAAGCCAACGAAATTAATCCAGATGATGCCTACATCGACAAAAAGGCGTATTTGTCTCAATCATGGCATGCGGAAATGATATATGACTGCAGCCGTTATTTAACCTTTTAACCCGAAACGATATGAATTCTTTTCATCGATAAAGAAAATGGAAAACGTAAAACACTGTGCCGTTGTTGTGAGAAGACCTCAGGATGTGTGGGAAGGGACCCGGACGACCCTCGGTCTCGCCGCACACAATTACTGGGCTTATCTATTCGTTATCGATGTCGATGTAGAAATGACGGAAGCGCTTGAAGAAAATCTCGAGTGGCTGGAAGAAATGGAATGCCCCTTCATTTCAAATTCTGAAAAAAATTCAATCCATGGCTTCAAATATCTACCTATTGATAAACTGGCGCGAGAATTAAAAAAAATGGACTTGGTGATCCCATTCGGGGACCGTCCTGTGCCGAATATGAAATAAGGTAAACGATGCCTCCAAAACGGAAAAAAATGCTGCATATTCTCAAATCCGAACCTGACGATCTGCAGCGGACACTCATGTACAATTTGTCGCTTGGCTACAACTGCCTTCAGTTTCCGCTATATGAATTCGACGAAATTGAACCGGACTATGAAGAATTAATTGATCTTATCTTCGAATTCGACGAAGTCATCTCCTGGTGGTAAAGCACGAAATCCCTTCCTCGTGAAAGATGTCGTCCATCTCTTCTGGCAAAAATTTCCTGAGTGCCGCTTTACGTCGATAATGCAAATTTGACCGCTTGCGCGGCATGAATTTCAGTCGTGTCGTAAAGGGGCACGGATGAGTGTTTCTGCTGAACCAACAAAGCAATCTCCGTGCAGCCAAGTATAACCGCCTCGGCACCCCTTTCATGCAAATCGTTTATGATTTGCAGATATTTCTCTCGGGAACGTTTAGAAATTATTCCCAGGCACAGCTCTGAAAAAATAATCTTATGAACAGTGCCCCGCTCTGCGGCATCCGGCACCAAAACATCGATGCCGAAGTTATCGCTGAGTCGGCCTTTGTAAAAGTCCTGCTCCATCGTAAAACGCGTACCGAGGAGTCCGACGCGCTTTACCCTGTCAGCCACAAGTTTCTCAGCGGTGGCATCGGCAATATGCAGCACTGGAATGGAAAGCGCTTTTTCTATTTCCGGGGCGACTTTGTGCATGGTGTTGGTGCAGATGATCAGAAAATCAGCGCCGCCGGCTTCAACCGACCGTGCCGCATGGGACAGAAGGACGGCTGCCGCTTGCCAGTCGCCTCTGGTCTGCAGCTTTTCGATGTCATCGAAATCAACACTGTACAGGCAGATTTTGGCAGAATGCAACCCGCCGAGCGCCTGCTTCACGCCCTCATTTAACGCCCGGTAATAGCTTGCCGTCGACTCCCAGCTCATGCCCCCGAGCATGCCGATGGTTTTCAATTGTGGTTTCCTCCTTACTTTGTGAATCAGATGCTTTTTTTCTTCGCAATACTTTCAGGCCATAGGGACAGACCGCCGAGCAGATACCGCAGTTGTGACCGTTGTGATACTGAGAGTAGTGTTCCTTTTTCCACCGGTCACATGCGCGCACATCCAGGATTTCTTCACGCGGTACGCCAGCGTGCCAGGCGTTACCGATCAAGGCATCCGCAGGGCAGGCATCGACGCAGCGCGTGCAACGACCGCAATAACTGCGATCGACAGGCGACCCGCTGCGCAAGGCCATATCAGTGAAGACCGTTCCCAGGCGAACCCATGAACCGAATTCGCGGGTGATGAGCTGGCAATGGCGTCCAATCCACCCTACGCCTGCTCTGGTGGCGGCCGTTTTGTGCGGAAAGTCGCCCCTGATATTGACGGTGTCGGTGCGTTCTGAAGCGGCCAACGGGTGGGCTCGATATCCTCGCTTTCTTATCTCGGCGGCCAGACTGACCGAGAGTTCGTTAAGGCGCGTATTAACTCTGGCATACTCATCGGCATAGTTCTGGTTCGGACCCTGTTGGATGGAAGCCATAATTTTCGGACTCATAGGAATAGCCATTGATATGGCTGATGGATACCGCTCACCGTGCCTTATCCAGGGGGGTGGAAAATTCGCGAAGATCAGCAGCACCCCAAAGGTAAATGCTCTGGGCTGTCATCCAAGCGGAGAGCCAGGAAGTCGAAGCGGTGGAGGGACCTGTCATCTTTGCGCCCCACGGTGGGTTGTATGATGTATTGAAATTTATGGGAACGATTCGATAGAGCGACGTCTTCTCCTCGATACTTACCATTTTAAAATTGAAGCATCAATATGGCAATGCTCGATTTGAATCGCCCTTGAATTGGACGGAAGAATTTTTTATGTTTTTACTATCTATCCACCTGGTCGAATGGCTATCGTAGATTCTTATATTGCAAAGTGGATTGCGGGCATTCGCCTTTTTCGAAAGCAAAAATAACGAATTCGGGGTGTGCAAATGCTCCTGCCGCAGCAAGCGCCCTATACAGAGGGAAGGTGATTCGATTGGCTCATGAAAAGATGGAAAATCAAAGTCCTGCTCCTCCTTGCGGCGACGTCACCGCCGTCGTCACTCGTATTATGGGTAGGCTGGTGCACCGTTTTCCGGTCTGCATGGCCAGTGACGAGTTCCATTATTTCCCCCAGGCTCGCGCCGACCATCCAGACTGGTCCCATTGGGACGATTTTTCGGCAGAGTCCATTGCAGAATTGAAATCCAGTGCTGAGCACTGGCAAAAGAGGCTGGCGCACTGCTGTGCATCCGATCCGGACCCGGCCGCGGGAATCGACGCCGAACTCCTACAGCGCGTGCTCCAGACCCTGGTGGAACAGTTGACAATGGTGGCCCCCCAGCGCACTCAGCCCACTTTTTACCTGACAATCATAGGCATCGGCCTGTCGGAGGCACTTGATCACGGACCGCAGGCATGGCGCGCACGCCTGCGAGGTCTCCCCGACTTCATCCGCCAGGCCCGGCGAAACCTGGCGGCGGTCCCTCAATACTTCCGCCGCATGGGGCTGGAGATGTTGCCCAAGCAGACCACCTGGCTCAAATCCCTGGCGCTGCCCCGAAGTCTCCTCCAGCCGGTCCTGGACGCCCTGTCCCAGTTCGAGACCTTTCTGCGAAAGTTCCCGGTGATCGAGACATATCTGCTCGATGTGGCTCTTTACGAACACATTGCATATGCACATATGGGCTGCGAACTGAACCCGGATGCCATCGCCGAAGCCATCGAGCGGGAAATCGACGAAACCCTGGAGATTCTGGCCAAGGAAACGGAACGCCTGGAACCCGGTCAACCCTGGCAAAAGGTCGTTGACAGACTCCCGCGACCGAAGGTAACCAACAGAGGGGTTTCTGAGATTTACCGTCAAGTCATCCACCAGTTGTCCCGGCACTGTGTGGACCAGGGGCTCCTGACATCCGGGGAAGCATCGTCCTGGCCGGTCAACGTCGAGATTATTCCGGATTACATGCGCCCGGTGCGCAGCAATGCCGCCTTCAGTGCGCCCCCCGGTCATCCCCCTCGGGGCGGAACCTTCTACATCCAGGCCACTCAAGGCGCTGTGGCACTGCCGGCGGACTACCGCCTGCTGACCGCCCACGAGACCTATCCGGGTCACCATTTGCTGGACAGTCGTCGCTGGGACTTGAAGCGGATAGCCCGGCGCCATGTCGAATTCCCCATCTTTTACGAAGGCTGGGCCAGCTTTGCGGAAGAATTGATGTTCGAAACCGGCTTTTTTGAGGGCCAGATCGACCGTATGCTGCTGGCCAAGCGCCGGTTCTGGCGGGCCGTGCGCGGTCGCGCCGATCTGGAAATCCACACCCGCCGGCGCACCCTGGACGAAGCGGCCGCCGTGCTGTCCCAAAACGGTATGGCACCCGGTCGGGCACAGGCCATGGTGCGTCGATATATTTTGAAACCCGGCTATCAGCTCGCATACACCATCGGACGACGCCGGTTTCGGCGGCTTTATAATCAATTCCGGCAAACAGGTCAGGGGGCATCGGCCTTTGCCCGCCGGGTTCTGACCCAGGGGGAAATTGCGTTCGACACCCTCGCTAACGAACTGTTGCAAGGAGGTTAACCGTGTCAAGCTTTGAAGGCTTTCATTCCGAATGGAACTTAGGCAGTCCCGGGGGATGGGACTATCAGCGCACCACCCAGGAAATCGCAAAAGTTGTGTGGTACGAGATCAATCGGCGCCAACCCACCAGGGTCGAACTGGATTTCGATCACCCCATGTTTTACCCGGTGGTCGGCTTTACCGAGATGCTGCTCCAGGTGTATCGCCGCCGCGATGGGACCAATGCCGGTTTAATTGCCGTGGTGGCCGAAGAGGATACCCTGACCACGGTGACCGAAAACATCAACCTTGCCCGCCGGCTGGATGCTGTCGAGGGCATTACAGGCATCCTGGCCGCCCCCCATGAATTCGAGCTGCGAAACGGCCGTGTCTGCCACCAGGGCCGGCCCGTATCACTGATTTTCATGGATTTCAACAACGACGTTTTCTTAAAGCTCCACCGCCGACACGACCTGTCACCGCTGATACAGGCCATCCGCGAAAATCGTGTCCTCAACCCCCGCGGCACCGAACCGATCAATGTCAAAAGCATGTTCGAAGTCATCACCGGCCCCCGGTCCGAGCGTTTTCACTCCGAAACGGTGGCCCGCACCCCCTGGACCCGGCGTTTTGTCGAGCGCCGGACCACCGGCCCCCAGGGCGAACCCATTGACGACCTGATCGAGTGGACCCGAGCGAACTGGTTGGATCTCGTTCTCAAACCGGAGCGCGGTTATTCCGGGATCGGGGTGAAGGTGGGGGGCGTGGACCCATCCGGCGACGATGCTGTCGCAACCGCCCTGGCAAAAGGGGGCTACATTGTCCAGGAAAAGGTGGCCCTGGGCCTATGGGGTGAGGTCATGCCGGAAATCGACCACGATCAGGGGCGGATCGTGCTGGTCGACCGGCAAACGGACTTCCGCTGCCTGATCGGGCCCGGTCAGGTTTTCGGCTTCCTTTGCCGGTTTGGCGATGTGCCCACCAATGTGGGCAGCGGCGGCGGGGTCCAGCCCCTGGCGATCCTGAAATCGGACCTGTCAGTGCGCGAAGCCGTCGACCGGATCAACCGCACCATTGCAAGCATGGGTATGGCCGACCTGCTGGAGATTGAGAAAAAACAGAACGATCTGGCCCTGGAACAGAAATTCACCTATCTTTTGGGCCCCATCAAAATCGCCCTGCGCCCGCGCATCATCACCACCGAACAACTGGCGGACCTGCAGCGCTACTGCGCCGCCATGTGGGCCGACAGCGTCCAACTGGAACAGATGTGGTTTGACGGTGAACTGGACGAATTCATCAGCATCGAAGACGAAGAACTGGAAATCGCCCGACTGCAGCCCTGGAAGGGGGGACCGGCCATCTTTGCCGCCGACGGACTTTTCGGCTTCGGCGCTCACCTGGAGGAATCATGACCATTCACGTGGACCCGGACTGGTGGAAGACGCTTTTCGACGAGGTCTACCTGGTCACCGACGCCCGCACCGTGAGCAATGACGACATCACCCGCCGAGAAGTCGACGTTTTCAGCCGCCTTCTGCCCATGTCCCCCGAAGACCACGTTCTGGACCTCTGCGGAGGACACGGTCGTCACACCCTGGAACTGTGCCGACGCGGATATCAGCACTGCACTGTCCTGGATTATTCGGAAACGTTACTGCGGATCGGCGCTAAAAATGCCGAATGCCACAACTGCCCCATCCGGTTTGTCCAGGGTGATGCCCGCTGGACCCGGCTGGAATCCAAGTCTTTCGATCACGTGTTGTTGCTGGGCAACTCTCTGGGTTATATCACCGACCCTGAAGCCGACCGGCTGATTTTAAAGGAAAGCCGGCGGCTTCTCAAAGCGGGGGGCTGGCTGCTGCTGGATGTCACCGACGGCGAGGCCGTCCGAACACACCTGGCGCGCAAAGCCTGGCACGAGATCGACGCCGACGTCGTGGTCTGCCGCCAGCGCGAATTGCGGGACAATTGTGTCTGTGCGCGTGAGATGGTGTTGAGCAAAGAACGGGGGATGATCCGCGACGCAACCTATTGCATCCGACTTTATGGTGCCCGGGAACTGGCGGACCTTTTGGCACACTCCGGTTTCAGAGACGTCAGCGTCCACAGCCTGGACGACCCCCAGGAACCCGAGGTCGACCTGGGCTGCATGAACAACCGGTTGCTCGCCGTTGCTCGGCGGCCGTAGCAAGATGGAAACTTACTTCCTCGAATTGATCCCTGAATTCGGCCTTTGACCAATTGGGTGGCAAGATCGGTTGTGGGTCAAGGATGTTGTACGATGCCATTTTGCATAAGCCGTTTAATGCGGGCTTCAGCTTTTGGTAATCTTGATGCCTTCTTTGGTAATGACGGCATAGTGGAAAGGCCCGCAGACTTCTTCGTTCTTTTCAGCCTGCAAGGCCATTCCATCACGGATCACGTCCTGCATCCTATCGATGCCGGCGTTTTCTGCCACCATTTGGCTTAATTTGTACTCCAGCCGAATAATCCTCGGTACCGTAAATGCCGCAGTAATTTCGTCTCCGTCCAATTGGGGTAGCTTCTTTTTCGTCCAGAGAAAATACATTTTGAATGGCTTTTGGGGGTCCCGCGCAGATCGACCGGCAAGGATAAAATGAACTTGATGCACGGGATCCAACGGTTGGATTTCACAGGTTTTACTCATAAAATCGGTATATTCGGATGCCAGAAAGGGAAGGGCCGCGTTGTAGACCGCATCCACATCAGCCAGGTTTTCATCTGCAATAAACCCCTTTAACGCCTTGGCCATGCTTTCCCCAGCCGCAGCCCCTCCGGCGAGAATGGCCGTATGATCGTTTAAGGGAAGCAGCCGCGAAATCGAGTATTCCATGATTTTTCCGGAAGCATCAACATCGATCGCCTTGCTGTCGGTGGCCAAAACGATTCCGTGACGGTTTTTACACGCGATAAGCTGTGACATAGTGATCTCCTTTTCGACAAATTCACTGACAATATAATGCATTTGTCAAGCCGGAATAGGATTCGCCTTGTATATGAAACATGCGGTCTAACCTAAAGCGACGTCGAGCGTCATCATCACGGCAAAGCCCAGCATTGCCCCGGTGGTGGCCACATCGGTGTGTTTTTCTAGCTGAGATTCCGGAATCAATTCTTCTACGACGACATAAATCATGGCTCCGGCAGCAAACGCCAGTGCATAAGGCAGAATCGGCCGCATGTAAATTACGGCCACGGCACCCAGCACCCCGGCTATTGGCTCGACAACGCCGGAGAGTTGCCCGTACCAAAAGCTTTTCAGTCTTGAAATGCCCTCTCTGCGCAAAGGTACCGAGACCGCGGTGCCCTCCGGAAAATTTTGGATTCCGATACCGAGGGCCAGGGCAATAGCGCCGCCAAGCGAGGCTGCCGGCAAATCGGCGGCCAAGGCACCGAAGGCCACACCGACTGCCAAACCTTCCGGTATATTGTGAATCGTAATGGCCAAAACCAGCAATACGCTTCTGCGCCAGCTGGTGCTGATTCCTTCAGCTTCTTCTTTGGGAAAACCAGGGTGTAAATGGGGCAGTAGTTTGTCGATAAACCAAAGAAAAGCACCCCCTAATAGGAACCCCGACGTCGCCGGAACCCAGGCAGGCAGGTTTGATCCTTCAGACATTTCAATTGCCGGGGCAAGCAAGGACCAGTATGAGGCTGCAATCATTACCCCGGCAGCAAAACCAAGCATTGCGTCCAACATTTTACGCCTGATGGTTTTAAAAAAGAATACTAACCCTGCACCTAGAGCCGTCATAAACCAGGTAAACAGGGTTGCAACAAGTGCCTGATAAACTGGATGCAAGCCGGAAAAATACGCCAACATAACGATCACCTCACTGTAATACGGCATTCGGATGGTGTTTACTGGAAAGCGATATCCAGGTGTCCACACGGATTTAAATGATACTTAATTCTTCCTAAACTGGGTGTTTAAAATTTTAAAAGGGCGAAACGGCATCTTCCTTGCGACTGCAGCAACCTCGCCGGAGGTGGGCAAGTCTCGACAATCGTTCAATTTAGGTTCTATTCATATATAGGGTGACCTTATCTCTGTTTTTTTAATTCCGTCACTGCCGCGGTGCTTAACGCCATGCCTGATGCGCCTTTAGATAGAATGATATTTTTTAACCAATTGTCGCTGTCTTCCCGGGGAAAATCGATGCGATAGTGGGAGCCCCGGCTTTCGTTACGCTCAAGGGCCGCCCGACCGACCATTTCAGCCACGAGGTGCATATTTTCAAATTCCAGATAGGTTATCAGATCCCCGGGGGTTGCGATAGAGGCTCGGGGCCAGTGTCCGCAAACTCGATCCAAAGCCGCCTGGATGTCGTTTTTCTCCCGGATAATGCCGACCTTATGCCACATCTCTGTTTTCAGGTCTTCGATCAACCGGGCGGGACGAACGCCCTTACCGTAAAACAATTTCTCCAGTCGTCGTTTTTCATTTTCGGCCCGGTCTCCAATCGACACCGGCTCCGGCGTTTCTATTGTCTGCCTTCCCGCCGCTTCTCCGACCCGGGAACCCATGGTAAAGATTTCCGCCAGGGCATTCCCCCCCAGCCGGTTGGCGCCATGGGCGCCGGCCGTCACTTCTCCAACCGCAAAGAGGCCTTTCACGGATGTCCGGCCACGGTCATCGGTGACGACGCCGCCCATGCAAAAATGGGTCGTGGGCATGACTTTGAAGCGTTTTTGCCCTTTCCAATACGCCTTGGGCAGCAGCGGGGTCAACTCACGGGCCCTTTCATCTGTAAGCGCCGCCAAGTCCATCCAGACACTCCTGTCTCCGGCCTCCAGCCCTTGGGTGTTTTTGTCTCCAGCATCCGCGCCACAGGCATCTTGTCCCAAGGTTACCTGCATCATGAGCTGGGACAGTTGATCCCGCGTCACCGACATGGGATGGACAATACCGTTGCGCTCGAGGATATCATCACCCCCGTCGGTTCGCAAAGCCACGCCTTTCTGTGCCAGCATTTTTTCGTATAACAACAGCCGGCTACCGCGCCGGCCTCGTGCCGTAGGATAAAACTGGACAAACTCCATATCCTTCAGGGTCGCCCCGGCCTCATACGCCAAGGCCTGACCGTCACCGGTAATACCGGGAGCATTATTGGTATTCAGGTAAATCTGGGCATAGCCGCCGGTGGCCAAAACAACGACCGGCGCCATGAAAATCATTAAGCGGCCATCCCGGCTTATGCCGGTGGCCCCGCCAATACGATTGCCTGACACCAGCAGGCGGGTGACAAAGACATGTTCCAAAAATCTGACACCCATTTGGGTGGCATAACGCACTAACGGCAACACCAAATCTCGGCCGACCCAGTTGGCCCCGTAAACATGGCGAGCATAGCGATGTCCGGGAATTCGCACCAGTTTGGGCCGATCCTTTTCCATATCGAACCGTACCCCGCAATTACGTAAAAATGCCACCTCGGACTTGGCCTGCTGCGTGATCCGAGCCACGATGGCCGGATCGTTGAGGAAGCGCCCGCTTCTGACGGTATCATTCGCGTGCACTTCGGGGTTGTCACCCGGCTCACCCCAACCCGAAGCGGCGATGACGGCTTTGGACATGTAGGTGTTGGTCGCACGACCGATTTTTGCCTTGGTAACAACCACGACCCGGGTATCATTCGATGCCGCAGCAATGGCGGATCTCAAACCGGCTCCGCCCCCACCGATGACAAGGACATCGCAGGATACCGTTTCTGGAAGTTCAAACCGCATCGTTCTTCCTCTTTGATTCGCGTATTTCATCAGAAGTGCAGCGCCCCGAAGAGCACCCCATCCGCCAAAGGTTTACCCGCCTCAGGCGGGCGGACAAGTCACGGTGTTGTGGTCCTCCTCAGTCAAGCAGTGTCAGGAAACCCTGCCCCCGGACAATAGATACTCACGCCCGTGTAGCTGCGTTTTTAGGTCGTCCCACGCCTTGTACTCTGGGGTGATTTGAAGTTTTGAAAACACTTCTGATGGTATTCAGCAGGGCTTGTTCCTGACAGATTAACAATACCTTTAAATTAAAATTGTCGGACAATCAAGCGAGACATTTTACATTTTGACCGGCAAGAGAAAAAAATTGAAACATTGTCTCTTTTTGGTTGCGGAAATTGACAGTGAATCGTTTGTTGTCGGACGAAATGATATCAAGCTTCAAGATAAATAATATGATGTTGAAAGTAAAGTGCCCTGAGCAAATCCACAATCATAGAAATAGGTTTGCGCATATCAAATGATACTTTTTTCGCATTGGATCGCTTAGAAAATCGCAGAATGGAATATACAATCCAACCTATTGAATAATACCATTGATTCGTATAGGAATGATACGATTGTATAGTACAGTGTAATTTAAACAGATCCAATGACACGCGTTACAAGGAAAGCAGAATGGCGGGATTGATTCGGATACTTGGGATCGGCAGATTTGGAGAGTTCAGCCCCTTCACTTTTGAAATGTTGAACAACCAGATCCTTGGAGAAATGAAACGGAAAAAATAGACTGAAGTCATCAGGTCGGAAGAGGTTGGCACTCTGTGGCAATTGCGTTATCCCTGATAGCTACCACCTTTCTTGCAACCCTTACGCTGCTGCCCTTATGGCGCCATGAAGCGTGGTGGGTGCGCTCTCTTGACTTTCCGCGATTGCAGCTTTTCGTCATGTCTTTGCTATTGCTTCTGGTGGAAATGATTTTGCTTGATCCATCGTATCCTACAACATGGGGGCTGCTCTTCGCAACCCTGTTGTGTCTATTCTACCATGGGTGGTGGATTGCTCCATACACGCGACTGTTTCCGGTTGAGGTGAAGTCCGCAGTACATGTCAATCGCCATTGGTTGATCCGGATCATGACTGCCAACATCCTGACGCCGAATCGTAACGCGAAAGCCCTGATTGAACTGGTGCGCGAAAATGCGCCGGACATCATCGTCACCCTGGAATCTGATGCCTGGTGGCAGGCAAGGTTGGATGCACTGGAACCAGACTATCCCTACACGATTAAATGTCCGCTCGACAATCTATACGGAATGCACGTTTACTCCAGGCTTCCGCTTATGGACAGCCAAATCGAATACCTGGTAGAGCCCGACATACCGTCGATGCATACTTTGGTGGTTCTGCCGTCAAGCCACAGGATTCGCGTTCATTTCCTGCATCCGGCGCCGCCTAGTCCAACACAAAAAGAAGATTCCTCGGAGCGTGACGCAGAACTGGTCATCGTGGCCAGAAGTGTTAGTGAAACGAGCGCTCCGGTCATTGTGACTGGAGATCTGAACGACGTGGCCTGGTCCGAGACAACTCGATTGTTCCGGAAGATTAGCGGGTTGCTTGACCCCCGCGTCGGCCGTGGCATGTTCAACACTTTTCATGCAGACTATTGGTTCATGCGGTGGCCGCTAGACCACCTGTTTCACAGCGACCATTTCACGTTGTCCCGCATGTGTCGGCTACGAGGCTTCGGCTCGGATCATTTCGCCCTTTTTACCGAACTGGTGTTCGAAAGCAGGCGTGATGTTCAGCAAAACGGCCTTGACGCCAATGAGGAAGATTTGGACTGGGCAAGAGACAAAGCTGATGAACACGGAGTGAGCAAAAACGATGTGCCCCAGCTGGGGGGCATTGCTGATCAGTAACATACGATACCAAAAGCCGTATGCTTGTCGTTATACAAGGGGGGTGACAAACTATCATGACTTGGCTGTGTTGACGGCGATTCGCGCAGGTTCTCTTTTAAGTATTTTAAGGGCCCCGTCGTAACGTTTTTCAAGATCCTTGCGCCGGATACTTATTCGCATCAGTCGTTGAGAAAGTAAAAAGAGCGATTTCGAAATTCGTAAATGAGCACATTATCTGAAACGGCATCAGAGCCCCCGGTGCAGCCATTAGCCGTTTATGCCCGAGCGCAGTACTATTTCGGCAGCCTGTCAGATGGTACTTCGTTGTTGGGGCGAACGCGCTGCCTTATGCTACAATTTCGGGAGGATGCCGCCCACGAGAGGTTCATAGATCCGGTACTCGGCTTTTTCACCCAGCAATTCATCCACCTGGTCTTGCAGCGCGCGGCGTTCGCCACTGTTCAGCCAACGGTTCCAGTCATCGAGGCTGTGCCAGGTGCTGATAACGAGATATTCGCCCGGGCAATCCAGGCAGCGGAATGTCCGCCCGGTAAGATAACCCGGTTGTGTGGTCGCAAGGGACCGCAGTTTGACGATTAACGGGGCAAGCCTGTCCGCCTTTTTAGAATCGTTAAAAGTGCGCCTGATCAATACGGTTATTGCCATGATACCCCTCCTTGGTTCTGATGGTGCCCCTATTATTATTGGATAATATGTCTACGGGAACTGGCTCCGGTTAAGAAGCATTCAGACCGATTGACAAGTATCAGAAGCAAAAGCGGGTGGAACCGGACGAAGAAGAGCCGAGACAGAGTTTGATGAGAGCCTATATTCGTTATTAGTGCAAATGATATCCGATGTAAAGTGCTAATCCGGCTGATGACAATTTGGCAAACCAGCCTTAGAAGCGGGTTAAACTCCCTATCAAAGATCCGATAAAGGTGGTCATTGATAGACGGCCGCACATTACAGATGCCCTTGAAATATATGGATACGATCAATACTGTAGGAGATAATTTTATTCCATCATCGGCCATCAACGCGAATTATTTAGGAAGGCCTAAAATAAAGGGAACCGGACATGTCAGACAAGATCATCCAGGATCGCGCCTCAGGTGCCATCATGGGCGCCCTCATCGGCGATGCCCTCGCACTCGGTCCTCACTGGTATTATAACCTCGCCGACCTGCGCCGCGACTATGGCGATTGGATCGACAGCTACACCGACCCCAAGCCCGGCCGATACCACGCCGGGCTCAAAGCCGGTCAGCTCTCTCAGGCCGGCTTTATCCTCGTCCTTCTGGCCCGATCGCTCGTTGACCGTGGCGGTTACGATGAATCCGATTTTTGTCGCCGCATGGATGAAGAACTTTTTCCGCTCCTCGACGGCACGCCCATGAGCGGGCCGGGCGGATACACCAGCCAATCGATACGGGAGGCGTGGAGACGGCGCGTGCAGCAAAATTTGCCCTGGGGACAAACAGGGGGGTATGCAGATACCACCGAAGCCATCGAACGCACCCTTGCGATAGCGGTTCGCTATGCGCTGCACCCGGTTAAGCTCGCCGCCGCCGTGGCCCAAAACGCCACCCTTACTCAAGCAGACGATACCGTGGTGTCGATGACCGTGGCCTACGGTGCGGTGCTGGGTCTTCTGGTTCAGGGGCATACGCTCGATGCGGAGCTGTCCGGCAAACTCATGGGGCTGGTTAAAAGCGGGGAACTGCCCTTTCACGCTGTAACCCGCGGCAATCTCCAGCCGCCGCGTCCAGGGGATCCCGACCCTTCCCGTGCCGGCCGATTCGCCTCGCCGGACGCCCTCCTTACGCCCTCCTACATGGCCGCAGCGGCGGCAGATCCGGAAATCCGCATCGAACCGGCCTGGAAGGTTTCCATCGTTTACGGCATGCCCTGCGCCATTTACCACCAGCTGCCGGCCGCCTACTACCTCGCCGCCCGGTTTCACGACGATTTCGAATCGGCCGTACTGCATGCCGTCAATGGCGGTGGTCAAAATCAGGCGCGGGCGATCCTCGCCGGTGCTCTCGCGGGGGCCCAAACCGGTTTTGCCGGCATCCCTCAACGTTTCTTCGACGGACTCGAAGATGCCCATGGACTCAAAAAACTGGCCGCGGACCTCGCGTCAAAGGTCGGAGACCCATAGCCCATATATTGAATGAATATTTTTCAGATAGTATGCAAAATAAACTGATATAGAGCCGACAGGTGAGCGGTGGCGATGATTCTCTTGCTCTTCTTCAAGAGACCGAAATCCGTACCTTCAGCAACAGAATACTCTCAATTTTAAGTCGACCTTTTAGGTTTCAATGTAAATTGGTCGTTCATATTGGACACGTTAAAGAATCCGCGGTTGCGGAAATGGCGGCCTTAAAAAATATCATTTGAAATTCAAATTCCGCGCTGATAGTCGAAGCGATGCGTATATTCTGCAGACGCGTCATTGAACCATTTAAACCAGGAAGGGAAACTCATGGATTACAGCAAAGAGCAGCTGCTGAACACGCTCGCGCAAATCGCCCCCAACCGCTATCTTCAAGCCTTTTTGATTATCGTTCTGTTCTTCCTTCTCGCCAAAATCATGGACATCTTCTTGACCCGGTTCATCAGGCGTCTATTGAAAAAAACGAAGTTCACGCTGGACGACCAAATCCTCGACATTTTTCACAAGCCCATATTTGTCAGCATCATGCTCTTCGGCCTGGCGCTGGCAGCCGATCGGCTCGACTTCCCACAGACTGTTCAGTTCGTGACACTGAGCGGCCTGAAAACCGCGGCCATCCTTCTGTGGGCAAAGGCCGCCGCACGTTTCATGAAGTTGATCATCGGGCTTGTGAGCCGTGACGACAGCCGGTTAACCCTGATTCAGGATCGCACCCGTCCGTTGTTCGATAACCTTATGGTCATCGTGATCATAGCCCTGGCCCTCTACTTCATTTTCCTGGCGTGGAACATCAATGTGACGGCGTGGATGGCCTCGGCCGGTATCCTCGGTCTGGCCATCTCGTTTGCTGCCAAAGACACCCTTGCCAACCTGTTCTCGGGGGTGTTCATCCTGGCGGATGCCCCTTACAAGCTCGGGGATTTCATTGTTCTCGATTCGGGCGAGCGGGGTGAGGTGACGCATATCGGTATCCGCAGCACACGCATCCTGACGCGCGACGACGTGGAGATCACGTTGCCCAACTCCATCATGGGAAACGTCAAGATCACCAACGAGGCCGGCGGTCCCCATGAGCGTTACCGCATTCGCATCAAAGTGGGCGTGGCTTACGGATCGGATATCGACAAGGTTCAGGCGGTGCTCAAGGACGTGGCCGACAGCCATCCGGATGTCTGCAAATCCCCGGCGCCGCGGGTGCGCTTCCGCAGCTTCGGAGATTCGAGCCTCGACCACGAGCTGTTGTGCTGGGTGGAAAAACCGGTGCTGCGCGGCCGCGTGGCGCATCTGCTCAATACCGAGGTCTACAAAAGGTTTATGAAGGAAAACATCGAAATCCCCTTCCCCCAGCGGGATTTGTACATCAAGTCTTCACCGGCGGCGCCCATTGGTGGATAAGGCACGGGGCCGACAGACCCCATTAAATCGAAACGTGACCGTCGATCACGATCGACGGTCTGAACCTGAGAAAGGAATGACGATGCCAATCGATCTAGTAAAATTCAAACCGGCTTACGAAAAATGGGTGGAGGAGAGTCTGGCGGACTTCCAGGCGGGAAATATGACGGAAATCGTTAAAAAATATCCACTGGTCGATCCCGATGATGTGCCATGGACACCATACACGGGTCAGCCGTCGCAGCAGACCTTCGCACTGGTCACCAGCGGCGGCCTGTATCTGAAAGACAGCCAGCCGGCCTTCGAGACAACCTCGATTCACGGTGACCCATCCCTGCGGGAAATACCCAAAACCGTGCGCCAGGACGATATCGGCATCGCCCACGCACAATACGATCACAGCCTGGCAGAGGAGGACATCAACGTCATTTTTCCCATCCACCGCCTGATCGAACTGGAGGCGGAAAGGGTCATCGGCAAGCTGGTCGATACGCACTACAGTTTCAGCTATGTCAACGATGTGGCGACCCTGGTCACGGAAACGGTCCCGAAATTTATCTCACGGATCAAGGCCGATGGTGTCGAGGTGGTTTTGCTGGTGCCGGTCTGACCCAAGTGCCATCAGACAGTTGGTCTGATTCAACGGATGACCGAAGAGGCCGGCATTCCGACCATCTCCATGGGAAACATGCCCGACCGGATGGCGTACATCAAACCGCCCCGCGCCCTGCTGGTTAAGTTTGCACGCGGCAGTATGTTCGGTGAACCGGGCAACGTAAAGCGCCAGCGCCGTATCATCCTGGATATGCTGGACGCCCTGAAGACCATGACCCAGCCGGGCACCATTCGTGAACTGCCTTACAAGTGGAAACGGCCGGACCCGGCGGATAAATGAAATCAAGCAATTTGTGGACAGCAGCGTTACCGTTACAGGGGTTACAGGCAACCTTCGCGGGGTTAATTTTAGAAGACAGTCAGTTTATCAAATCGGAGATGACGTCGTTAAAAAGCTCTTTCAGGTTCAGCGGTTTTTGGGTTTTGGCATCGGCGATGACAAAGGTGATGTCGGCATCGACAATCAAATCCTCGGTTTTCGCGTTGTAGATTTCCTGCCGCAGGACACCGCTGGTATTGCCGATTTTTGAAAGCCGGGTTTGGACGTCGAGCATGTCTCCCAAGGACGCCGGACGCCGATAATTGATGTTGATATTAACCACAAAGAAGGTCACGCCTCTCAGCCGGTAGAAAAACTGGGGATTCGCATCGAAATAGGCCCAACGGCCTTCTTCCAGAAACTCCAGGTAACGGGCGTTGTTCACGTGACGGAACATGTCGAGATGATAACCGCGCACCTTTATGCTTGAATGTATTCTCATGATTCGAATCCTTTCGGGGATGACCTTGCCGGCCCTTCAAACCGTATGCTCCAATTTGACCCGCAACACTCCCTGAGGTATGATATTGCCTTTGAAATATGTTTTATATCGACGTGTTGAATGTTCATGAACGTACCTGTAGATCGCAAAAAGTTTGTTGTCAACGCGGGAGGGGTGTGCCATACAACAATCCCCAGCATCCGCACCGCGCCATATTAAGAGGCATCCTGTGTTTTTCACATCACTCAAAGGCGGGCTCTTGCGTAAAAGACCCCTGACAACCAGCTATATCATTTTTTATATCCTCTTTTCGCCAGACACATGGCGCATCCTGATCGGTGTCGCTGTGGCCGTTTTACTGGCCCCTCGCATTATCCAACCGGATCACGGTATGCTAGGAACAGGAGCCATTTACGTCATGCTCGCTTCTATCGGGTATGCCTTCAGCATCCTGCCAGGCCGCTGGATAAGCAATACGCTTAAAAAATTGGTGTTGACGGACAAGCGGCCGTAAGTGCAGTCATCGGATTGTTTTTATTGACGGGAGAGGAGTTGCGATCGTGAAGAAAAACGAACGGAAAACGCTTGCTAAATGCGCCGAATGTGGTCTCGCGACCCCGCAGAGGATCTGCATGACCCCGGACGGCAAGGGCTCGAAAAACTGCCCCACCCTCACCTTGAAAAAAATTCTCTCCGAAGCCAACAAGGAATACGAAACAGCCCATACCCTGGAATTTGCACACAAGGCCTCACTCCAGGAGGCCGATTGCTATGCCAACCGCGAACAGCAACCCTATATCATGCAGCCTACCAAGTCCCGCATCGTCGAGATATGCGAGTTTGCCGAGAAGATGGGCTATACGCTCCTGGGGCTCGCATTCTGCATCGGCCTGGCAAAGGAGGCTGGAATCGTGGAGCAAATCCTGAAAGAACGTGGATTTGACGTGGTTTCGGTACTCTGCAAAGCGGGAAGGACTCCCAAGGAAAAGATCGGGATCTCCGATAAAGATAAAATATACCGCGGAACGGACGAGGCCATGTGCAACCCAATTTTTCAGGCCAAACTGTTGAACCATTCAAAAACCGAGTTCAACATTGTACTGGGATTATGCGTAGGCCATGACTCACTGTTCTTCAAGCACGCCCAAGCCCCAACAACGGTGTTGGCGGTCAAAGATCGGGTGACGGGCCACAATCCCCTGGCGGCAATATACCTGGCTGATTCCTATTACCGCAAGATCAGGCGGCAATAAATCGCTCTGGGCGTGCCGGGGGGACTGTAAAGAAAGAGGCAACCTATCTCGGGTGCACGTCGAATTTGCCGCCTATCAAAGGAGTATTTAGCGTGAAGCGGGCTGAGCTACAATCGATTCTCCACGAGCCTTTGGTTATCTTGATCAGTGCCATATTTTTGGTCCTATTGCTCTTTCTATTTCTGATTCGAAAATATTACCGTTCCCAAAAACTCCGGTTGCCGTTTACCCGAAACTTTCTGCGATCACCCGGCCAGTCACTACTGAAAGAACTTGCCCATCGAAATCAGGAAATCATGATCACCTTTGTCTTCCTGATTATAATCCCGGTTTACACTTACGCCGCTTACATTTCCTATCTTTACTTCGCCAAAAAGCCGTTCAACGTGATGGAATTGGGTCTGGTGTGCCTGTTGCCGCTGATATTGATTTGTATCAGTTTTTTTAAGATGACCAGGCATTTGGGCCGCCGCAAATTGTTGCGCCTGGGTTACGACAGCCAGGTTGCAGTGGGGCAGGACCTTCACCAGCTCCATCGTGATGGGTATCATGTGTATCACGACTTCCCGGCGGATAACTTCACTATCGATCACATCGTGGTTGGCAGCAAGGGAATTTTCGCTATCGAGACCAAAGCCAGATTGAAGCCGACAACGAAAAACCGAATGCAGGACGCAACGGTGGAGTACAATGGAAGGGTTCTTCGGTTCCCAAAGGGCACAGACAGGCAAACCATCGAAAAGGCCGACCGCCAGGCCAACTGGCTTTCGGAATGGTTGTCCAGTGCTGTCGACGAACCGGTGATGGTCAGGGCGATTGTCGCCCTGCCCGGCTGGTTTGTCAAACGCACATCCGCCGACGGCCTCCCGGTCGTCAATCCTAAGCAATTTGCATCCCTATTTCAATATATTCAGCCCCGAATGTTATCGGAAGAAACGATGAGGCAGGTCATTCATCAACTGGAGCGTAAATGCCGGGATGTCGATCCAGTCTTGGAGGCATACGAATCCGCAGAAGTTTGAGAGATATGATCAGTTTTCTGCCGAATGGAGGATAGAAAATGCTATCGAGTCAAAACCAGGATCGCAAACAAGACCGTTCCTAACAAGGAGAAATGCAGACCATTGAGGATCATGTTATACTTGGTTTTAACCTTTTCGGAAGGCTCCTTTGGAATCAGCCCTTTGAAACGCCGATAATCCTTCAGCCAACCCCTGAACGCATCAACCGTGTAGCCCTTGTCCCTTAAGATGAGCTTGATTTGCTGAATATTATACAGCGCGACAACCACAGATAAAATCATCGCAAATTCAAAGAGACCCATGGATGGTTTTTCCTTTATTCAGAAGTTGAGAGTGGCGTTTCGGTTTACATAGCATATCAAGGCATCTTTAAAAACATCTATCCCTCCCGAAGGAGATAAACTCGAAACCACTTCAGGTCCGCTACCCCTTCCTTCTTTAGAATCATGGAGCTTTATCTGTCAGTATAAGTTGGTGATTAGGGATGTTCCGCCCGGTAATGTTCGCGCAGGAGATCACGGCCGAAATCACCGTCGAAATCCCGCCAAACAGTGTGGATGTGATTGGCCCCGTTTTGGACGTTGTCGTACTCGACAAGAAAAGTGGTTCCCTGGATGCGATAGTAGTGGGGTTGACCCGGTTCGACACCGCCGGCCCAGCCGAAATGCACCAGCTCCATGCCGCTGTTGCGGATGGCCGCCATGCGCTGTCGTGCAATTTCAGGCGCCATGGTCGACAGATATTCGTCGATCAGTCCGGCCAGCATATCGAACTGCACCCCGGTCAAGTCCCGGGCCGAGATGCCCACCGGTTCGAGGGGAAAAACCGTCTCATCAGTACCGGTTACAATGTCGCTGTACGCACGTTCGCGGAACACGGTTTTTTTAAACTGTTGCCGATTCATTGACTTAAGAAGCTTGCGGGCCATGTCTTCTTCAGCAGCCAATGTACGCTCGCCGCTCAGGTCCCCCTTCGTAACTTCAGCCGGATTGGCCCCCAGGAATCGTGGCGCCGTTGCGAACAGGTGCCCCTGGACGATCGTGACGTTGAGCGACAGATGGTGGCCCTCCACCCGCCAGCCCCAGGCGCCGGTATAGGACGGTTGGCCGAAAAATGAAAAGAAATACTTGTCCGGATCCCGTCCCAGCCAGTTCCAGGTTTCGATTTCGCGCAGCACCGCTTCGAGTTTTATGATGGCGGTGGTTTTTCCATACCCTTTTTGGCTCAATCCGGTCTTCAAAAACCCCAAGGCAAGGGCACGCTGATCCGAGGTCATATTTTTAAGAGCCAGTCCGGCCCGACTTCTGGGTACGTAATGCCAATCGTAACGTTCCTTGTCTTCGAAGGCAAAGGAAGCCGTATTACGTTGCTGGGGTGAAAGCGCATTGAGAAACACGTTCGCCGCCCGGGCCATCCTGGCGGCGGTTTGCGGTGCGCTGATTTCGTGTGCATATGCAGCCATGGGAATAATAAGACAGGCAATGGTCAGGAACAGCCATTCCGGTTTTGATTGTGTGGGCATGCAAACTCCTTTAGGATCGGATTTCCGTTCTGCCGGGCTAATCTGAACACCCATTCCGCCGGCGAAGCTGAATGGTCGGGATCTTCAGCACCTCTCCAAATAATGCAAACGTAATGCTTTTATTTGGGAATACCAGTCCTTCTGCTCGCAACAGCGGATCCATATCTGCGGTTACCGACTTGAATTTCCACCGATGAGTCTGATAATGGATCTATGAAAAGAATACCGATATTACCTCTACTGATTTCGATGATAATCGCCTGCAGTCCCAGGGTGCTCTATCCCAACCTGGACTGGCTCATTCCCTGGTATGTGGACGATTACGTTTCCCTGGACCGCAGCCAGAGCAGTCAGGTCAGCGCACGGCTGGCTCACCAGTTGGACTGGCATTGCCGGACACAACTTCCCCAATACGCCGGATTTATTAGAGAAATACGCCGAGATGTCGAGATCGACGGCCAAGCGCTTACATTGGAGCGCCTGGCCGTTTACAACGACCGACTCACCCGGCATTGGTACATCCTTCTTGAACAAATTACGCCCGATATTATCGACATACTTGTCTCGGCCACAGACGAGCAGATCTCTGAACTCTTCGAAAACCTCGAAAGGAAAAACCGAGAAATGGAAAGCAAGTTTGTCGAGCCCCCGCCACAGGAGGTCAATCGAACCCGTCAGAAGCGCATGCAAAAGCGACTGAGTTACTGGTTTTCACACTTGACCGGATCTCAAAAGCAAGCGGTGGCCAAGTGGAGCGCTCAGCTTGAACCGATTGCCGCGGATTGGATCGCGCACCGTCGCAGGGTTCAACATGCAGCCAAGCATCTCGCAGAGCATCGGGACAACTCTGTCAAATTCAAAACCGAATTCTTTGATTTACTCACCAACTCCCGAAAATTAAGGACCGAAAATTATCAGGAGAAAATCGATATCAATACCGAACGCACCCTTGCCTTGCTGGCTGAACTGTCAAATACACTATCACCAACGCAGAAAACCCACTTTTCCAACCGTCTCCAATCCTTGGTGACGGATCTTGATCGACTCAGCTGCGATCCGGCATTGAAAGCGAATCGGGCCGGCATATATTTACCCGATTATTAGATGCGATGGGAAAACGAATCCTGAATATAGCGCTTGCGGCCGTGGCTCTCGTCGCGGCCATATTATGTGTCATGTGGCTGCGAGCCCGGCCGGCCGCCCTGCACCCGTACTTTGCTCCGGCCGATTTCAGAGTCATCGCGCACCGCGGCGGTCGCGGACTGGGGCCCGAAAACACTTTGGCCGTGTTCCGACTCAGCCTGACGGCCGGCGCCGATGTCCTCGAAATGGATGTCCGCACGACTGCCGACGAACACTTGGTCGTTTTGCACGACGCCACGGTAGACCGCACCACCAATGGCCATGGCGCCGTGAATGCAATACCCCTGATTCAGCTCAAAAAGCTGGATGCCGGCTATCACTGGACAGCCGATGCCGGCCGAAGCTTTCCGTTCAGAAACCGCGGCATCACGGTCCCCACACTGCCGGAAGTCTTTGCGACCGTTGACGACACACCCCTGATCATTGAACTCAAGGAGGACAGTCCCACAACAAGCCAGTCGCTATGCTCAGAGTTACACACGTATAATCGAACCGCCAGCGTCCTGGTGGCATCGGCACATTCGGGGACGCTGGAGCGCTTCCGCAGGGCCTGCCCGCGTGTGGCCACTTCGGCCGGCCCCGCCGATGCGATGCGGTTTTATCTGCTCAACCGGATAGGACTGACCGCTCTATACTCGCCGACAGAGCAGGCTCTATTGGTGCCGAAGACTTTCAGAGGCCGCGAAGTTGCATCACATATGTTTGTCGAGGCAGCTCACGGCCGTAACCTGAATGTCGCTGTTTGGACGGTCAACGAGGATAAAGACATGCGGCGGTTGATTGCCGCCGGCGTCGATGGAATCATTACCGATTTTCCCGATCGTCTGGCGGATATTGTCGAAGAAACGCCTGGGGGCGGTTAGCAGCGGTTGTCTATTGCAGGAGGAAACCAACGGGTAGGTGCGTACCGAATTGGTGCTATGAACAAGAAAAAGCCAACCTGCCGTCACAGGCTGACCTTTTCTTAATACCTGAGCGCTCTCCGCGACGGGGCCACCACCCCCTACCATCGGTCCTTGACTCTTCGGTGTAAAGGGTCAAGGCCTCACTTCAGAAGCTCCCAACGGCGACTCTTTCCGGGAGCGACATCGGGAACTTTCGTAACGTCCTTTCCGGGGACGTAACCGAAATACTTCCGAAGGCAGATCTCTCAGCGATATTGGCGTCAGAATATGAGCCGTTAAGTGATTATTAAAGCAAGAATTGTGCAAAAAGATCGACTTAAAGGCGAAAATTCTAACTTTATATTCTATTACAGACACTTAAGTCATATTTGCATGAAGCACTCATCCGGGTGATTACCGGATTTAACTTCCGAATCCATAGGCATTTTATGCCACATTGTGACATTTATTGCCTGATTATTAGCCCCATATATCATGAACAATTTTCAGGAGAGTTAAAAAATGATATGAAATAGAGGCTAAAGCCTCGGAAGATCGGTCCCTGTGGGTTATAATGACAAAGCCTCAAATAATTTATCTCGGTTTTTTCCGTATGATCATAGTGGTTGCCTGCCTCGGCCTGCTTGCCTGCGGTATTGTCAAAACCACCTACAAGGTCACAAAAGGAACTGTAAAAGCAGGCTATAAAGTCACAAAATTTGCCGGCAAAACCGTGTATACCGTCGGTAAATTCACCATCCCGGTCGTCTTGGCCCCGTTAACCTGGCCGCTGACCCACGCAGATATCGAATCCATCGACGATTTGCCGCCCAAAGATGCCATAAAGCAGGGCCGCGTCAAGACATCGCCATACGTGGTCAAAGGAAAACGCTACGTGCCCATGAGCGTCGAAAAGGCGCGAAACTATAAAAAAAAGGGGATCGCCTCCTGGTACGGCTATGAAACCTACCGGCAGAGGGGCGGGCATATGACGGCCAATGGTGAGGCATTCGATCCCAACGGACTCAATGCAGCCCACAAGTTCCTGCCCCTGCCCACCTTCGTGCGTGTGACCAACCTGGACAACAAGCGTCAGATTATCCTACGGGTCAATGACCGCGGACCATTTATAGACGGGAGAATTATCGATTTGAGTGCAGGGGCGGCCAAAAAACTTGGCTTTTATGAAAAGGGGACGGCTAGGGTGATCGTGGAAACCGTCAATCTTGACGGTTGAGTGTTACCTCAACGGCCGTGGACTTCGCCATACGGTATTTATGGGATATAAGGCTTTACGATTTGCTCCGACACGCAGCGGGACGTATTTATATTTAAAACATGGAAAAGCCTTTTCTGCCCGCAATGATCATGATGATACCGAATATGGCCGGGGCAATACAGTAGAGAAACAAATGCATCAATCCGCCGTTTTTCTCACCGAATCTATTCTGCATATCCTTCAACTTCTCGAACTTGTCATTACGGGTGATACGCAGGTAGAGGGAATAAATACCGAAGAGTAACGTTGCGATACCGATACCGACAGTTGTGCTGTTCATGACGTCCTTCCCGTTATTAGTGTCACCGCAAGGAGGTGAGCGGATCCACTGAACCACCAAAGTCATGGATATCAGATAGACTATAGTTTTTCGGCCTATTCTGCAAGAGCCATGAAATCTGCTGCCGTTTGACTTCACCGCCCTCATGCCCTTGGGCACGCATGACGATATAGGACCGGTGGACAAACCCTGAAATGTCATGAAATCTTTTCAGGAACGGGTGATTTTAATTTGACGTAGTGCAGCCAAGGTGCTGCTACTGACGGTTATTGACAGGAATCGAAACCAAGGAACTGACAATGAATCGTGAGGAAATGTTAAGCAGGGTCATGGATCGGGACAAACCCTGGGACATACTGGTTATCGGAGGCGGTGCCACGGGGATCGGAATTACTGTGGACGCGGCGCCGCGCGGATACGACACGTTGCTTTTGGAACAAAGCGATTTTGGCAAGGGAAACAGCACGAAAGTCACTTCGCTGATGGCCAAAGCGCAGGGACGCGATCGCCGGTGGGAGCGCGAACAAACAGACGCGTTCCTGCAGATCAGCGAATCCTATTTGCCGCGGTGATCAGAGGGGTGAAAATAGAGAAATCCGCCCAATATTTGACAAGTCGGATTAGGAGGTATTATTTTAAAATCAACTGACCAAAGTACCAGTACAAGCGCGCGCCCGGGTCAATTGCTGGATGGCATACCAGGAACGTTTCAATCCGGCTGCAGCGCGGATGCCTGTCGATAATTCACCCGGATAGACCCGGTGAGCTTCTTCCTTCCCATCTCCGCCGCACGCCTAAAAACCCGGCTGCGAATCCTTCCGGCGAAGCGCCCTCGGCCATCGCTTCCGGCTGCTCGTTTCCGCGCTTCCGTCTTCTCCCGGATGCGCGAACAGGAGAAAACCAATGAATACACTCTATCGGCTTTTTCTCTGCTTCATTATAATCGGACTGACCCCGTCGGTGTTGTCTGCCCGGAATACCGACGATCCGCTGATCGCCATCGTGAAGGTCCAGACCGTCGTACCCGAATCTGCCCGCACGGCGGCTGCACTCGGAACCGAGCGGGAGGGCAGCGGGGTGGTTATTGATTCAAAGGGCCTCATACTGACGATTGGCTACCTGATCCTGGAGGCCGAATCCATCGAAGTGGCCGTTGGGTCGGCCGCTCCCGTTCCCGCCTCTTTTGTGGCCTACGACCACGAAACAGGCTTCGGTTTGCTGCGAATCGCACCGCCGCCGGATATCAAACCGGTCGAGTTGGGGCGTTCAGCAGATGTGAAAGAAGGTGATCCGGTCCTGGTTGCAGCTCACGGGGGGGTAGAAAGCGCCCAGCGTGCTTATGTCATGTCCAGGGGTGAGTTTGCCGGGTACTGGGAGTATCTTCTCGAAAACGCCATTTACATTGCACCGGCCCATCCCAATTTCGGTGGTGCGGCGCTCATCGGACCCGACGGGCGCTTGCTGGGCATCGGCTCTATTTTCACCCGCCTGACCGTAACCGGATATGGTTCGGTGCCCGGCAACATGTTCGTCCCAATTGACCTTCTTAAGCCCATCCAGCAGGCTCTCGTCGAAACCGGACGATCCCAATTCCCTGTTCGGCCCTGGCTGGGTGTTTACCTGGAAGAAAGCCACGGCCGGGTGACCGTCACCCGGGTTGCGGCAGATAGCCCGGCCGAAAAAGCGGGTCTGCAACCCGGCGATATCATTCTGGCCGTAAACAGGGAGCCGGTCAGTACTCTGGCTGATTGTTACCGCAGAATCTGGGCCCTCGGCAACGCCGGGGTGGAGGTACCCCTCGACGTTCTCAAGCGCACCCAAATCGAGCCCCTGAAGATTCGCTCGGCCGACCGCTACCAACACCTTCACATCCAGCCGGTGAAGGGCGGGCAGCAGAAAACCTATTCATTCTAAAAGACGCGGCCCACAGCGGCGGGCCGCATTTCCCATGGACCCGTTGATTACAAAGGGAACCATCAGGCTCGGGCCGGTTCGGTCGCCAATCAAGAAATCACTGCCCCCCCGCTGTTGGTTAGGCGCCACTTATTGCGCGCAAATGGCACCATTTCCCCTGGCTATTTGACATCTCTGGTCGATACGAAACGATGTGGGCCCGCTTTATTCCGGCAATGTCGGCATATTCAATCGCAACAAAATAGCGGTGATCGCCGGCACCGCATACATGCAGTGAAACAGGAGCGGTGCATACCGAAACTTCAGTTTCAGTACCAAATACCGCGCCCAAGGGGTCAGGATGGAGGCGACAAGGATCCAAAAACCTTCGATGACCAGATTTGACAAGCTGGCCGTTTCGCCGATTTCCGCAACAGTCAACAATATCCAGATTGGCAGGCCGATCGCCGGAAGTGCATAGTCCCACCAGTGAATATTGATAAATTTCCTGCTCATCGTCACCGGCGGAAGACCGGTGGCAGCGAGAATCAGGATGATGACCGGTAGGCTGGCGAGCATATTCTAAGCTCTTATTCTGAAATAATGTCAGTAGATGACGGCTTCGAGAGTATCATCGCGGTTTCAAAGTTTTGAATGATGCGGCCGCGGATAAAGCATTCTTACACGGGTCCAAAGGAAGCCTCGAAAATATCGTGCAGCGCTTTACGGCCGTCGTCGGTGAGGTTACGGGTTCCGGTTCCCGCAAAGTTTTTGTCGGTAATTAGCGGCGAATCGGGCATCCAACTGTTATCCTTCCAGGAAAACCACCCCTTGCGATCCTGGTCATACACACTGACCGGACGGTTGAAGAGTTTCGCCAGTTCGACTCCCCAACCGGTGCCGCCCTTAACGGTGTTGTCCGGTTGAATCCAGCCGACGGCAATGATCTGATACCCTTTATTAACCATGTGAAATATGGTCTGAATGACCTTACGGATCTTCTCAGCCTTGGTATAATTCCGGCCCATGCGGGTGGAAACAATCTCCATACTGACGTCTCCCTTGTCGAGTTCGCTCGGACCAAGGACGCGGATTCCCCGCGTTCTTTCGGTGTCGTGCCCTTCGAACGAGAAGTTGACCTCCTGGATACCCCAGCGTTCAGCCAGCTTGCCGAATTCCGATTCAGCACCCTTGTGGCCCCCGCTGTAAAGTGTAATATGCGATCGATCTGTCATTTCAGCGTCCCCCTATTTTGTGTTCTTCCAGTGTTGCGTGCTGCCCGATTGGGCCAGTACCCCTTAAAAAACAGCACACTCCGTCAAGCCGGAGTGTGCTGGCAGGTAACGATAACCAGTTTTGTTGCGATTGCAACCATGGCTATCCTTTTTTTCCACTATCCGCAGTTCATGCCGCTAGGAAAGGACTTTTTTCACCCTTCCTACCTGCCCGTCGATCAGCCGAACCTTGATACCATGGGGATGGCTGAACGATCGCGTCAGGACATCCTTGACGACACCCCGGGTCAATTTCCCGGTTCGCTGGTCTTTTTTCAGAACGACATCGACCGTTATTCCAGGTTTTATATCCCCCCTATTTCTTCCATTCACCGGCATCTCTCCCTGAATATCGAATCTCGCTCGAACCCGGATTCAATGAACCGGGTTGATCCATTTATTATTTGATGTATTATGGCATAAGTGGAAACAGGTCATCGAATTCATGATACAGAGCCCGTTCATCGTTATGCGTCCATATCCCGAAATTTTCATGCATTTATTCGCTTATACCCTAACTGAGCGAAAGTCGAGGCTTGTCCGCCTCCGGCGAGGATGCCCCGGATTCAAGGCATCAAGGGTGAAGCCGTATTTGTTATACTGCGAACCATTGATAACGTAGGAGGCGGGGCATTATCGGCTTTCCCAGAGGGTAAACAAAAAGGGATTAAAAATCGACATTTACATCTCTCCATGGGAAGAGTTAATAAATGGCATTTCTATTTACATATTGCATTATGTATCAGTTATATAAAAACCTATCCCGTTTTGTTTACGATCATTTAGGGTTATATTTCGTAAAGATATTTCACCCTGTCAATCAGGAGGGGAGAAATCCATGATTACCGTCAATGATATCATGACCACCGACCTGATCACGCTCACTCCGGATATGGATATTGCCACAGCCGGAAATATCCTACTCGAGAACAGGATTAACGGCGCGCCGGTAATGGACGACAGCGGCCGCCTGGTCGGTATTCTCTGCCAAAGCGATCTGATTGCTCAGCAGAAAAAACTGCCGATCCCGACAGTTTTTACACTGCTTGACAGTGTGATCCAGTTGTCGTCAAAAAAACAGATCGAAAAGCAGGTCCGGAAAATAACCGCTCTCACGGTATTAGACGCCATGACGCCGAACCCCGTCACTGTGCGCCCGGATTCCACGCTCGAAACGGTTGCCGCCCTCATGGTCGAAAGCAATTTCCATACGCTACCCGTGCTCGATAAAGACCACTTGGTAGGAATCATAGGCAAAGAGGATGTTATTCGCCATCTTTTGTCCACTCTCAAATAACACTGAAACGGGCCATTTTCCTAATTTCATTTATTTGACGGGACCAATCGATTCTTTATCCGCGATTCGCCGGCGCGGCAGTAAACCGAAAAGGACACTTTGGGCTTTTGCCAAATAGTGTCCGTCCATAAATGGCCCTTTTTCCCCTGGGTCCCGCCATGGCGGGATTCTCCGCGGGTTTTGATCCTCAACGTAGCCATGCTACGCCTGCGGTTAAAACCCTTGTGCGGCCTTGCCCAGGGAAAAAATTACTCATTTATGAATCGGACACTTACACATGTGCCCATCGATTTTTTCAACAATCGTGGATGGGCACCAAATAGAAAAAATGCAAATATATTTTCGCCTTTCAGGCAGCTCGTGAAATAAGAGGGTTAATGAACACACGACTGCAAACATACAGCTCCGAAGAGGTTAACCGTGTCATTCAGCGGGCGCTGCACCTGAAGCGGCGCATCGGCATCAGCCAGGAAGAACTTCTAGAGATCGGCAAAGACTTAGGCCTCGATTCCCGAATGATCGAGGCCGCTATCGCTGAAGAAATATCGGTAACGTCCAGAGAAAAAGACGAAAAAGAATGGCGCCAAAGTCGCAAGTTCGGATTCCACTGGCACCTCTGGAGTTATCTCATAACCAATGGAGCGCTTTTCCTGGTCAACATCCTGACTCCCGGGCCGTGGTGGTTTCAGTGGTCGGTATTGGGCTGGGGAATCGGACTGGCATTTCACTTCCAGAGCGTCTATTTTCCCACAGCGAGTCAGGTGAAAGAAGGAGTCCGGAGATACCAAGGACCGGAAACACGGTAGCTCTTTAGCGGCTCAGACGATGGCAATGTGTACGGCTTGCGCGGCATCTGTTTTTGCGAAATCCAATGGTCGCATCCATGGTTTCCTGATCGCTATATACCAAGAGCCTCACTCGTATACCCCCCCGGGATCTATTTTCTCGATCAACCAAGCCTGAAAAATTGGACGAGAGAGTCCAACCTGTGATAGAATAGGATCATAAAACATAGAACAGGTTCCAAGATAAAGCCTAACCTGTCGTGAGACAGGGTCGGAAAGCCACGGACCTTAAATAAGGTAGCCGGGTTGCCAAAGGAGCATTGCAAAATGAGCCGAGCTGCCGAAAGGTGGTTCGGTTTTTTTATCAATTAGCCCGGCCGAGCCAAAAAACAACAACCCTGAGTCGAGGTACTCAAAAATGAGAGTTATGGTTCTGTTTATGGCAATCATGGTGTCGGTCAACAGTACGGCATTGGCAGATACCGACATTCGAGATTCGATTGTGAAAATATTCTGTGTCAGTAACAGCCCGGATTACGACAACCCGTGGAATCGCCGTGGTCCCAGGAGGGGGTACGGCTCCGGATGCGTAATAGACGGCCATAGAATTTTAACCAATGCGCATGTCGTCAGTGACCATACCTTTCTCCAAGTTCAACTTAATGGAAGACCTGCTAAATACAATGCACACGTCGCATTCATTTCCCATGAGGCAGACCTGGCCCTGTTGACGGTCGATGATCAACGCTTTTTCGCAGGGGTTAAGACCCTCGATTTCGGCCAACTTCCCCAGGTTATGGATAAGGTCATCGTCTATGGATTCCCAGAAGGCGGTGATACGTTGAGCACGACAACGGGAGTGATTTCCAGAATAGAACACCGCCCTTATGCGCACAGTTTCAAAAACCTGCTGGCTGTGCAAATCGATGCGGCGATCAACCCCGGAAACAGCGGCGGGCCTGCCATTGTCGATGATGAAGTCGTTGGAATCGTCATGCAGCAAAATAAAAATTTCGAAAACATCGGTTACATCGTGCCGACAACAGTTGTGAAACACTTTTTGGATGATGTTCGGGATGGAAACTATGACGGATTTCCCCGCATCGGGATCAAAACACAGAAGCTGGGCAACAAGAACCTCAAAAACAAGTACAAACTGAGTGGTTCTCAGACCGGTGTGCTGGTGACCAATGTCACTCCCGGAATGCTATCTGAAGGCATCCTCAATCCCGCGGACATCCTCACCTCGGTCGATGACCATCCCATTGCGGATGATGGCACCGTCGAATTTCGGCGGAACGAGAGAACATCCTTTTATCATTTCATTCAGCACCATCAATACGGAGATGTCCTGAAACTATCGGTTATCCGCGAGGGGCAGGTATTGCCTGTCGAACTGATGCTGAGAAAGGGTCTGGGGGATCATTATTTCGTTTCGACCTGTGAATACGATGCCAAACCTAAATATTATATTTATGGCGGACTCGTATTTTGCCCTCTGACATTGAACTATCTAAGGACCTGGAAAGACTGGGAAACCAATTCTCCATCCAATCTTTTGAATTATCTCGTGAATAACGACCCGAAGGAGAATAAAGAAGAAGTTGTCGTTATGATAAAGGTTTTGGAGTCCGAAATTAATGTCGGATATAACGAGTATACCAACCAACGGATAGTGAAGGTAAACGGCCGGAAGGTAATCAATCTGAATCAAATGATCACAGCAATAGATGCACAGAATGAAAACGCTTTCACAGTGTTCGAAACAGAAAGAGGGGAACAGCTCGTTTTGGATAATAAACGGGCCTTGGCCGAACACGACGAGATTCTGCGCATATATGGGGTTGTGCAAGACAGGTCCGAAGATTTGCTCAAGGTGGCTAAATTAGAGTAGTGCACACCTGCAATTATCGCTATCCCGTCGGCAGGTGTGCGTCGCGGTTCTCGCCCGGTGGGGCACTGAATGTATCACCCCTAACCCCTTGCACAATATTTCCCGGCCGAAAAATGCCGCAGGCATGAGCCAGAGAAGATGATGGAGAAGAAACGTTCCGTTATTCGAACGTTTTTTTCTACAGTCACTAATACCAACCTTCCGTATTAACCAATTACATTCCGCCTGTTGCCGGCGCAAAAGCTAAACGATCGCCGTTGTTCAACTCGGTGTCCAAAGTGGCATTCTTTCCATTCAGAAACACGATTTTGATTTCTTCCGCTGGTATATTCATCCGATCCGCGAACTTTCCCACGGTCTCTCCGGACTCGATTTCGTGCTCCGTCCCCTCGGCATAATCGCACGCGTAGTTTTCAGGTAAACTGGCAAAACATTTAAACTGCACTTTCATTGTTCATTCCTCTCTATTGACGTAAAAGTGATAGAAAAAGAAAGGTTCCGTTATTCGGACGTTTCTTGCGACCACTATTTATACCGCCCTTCTGTGTTTCGGAATTTATTTTTAGAAAGCGGTATAATTCCCGCCAGCGCACATTTAATGCACCAGCTTGTTTAAGAAGGTAATACAGGGGTGTGGTCTTGCAAGTCCATTCGAGTACAAGTAATGATGCGTCTTGAATGCCGAGAGAAAATAAACCGCAGCGCCGCTGAAGGGGCCAAACATTGCTTTGGACTTATTTCCGGTCGGTCAGATTCCGCTGTATCGCCATATAGTGGGTGATCTCTTCCCGGTCGTTACGAATGGGGGCGATTTTCCATTCCATTAAAAATTCCGAACCATCCTTGCGGTAGTTGATGGCCTGACCGTGAAAAACTTCCCCGGCCTTAATGTCTTCGCCCAACTTGCGGATGACATCCATGTCGGTATTGGGGCCTTGGAGAAAGGCGGGTGACCGGCCGATGACTTCATGGGGGCCGTAACCGGTCAGTTCACAAAAAGCGGGATTGACATAGATGATGGGATAGCCCTTGGCGGCCTCAGTAATTAAGATCGAATTGAACGACTCCTCCATGGACGCCTCCAACAAACGCTTCATGATCTCGCGATAGTTGGGATCTTTTTCGAAAATATCGAACACATTCTTTTGATTCTTCATTTAGCTTCTCCCTGTGGGTTAGGGGTCAGGTCACGATTTTCAGATAATCGCACCGATCGACGCCATTTCATTTCGAATGGTTCTGCATGCCTGTAGCTCGTCGCGTTATCCTTTGAGGTCGGTATCGTATCTGGTTAAAGAGTTCCCAGCGTCAGGATTGGTTTTTTCAGGTAAGGTCTTGGTGGACTTGAACATACAGTGACAAAGGAAGTGTTCTACATGGAGACGCACACCCGTTAAACCACCGGCGCGTGGAAAGAGGAGACTCGCAACCTCTTCGGGTCATTTGGCAATCCCGTCTAAGATCTGCCGTTTCGCAGGAGATGGTCCTATTTTTCCATGGCCGTAAAACCGGAACGCGCCGTCTCGATGATTTTATCCTCACCCACCGCCTGCACAAAATCGTCAACATATTTGGACGTGCCGGCAACCTGAACGATAAACAATTCGTGATTGTATCGGTCGAGAATTTGAAAATGGTATTGCCGCCCGAGCTCTTCTATCGAAGCTTCGTCGGCCTCCAGTTTGATGATGGCCACTTCCCGCCAGAAACTGTGATCCACGTCCAGTTCTTTTGCAGACAAAACTTCGGCAACCTTTTCAATCTGTTTGATCACCTGCTGCAACTTGTCATCGCTGTCCTCGTAAAGGGTCAATGTCATCCGGCTGACGCCGGGTTTGTGGGTGCGGCAGGCGGTAATCGTCTCGACATTGTACATTTTCCGGCGGATCAACATCGAAATTTTGTTCAGAACACCCGGGCGATTCAACATGAAAATCAAGATGGCCCGTCTTTTGATCGGCTCTACAACAGTCATTGCAATTACTCCTGGCAGATAGCTTTATTTTCTCATGGTTGTGATCATGTCGGTAATCCCGCCCCCTGCCGGTACCATGGGCAATACGATTTCGCTGGGATCACAGAGAAACTCGACCATATATGCTCCACGATGCTCGGCCGCTGCAGATAGGGCATCTTCGATGGCCGCCACCTCGGATACCTTCCGGTAAGGTATCCCGTAAGCGGCAGCAATCTTACCGAAATCCGGATTTTTCATCGGGGTTCCCGCAAACCGGCCGTCATAGAAAAGGGTTTGCCACTGCCGAACCATACCGAGATAGCCGTTGTTGAACAGCAGTATTTTAATATCGACTTCGTGCTCCATCACCGCACCCAGCTCTTGAATGTTCATCTGGAATCCGCCGTCGCCGCTAACCGACCAAACCCGTTCATCCGGGCGGACCAGTTTCACGCCGATGGCCATCGGCAGCGCACAACCCATGGTCCCGGCGCCTCCTGACGTGAACCAGCTATTGGGTGTTTGAAAGTTGTAAAAGCGGGCCAGGATCATCTGGTGCTGCCCCACGTCGGCAACGATAATATCTTTGCCGCCGGTCACATCCGACAGTTTGCTGGTAATGGTTTTCATCAGCAACTGTCCTTCCTTGCCGACGCCGTTAGATATTTCTTCCTGAATTTCTTCGGCAATTTCACGGCGAAAGTGCTCGATATTCTCATACCAGAGCCGCCTCGGCTTGGCGATCAGTTCGGGGTTCTGAATCATCTGGTGGAGTGCCCCGGAAACACTTGCATTTATTGCGACGGATGTCTTGACGTTTTTATCGATTTCCGAGGGATCGATTTCGACATGGATGACTTCGGCCGTGGCGGCAAACGTTGCCAGGTTCCCGGTCACTCTGTCGTCGAAACGCATGCCCAGAGAGATGATCAGATCAGCATTCAGCAGGGCCCGGTTCGATTCAACCGTCCCGTGCATTCCGACCATGCCCAGACTCAACGGATGGTCGATCGGAAATGCCGATAGCCCGTGCAGTGTGAATGCAACGGGAATATTGGCCTTTTCGGCAAACCGCTGCATCGCCTCTCCGGCGTTGGCAGCTATGATACCGTGGCCGCAAAGAATGATTGGCCGCTCGCTCCGGTTGATCAACGCCACCGCCCGGCGGATGGCATCTCGATCAGGATGGGGTGAGTGGAGAACGCCGGCAAGGCTGGGATCGAAAGCAACGGGATCAAAGCGATACCCGTTGCCGGATTCCTGGTTTTGAATGTCCTTGGGGATGTCGACCACAACCGGCCCGCCACGGCCGACAGTGGCAACCAGGAAGGCTTCGTGAATCGATTCTTCGATGCTTTCCACCCTCAGCGGCATGTAAGTTTGTTTGGTCAGAGGCATCATGACACCCACGACATCGCTCTCCTGAAACGCATCCGTGGCAATCACGCCGGTGGGAACCTGGCCGGTAATGGCGATGAGCGGAACCGAATCCATGCCGGCGTCAGCAATACCCGTGACAAGGTTCATGGCTCCCGGACCCGAAGTGGCCATACAGACGCCGACCTGGGGATTCGCGGTGGACAGCGAGGCTCGGGTGACCCCCTGGGCCATAAATGCAGCACCCTGCTCGTGGCGCGACATGATGAAAGAGAAGGTTTTCTGCTTCTCCATCTCGTCGAAAACCGGCATGATGGCGCCGCCGGTGTAGCCAAAGACGTACTGAACCCCCTTGTCTCTCAATGCTTTTATAACCAGTTCCGAACCTTTCATTGTCACTCTCTTTTCCTGCACTTTGAATTTAGAATCTATGCTGCATGACATAACGAAAAACGGATTCCGTTACCGGGGCGGTAGATATGAAGAAATACCCTCGTTTTAAATGAAAATTCAGCTGCCCTTCATAACCGCTAATGCACTTGGATTAAGGTAATATAATGGCAATGTTTCATATTTCCACCCCTCCAGTCGAAAAGACGTTCGAAAGGGCCTGTTTTCTGCCCTATTTTCAGGTTTTGGCTGAACATTTCTGATGTCATTGACAACCGAGACACTAAATGGCATGTTCAAATCACGTGGCGATAATTATGATTTGTTCCTGAACCGGCCGGCTTTTAACCGAATCTTCACCTCTGGACAGGTCAGGCAACCCGACAAATGAAATCTGAAGCAGAGAAAATAACATGGGAAAAACGCTGTTTGAAAAAATATGGGACACACATGTCGTAAAGGAACTGCCCGACGGGGCAACCCTGATCTACATCGATCGGCACCTGGTACATGAGGTCACAAGCCCCCAGGCATTCGAGGGGCTGCGCCTGGCCGGCCGTAAAATCAGGCGGCCCGACCTGTCGTTTGCAACCATGGATCACAACGTTCCCACCACCGCAGACCGCTTGAACATCGAAGATCCCATCTCCCGGGCTCAGGTGGAAGCCATGAGCCGGAACTGCAAGGAATTTGGTGTCACACTCTTTGGATTGGGAGACCGATACCAGGGCATCGTACACATCATCGGACCCGAACTGGGATTGACCCTTCCTGGGCTGACCGTGGTCTGCGGTGACTCGCATACGTCGACCCACGGTGCCTTCGGTGCTCTGGCATTCGGCATCGGAACCTCGGAAGTCGAACACGTGCTCGTCACCCAAACCCTTATGCAAACCAAACCACGAACGTACAAGGTGGAATTTTCCGGTAAACCGGGAACCGGCATCTATTCAAAAGATTTTGTACTGAAAATGATCGGAACCATTGGTACGGCTGGCGGAACAGGCCATGTATTAGAATACTGTGGCGAAGCCGTACGTGCCCTATCGATGGAAGCCCGCATGAGCATCTGCAATATGAGTATCGAGGCCGGCGCCAGGGCCGGCGTGATTGCCCCCGACGAGACCACCTTCGAATATATCGCTCAAGGTAATCGCCCTTATGCACCCAGGGGTGAAGCGCAGGAACAGGCCATTGCTTTCTGGAAAACACTGCCGAGTGACGAAGATGCGGTCTTTGATCGCAGCCTCACCATCGACGCCGGCCGAATCGCCCCCCAGGTGACCTGGGGAAACAACCCGGGCATGGTCATTGACATTGACCAACCGATTCCCGAGACGGACCAGGCAGTCGGGCACAGCCGGGCGGACGCCGAGAAAGCCCTGAATTACATGGGTCTAACACCGGGGACCTTCCTAACCGATGTCAGTGTCGACGTGGTTTTCATCGGCAGTTGCACCAATTCTCGTATTGAGGACTTGCGCATCGCCGCCGGGATATTGAAGGGCCGAAAAAAAGCCGATCACGTTCAGGTGCTGGTTGTACCAGGCTCCCAACAGGTGAGAGAACAGGCGGAAGCCGAAGGCCTGGATAAAATTTTCAAGAGCGCCGGAGCCGAGTGGCGCTATGCCGGATGTAGCATGTGCCTGGGCATGAACCCGGATCAGCTACAGCCCAAACAACGCTGCGCATCGACGTCGAACCGCAACTTCGAGGGGCGCCAGGGTAAAGGCGGGCGTACACACTTGGTCAGCCCGCACATGGCTGCGGCCGCAGCGGTGGCAGGCAAGTTTGTCGACATCCGCAAATGACCGCAGGTGTAGCCCGCTCATTTCACCAAATCGAAGGATTTCGCATGCAACCTTTTACGACGCACACTGGAATTGTGTCCACGCTGAACCGGTCAAACGTGGATACCGATCAGATCATTCCCAAGCAGTTTCTGAAATCGATCAAGCGAACCGGCTACGGACCGAACGCTTTCTTCGATTGGCGCTACACGGACAATGGTGACCCCAACGTCGATTTCGAACTCAATCAACCGCGGTTCAAAGGACGGTCCATTCTCGTTTCCCGCAACAATTTCGGATGCGGTTCGAGCCGTGAACATGCTGTATGGGCACTCTTTCAGGACGGTTACCGGGTTGTCATCGCCCCTTGGAAAGAAATCAACGGTGAGCGGGTGCCCGGTTTTGCCGACATCTTCCGCAGCAACGCCGTGAAAAACGGCTTGTTGACCGTGGAACTCTCCAGCGAAGAAGTGGACCGAATCTTTGACCTGGTTGCCGCCAACGAGGGGCTGCGCGCAACGGCCGATCTGATTTCGCAAGAGATTACATTCCACGCACCGAAACCGGCGGTATTATCTTTCCGAATCGATGCCGGCAGCAAAGCCCGTCTTATCGGCGGTCTGGACGATATTACTCTGACCCTCAAGTATGAAGAGGATATCTCGCGTTTTGAATCGAATTACAACACAATGATGCCGGGTGGCAGAATGACATAGCTACCAGGCAACATTTTAACCCGGACATTTTACCCTTCTAAAAAAGGACCATTCCCGGATGGGCACATTTAGAAATCCGGGTCTTCAGGATGCGGCCGTCCACGACCCTCCTCGAGGTATTTTTTAAGGCTGACGCCCAGAAAAAACCCCCACTTGCTGTTGCAGTGCATGTAAAATTCACTGGGCGCCTTCCAATCGCGGTGCCCGAAAAACAGTTCCGCCCCCTTGGCGTGCGGACGAATTTCAAAGGTCAACCGGGTACCCACCCACTCCGGTAACATTTCGACGCAGCGCCACTCGACGTATTTGCCTGGTTGCAAATCGGTGATCTTCATATCGGGACCGATTGATCCGTCGTCGAAACGAAACTTCGCAGTACTTCCGACCTTTGGCTGCGCCTCGGTCATCGGGGTCCACCAACCGGCCAGCCCTTTCTGCGTTGTCAGGGCTTCGTATACTTTATCGGGTGACGCTTTGATGATGATTTTATGGAGGATATCCGCCATGCAAGCCTCCTCATTTTCGTTATGCTGAAATCATCATAATTCAGTCTCGAGGACGGCAGGTCCGAAGGCCAAACGCACAAACCTAAGGCTTCAATTTCGCATTCATCGTTATCTTGGCGTTAAGTACCCGGCTGACCGGGCAACCCGCCTTGGCCTTTTCTGCAGCCGCTGAAAATGCTTCCTGAGCGGCACCCGGCGCACGCACGCTGACCTCTAAATGAATGGCGGTTATCGAAAATCCGCCCCCATCCTTCTCCAGACTGACAGTCGCCGTTGTGTCGATTTGTTCGGGCTTGATGTCCGATTCACCCAGTGTCCCCGAAAGGGCCATCGAAAAGCAGCCGGCGTGGGCAGCGGCAATCAGTTCTTCGGGATTGGTCCCGACGCCCTCCTCGAAACGCGTGTTGAAAGAGTACTGCGTGTCGGACAGCACACCACTGTTTGTCGTCAGACGGCCCTTGCCGTCCTTGAGTCCACCTTGCCATACCGCTGATGCATTGCGCTTCATGATTGACTCCTTTCAAACGTTGCGCCACCCCTATGGATGCGGGTGGGATTCCAAATGTAATGGTCATTGACCGCAAGCTGTTGTCAGGTACGACTGAATCGCGGCCGTTTATACAGAAAGGCGCGGATTTTAGCTGAGGGGCGCCTGTGGATTATACGGATGGACTGACATATTGAACGGCGATACCGTATAGGGGCTTGAGACCCTCGCCGAGTTTCTCGCAGCGTTTGACTTCACCGACAACCTGCATCTTCAATTCTTGGCATGCTTCGGAATCCGCCACGGTTAGGGGCATGGAAACTCTCTGCGGTTGCATGTCACCTGAAGCATCGTACCCCTTATGCCTGATGACGATCAGCGTACCCGGTGCCAAAAACCTGATCGCCTCGAAGTAAATACCGGAGCGACTGTAGTTGCGGGCTATGGCCTCGTTTCGTTGCGTCTTGTTTATTATTGAAAATGCAACCTCGGCATCGTTCACACAACGCGGGTGACGACGTCGTTTGGGTTCTTCGATCACGCTACTATTTTCCTTACAGAGGGCGAATGCTGCACGGCTCCCCCCCGAATATAATGCATTATTGTCCGAAATCGAGACGACCGACAACCGTGTACGGCGCATCCGCATGCAGCGCCAGCAAAACGCCTTCTCCTGACGAAACGCCCGCGCCGGCAATGGCGGCAATGGTCACGAAATGGGTAACCATGATAATCAATTCGCCTTTCACCGGCTGCTGCGAGATGAATTCGTTTAACGCTTTGAGGTTTGGCTCGCGGTCCCGGGTCCGCTCGTAGAATGAATTCAACGCTGCCAGTTCCTGAACCGGCCCAAGGCCCATGAGTTCGGCCGTTTCGATACAGCGGCACCACTGACTGGAATATACCTGTGCCGACGTAACCCCTTTGGCGCTCAACCATTGGCCGATGCTGCGAGCCTGCTTCCGGCCCGAATCGTCCAGGTTGCGCTGGGTCGTGCAGTCGCCGATTTTGAAGTTGGGCGGATCGCCGTTTCCGGGTGCCAGCGCGTGACGGATCAACAGAATGTGTCCGCCGGATGTCAAACGGTCGAAGTCTACAGCCGAGTCTGCTAAGGTTTTGGTGGCTGGCAGAGTGACCATTCCCACCAGTACGAACATAATCGTTGCAATGAAACGCATGTTGTCTCCCGTGCAATTCAGATTTAAGGCGCTAATCAGACGACCGAATTCGCTCTTTCAGACCATCGAATTATACAGTCACAACAATCTTGCCCATTTGCTGGTTGGACTCCATGAAGCGGTGGGCCTGGACGATTTCTTCCAGCGGGAACGTTCGTGCGATGATCGGTTTCAGTGCTCCTGACGCAAGGCCGTCGTAGGTGAATTTCTTGCCGCGGGCCATTTTTTCGGGATCTTTTACAATTTCGAACAGGGTGTAACCCCGCACGGTGAGACCTTTCCCAATGGCGTCAAACAGGGGAAAAGGTGTGGGGGCCGGAGACAATGCGCCGTACTGAAAAATGACGGCACGGTCCGCCGCAGCGCCGGCGAGCTTCTCCAAAAAAGGACCGGCCACCGGATCGAAAATGATGGTGGCACCCTTGCCGTCGGTAATCGCCTTCGTTTTAACAGCCACATCTTCCTTATCGGTTACTATGACATGGTCAGCTCCGGCTTCGAGCAGAAACTTCTTCTTGCCGTCGCCGCGCGTCGTCGCCACAGCCATGGCCCCGGCAGACTTGACGATCTGGATGGCGGCAAGTCCGACACTGCTGCTGGCAGCGGTAATCAATACCGTGTCCTCTTTTTTCAAATAGCCGTATTCAACCAACGCACCGAATGCGGTCATGTATTGCATCCAGATGGCGGCGCCTTCGACGGCGGACAGATTATCGGGATAGCCGGCCACTGAATAGGCAGGGACGATGGCGCTTTCTCCGTAGACCCCGAACTTGCCGATAGAAAATGAAGGAATGGTGCTCACGCGGTCACCGATGTGAATGCCGCCGGCCCCCGGTCCCACGGCATCGACGATTCCGGCGGCTTCGTATCCGATTCTCGAAGGAAATTCCGGGGATTCCAGATACTGACCTTGGCGGAACATCACCTCGGCGCGGTTGAGGCCAATCGCCTCCACCTTCAAGCGAACTTCCCCTTCGCCGGGTTCGGAAAGCGGCGCATCTTCCAGTTTAAGCACGTCGGCGGTTCCTGTTTGATAAAAACGAACGATTCTTGGCATGACATTTCTCCTGAATGGACAATATTTATGAGGCGAATATCGACTAAAAATGTAAGGCCTGGGGCCATGTTGTCAAACCCTGCCCAAAAGCTTTTGGTTTGGGCTGTAACGTTACCAAACCGAATCGAGTTTGCGGCCGCAACGATCGCTTTTGTCTGGTGTATTAATATTCATACATACATAACTATTTGTAAATACGATTAAAAAATAGTTTCGCTCCGCGATTCGGCATCTTTCTGACCTCAAAACCCTACGATTGGCATGCAAGTGAATCCATAGATAGCCATAATATACTGAAATTTATAACTTTTTTAAATTGTTTCGAAGATGGCACGAAAATTGTTTTAATTGGCAGGGCTTATGGGGTCTTTTCAGATCGCCATCTCGTCCGGAGTCGCTGCACAGGAATGTATGGACTCACTTGATAATCTTTATTTGGAATGTCTCAGCATTCTTTCGAAATCAAAATGAAGGGAGAAAAACCATGTCAAAGAAAATTTTCATTTTACTACCTTTACTCTCGATATGTAGTCTACTTTTCGGTGAGTCATTCCTGGCCGAGGCATCACCTCCTCCAAAAACGCTCAAAGATGCCGTCGATTATTATTATACCGGTCAAAATGAGGGTCCGGTGCTGGTCGACACCAAGGTGTGTAAGGTCATACACTCTCTTGACTGCAAGAACGACCTCGACCCCAATGCCATTCCCATGGGTGAAACAGTGAACGTCTGGATGCAATTTTTTGTACCGAAGGACGCCGTCTATGACGACATCATGGTCGAATATGCACACGAAGGTGTTCCCCGATTGCTGACACCGCACAAAATACAGGGATCCATCCGATACCGACTGGTAGACAAACATAAGCTCGACAAACCCGGCAGTTGGACGATCAGTGTCAAGAAGGGGAAAACGAGTCTGAAGAAAATCGATGTCAAGGTGATCAAAAAGTAAACAAAATAAACATAATATTTTGTAAATTTTGTCAGATTTTTGATAAAAAATAGGAAACGAGCATAAAATAACCTAAAGTATTTTTTTTTAGAGCCGATAGTCCATTCAGGAACAATTGCAAATCCTGAAAAAGCCAAACCTCGAGCAATCGGGGGACGGAAAGCCACGGGTCCGACAAAATCGGATCGCCGGGTTGCCTGGGACTGTCGCAAATTAGGCCGGGTCGCCCGCAAAGGTGGTCCGGCTTTTATTTTTCAACGCCTGTGCCTTGAGGTGAAAGAATGCAGATTAACGGGAATATAAACAGTTGGGATCTTCAACGCTTTGGTTTCGGATACATAAATGCCATCAAGAAACAGCTGGCGCTGCTTAAATCAGGCCGGCAAGGCCCCGCATCAGAGCGGGCCGAACAATCCTTTCACCTCATGCACCACGCCCTGCGCATGCGTCGGGCCATAGATGCCATCAAGCCCTTCATGCACGAAGCGCAAAGCATTCAGGTGGTCAGCGCCGCCAGAGCCGAATCGGCAAACGATCTGGCGCTCGATACGACCGGCAACCCCGCCGCCATGTCGTCAACCGAAGAGGTCAATGCCACCCCGACGTCAATTTCGACGCTCGGGCCGGAGGTGATCGGGTCGACGGCACAGGCCGCGGTCGCAGGTACATACAACGGGGCTAACGGGACAGGAACCCTCACATTCCAAGTGAGTAAAGGTGGTACCCACGGTGTCGATGACCTCCAACTCAAGGTGTACGATGCCGACAACAATCAAATCGATAAGATTGACATCAAAGACAACCACGCCATCGACCGGGAATATACGTTGTCAAACGGTCTCGTACTCACCTTGGGAGAGGGTGTGGTCTATAATAATGACACCTTTACGATCGATGTTGACGCGGATACCATGTCCTCTTCACCAACGGAGCCGGAGTGGACAGGCGCCACTCCCGACCTGGTGACACTCGGCGGTGTTTACGACGGTTCCAACGGTACCGGCCCTCTTACCTTCTATGTGAGCAGAGGCGGCACCCATGGTGTCGATGACCTCCAGCTCAAGGTCTACGATGCCGACAACAATCAAATCGATAAGATTGACATTGATAAAGGCGACGCCTTCGATAAGACATACACGCTGTCCAACGGCATCACCCTGCAGTTGGGCGAAGGAAATCTTGTGAAGGAAACGACTTTTTCCGTGGAGATTTTCGACAGCGTGGGAAGTGCCGTGGACCCGGATAGACCATTGAACGGTGTTCGCGAGAACGATCCGAACCTGGAGCCCGGGTTGAGTGTGGCGGACGGTTTTTTCGAGATCAATGGCGTCGAGATCGCCGTTCAGGCCGACGATTCGATCAACACCGTTCTGGAAAGGATCAGCCAATCCGATGCCGGAGTCACGGCGACATTCGATGCGGCCACAGAAAAAGTTCTGCTGACTCAGAAAACAAGCGGATCGGCACACGACATCGTTTTGAGCGACGACACATCGGGTTTTCTTGCAGCAGTCAAACTCGATAGCGCTTCGGCGATCCCCGGAAAGGATCCCGATACCGAGATGCCCTTGGCGGAGGTGACCCGATTCTCTTCCATCCAAAGCGGCAGCATCAGCGTCAACAATATATCCGTCGCCATCGATGTGGAAACGGATTCGCTGAACGATGTTCTCGATCGCATTTCGGGTTCCGGCGGCGACGTTTTTGCCGCTTTCAATGACAACTCCGGGCGCGTCTCCCTGCGTTCTGAATACCTGGACCGGCAACTGTTTCTGGACAGCGGCACCACGAATTTTTTTCCGGCTTTGGGGATATCGGACGGGACTTACAATTCAGAAAAAGACCTCCTGCAGGCCGGTGCCGTGGATGTTGTCAACACGCCGGGTTTCATGGCCGAATATCTCAAAAACTTCGACTCCGGAGGAAGTAAGTCGGAATCAGGCGAATCGAGCGCCGCAGCCCCGGATGCCAAAATCCTTGGCACACTGGTCAGAATGGTGGCCGGATCCTTGAATGCGATGTTCAACGATCCGGAATTTACGTCACCACCCTCTGCTGTGACTGCTGCAGTGCGACAGGACATCCGTGACGCCGTAAACACATGGTTTGATTCGGAAGGGCCTCGCTTCAAAACCGACTTCGGTATCCGCTTCGATTTTGGCGATAAGGATAAGAATATTTTTAATTTTTCGGGGGATGATCAGCGTCTCTTCGAAGCTGCCGTCAGCCATCCGGAGGGGCGGGCGGGCGTCCAACAAGGTCTTTTCGGAACAGAGCCCGACGGATTGTTTACCCGGCTTCATGCCGCAACGACCAGTGCGGCCTCCAGGTTGGAAATCGAGGTAGGATCGACCGGCCTGTATCTGGATACGTTTGTTTAACCCAATTCGATCTTTACATATTCTCAGAATGACAAAATTAAGATAATTATTAAAAAACGTTTTATTGACATCCACTGCAAGCCCGTCGATATCTTTGACGGGCTTAGCTATTGTTGATGCATGACAAGACGCTGATCATCTTGAGTCGCTATCTCCGCGAAGTTCGATGACTGTCACCTCTGGTGGCGACAAAAATCGCACCGGTGGACCCCATGTGCCCGTTCCCCTGCTGACGTATAAGCGCTGATTATTACCGAGAACATGCAAACCGGCGGATATAGGGTAGATTCTGTCGACGATCAGGCTGAATGGAAACATCTGGCCTTTATGAGTATGACCCGATAGCTGCAGGTCAAACAGACTTTCAATTCCCGCTGCCGGTACCGGTCGATGCTTGAGCAGCAAAATGAATTTTTCGTTATCCAGCCCGGTTAGCGGAACTTTTTCACTGACACTTCCGGAAAAGCCATAATGTGTTCCAGTCGGATCGTCTACCCCGACAACAGTCAACACTCCTTCCGCATTTCTACTTTCACCGTGCAAAACGGTAAAACCGGCTGCGGTCGTGAATTCAAGGGCGGCCGTAATACCGGCATAAAACTCGTGGTTCCCCGTGACGGCAAACTTGCCATGTGGTGTTGGAATTCGGCGGATCATTTGGGCAAGATCATCCCGATCGCTGAGCTGGCCGTCAACCAGATCGCCGGTCGAGACCAGCATATCCGGACCGGCATCCTCTACCCGCTTGAGAATTCTCGCCAGACGTCTTTTACCTACCATCAGCCCGAGATGGACATCCGATATCTGTACAATGGTGAACCGATCGATTACGGCCGGTAGTTTAGCCGTGCGGATGGTGAGGTTCTCCGACCGTATGCGCAATGCGTCGAAGAACCCGTAAGCTGTGGCCCCCGCTGAAATGATCAGGGATAAATAAAAACGCTGCCTTGGCGCCGGGGTGGGTACAACAAAATCATGACCGGGAAGCTTGTTGAACGTCCACAGCAGCATCCGGACACCATCGATCACCAGGCTCGCCGATACGAACAGAAACAGGAGGGCCATCCACAGGTATCCGACATGCGCCAGGGCTCTCGCATTTGCGGGCTTCTGGTGTCGCTCCAGGATGCGCACCAGAGCCGGCGCGAACACCATCAGTGTCATCCACAACCCGACCGCGGCCAATGTCGTCGGACCCATAACCAGGGCACGCTGGAGTTTAAAAAAGGCAAGCAGGTGAAGTCCGCAATATAGACTGAAAAAGGCGATAAAAAACAAGCGAGTAAGTTCCTCCGTGAGAGGCCTATACTGTCCCGGCTATATCACCCGGGGTTAACCCGCATTCGGTGGGCGCAGCAGGATAATCAGTACAAGTCCCATGATGGCCAAGGCGGTCAGGACAACGAACGCCGCCTGGTAGCTTCCGGTGAGATCGAAAATGTACCCGGTCATCAAAGGGCCGACCGAACCGCCGACGGTGCCACTGAAAAGGACCATACCGAAGAGCAGTCCGTGCGAGCCGGTTCCGAAAAGCTCGGCGACGGTGGGTGACATGACGGTGAAGAGACCCCCATGGGCGAACCCGTATATGACGGCAAAAGTGAACAGCATCCACGCACTATCAGCCACCTGCAGCCAACCCAGGCTGCCGATCAAGATAATGAAACAGATGATCAGCGATCGTTTCCCGCCGATCCCGTCGCTGGCCGTCCCCATTACGATCCTACCCAGCATGCTCACACCACCGATGGTCGAGAGTACGGCCGCAGAAATGGTCGGCCCCAGCCCCCGGTCTTGCGCGTGCGGTACGATGTGGACGATGGTGGTCAGCAGGCAGAAGAAGATGGCAAATTCGGCGATGCAAAGGGTCCAGAACTGTAAGGTGCGGGCCGCAGCGCGCAATGGCAGATTTGGGGTCTCGGAAAGGGTTGTGCGCCGGGCGCGATGGTGCCCCCCATCGGGCATCTGGCCGATCCCCTGCGGGTCACGTTTCATCAACTGAGCTACGGCCACTAAAGCCACCAGGGACACGGCTCCGATGATCAGGTAGGCGAGGCGCCAGCCGAAGGACGCGATGAGACCCGTGGCAACCAACGGTACCAGGAGCTGCCCGGCGCCGGTGCCTACCTTTACGAGACCCGACATCATACCGCGACGGATGACGAACCAGCGGGCAACCGTGGACAGCGTGATGACATCGTGGGTGCTGAACCCGATGCCGACGAGTCCGCCATAAAGCAGGTAAAGCTGCCAGGGCAGTTCCAGGCGCGACATGAGCATATAACCGAGTCCCAGGCAAGCCCCCGATACGGTGATGATGATCCTGGGGCCGATCCGGTCATTGAGGGTTCCGGCAAGAATTCCGACAGCGCCCATTACCAGGAATGCCAATGATGAGGCGCCTGAAATCAACGCCCGTGACCACCCGAACGCCGTCTGGAACTCCTTGAAAAAGACGCCGTATGTAAACATGGCACCAATGCACACGGCTTGAACGAGAAATCCGGCCGCAACAATGTTGTAGCCGTAGAAGTACCGCGTTTTCAATCCGCCTCCCGAATATGAACGTCGAATATTGTTACCGGAGAAAAGACCTTTTCAAAATACCAGTGAAGATGCAACAGCGAAAACAATACGGACAATTCCCGCAGGGACATTTTCTAAATTCTTGACAACCTTCGAGGCAGTGGTCACACTCAGGTCCTAAAGCAGCGTCGCTTAAAGTTCAACCATTCATCAGGGAGTATCTATAATGGAATCCTGCAGTTTGAATAATTTTATGGAAGTTTTCGAACCCTGGCTCAACCGCGATTATATCCGCAAGGCTTATCTGGATGCCAAAGGCGATCTCAGGTTGATGTTCGTCGATGGTGGTGAAAAAGTATTTCGAATCGATGATTGCAGCCAAAATCAATTGAATGACATCCTTCAGAAGCTGATTAAGAAAGGCGTGCCGGTAGAAAAATATGATGCCAAATTATCATAGCGGTCCGGCTGCGATACGGCACCCGCAGCGCGTAATGGCGACGACCCATCTTAACATGTATCTATATTGCAGGCCGACGAAAAAAACGCACATTTAAAGTCACTCGATAGATGCTGAAACACCACCATGCAACCAAACAATCAGCGCGCATCAATTGATGAAAACGATGGAGCCGTCGATGTCATCATCATCGGCGCCGGACCGGTGGGCCTGACAGCGTCGCTGTTATTAAGCCGTTATGGCGTCAAACACCTGGTGATCGAGCAGCGCTTGGAACCTACGGCTCATCCCCAGGCCCACTTCATCAGCTGCCGGTCGATGGAAGTTTTTCGCGGGTTGAACGGACTGGAACGAGAGATCCGCCGTCGGGGAGCACCACTGGATGAGTGGCGGCGCTACGTTTACTGCACGAACGTGGCCGATCTTCCAGAAAAAATCGGCGGCAGTGATTCCCGGCGCAGTTCTCTATTGGGAGCGGTCGATCATTTCGCGGACGGACCGGATCATCGCATCAGTCCCACCTGGGAATGCAACCTGCCGCAGAACGAGCTGGAGCAACCCCTTCGTAGCGCTGCTATCAAGAGTTCTTTTTGTTGTTTGTTGGAAGGCCGGCACGCCGCGGTTGCTGAATCAGAACACGGGGTCGAAGTGACCCTCACCGACGTCCGGACCGGTCAAAGTGAAACAAAAACATGCCGCTATGCCGTCTGTGCCGACGGCGCCCACAGTGAAGCGCGCGCACAGCTGAATATATCCCGGGACAGGAAGACCGATGTACTGCAGAATCTGATCAACGTCCACTTTATCAGCCCGGAACTTTCCGACACAATCCGCCGCACCATAACGGGCATGCTCTACTTCGTATATTCGCCACAGGCTATTGGCGTTATCGTCAGCCACTCCCTCGATCGTGGTGAATTCGTACTTCAGTTGCCGTATTTTCCCCCTCATCAGGAAGCCGCGAACTATTCGGATGAAAGGTGCAGGGCCATCATTCACCAGCTCGTCGGGCGCCCTGTCGCGGTCGACATCCGAAGCATCCGTCCCTGGCGCTTGAGCGCCTGGAATGCCCAACGCTATCGTTCTTCAGGCGGCCGCTGTTTTTTACTGGGCGATGCGGCGCACCAAATGCTGCCGGCTGGAGGTTTCGGGCTAAACAGCGGAATTGCCGATGCCCATAATTTAATGTGGAAACTGGCCCTCGCTCTGCAACTCGGAAAGGAGGATCGCCCGGAGATCGTCGCCCCGCTGCTCGATTCGTACGAAGAGGAGCGACGCCCCGTTGCCGAAAGCTGCATTGAAACCAGCCTAAAAAATTATCATATCACCACGACGGTTCCGGCGGCCATCGGCCTTGAACCCGGGGCCGTCAAGCTTCTCGATCTGGCCGTGCGCTGGACGCCCCTTCCAGGATTTTTGCGCCGCAAAATATTCGATACCGCCTTACGAATCGGACTCGCCCAAGTTAAGTTGCTGAAAAAGGACAATATCGTCGCAAATATCCGCCGCCAGGACTTGAAAGCAATATTTTCCGATCCCAAAAAGACGCTGTCCATGCGGTTCCCACAGCTCGATCTCGGATCGATCTACCGAAGTGGATTTCTGGAAAAATCAAAGGAAACTGAAACGGACCCCGTCGATTCGGCCGGTTTCAGTCCCAGGCTGACCGTCGGTCAGCGTCTACCCCACCTTTGGCTCGCAGACTCCGTTGGAAAACACAATCAAAAGTTTTCATCGCTTGACTTGACGGCCAGGGCCCGAGAAACGGAAGGCCGAACGTTTCATGTTCTTCTAATCTTCGACGTGCCGCAAAGTCGCGTGAAGATATATGAAAGGCAACTGCTGAAAAAGTTTACCCCTATGAAAACAATTCGCCTTTCCGACGCCAACGGCATGCCCGGCGATGTGGTTTTCGCGTCGGGCGAAGATATTCCCTCTTTTCTTCCGGCCCGCTTCGCGGTGGTCATTCGACCGGACGGTCATGTCGCCTGGCTCGAAAACGGATGACAGTGGGGTGGAATGCCCTCAAGACACCGGTGTTTTCGTGATGGTCGTGATCACTCGATACCCGTGAAATGACGAGGAAAGAAGGCCATCGGTGAAAAGGCAGTATCTTTTTCGTAAACTTTCTATGCCCCTGTTTCGTCTAACTAAGCAAATCCTAAAAGAAAGGAGACTGCCATGAAGACGAACTTTATGAAACTATTGACAATACTGGTTACACTGATTTTCTTGGGTGCGGGTACGGCGCTGGCGAAAGACCGACACGGCGATCGCAATCAAAAGCAAGTGAACAAAAACAATGTTCACCAAAAAATCGATCGGCACCAGCGCTATGGTCAAGGCAACCACTATAAAAAACACGCTCCGCCCAGAGGTCAGGGAAGACATTACGGCCAGAGATATTACGGGAAGCACTACGGCCCGAAGCATAATTATAGGCAACACAGGAGATACTACCATCACCGTCCACCGGTGGTAAATAAGCATCATCACCATTACTACCAGCGAAGCTATGGGTATCCAGCATACAACAGTTTTTCTTTCGGATTCAGCTCATATGACCCCAGGGTGGCTTTTTCATTCGGTGTCGCCGGCCATTGAGATACACCCAGCGCACTTTAACGGCGCAAACTTCAGGACGCGATAAGGCTTTGCAACCGATATGTTGCGGGCCTTATCGCTCTTTTACTCTATAGTCTGTCATCCTCCGGAGATTCATTGATAGGACTCTACTTTGACGAGATACTATGCACGCCCGAGAAAAGGCGGAGGATGTATAACAAAGCGCAGGCGATCCGCCGTTGAGGCGACGGCGCAAGACATTTTTTGCGAAAAAACTTCCTTGTGAAGGTTTTGACACTGAGATATTTATCAAATAGGTTTCGTTATGGTTCGAATTTCTGCCGGCATACCGGACGATCCGAAGGAAGAAATCGACTTGCGTGTCGAAAACCCTAAACTCGATTTTGAAATGGCCAAGGATGCTGCCAGGAAAAAATCACGAGAACTGCATGGCGAGACGATGCTGTTGTCCTGGCACAATGCCCAGACCGGCGAATACTACCCCACTTTTGACTGCGGCGGCAGTAACCAGCCAACGTGGATTCTTTACGCCGAAAGTAGGGGAGCCAACCTGACCATCCGCATCAACGATGGCGCTTTTACGTTCATGTTCCTTAAACTGATGCCTATCCATGACTAAGGAGTAAATTATGGCGAGGCGCTCTTCCGTCTCACCATCTTGGCGGAGAGACAGTGAAGATTGCATGTTCCCTCAAAAGCTTTTAACCTTACCACTGTCTACTCTTCGCCCACCGCATAGCAGGCTGCAGCTACGGCCAAGATCAAACCGACAGTCCCGATAATCGTAAGGCCCTCGTACTTTTCAAATTCGAGAATGATCACTTTGCGGGCAATGGCAATGAGCGCTACTTCCAGGATAATTTTATGCGGATTAATGATTCAATGATAGGACAAACAAGCCCCCTATCAACAGTATGAAAATCAAGCTTGCTGTTTGCCAGTTCAACAACCGGTTTTCTATCCGAATCGCAAGTCGAGATATGCCTTGAAACTTCGGTCTTCTTGTCCAGAGATCCTTCTTCATGTGAGAGATGAATTGAGTCATCCGCTGCTGTTGCGTTCGAAACCGGCCGAAACTAGCACGAAATAACGTATCGATGACAATCAACAGATCCCCTTGGGGGATGCTAAATGCCGTACGCCATTTTCCTCGAATCAAAGTTAACCATACGCTACCGGAAACAACGATTCCCGTCACAACCGGCCAAAGCGACTGCCAAAGCGCCTGAGGTTGGAGCGTCATGAGGGCGACTTGGCGAATTTCGGGCAGTAACCAAACGGTGGCAGCCGTAAGCAGTACAGTGAAGGACCACGAGAACCAAACGCCGAGAGGCGTTTGACCGTGTGCAGAGGAAGGTCGGGTCACTATAAAAAGAAACCGGGCCATAAGAAGCGTCGTGCCGACGGCGGCTGCGGACAACAAAAGTTTCAGTCCGTCTATCCAAAAGCCCTGAAACTCCTTTAATGGCAACTTCAATGCCATTTTAGCGATGGCGCCACTGGTGAAGGGTGCACCGGCCAGAGCCAGCGATGCCAAAATCAGACCGGCTATGGCCAGTCGATATGTGGACCGGCGGCTATCAGCGGCTGCCATGAGGCCCACTCCCAGGAATAGGGCCCCCTTGGCGAATCCATGATGAACGGCATAAATCGCGATGGCCGGAAGTATCATCGGTACGGTTTGCGGCCATCCGAGGGCCAGGCCGACCCCCACCGTCATCAAACCCATCTGGCTGATGCTTGAATACGCCAAGACCGTCTTTGGGTTCCGTTGGGTCAAACCGACGAAAACGGCGTAATAGGCTGCCAGCAGTCCGGCAACGATGCACAGTGTTCCCCACTGAGGCAGTGCTGTCACTCCGATCGGAAGAAATCGCAACCACCCCAACAGGCCGGCTTTGATCATGGCTCCGCTCAGGACAGCGCTGGCCGGCGTCGGTGCCGCCGGATGCGCCAACGGCAGCCAAACATGAACCGGTAACGCGCCCGCCTTGATGCCGAAGCCAATCAGGATCAGGCCGACAATGATTCCGTTTGGGCGTGCATTTGAAAAATCCTTTATCAACAGAGAATCGACCGACCAGGCTTGCCAAACGAAAGCCGTAAAGAGCAAGACTTCGCCGATGACAACCAGATAAATGTAGACGCGTCCGGCCTTCAGCGCAGCGTCGTCGCCGTTGTGAACCACCAGGCCGTATGATGAAAAGCTCATGAGGGCAAAAAATACATAGAAGCTCACGGCGTCTTGAGATACGATCAAGCCGAAGTTTCCGGCCATGCTCAACAAGAAGAAAAAGAAAAAGCGTCCTCGTTTTGGATCCGAGGCCAAATACCCCTGGGCGTATATCCCTGACAGAAGCCACAGCAGCGAGGTAACAAGGAGGAAAAGCCGTCCGGTCGAATCGATCGCCAAATGCATCTTCAGCAGGAGCCAGGAAAACGACACGGCCTCCTCCGTCGGCACACCTATTACCGCCACCACAGCCGCAAGTGCCGACCAGGGCCCTAATCGGATGAGGGTGGCTTGCCAGGATCTTATCGTCAGGCCAATGCCAAACGCAAGCGGCAGGGTGAAGGCAGCGACCATTAGAACTGGACTGGTTTTTATGATCGTCGGAATCATGGGCGATACTCCCGCGCAGCAATCAATCGGGCCCATTCAAGCGGACTGAAGGGAGCATCCGCCAACACACCTGCCATTAGGGCCAACAGGGCCGTGATCAAAGGGGGGATAAGCAGCATCCAGTGCGTCTCCAATAAACCGGCATGCGATTCGGTGGACACGGAATCAGCCGGTTCGCGGAACCAGCCCCGATAGATAATCGGCAGAAAATATGCGGCATTGAGCAGGCTGCTGGTCACCAGAATGGCAATGACCCAGGGTTTATCCGCCGCCAAAGCGCCGGTCGCCAGATACCATTTACTGATGAATCCGGCCAGCGGTGGTACACCAATCATGCCAAGGGATGCCATAGTGAAGGCCACCATCGTATAGGGCATGCGGCGGCCAATGCCGTTCATCTCGTGGATGTGATGGACCCCTGTGGTCTCGGCAAAATTTCCGGCACAAAAAAACAGGGTGATTTTCATCAGCCCCTGGTGAACCAAGTGAACAATACCGCCGATGGTGGCAACGGGTCCTATAACACTGGCGCCGAGGGCAATGTAAGATACCTGGCTCACCGTGGAATATGCCAGGCGTTTTTTTAACTCGTCCTGAAAAAGCGCGCGGACTGATCCATAGACAATCGTGAACGCGGCAACGATAGCCAGCGGCTGTAGCAAACCGAGTTCGCCGCTGAGCTCGATGCCATATACATCGTAGACGACGCGGACGATGCCAAAAGCGCCGGCCTTGACGACAGCAACGGCGTGTAGCAGCGCGCTCACAGGTGCCGGCGCCACCATGGCCTTCGGCAGCCAACCGTGTAGCGGTACCAAGGCGGCCTTGACGCCCAGTCCAGCAATCATCAGGAGAAAAATGAAACGCAGTTGGGTTGCGTAAACCCCCACATAGGGAGCAAGCATACCGCCTTCAGTAAAGGCCACAGATCCGACCAGCGCTTTGAGCCAAGCAACACCAGCCAAGAAGGCAGCCCCACCGCCGATGGTGTAGGCGATATAGGTACGACCGGCGCGCATGCTCTCCGGCGTACCCCGAAAAACAACCAGCGGGTATGTAGACAGGGTCAGCATTTCATAGAACATGAGAAATGTCAGCAGGTTGCCCGCCAAGGCAAGACCTATAGTGGAGCTTACACACAGGCTGAAAAAGCCGAAGAAGCGGCTGCGTGACTGAGGAGACGTTTCGAGATAGGCAATGGCGTACAGGGTGGTTAAAAACCAGAGCACACCGGAAAGAGCCGTCATCATAACCGACATGGCATCGGCGTTGAGCACCAGTTCTATATTCGGCAGGATGGGGATCCGTGTCTCATATGAGTGTTCGTGTCTGACTCCCCAGATTAAAATGCCGATCAGCATCAATTTGAGGGTGGCACCACCCATATTCAATCCCGTGCGCCAACCGATCCGCTCTTCAGGCAGAACAAAAATAACAATTCCGGGAAGCAGGGATGTCAAAAGGATCAGCAATGGCAACCAGTTGTCAAAAGTCACTCTAACTCCCGCAATCAGAAGGGGTTACCTATTTCGAGCATTTTGATCACCGACCCTGGAATCAGTCCGAGAATCAGTGAACACAAAGCCAAAGTGAAAGCCGTCCACTCCATGCCCCGAGGTGCCGGACGCTCTCCGACAATCTCCTCTGAATGGCTGAAAGCCCGTGAGAAAAAGCGAAATATGTAGGCAGTTGACATCAGTCCGCCGAGAATAATGAGCACACTCCACCACCACTGCCCACCGGACAGGGAGGCATTCAAGTAGAGCCACTTGGCAATGAATCCACCGCTGGGGGGAAGACCGATCAGGCTAACGCCCGCCAAGCCAAAGGCAAACATAGAGACCGGCAGCCGGCGGACGATGCCGTGGAGCTCATTGATCCGGTCATGGCCAAAGGTGTGGATGACGGTACCGGCCGCTAAAAAGACGGCCGATTTAGCACAGGCGTGACTGAAGAGAAAATAGAGTCCGCCCTGCCAGGCCGTTTTTCCGACTTGAGGCAATAAACTCAGCGGAAAAATCAAAAAAAGATAGCCAATCTGGGCAACCGTCGAATAGGCCACGAGGAGTTTGAGGCGCTCGGCCAGCAAAGCCTGCACAGAGCCCCAAATGATGGCAGCCATGCCCAGGATGCCCAGCAATTGAGCAGCAATGGCGGGAATCGACGGTTCGAAAAGCATCACCCACAATCGCACCAGGATGTAAAAAGAGGCTTTGACGACCAAGGCCGAAAGGACAGCGCTGACCGGTGCCGGAGCGTTGGCATGCGCCGGTGGCAGCCAAAAATGCATCGGAAACAGGGCGCTTTTCATTATCAGGCCGGCCGCCATCAACGCGAAGGCCGTCACTACCGATGGCGATGCCGGTCCAACAATTGCTAGCATCTTTAAGCTGAGGGTTCCGTTGGCGGCATAAAGAAAGGCCACCCCCATAAGATACATCAAGGAACCCGTGAGACTGACCAGGAGATAACGCATGGCAGCCGTAAGCGCATCGCCGGTTTGGGATAAAGCCACCAGCGCGACGGCCGAAAGCCCCAACAGCTCCAGGGTAACATAGAGATTGAAGATGTCTGCAGACAGGAAAAGGGCATTGAGGGCGCTCCACAAGAACAACCATAGGGGCCAGAAGTGACGAGCGACAGCATGACCGCTAAAGTAGGGGCGCGCGTAAAAGGTGACTATGCCGAAAACAAGAGCAGTGACGCCGAGCATGGCCGTGCTGAGGCCGTCGGCGTAAAGGGATATGCCGAGAGGGGTCTGCCAGCCGCCGACATGTATTTCTATGCTGCCGTGGAAAAAAATTTCCCTGCCGAGGCAAACGACCAAAAACGGCGTCGTGATAGCCGAAAAAAAGGCCGTCCAAACACTGCATCTCGGCATCACAACGCTTAATCCCGCGGCCAGTAAAGGAAGGGCTACGAGCCAGGCTGGTAAGCTCATCGGCTGCAGAACCTCATTCAGGCTCATTGTCGCTTAACCGCAATGTACCGTTTACCTGCTGTATCCGACACGCCAGCGCGAGAGCCAGGGCGGTAGCACTGACCGCGACGACGATGCCGGTCAGCACCATGGCGTGAGGGACGGGATCCGGCGTCGGCCCGGGCGTCTGATCGGCCAGTGCAACCAGAAACAGGAAGACACCGCTGCCGGATACATTGAGCGCCAATATTTTCCGCACCAAATGGGAATGCATCACCAGTCCGTACAAACCCATACAGAGCAATCCAACGCCTACCAGTGCATACATGTTTGGGACCGTCATTCGCTTCGATTCTCCTTATTGAAACTAACTGTGTGTTTGTTTTCACCTTGCGCCGGGGAGATCTCGCCCGGTTCTCCACCGACGAACAATAGGGTCAAGATGATCGCAATCGACATCGTGGCGGCGGCCTCAATCAGGAGAATCAACATTCCAGCCCTGGTCTCCGGATACTGGAGAAAATTACCGGTCACCATCATCGTCGCCAGTGCAACGAGTACAAATATCAGCAATCCCGCCCCCATTGCGAAAGGGATGGCCTTGTTTGCGAGCGGATGCCATCGGGCCTTCACTGTCGTAAACAGGATACCGCCCGCTGCAAGAACCGCTCCGGCCTGGAAGGCACCTCCCGGAGCATAACTGCCGACCCAAAGTATATAACCACCAACCAGCACGACAAAGGGCAGTAATAACCGTAAAAGGAGAGTGGCCATAGGAGACGGGGGAGAAGTTGCAAGCAGGGCCGGTGACGGGGCAATCGAAAAAACGGCTACGACGGCCAGCAACAAGACACCGATTTCCAAAAGCGTGTCATACCCCCTGAAATTCAGCAGTACGGCCGTAACAGGATTTTCGACGCCGCTGATAGCCATGTTGTCCGATACCAACGTTACCATACGGTCCGAAAAGGGCGGCAATGTCCATAGGCTATAACCTAAGATCAGCGCCAGCAGCGATACGCCGATGATGGTCATCGCTTGTCCGCTTCGCGATAAAAAATTTTCCGCGCTTCTTCTGGTCATGGTTTCAGGTAACTTTTTAGAAAACTCGGTCGTCATTTTTAGTCTCTATTTCGAAATGGCTGGCTGGTCTTTTGTTGCCGGCGATCCTTTCGGCTATATTGCCTTATTCTTCCCAGCGCCGATAAAAAAAGCGCACCGGTCAAACCGGCGCCGATGGCGGCTTCGGCGAGAGCGATGTCGATCGCTTTCAACCGGACCCAGGCCAGGGACATCAGCAAACCAAAGCTGATAAAAAGGACAATCGCCTTGAATAGGTCCCGGGAGCGTAAAAGCAGCCAGGCAAGGGTCAGCAGAACCAATGCCAAAATGGCATCGAGGGTGAAGGCACCATAGTTAGCAAAATTGTCCATAGTTTCATTTTCTCTTGTACGCCGAATTGGCAATCAGAAAGCAGGATACGGTACTTGCTGTCAAAACGGCTAACCAAATGAGAATCAGCTTTAAGGCAACCGTCCAATCTTTCGTGAAGAAAATAGATCCGGCAACCACGAAACCGAGGCCTAAATTATCGGCTTTGGTCAGTGCGTGCAAGCGGGTATTCGTGTCCGGGAACCGCAGTAAACCCAAGCTGCCGCCCCAAAAAAAGGGGACGGCCAGAAGAAAAAAAAACCATCCCAGCAAATCAGTGAAACTCATCTCTCCCCTCCTCTTCCCCCTCATGGTCGTTCCATTGCCATTTGACAAAAACGACCATCGTAATGGCCGCCAGCAGAGCGTAAACGAGGGCCACATCCACCAGAGACGGCATCTGCATGGCATGAACGAGTATCAAAAGTATGGCCACACCTCCTGTGCCGAAAAGCTGGGCTGCCAGCATGCGGTCAGCCGCTGTCGGTCCCTTCAAAACACGGATCAGACCTGCGAAGACGCTGAGTAAAATAACGAGTGCAATCCAAGTAAATAGATTCATAATTGCGGTCCCCTCGCCGGGATCCTCCGGTTACGGATCGAATCGAAATATTGCCGCTACCCGAGACTCTATCAGTTTGAGTTCCTGATCAAAAGGGCGGCGGGCATCCAATACGTGAACGATCAAATTTTTTTCCCCAATTTCGACACTTAAGGTTCCTGGAAGCAGACTCACCGTACTCATGAACAATTGACGAGCCGATAGCGACCTCAATCTCAGGGGGTATTCGATTATGGCCGGACTCAAAGGCATACGCGGATGATAGGCGCGCCAAACGACGTCAAGACCACCGATAATCGAAAATTTGAGAAAAGAGAGGATGTATACGATCAATCCGATCAACGACCAGCGATTGCGCTCGCCCCGGGATAGACGATAATCGATGAATACCGCGATCACTATGGTCGGCAAACCGACCACCCAAGAGTCGAGGGCGCCTTTCGTCAAAACAATCCATGTGAAAGCAAAAATCACTGTACGAGATATCAGCCCGATAGTGGACATCGGCTAAACCATTCAGTTCGACGTTATTCCATATGACTACTATAGCTATCAATCGCGGTCTTCAGCTTTCGTTCAAACATGGCCTTGCGATCATTTAGCTCTCACATGGATGTTTGTGAAGGCAACTCAGGTGTCGGCATCTCTAACATTCGTTGCCATCAGCCACATAATCGTCCGCGTGTGACCGAGGAAGGAACTATGTAGAAAAATGAATTTACTGATCTGACGAGAGCTCTTTCCGTTTTCTGGCCTGAGAATACACCTCTTTTAACTGGTCAATCCAGGTTTTCTTCCACAACTTAATTCCGGAATAGTAGGCCGCGCGACCGATGAGGTGAGCCGCTACCGGCGCTGTCAACAACAAGAAGACAATCGCGGCCGCGGCTCGCAAGGTGATGCCTATTTCCTGATAAAATGCGGCTTCTGCAAACAGTATCAACCCGGCCCCGAGCGTTCCGGCTTTGGTAGCGGCGTGCATGCGCGTCAGTGTGTCCGGCAATCGGAGCATACCGAGCGCAGCCACAAAAGAAAAAAAGCTTCCCGAAATCAACAGGAATGCTGTCATCCATTCACTCATTTTCTTCTCGACTATGCTCAGGTTTTTTTCTGACAACATCGACCGAACGCATCAGATATCGCGACAGCGCAACGGTTCCCAAAAACGCAATCAGAGCATATGCTATAGCGACATCCAGGAAGGACGTCTCACCGGCATAAATTGAATAGGCCGCCAAAAAAGCAACGATAAGAACCGATATCAAATCGAGGGCCACAATCCTGTCAGCCGCATCAGGGCCTCTGACGAGACGAATAAATGCCAAAGCCATACTCAAGAGCAATATGACCAAAGATATACGGGCGGCTAAACCGACAATAACATCACTTTCTGGCATCAGCGCATCACCTCCAAAACGCGTCTTTCGAGTCC
>CAWGUE010000019.1:0-199438 GCA_963825595.1 uncultured delta proteobacterium | reverse complement strand
GCCATCGGCATCCAGCTTCTTTTTAAGTTCTTTGAGTTTTTTGATTCGTTTCTCAGAATCCCGGATGCCTTCCGGCAGCTCATCGCCGGTTTTATCCGGACCGTATAGCTCGTCCTCCTGCTGATCGATGGCCTCGGCTTTATCCAGCCAGCGCTTGATCTACTTTTTCGATCCGCTCGCGATCGTAGGTGTTGGCCTCAGAAGCGTTGGCTTTGATTTTAGTGCCGTCAATGGCAATATGGCCCAGCTTGACCATGCCCAGCTGCCGGCACAGCTGAACGATTTGGGCAAACAGCAGACCCAGCTCTTTCAGGTTGTTCTTTCTAAAATCGCTGATGGTCCGAAAATTGGGCTTTTGCCATGCGGCCAGAAAAATAAAGGCGATGTTCTCTTTGAGTGCCTGGGCAATCCTGCGGGAACTGAATACTCCTCTGGCATAAGCATAAAAGTAAATCTTGAGCATCATCGCCGGGTGATAGGCCGGATTGCCTTCGGTGGAGAGTTTTTCGTACAAGCAGGAAAGATCCAGGGTTTTAACGACGTCATTGACCACCATGCACAAAGCGTCGGATTCTATGAGGCTTTGAACACTCGGCGGAAAGAGCTGCATCTGATCCTGGTTGTATGGCCGGACATTGCGTGCTTTGGGTATCTTCAAAATAAATGCCTCCTGATTGAAATCAAGGAGTTATATAGCATATATTTATAATCTATTCAATGTGTTGTCGTTATTTTTGTAGTTTTTTATCGCCGAGTCTTTCTCCCCAATCCATATTCCAGGGTGAGGGGGTTGTCGGACAGGCTCTATATATTAAATAAGAAAAAAGAATGGCACAATTGTTGCCTTAAAATTGGTTGTATTCTCTCTCAATTCGCTTCAATCGCAAGTTCGAACTTACACAAGCGAAATGCTGCCGGTAGTCCGCATTGTTACGCTCTGATCTTGCATGCGCTAAAGCGGTCGCACGCGGCCGCTCTTGATACTCTGTAACACGTCTTGCTCGTATATTAGCTGATTAATTCTGCTTACGTGTCCGGACCGACGACCTCCTTATAGGATATCTGCGTTCCGATTCACGGCCCTCTGAGACGAAGGGAGGATACAATTGAAACTCCCAATCCTTTCAACGATCCCTCATCTTTTTTTCTGTTTTCCTAATTATTAATTCCATTTTACCTGATCCTGCCGGCGCCGGGAGCCAGTACTATCCGAATCCGGAACCCAAAACGGTCACCGAGGCCAGCCTTGCCAGTGACGGCAAACGGCTGATCACGTTCTATTGTTATTTGGATCCGGAAAAAGATCCCTGGCACCCCAGCATGAAATACGGTGGTCTCAAAGAGTGGAATGGCCAGATATGGGTGGATTTATGGGAAAGCGCCGGATACGGAACCAATTACTGCTCCGATGGCGATGTGGCTGTTCGAGAGAACGTCATCGTCGCTTCTCACCGCGACGACAGATATGGTTCCACCAAAGCGAAGCATCATTCCAATTACAGCGGGAACTGGCAGCCCGGCACCAAGGCGACGTTTTACAGCATCAATTCGCCGCGGGTGGCCTTCGCCTTTAATGTTCCATACATCACTTTCACCAGCATCGGCAGCGGCGGTCCGACAAAAGTTTACATCGAGTGCCTATATGGGTGTGACGGTCTGCCCGAATTGGACGGAACCTACCGATATTTCGGCGCTGGAATACCATCGGACGTGTCCTCGGTATCTCTGGCCGGAGACAGTGACGCATTCTATTCAGCATACGTATCCGCGTTTGTTCCAACCGATTCCGGTGAAGGTTGTGTAAACGTGGAAAAAAAAACCCGAACACAAGGTGACTTCATCGGCGGCTGTTTTTACGCGGGGGACCAGCCCACTCAGACGGATATCGTCCTGCACCAGGGGAGTCCGGTGGTGGCTTACAAGGCGGATGCTGGACAGACTCTGTGGGTTGCCCAGTGGAACGGATCCGTTTGGGCGCACATCGGTACCGACACGTCCGGACCGGGCCTTTCCTTCGGACGGCTGCGTGCCGTGGCGTCGGGGTCCAAACTGTTCGTCGGCTACGAGAAAGCGGTGCGGCTCAATATCGAATCGTTGTTTACGAACTCAAGGGCTCGGATTGGGTGGCCCTCCGGTACCTATCGATGCAGCCAGTTCTTCGAATTATGCTTTTCAGGACCTCGCAGTGGTTCAAGGGCAGCCGGTTGTAGCCTTTACGAAAGATAGCGTCCTGAATGTCGTGAACCTTTTCGGAATAACCGCGGGGGGTGTGATGCTGCCGGCCCTACCGCTTCTGCTGGGCGATTAGATTTAGAGGTTGCCCACCTGGTGCTTGCCTGCTCCCGAAAGGAGGAAGAGATGAAAAAGGCGGGTCTATTTTTCCTTGTTTTTAGGATGGGTGACAGTTGCGACCCCTCTGATCCAAACGGCGCAAGCCAAACCATTGTCGAAAGGAATGCCCTGGCTGCCCTTGCTGTTGTTCGAGGACAAGCCAACCGGCAATGGAACAGGACCAATATTGACTGGACCTGCGGCAGTTAAAAGTGGGCTTAGCTTTGCCCTTTCCTGGACATATACATGGGGAATGTTCGTAACCAACAATGATGGATATGAACTACAGGAGTCGACAACCTCACCTACATCTGGCTTCTCACAAATCTGGTCATCGAAGTGGCAGAACGACCGCCAATCTCCAAAAACAATTGTGATTACAGCGGAGCAAGCCGGAACTTATTACTACCGTGTTCGGGCTTATATTGGTCAGTTTTCGAAATTTTCTGACTGGAGCAACATACGTCAGGTGATTGTTACAGAACGCCACAGCTACAGTACCGAGTGCGCCATCTGGCCTGACAACCTCTGCTGTTTCCGAGACACAAGTTACCCTAAGCTGGCAGGATAATTCCAACAACGAGGATGGATTTAAGATCCATACGGCCGCGAATTCATGTGCCAATCCCTTTGCTCCGCTGGGTGACGTTGGTGCAGACGTTACGTCAGAAACCATTACCGGACTTTCACCCGGGACGACAGCCTGTTACCGCATAACAGCATTCAATTCTTCGGGAGAATCTGGACCATCGAATAACAAACTGGTGACAACACTGGTGGGAGAAGACCAGCCACCAAAGCCAACCATTACGAATGCTGGTTTTTGAATCTGTCAACGGTAAGGTTGACATGGAACGACGTTGACGGAAGAACGAGTACAAACTTGAAGCATCTTATGGTAGCAGTGATAGTTTCTTCGAGGTAACCAGCATTCCGTTAGGCAATACTTACTGGGACGTTCATTCGCTACCGGCATGTTCGACGACGTATTTTCGCCTGCGAGCTCGAAACCAGGATGGCTATTCGGGCTATTCGAATGTAGTATCTGCAGAGACGAATGCGGTGGCTAAAATTCAGATTGCCTCTATTTGGACGGGTCCTCAAGCCGGGTATTTATGAAATCAGGTGTAACGCAAGCTCCGGTAACGGTGGATTTGGAGTTATTGTGATGATGCAAACGGTTTGGTTGGTAGGACATGCGGTAATCAAAACTACTTATGGCCTAGATGGAACATAGTCGATATCGGTTGCATAGGGTGTGTGTACACTAGTGGTTGGAAAACAGTATATCCGGGTACAAACCTTGCGCTTTTTTTTAGACATCCAGATTGGGAAGTGAATCCTTCTCAGTATGGTGCTTTTGTTTCCGTTTTTTATAGCGTATCTAATCAGGGGGGGCAGTTGTTCGCCAATCCGGTAAGTATGATCGGGGGAGATTTAAGTATCCATATAACGGGCTTTACCCAATCGTCATGCTTACAAATTCCGGTCAACCATCACCCATGGATCATCCGATCTTTATTTCACGCTTCCAACTGGGCAAGCAAGCCAGGAAGATTCGGAGGAGCGGTTTCAGCTCTGATATCAGAAGCAAACAGACATGGAGTTTCTACGATGCACAGGTATTTGATCCTGGATATGAACGTTCCATTACGTGGATGATCAATAGTTGAATTAACCGAATAAAAAAAAGATAGGTAAAACTATCCAGAATTCTTTTGTCTCGAATTTGAACGCTCTTTAATGGTTCCCCAACGATCTTAGCTGAACAATCCTATTCCGCCTTCCGGCAAGGAGTAGGTGGAGATACGGTGTGACCTCGGCCAAAGCTCGAGGAATGGCTGACAGTACTGTGTTGGACGACAGCGTCGGCGTGCGACACATCCGTCGCGAATAGCAGGGACTCGAGCCATGAGCAAGGGGCAATTCATTAAAGGCTATCGTTAAGAGGATGATTTTATCAAGTGCTCCTGCGGTCTTTCCTCAGGTTTGATTACTCTGATGCCATTGACTGGTTGAACGGCGTCAGGCGACCCCACTCGTCACTAACACTCGTGGGGCAAAATCAATGGCTTCGAACATGAGTCTACCCTAGTTCAATCAGATAGGCCCTGCATCCGGCGATAATGAGTACATTAGCAAGCCTGGCTCTACAACCGGTCAGACCTTATTAGTCTTCCCTGGACCGTCATCACAGAGAAGAGGTTCAAATGCTTTCAGATTTTGATACTCCCAGCGACTTACTTGCTTCTGGATTTACGACTGGTCAATATCTGCCCTAATCTCGTCTTTGAGAATTTCAACCCTAATCGGAAAACGAGCGGTACCGTCATCTGCTCTAACCCGGACTTTCACCTGTGCGGAGGTTCGCCCTACATACCAGAAAGCGATGCCGCCGCCTGTGTCAAGCCGCTCAATATAATCCTGCCCCAACGAACGTGGCCAACGATTGCGTATAGGTATCGAACAATCATCCTGCACTATGCATCAACTGATGCGATCTACAACTGAAAGCCCTCAGCGGTACCCAGGCAATTAGCCTATCCTTCATACTTATAAACACGTGCGTAATCTTTCCTACGATTTTGAATACAACACAGCAGGCACAGTCAGTTATTATCTTGCAGTTGGTTTTTATAAATTCAAATGGGACACGCAATCCATATTTTTACTTGAACGGAAATACATCTGTATCAGCAGGCCAAACAACATCAATAACCTTTAATAATCCCACTATCGGACAACTCCTTTCAGGTTTTAACCAAGCTGGTCAGGACTGGGTGGGAATGTATTACTGTTACTCATGTCCAGTTTTAGTTAATTACGCAAAATTCCACTTTGGATACAATGGCAGTTGGACGCTATACGATAACAACGCCTATATTAACAGCGGTACGGTTACTTTGACCTCATGGCCAAACTATTCTCAAAGTGTCAAATTCCGGCTTGCTCCTGGGGAAGAAGAAATAACACTTTTCTATCCTTTTAATATTTTTTATTATGGTAACGGACCGCCTGGCTGGACGAATATTGAATATGTTGCTCAATAATTAGAAAAGGCGGGGTAACCCGCCTTTTCTAATTATGCTGCCAAACATTATTAAGAAGTATAGGAAAAATTAATTCCGGTTCCCCATAATCCGCAGCAGCATCAGGAACAGGTTGATAAAATCGAGATAGAGGGAGAGGGCGCCGAGAATGGCGCCTTTCCGCACAACTGCCCCATCTGCGTCGGCCGGTTGTGTCAGGGCCATGTTTTTAAGGCGCTGGGTGTCGTAAACGGTCAAACCGACGAATATAAACACCCCGATGTAGCTGATAATCATTGCCATTCCGGAGCTTTTCAGAAACATGTTGACCACCGAGGCGATGATGATCCCGATCAGGCCCATGAACAGAAAACTGCCGAACGAGGTCAGGTCTTTCTTGGTGACCCAACCATAGATGCTGGCGGCCACAAAGGTTCCGGCACACACGAAAAAGGTTGAGGCGATCGATGATTTCGTATACGCCAGAAATATGACCGAGAGCGTGGCGCCGTTCAGCACGGCATATACGACAAACATCGCTGTCGCTGTCGACGCCTGCATTTTAGCCACTCTGGCGGCGAGCGTGAAAACCAAAACCAATTCGCCGATGATCAAGCCCCAGAACACGATCATGTTTCCAAAGATTATATTGAGCAATGACGGGCTGTTAGATACATAATAGGCGACAAAGCCGGTCAAGCCGAGCCCAATGGCCATCCAGTTGTAAACACTGCGAACAAACGAATTGACAATGACTTGGGTTTGCGTTTGAGTTTGTCTAATCGGAACTGAGTCCATTAAAGCCTCCTGGTAAAATCAGAATAAATTCGGTTTCCGAATTAATGAAACGCGGCGATGCCGCTCATGGTTGTTTATATTTAAACTCGCAATTTTTTCAAATCTAATATAACATCAATACGCTAAATTTCAACTCTATTCAGTCTGCAAAGCCATCGTAACTCACATAAATTTTTTGTAAAAAAATTATCATGAAACCCGAATTCCTTTATCGCGAACTGGTTGAATTGGCCGAAAAGCTCCAGGTCAGTGTGTCGGAACAAAACCTGCGCCTCACCGGCATCAAGGTCAAAAGCGGTCTGTGCAAGGTAAAGGGCGAGTATGTCTTTATCATGGACAAACACAAACCGTATCACAAGAAAGCGAAGATTCTGGCCAAATGTCTGAGCCGGATGAGACACGACGAAATTTACGTTGTGCCGGCGGTGAGGGAAGTGCTGAATCGTTATGTCGAAAAAACCGACCCAGCGGCGAATCAATCTTCCGCTCCCGTTTAATAGTTTACATAATATATCTTATCAGACGTCAATAATCGGCAAGAGGGTGCAGCAATAAAGATCGACCCCATTCGCCAAACTGCCATCAGACGCAACAAGCCTTAAACCTCAAATGACCACCACAGCCTCCCAAGGTACTACCGCCCGCATCTACTCGGTGACCGAGCTGACAGGCAAGATAAAGGCCATCCTCGAGCAGAATTTCCCGTTCGTATGGTTGACGGCTGAAATATCCAATTTCCGGATGCCGGCTTCCCGGCATTATTATTTCACCCTCAAAGATGAAAATTCACAAATTCAGGCCGTCATGTTCAGGGGGCAAAATCAAAACTTAAAATTTGTACCCGAAGACGGCATGTCGGTCACCGGACTAGGCCGGATCAGCCTCTATGAGCCCAGAGGGACGTACCAGATTATTCTGGAATACCTGGAACCCAAGGGGATCGGGGCGCTGCAGATCGCCTTCGAGCAGCTTAAAAGTCGCCTTTCCGCAGAAGGCCTGTTTGACAGCGAAACCAAGAAACCACTGCCCTACCTGCCGGACGCCATCGGCCTGATTACCTCGCCGACGGGTGCGGTTGTGCATGACATGCTTCACATCATTCAACGCCGTTGTCCCGGTCGATCCATAGACATTCTGCCGGTCAAAGTTCAAGGTGACGGCGCCGAAACGGACATCGTTTCTGCCATTGAACTCTGCAATCGACTTCAGAGAGTCGATGTCATCATCCTCGCCCGTGGCGGCGGTTCACTGGAAGACCTCCAAGCATTCAACGCAGAGGCCGTGGCCCGTGCGATATATTCCTCGGATATCCCGGTCATATCGGCGATCGGCCACGAAACCGACTTTACCATCGCCGATTTCGTCGCCGATCTCAGGGCGCCGACACCTTCGGCGGCGGCCGAACTCGTGGTTCCTGTAGCAACAAATATATATAAAGATTTAAATAAAAATAAATCAGTTATGATTCAATATATCCAGCGATACATTAGTGAAAACCACCAAAATATCGCAAATTTTGCGGCTCGGCTCGTTGATCCGAGGAAGAAGATCGCCGATTACCGCCTTAAACTTGACGATGATAGCGGGCGACTGTCTCGCGCTATAACGAACGTATTTCGCGGACACCAAGACCATCTTGCCTGGCAACATGAAAAATTAATTTACAATTCTCCGGGGCGTTATGTCGACAGACTGAAAGAAAAACTTGAACGCATTGTCGATCATTTCAACAAAATTTACCAAACGACTTTTTCAGAGAAACGCAACCGGTTGCGGGAATGCGATGCAAGGCTTAACGGGTTGAATCCCACAGCTATTTTAGCACGCGGTTACAGCATTGCGCGTACCCTGCCCGAACTCGACATCGTCAGGGATTCAGCCGTCGTTTCAGTCAATCAGAAACTGGAAATTATCCTTGCCAGGGGTTCCATAAGTTGTGATGTAAAGGAGAGGTTCAAGAATGGCAAAAAAATCATTTGAACAGGCCCTGCGACAGCTGGAAAAAATAATTCAGGAGTTGGAATCCGGCGACCTGCCCCTTGAGAAAGCGATGATCAAATTCGAGGAAGGGATTCAACTGACCCGTTTCTGCTCCCAACGATTGGATGAAACCGAGCGAAAAATACAGGTTCTTCTCCAAGATCATCAGGGCAATGTATCCTACGAATCGTTTGCCGAAAAAGATGACCAGGAGGAGTGACCGCGCGGATTAAAACTTATGTTTACGGTCATTTAGGGTAGTACGTTATGAATATACCACCGACATCCGTATCGGTTACGCTCAATTTCGACTTGAAAGTTTATCTGAAGCAAAAACAGGATCAAGTCAATGATTGCCTGGACCGGTTTTTGCCGCCGGCCAAATCTGCGCGGGTTACCGATGCCATGCGCTATTCGGTTATGGTGGGTGGTAAACGTGTGCGTCCGATTCTTTGCCTGGCAGCCGCCGAAGCCGTGGGAGGCGTTTCAGACGATGTCCTTACCGCGGCCTGTGCGATTGAACTGATCCACACCTATTCCCTCATCCATGACGACCTGCCGGCCATGGACAATGACATCCTCAGGCGGGGCAAACCGACCTGTCACGTGGCCTTTGACGAGGCCACCGCCATTCTCGCCGGTGATGGCCTGTTGACCTTGGCATTTGAGCTTCTCGCTTCGCTGACCGGCACCCGTAAAGATGAAGCCGCCGATGACCGCCGGATCAAGGTTATTTATCGTATTGCGGCTGCTGCCGGACACAACGGTATGATACAGGGTCAAATGATGGATATGACCTATGAAGGCAAGCAGGTTTCCCCGGCGGAACTCGAACGGCTGCATCGCCTGAAAACCGGGTCGCTTATCAAAGCGGCCGTTAATACCGGTGCCGTGTTGGGACAGGCCACTTCTGCGCAGATCCGTCAGCTTGATGAATATGCCGAAAACATCGGGATTGCATTTCAGATAACCGACGATATCCTCAACGTCGAGGGTGATCCGGCCCGCCTTGGCAAAGCGACGGGTACAGACAGGGACCGAAACAAGTCCACCTACCCTGCTCTGTTCGGCCTGGCCGGGTCCAAGGAACTGGCCCGTTACAAAGGTCGCAGCAGCCTTGCAGGCCCTTGTAATTTTTGATAACAAAGCAGATCCGCTACGGGCGATCGCTCGCTATGTTATCGACCGCCAACGATAAGAACTTTGATTTCACTGAAAAGACCTTTGATATAATATAAAGTATTCGTTTATATATGAGGATATAATAAATTGTCTCTATTAGAAAATATAAATACACCAGTTGATATAAAAAAACTGTCCCGAACCGAGCTCGAGCAACTGGCCGAAGAGATCCGTCACGTGATCGTTGAGGTGGTCTCCGTCTCCGGTGGACACCTGGCCTCGAGCCTCGGTGCGGTCGAATTGGCCATTGCGCTGCACTATGTTTTCGACACGCCGACGGATAAAATAATTTGGGATGTGGGCCACCAGGCCTATACCCACAAATTAATTACCGGCCGCCGAGACCAGTTTCATACCTTGAGACGTCATGAGGGTCTGTCAGGGTTCACCCGAATGGCAGAGAGCCCTTATGATTCCTTTTCCACCGGCCACAGTAGCACGTCGATATCGGCCGGTCTGGGGATGGCATGCGGCAAATCCCTAAAAAAGGAACCTTCCAAGGTAATTGCGGTCATTGGGGACGGGTCCTTGACGGCCGGATTGGCTTTCGAGGCACTCAATCAAGCCGGCAGTCATAATGACAAGGAACTCATCGTAATTCTCAATGACAACGAGATGTCCATCAACCGTAATGTCGGCGCTTTGTCCTCGCTGCTGAGCCGAACTTTTTCCCGCAAGCGGCTCCAGGAGCTTCGCAGGGATTTTGGTCTGTTTCTCAAAGGTTTGCCACGGTTCGGTGACGACATCTACCAGTTCGCCAAACGCACCGAGGAATCGTTCAAGACGTTTGTAACCCCGGGCATGCTCTTCGAGGCTTTAAATTTCGAATACTTCGGCCCGATAAACGGGCACAATCTCAACCATCTCATAAATATTCTAAACAACATAAAATATTTTAAAGAACCCGTACTTCTGCATGTGACCACTCGGAAAGGCAAGGGTTACCCGCCGGCCGAGCAGAATCCCGTCTATTTTCACGGTTGCAGCAGCTTCGATGTCGAAACCGGGACCTGTAAAGACATTAAAAGCAGCCGTGCGAGCTACACCCAAGTTTTTGGAGAGACGCTTCTGGAACTGGCCGAAAAGGATGCGCGGATCGTTGCCGTCACGGCGGCAATGCCTGAGGGTACGGGGTTGGCGCCTTTTTCGGAAGCTTTTCCGGACCGGTTTTTCGATGTCGGTATCGCCGAGCAGCATGGGGTCACCTTTGCGGCCGGTCTCGCCACAGAAGGATTTATACCTGTGGTTGCCATTTATTCCACCTTTCTGCAGCGGGCTTATGATCAGATATTGCACGATGTCTGCCTGGATGCCCATCATGTTATCTTTGCCATCGATCGCGGCGGCATTGTCGGCGATGACGGCCCGACCCACCACGGTCTGTTCGATCTGTCGTACCTGCGAAGCCTGCCAAACATGGTCATAATGGCGCCAAAGGATGAAAATGAGCTGCGTCACATGCTGGTTACCGCAATCAGCCACGATGGACCAATTGCATTTCGCTATCCGCGCGGCAGCGGTGAAGGTGCCAGCCTGACTGAACCGCTGCGGCCCATTCCGATCGGGAAGGCCGAAATCGTTGAAACCGGAAATGATGTTCTTATTTTGGCAGTCGGCCAACCGCTGAATGCGGCGCGGGACGCCAGCCGCTTGCTGGCATCCGAAGGTATCGGGGCAACGGTTGTCAATTGCCGCTTTATCAAACCGCTGGATGACGAGACGATCTCAGGGTTGGCTGAAAAGATCCCCCGCATTATCACCGTTGAGGAGAATGTTCTGGTCGGAGGTTTTGGGTCTGCGGTTTTGGAGTGTCTTTCTGATAACGCCATCAGCGGGTTTAAATTGAAGCGGATCGGTATTCCCGACCAGTTTGTCGAACATGGGTCTCAAAAGCGCCTGCGTGCCAAATATGGCATCGATGCGCAGGCGATCACCCAGGCGGCGAGACTCCTGACCGCAACCGGCGACATCAGGAATCGCAAGGCAGGCTAAGTTCCGCTATATCGTGTCTCTGTAACCAACGTTGTTTCTCGCTGCAGTGAACCGCCGTCGTCATCCCCGTCCTCCGTGGTTACATCATTTTACCAATGCCAAAAGCAGATAAAAGACGCCTCGATATCGAAATCCTCAAACGGGACCTGGCACCGAGTCGACAGCGCGCCCAGGCACTCATCATGTCCGGTAAGGTTCTGGTCAACCGGCAACCTTTCGACAAGCCGGGCACCTTGGTCACCGATGATGACGAGATCCTCATTCGGGGAGAGGACATGCCTTATGTCAGTCGGGGCGGACTCAAACTGGAAGCGGGGTTGCAGACGTTCGGCATTACCGTTGAAGGCAAAATCTGTCTCGATGTCGGCGCATCCACCGGCGGATTCACGGACTGCTTGCTCCAGCACGGCGCCTGTAAAGTATTTGCCGTCGATGTGGGTTACGGGCAACTGGCCTGGAAAGTGCGCCAAAACCCGCGGGTGGTGGTCGTTGAACGGACCAATATCCGCTATATGCCTTTCGAAACCATCGGTGAACGGGTCGACCTGGTCACCGTGGATGTTTCATTCATTTCTCTTCGACACGTCGTGCCGGCCATTTTGCAATTCGCGAAATCGGGCACTGTTATCCTGGCACTGATCAAACCTCAGTTTGAAGTCGGTAAAGGCCGCGTGGGCAAAGGCGGTGTGGTGCGAAACCCGGTCCTCCATAACCAAGTTCTCGACGAACTGACCGCTTCTTTTCGCCGGATGTCCCTTTCGGTCGATGGGGTCATGCCTTCACCCATATTCGGCCCTAAAGGCAACAAAGAGTTTATCGCATGCCTTCGTCCAGGTGCACTGCAGGACGGAACCCAAGGAGACTTTACGCAAAGTTGCGCTTGATTTTTGCAGTTGAAGAATGTAGACAGGTCAGAATTTGCAGCGTCTAAACAGAACGAGATCAGCCAATGAGAGGGGAACGTAGATGAGTGAAACTGTTGAGAAGTTGAGAAATGTCGCCCTGGTCGGCCATGGTGGCGCAGGAAAAACCTCCCTGGCGGAAGTGATGCTCTACAAAGCCGGCGTTACCAACCGCATTGGAAGAGTTGAAGACGGCAACACGGTCATGGACTACGAACCGGAGGAACTGAAACGCCAATCGAGTATTAGCGGCTCTTTCCATCAATTCAAGTGGAAGAAACACACGGTCAATATTATCGACACACCGGGTGATCAAAACTTCTTTAACGACACTATTTTCTGCATGCAGGCCGCCGATTGCGCCCTTTTCCTGATCGATGGCGTCGATGGTATCAAAGTACAGACCGAGCAGGGCTGGGAATATGCCAAAGAGTTCAACCTGCCCAGTGTCATTTTCATCAACAAACTCGACCGCGAGCGCTCCGACTTCAAGCGCGCCCTGGAAGATGCCCGCGAAATACTGGATCCCAAACCGATTGTTGTGCAGTTGCCGATAGGTAAAGAAACCAGCTTCAAAGGCGTCATCGACCTGGCCCGGATGAAAGCATTCACCTACGACGCAGATGGCAAAGTTTCTGAAATCGACATCCCGGATGAGATGAAAGACACGGTGGAAGCTGAAAGAGAAGCCTTTATCGAAAATGTCGCTGAATCCGACGATGCCCTCATTGAACGTTATCTCGAAGGAGAAGAACTCACTGACGACGATATAAAGGCGGCCCTAAAAAAGGGGCTGATTTCAAGGGTATTCGCACCGGTACTCTGTGGCTCGGCGACATCCAACATCGGTATCGATCTACTGCTCGATTTTATCGCCGACAGCTTCCCCTCCCCTGCTGATCGGGGCGTGTTCAACGCCACCGACGAATCCGGCGATAACGCGGTTGTTTGTGCCCCCGACACCTCGGAACCCTTTGCCGGATTCGTCTTTAAAACCGTTGCTGACCCCTATGCCGGCCGGCTTACGATATTCCGGGTGGTTTCCGGCACTCTGGGTGAGGACGGGACATTCTATAACGTAAACAAGGGCACCCGGGAACGCTTCAATCAACTGATGACCATTGCCGGTAAAGAACAGAAACCGGCCAGGGAGGCCGTACCCGGATCGATCGTCGCGGTGGCCAAGCTCAAAGAGACAACCACCGGCGACACCCTGTGCGCCGAAAATCGAAAAGTCAGGTTTGCTTCCATAGCGCCGATGCCCACATTGATTTCCTATGCTTTGACCGCCAAATCCAAGGGTGATGAAGACAAGATATACGGCGGTCTCACCAAGCTGATGGAAGAAGACATGGGGTTGAAACTGGATCGCAACGCTGAAACCAAGGAAATTCTACTATCTGGAATGGGACAGATTCACATCGAAATCGCGGTCGAAAAATTAAAACGAAAATACAATGTCGAAGCGGTTCTCAATATACCGAAAGTACCTTATCGGGAAACGATTAAAAAGAAAGTCAGGGTCCAGGGAAGGCACAAGAAACAGACCGGCGGGCATGGCCAGTTCGGCGATTGTTGGATTCAGCTTGAACCGCTTCCCCGTGGGGGTGGATTTGAATTCGTGGACGCCATCGTGGGCGGTTCGATTCCCCGACAGTACATCCCGGCCGTGGAAAAAGGGATCGTCGAGTCGTGTCGGAGGGGAATTCTGGCCGGCTACCCGTGTATCGATTTCAAGGTCATCCTCGATGACGGCTCCTACCACGCCGTAGATTCATCGGAAATGGCATTTAAGATTGCCGGTTCGCTGGCTTTCAAAAAAGCTGCCGAGCAGGCCAATCCGGTACTGCTCGAACCGATCATGGAAGTCACCATCACGGCGCCGGACGAATTTATGGGCGACATCATGGGGAACCTCAACAGCCGCCGCGGTCGGGTGCTCGGAATGGACAGCGCCGGTCGCAACCAGGTGGTCAAGGCCCACGTCCCGATGGCGGAGTTTCTGACTTATGCACCGGACCTGCGCTCGATGACCGGGGGCCGGGGCATTTACACCATGGAATTCTCTCATTACGATGAGGTTCCCGCCCAGGTCGCTGACAAAGTCATTGCCGAGGCCGAAAAGGACCAGGATTGACCGCCTTCGGCCCTATATCCGGATAAACCATTCGCTTTCAGAACGGCAGTAATTGCCAGACCAAAAAAGGGATTCGAAACCATCGAATCCCTTTTTCAGTTTGGTTTGATCGGGTTTATATCGGATTACGTTATAGTGGTCGTCAACAAAACGTTCCGTAATTCGAACGTTTTTTTCTACAACCACTTATACCACACTTCTAATCTGCTGAAAAATATTCATGAAATATGCGCGCTTAGGGTTCGCGAAAAAATAAATTGGCTATTTTAGTCGTTGAGGCGCCCGGCCGGCAAGGCGCTCAAACGTAATAATATCGGGATATTTTGAGTTTTCGTAACACAGCCGGATGGGATGCATCAGCGTATAAAATGGTAAGTTATTTTTGAGCGAGCCCTTAGGGCCGGCATTGCTTCGCCGGTGCATAACCGAGCCAAAAGGCCTCCCAGCGGCTCGACAGGGCCATCCGGTTTCGGGGGTGAATCGTAACGGCATTCGGGCAACTCGTGCGATGAAACCGACGCGATCGTCTGTTCCCTATGATAGGATCTTTTTCCTCTTCCTTCCAATCGCCCCAGATCCCCGATCCCGCTTTCATCGCCCGGCGCTGGGCCCTTAGCAGGACCCGTTCGAAGCGGTTGTTCGGTTTCAGAAAAAGGACATATGCATATCCGCTCTCGACCATCTTGAGATTAACAAAGGTGCCGTCTTCAAGGTAAACATAGGCGAGGACACGGCCGTATCGATCCGTTTTTTCACGATCGAACTCGAGGCGAACCCGATGACCATGCACTAATGCTTTGTTCTGTGCTGTGGCTGCCTCACCGAACGGTTCGGCTGCCTGCCCTTTTTCAACATGGGCCACCTCCGGAGCGTTGATGCCGATGTAGCGCACCCGACGCCCGTCGGCGAGCAATATGGTATCGCCGTCGTCGACCCATTTCACGCTCACCAGATCGACAGCCGGTGACTCAGGGCTCAATTGATGCATCAAAAAGAACGAAACCAAGGTTGCCGCAATGACGGCGCTGCGCATGTCAGTGCTGTCCTTCCTGAACACCCTGAACGTCTCGAGCTCCGATGCCTGCTATCAAACGCTCAGGTGCCATCGTAAAATAAGGTAGGGATCGAGGGCCTTTTCTTGTTCAACTTTTTCACTGCAAATTTCCGGAAGCGCCCCGAAGGTTCAATAAATATAAATTTCCCTGATGGGGATATACCGGGTCAACGGTCCTTCTTGTCTCCATGGAGTGCTGCCGTAACTCAAACAGACTAACCGCCGCCATGGTCAATGTTTACGAGAGCCTCTGGATCGAGCTTGCACTGGCGGACAGCACTTTCATCCAACATTCGCTGCAGCCCTCCCCTATCGGCCGGAACAAATCCCAGGGATTTGAACCAAACCTCATCGTCTTCCATACAGAAGTAGAGCGTGACTTCCGGCGCATATTCCCGGATCCACGCGGCCATTTTGCGATAGAGAGCGATTCGCAAGGGTTTGAAATAGCGCATCTTGCCGTCCAGGCCGGGGATAAATTCACCATAAACAATTCTGGACTTCGGGAAGCGTTGCTGGATAATCGTCTTCAACGACGGCGGAAATCGAAACGTCCCGAGACTGATCCAAACCACGTTTTCGGGTGACACTCGGGAAAAAAGCCGTTTGACGACTTCCTGATATTCGGCTTCACATCCCGGGTAGATGAACATTGGATCGAAATGAAAGGCCAGCGGGTAGCCCCAGGATTCACACCGGGCTGCAGCGCGCAATCGTGCGGACAGAGCGGCAGTCGACCGCTCTTCCGTCGCAATGATACGGGGTGTGTTCAGGGACCAGGAAACGATGGTTTTGCGCTGGTGAGGAATCCCTGCAAGGCTCTCCACAGCGGTGGTCTTCGATTTTATCTCCAGTATCGCCGTGTCCTGCCCTGCGAACCGGTTGACCAGTAGAGATGACAGGTCGGTCCATTTTTCCCAGATCAAGCTGTCGGTGTATTCACCGGTGCCGATCCGGCTGATGTGGCGTCGGGTAAAAAGGTGCCCGAGTTCATCCATGAGATCTTCGTGATTGACAAAATACTGCAAAACCGGCGGGTGAAAATAGGTCTGCAAGATACAGTAGGCGCAGTCCATATCACAGTAAGTACCGATGTGCAGGATACCGTAGCCACAGCAGGTGTAGTGGCGTGTCCCGGGGCACATCTTGACAAAGGCCCCTTTGTTTTTTGTCAAAAAGAGGATTTCTTTACCCTTTTTGACCGGATCGTCGGACGCAGCCACGGCGTCGTAGACCGCCTGGGCGTTTGCAACGGTTTCCCGGGGCAGATCCAACCGTTCGCAAACGATCCGGACCGGATCGGTATCCGCTACCGCTTGATCGATGTAGATTTTCCTCAGGGCCATTAGGGACGATTCTCTTCCAAGAGGATAAAGTGCCTCGCTACGCGTTGACACCGGATGAGCATTGTTGCTATATGAAACGATAACTCAAGCGGCAAACTTAAATTTCGCTCAATTTGGGATTATTCATACCACTTCGGATTTCCGTTTAAACGACCGGCACTGCCCTGATCGCCCATCACAGATCGTGATGGTCTCTCATTCTGCCATTTTCGCTGGATACGCTGGGCAGCTGCCGGACGCCGAACATAGCATATCTGGACTCCGATGTCATTTTACCTGGACTTGGGAGACTGCCATGACGCTCGATTCAGCCATCAGCCGCCGCTTGTTCGGTTTATTTCTGCTCGGATTTATCCTGTTCAATTACCCGATCTTATCCATATTTAACCTGGAAACGTTCTTGTTTGGTATCCCCATGCTGTATTTCTATGTGTTTTCGGTTTGGACGCTGTTGATCATCCTGATTGTTGTTGTCACACGTGTCACGCGCTTTCGTGACACCCTGCCCTCTTCTCCAATTCGCCAACCCAAACGGCTCAAGCCCTGAGAGCGTTATGCTGAGTACGGAAACCATTCTTTTTTTTTCATTTGGCTACATTGGCTTGCTGTTTGCCATTGCCTATATCGGGGACCGACATGCCAAGATCGGTCTGAGTCTCGTCAGCAATCCGTATATCTATGCCCTCTCTCTGGCCGTCTATTGCACGGCCTGGACTTTTTACGGCAGTGTCGGACTGGCAGCAACATCCGGCCTGGGATTTCTGCCGACGTATATCGGACCGACCCTTGTGGCCACTCTGGGTTGGCTGGTTCTGCGCAAAATCATCCGCATCAGTAAAGTCCACCGCATCACCTCCATCGCCGACTTTATCGCCTCCCGCTACGGAAAAAGCACCACCCTGGGCAGTGTTGTAACCATTATTGCCGTTCTGGGCATTATCCCGTACATTTCGCTGCAGCTGAAGGCAATATCGACGAGTTATGTGGTGGTCACCGGATATCCGCTTATCCATGTGCCGCGGCACTTTACCCAAATTCCTTTCTATTACGATACGGCTTTCTACATCGCTCTGATTCTGGCTGTCTTTACCATCCTGTTCGGCACCCGTTCCCTCGTTGCCACAGAACGGCACGAAGGGCTGGTGGCCGCCATCGCTTTCGAATCGATGGTCAAGCTGATCGCTTTTCTGGCGGTCGGTATCTTTGTCACCTATGGGATTTACAACGGGTTTGCCGACATTTTCGGTCGGGCCCGTGCGATGCCCGAATTGCAGCGAATGTTTACCATTGATATCCAAAAAGGGACATATGCCAGCTGGTGCATTCATATTTTTCTGTCCATGATGGCCTTCATGTTCCTGCCGCGGCAGTTTCAGGTCACCGTGGTCGAAAACGTCAACGAAGATCACCTGAAAAAAGCGGTTTGGCTGTTTCCGCTCTATCTCCTGGCGATCAATTTTTTCGTTCTTCCGATTGCCTTTGGCGGTGTACTGCAATTCGGTGCCGGCAGCCTCGATGCCGACACTTTCGTTTTGACACTCCCCATGGCACGACACAAGGAGAGCCTGACACTGCTGGTATTTATCGGGGGCATATCGGCCGCAACCGGGATGGTCATCGTCGCCACCATCGCCTTGTCCACCATGATCTGCAACGATCTGGCGATGCCTGTGCTGTTGCGGTTGCCTTCGCTTCAGCTGGCGCAACGCGACGATCTCAGCGGCATCCTGCTCGGCATTCGGCGGGGCAGTATTGTCTTGGTGTTGATGTTCGGTTACGCCTATTTTCACTTTATTGGCGAGTACTACACCCTGGTATCGATCGGGCTGGTCTCCTTCGCAGCCGTGGCCCAGTTCACTCCGGCGATTATCGGGGGAATATTCTGGAAACGCGCGACGAAATCCGGTGCGCTCAGCGGACTGATTGCAGGATTCATTGTGTGGATCTACACCTTGGTTCTTCCGTCCCTGGTGCAGGCTGGATTCATGCATCCCGATTTCGTCAACCACGGTCCTTTCGGCATTGACTGGCTGAATCCTTTCGCATTATTCGGCTTGCAGGATTTCGATCATGTTGCGCATGCCGTTTTCTGGAGCATGCTCTTCAATACGCTGATTTATATCGGCGTCTCGCTGTACACCCGACCCAGTGCCATCGAGCACACTCAGGCAACCCTTTTCGTGGATGTGTATCATTACGCCGGGGAAACGGAAGGATCGAGTTTCTGGCGCGGGACAGCTTCGGTCGGCGATCTGAGGTCTTTGGTGGTTCGGTTTTTAGGACAGGAACGCACCGAGGAAGAGTTGTCCACCTATGCACGCAAACATCAAACCGCTTGGGAAGACGACCGGCAGGCGGATGCCGGCCTGGTCAACTATGTCGAGAAACTCCTGGCCGGTACCATCGGATCGGCTTCAGCACGCGTGGTGGTCTCCAAAGCGGTCCATGAAGAACCCCTGGGTATCGACGAGGTTATGAACATCCTCGATGAAACCCGCCAAGTCATCGCCTACAGTCGCGAGCTGGAAAAGGCCACTGCCGAACTCCGGGCAGCAAACGAACGCTTGAAAGAACTGGACCGGCTCAAAGACGAATTCATCTCGACGGTGACCCATGAATTGCGCACGCCGTTGACATCGGTGCGATCCATCGCCGAAATACTGAACGCCAACCCGGATGTCGATCGCAGGCAGCACCAGAACTTCACCGCCATTATCGTGAAAGAAAGCGAGCGTCTCACACGCCTGATCAACCAGGTCCTCGATTTCCAAAAAATCGAGACCGGGCGAATGGATTGGCACCTTTCTGAAGTCAACTTCAGGGGAGTGATTCAGGATGCCCTGTCTTCCATGAGTCAACTGGTAGGGGAAAAACAGATTCGGATTGATCAAGACATACCCGCTCACTTGCCGGTTGTTGCCGGTGACAGGGACCGGTTAATCCAGGTCATGGTGAACCTCATCTCCAACGCCGTTAAATTCTGTGATGATAAGACCGGGCACATTATCATCGGCCTCACCGTTGCACCGGATCGCCTCCTGGTGTCGGTGAAGGACAACGGCATCGGTGTCAGTATGGAAGATCAGGAGACCATTTTCCAGGAGTTCCGGCAGATCAAACACAATCTTAAGGGTCGTCCGCCCGGAAGCGGTCTGGGTCTATCCATCACCAAGCGGATCATCAATTTCCATGGAGGGCGTATTTGGGTGGAAAGCGAACCGGGCCAGGGTTCGACCTTTTTCTTCACATTGCCGTTGGAAAAACGCGATGCAAGTGGAATAAAGACACGTGCGGACCGAGCCGGAATCCGAAAAGACCTATGAAGGCGCATGAAATATTCGGACCTAGTATTTCAAGCGGGCATAGAATGTCTTGCGAGAGGCCTCGCGAGCCTGTTTCAAGGTCGTGATGCCTTGGCTTTTTAACAGAGGGACCAGTTTTAGAAAAACCTCACCCGTGGCAATAGCGTCACCCAGAGCTGTGTGACGACCGACGATACTGACCCCCACCCGCTCGGCAATCTGCTCCAGGTCGTGGGTTTTATGTCCGGGATGAACGACGGCCGAGAGCAGCATGGTGTCCAGCACGGGGTTTCTGAACTGTACCCCGCTTTCGTCTTCCTTCAATTGCAGCATTCGCATGTCAAATGCGGCGTTGTGTGCGACCAGAATCGTATCCTCGGCGAATTGATGGAACAGCGGCAGCACTCTTTCAATGGTCGGTTGACCGGCGAGCATCTTCGACTCTATACCGTGAAACTGAATCGACTGCCATGGGATTTCGCGCTTCGGGTCAATGAGTCGATCGAAGTGTTCGGAAGGTAGAAGTCGCCCGTTGACAATGCGAACCGCACCGATAGAAATGATTTCATCCCCGCCCTTTGGGTCCAATCCGGTGGTCTCCGTGTCGAACACCGTGTAGGTCAGTTCAGTCAGTTTGCGATTGTCCAGATCGGATTCCTGATCGGGCTGATTGAACAAATCGAAGTCATAGAATTCCGGCCGACTTTTTGTAAGAATGGTCAGCTTGTGTATATATTCAGTTTCCACGGACTCCATTGCCGGGAGAAGTATCCGTAGGTACGATCGACCGTCCTCTCCCAGTGAATGGGACCAGATTTCAGCTTTGTGATGTCCGATAACTTCCGCGAGTGTCGAAGGGAGAATATCGTCGTCGACAGCCACTATCTGATTCTGCCATTTGCGTAGCGTCTCCATTTTTACCGGATTGCCCTGCCATATGAAATCGATATAGACGAACCGCCCTTCTTTAGTTGGTTGGCACCCGAATTTTTTGCAGCCGGTCTCCTCCATCAGACGTTCTTGCACAAACAGCAAGGCCGAAACAATGGTATACGTATCGACTTGAATCCAAATATCGGCTTCTCTCAAATCGAACTGCAGGTCGAGACCGAATTTTTCCTTGGCCTTGCCGGCCACTGTTGCGATAACCTCGCTGGCCGACATGCGGACCAACGGATAGCGGGTCTGCAGTTTACCGGAGTAATAGGAGGTGGTCTCCGCAATGACTTTTCCAATCGTGATCGATTCGCGGTGGATGATTTCCTTGAAACGCTCCAGTTGCTTGTTTGTCATGCCTGGATAATCGATTGTCGCTTCGACGGCGGCCCGAATGCTGGCCAGTGACGACCGGGTTCTGCGCGAGAGGGAGCGCAGCATGGCTTCAAGGGCTTTTTCGGCGTTGAGCTGCTGGGTGATGTCAAAAAAAATGAGAATAAAGCCGGTAAATTCCCGCAGGTGGTTCAATATCGGTACGGCTTCGACGCGAAGCAAACGACGGTCTGTACCGACAACCACAAAATAGGCCACCACATCCGGTTCCTGGTGCTTCAATTTCTGCGCGATTTCGCTCAGGGCATGGACGATCAGGTTCTTGTCGATCAATCCGAATATGGAGCGCCCCAGGCCAATAAACTGTTTTGAGGCGCCATCGTCAATATCCGCAGCCTGACCATTGGCGGCTTTGCCGCTCAACTGCTGTACGACACGGTTGTTGTAAAGTAATATTTGGCCGTCCGTATTGCAGATGAGAACGCCTTCGGGAAGCTCGGCCATTATGGCGGCCAGGATATTCTTTTCTTCTTCGGCTTCCGCGCGGGCGCGATCTATTTTATGTTGGACCTGGTTAAGCAGCTCTTCGTAGCCATCGGCGCCTTCATTGATTATATCGACCAACCGCGTGATGTCGCGGCCGCCTTCAAGGGTGATGCGATGGGCGGGGTTGACTGTATGAATCAGACGGGTTTCCGAAGCAATCTTGTCGATCGGAAGGATGTATAATCGAAACAACCAGTCCAATGCAAATCCGAGTCCGGCCAGCATCAGGACAGCCGCAGTGAATAGGTAGCCGACATTCTGCCTTATTAAACGGATAAGTATCGTCTGGTCATCCGCTGGAAGCTGCTGCCAGAAAAGTATCGCCAAGCTCAGAATCACCAGCAGGATGAATCCGATGCAAACGACAACAAACCACAAGAATGTGTTTCTGCGGTTCATCGACACATCAATTCTCGTACTTTGGCGATGACCTCGGCGTTCGAAAACGGTTTGGTAATATATGCGTCAGCACCGAGAGCCAATCCCTTGGCGATATTGGCATCACTGCCCATTGCGGTCAGCATGATGATGCGGATGTCACGCCACTCGGGTTTTTCGCGGACACGCTGACAAACCTCGAACCCATCGATGATCGGCAGCATGATGTCCAACAGCACCAGTTTGGGATGATGTTCTTCGATGGCTTCCATGGCTTCTTCTCCGCTGAACGCCACCAGGACCTCGTATCCGTTCTGTTCCATCAAAAATTGGAGCGGTACGATGATGCTCGGCTCGTCATCCACGATAAGCACTTTTTTCGGCATAAGATCATCCAGTAATTAAGAGGGATTACCGAGAAGTGGTTTCAAAACCCCATCTAACATCCAACCCGCCAAAGGTTTACCCGCCGCAGGCGGGCGGACAAGTTGCGGAGCTTGTGGCCCTCCTCAAATCACATACCCCCTTTATGTGCATGCTGCGTTTTTTCGTCGGTCCACGCCTTCCACTTTGGCATGATCTAAGGTTTTGAAACCACTTCGATCCAAATCACAATAACCGGATTCCGAAAAAAGCAGCCGGCACAAAAACGCATTCAAGTGCCGGCTGCTCCGTTTTGCATTATCCCGCGATTCCCGAACGTTTAATTATTCTTTCCTTGCTTTTCCAAGACCGATCTTCTCCAGAGCCGCTGTCATTTCATCGAGTATGACGGGATCATCGATCGTCGCCGGCATCTTCCATTGCTTGTTGTCAGCGATTTTCTGGATGGTTCCCCGCAGAATTTTGCCGGAGCGGGTTTTGGGCAGCCGTTTGACAACCGTCGCGGTTTTGAATGATGCCACCGGCCCGATGCGGTCACGGACCATCTGAACGACTTCTTTTGAGATTTCGTCATGCGGACGATCCACCCCCGCATTGAGGACCATGAATCCGACCGGGACCTGGCCCTTGAGTTTGTCGTCGACACCCAGCACGGCACATTCGGCCACATCCGGATGATCGGCCAGCACCTCTTCCATCGCCCCGGTGGACAGACGGTGGCCGGCAACGTTGATAATGTCATCCGTCCGGGACATGACAAATGCATAGTTTTCCGGATCGATGAATCCCGCATCTGCTGTCTTGTAGTAACCGGGAAATTCTTCCAGGTAACTCTTGATATAGCCCTGGTCGTTGTTCCAGAGCGTGGGCAGGGTTCCGGGAGGCAACGGCAGCTTGACCACCAGGGCGCCGATATCACCGGCTTTCGAAACCGGTGTCTTGGACTCCGGATCGAGCACCTGCAGGTTCCAGCCGGGCGCCGGTTTGGTGGGCGAGCCTTCCTTTACCGGGAAATGATGCAGACCCAGGCAGTTGGCTGCGATGGCCCAACCGGTTTCCGTCTGCCACCAGTGATCGATCACCGGTACCTTAAGGTGTTTTTCAGCCCAACGCAGGGTGTCGGGATCGAGACGTTCCCCGGCAAGAAACAGTGCTTTGAAACCCGACAGGTCGTAGTTTTTGATCAGCTTGCCCTCCGGGTCTTGCTGCTTGATGGCCCTGAAGGCGGTGGGCGCCGTGAACATGACTTTTACCTTGTGCTGGGAGATGACGCGCCAGAAGACCCCCGCATCCGGTGTGCCGACCGGTTTGCCTTCAAACAGGATGGTCGTACACCCCCTGAAAAGGGGCCCGTAGACGATGTAGGAATGCCCCACGACCCAGCCGACATCGGAGGCGGCCCAATAGACATCGCCCGTGTCGACATTGTAGATGTTTTTCATCGACCACTTGAGGGCCACCACGTGGCCGCCGTTGTCGCGCACAACCCCTTTCGGTATGCCGGTGGTGCCGGACGTGTAGAGGATGTACAGCGGATCGGTGGCCGCCACTTTGACGCAGTCGTGCGGCTGCGCCTTGGCCATAACCTCGTTATAGTCGAGGTCGCGTCCGGCAACCATGCCGGCTTTTTCCATTGGACGTTGGAGGATGACGCACTTCTGGGGCTTGGATTCAGCCATGTCGATGGCGCTGTCAAGTAAAGGTTTGTATGGAATGACGCGCTTGACTTCGATGCCGCAGGAGGCCGTCACGATGACTTTCGGTTTGGCGTCATTGATGCGCACAGCCAGCTCCTTGGCGGCAAAACCGCCGAAGACGACCGAGTGGACCCCACCGATCCGGGCTGTGGCCAGCATGGCGATCACGGCTTCGGGAATCATCGGCATGTAAATCAGCACCCGGTCACCCTTTTTAACACCCTGGTCGGCCAGAACACCGGCAAACTTGGCCACTTCTTCACACAACTGGGAGAAGGTGAATTTTTTAATGGTGTCGGTCACCGGGCTGTCGTAGATCAGAGCGACCTGATCCCCGCGGCCCTGCTCGATGTGAAAATCGAGCGCATTGTAGCAGGTATTGATTTCCCCGCCGCTGAACCACCTGTAAAATGGTTTGTTCGAGTCGTCCAGGACCTTGTCCCACTTCTTGTACCAATGCACGTTTTCAGCGGCTTGGCCCCAGAATCCGTTTGGATCGTTGATCGATTTTTGAAAAGCCTCATCGTACAGATTGGTCATGTTTTGCCTCCTTTGAGTGATAGCTGAACTAAATGGTCGTTTATATATGAAAAGATCACGTTGTGGATCGAATTGGCAAATTTAACCTGTCGGAACCTGCATTCTGTAATGGTGGGGCGGGAGGTATCAGGGCACGCCACAGTCGCAGCGTGGATGTCGACCCCGGCTGACGATTCCCTTTTCAAGAAGAAAGGCTTCCAACAGGACTGTCATTTGTGCGTTAGACGCGGTGCAACGAATGAATTCTTTTTGCCCATACTATATTTTTGGCGACGCCACAAGTTTGAATGCTGGAACAACAATGCAACACAGAAACGGTCGAAGCCTTAAGGACCGCCGGTCGATCAGCAACCTCGAATTGCCAGAAAGATGGCACTGGTCGACCGGCGGATTTTGGGTCATTGGTTATCGGACCATCCGGCCGGAAGAAGGGCTGGTCTTCCAGCCGGATGATTGATGTTATGGACGGATCTCTGGGTTAGCCCCAGAGGCCCCAGCCAAACGATCCGGTGAACAGGATGCAAAAAATAACGATGCCGATCATCCACAGATCTTCTTGTTTCATGACTAAATTCTCCTCTTCCGTGGGTTTCTGTTAGGCTTCCTTGACCACGATCATGGTGTCCGTTTCGGCCCGCTCGATCTGAGTCTTGGAGGTCGTCGACATCTCGGCCTTGAAGGTCAGGGCCCACATCATGACGATACCGAGAATCCACCAGAAGATCTGCCAGGACCACAGCGGCGTGAATCCGGCAAACGAGAAGGCATTGTTACCCAGGATACAGGCCGGACCGATGGCGAAGAAGTACCAGATCGGCACGACGATCTTCATGGCGTTGCGCCATTTGCGACCGCTTTCCGAAGGGGAATCGATGCTGTCGAGGAAGGTGCGCACCTCGTTCTGGCGTTTGATGGTCTCCTCGTTGTCCTTGATGCCCAGACCGCGGCACAAGTAGGCGACGCCCAAACCGACGCCGGTCCCCCACGCCGCACAGTGGAACGAAAGCGGGTAGCGCCAGACATAGTAGGTGAGAAAGACCGCGATCATGCCGGCAAGCACCCCGAGGCAGGCTCCGATGCTTGGGAAGCGGAAGCCCCAGTGGACCCCCATCAGAAAGACGTACATCACGAATCCGAAGGAGGTTGCCAAGGCTCCCAGAATAACCAGCGCGGCTTTGGAGGTCAAACCGACCCACAAGGCGGCAATGGTCACGACGGTGGCCAGCAGGCGGTTGACCCAGATCTGCTCTGAATGGCCGGCTTCCTGTTTACGGATATAGCGCCAGTAAACGTCGCGCAGCAAAATGGTGCCGCCGGTGCCGATGTACGGTGCCGCCGTGGAGTGGATGGCCGCGATGGCGCCAAGGAAGACGACGCCGAGCACAAACGGTGGCAGGAACTCGACCATCAGTTTGGGTACCAGGTCACTGTCTTTGGCCAGTTCGAGGACTCCCTCCATTTGAAGAATTTTGCCGCCGATGCCCTGGAAGGCCGTGAAGTAAAACAGGGCGAAACCGACCACGAAGGTGGACATGAAGGTCTGCTGCCAGGCCAGGGGCGCCGGTGACTTGATGCCGAAGTTCCAGAGCGTGAAGGCCGGGGAGGACTGAATCCCCATCAGGGCGAACATGTAGGAAAGCACCATGACCGCCGTCCAGATCCCTTCACCTGCGGCCTTGGAGTAAGCCGGGCCGACCAATGCCGGGGCCATGACGCGCGGGACTTCCAGCATGTTCTTGTCCAAAGCGTTGGCCTTGGCCGAGAAGGCTGTCCAGCCGCCGATGGCATCCGAGGTGATGACGAAGTACCCCAGAAGGATGATACCGCCCACCAGCAGGATGAACTGGAGCACGCCGACCCAGGTACTGGCTTTCAGACCGCCGGAACAGACGTAGAACCAGACGATGAAGGCCATGAAGATGGCGCCGAAGGTCACCGGCACGCCCGCGACCCAGTGGAAGAGCGCCGCCGAGGCCATCAACTGCACCGCGGAGTAAAACATGGAGTAGAGGAAGGCCGTAAACACGGTCAGCCAGCGCGCGAATTCCGAATTGAAGTAGTATGCGAACATGTCACCGGGCGTGATAAAGCCGTAGCGTTTGCCCATCAGCCAGTTCCGTTTGGCGAAGAAGGCGCCTGTGATCGGAATGGTCAGGACGTAAAAGGATGCAAACGCGTAGGACAGGCCGTCACGCCAGATGAGGCCGGGGTGACCAATAAAGGTCCACCCGGAGAATGATGCCGCCGTCGCCGCCATCAGAAACGCGATGAAGGGGATGGAGCGGCCCGCAATCGCATACCCGGCCGAGGTTTTTTCGGAGAAATACCCCTTCAAACCCCAATAAAAACAATAAATGATGTAAATGCCGAGCATTATGTATACCCAAGTGGTTCCACTCATTTTTTCCTCCTGTATAATCCGTCTAAGCCGTTGATTGTCAATTTGTGTCGTGGTTGTAACGGGCTTGACAAACCTCCGTTTGCGGCACCACCCCCTTTCAGAATTCTTCGTAATCCGATCCAACGTCCGGCTGGACCATCTGAGGACCGCGTCCGCGCCGGGCGCTTGAATCGGCTTGATCAATTATGATTAAGGCTCCTTATGTATACGGCGCGGTCGCCGGAGCGACCGGCTGTGTTGCCCAGGCAACGGCATTTCGACGCCCGGGCAACACGTCGGGGCCGGTTAGCCCTGAACCATCTTCTTGATGGCTGTAACGATTTCAGGGTTCGCCAGGGTGGTGACGTCCCCTTCATTCTGCTTGTTGGAGATCGAGCCGAGCACCCGCCGCATGATTTTGCCGGAACGGGTCTTGGGCATGTCGGGAACGATCCAGACGTGCCGCGGTTTGGCGATTTTGCCGATCTCGGTGGATATGGTGTCGGAAATCTTCTTCGCCAGTTCCGGGCTGGCCTCATACCCGGGCTTGAGAGCGACGTACAAATCCGGCTCTTTACCCTTGATCTCGTGGGCGACCGGTACCACCGCGGCTTCGGCCACCTCTTCACAAACCAGGGCGGCCGATTCGATCTCCTTGGTCCCCAAACGGTGACCGGAGACGTTGATGACATCGTCGATGCGTCCCAGGATGCGCACGTAGCCGTCTTCGGCCACAACGGCCGCATCACCGGTCATGTAAGGCCAATCCTGCCACTTCTTGCTCTTGGGGTCCTTGCAGTAACGCGCAAAGTAGGTTTCGACGAACCGGTCGCGGTCACCCCAGATGGTCTGGAACATCCCCGGCCAGGGATTCTGAATGCAGATATTTCCGGCCTTGCCGGCCCCTGCCGGAACCTCAACGCCATCATCGTCGTAGACGATCGGGTGGATGCCGGGCATACCCGGTCCGGCGCTGCCCGGTTTCATCGGGATGAGACCGGGCAAGGTGCTGCAGAGGAAGCCGCCGGTTTCGGTCTGCCACCAGGTGTCCACGATGGCGGCCTTGCCCCGGCCGACGACATTGTAATACCACTTCCACACTTCTGGTTCGATGGGCTCGCCGACGGTGGTCATGTGTTTGAACTCGTAGTTGTACTTGGCGGGTTCATCCGGTCCGATTTTGCGCAGCGCGCGGATGGCCGTGGGCGCGGTGTGGAAGATGTTGACATCCAGATCCTGGGCGATGCGCCAGGCGCGTCCGGCATCCGGATAGGTGGGCACGCCTTCGTAAATCACCGAGGATGCCGCGATCGCCAGGGGGCCATAGACGATGTAGGAATGACCCGTGATCCAGCCGATGTCGGCCATGCACCAGTAAACATCGGTCGGATGGATGTCCTGCACGTACTTGGAGGTGCCGGCGGTATAGGCCAGGAATCCGCCCGTTCCGTGCTGGCAGCCTTTGGGTTTTCCGGTGGTGCCGCTGGTGTACATCAGAAACAGCGGGTCTTCGGCATTCATCTTTTCGGGTTCGATCCGAGCGCCGTAATAGTCCTTGAGCACGTCGTTGACAAAATAATCCCGTCCCTCGACCATCGCTGTCGGGCTGGAGGCCTTGCCGGTATAGCGCTGCCATACGAGGACCTTGTCTACTTTCTGGCCGTCCTTGCCCGCCAGATCGACGGCAATGTCCGCATTTTGCTTGTGGTCGAGCAGAGACCCGCTGCGGTAATAAGCATCCGCCGTGATCAACACCCGGCTGCCGGAGTCGACGATTCGGTCCGCGCAGGCCTTACCGGAAAAACCACCGAATACTTGGCTGTGAATGACCCCGAGGCGGGCGCAGGCCAGCATGGTAATCGGCAGCTCCGGTATCATCGGCATGTGGAGGGTCACCCGGTCGCCCCTCTTGAGACCGGCGAAGTCTCTGAGAAGGGCTGCGAATTCGTTTACGCGGACATACAATTCCTGATACGTGATGTGCTGGTAACCTTCTTCGAGCGGCTCCGGCACGAAATGAATCGCCGTCTTGTTCTTGTATTTGGCCAGATGACGGTCAACGCAGTTATAGCTGGCGTTGATCTTTCCGCCCTTGAACCACTTGTAGCACGGTGCGTCGCTGGTATCCAGGATCTCGTCCCAGTATTCGTACCAAGTCAGAAGATCGGCGTATTCTTTGAAGCAGTTCGGGAAATTATCCAGGCTGAAACGATCATAGACTTTTTCATCAGTCATATTGGCCTGGGCGATGAATTTTGAAGTGGGATAATAAAGTCCTTCTTCCTGCCAGTGTACCGCTATCTGAGCCTCTGATGTCTCGACAACTTCTTTATCTGCCATAAATCACACTCCTTAAAGCTTGTGGGTTGTATGGTTAACGGATGATTGTGCGGCGATAACCCTCACAAACCTGAATCGATTGACCTCCTTTCCCCTGTTGGATTTTTATATTTGTTAACGCTGTTGCATCAAGCACATGTGTTTGAAGTATAACTGCTGCGCGCCTGATGTCCCCCTACTCCCAATGCCGGCATCCGCAGCGCTGTATGAGCGACGAACGGTGACCGGCTTCAGCATCAATTTCGGTTTGTGATCTTTCCGTCAGTCAGCGCCGTTTTCGTAATGCCTTGGCGAAATATCTCGAAAGCGGCCTCGAGCGTCGGTTTGAGGTAGTCTTTGTCCTCGTTGATGATGCGCTTGCTTTCTTCCCAGAGGACGATTCCGGAAAACATGGCCCATAGAATATCGGCCAATGCCACCGGATGCTGATCAATAAAAGCGCCTTGCTGGATGCCGTCTTCGAAAATATCGGCCATGCTTCCCAAAGAGCTGCGCGAAAGATGCTTAATTTCATCCAGCAACTCCGGTGAAAGATTTTTCAGAGTTTCACTGGATTGGAGATGGAACATGTTGATGAGAATAAGGGGGTCGAACGCGTATACGTCATAAAGGGCTTTTTTCAGGGATGAAATGCGTTCGTTGTGGTTGCTGTAAGATTCGTTTTTGACGTGTTCCAAGCGAATGTTCAGATGCTTCAGTATGCGCAAGGAAAGGGACGCGTAGAGTTCGTCCTTGTTCTTGAAATAGATGTAAATGGTGCCGGGGCTGAGTTCCGCTTCCTTGGCAATATCTTCCATAGTGGCTTTGTTGAAACCCTTGGCGGAAAAAACGCGTTTGGCGGCCACAATGATCTGTTGGCGCCGCCGCTCACGCTCACGCTCTTTCCGCTCTTGTATGCCCATTTCTTTTCTGAATCCTATTTAGTTGTTATAGCTGTTTACAATTGATGCTTTTTGTTTGTCAAGAAAAAAGATCATTTTTTTAGAATTTTATATTGGTTTTGTGGCGCATGCATCCATACCGTTAGAACCGGCAATTGATGGGTGTTCGCGACCGTTTCCAGGAGCTCTTTTAGAGAGTCTGCAGCCGAGAGGGCTCCTTCCCCCTATCCCCTAGAGATAACTCGAATTCCGGGAATACAGCGGCCCAATGTTACGAGGAATGGAAACTGAATCGTTTCGATGGGTTAAAATTAAATCCGGGTGGGTTCTGCGTGGAAATCAATCAGACGGTGCGAGGCCGAAAGGATGACGGCCGTAGATAATTTAAGCTTGCCTTGGGGGATGCAAATGCATTATGAGAGGATACTTTTGGGACAATGATACCATTTCATCGAGGCTCTGGAGTCTGGGAACCCCCGGCGGCCGGCGGTCGTTAACGGATAGCAAGGTGATTTTGGCTGAAAGGGACCATGTTTAACTGGGAAATAAAATTCGACACCTATCCGACACTTGTAAAATTGGCCATCGTGAGTCTCACTCTGGGATGGTTGGTGCACCTCGTCTTCTATTATAAATTTTTTACCGGTGAAACCCTCGTCCGCAATGATTATCTGATGTTCACCGTCGGTATTGCCATCTGTTTTTCTGTTGCATGCATCAACAAGTGGGCGCGACCACTCTGCTTATTTTTTAATGCCGGGATCATTCTGATATATTTGATACTCTCCTATGTCTATTTTCAAAGACCTGAATACGACAAGAGAGTGCTGACAATAACGATTCTGGTGCTTTTTGGTCTGTCGACCTATCTATTGTTGCGACGGGACACGATCGACTATTTCAGGTCGTTTAATGACGTGACCTCAGCGGGCGGTGAGAAAAAAGAATAGAACGCGCGCGGAGCGAAGAGTCAACCGAAATGCGAATCAATACAATAACGCCAAAGTGAACTGAGTCATCTATGCCGTTACCACCCAAAGAGGTTCAATGCCCCAATGGTCACGTTTCAACCCTGAATTTACGTAAATTACGCTGCATCAAGTGCGGCGAGTATATTTTTTACAACGAGCAGGAAAAACGCCGCCACAAAACCAACCAGATTTACGCCGTTGCCATGCTGGCTGGGGCCATCGGGATACTGACATACCTGTTTGTCGAAATGATCGTCACACCCCTGCTGGGATAGCGCCCCAAACCTCTTTTTCCCGATTGCAGAGCCGTGGCATCCGCCGACACCGGCGGAAAAAGTTCGGCCTGCTTGACCGCCGCCTCAGCCGGTTGCCGACCTCGAGCTCATTCCTCCAGAAATTTTCCCAATGCGTCGCTGCGTATCAGCGTCTCTATGCACTTGCCGCGATCGACAAGCTGGGCCCTCCGGTCAAAATTTATCGACAGCGTATATACCGTTCCCTCGAAGTTGCCCGGAGGGCTGAGCTTGACCCCGCTTCCGAGGCGCAGTGCTTTCACCAGGTCATTGAATCGGGCCGCCCTCGCGGATATCGCCGGGTAGCGCCGCCGGAAAAGAAGCGCCCTCAACTGCCCCGATTTCCGGACGTTGTCAAGATCGGCATTGTCGATGATACCACGGACGTCGCTGCCGACCAACAACGCCTCGATCGATCGATCTTCCCGCATGGCAATCTCATGCAGGAGTGTCAGCAATTCGCGTTGGCGGTTCAACCCCAATCTGAGTTCGGTGAAGATTCTCGCCAGGGATTCCGCTGTTTTGGTGTCGAACTTCTTTAGCTCGAGCGCCATGGACAGAGGCAGTTCTCCCGATACCACCCCTTGCTGGACAGCGGCCGGCATAGAGGTCAGTGTCATGTGCTTGGCCATCAATGCGGGATTGTTCGGCAGAGACAATGCAGCCGCCATCTGGATCAGGTGGCGTTCGTCCACCGCCACGCTTGACAGCAGATTCAGGGCACGCGAGGATTCGATCGGATTCAACGCTCGTTGGAGAGAATTGTCGGCGATCGCCAGGTTGACGCGGGTCGATTCGTCGCTGTCATCCGGGAGCAAACGGGCCTGGAGGGTGACCCGGCCGAGAGCGCGAAGGGCTTCAATTCTCCGGAAACCTGCAACGATGCGATACCCGGCGGTTGTCGGGTGCAGGATCGGGGAATGAATCAAACCGATCCCTGCGATTGATTTCTTCAGATCGTCGATGCTGTCGGTCGTGGTGATGCGGTAGGTGGCATCTGCGGCACAAATGTGGGCCAGAGATATCGATTCTTCGTTAAAACGCATGCGCGGCGCCGGTCAGTTGGGTGAGCGCCTCCATGTATTTTCGGCGGGTGTTGTCGATCACCTCCTGGGGCAGATGCGGTGCCGGGGGTTGTTTGTTCCACTTGATGGAGACCAGATAGTCTCGCAGGTACTGCTTGTCGTAACTCTTCTGCGCCCCGCCCGGAGAGTAAGTGTCCAGTGGCCAAAAACGAGAGGAGTCCGGCGTCAGAATCTCGTCGATCAGAATGAGCTCTCCCTCATCGTAGCCGAACTCGAACTTTGTATCCGCGATGATGATTCCCTTCTTTTCGGCCAGCGCGGCACCTTGGCGATATATCTCAAGACTCAGGTCCCGAACCCTTTCAGCCGCCTCTCTGCCGATCCTGCGTGCGGCTTCATCAAAATCGATGTTGATATCATGCTGGCCGATTTCTTCCTTGGTTGACGGGGTGAATATCGGTGCCGGTAACTTTTCCGACTCCTTGAGTCCGGCCGGCAGGCTGATGCCGCAAATACTCCCGGTTTCCTGGTAGGACTTCCATCCGGACCCGGAAATGTATCCTCTGACAACGCACTCGATCGGAAGCGGGGTGGCCTTTTTTACCAGCATGCTCCGATCGCGCAACTGGTCGGCATAGCGGTGACAGATTTCCGGATAGGCCGCCACATCTCCGGTAACGACATGATTCTTAACCAGAGACTGCATGGCGTTGAACCAAAAGAGGGATGTGCGCGTAAGAATCTTTCCCTTGTCGGGAATCGGATCGGGCATCACGACGTCAAATGCGGAAATGCGGTCGCTGGCGATCATCAAAAGGTGCTCTCCAAGATCGTAGACGTCCCGCACCTTGCCCCGCTTCATGAGCTCCAAATCTTGAAATGCTGTTTCGACAACTGGCGCTCCCATCACCACCCCTCCCCTGTCGTTTTTCCCTTTATTGGCGGACCATGTCCGCCGCCGGCTTCCGGATTTAATTGCAGCTCACGGCCGCCCCACCACGCCTTATTCGGCCATGCCGCGCTGACGCCTGAACGCTTTGATAAACTTCTTTATGATGCCTTGGGTCGCATCATCCGGACTGATGAATTCGATGCCGAGCTCGTGTTTGCCATCCCTGTTTTCCTTGGAATGTATCACACGACCCTTGATGTCCACAAGCTCGTCTTCCAATCCGATGGACAGCATGAGATGGCTGCCTTTCTCGACCGCGAGATGGGTTTCTAATCGAATTCCGGCTTCTGACACATCCAGTGTCCGGCCCATGGTTTGTCTATCGGCTTCGCCTTCACCATCTACGAGGACATAAGACAGATTCAGTGAATTGATCCGAATAAATTTCCTTTTGTCTTCGCGTGCCATATTGCCTTCTTCCGGTTAAACGGTTTACTGCTGCTCTTCTTTTTCAGCTTTCTGCAACATATTTTTTTCGTGGCATCCACATGCAATCATCGTCGTTACCGATATACAAGTTGCCAAATTCTCGATGATGTGGCGAAAGGAGTTTGGCAGGGCTTCGTGTTCGGCAACCATGCCGGCCACGTCTATAGGTGAAATTTTCAAGTCCTGTGACGCGAACACCGCCGCCGCATGGGGCTCGTGACCCATTTTTAAGAACGGAATATGACCGAAAAAGTCCCCTTTTTGCAATTGGACCAGGGGGACATAACGGTTTTCTATTTTGCGTGCAATGGAGGCATTGCCACGGGTGATCGCGAAAACGCGCTCCTCGCTTTTACCCTGGTCGATCACGGCTTTTTTGTTGTTCAGTAATTCCTCGGTCGATCCGTTTCCGGTGACGATTTGAATGACACTGTCGGTGACCTGGTTCAGGCGTTTATCGAGGCTTTTGACAACGTCCCTCAGTTCCTGACTCATGGCAGCATATTCATTGGCCAGGAGCTGTGAATCGAGCATCCCCAGTTGAACACGGGTCACGGCCTTGGCCGTGGCGGTTCGGACACTGCTTTCAGTCAAAAATGACGATATGCTGCCGACATAGGCGCCGTCGCTGAGCCGAAGGATTTTGAATGGTCCTTCGGGTGTCTGTTTCGATATTTCGACGACCCCTTCCAGAACGACCCACATCCAGTTACCGTAATTTCCTTCGATGACGATCTCGTCGCCCTCGTAGAATTCTTCTTCATCCACGACGTACATATAGTCGACAAATGGACCTTTGATCACCGGCAGGGATTTATCGCCACTGCCGTCCGGCGCATCGGTCTTGAATGACACCGGGCCGAGTTTTTCGATCTTGCCGTCATCCACCATGCGTGCGCCGTCAAGGATGATTTCCATGCGATTTTTATTGATAACGTTTTTTTTGTCGATTTTCTCCTGTGTGAATGAAAACTCGCCCTCCGTCCACCCGAACAACAGGAACAGGGCCTCCAGACCGGCCTTATCTCCATTTATCGCGTCGACCACGTCACCCTTGTCGACATAGATCGAACCCGGCCCCTGGGCGTACTTGCTCATGATGCGCAGAACACCTGTTGCCCCGTTGTTGCCGATGATCTGCAGCAACTCACCGAGACTGAGAAATTCCAAACGACCTGAGAATGCAGCGCCTTTGCTCATGGGTTTGGACTAGTCGTTCCAGCTCAATTCCTTTTTTAAGGACAGCAGCGTCAGTTTCAAGCAGGCTTTCAAGGTCTTGCCGACGCCATCACCCTTGATGGCGCTGGCCGGAAATGACGGGACTTTGAGCTGTCGGTTCAATTCCTTTTCCATCTGCTCGATCGGCATCAAGGGAATCCCTTCCGCGGCAAGGTCCCTTTTGTTGAACTGCAACACCAGAGGGATCTTGAGGATATTTAACCCGTAGTCCTTCAGATTCTGATGAAGGTCCTTCAGGGACAGCATATTTTTTTCACGACGGACCTCCAGCGAGTCCGCGACAAAAACCAGGCCGTCAACACCCCTGAGAACGAGTTTTCGAGTGGAGGTGTACTGCACTTGGCCCGGAACGGTATATAGGTGCACACGGACGTCACACCCCTTGAGTTTGCCGAGTTCCATCGGCAGAAAATCGAAAAAGAGCGTTCGATCACCGTCCGTATTGATCGACACCATCTCACCTGATATTTGTTTTTTATAGGCTTTGAAGATGTATTCCAGATTCGTCGTTTTTCCGCATCGTCCCGGTCCGTAATAAACAATCTTACACTCGATTTCCCGCTTTTTCAGATTAACAATGGCCATTTAAATCAACTCCAGACAAATTCAGAGATTCAGAGGCAATGATTATGATGACAGTTTCGGGTCGCTGCCGCTGTCGTCTGGCGGCAAAGTATTTGCACGTTCGGTAATCCGTCACCACCGGCAACATGAATTTAAACCCTATTATAATAGCCTGTTTTGTCGGATTGTGTCAATATTGAGGCTATTATAAATATGTTGACATTAATGGTATTTGTGCTAACCAATTCATTCTTTTGGACAACCGACCTCGAGGACAACCTATCGGCAATATCAACCCCAAGTTCATCGAAAGGAGATGGTCATGGATAAGAAAGTAACCGTTGTCGGCGCCGGCAACGTCGGGGCCACTGCCGCCCAACGACTGGCTGAGAAGGAATTGTGCGATGTGGTATTGGTGGACATCGTCGAAGGCGTTCCTCAGGGTAAGTCTTTGGACCTGACCGAAGCGGCGCCCATTGAAAAACACGATGCGCACCTGACCGGTGTAAATGCCTATGACGCCACAGAGGGATCGAACATTGTCATCATCACGGCCGGAATTCCTCGCAAACCGGGAATGAGCCGCGACGATTTGCTCAGCACCAACGCCGGCATCATGAAAAAAGTGACCGAACAGGTGGCCAAACGGTCTCCCGATGCCGTTATTATTATCGTCAGCAACCCCCTGGATGCCATGTGTCACGTCGCTTTCGACGCCAGCGGTTTTTCCAAACAACGCGTGCTGGGTATGGCCGGCGTACTGGACTCGGCCCGCTTCCGGGCCTTTATCGCCATGGAATTGAACGTCTCGGTGGAAAACACCCATGCCTTCGTCTTGGGTGGTCATGGAGACACCATGGTGCCCCTGCCGCGTTACTCCACCGTAGCGGGTATTCCGATTACGGAACTTTTGCCCCCGGACCGCATCGATGCCATCGTCGAACGAACCCGCAACGGTGGTGCAGAGATTGTCAGCCTGCTCAAAACCGGCAGTGCCTATTACGCTCCGGCGTCAGCCGCCGTGGAAATGGCCGAATCGATTCTTAAGGACAAAAAGAAAATCCTTCCCTGCGCGGCCTATCTCGAAGGCGAATACGGACTAAAAGACCTGTTCATCGGTGTGCCCGTAAAACTGGGGGCCGGCGGTATCGAAGATATCGTTGAAATTAAACTCACCCAGGATGAACAGGCCGCATTGAAACGCTCGGCAGCAGCCGTTCAGGAATTGAAGGAAACGCTGAAGAAACTGAAATACTAGCGGGTCATCGGTACGGCAACAACGCCGATGCCTTAGCCCGAAAGCAATATATCGATCAGGGGGAGCCGGACGCCAGCAGGCTTTCCCTGATCGTTTGCGCCAATCGATGGTGTATGCCCGGTACGGCGCACAACTCTTCCAGACTCGCCTCCCGTATCCGTTGCACACTTTTGAAATGCCTCAGCAGGGCGTTCTTTCTCTTCTTACCGACGCCCGGAATCAGGTCCAGGGCCGATTGAATGGCCTGTTTAGCGCGTTTTTTACGGTGATACGAAATCGCGGAGCGATGGGCTTCGTCACGAATACGTTGAATGAAGAGCAACAGATCGGCATCCCGACCGAAGGTCACCGGGTTGGCTCTTCCGGCCTTGAAAATCCTGTCTTCCGTTTCACCTCTATCCGGATCTTTTTTAGCGATACCGATGATGTCAAACCGATCCTGCAGCCCCAGATCGTCGATCACAGCGCTAGCAATATTCAATTGTCCCTTGCCGCCGTCGACGATCAGCAGATCAGGATACGGCGATGCGGTCTCATTACCGGCAAACCGCCGCCGGAGAACCTCATTCATCATGGCATAATCATCAGGCCCCCTGACATTCTTGATCCGATAGAGACGATAGGCGCTTTTGTCCGGTCTCCCATCAATGAAGACCACCATGCTGGCCACGGATGACGTTCCAGCCAGGTTCGAATTGTCGAAACACTCGATCCGGCAGGGCTGACACTGTAGCCGAAGGCGTTTCTGAAGTCTCTGAATCAAAGCCCTGCGGCCGGATTGGCTTTCAGACCGTTCCTCGAGGTCCTGCTCGACATTTTGTATGGCCATCTCTACCAATTTTGTTTTGGGCCCTCTCAGCGGCTTCCGGATGCAGACTTTCGCCCCTTTCAGTTCGTGTAGCCGTTCTTCGAGAAATGCCGCGTCTTCCGGCACCTGCGGTACCAGAATTTCTTTCGGGATAAACTGGGCGGATGCGTAATACTGCCGGATGAATGCCGCAATCAGTTCGCCGTCATCGGCGATGGTGGCGGAAAAGGTGAACGTGCGGGAACCCTGGAGAAATCCGCCACGCACGAATAGCATTGTCACCAGAGAAAAATCCGGGGTGCGGGCGCAAGCGATCACGTCCCGATCTTTGAAATCGGTAGATACGGCCACCTGTTTTTCAACCGTTTTCTCGAGGGCGAACATTTTGTCCCTGAGTCTGGCGGCTTGTTCAAAATCATGTTTTTCAGCTGCGGCGAGCATCACTTTTTTGATATCGCGGATAAGAATCGGCGTCTTGCCTTTCAAGAAAAGAATCACTTCCTTGACCATGTGGTCATAGTCATCGCGATCCACATCGCGACAGCAAGGCGCCAGGCATCCTTGCATCTGGCAGTGCAGGCAAGGCCGGGTCCGGATTTTGAACTCCCGCTCGGTGCACTTGCGCAGCATGAAGGTTTTGTTGATAATCTTAAGCGTCTGCCGCACCGCGTGGGCAGAGGCATAGGGTCCGAAATAGAGCGCACCGTCTTTTTTCGGCTTGCGGACGATGGACAGTCGCGGGTATGGGTGCGTGATGTCGAGACGCAATAACGGATAGCGCTTGTCGTCCTTCAGGTCGACATTGTAACGTGGCCTGTGGCGCTTGATCAGGTTGGACTCGAGGATCAGGGCTTCCTTCTCGGAGGATGTAACGATGGTTTCGATATCGGCAATCTTCCTGATCAGCACTTCGGTTTTGACATCCAGCCGACCGGCTTTGGATACATACGAACCGAGTCGTTTCCTGAGGCTGCGGGCCTTGCCGACATAGATGACCTCACCGTCGATATCACGCATCAGGTAGACACCCGGCCCGTCCGATAGACGTGGCAGCATCTCCCTGAGACCGTCCAGGGTCGGTTCATCTTTACGGTTGGCGGCTTCAGCCGGTGTGACAGAGGTTTTCATATACGTGAGGTTTGCTTCGAGGCAACAAAGCTTTTATCCTTCAAAAACCGCCAACTTCTGCAGCGCCTTGATACGATCCCGCATTTCAGCGGCTCTTTCGAATTCAAGGGCCTTGGCGGCAGCTTTCATATCTTTTTCCATTTCCCGAATCGCCTTGTCGATATCGTCCAGATTTCCGTAGGAATCCACCGTTTCGGCGACCCGGTCGGTTTTAGCTTCGGCTTCAGCGGACTCGGCCGCGTAAGTGAAAACCGGTGCGACGTCTTTCTTGATCGATTCGGGGGTAATGCCGTGGGCGCGATTATGGGTATCTTGGATGCGACGACGGCGGTTGGTTTCAGAGATGGCTTGCTGCATCGATGGCGTCTGTTTATCGGCATAGAGAATGACCCGCCCATCCACGTTTCGGGCAGCACGGCCGAAAGTCTGAATCAGCGACCGGGCTGAACGGAGGAATCCTTCCTTGTCGGCGTCGAGAATCGCCACCAGTGCCACCTCGGGAATATCCAGGCCTTCCCGCAGCAGGTTGATCCCGATCAGCACATCGAAAATGCCAAGGCGCAAATCGCGCAGAATGTCCATTCTCTCGAGTGTGGTGATGTCCGAATGCAGGTATCGCACCTTCAGTCCCAATTCGGTGTAGTAGTCTGTGAGGTCTTCGGCCATGCGCTTGGTCAAGGTGGTCACCAAGGTTCGGTACCCATTGCTGCAGCAGATGCGGATTTCCTCCAGCAGATCATCCACCTGGTTGACGGCGCTGTGGACTTCAATGGCCGGATCGACCAGCCCGGTGGGCCGGACGATCTGTTCGACCACTTCGCCCGCGACCTGTGTAATTTCATAGTCCGCCGGTGTGGCTGAAACATAGATCACCTGGTTGAAACGTTCGATGCACTCCTCAAATTTCAGCGGCCGGTTGTCGAGGGCCGAGGGAAGCCGAAAACCGTAATCCACCAGAGTTTCCTTGCGCGAACGATCGCCCTTGTACATGGCGCGCAGTTGCGGCAAGGCAATGTGGCTTTCGTCGATAAAAAAAAGGTAATCCTCCGGAAAGTAATCCAACAGCGTCGGTGGCGGCTCTCCACGGGTCCTGCCGGTCAGGTGACGCGAGTAATTTTCGATTCCGTTGCAGTAACCGAGTTCCTGAATCATCTCGAGATCAAAATTCGATCTTTCCTCTATCCGTTGTGCCTCGATGTAACGGTTTTCAGAACGGAAAAAAGCGATCCTGTCCTTGAGTTCTTCGATGATGGTCTCTATGGCACGCTTGCGGGTGACCTGAGAGGTGACGTAATGACTGGCCGGAAAGACGGTTACGTGCGGTACCGGTTTGATGACATGGCCCCGCAGTGCATCGATTTCGGCGATGCCGTCAATCTGTTCGCCGAAAAAATCGATGCGTAAGGCTTTGGTCTCTTCGTAAGCCGGGAAGAGCTCCACCCGGTCACCCCTGACACGAAATACGCCCCGGTGAAAGTCGAAATCATTGCGTTCATAGTGCAATGAAACCAGATCGCGCAACAATTTGTCCCGGTCAAGTTCCATATCCTTCTCAAGGTCGATTCGCATGCCCAGGTAGTCCTCCGGGGCACCGAGACCGTAGATGCAGGAGACACTTGCCACGACGATAACGTCACGGCGGGAGAGAACCGATCGGGTGGCCGAATGCCGCAATTTGTCGATCATCTCGTTGATGGAGGAATCTTTTGCAATGTAAGTATCGCTGGTGGGAATGTAAGCTTCAGGTTGATAGTAGTCGTAGTAGCTGACAAAATATTCAACCGCATTTTCGGGAAACAGGCTCTTGAATTCATTGTACAATTGGGCTGCCAGAGTCTTATTGGGCGCCAGGATCAGGGTTGGCCGTGAAAGATTGGCGATAACGTGGGCCATTGTGAACGTTTTTCCGGATCCGGTCACTCCCAGCAGAACATGTTGGCGTTTTCCGGATCGGATCGAGGCTGTCAGAGCGGCGATTGATTTGGGTTGGTCACCGGCGGGTTCGAAGGGGGCTGACAAATTAAAGCATGACATTAATATATATAATATAAAATACTGTTATAATATGTATTAAAAATTTAGTTTCGCATGAAATAGAGACGAGTTTCAGGCATCCGCTTCTGCAGTCAGCAGAACGACACACATGGCGGCGATCCCCTCACCCTTGCCGATGGTGCCGAGACCTTCCGTGGTGGTCGATTTGACATTGATGCACCGCGAATCGACACCCATTGCCCGGGCGATATTGCGCTGCATTTCCCCGCGGAAGGGATGCAGTTTAGGGGCTTCGGCGATTATGGTCGCATCAAGGTTGGCGACTATGAACCCTCTGGCGCGGATGACTTTCACCGTTGTTTCCAGCAACCGCATGCTGTTTGCATTTTTGTAGAGAGGATCGCTGTCCGGAAAGTGAATCCCGATGTCGCCTTCGCCGGCGGCACCGAGCAAAGCATCACATGCGGCGTGCAACAGAACATCCGCATCGGAATACCCTTCGAGGCCTTTCGGGAAAGGGATTGTGACGCCGCCGATCACAAGCGGGAGACCGGTCTTTAATCTGTGCACGTCATACCCCACGCCGATACGCATATGTTTTGACTGCCAATCTTTATTGGTGGTTTTGGTTGTTGCCGAATCACCGCAAACGAATGCACAGTATACACCGGCGGCGAAGTTGTCAACGGCCTCAGGCCCGGCCGATCATCTCGCATCGACGGATAATACCCGACAGCATCCCAGAGTTGGACGCCACGATGATGATTTGGGGGGCTGTGAAACCTCGCCGGAGCGGAATGGGTGATTGGCATTTTGAACACCGTGCTATCGGGCTGTTTTTCTTGTTATGACGCCGGTGTTGTGGTATAATATTGACTAATTTACGAACGGGTATCTTGGACTGACCCATATCGAACAACCTGTCAGCTCACTTGAAAAGGAACGTTGCATCTTGATTAAACACCCTGTGACCACGAATCGGTTTAAGTGCCAGTTTGATTTCGACATCGGTTATCTCGTCAAGAGCCCATGCCGGGAATGCGATCAACGCAAAACCATGTTTCCGACATGTTCACAAGAGTGCCTTCTTTTGGCCCAAGTTCAGACGGCCCTGTCAACCTCAGTGTCATGCCATAAGAAAAGTTGACACCCCCTCTGCCGGTGCCGGGAATGCGAACTCCGCTGTCTGCAGTGACAGTCCATCTCGTGCGTCGACATCGGCCTTGCTTGCCGGTGTAAATTCGCCTCCGGATTGCCAGACAGATCCGTGGCGCTTGCCATGCATCGAGCCGCGGTTACCCATGGGTCGCCACTCTTTGAGGACTATTCCAGGGTACTGGTGATCCCTTTTTCCCATGAGAACGGTCGTAAACGAACCCATTTCCCTCTACGATATCGCTAAAAACAGGACAGATGAATTCGTTGTTTCGTTTAACACCGATCTCACTGTGCACACAGCCGGACGCATCCTGCGTGATCTGGATGACGATTTAGGCCCCGAACCGCCCCGCGAGTTGATCCTCGATCTGACCAGAGTAAAGATCGTTGATGATTACGGTGCCCTGGTGGTTTCCGAGTTGCGAAACCAGATTGAAGAAAGCGGCGGAATTTTTTCGATTCACAATACACTTCCTGAAATCGACCAAATTCTCCAGCAGTTCGATTTTAACCGGATCACCGCGGTTGTCCCGCTAAAAGGGATAACCAAGCGCCACTTTTTTGTTCGTACCGGGGAAATTTTTCTCGATCGCCTGTTCAATCTGCGTTATATGATTTCGTTTCTGGGTTCGGTGACATTGGCGTTGGTGCACGTGCTGCTGCACCCCCGGTCCTTACGCATCAACGACACCATTTCTCTGATGGAAAAAACCGGGGTCAGCGCCCTGCCCATCGTAGGGCTGATCAGCTTTCTGTTGGGACTGGTCATCGCCTTTATGTCGTCGCTGCAGCTGGAGCAATTCGGTGCCAATATATATGTGGCATCACTGGTGGCGATTGCCATGGTCTCGGAACTCAGTCCGATCATGACCGCCATTGTCGTTGCCGGTAGATCGGGATCGGCGTTTGCCGCCGAAATCGGCACCATGCGCATTTCAGAGGAAATCGACGCGCTTTTTCTCATGGGGTTTGCACCCACTCTTTTTCTGGCCGTACCGCGGCTGATTGCCGCCATAATCGTCGTACCCCTGCTGACCCTTTTTGCCGATATATTCGGCATTTTCGGCGGTTTGGTCATCGGGTTTTTACTGCTTGACCTGACTCTCAATGCCTACATAACGCAAACCCTCGAAGCACTGAGTTTGTTCGAGGTCCTCTGGGGTCTCTCTAAAAGCGTCGTGTTTGCGGCCCTGATCGCATGGGTGGGATGCCTGCGGGGTTTCCAGACCCGGGGCGGGCCGGATGCGGTCGGAAATGCCGCCACATCCGCGGTGGTCACCAGCATATTTTTAATCATTCTCTTTGATTCCATCTTTGCCGTTGTCAGAAGCTATCTGTAGAGAACGACATAAGGCTGCGGTTTTGAACAGTGAAGCCATTATCAGCGTCAGGCATCTCGAGGCCCGATATGAGGAGAGCATCGTACTGGATGATGTGACTTTCGACGTCCTCAACGGCGAAGTTCTCGGCATCCTGGGCGGAAGCGGGTGCGGCAAAACAACCCTCCTGCGTCATATGGTGGGTCTGCTACGTCCTTTTGACGGGAATGTCCTCATAGATGGGGTGGACATCACCTCTTGCGACAGCGATAGTTTTCAACTGACCTTGAGAAAAATCGGCGTTCTTTTTCAAAGTGCGGCCCTGTTCGGATCGATGACGCTGGTTGAAAACGTTATCCTGCCGCTATCGGAATACAGTGACCTGTCTCCGCTGGCCACAGAAACAATGGCCCGCACGAAACTGGCATCGGTGGGGCTGGCCGGATATGAAAACCACCAGCCATCGGAATTGAGCGGTGGCATGAAAAAACGTGCCGGTCTGGCCAGGGCCTTGGCCCTTAACCCTAAAATTCTCTTTTTGGATGAACCATCGGCAGGGTTGGATCCCATTATCTCCGCTGAAATCGACGACCTCATTATACACATCAACCGGACGATGGGAACGACAATAGTCATCGTAACCCATGAACTCGACAGCGTCTTTAACGTGGCCAATAGGGTCATTATGCTCGATAAAAGCGTCAAAGGTATCCGTGCTGAAGGCGATCCCCATCGTCTTCGGGACTTCAGCCCGGATCCCATAGTACGACAATTTTTCCACAGGAAGTCCCTGGGGCCGGACCGGCCGTCCGGTGAAGACCGACCGATAACACCGCCCGAAGTGATACCCGACGGTCGGCTTTAGGGATACCGCTTTCTCGGTGAGCGGTCATATCGAATCAGGAACGGATCGATGGCTTCTCTAAAGACAAAATTCAGTGTCGGCATCTTCGTTGTTTTGGGCTTCGTCATTACATTTATCGCTGTGGTCTGGCTTGGCCTGTCGCATCACCTCGAAAAAGGCCGCTATTATGTGGCGTATTTCGACGAATCGGTCCAGGGTCTCAATAAAGATTCGCCCGTCAAATACCGCGGCGTCTCGATCGGAAGGGTGGGAAGCATTACCGTTGCGCCAGACGCGACCCTTGTAGAGGTCGTTCTAAAAATCGATCCGGAAGTCAAACCAGATGAAAATTTCGTCGCCCAACTCCGGGCGGTGGGTATCACCGGCATCATGTTCGTTGAACTCGATCGCAGAAAACCGGTTGAACCGGATCTGTCGCCCCGGATCAGTTTCCCCTCCAAATACCCCATCATTGCAACCAAGCCCTCTGAGATCCAGCAGATAATCTCTGAGATCAACGACGTCCTGCAACAATTGAAGTCTTTTGACCTCGGCAATATTTCCACCAAGGTAAAAACGATTCTGGATGGTATCGACCGGACCGTTGCCGAGATGCGGATCGCCGAACTGACCGCGAGGGTGAAACAATCACTCGATGTTTGGGACAGGACCTTGGATTCCGTAGGCACGGCGGCCATATCTTTCAACACGCTCACCCGCAGTGCCGATGGAACCGTTGCCGAAGTGACGGAAATCCTGCGCACCAATAAACAAGATCTATCCGATGCGGTCTCCGCTCTAAACCGGTCAATGTTGAAGGCCGACCGGCTCCTGGATTCGGGAACCGATCTGGTCGGAAACACCGACGAGCGGATAGCGCAATTGACAATCCGATTGATGGTCACCCTTCAGAAACTCGATCAGACCGCCGATAAGCTTAATCGGACCATCGATCAAATCTCCGATCAGCCGTCGCAGCTTCTTTTCGGAAAACCGCTGCCCACGCGGAATACACCTGACCCCTAACCCGGATATTTCAAGCTGCATGCAAGGAGGATGTATCCCAATGATGTCGATGCGCCATGGTCGCACCCTACCCGTTCTGGAGCTCGTTCTCTGCCTGGTCCTCAGTGGCTGTGTCGGCCCGTCCCGCCCCATACAGGATGTTTCGTACTACACCTTTTCTTACGACCCCCCGCAGTCGGCGAGGGACAAGCACCTTGCGGTGGTTCTGCAGATTGACCGTTTCACAGCGGCACCACTTTATAATACAGAAAGGATCGTCTACCAGTCGGGGCCCTATAAGCGGAACGTCTATCACTACCATCGCTGGCAATCGAATCCCGCCGACCTCGTGACCTATTATCTGGCCCGCGATTTAAAAGCCTCGGGGCGGTTTGCAGCCGTGCTCACCGAAACAGGCCGGCTGTTGGCCACTCACTTCGTGACGGGAACGGTAGACGAAATTTTCGAGAATGATACGACTAACGGCTGGCAGGCCGTCATCGCGATTACTGTCCAGCTCTCGAAAGCCGGTGAAAATCAGGCCGATAAAGCGATCTTATTTCAGAAATCCTACCGCGGGAGCGAATTGTCTGCCAGCCGCAGCCCTTCGGCAGTGGTGGCGGCCATGAGCACCGCAATGGCGGCTGTTTCCAAGGCCGTTCTTGCGGATGTGTTTGCCGCCCTTTCGGATACGGAAGCCGATTTAGGGCAATGACCCGTCGTTATTCCCGTTCCAGTTCGCACCCCCTGCCCCATAGCGCCTCCCTCAAGCCGGAACGCCGGATGATCTGTCGTGACAGCGCCTTTTCCAGAACCTGTTCCTGTCCCCATATTGTCACACTTGACCGGGCCCGGGTAACGGCCGTGTAGAGTAATTCGCGTGTCAATACCGCTGAATCGGCATCAGGAAGGATAACATGCACCCGGTCGAATTCGGATCCCTGGCTTTTGTGTATGCTCATGGCGTATACCGTTTCGATACCTGATAGCCGGGCCGCCGGTATACCGCGCGTATCACCATCAAGGCCTGGAAAATGAACGACCAGAGAGGCACTATCATCGGCCGCTGCAGGAGCCGACAATCCGATGTCGCCGTTGAATAGGCCCAAGCCGTAATCGTTGGCGGTAACCAGGATCGGTCGGCCAGCATACCATCGGTCGTGGTATCTGATATCATCGGGTTTGATCAGGCCCTTCCGGCGCAGCACCTCTTCCGCCATGCGGTTAAGAGCCTCAACGCCCCTGCTTCCCCTGTTGACGGCACATAAAATCCTGAATCGGTTGAACCTTTCCAGTGCCAGCAATGGATCGCCGGTGGAGAGGTAATCACGGTATCCGCGGACGACGGGGTCTTCGAGTGACTGAAAAAGAGCGCGGGTCGATGACACCGGTTGCCAACTTATGCGACCGTCAGCACCGGCTTCCATCAAATTCAGGGCCCTATTGACGTCGCCACGGTTAATGGCTCGGCTCAACGCGCCGATGCCGCCCTGATCGTCGAAACGATAGCTTTTGACCAGGCTGACGATGCAGTCCTGGATACCTCTCGTTTTTTCGGTTCGGCAATCCTCCAACGGCGTGCCGATAACCTGCCGGGCCATTTCGCAGAAATCGGTAGAAAACCGTTGCCGGCGGCCGCGATCGCAAATATCCCCCAGCACGGCACCGGCTTCCACTGATGCCAGTTGGTCCATGTCTCCGATGAGTATCAAGCGGGCCCTATCGGACAAAGCCGCGGAGAGTTTTGACAACAAGGCCAGGTCAACCATCGATGCTTCGTCGACAATGACGACATCGGCCGGCAGCGGATTGCTCTTGTCGTAGCGGAAAAAGGGTGTCCCCGGAATCGGGTCAAGCATTCGGTGGATGGTCTGGGCGTCAACCGGAATGCGCTCTTTGACAGCCGGGCTGCAGGCGAGCGTTTTAACGGCCGTTATTATTGATTCGCCCAATTTGGCTGCCGCTTTACCGGTTGGCGCCGCCAGAAGGGCGTTGAATCGTGTGTCACCGGCCTGTTCGATCAACAGCGCCAGGATCTTGGCAACAGTGAAAGTCTTACCTGTCCCGGGTCCGCCTGATATGACACAAAAGGGTTTCATCAGAGCGACTAAGGCGGCAACTTTCTGCCAATCAACGCTTTCGCTCTTCTTATGGGTGGACGGAAAAAGACGGTCGATCGCGCCTCGCAATGCGTCGGCTTTCAGACTTCCCAACGCGCGTTCATTGCTGTCCGTCCGGAGTCTGATAGCGGCAATGAGGTCTTGTTCATAGCGCCAGTAGCGATAAAGGTACACCCTTTCGCAATCGTCCAGGATCAAGGGGCGCTGTTCACCCGGACTTCCGATCATCGGACTTGTCCGCAATTGCTTGATCCAATCGGCTGTCTCGGGACAGATGACCGCAGAGCGTTTTTCACCGGGCGTAACCGCTATCGATCGGTCCACGGTATTCAGGTCGAGGCACACATGTCCTTTTCCAGCGGAACGGCTGAGCAGCGCTGCGGCAAGGGTCAGGGCCCGGTTTTCGCGGCCGTCGAGACGGGACATGAAATCAGCGAAATGGCGGTCGATTTCGGACAAGTATCCGCTGCGATAAAGGGATGTCAGATCAATCGATGTCATGAGGCCGTTTTTAGACTGAGAGATCGTCATTCAATCAACCGGTAAGGTGTATCATCAGTCCGCGATCAGAATTTTGTCGAGGGATAGAATCAGCCCGACATCCGGCCGATCGTAGAAGATGCCGTGAGCAGGTCCTTTCTCCGGATCGACGCCACGGATGAAAACGTAAAACACCCCGCCAAAGTGTTCGGCGAAATTGTAGGTCGGCAGGCGCATTCCCAGGTAGCGGTGCAGAGCCAGGGTATAAAGACAATACTGCAGGATATAATACGATGCGCTCATGACAGGCTGCAGATTGTCTATATGGTAATCGCTGGGTTGCCGGCCCAGGTCATTTGATTTCCAGTCCAACAGGAAAAAGCGTCCATCGTATTGGAAGACCATGTCGATGTAACCTTTTAAAAAGCCGCCGGACGGCAAAAATTCGAGTTTTCCCAATTGCAGGGGAAACGTATCCGGAATACGGTCTCCCCTGTAATGGTCAAATACCTCCATCAATTGATAGCGTGTAAACGGTTGCAACGGATAGGTGAACGCCAACTCGTTGATCCGCTCACGGGGACCGATACGGCCGAGAGTCAAATCGGTCTCCCCACCGAGTAAAGGCACGCAAAGCACCCTCTGGACGGCATTTCTAACCACCTCCACCCACTTCGAATCAAAACCGTGCACGCTCAAGTTACTCTGGATCAATTTGTCCTGATATTCCGGGTCTGACTGGGTGAAATCGAGCTGTTCCAGCAAGCTGTGAAAAAAAATCCCCGCGCGTGTGCCTCTGGGAAAGTCGTAGATGGTCCTTTGATGCATGAACCCAAGTGGTGCCGCTGGAACCCCTTGGTCGAAATCCCCTTTCAGCGGTGGGGCCAGGCGTTCATCTGGGGCATCGCGATCCGGCAGTTCGACATTCTGCTGTCGATGCGACACCAGCGATGTGTAACTCGATATCTTCCATGATGTATCGATGTCGCCGCAAAAAGACCGGCAGAATAACGCTCCGGCAGCCATTTCCTGTGGTGGAGGGAGGGCTGCGCTGGTTTGCGGCATGTCCATCAGGGCGATGCTCCCTTCGGATTTTGCCACCAGACGCTCCAGGTCTGAACGAAGATCAGCGTCGGTCAATTTAGAAACGTAGGCTTTAAGGACGTTGACAATATCTTCCCCATCATTATCCGGCGGCTTGTGGAGAAGGTATGCCAGAGCAGAGGATTCGGCCGTATTGATATGACCCCACACCAGATAGCAAAGGGTTCTGGCCCGGGTGAGGGCCACATAGAGAAGACGCAGATTCTCAGCCAGGTTCTCTTGTTGCGCTTTACGAACATTCTCAGCATACTGCTCCGAGCCCAAGTCCAGAATGCGGCGTCGCGGCGGCCCGTTCCGGTGGCAGATAACTTCTCGATCTTTTCTCGTCAGCGAGCTCTCCCAACCAAACGGGCAGAAAACGACCGGGTATTCCAAACCCTTGCTTTTGTGGATCGTCACGATTCGTACCGCTTTGACGTCGTTCTCCAGCCGAAGCTGGTGTTCCTCCGGTCGCGGGATCCCGGGTTTGCGTTGATCGGAAAGCCACTTGAGAAGGTCCGCCGCTTCGGTCGCGGTCTCCATAGCGTAATTGTGAAGCACCTCGGCCATATGGAGGATGTTTGTCAGGCGGCGGTCTCCGTCTGGATAGGCCAATAAACGGGCCCGCACCCCTTCGCGCGACATGAGCCATCGGAACATGGACATGAATCCTCTGCGACGCCACACCTCCAAATACTCACGAAAACGATGCCGCCCCTCGTCCATGAAGGATGGATTGCCAGCGGCGCCATCGAGATCGACGGCGCGGGCCCCCAGCATGTCGGTCACCAGCGCGGCACGAAACCGTTCATCTTTGCTGGTTTCGAGAATCCCTGCCAGCACCCGCTGGACCTCTTCGGCCTCAAGAGTGTCGAAAATGTTGCCGGCCCCATAGAGAACCGATGGAATCCGGCGATCTGACAGGCAGTTTTTCATCATACGGGCCTGTCGATTGGTGCGGACAAGGACGGCAATGTCTTCCGGCTTCAACCGCTGCGCCGCCGCAGTGACCAGCCGAACAATCTCGTCGCCGACTGCGCCCGTAATCCACCTGACAGCATCCGTTTTATTGATGGGTCTTCCGTCCCGGGATGGGAGAAACCAGAGCGAGAGTGCCGGTGAGGTACTGACGGCAGTATCGATTCTGGGTCCGCCGGCCCTGCCCATTTCAAATACGATCTCCTTATAGAGAAAGGGGATGTCGACACTACCGAAAAGGGTGTTGACGGCTTTTATCAACCCGGGGCCTGAGCGCCAGTTATCAACCAGAGTATATTTTGATGCCGTGCGGGCAGCGGCTTCCATGTAGGAAAAAATATCGGCGCCGCGGAAACTGTAAATTGACTGCTTTGGGTCACCGATCATAAACAGCGTCGACGGCGGTCTGCCAAACAGCCTTGAAAAAATTTCATATTGGATGGTGTCGGTGTCCTGGAACTCGTCGACCAGTGCAGTTTTGAATCGCCGCCGCACCGTTTCGATCAGATCGATGCTTCCGGGACCGCCCCGATCTAAGGCGTCTCTAACCGACAACAGCAGGTCATCGTAAAATTGTATGTTGCGGGTTTTTTTAGTGCGTGCAAGTTCGGTGCGGGAATATTTTAGAAATGCGGTTTGCAGATAGAGAAAATAATGCGCCATCGCGGATTTTAACGCTTCAGCAGCATCATGCAATCGACTGCAGAGAGAAAAAAAAGGGTGCTGCGGTGGGAGGCAACCTTTTCTCGTCGTATTATCCAGATATGTGGCGGAGAATTTTTCGAAGCCTTCGAATGGCGGAAATTCAGCCCCCGGCGCTCGGCAGAATCGATCCATAGCGGCCGCTAGTGTCTGAACCTTCAGATCCCGTACCCTGAATTCAGGCTGCTGGCGATCCGGTTTGAGGCTGCCGAATATTTTTGCATTGAGCGCCGGGCTTTCGAGTTGTTCGACGACTGCCGAACGGCAGGCAGCCCATTCAAGAGCGAGTTGCCTGCAAAGACCTCTGTAAGCGTCGAAATAGAGCGCTTGCGGTTTGTCCATGTGCGGCAGGACATCAATATCCGGCATGTTGATATTCTGCAGCAGGCGGTAAAACATGGATGGCCCGGCAGCAGCCGAACTGCTGTATACGAATCCGATGAATTCGGGTTCGGCCGTGAAAAAATATTTGCGCCAGAAGTCTTCGGCCACCTCTTGGTAAAAAACCGTCGGATCGGCCACAAGCCTGGTGTCGTAAAGCGCGCCGGTTTCGAATGTATTTTCGAAAAGCAGGCGCTGACAAAAACCGTGGATGGTAAAAATGGCCGCCCGGTCGAAATCCGCTAAAGCACTGTCAATTTGCCTCAGCGCCGTGCGGCGATCGGTTATTCTACCGACCAGGCGACCAATGAATTCGTCGCCGGACCCTTGTGTGAATCCCTGTCGGGTCTGGATCAATCTTTGACGAATGCGTGTTCTCAGTTCCTGGGTGGCGGCAGTGGTGTACGTCACGACAAGGATCTGATCCACGCTCAGACCGTGTTCGATGACAAGCCGTACAAACAGGCCGGAGATGGTGTATGTCTTTCCGGTCCCCGCACTGGCTTCGATAAGAATCGGACCGCTCAAAGGCGTGTTGATCAGGTCGAAGAGTTGCATGAGGGTGTATACTTGCGATTCAGCCGGTAAACGAAATCCCAGAATTTCGGCCACCGCCTGGTGCAGTTCAGGAGAGATCTCCGTCCCAGGTTCGAGAAGCGCCAACACGCCCGCCAGATTTGAATCCTGTGCGACAAAATATTGTGTTGGCGGGCAACGGCCACAATCTGTCCGCCGAAAGACCCTGGCCGGGGGCCGCGACTCTTGGGGCTCGCCCACGGGTCTGATCATAGGGGACGGCGGCGGCCTTGTTGATATCTTTTGTGTTCATCGCGAAAAGTCTCTAAACACTGATGTCGATGGTCCGTCGATGGAAAAACTCGGTTGCTGTGCGGCCATCGGTTTCGGACTCCGTCGGGAGTGACCCGATCCGAAGGGGCATTGGGCCGTTTACTCCGGTACGGGAACCGGATTCGAATACCGCAGCGATCAGTGGAGAAATTGTCATAGCGAAGCCATCAATGGATATGAGAATTCATACCATAACCGGACGTCGACACAAACCCCAAACTATCAGCAAGTGTGTTTGGCCTCGGGCACCACGGATTGCTTAAGCAGGCGGCTTGTGGTACACAGACCTCATTCTGTCAGCCGGGAGAACACGAGCCGAGTGCCGATTCACCGCATCACAGGCGTTGGCAAGAATCAGGGTTGACTGCAACCGTTTTTCGGTTGACACCTTTCACCGGCGTATGCCTGCTTCAAATTGATAGGGAGATTCATGTTTTCCGGATTTCAGGAAATACTGCTGATTGGCCTGATCGTCCTGGGGGTGATCTTCCTTCCCCGTCTGTCGGGCCGCCGGCGTATCCCCCCGAACGACACAAACAAAAGCCCCAGGACGCCCGTACGTCTGACGGGATTTCTGCGTCTGACCATTTTTGTCTCGATGGCCTGGCTTCTTGCAACAGCCGCGTATCTCGAACCCTGGAAGCGACCCGGTCCGCAGTATCTCTTGGTTGGTGCGGGGCCGGTCTTATTGTTCTGGGGGTTATACTGGATTGTTTCCGGATTTCGTAAATACCGCAATTAGCGGTGCTGGAGGGCTGAATTTGTCACCGGATGGGGACGATATACCCTGTTAATTGCACCGGCTCTCACCAGCGAGTGTGGTTAAACTTTTGATGACCGGTCAGTCACAGGCGTCCATTGACTATGCTGGATAAACCCACGTCGTCCTCGCCCCTGTTTAAAATTACGTTACCATGGGGAACTAGCAATAACACCTTGCGGCATAATCCCTGCCGTTCGATGGTTCAGTCGGAATTTCCGCAACGGATCGAACCTATCCGACGCATCAACGGTTATGAAAATCAGGGTCTGCCCACCGTGTATAGCCAAGATCGATCGTCAGCACCCACAGCGGGGAGAAGCGATGACATCAGCCAAACGACATAGACACAGCGGCATCTGCGCCAGAATCAGCTTGAATCTCTCATCTGAAAACCAATGGTGCTGGGATGAGATGTTCAATACCGCCCTGGTGGTGTTCGACAAATGCGATATGGACCTGATATATATCCCGATTACCCAGGAGTTCGACGCCCAGTGGGATTTCAGCACTATCGAAAATGCTTCACCACCTTTCTACACCTACTTCAATCGTGTCTTTGGTATCGTTCCCGGGCAGAAAATCTTCACATCCACGGATGCAGCCGGTGCGATCCTCTTCGCTGTTTGGTGGCCATGGGGTGATGGGAATAAAATTTCCCTGCGCGTCGGCCTCCATGACAGCGATGAAGTCAAAAATCCGAATCAGCGCAAAGATTGCCTTTGCCATTGGTTCCAAATTAAAGATCAAACATCTGACACCTGACAATTTCGACAAGCTGCGACCGGATCTTTTTGCTGAATCTTTCGAATCGCGATTTGGTTTGGGATGGTGACCGGGCCATTCGTCCACAACGGAGGTGACCGGAACGATGAAATTCGCTTGTAACAGTTGCCGGAACAGCTACACCATCCCCGATGATAAACTTCCCGGGGGTAAAATCCTGGCATTTCCATGTCCGGATTGCGGCACCCGTATCGAAATCGATTTGCGTCCAGACCACCCGGGTGGTGTCCGGGCTTCCCAGAAAAACGCGTCTCCTTCCGCAGAATCGGCAGCGGTTGTACACGGCGGTGAGGCATCGGAGCAGGATCTGAAAAAGAGAATCATGCGCAGTCTCGGCGAATTGGCGCCTATGCCGCAGATTGTCTTTAAAGCCCATGAAATTATGGATAATCCAAATTCGAGCACCCAGCAGGTGGCAGAACTCATCGAAACCGACCAGGCCATTGCCGCGAAAGTGCTGAAATTGGCCAATTCAGCCTATTACGGCATGAGCGGGAAAGTGTCTTCGATTCAACAAGCTTCGGTCGTACTCGGTTACAAGGCCTTGGGGGAATTGATAACCCTGGCTGGAACCTCAAATTTACTCGGTGACAGGCTGCACGGTTACGGTATGGATTCGGGAAAACTGTGGCAGCACTCCATGATGGTTGCCTTTGGATCGAAGATCATCACTCAGCGAAAAAATCCCCAGCTTGAAAATGACGCCTTTTCGGCCGGCCTCATCCATGATGTCGGTAAACTGGTGCTCGACCGCCTGGTGCTGAACCGCAAAAGCCTCTTCGAAGAGTTCCTGGCAGCGGGGGACAAAACATTCCTGAGTGCTGAAAATCGGATTCTGGGGTTCGATCACGCCGAAATCGGTTACGAGATTTGCCGACATTGGCAGATACCGGATATACTCGCCAACGCTATCCGATATCACCACAAAGTGCCGGACAATCTTGCCGAAGAAAGCCCGGGCGAGCTGGCATCCATCGTATTAACGGCCAACACCATTGCCAACATGGCCGAGGCGATGACGATGTCCGGATCGATCGATAGTGGCCTCGACGCGGTCATGTACATGCTGGATGATGTTGTTTTGAAACATCTGGGTCTCGAAGAGGGGGAGATCGAGGCTATTATGTGCGAGGCCCAGGAGTCGGTCGAAAAAATCACTCTCGAGGTCACACCCTCATGACGGTTCACTTCAGCCCAACATCTCGGCATGTATGCGGATAGGTGTAAAGACCTTTTGCGCCAGGGACTGAAATTCATCGTCAAATGGATCACTCCCACCGAAACACAACCGGTAATAGGGATCTTCCGAGACACCTTTTTGATAATCTGATCCGATCCACAGTTTTCGAGCCGCCATGAGAGCCGCTTGCGGTTCTTTACCGTCAACCGTCACCATTTGTGCGTAGCCGTGTGAGAGTTCAGGGAAAAAGTGCAGCGGACGCCGTAAACCTTCCAGGTAATTTTCAAGTAAGTCTTTCAGAACGGTTTCAGGTCGGTCAACCGGTTTGAAGCGCACCGCGCCGTCAGTATCGATAAGGGTCGAGACGGCGGGATAACGGCGACCTTCCAAGGCACAAACAATAAGGTGACATATCCAGATCGAAAGCCAATCCTTTGCTCTCCGCCGGGCAAACCTCGCCTGTATGCGCCCCTGCCGATACAGCCCGTTCAATGCCCCCTGCAAATGAAATTCCCCCACGACCATATCGATTGGAACGCATTCGGCCGGTTCGTCCCCCACGAATTCCGATATTTCCCCAGCAAACCACTCGGTCTCCTGCTCCAGTTGTTCATAGAGGACGCGTCCGACAGTGCCCGGCGGCAGGTCGCCCCTGGCTTTTTGCACGGAAAAATAATCATCCAGGACATGGCCTGAAAGCCTGGCGCCGAACAACTCCTGTTTCAGGTGATAACGGCCCAGTGCTTCTAAATTGAAATTCTCCTTGTCCTGAGACCGGTGCTCCGGCTCATCGAAGTAAAGTCGCAAACGCCGCCTGGCCAGATAGCGCACCGGGTGCGTGAAAAATTGGCAGAGGTGCTCCAGTCGAAGGGTACGAAATTCTGCCGGGGGTTCTGAAAGTGGCGCGGTAAAAAACGGCTGCGGGGCATTGGTTGTATCGGCACCGGCGGCAGCGATGAAATTTTCCATAGAGTAGCTGAACAGGGCCGGTTCTTTTTCATCGAAATAGCGCTTTGAGTACGCCTGCAACGGGTGCCGAACCACAAGGTCACCCTCAGGCACCCCATATCCCTTCGCGACGTTCTCGATTAATTCACTGACGAGGACCGATGGGGGGATTTGGCTGTTGTCCTGAACACTCTGGCCGACGTAACTGATGTAAAGGTTCCGGCGCGCAGATACCAGGGCTTCCAGGAACAAATACTTGTCGTCCTTGCGCCGCGATCTGTCACCGGGTCGTGGATGCCTGGCAATGAGGTCGAATCCCAGGGAGTGATCGTCCCTGGGAAAGGCATCGGCGCCCAATCCGATCAGACAGACCACCTTGAAAGGAATACTGCGCATGGGAAGCATGGCACAAAACGTTACACCGCCGGAAAGGAATCCGCCTTCGCCGTAACTCCCGTCGATTTGGTTTTCAATGTGAGCCCTGACCACTTCCAACGTGAGCGGTTCCAAGAATTCGGTCAGGTTTTCCAGTCGGCCGAACGCCTCCAGGCAGCTGTGCAAATAGTGTATGTCCCTCTCGGTGCTCTCGTCTATGGCAATGAATCCATTCAGCATCTCCGACAGAACGGATTGCCAGGCCGCCGGTGAAAAGGCGCTATCGAGTCGGTCGGAGAATTCGAAAAGGCGGCTGAGAAATTCGAGAAAGCGGCCCAGCGTTTGGGCTTCACCGCCTTCGATATAATCATAGGGCAGGATACCCGAAAACATCGCCGCCTGGTCATGGCCGGGCATTGCATATCCGAGCAGGAGTCTTTCGATACCGGCCAGCCAGGTGTTGTCCGTGTATCCGGGCAGTCCTCTCCGTTTCCGACTCTCGGCATCACGACCCCAGCGAATGTTCACATGATCGGTCCAGCGTGCGATGGTCTCTATTTCTGATCCCGTCAGGCCAAAGCGTTCTTTGATGCCGGCAGATCCGAGCAGGCCGAGAACCCGGCTTGCACCGAAGCGACTGCCAGGCATATCGAGCAGGGAAAGGAAACTGCGGACCACAGGGCTCACCCTGCGGGTGCTCTGGTCGGCGATTCCAAATGGAATGGCCGGATTGTCCCCTTCCCGGGTGTCAAATACGGCGCTTACATAGGGGGCGTATGCGCCGATGTCGGGGGCCATGACAATCACATCCCGGGGCTTGAGATCGGGATCTTCCTCAAAGAGGGCCAGCAGGTTATCGCGGAGGACTTCGATTTCCCGCATCGGGCTGTGACAGGAATGGATTTGGATCGATCCATCGGCGGCACAGTTTTCGGTCCCTGGTTGAATATTTTCGGGAGGGTCAGCATCTGCTGCGCCATCCGGGCGGAATCTCGGCGCCACGCGGTCTTCGAGGTTCAGGATGTCCGATTGGAGCCGCGACAGCTGATCGGTGCCGTCCGTCGGTTCGAAGCAATCCTCTATTTGGACGTCATACTGATTGATCAAATAAAAGAATTCTTTTCCCAGGTGTCCCATTGACGCCAACAGTGGATGCCCCTGTTCCATGTGCAGGGCCTCAGAAACGCCGGCCTCTGGCACCGATTTTCTGGACAACCGGTCCATCTCGCTTACGGTAAGTATATCAGCCCAGAATTCGCGGCAGGGGCTCAGAAGGAAGAAATAAACCGGAACGATCCGCGACAGGCCGACAAAACTCTGCAGGTGGTATGGCGGTAGGTAAGAAATTCCAAAAATGGAAACCCGTGACGGTAAAGCGCTCGCGGCAGCGGGAGTGGTCTCCAGCCGGGCCAGAAATTCCTGCTGCAGGTATGCGCGATGCTTTTTTTCTTTTCCGCTGGCCAGAGCACGCCACAATTCGGCCTGCCAACGACCGTCGGGAGAATCGTCGCCCTGCCCCGCTTCCCATTGAAGAATCAGATCCGGCCGGAAAACCAGGTATTGATCGTACAGATCGGCCAGCATTAGAGACAGTTTATACGCTTTGAGGCCGTTATCATCATCGGCCAAGTAGCGCCGGAGGGGTGAAAAATGCGGCCGATCCAGAATGGCGGAAAGAGTTTTTAGAATTCTAAATGTCAGAATCTCGCGGTCGAATGGTGACGGCTGCGAAATATCCGGCAGAATTCGCCGGAACATGGTTGCAAGAAAAGCGTTGGGAAAAGGATACCACACATTGGCACAAATGTTGTTGCGGCGGGCCAGGGCCATCGATATCCAGCGCTCCATACCGCGACTTTGCACGATAATGGCCTCGGCTTCGAGGGCCGACGAAAAAGGGCGGCGAACGATATCCGCCAACCGGTCGGCGAGAATTTCGAGGCGATTGCTGCTGAAAACGGTAAAATGCGGCATGGGGCAGTTATCCATGTTTGCGGTTGGCGTCCGCATGTGCGCCGGAACCGGCCTTGCCTTTCGGCGGGATGTGACTCATGGCGTATTCGGCCATAGCGGTTATCGTTAGACTGGGATTGACACCCAGGTTGGCAGGAAGCATTGATCCGTCCACCACGTAGAGCCCTTCATATCCGAACACCTGGTTGCACCCGTCGATGACCCCTTTTTGAGAATTTGGCCCGATAACGCACCCGCCCAAGATATGAGCCGTTGTTCCGACGTCGAGCAGAACCTCGTTGATGGCATTCTGAGGCACGCCGGTCATTTTTTCTGCCAGAACCCTGGTGGCCGCCTGGGCTTGTGGAATGCAGGCCGGCACCTTTTCACGGCCGTGTTCGCGACGGGATATCAGGGTCGGGTAAAACGGCCACCACCACCGGCGTTTGCGATAGACCCTCACGCTGTTATCTAAGGATTGCATGATCAGCAGAATGATCGTCCGCCGGGCCCAACCGAAAGGCCAGAGAAAGCGCAAACTGGACAAGGGATGTCGGAAAATGCCGGCAAGCCATTTCAACCGCCGCAGCAACGCCGGGGCATTTTCAGTGAATCGGGTCGCCACAAGGAAACCCAGCAAATCCGATCCGGCCGGAAACCGAACCGGCTCGATATGGGTCACCGCATCAGGATAAATGCTGGAGGTTATCGCCACACCTCTTGAATAGTCCACTCCCTTGTCTCTGGCCGTGGCGCCGGTGAGGGATTCGCTGTTGGTACGGACACGACAGCCGAGCATGGGTGAAAGCCGGGTCAAGGTGCCCTCTGCCCGGCAACGCAGCAAGAGCGAGAGGGTTCCAAGCACACCGGCCGAAAGCACCAGTCGTGTCGCCTTGAAAGTGCGTGGCCGGCGTTTGAGCATTGCGGTTGAACTTACGGTCTCTATCAAGTAACCGCCGTCCGTAGCTTCGCGAATCAGAGTGGCCTTGGTTTCGGGAAACACGCTGACGCCCATCCGTTCGGCCAGATAGAGGTAATTTTTGACCAATGTGTTCTTGGCGTTGTAACGACATCCGACCATGCAGCCACCGCAGAGCCGGCAACCGGAACGATCCGGTCCACGACCGTCGAAATAGGGATCGGGTACGGTCTTTTCCGGTTCCCCGAAAAAGACACCGACATCCTGGAGACGAAAGGTGTCGCTGCAATCCAGGTCCTGCGCCACTGCGTGCATGATTTCGTCCGTGGGTGAAAGTTCCTTGATCCGACAGATCCCCAGCATGCGTCGGGCGGTCCGATAATGGGGAGCTAAAGCGGCCTTCCAATCGTTCGTTTTCGACCACGGGAAATTTTCAAAGAACGCGTCCGGAGGCTCCAGGAGGGTGCCGGCGTATCCCAGACTCCCGCCGCCGACGCCGGCCCAGCTGAGAATCATCACGTCCGAAAGAAAGCTGATCCGCAGCATTCCGAAGCACCGTAGAAGCGGAAACCAGATCGACCGAAAAACATTCCAGTTGCTCTTGGGAAAGTCCTGGTCACGATAGCGTCGGCCGGCTTCCAACACCGCCACCGAGTACCCTTTTTCGGCCAGTCGCAACGCGCTGACGCTACCGCCGAACCCGGAACCGATGACAACGATATCAAACGTGTTGCTGTCTGAGGACATGGCCCCCCCGCGACGCTTGGGCGTGGATTGAATTGCTTTTATTCCAGTACGTGGCGATCCAGCACAAAGCAAGTGAATGTGCCTTCGAAGACCGTATCGTCATCACGCTTAACCATCGTTTTAACGATGTGTTTCTTGCCCGACCGGTTTTCCACCTGGGCCTCTGCAATAACCGTCTCACCGGATTTGACCGGCAGCAGGAACTTGACCTCGGCAGCGCCCAGCACGACATTGGGATGGTTGACAGCGATCATGGCCGCATGGTCTGCCAGCCCGAAGATAAACCCGCCGTGCACAAGGCCGGTTTCGTCCACCGCCATGTCTGCAGTCGTGAGCATTTCGACCCGACTGAAACCGTCTTCAATGCCGAGAGGCCGGCCGCAGAGATCATGGTCGATTTTTCGATGGGTCTGGATGTTCATTGGTCTCACCTCCTCTGCGTTGGTGCTGCATGATCCTCCCATGAATACTGAAATTTCTCAAGTATCTCTAATGATGAGCAAAGATAATCGAACCGGAAAACTTCCAGCGAAACGCTGTGGGTGTAATTTCTAAGAATTGTCGCTACCGCCAGCTTGTCGGATCTGGTCAATCGGTCCAATGATAGATGATCCTGCCCTTCACGAACGCCGTGCAGATGTATAAGGGCTATTCGGTCCCGGTAGCGGGCAAACGTGTCCGTCAAATCATCGCCGAATATGAGCAGGTGGCCGATGTCCAGGCAAAGAGCAAGATCGTGTTCGGTGATGAGTTCATCCAGCCATTGCAGGGGATAATCCAGATTTTCAATCGACAGCGCCCGACCGGGGATATCCGGCCCGACGATCTGGTTGAGGCTTTGCCGGACGCGATCCTTCCACCGGGCGACCGTATCCGGTTTCCGCTGGTTCTCTCCATAGGCCAGGTGGAGTGTGTAGGACGTCGGCTCGAGAGCGATTGTAAGGTCGATAACCCGCCGCAGTGCTTCCACCGCGTGCCGACGTTGGACGGCATTCCGCCCGCCGGGCGCCACATCATAGGGAAGATGCACGTTGTAACGGATCCCGAAATCCCTTGCCAGCTGCTGGAGCGCAGCGATTTCAGCTTTGGACGGCAAGGACTGCGGCTCCCGGCTTTCGAACATTAAAAGCTCGATCTCGTCAAAGCAGGGCGCCAGAAGCCGCACATTGGCCGCATAGCCGTCCGGGTATATGAATGAAGTGGTTCCCAGTCGGAATGCAAATCTGTTCTTATAGGACGTGCTTAGGAATGGAACCATGCAGTAACTCGCCACGGAATGCTAACCGGTCGGCATATCGTGCAGTTAATGCACTCAACCGCCTCGGGTGTCATCAGACCAGAACGGCAAAGAGGCTGCTGCATGTCCAGCAGCCGAGCGCCCACAGCAAAGCGCTCAGGAACATCAATTGACAGGCCTGAAGAATATGGACCGGCTCGGCCGCACCGAAAAGGGTCCCGATGTAGGGTTTGTGCACCAGGGTCCCGTGGTAGCTGTTCGGACCGCCGAGTTTCAGTGCCAATGCGCCGGCAAAAGTCGCTTCCGGTCTACCGGCATTGGGGCTTCTGTGCCGACCGCCTTCCCGCAGGGCGGTGCGCCATGCTCTTTTTCCGGTACCGTAAAGAATCTGAGCGGCAATAGCGATAACCGGAATGGCAAGGCGGGCCGGAATGTAGTTGGCAAAGTCGTCCATTCGCGCCGCCGCTTTGCCGAAATTCATATATTGCGTTGTCTTGTAACCGACCATGGAATCCAGGGTGCTGACCATTTTGAAAGCCATGGCAAGTGGCGCGCCGCCGATAGCCGTGTAAAAAACGGGCGACATCACACCGTCAACGAGATTTTCAGCCACCGTTTCGACGGCGGCACGGATGACTCCCCTGCGGGAGAGTTTTTCCACGTCACGGCCCACGATCATGGCCAAACGCTGTTTGGCTTCATTCAGCGAATCCATTTTCAGGGCTCGGTAAACGCCTATAGCAGCCTGGCGGAGAGATTTGATCGAAAGGGCAAAATAGACAAATAGCACCTCAACCGCCCAACCCAGAACCGGATGCAGATGGTGAGCGGCGTTAACGACAGCGACGGTGCCGATCCAGGCCAAAAGTGTCAGCGCCAGGGCAAAGGCCAGGCCGGCCCGCAAATCGCTCGTGATTTGTTTTCGAAAAACCGGTTCTGCAAGTTCGATCGTCCGTCCCATCCACCTGACCGGATGGGGAGCGCGTTCGGGGTCACCCAGGAACAGGTCGAGGGCCAAGGCGGTCGGGAGAACCGTCAGCGCGGCAACGTCAATGATCATCCGAAGGACCGATTCTGCTGTCTGCAAGTTGCGAAACGGCATACCTGTTCGCGATTGCGCTGGGGAAGTACTGAATCAATTTTTCGTTTAAATACCGGTTGTTTGCACTCGATTTAAGCGATATCCGAAAGTAGCGCTTGCTGAGACCGTTGAAATTTGAACAATCACGGATCAAAATTTTTTGGCTCAGCAACCGGGATTTGAGCTCTGATGCAGCCTGACCTTCAGGCAGCCGCGACAGTATGAAAACGGTATCGCTCGGTATGACGGTTATCTCGGAGTGTCGTTTCAGACTGTCAACGAAAAGTGCCTTCTCCTGGTTCACGAATTGGCGGGTTTGATCGATGAATCTTTCCGATAGTTCGACGTGCGTCATCAAATATTCGACCGCTGCTTGCGCCAGGCCGTTGACACTCCAAGGTTTCTGATAGGCTTCGAACCTTCGGATGATTTCCCGGGCGGCCACCAAAAACCCGACACGCAATCCTGGAATCCTGAAAATTTTGGACAGTGAATGCAGGACAATCACGTTATCCCGGTGGTTTTTCACCAGGCTGTGTCCCCGGGACACATCGACAAAGGGGAGATACGACTCATCGACCACAAATCTGGTTTGCGGAAGTTCACGGCTCAGATGGTCGATGACATCTGCGGGTATCATTCGGCCGGTCGGATTGTTGGGGCGGCAGATAAAAACCGTGTCCGCACCAGCGGCGGCCTGCCTCAATTCTACAAAATCGGGTGTGAAACTCGTCGATTCAGGTGCAGACAGAACGGTGTGCGGAACTCGATTCATCCGGCAGGCATCTGCGTAGTCCGAATATGTGGGACTCAAAATCAGGGCCCGGGAAGTCTGCAGCACCTGAGGGAGCGCGTAAATGAGCTGAGTGGTGCCGTTTCCAGCCATGACCTGGCCCGGCGGCAAATCGTGATATTTGGCAAAAGCCTCGATGGCCGGGCGTGCTCCGGGGTCGGGTAAAAAGGTGATCCGGTTTAGGGAATCCGCCAGGAAGCTCATTAATTCGGCGGGCGGCCCCAGAGGGTTCATATTGCTGCTAAAATCGACAATTTCTTCAGGCTGACACCCGATGTTTGCGGCTATGGCAAATATGTCGCCGCCATGTCCCTGGATCATGGCAGGCCTCCCACGGAAACGACCAGAAACATCGATGCCTCACTCACCTCGGCCAATGCACCCAGCATGTCTCCAGTGATTCCGTTCATTTTGCGTTTGTAGAAGATCAAGGTCACCGTCACCACGGCTATGAAGGCCGCGTTCAGCAGGATCCCCCGCCAGCCGCAGATGAACGAAAGCAAAACAGGCGGGATCACACCCCAGAAAGCGACGATACCCGGTTTATCGTTAAAAAATGCCTTTCCGGTGCCCCCCTGCGCCCGGGCGTACGGCAGCATGCGGATGCCGACTAGGATGCTGGTGCGGGCATAGGCCGGTATGATCATCAACAACAGCCCGCGATGGTTTTCCAGACCGGCTATGCCGGCCCATTTCAGTGCCAGGCAACAGACAATCGCAACGAGCCCCATGACACCCACACGGCTGTCTTTCATAATTTCCAGAGCCGCTTCACGACTGCGATGCCCGTATAGTCCGTCGGCGGTGTCGCCCAGACCGTCCAAATGGAAGGCACCGGTGACGGCCACCAGGAAACAGACGTCCAGAAGTGAGACCACCGGACGGGACCAAAGCTGTGTAAAAAAGGAGTCTAGCAGCAGTAGCATCGCCCCGAGCATGATGCCCACGAGCGGGAAATACGGGAGCATGCGGGACGGCGCGAATTTCCCGGGCCTCCCCAGAGGCAATATGGTTATGAACTGCAGAGCGTTGACAAAGGCTTTCATGTGTCGTTAATGCACCCGATCGAATTTGACAGGCCGTTGAAAAACGATGGCACTTGGCAGTACGGTGTTAATGGCTGAACCGGGAGAGGCTCCCCGTTTCAGCGGCGGTGCTCGTATTTAAACCTAAAACGCAACTTATGACTGAATTTCGCCACGCCTGCCGGCATTCATTGCGTTTTTGCCTTTCCATCAAAACCTAATGTGCCGGTTTAACTTTTACCGGGATGCCGGCGACCATCCATATGACGGTGTCCGCAACCGCAGCCACTCGTTGATTGACCGAACCGGCAACGTCCCTGAACAGCCGCGCCAGATGGTTCTCCGGCACAATACCAGTGCCGACTTCATTGGACACCAGAACCACCGGGCCCCGGGCATTCTCAAGAGACAACACCAAGCGCTGTGCCGGTTCAAGGACGTGTTCCGGACCCCGGTCTTCGGCATCCATGACCAGGTTGGTCACCCATAGGGTCAAGCAGTCGACCACGACCACGGCGTCCGGTGAACTGTTGGATCGGATGACATCCGGCAGCCGTATCGGCTCTTCCACCGTGGACCAGCGGTTGCCCCGCTCCGCCTGATGGCGCTCGACACGGGTGCGCATCTCCTCGTCATGCGGGACGCAGGTTGCGATATACACCCGACGCTTCAGTTCATAGCTCTCGGCCAGTTTAAGAGCGTGACCGCTCTTTCCACTTCGGCAGCCGCCGATAACGAACGTATTTCGTTGCACCTCAATGTCCCTCACGTACCGATATAATTCAGGGTCCGGGGAGTTTTTCACGCAAATGCTGCACCAAAGCGGAGGGAATGATCAGCAGCGAAAGCGGGTCCCGCCTTGGCGGGATTTGAACGCATTAGGCAGCCTTGGGAAAGAACTGCGGCAACCCCGAATCTCCGTTTGAGAACGCAAATTGTGAATTGGGTTGAACAGTTCCATATGATTATAAAACCAGTTCTTGCCTCAGGTTGCCTTATGCATGAGTTTGCGCGCTGAAGTCGCTGACCATTCCCTCCGCTCCCGGTCAATGAAAACCTACCGAGGTTTCATATAATTGATAGCTCATCTCAAAGATCGATCCCGATGGTTGCGGCAATGGCGGCCATGTCCACATGGGCCTCGAAGTGCGCGGCGAGACGGTCCAGGTCGCGGTCCCTGGCCGCCGGTCCATAAGAACCGGTGATGGCGATGTCTGCCAGCCCGATGGTCTTCAACCAGCGCTCGGCAATCGCCGGGGCGTCGAACAGGCCGTGGATGTAAGTTCCCATGATCCTTAATTGGTCGACTTCGCAACCGTCTTTCAGATTACAGGGGCGACCGTTCTGCTCGATCACGGTAAATATCGGCCGACCGCCTTTGCGTTCTGTCTGTCCCATATGGATTTCATAGCCCCAGCCGTCGTTCTCGTTCCAGGCAAAGTGCGTCAAGGTCGTTGTCTTAGGTGCCTGCAAGATGGTTTCCACCGGCAAGAGAGACAACCCGGGGGTGCTGCCCGGAGATCCCTCAAGCCCGGTCGGATCGTGCACCCACTCACCCAACATCTGGAAACCGCCGCAGATACCGAGTACGTGCCCGTTCCCGGCGGCATATCCGCTGATTTCCTGTGACCACCCGCTGGTGTGCAGCCAATCCAGGTCGAATCGCGTATTCTTTGAACCGGGAAGGATAACGGCTTTAAATGCATTCAGGTTCTGTCTTTTTTCGAGGAAACAGACCTGCAGGCCTTCAATGCCGGCCAGCGGGTCGAAATCGGTAAAGTTCGATATGTGGGGTACACGGACCACGGCAATGGCCGCTCCCTCTAATTTAGCGGGGGCAACCACCTGTTGATTTTCGATCACCACTGAGTCCTCGGATTCGATGGTCAGGTCGGTGTACCAGGGGTGCACACCGAAAACACGTTTGCCGGTCTTTTGCTCGATCCATTGCACCCCGTCGGAGAAAAGGCTGCGATCACCCCTGAAACGGTTGATGATGAAGCCCGCGATGCGCTCTTGATGAGCCGGCGGCAGGCACGCCAGTGTGCCGACGATCTGCGCAAAGACCCCCCCGCGATGAATATCCGCCACCAGCAGAACCGGAGCGCCGGCATACTGGGCGATCCGGAAGTTAACAATATCATGGGCCATCAAATTGACTTCGGCACACGAACCGGCTCCTTCGATGACCACCAGGTCGTTGGCTTCACGCAAACGGTCCAGAGCGGCGACAGCGCCGGCAAACAAATCATCCTTGCGGCGATGGTATTCGGCGGCCGTGCTGTTGGCAATCGCCTTTCCAAGCAGAACGATCTGGCTGCCGACATCGCTCGTCGGCTTCAGCAGAATCGGGTTCATGTCCACATGAGGCGAAACACGGGCCGCCAGGGCTTGAACAATCTGGGCCCGGCCCATTTCAAGTCCTTCGGGCGTGACACCCGAGTTGTTGGACATGTTCTGAGCCTTGAAGGGAACCACCCGGACGCCTCGGTTGGCGAAGACCCGGCACAGGGCAGCCGTAATGATACTTTTCCCGACATCCGAACCGGTTCCGAGAACCGCCAGGCAGCGAGTTGTCTGAGAAGCCATGGGTTTCACCGATCTTTTCGTTTCTTTTACACGCGCGGCCTTCGGGTCTTTTCGGTGCCCCCCGTCCGTCCTTTTCGCGTTTAAATGGCATGCATCATGTATTCGGCTGCCTAAGTACTATTGCCGTCCATGGTGTACTTGGCCGCATATCCCCTGGGCGTCACCATAAAGTCCAGGTAACGGACCGAGGCGCTGCTGCCGATAAAAACAATGGTCTGCATATCGACATCGGCCCGGTGCAAGTCTTCCAGGTCACAAAATACCACGGTCTGACCCTTCCGATTGGCCCGCCTGACAATACCCACAGGTGTCCGGCGGGCCCGGGATTGCAAGACGATTTTCTGAGCTTTTTCGAGGTGACCGCTGCGGCGACGGCTCTTCGGATTGTATAAAACGATGACGAAATCAGCCGCAGCCGCGGCTGCGAGTCGTTTTTCAATCGTTTCCCACGGCGTCAGAAGATCGCTGAGACTGATGACCGCAAAATCATGGGTCAGTGGCGCTCCAAGAAGCGCAGCACCGGCACAAAGCGCCGGTATACCGGGCACAACCTCAACCTGCAGCTGTTTTCCAGAGTGTGACACCCCTCCGTCAGCCTCTGTTCCCGGAGGGCTTAGGGCAATTTTTTTCTCGCGGCACATCTCGAAGGCCAGGCCGGCCATGGCATAGATCCCCGGATCTCCGCTGGAAACGATCGCACAGGACCGTCCTGACAGGGCAATGTCGATGGCCGCGGCAACCCGATCGACTTCCTTGGTCATCGTGGTGGCGATGACCCGTTTAGCGCCGATAAGCGGCCGAATGAGATCGATATAGGTGGTGTATCCGGCCACAGCCTCGACCTCGGACAGAACATCTGTTGCGCGCTGTGACATGTGGCTTCGGTCCCCCGGACCGATCCCTACGATGTAAAGGCGATTCGGGCAATGGCCACGGTGACGTTGGCTGTTTTCTGTTTGGCCACGATCAGCTTTCCGCCCGCGGCTGCCAGTATCGCGGCTGCTTCGCATACGCTTTTCACTCCAATGTGCTTTTCCGCCATCGCTGACGGGTTTTTTATTTGGTCGACCCGGTTCAATTCTGTTTTTTCATAGAATCGGATGGGCAGACCATAGGCCTCGGCTGCTTTCAGCAAACCGGACTCGTCCTTTTTGAGGCTCACGGTTGCAATGGCACTGAGGCTGTTGGGCGATAGCCCGTGATTGTCGAGAACCTGGTTAAGCAGCCATTGGATCTCCTCCGTGGCGGTGTTGCGGTTGCAACCGATGCCGGCAATCAAGGTTGCGGGCCGTAATATCAATACTTCCGCAGGAAGGTCAACCCGGATATCGTCGATGAAGACACCGGCTCGGCCAACTGATCCCGTCCATTCTGCTATTGCTCCCGCCATACCGGGTGGATCGACGAAATTGAGCCGTTCGTGATCCAGTGCGTTGGATATCAGACGATAGGGGTCGTGAAAATCCAGCCGCTGGTTTCTTAAAATGGCCATGTTGACGCCTTTGATAGCGGCCGGGTTTTCGATGCAAAGGTCACGTTCGACGGCCAGCACATCGATAGCCGGCTGCCGGTTGACGTCGGTGGCCGTTGTGATGACCGCTTCAGCGCCGATGATCCGGGCGACCGTGGCCGTCAAAGAGTTTGCACCGCCGATGTGGCCCGATAGCAGGCTGATGGCATGGTTGCCACGGTCGTCCACAACCACCACGGCCGGATCGACGGTTTTTCCGCGTAGCAGCGGCGCGATAATACGAACGGCGATACCGGTCGATGCAATAAGTATGTGCCCGCGGTAACGATGAAAAACCGCTGTCAGCGAATCCGATAAACTGGAAAAAAACAGGGCTCCGGCCAGCGGATCCGCCGCCGTCTCAGGCTCGAGAGACCTGGACAGATAAACATCGACCGCAGCGATATTTGCAGCGATTGCGCCGGCCAAACCGAGACCGTTGGGCGTCAGGGCCCATACGGCGTAACCGGCCTTTTGATTAACGGATTTCATCTACTTTCTGAATCCGTGGGAGAAATGTTTATCGTAGAGCTTCGAGGGTTGTGGTGACATCGACCGCCCCGCCCTCAAAACCTCTCCCACGATAACCAAAGCTTGACGGGTGATATTTTCCTCCTCGACCGTTTTAACCAGACGATCGATGGTGGTCCAAACAATCCGTTCTTCCGGATGACTGACGCGATATACCACCACACAGGGGGCGGACGCGCCATAGGACTGCATCAGTGTATCGGCCATCTGCTCCACGAGGTGAACGCTCAAGTAAACGGCCATCGAAGTTCGATGAGCGGCCAGTGCCGCCAGATTTTCCCGCTCGGGCACTGGAGTTCTACCAGCCATCCGGGTTAAGATTAGGGTCTGTGACACTTGCGGCAGGGTATACTCGATTCCCAGGGCCGCAGCGGCGGCGAAAGCGGCGGTCACTCCCGGAATGACCCGGTAGGGTATGCCCTTTTCCTGCAGAGCCGTCATCTGCTCGAACACGGCTCCGTAAAGGCTTGGATCTCCGGTGTGCAGTCGAACGACTTTCAGTCCGTCCCTGTGGGCCGTGTCGATGGCGGAGATAATTTCATCCAGGTGCATCGACGCACTGCTGAGCTTTCTGCAACTTGGTTGCGTCCATTTAAGCAGTGCCTCCGGCACGAGAGAACCGGCATATACAACGAAATCGGCGTCCTCCAGAGCATTTCGCCCCTTGACCGTGATCAATTCCGGATCACCCGGACCGGCCCCCACGAATACGACCGGATAAAGGGTTTGGGTCTGCTTCATGCATGCCTCGTCGATAGAGAATACGTTATGTCAATCCTCCGCAATTGCCGTCTGAAATGGTCATGGCGTCGACATACGCTAAGGGATGCACCGGTAAATACGCCATTCTGCCGGTACGGTTGCAATGATTTTGACGTCATTCGCCAGTCGGCGCCCATAGCGGATGCTTTTCTTCACAGACGGCGATCACCGCGGCTCCCTTCCTGCAATTATCCAGACCGGGTTTTCGGCATCAAGCCTCTGGCTCCAGGGCATCGGCCGACTGCGGTTAATCTGCACCTGGACCGTATCGGTCTGCAGACCCAACGCTTCCATGGCTGTTATGGCCGTTGCCAGATTCGACAGCAGAACCGTGTTGACCACGATAATACCGGGCGATTGGAGCCTGCGGCCGGCTTTGTGGATAATCGCTTCAAGGTCCTTCCCGCCGCCACCGATGAATACCCGGTCCGGTCGCGGCAAGCCGTCCAACGCTTGGGGCAGGATTCCCTGGATCACTTCCAGGTTCGCGACGTTGAAGCGTGACCTGTTACGTTCGATCTGCCGCACCCGTTTTTGATCTTTCTCAACCGCAATTATCCGTCCATTTCTGACGAACAGGGAGGCTTCAATCCCGACTGAACCGCTCCCCGCCCCCAAGTCCCAGACGACATGGTCGACATCCAGGTTCAGTTTTGAAAGCGCGACAACCCTGACTTCGGATTTGGTGATCAGACCCTGCTCGTGGTCATACCGATCATCTGGCAAGCCCATTCGAAGCGATAGCGCCGAGACCCTCTCTGACTCGGTCCGTCTGAAAATCACCAGATTTGGTTCGGCAAACGTCAGCCCAACGGCTTGGGATGGGTCGAACCATGTCACCCGTTCGTCTTCGGTGCCGAGCCGTTCGAGCACACACATGCGAAGGTCGGTTACACCTGCTTCCATGCATTTCCGCGCCAAATAGGCCGGATTGTAGTGCGGGTCGGTCAGAACGGCGAGTTTTTCAGCAGAACGAATGGATTCAAGAAACTGCGCCTCATGCTGTCTGCCGTGAAGGCTGACGACAGCGGCATCATGCCAGGCTTCCTTGATTCGGGCGAACGCCGCCGCCACTGCGGTAATGTTCGGGGACACGACGACCCGATCAGCGCCGAGAGTCTTCGAAAGGTAGGCACCGATACCGTAGAACAGCGGGTCTCCTGAAGCCAGCACCACGATTGAACGATCATCCATCCGGCGTTTGATATAATCGACGATGCCTTGGATGTTTCGGTCGATCGTTTTCTTGCGTACCGGCACGTGTTTGAAATAGTCCAGATGCCTTTCAGCACCAATCAGTATATCGGCCTGCCGAATCTGTGACAGCTGCCGGTCGGTCAGGTCGCTTGGAGACATTCCCATTCCGATGATCGCGATCGGGCTCATAATCTCATGCCCCCGTCCTGTCCGGCGTCAGAGTCGAAGACAATCCGCCCTTCGTAATCAAGGAGGATGCATTGCAAGCGGATTTGCGGTCCGGCAAAACTGCGGGACGCATTGATTATTTCATACCCAACCCGTTCAATGACTCCGGGGCAACGCGTGCGAATCGAATCGAAGGCCTGCCGCGCGGTATTGGCCTTTTCGACCTCGACCGCCAGACCAGTTTGGTCACACGTCTGTCTGACCCATTGCGCCAGTGTTCTGAGCGACAGACGCGATTTGGCCGCGTGGGTGTGCGGCACCCCCTGGGACATTTTGACAGCCTTGCCAAAAAAGACAACCAGGGACAGCTTTTTGAATCTCATATCGGCCGCTGTCTGCAGGGAGAACTTAAAATAATCGCCGATTTGAACGAATGCGTCCTCAGACAGGCTCGGCCAAAGATATTGTGCATACCGTTCACTGCGCCTGCCGGTCGTCAGAACCACCCGCTCCTGTCCACAGGCACGGGCCACCGACAATGCCGACTGAATCGTGGCGGTGTAAGCCGCGTGGGACATAGGGGTAACGACACCTGTCGTGCCGAGGATCGATATGCCGCCCAGGATGCCGAGTCTGGCATTAAGGGTTTTTCGCGCCAGTTCTTCTCCCGCCGGAACGAACACTTCCACTTGTACCGGCCGATCAAAAGCATGTTCTTTCATTATGTCACGAGCAGCCTGTGTAATCATGCGTCGCGGCCCGGAATTAATCGCCGGCTCACCCGGTAAAACTTCCAGCCCCGGTTTGGTCACACGGCCCACACCACGACCGCCCTTGATGATAACAGACGCTGTTGGCGTCCGTGCGGTCGGTTGCCCCAGGAGGGTCACCCGGGCACCGATCTCTGCACCGTTGGTGACATCCGGATCATCACCGGCATCCTTGATGACCGTGCACACAGCCGACGCGTCATTCACTTGTTCGCAGAAGTGAATGGGTATGAGGATTGTCTGTCCGGTGAGCAGTTGAACCGCCACATTACCGGGAGAGCGTCGTTCGAAGAGACGCTTGAGTGCGCCCTTGGTGGCTGCGGCTGCCGCCGTTCCGGTAGTGAAACCGGTTCGCAATTTTTTTTGTCGATCCGTCAATGGTTTGCCAAAGCCAATAGTACGATTGCGTTAACAACCGCTGCCGCGATGTTCGAGCCGCCTTTACGCCCGACGTTGGTAATATAGGGAATCGGCTGATCCATCAATGCGGCTTTAGACTCGGCTGCATTGACGAAACCGACCGGAAACCCGACAATCAACGCCGGGTGGCTCTTGTCCTGCTTTATCAGATCGATCAGGTGCAGCAGGGCCGTCGGGGCATTGCCGACGACGTAAATGCCACCGTCCACCTCGGCGGCTGCCCTGTCAACCGCCGCTTTAGCGCGGGTTGTACCATTTTTCAAGGCCGTCTCGCCCACGGAAGGATCTCCCATGTAACATGTCACGGAAACGCCGAATCGGTTCAGGTCCCTTTCACGCATGCCGACTTTGGCCATATTGGTGTCAGTGACGATGCTGCAGCCGTTTCGCATCGCCCTGATTCCGCTGGCAACAGCCTCTGGATGGAATCGCACGGTTTCAAGATACTCGAAATCAGCCGATGTGTGGATGGCCCGCCGCACGATGGTCCACTGATCCGGTGGGAATCGATGCGGACCGGCTTCGGTTTCAATAATCTGAAAACTCAGATTTTCAATCTCCTCGGGCTTCATCTCACACGTTTCCTTTCATGTTTGAAGGCCAGGCAACTGTCTACGATCGCCGACGGAACTGACATCTGACTACCGAAATGCAGGTGCACGTAGCTTCCCAGTGTGTTCTTGACCCGATACCCTTCGGGCACGCTGTGCCCACCGGCACGACCAGTCAAGCTGTAGACGGTATCGGCCCCAGCGGGTCCTGTCACGATTTCGGAGTAATGAAATTCGTGACCGCGTATCGTCTGCCCGGATTTTCCAAGTAAGCTGTCTCGGATCAAACGGACCTCGCGGTATCCGAGTGTTTTTAGACGGGGCAGCATTCGCGTTTCGAGGGAAAAACAATTCGTCATGGGATGCCGAATCCCTTCCAGATCGGTAATGGTGGCTCCGAGATACATCAAACCACCGCATTCCCCATAGATCGGCATACCGGCATCGCTGAGCTTCTTGATGCAATGCCGTATCGATTGGTTTTGAGCCAGCTGCGGTGCATATAATTCCGGGTAACCGCCGCCGAGATATATCCCATCGAGCCCCTCGGGCAGACCGGTGTCTTTCAATGGTGAAAAAAAAACCAGTTGCGCACCCGCTGAAATCATCAGATCCAGATTGTCCTGGTAGTAAAAGCAGAAAGCGTTGTCGCGGGCCACGCCGATGCGGGCTTTTTCGGTGCGCTCGGCTAGGATAGCGCTTTTTTCTTCCGCCAAGGCATGGATGTCGTGATGGTCGTCCAGACGACGAAGTAGGGCATCCAGATCCACGTTGTCTTCAATGAGGTCGGCCAGTTGGGCAACAATATCCTCGGAGAGGGTGTGATCAGCCTCGGTGAACAGTCCGAGATGTCTTTCCGGTATGGAAACCGTTGTCTGGCGCGGAATACCGCCGATACAGGGCATGCGGACATGACCCTCAAGCGCTTCCGTCAGGTACTGCATATGGCGGGGGCTGCCGATATTGTTGAACAATACCCCGGCAAAGTTCAGCTCGCGGTCGAAATTTTCAAAACCTTGAACCAGAGCTGCGGCACTGCGGGCCATGCTACGCGCATTAACCACGAGAAGTACCGGCAGTTCGAGTTGTTTGGCCATTTCGGCGGTTGATCCCGCCTCGCTTTTTCCGTCGCGACCGTCAAAGAGGCCCATAACGCCCTCGACAACGGCCACATCCGCCATTCGAGTGCACCTTGTAAAGTTATTGCGGTTGTAGTCTTTTGATAGCATCCAACCGTCCAGGTTGCGGCTGACAGATCCGGCGACACGGCTGTGATGCCCGGGATCGATAAAGTCAGGGCCGACCTTGAATGGCGCTACCCGATACCCACGTCGGGTCAGAGCTGCCAGGAACCCCAACGCAACTGTGGTTTTACCGCTGCCGCTGGTGGTCCCCGCCACCACAAAACCTTTGATGACTTCCTCCTTGAATCCGATGGGTTGCACAATTGAAAAAGAGACTATATAAACCAGTGGGCCGGTTCAAGGCAACAGGTTTTTAAGAAAGCTGCCCGTGAGGCCTTGAAAAAACAATCAAAATTACGCATAAGGAACGCTTTGATCCTCGGACCCGGGCGCTTGAGGATCTTGCAATTCTTCGAACTCACTGAAAGTAAAGGATCCGCAAGATGGACACTTTTCGCATGACTCTGAACCAGATAATCGACGGAATCGAACCCTTGGCTGCGGACCAGCTCGCGGAAGCCCGTCAACGGACAGGCCGACTGGTCATGCCCCCTCGGGCTTTGGGTCGTCTGCACGATTTATCCGAGCGCTTGTGTGCGATCCAGCAAACCACCGAACCGGCGGTCACTCCCAGGATCGTTGTGGTCATGGCGGGCGACCACGGTGTCGTCGCGGAAGGGGTTAGCGCATACCCACAAGAGGTTACCGGTGAAATGATCAAAACCTTCATCAATGGCGGTGCGGGAATAAACGTCATTGCCCGGCACGTTGGGGTTGACATCCGCGTGGTCGACATGGGGGTGATCCCGGAACTGGACCCCGTGCAACCGGAGTCCGGTGATCGGTTGCTCATCCGTAAGATCGCCAACGGAACGGCCAATCTCAGCCGTGGGCCGGCCATGACCCGAATGGCTGCAGAAGCGGCTGTTTTGAGCGGTTTCGAAGTCGCCGCCGATCTGTTCGAAGGCGGTATTCAACTTCTGGGCACCGGTGATATGGGCATCGGCAATACCACGCCATCGGCGGCTATCGGAGCCGTCGTCACCGGCTGCCAGCTGGACGAAATGGTGGGCCGGGGAACCGGTGTGGACGATCAGGGGCTGCAGCGAAAAAAAACGGTCATTCAGCGAGCCATCGATGTCAATCGACCCGATCCGGCCGACGGTCTCGACATTTTAGCCAAAATCGGCGGATTCGAAATCGGAGGCATTGCCGGGTGCATTCTGGCCGGGGCTTACTACAAACGCCCGATCGTCATCGATGGTTTTATTTCAACCGCCGGGGCTCTGATTGCCCATATTCTATCTCCCCTATCGACGGCATACCTGTTTGCCGGACATTGCTCCGAGGAACCCGGCCACAGACACATGCTTGAATACCTCAAACTCATCCCGATCCTTGATCTGGGAATGCGCCTTGGAGAGGGCACCGGCGGTGTGCTTGCCATGGGAATCATGGAGGCCGCGATCAAGATATTCAGAGAAATGCAAACGTTTGAAGAAGCCGGGGTAACAGACAAAGAAAAATAACTTCGCCGGACGCACCCGCCAAATCGTTGCTGCGGTTCGGTCGTGGATCGGGGCCTACCGGCCGCGATGGGAAGGGATCGATAATATCTCTGTAAATCGCTCGACGTTCCATTCCATCACGAATTATTGTATACTTTCGAGAAAAGGGACCGATGCAACGGCCGGTTCTCTTTGGCTGGGCCTCGGAGAACCTGCCCGCTCGCCGTGCACTCGATTCAACCAAGAGTTTTGAAAGACGGCCTTGCGGGGGCGGGTTACTTTTCCATGCCTTAACAAATAGGCTGCAGTTTGCATGAAGCCACATCGCCGGAAAATTATTATTGTATTGGTGGTTGCAGCCACTGTCTGCGTCGTTCTTTTTCTGTTGGAAGGAGAAAAATTTCTGCGCATCGACAGCGGGCTCAGGGGCACCAATGCCGACGCCGTGGTGGTCTTGGCCGGTTCATACAAGGAAGACAGGGAACGCATAGCAGAAGGCACGGCCCTGTTAAGCCAAGGCAAAGGGAGCGTCTTGATTCTACCCTTGCGCCATCCCGCCATCGATTGGCCCTGGGTCGTCCAGTATTTCGGGTTGCAGGAGGATCTGCCCGAAAATCAGGTTCTCATCGGAAGGTCGACACCCGAAGATGAACCGATTATAGAAAAATTCGGCGGCACTTACGTGGAGGCGCTCAAGACGGTTCAGATCATGGAAGCGTTGGGTCTGAAGTCGGCCATCATCGTCAGTTCCGCCTATCACATGCGACGGGCCCAGATGGCATTCAATCGATACCGCCCCGCGACCCGGATTGAATTCTATTATCACCCGGTGGGACCCGCTCCCAATGGAGAACGGATGTGGTGGCTGGACGCCAAATACGTCGCCAAGATTCTTCAGGAGTACAAAAAGGTTATTGCCGCCATTTTCATATACAACCGCAGCCCCAATCCTGCCCTGTAGATTTTCTTCATCCGCATCGATGATGGGTGTCTTAAACGATAGCGAAGGTCGCTTTGGCGCAAAACGAACCCGAAACAATTGGTGAGTCCGCGGATACGGGTCTGAGGGACCAGAGGCGCCGACTGACCCTGGTTAGCCTGTCCCTCCTGATTGGTGCCATTCTGATGGCCATAAAGTTTTATGCCTATAGTTTAACCCGGTCTTCGGCCATCCTGTCGGACGCTTTAGAGTCGATCATTAACGTCGCCGCTTGCACCTTTGCATTGGGCAGCATTCTTCTGGCGGCCCGGCCGCCGGATGAGAGTCACCCATATGGTCACGGCAAGATCGAGTTCTTCTCTGCCGGATTCGAAGGCGCATTGATCATCATGGCAGCGTTCGGCATTTTCAAAACCGGCATCCCGCGACTTTTTGATCCGGCTCCACTGGAGCACTTGAATTTTGGACTGGTTTTATTGATAGGCGCCGGCGTCATCAATTTTCTCTTGGGTATCAGTCTGATACGTACCGGCAGACAAACCGACTCCATCATCCTGGTAGCAGACGGCAAGCACCTGTTGACCGATGTTTACACCACACTGGGGGTCGTTCTGGGATTGGTGCTGGTCAAAACGACGGGATGGTTGTGGCTCGACGGACTGATTGCCTGTATTGTTGGCTTGAACATTCTCGCCACGGGCTTCTCACTGGTACGCCAATCATTCCAGGGGTTGATGGATGCTGCCGATCAACGGATTTTAAAAGGGCTGTCCGAGCTGCTCATTACAAACCGTAAAGCGAATTGGGTCGACATTCACCAATTGCGAGTTTGGAAATCAGGTGACCACGCCCATATCGACATGCACCTTGTCCTGCCGCGGGATTGCTCCCTTGAGCAGGCGCACGCAGAGGCCAAAGAAGTGGAAAATATCGTCATCGAACACTTCAAAGGCCGCGCCAGCGCCTTGATTCATATGGATCCGTGTATCGACGACGATTGCCCGGTTTGCCGCCAGAACGAATGCCGCCTGAGGGGCAGGCCGGCCGTGGATGACGGACACTGGACGCTGGGCACTATTACAACCCGGAAGAGCGCGCAGTGGCATGCTTCTGCCAAAAAAAGCGAATCTTAGTCTATTTTCCGTCTATAAATGGCCCGTTTTCGCAATTTCGGCGTCAATCACGCCGAAGGCGGACAAGTCGGCGGAATCGCTTGTGCGGCGCGCGAAAGTACGCCTTCGCGCAATTCCTTGATTTCCTTGAACTTGCAGAAATTTACACCTTTCTGGATCGGAAACGGATCAGTGCTCTTCATGAAACCGTGGATGGGCAATCATCTGACAAAATCGGATCGACATCTATCAGGCTGTTGAATACCTTTTGCGCTTGACAATGCGGTGTTAATCGCTGAACCGGGAGAGCCGACCCACGCTTCAGCATAAATACGCATTGGTGAAAACGTAATCGCCGCTTTTCGTCGCAATTCGCCTTGTCTTGTCTTGCTAACGCTCGTGACGTCCTTTCAGTACGGCTTCTAATTGCCTGTCAGGCGTTCGATAATCTTTACACCAACCAAATAGTGGTTATCAAACCTTCCGGGACTGCCTTCGGTGATATGCCTCACTTCGCTTTTGAATATGCCGGCCGGACTTGACCGATCCGCCGTGTGAAAACGGATGTTCAACGTCTGGTCGACCGCCAGGTGTTTCATCATCGCCGATTCTTTTTTTACGACCAGGCAAGCGCCATGGAGAGAGGAATCCCGAAGCTTGAGCTGGTGGATCGGCACGGCACTCAATTTTATCTCTGCGGTGTAGGTACTCGACGTCGGAGTCCTTTTAACCGTTCGTCTTTCCGTGATATTTTCGATGGTGTCCTCCGATTGAAGGTCTCCCAAGAAGCCTTCTCATTCGCGCGACGGGACGGCAATCATAAAGTCAGAATGACCAAGAAATTATGCGGTTGCCCTATTTCTTTATTGCTTAAATGACAACTTTGCGTTATATTGTCAAGTATATTAATAGGATATACTGAAAGGCCAACGAGCCGGATATCAGTTCGCCTCGCGAACATATGATATAAACTCTTGTAACCAATATATTTTCTTGATAAAGTTTTTAAAATAAGTTTGAACAATTCTGGGGGAGGAAAATTTGCGTTATGGCATTGACGAAGGCCGAAATAATCGAAGAGGTTGCCGAGGGCAACGGATTTTCGAAGAAACAAGCTACCGATACGGTTGAGACGCTCCTAGAAATAATTAAGCGTACCCTGGCGGTCGGTGAAGACGTTCTGGTGAGTGGATTCGGGAAATTCTGCGTAAAGGAAAAATCTGAGCGAAAAGGTCGAAACCCCGCCACCGGTGATGCCATGATGCTGAGGCCGCGCCACGTCGTCACCTTTAAGTGCTCCGGAAAGTTGCGGGACAAGATCAACACGAACTCCTGAAACCAAAGCCGAAAAATTCCCCGACCGCAAACAGGCCGGCATCGGCAGAGCCGGGTACGATTCAGGACCACGGCATGGTAGGTGTCCGATTACCCTACCGGCGGCCCCACTTCCGCCTCAAACACGGCACGACCCGGCCCTTTCTCCGCTCAATCATCTTCCCAATACGGCATCGAACTCCTGGGTCCGGCCCACCAACCCTCGGAGGCAATGCGCATCAGCTGTTCGCTGCGGCGAACGATATGCACCGCAGTTGTTTCGTCCCGGAACCGCATTGTTCAGCAAGCCGAATTCGTTGCGAGGAAATACGTTGACATGCCGATTAAAAAGATAGCCATATCGACCGGCGGTGGTGACGCGCCCGGTCTCAATGCGGTCATTCGGTCGATCGTTCTGTCGGCCGTCCATCGGGGCTGGAAATGTTACGGTATCCGCGACGGTTACAACGGGCTGTTGATTCCGGAAGGTTATCCTCAGGGAGGTTTAATACCGCTTGATCGTGACGCAGTGCGCGGCATAACTCATCTGGGGGGTACGATTTTAGGAACGACGAACCGGGGCAACCCCATGACATTTCCACAGGTCGACAACACCGGCCAGACAGTTGAAATAGACCGAACAGACGATCTTGTCGCCAGCTTCAAGCGACACAAAATTGATGCCCTTATCGCGATCGGTGGAGACGGCTCGTTGGCCATCGCGAACGTTCTGCACCATAAAGGTCTACGGGTGGTGGGAGTGCCCAAAACCATCGATAACGATCTGGACAAAACGGTCGTCACATTTGGATTCGATACGGCCGTCCACTTTGCGACCGAGTGCATTGACCGCCTGCATTCAACCGCTGAGTCCCATCGGCGGATTATGGTAGTCGAGGTCATGGGTCGCTATGCCGGATGGATCGCCCTGAATTCCGGGGTATCGGCCACGGCCGATGCGATATTGATTCCAGAAATACCTTTCGATATTGAAACGGTTGCCCACAAGGTCATGGAGCGCGAACTCAGTGGCCGCCGATTTTCCATCATCGTCGTCGCCGAAGGCGCGCGGCCAAGGGGCGGGGGGCGCACTGTGGCCGCCGTCAAAGCACCCGGAAAGACAGAACGCCTGGGAGGTGTCGGGCAAAAGGTCTGTACTGATCTCGAAGCCTTGACCGGGAAGGAGGCCCGTACGGTTGTCCTCGGCCATCTTCTGCGCGGCGGGACGCCGACTTCCTTTGACCGCCTCCTGTCCCTGAGATTCGGCGCAGCGAGCGTTCGCGCGCTGGATCAAGGCCAGTCCGGCATCATGGTCGTGCTCGATCCGCCGACGGTAAACCACGTTCCCCTGGAACAATGTACCCAACGAATGAAAAGCGTGCCCCTGGATTGCGACACCGTATTGACCGCTCGTGACCTTGGCATTTCCTTTGGTGACTGACCCCGACAATCCAATGTTGATAGACGCAGTCCACTTTTACCAGGGTAATGGCTGACAAACGGTTACATTGGTTCAGGAAGAACAAAACAAAAAAAGCGGCAGGCGCAACTGATGGTCTGCCGTTTTTTTGGCGACAAATCGTTTCTGACAAACTTTCGCCTGTGTTATATAATGTCAATCAACACCGATCTCCCATCTGCGAAGGAATAATCCCATGCAGTATGGTGCCATGAACTTTCCGGTCACGCCGGTGCGGGACGAACTCGATACGATTGCGGCCATGGGGTTCGACTATTTGGAGCTGGCCATGGATCCGCCGGCAGCCCACTACGCAATAGTGCGTGAGGAGAAAAATGACCTTATGGCGGCCCTTCAGAGGTACGACATGTCGTTGGTCTGTCACATGCCGACCTTTATCTCTTTAGCCGATCTCACCGAAGGTATTCGGCAAGCCTCCCTCACGGAAGTAATACAGTCCCTCGAAACGGCCGCATTGCTGGGTGCCGACAAGGTTGTCGTTCACCCGGCCACCATTTCCGGCATGGGGTCCTTTGTTCCGGAATTGGCTCGCGGTTTCGCACTGGAGAGCCTGACGATCATCGCCTCAAGAGCCGCAGAACTCGACCTGATTCTCTGTGTTGAAAACATGTTCCCGCGCACTCGGTTCTGTGTCGAAGTGGTCGACTTTGTTGAGGTCTTCAGTCTTTTGCCGACCCTGAAGCTCACCCTCGACACTGGGCATGCCAATATCGGCAGCCCGCGGGGCAAACGCATCGTCAAACTGATCGAAGCCTTCGCCGACCGTATCGGCCATGTTCATGTCAGTGACAATTTCGGTAAGGAAGACAACCACCTCCCTATCGGATCGGGTCGCATCAAATTCTCGAAAGTTTTGAAGGCCTTGAAAAAAACGGGGTACGACGACACCGTCACCTTCGAAGTTTTTACACCGGACCGGGAATACCTGCGGCTGAGCCGGGACGTATTCGACAAAATGTGGAAATCCATCTGAAGACGCCGGATATCGGAAAGCCTATACCATCGGATGTTATTCCTTAAACATGTCATGCTAAAAATTCTTTATCCATTAGCGATCGTGGCCACGTGTCTCGGGCTCCTGGCAACGAACAGTCCGGCCGGCAGCAGCCTGGAAGATCTGGCCAAACAGATCGGAAAACGGGATGCCATTCTTGTTACCGACCCGGATGGTCAGGTGCTTCTCTCCAAAAACGAAAACCGCCCGCTGATTCCGGCATCGACCCTGAAAATTTTTACTTCCCTGGTCGCACTGCACTACCTTGGGCCCGAATACCGGTTTGGCACCGAATTCTATCTTGACGGCGATCACAATTTGACCATCAAAGGCTATGGAGATCCCCTTCTGGTTTCGGAAGTGGTGTCCGATATCGCCCGAACCCTGAGCGCCCGCTTGACTCGAATTAACGATATAGTGGTGGATGACAGTTATTTTGCACAACCGCTGGTCATCCCCGGTGTTACCTCTTCATCAGAGCCCTACGATGCACCCAACGGCGCCTTGTGCGTTAATTTCAACACGGTGTCGTTCAAAAAAGTCAACGGCAGGTATATCAGCGCTGAACCGCAATCCCCGCTGCTGCCGATGGTGCTCAAGCGGGTTAAGGCGTCAAAACAAGCCGAGGGACGCATCGTTTTATCCCATAACGAAAATGAAATCACGCTCTACAGCGGGCATCTTTTTGCCTATTTTCTGGAACAAAACGGCGTAGCCATATCTGGCAGAATCAGAATCGGTAATCTTCATCCCGCCAAAGATCGGCTGATCCTCCGTCATCTGTCTCCTTCGACACTCAACGACATCATTTCCCGCCTGCTGGAGTTTTCCAACAACTATATCACCAATCAGATCCTGATTACCGCTGGGGCCAAGGCCTACGAGACACCGGGGACTCTTGAAAAAGGGCTGCGTGCCGCCCGCACCTATGCCGGCGAGATTCTGCGTCTGAAGGATATCCACCTCATCGAAGGATCCGGCATTTCCCGTGCTAACCGGATAACCGCTCAGGAATTGTCCCAGGTTCTGGAGGCTTTCGCTCCCTATTACACCCTCATGCGCCATAACGGACGTCAATATTATAAATCCGGCACGTTGCACGGCATCAGTACCCGGGCCGGATACATTGAAAATCCCAACGGTGGTCTCAACCGTTTCGTTGTTTTAATAAACTCGAAGGGTATATCCGCCGAACGGATCGCTCGCAGGTTGGTGCAGTCGCTGAATTAAATGTTAACGGGATGATTAATTATAGCTGCCGCTCGTGATGTGGGCATAGGCACTGTGGTTGTGGATCGATTCGAAGTTTTCGGCACTGACGGAAAACCAGGTGATGTTATCATCCGCCTTTAGTTTCTGGGACACATCGCGGACAATGTCCTCGACAAATTTTGGATTTGCGAAACCGCGTTCGGTCACGCACTTTTCATCCACCCGTTTGAGCACCGAATAAACGTCACACGACGCCGTATCTTCCACAAGCTCGATCATATCTTCAATCCAGATAAACTTATTGAATCGCGAGCAGACCTTGACTTGCCCGCGCTGGTTATGGGCGCCGTATTGACTGATTTCTTTGGAACAGGGGCAGACCGAAGAGATCGGCACGGTGACTTCGACCATCAGGTCCACTTTGCCACCCGGGCCACTGTACCCCTGAAACTTGCAATTGTAGTCCATTAACCCCGGCGATGCGCTCACCGGGGCCTTCTTTTCGATGAAATAAGGGAACATAACTTCAATGTGCGCCGAGGCCGCATTGAGGTGTTCCTTCATCTGCTCCAAAACGTCGGATATGCGTTTCAAGGACACTTCCGGCCGAAACAGATGAAGAATTTCGACAAACCGGCTCATGTGGGTGCCCTTGTTTTTATGTGGCAGATCGACATACATGTTGATGGATGCCACGGTATTTTGAAATCCGTTTCGGCGGTCAAGAACGGTTATCGGGTACTTCAGATTCTTAATACCCACCTTGTCGATACGAATGTTGCGGTGGTCGCGTTCGTTCTGAACGTCTTTCATCGGCATTTGCATTTTTTAATTCCCCTGCCCTTATGAATCCCAGGACGGGATTAAACCGCCCGGAATGAACTCTCTGATCGTGTTCCGGAATTCGGGCCATTCGGAACCGCTGACGAAAAAAGGGCAGTTGTCAGTATGATCACATTCAGTCGGGTTAAATTCTAAAATGGGATTTTTGCCTTATTTTCGTTTTTACTGTGTGTTCGTATGACGCGGTTGATACCTGGATTTTGAAGAGTCAGCAAGTACTCCGGTTTGACATTGCTCATTGATCTGAAAATATTTCCTTTTATCTTGTCGTTACTCTGGTAGAGCTGATCGAGGAGGCCTTTGATGAATTGTCTTTTGGAGTTGGTGGCACTGGGACAAGGATTGGTGAATTCCGGGAAGCGCTGTTCAACGGCAAATTGTCTGATGGTTTCCTTCTCCACATAAGCCAATGGACGGATCACCGTGATTTTGCCGTTGAAGAAAGTTTGAGAGGGAATCATCGTGCTGATTTGTCCGGCATAGCAGATGTTCATGAACAAGGTTTCGATAATGTCGTCCTTGTTGTGGCCTAAAGCCACCTTACTGCAGCCGAGGGTTTCGGCGAATTTGAACAGGCGCTTTCTGCGCTCCCAGGAACACAGGAAACAAGGGTTTTCCCGATTATTTCTGCTGTGTGACCTGACACCGAAGTCCGTGTGTTCGATCGTCAGCCGGTATCCCGCATGCTTGCAATAGTCTGCCAGCTGTTGGCTGTACCCTCCCTCAAATCCCGGGTCAAGATAAACGGCATGCAGTCTGTAATCGACGCGGATTCTCTCCAGTCTTTCGCTCAAAGTCCACATCAGAGTCAGGCTATCCTTACCGCCGGAAAGCCCCACCAGAACCCGGTCCCCATCGGATATCATCGCGTAACGATGCTGTGCCTTTCCAACGAACCGGTTGATTTTCTTGTATGTGTAACTTTTATGCGACAACGCCTATTCGTCGACTATTTCCGCATCAAGCTCCTGATTTTCGTTTGTATCCGGAGCTGGGAGCGCAGCGTCCGGCTTCGCTGATTCAGGTAATGCGGAATCATTTATTTTTTGCTGTATTTTACCGGCAGCTATTTCACGCAGAGAAATGACGATATCTTCATTTTTCGGGGCGCTGACCAGGTATTCGGAACCTTCACGGATCTGTCTGACCCGCTTGGCCACCATGTTGACCAGTAAAAAACGGTTGGGGACTTTTCTCAAGCAATCCTCAACGGTGATTCGAGCCACAGTCTAACCTCCATGAGTTGGGTGAACGTATTTCGGGGCGCTGACGTACAGCCCATTTTTTGTCAATGCGGCGATCTGCCGCTATACGATGTTTACCAGTTCGTAACTGCGTCTTCCTCCCGGAACCTGTATTGTCAATTCGTCTCCGGGTTTCTTTCCGATTAACGCCTTTCCAAGCGGCGACGTGATGGATATGCGACCGGCTTCGACATTCGACTCTTCCGAGCCGACCAGTTGGTATTCGACGTCTTCACCGGTTTCGATGTTTTCGAGCACAACCCGGCTGCCGAATACCGCTTTTTCCTTCGATAGATTGCTGGTATCGATAATCTCCGCTGCGGCCAGCTTGTACTCGAGTTCGCTGATCCGGCCTTCAAGGAAACTTTGGCGGTCTTTTGCCGCCGCATATTCGGCGTTCTCGGACAGATCGCCGTGCGCCCGGGCTTCTTCGATCGCAAGTATATTTGCCGGTCGTTCTACGCGCTTGAGGCGTTCCAATTCGCTTTTCAAGGCTTCATAGCCTTCCATTGTTAATGGTATCTTGTCCACAACCAAAGGTCTCCATGTTGGTGATACGAGCGTTTTTGCAGATATTAAAGGTAGTCTCTGACCAGTAAGCCGGCAATTTGAACCGTATTGGTTGCCGCGCCTTTGCGGATATTGTCGGCGACGATCCACATGTTTATGGCGTTCGGGATCGATTCGTCTTGGCGGATACGCCCCACGAGCGTCATATCCTGCCCGGCGGCATCAGTCGACAAAGGATAGCGGTTTTTCGTCGGATCATCCACCACCCTGATTCCAGGGGCATCTTTGAGCAGCTGGCGCGCCTCGTCAGCGGTAATGTGCTGCCGGGTTTCGACGTTCACCGCCTCAGAATGACCGAAAAAAACCGGTACCCGCACGGTTGTCGCCGTGACGCCGATGGTATCGTCTTCCATTATTTTGCGGGTTTCGTGCACCATTTTCATTTCTTCTTTGGTGTAACCGTTATCCTGAAATCGATCAATGTGAGGCAGACAATTGAACGCGATTCGGTGAGGATATACGTTGTTCTCGTAGTTCAAGAAATTGATCATGGCCCGGGTCTGGTCCAACAGTTCGTCGATGGCTTTCTTGCCGGTCCCAGAAACCGCCTGGTAGGTCGACACGACGATCCGCTTGATTCCAACCTTGCGGTGGATCGGATTCAAAGCGACCACCATCTGGATGGTCGAACAATTCGGATTGGCGATAATGCCCTTGGCCGTGTATCCGGCAATGGTATGGGGGTTGACCTCCGGAACCACCAGAGGTACCTGCGGGTCCATACGCCAGGCACTTGAATTATCCACCACTATGCACCCTGCCGCCGCAGCTGCAGGGGCATATTTCAGGCTCGTATCGCCCCCCGCTGAAAAAAGGGCCACATCCATACCCTTAAAAGCGTCCTCAGTCAATTCATGCACAGGCAAAAGGTCGCCCTTGAATCGAAGTTCGCGTCCCACAGATCGCTTCGACGCCAGTAACTTTATCGACCGCAGTGGAAAATTTGCCTCCTCAAGGCAGCGGATCATTTGGTTACCGACAGCACCGGTGGCTCCGGCAACCGCCACGTTGATTTTTTTCTGAGCCATCTTTATCACCGTCCCTGTCATTCAAACGGTTCACGACCGTATCTGTATCTCGATGAGGACCCTTTGTTACTTCAGCAATTCTATCCGCAAATCCATAACACGCTTGGGGGAATGTGTAACCTTCAGTGATCTTCGATCTCTTGGGGGCCTGTTTCCTTGGTCTTGAGCCTGCGCCGGTACCGCATAACAGAACTCGCCGGACCGGACAGGACATATGTTAAGCTAAGGGAAAACAGGGCTATGGATGGTTGGGCCGCTATGAATATCAATACCAGCACCGCCGCAACAAGAACATTAAAATTCATTTTGCGATACAGACTGGCTTGTTTAAAGCTGTTGTAGTGGATGTTGCTGACCATCAAAAACGCAATAACATAAAGCATAATGAGGATCAGCAGGCGGTTCGGTTCGACGGGGAAGCCGAATTTATGCCAGAGAAGCATCGTGGTAGCGCTCATGCCCGCAGCGGCCGGTATGGGTAAACCGACAAAATGGTCACTACTTATTTTGCCGATCTGAGAGTTGAATCGCGCCAAGCGGAGCGCGCCGCACACCATGAACAGAAATGCCGCCAGCCAGCCGATTCTGCCAAGGGGTTTCAACGCCCAGAGGTACATCATCAAGCCGGGTGCCAAACCGAACGATACCAGGTCCGCCAAAGAGTCGTATTCGACCCCGAATTTACTGGTGGTATGAGTTGCACGGGCTATTTTGCCGTCCAGTAGATCGAATACGGCGGCAATGATAATGGCCATTGCCGCCGCCACAAACTTACCATCTATGGAAGCAATGACGGCATAAAATCCGAAAAAAATATTCAGTGAGGTGAAGATATTCGGCAGGATGTAGATACCGCGGCGCAACCTCTCACCTCTCGATTTTTTCTTCTTTTTCATGGCAAAACCCCTATAACTGACGCCCCTGCTTTGACGTGGTCTCCTATCTTCACTGCGATCGCAGTCTCAACCGGCAAATATAGGTCGACGCGGGACCCGAAACAGATCAGGCCGAGTCGCTGGCCGCGACGGACCACATCTCCGCCCTGCACGGTGCAGATAATTCGCCGGGCAATCAGGCCGGCTATTTGAACGGCGGTAATCTTCTTACCCTGGTCGGTTTCAATGAATACGGCATTGCGCTCATTATCGCTGGAAGCCTTGTCGCGGTTTGCCGCGATGAATTTCCCTGGAAAATAGCTGATGGTCTTAATTGTCCCTTCATATGGAATACGATTGACATGCACATTGAAGACCGACATGAAAATACTGATTTTAGTGCATTCACCCACATAATAAGGCGTTGTCCCAGCCGTTTCCACGGCAATGACCTTCCCGTCGGCCGGCGAAACGATCGTCCCCGTAGAGTGAGGGACAACCCTGTCCGGATCTCTGAAAAAATAGACGATGAAAAATGTGATAACCAATCCCAACAATGCCGGCAGGGTCAAACCGAGCAAAGCCAGAACGGCTGTTGTGAATGCACCGGCAAATATGAACGGGTAACCGGGTTTGGCCACCGGAAAAGCCGTCTGGTGCGGGCGATCCGGCCATGCGAAATCATTCATTTCCCGTTCCTTGCAATGGGGCTGGCGTATCACTCACTGCATAACAACGTGCGATAAACCACTACCGTTAACAGAGAGTTGAAGCTATTGTCAATGATTACCGTATTGTCAGATCAATCTTTTTGTTCTGTCCGGTTCTGTGACCGGACTTCCAACCCGAGATTTTGTTGATTTTGGCATCGGATTTACGCAGGTAGGTTGGCGTAAAAGTCATAATGTCGTCCGTCTCGCCGCTGACAAGACGTTTATGGGCCAGTGCGGCAACCGTAGCAGCGCGAATAATATTGTGGATTTCCGATGCAAATTGAGCGGCCTCACCCAAGCGGTCACTGATTTCGGCATGGTAGAGCGTTGCACCACTGCCAACGAAGATACATGGCTCGCTGATTGTCTCAATCGCCTCCTGCACCTTCATGACCCGTTCCGGTTGCTGCGCGATCAGGTGATCGTCCACATGCCTAAGAACTGAAAAATAAACCTCTCCGCGTCGGGCGTCAATCATGGGGCACACCGATTTTGAAGGGGCCGTTGCCTGAGCAGCCAGCGAATCGAGTGTCGACACTCCTGCAATCGGTTTCCCTGATGCTTGGGCCAGACCTATTGCCGTGCTGATTCCTATGCGCAACCCGGTGAAAGACCCAGGTCCACGGGTAACAGCGTAGCCATCGATATCGCCCAATTTTATTCCCGCCAGACAGCAGACATCAAGAATCAAACGGGCCAAGTGACGGGAGTGGGTCTCGGTGTTTGCGAGATTGACCTCTACCAGTAGGCGCGCATGTTCGGTCAGCGCCACGCTGCAGCTTTCCGTGGCTGTATCGAAGGCTATAATTATCATTATTCAATGACCTCCGGCAACGTCAGAGGCTTGGCTTGTGAACCGCTCATGGCGGTCAATAAAAACCATTATTGCACGCTACCAGCCGGTCATTGAATGCTGTACTTTGAAAGAATTATCGATCGTACCGGTTGTCAGCGCTTTACGGTCAGGCTGCTTCTGCCCTATTACACCGGATATCGGACTGTTTTTTATCTGGGTTATAATATTCATCGTCTCCGATCCTTGATCACTCCTGGAACTGTCAAATTTGGGGAGTCTTTCCAGCAAAGCTGGCGCTTTAGCGATGATTATTATTTCGAAACTGGATTTATTTTTCGGGCAGTGGCAGGTTTCCTCTTTTTTTTACCTATCCGTGTGGCCTTTTCCAATGCATAGGTGAGCACTTCGTCCATACGCTCCACCGGTACATACTTCACTTTGCGGCGAACGGTTTTCGGAATCTCAAGGAGGTCTTTCTTATTTTTGAACGGTATGATGATGGTTTTTATGCCTGAACGGATAGCACCCAGGGATTTTTCTTTGAGTCCCCCGACGGGAAGGACCCGTCCCCTGAGGGTGATTTCGCCGGTCATCGCCACATCGTTGCGAATCGGTCTTCCGGTAGCAGCAGAAATCAGGGCGGTGGCCATGGCCGTCCCGGCGGAAGGACCATCTTTCGGAATCGCCCCGGCTGGCACGTGAATATGGGTATCGACACTATCGAATATGCTTTCTTTACCGCCATAACTGTGGATATTGGCACGAGAGAAACTCACGGCTGCACGCGCGGATTCCTGCATGACGTCACCAAGTTGCCCTGTGATGATCAACTCGCCCTTGCCGCGAATTAGGGATGCTTCTACATACATGACCTCACCCCCGGCTTGGGTCCAGGCCAGTCCGGTCGCCAAACCGACCTGGGCTTCCTCCTGATCCATCTCTGGATAGTATTTCGGCACGCCCAGGTACTTGTGGAGACTCTGGCGACCGATGTTAACCTTGCCCTTGTGTCCTTCGGCAATTTGACGTGCCACTTTCCGGCATATTGAGCCGAGTTCACGCTCCAGATTTCGCAGTCCGGCCTCAGAGGTATATTCAGAAATTATCATGTCCAGCGCACCTGCGCTTAACAAGAATTCTCGGGTTTTCAGGCCGTTTTGCTTTACCTGTCTTGGGATCAGGTGTTTCTTTGCGATAACCCTTTTTTCTTCCTCGGTATATCCCGGCAGGGTGATAACCTCCATTCTGTCCAAAAGAGCCGAAGGAATCGTATCGGTGAGATTAGCCGTTAGAATAAACATGACCTGAGAGAGATCAAAAGGCATGTTCAGGTAATGATCACTGAAAGCACTGTTTTGTTCCGGGTCAAGCGCTTCCAGCAAGGCCGAGGACGGATCACCACGAAAATCCGATCCCAGTTTGTCGATCTCGTCCATCATGAAGACCGGATTACGACTGCTGCACTGCTTCAAACTTTGCAGAATGCGTCCCGGCAATGCACCGATATAGGTCCGGCGGTGTCCACGGATTTCGGCCTCGTCCCTGATACCTCCCAGGGAAATGCGTACAAACTTGCGTTTTAGCGCACGCGCTATGGCCTGCCCCAGGGATGTCTTGCCCACTCCGGGGGGGCCGACAAAACAGAGAATCGGTCCTTTCATGTCCGGATTGAGTTTGCGAACGCTCAAATGCTCAAGAATGCGATCCTTTATCTTTTCAAGACCGTAATGGTGTTGATCCAGCGTCTTTTTGGCCGCTTTGATATCGATGACATCACGGGTTGTCTTGCTCCACGGCATTTCAACCAGCCAGTCAAGATAGGTTCTAACCACGGATGATTCAGCGGAATCGGGATGCATCTGATCGAGCCGCCGGAGTTGCTTGCGGGCTTCATTCTCGGCGTCTTTTGACATTTTAGCGCGCTTGATCTTCTTGCGGTAATCCTCGATCTCTAATACTTTCTCGTCCTGCTCGCCGAGTTCTTTGTGGATCGCTCGGACCTGTTCCCGCAGAAAATAATCCCGCTGACTCTTGAAGATTTCCTCTTTGACCTCGGATTGTATTTTGGCTTGCATGGTCGAAAGTTCGAGCTCTTTCATCAGGAAGCGGTTGACCTTTTTGAGGCGATCTGCAGGATCGGAAATTTCGAGAATTTGCTGAGATTCCTCGATCTTCAACTTCAAGTTGGTCGCCACAAGGTCGGCGAGTTTTCCTGGGTGGTCGACACTATCCAGCACGGTGCTCACGTCACCCGTCATTTCACCGCGCAGCGCCAGGATCTTTTCGGTCTGTTCGCGAGCGTTCCGCATCAAGGCTTCGATTTCAACCGTCATCTCGCTCAGGGGCATCTCCTCGATCAATTCCACTTTGACCCTGAAATACGGTTTCTGACGCAGATATTTAACGATTTTTGCCCTGGTGATTCCCTGCACAAGGGCTTTGACGCGACCGTCAGGGAGCTTGAGCATCCGCAGGACGCGACCAACGGTACCGACACGATAGATGTCGTTGGTTTTTGGATTTTCGATACTCGGTTCTTTTTGAGTCGCCAGAAACAATATCCCATCTTTGGCAACGGAGTCGTCCACAGCGAGAATCGATTTTTCACGTCCGACAAAAAGGGGCAACAGCATGTCGGAGAAGATGACGATGTCGCGCACCGGCATCATGGGAAGTGTCAGCGGTATATCCGCCACAGCGTCATCTTCATCCAAGATGCTGATCAGATCGTCTTTGTCTGTTTCTGCCATCAGAAACTCCTTGATTTCAGGTGCTCGCGCATTCTGGACGGGCCAGATGATTGCGTCGAACACCATGTTTTTATTACAAGATTAACTTCATATTATAATGCAAATAACCCCTTTGGCAACAAGAACCTTGATTTTTTCCTATATCCCCTATATGCTTAAAGATTCTGTCAAACTCATGGAATTCCATTCAACGGTGCGTTGCCGGTAAGCCCTTGGCTCAGGAGATAAATCACATGTTGATGGGGATGGTCGTCATTTTCGGCCTTTGCGTTGGGAGCTTTCTCAATGTGTGTATATACCGCATACCAGCCGAAAAATCGATTGTTTTTCCAGGGTCCGCATGCCCAGCCTGTCATTCGGCCATCCGGTTCTATGACAACATCCCGCTGTTCAGCTACCTTCATCTCGGAGGCAAATGCCGCCAGTGCCAAATTCCCATATCGCTTCGCTACCCCATGATCGAGCTGCTCACCGGTGCCTTTTCCCTCGGACTGTATCTGAAATTCGGGTTATCGATAGAAACCTTGGTGTATTTTATTTTCATTTGTGTCTTGATCGTCATCACCTTCATTGACGTCGATCACCGCATTATCCCTGACCGCATAACGCTTCCCGGAATTTTCGTATTTTTCAGTGCGGCATTCGCCATTCCTTCATTATCATGGATGGACTCTCTGCTGGGTGTGGCAATCGGTGGCGGCAGCCTATTTATGGTTGCCGTGGTGTATCATCTGCTGACCCGCAAGGAGGGCATGGGCGGCGGTGACATCAAACTGTTGGCAATGATCGGAGCTTTGGTCGGCTGGAAAGGTGTATTTTTTACCATATTCGTATCATCAGCTGTCGGAACTTTGGCAGGATTGCTTATCATGGTCGCCACCCGCCAGAATCTCAAACTCGCCGTACCCTTCGGACCCTTTCTGTCGATTGGCGCGGTAACGTATATTTTTTTCGGTCCTCAATTGATATTGTGGTATTTCCAGCTGACGTAACGGGGCCAACCTCATGTGGTACTGGATCCGGACCGTGGGGCGGATGGGTGAACAAGAATGAGAGTCGCCGTCATTTCTGACATTCACGGTAACTTTGACGCCTTAACGGCGGTACTTGCCGATATCGACAACTCAAGGATCGATACGGTCGTATGCCTTGGCGATTGCATCGGTTATGGAGCCGAACCGGAACGTGTAATTCAGACGCTCGACAAACGGGGAATCCCCTCAACGCTTGGCAACCATGAACAGGCCGTTCTTGACCGGGATCGTCTGGAGTGGTTCAATCCCATGGCCAAAGCCTCATTGGTTAAAACGGTATCCATGCTCTCCGAGAAAACACTGAGGATGATAGCGAGTTTTCCAACTGTTCTGACCGCCAACGGTAGCCGGTTTGTCCATGGATTTCCGCCTGCTTCCGTTACGACATATAGTTTCGAATTGTCACCCAAAGACAAGCGGCGGGTTCTGGACAATTTGACGGAATCTGTGAGCTTTTTCGGGCATACCCACGACCTGTGCATCATCACCTATGACGGCCACACGCTGACCGATGCGCCTTTGGGATCGGAACCGGTCGCTATTCTGCCCGACCACCGGTACGTGGTTAACGTCGGCAGTGTCGGCCAACCCCGAGACGGAAACAACAAGGCCAAATACGTCATTTGGGATAAGGATGGCGCAACGTTGGAAGTTCAGTTCGTCCCCTACGATATCGCTGCCGCGGCTGACAAAATCATTGCCGCCGGCCTGCCGGAGATCCATGCCAAAAGGTTGTGGTGATTCAATGATCTCTGGCAAAGCCCGAGCAATGGCTTGTGAACCGCTGAAAGCCGTCTTTAAAACCCAATATTTCGGGCAACCAGCCGCTTGTTGAATGACAATAATCATCGCCTCAGGTATTTATTATGGTGGTTGTCAAAAAACGTTTCCTTATTCGGACGTTTTTTCTATAAACACCTATACCAACCTTCTGTTTATCGGAAATTATTTTTGAAAAGTAGTATAACTCCTGGCACTTTCAGATTTTGGGAATCACCCCGGCAAAACCAGTGGTTTGCCGATGATTATTACGCTCGTGCGGCGGTGTCTTTTTCATACCTGTAGCCCCTCTACACGCGAACAATTGAGACTCAGTCTGACTGGCAGATGAGATGAAAACCATCGGAAAATATATCGTGCGTGCCCTGCTCGGTCGCGGGGGCATGGGGAAAGTTTTCAGGGTCGAACATCCGACCATTGGGAAAGTCGCTGCGCTCAAACTTCTGGATCCGGATCCTCTGCTTGTTTCTTTGCTTGGAATCGACAAGATCAAAGAGATGTTTGTCGCCGAAGCCGTCACATTGGCACGCCTCAGACATCCGAACATTGTCGATATTCTTGATTTCGATGAATCCAACGGCCGTCTGTTCTACCTGATGGCATACCACGTGAACAACCTGGGCATCCTGATCGGGGAAAGTCCCCGCCCCGATGAACCATCACGGTGCATCAGGGTCGAGAAGGCCATGCATTACACCCATCAAACGCTCCAGGGTCTTTCCGGTTTGCACCACGCCGGTATCATTCACCGCGACATTAAACCTTATAATCTGCTGATCACCGATCAGGACACGGTCAAAATCTGCGATTTCGGTCTTTCCAAACTGCATGGAGAAAAATTCGCCGGACCGCCCAGCCTCAAGGTCGGTTCGGCCTGGTATTCGCCGCCGGAACAGGAAGCAGACCCGGACCGGGTCGATGTTACTGCCGATCTTTACGCTGTCGGGATCACCTTCTATCGCATGTTGACCGGGGAGCTGCCTGCTGATGATTACCATCCGGTATCCGCCTACAATGCCGAACTGGATTTATCTTGGGATGGCTTTATCCGTCGGGCAACCGCCCGTATCGCACATGATCGCTTTGCTTCGGCCAATGAAATGCTCAATGCGTTGGGCCAACTCGAGGCCGCATGGCTGGACAAAAAGAAAGACTTCTGCAGCGGGCCGGTTTTTACCGACGATAAACCCGAAAAGAAAACCGACGCAAGAGTGGATCAACTTCGCAGCCATTGCATCAAAATCGCCCCGCGTTCAGCGCGCGAACTTTTTGCTGTCGATCGGCTCTGGCGCCCCCTGCTCTACTGGGCCCATGAATTCCAGGTCGATTTCGAAGGAACGGTAACCGACACAGCCAGCGGACTCATGTGGCAACAGTCAGGCTCGGCGTTTCCCATGGATTGGCGGCATGCCAAGGAATACGCTGATCAGATCAACGCCGAGGGTTTCGCCGGCCACTCCGACTGGCGGCTGCCGACAATATCGGAGCTCATGACCCTGTTGACCGAACTCCCCACCGGAGACGATCACTGCATTGAACCGATATTTGATCAGGAACAGAAATGTATCTGGAGCTGCGATCGGCGGTCGTTTACAGCTGCCTGGTACGTAAGCAGCGACCTGGGATTTGTCGCTTGGCAGGATTTCAGTGCGTACTTTTATGTCAGGGCCGTCCGGAGTGTGCAATCCTAAGGACGCAACCCAACAAGCTCAATTTGCTGCGGTTAGAGAATTCCGGTCCGGGCACAATCGATCCATCGATCGCGCTCCCGATATCTCATGCGGTCTGCCGACCCAGTTCCATCCCCAGCTCCAGGGCGCGTCGGTTCATCTCGATAAATCCTGGCGGCATCCGTTTTTCGAGCACCTGTAAGATCGATTCGGGCTGCACAAGCTGTGTCAAGGCCACAACGGCTCCCAGCATGCAGATATTGAAAACGACCGGCTTGCCGATTTCCTCGACCACTTTGCGGAACATGGGCAATTCGACCTGGCGGGCATCGACTTTCTTCGCGGTTTTCACATAACGCGCGTCGGTCAGCAGCAATCCACCGGGACGAATGATGGCGTAATAGGCACTGTATGCCTCCTGGGTCAGGCATACCAGCACGTTGGGTTGAATGACCTTGGGAAAGTGGATTTCAGCGTCGGAAACAATAATATCGCTGCGGGTGGCGCCGCCCCTGGCTGCCGCTCCATAGGACTGAGACTGCACGGCGTTTAAATTCTCATACATAACTGCCGCCTCGGCGATGATAATCGCTGCGGTGATGACGCCCTGCCCCCCGGAGCCTGAAAATACCATTCTGCATCTTTCCATGATCACTGCCCCCCTGTCGCCCGCTCGATGACCTTGTCGTATTCCTCGCAGTATTCCGGCCGCAAGTTTTGAACGAATATGCCCCGTTCGATCAGGTCCGGATTTTCCTGCTTGGCCTTGGACCCAATCGGCGTGGTTCTTTCTTTGAAAAGATTCAGCATGTCCACGGCGCTGCCCTCTTTATTCTTGCGGCCGAAGTGGGTCGGACACTGAGACATGATCTCCAGTACCGAAAAGCCCTTGTGGAGGATGGCCTGCTTGACGAAATCGATTATCTGTTTGGTGTGGAAGGCGGTGGTTCGGGCAACGAAGGTTGCACCGGCGGCCTTGGCCAATTCGACGACATCGAACGCCGGATCGATGTTGGCATAAGGCGCCGTCGTGGCGTGTATGCCGTAGCCGGAAAGCGGCGAAAACTGACCTCCGGTCATTCCGTATATCCTGTTGTTCATGACGATAGCCGTAATGTCGATGTTGCGCCGTGCGGCATGTATGAAATGGTTGCCACCGATGGCCAGGGCGTCGCCGTCACCCATCGGTACGATCAACTTCAACTCCGGTCGGCTGATTTTGACGCCGGTGGCAAAAGCCAGTGCCCGGCCGTGAATGGTGTGCAACGTGTGAACATCCACATATCCGGATATACGGGCTGAACAACCGATGCCGGACACCATGACAATTTCGTTCTTGCTCAGTTGGAGCTGCTCGATGGCCCGAAGCAATCCGTTGAGTACAATTCCGTGTCCGCAACCCGCACACCAGAGATGAGGAAAAAACCGCTCTCTGAGGTAATTATTAATGGACATCGATTACACTCCCTTTCCCTGAATTAACCGCAGGATGTTCATTATATCGGTAGGGGTGATAAATGTTCCGTCGATGCGGTTGGCTAAAAACACCCTCTCGGGGTCGTCCACCGCCATTTTGACTGCCTGCATCACTTGACCCATGTTATGTTCCACAACGATCACGGCTTTAGAGCCGGCGCAGCGTTCCCGCACGATTTCGTTGGGAAAGGGCCAAATGGTCTGGAGTTCCAGTAAACCCAGGCGCTCTCCCCTTGACCGGCGATTTTTAACCACGTGCAGGGCCGAACGGGCTGCCGATCCGTACGATACGAATACGATCTGCGCATCTTCCAGAAAGAACTCCTTGTAGCGAGCCAGTTTGTTGACCCTGTTGTCGATTTTGTCGACCAGGTGCCGGATCAAGCCGTGCACGACGGCGGGATCGCTTGACGGAAAGCCCCACATGTCATGATAGAGACCGGTGACGTTGTAACGGTGGACACCACCGAAATCCGACATGGGCAGACGTCCGTCTTCCCGCGGCAGATAAGGATGATAATCGACGCCTTCCTTGACGGAGGTTCTCAATCTCTCCACCAGGGGCAGCTCTCCTTTTTCAGGAATCACCAGGCGTTCCCGCATGTGTCCGACGACTTCATCCAACAAAAGAATCACCGGCGTTCGATAGGTCTCGGCAAGATTGTAGGCGGTAACCGTAATCTCAAAAACATCCTGATGCGTGGAGGCTGTCAATGCGACGATGGCATGGTCACCGTGGGTTCCCCAACGGGCCTGGTTCACATCCGCCTGACTGCCGTGCGTCGGAATACCGGTCGACGGCCCCCCCCGCATAACGTTGACGATCACACAAGGGATTTCCGCCATGATGGCATATCCCAGGGCCTCCTGCATCAACGAAAACCCCGGACCGCTCGTTGCTGTCATGACCTTGTTCCCGGTCAGCGAAGCCCCGATGATGGCGCACAGCGAAGCGATTTCATCCTCCATCTGTATGAACTTTCCGCCGGTTTCAGGCAGACGTTTGGCAAGAAGTTCGGCAACTTCGGAAGACGGTGTAATCGGGTATCCGGCATAAAAATTCAAACCGGCGTATAACGAGGCTTCTACAACAGCTTCGTTTCCCTGGACGAATTTGATATTCTTGTTCATAGCCTTTGCCTATTCGCTTTCGATTTCTATGGCCAAATCCGGGCAGCGCAGCTCGCAGAGCCGGCAGCAGATGCAATCTCCCAGTCGGGCCGCAACCGCCTTTTCCGATTCATCGAGTTCCAGCACCTTCTTGGGGCAAAACTCGACACATATGCCGCATCCCTTGCACCATTCCCGGTTTATGATGTGTTGCTTGAGTTTCGGCTTTGTCATGAAAAACCTTCCCTTAATTAGTGTCCATCCGCGAAAAGTAGTTGGCACTATTGAGTGTCCAATTCACAATTGAGAATTTTTTTCGCTGGGCAAGGCCACATCCCGCCAATGGTGGGGTTTGCGGTGAGGCGTACTTTACGTAAGCCGCAACCGGAAACCTGCGGATAATCCCGCCATGGCGGGATCCAGCGGAAAAAAGGCTATTTGTGGATGGACACTGGATACAGCTGCAGTCATCGCATGCGAGCATTCCGGCCTGACATATCCAGAAGAGCTCCGAAGTAGATTTATCTAAACATAATTTTATCTCCTTAATCGGAAATGACACGAAGATCAAGCCCTATAAGCCATTTAGGCTGTCAATTCCTCAACAACCCGCCGCAGGCGCAAGAGATCTTTGACATAAGCGATACAAATGACATACAATATATTATCCTTTTTCGATCAAAGGCGAGTCCAAAATGGCGGATCCACGTCTGCGGAGATGCCGAAGATTTCTTGAGGAGCGCATTTCAGTTTGAAAAAAGTGTACTCTATCGTAGCGATTTTTTGCCTTTTAGGCTTGGGCGCCGTTCTGTTTGGATACGTTGACTTGATGCGCTACGCCACGTCACCGGTCAACGGGAACACGGATGAAAAAATTGTCATCGTCGCCAGAGGCCAAAGCTTGAAACAAACCGCGGATATCCTGCACACCCGCGGATTGATAACAGAACCATTCAAGTTCCGCTTGTTGGCGCGCCTGAAGGGAGCGGACAAACGAATTCAGGTCGGAGAATATCTCATTGCATCGGATTTGCCCCCTGGAGGCATTCTCGACATGATGGTCTCCGGAAAAGTGCGGCTGTATCGATTTACCGTACCGGAAGGCTCGAATTTAAACCAGATTGCCGATATCGTCGATTCGGCCGGACTGGCAAGCCGTCAGGCTTTTCTGCAGGCGGCATATGATGCCGAGCGCGTTGCAAAATCGGGCATCACTGCCGGAAGTTTCGAGGGCTACCTTTTTCCGGACACCTATTTTTTCCCGAAGGATGCCGGGGTCGGGCAGATCATCGCAGCTATGGTCGCACGGCTGCGTGCAGAAATCTCCGATGCGTGGATGAAAAGAGCCTCTGAACTCGGTCTCAGCTTGCACGAAGTTCTTACTCTGGCATCTATCATTGAAAAAGAAACCGGTGCGCCTTCCGAAAGGCCGCTCATCGCTTCGGTTTTTCACAATCGCTTGAAAAAGGGGATGCGGCTCGAAACCGATCCGACCGTTATCTACGGAATAAAGGAATTTGACGGCAACTTGACCCGTAAACACCTGGAAGCATCGACGCCCTACAATACCTATCGCATAAAAGGATTGCCTCCCGGTCCCATCGCCAGCCCGGGGCGGGCATCCATAGTGGCGGCGCTCTATCCAGCCGAATCAAAATACCTGTTCTTTGTCTCCAAGAAGGACGGTGCGCATCAATTTTCGACCAATCTGGTTGATCACAACCGGGCCATCCGTAAGTACCAGTTGCGTAAATAACATCGATGTTGATTTCGCGGCGGGTGTGATCGGTTTGGGCCAAACACGGGAGCTCGAGGCCTCATGGGTACAAACAACATCATTTTTCTGGAAAACATTGAATGGTTTGACGAATCCGGACAGGAACTCGTTCATCGGATTCCTGAAGAAGGTTCCGGTGAAATCAAATTTGGCGCCCAACTCACCGTACGGGAGAGTCAGGCCGGCATATTCTTTTACCGCGGCAAGGCCGTCGGGGCATTCGGACCCGGCCGTCATACGCTCAAGACGGCAAACATCCCCATATTGACTAAAATCGCGAGCCTGCCGTGGGCCATGAGCAGTCCCCTGCGGGCCGAGGTCTATCTGGTCAATCTGAAAGTGTTCACGAATTTGAAATGGGGAACACGGGATCCGGTGGCGTTCAAAGATTCCGAACTGGGGCTGATCCGGTTGCGCGCCTTCGGTGTTTTCAATTTGCAAATCGTGCAACCGGTACTGTTTATCAACTCAATGGTCGGCACCAAGGGAATGTTTACGACGGCCGAAATCGAAGAATACCTCAACCGGGTCATCGTTTCCCGCTTTAACGACTACATGGGGGATACGCTCAATTCGATCCTTGATCTGCCATCACAATACGATGCCCTCTCGCAGGGGCTCTCCGAGCGACTCCAAGACGATTTCAGCCATTTCGGCATTCGGTTGACGCATATTTACGTCAACGCCGTCACACCGCCTCCCGAGGTCCAACAGGCCATCGATGACCGCAGCCGTATGGGCGTCTTCGAGGACATGAACAAACTGATGCAGATGAAAGCGGCTATGGCAATGGAAAAAGCCACGGAAGCCGAGGGCAACTCGGGTGCGGCTACAGGCATGGGCGCCGGAGTCGGATTGATGCTGCCGGCCATGTTTGCGCAGTATTTTACCGGCGATAAGAACAAACAGCAGACCGAAGCCGACACGGGGACCAGCATGTGCCCCGAATGCCGCAACCCCGTTCAGGTGGATGCCAAGTTCTGTTCCCAGTGCGGCCATCAGCAGGTGGTTTTCGACCAGTGTCAAAAGTGCGGCAAAAACCTGACCACAAGCGCGAAATTCTGCCCTCGCTGCGGGCAGGCTGTGGACGAAAAGCCACAGCCTCGTCTCTGCGGGAAATGCAACGCCGAAAACTTAACGGATGCAATGTTCTGCAATCAGTGCGGTGAAAAGCTTTAACCTCCTCATCGAGCATAAATGCCCGCAGTGCGGTGCGCCCGCCGTGCTGTCTGAAACTGACCGACTGTTTACCTGTGAATTCTGTCGGGTCAAGTCCTATCTGCATTCTCGCGGCGTGTTTCGCTATCTACTTCCCGATAAAGCGCCGGAAGACAGATTGCTCTACTATTTCCCCTACTGGCGCTTCAAAGGCATGCTTTTTTCCTGTGTACCCGACGGGGTGCGTCAAAAATTCATCGATGTTAGTTACCAGGCATTGGTATCATCGCATTTCCCGATTTCGCTCGGTTTCAGAAGCCAAACCCTCAAACTACGATTCATTTCCCCGGAAACGAAGGGCCGCTTTCTCCCTATCAGCCGTTCTTTCGAACAGATGATGCACATACAGGAACAGAATTACAGCCTGCCATTGCCGAAACCGATTTATCACCAGGCCCACATTGGCGAGCACTTGAGTCTGATCTACGCCCCGTTTTACGTCGCGGACCGCCTTTACGATGCGGTTCTGAACGAACCGGTCGGAGATCGACTTCCGGCCGGATTCGAGCAAATTCTGGAGACGGCCGACAATCCCCGGTGGGGGCTCAATTTTCTGCCCACTCTTTGTCCCGATTGCGGGTGGGACCTGCAGGGGCCCCGGGACACTCTGGTGTTGCTGTGCCGAAACTGCAATTCAGCCTGGAAACCGGGTCAATCCCGCCTTGAACGGCTAAAATTCGGGCATTTGACACTCGACACAGAATCACCTTTTCCGATTCTCTATCTCCCCTTCTGGCGGATCAAGACCGAAGTTAAGGGGCTGGTCCTTGATACTTACGCCGACCTGGCCAAGGTGGCCAATCTTCCTGTGGTGGCCAGGTCGGAATGGCAGAACATTCCCTATCGATTCTTCACCCCGGCATTTAAAATCAGACCCCAGACGTTTCTCCCACTGGCGACCAAGATGACCCTGAGTCTACCGCAGGAGACGACGGTGGACCACTTGCCCGATGGAGAAATCCACCCGGTGACATTGACGGCCGAAGATGCTGTGGAAAGCCTCAAAGTCATTCTGGCGGATTTTATCAAACCGCGAAGAATTCACTACCCCAATCTATCCGAATTCGAGCTGACACCGCGGAGCTATCTTCTGGTCTACGTTCCTTTTGTCCGGGGTCATCACGACCTGACTCAACCGGACTACAAAGTTAGTATTCTCAAGAACCAACTCACCCTTGCCAAGCATCTCTAGCCCACGGCACTGCCTTCGAGGATGCGGAATTCGGTCCATATGCGTGCGTTCAGCAGCTGCAGTACCTCATCTAACTAAAAAGCGCGGCGAATTTCCGAGCACCGCGATAAACATCACCCGGATTGTCCGGCATCGTTTTACGGATCCCGACCGGTTGACAGGGATTGGTATTTTATCTATGTGAAGGACCAGGGAATTTTCCCCATACATAACTGTCAGGAGTGAAAACACCTCTAGCGCTCATCCTTTTCTACTTTCTACATGCCGCTGACAATATCATTCCGGGTTCAAATGCCATGAAACAGAACAATGCGCGTGTGTTGACGGGAATTGACCATCTTGACAGGCTGCTCGATGGTCTTTACATCGGTGACAACGTGCTGTGGTATGACAACGCCGGCAGCCTGGCTCCGGTTTTTTATCTCAATTTCATCCTGGCATCCCAGGCCCAGGACAAACCCCTCATTTATGTCAGTTTCGACCGGTCACCGAAAAATCTGCTGGACAAACTGGGCCCCCTTGGAGACAACGGCCACCTGATTATCCTGGACTGCTTTACTTACGGCAAGGGGGCCGGTTCGGATGTGTTCCTGAAGTTCTACCGGGACGGTTTGCCAAATCGCGCCTGCAAGATCATCCGCGTCGAAGATCCCCGCAACGACCACCATGTCATGGAGGCCGTTTATGACGCCCACGCCCGGCTTGAGGAAGATGTGCGATTCATCTTCGAGAGCCTCACCGGAATGCAGGAGCTTTGGGGGGGCGAGGACCATATCGTCAATTTCTACTCTCATTCCTGTCCGCGTCTTTACGAATTGAAAACGGTGGCCTACTGGATCATCGAAAAGCAAGCCCATTCTCAACGGTTGCGGGCACGGATCAACCAGATCGCCCAGGTGGCCATCGATCTTACAGTCAAAAGGGGCAAAACGTCGCTGACCATATTGAAAGCGGAAAAACGTAACCTCGAGACACTCAACAAACCTTTTATGTACTGGTCCAAAGATCTCGATGTAACGTTTGATTCGGAAACGCGCACTTCCGGCCGCATCGATCTGGGCGGTCGCCTCAAGGCGTTGCGCAGCCGGCAGGGCCTGTCGCAAACCGATATCGCCAAGCTGGTCGGTGTTACCCCCAGCACCATATCGCAGATTGAAAGCGGGCTCATCTACCCTTCCCTGCCGGCGCTTTTCAAAATGGCCGAAGCCCTCAGCATCGATGTGGGGTGCTTTTTCAGGGAATCGACCGATGTGCGAGCCCGCCCGTTCATTTTTCCGGCCACAGCGGCCCGTACCTTCAAGTTGGCGAATTTACCGAAAGGCAGTGCCTTAGCACAGTCTTTCATCAACGCCGGCATCAAGACCAAATCTGTGCCTTACCTGATTGAAGTTCCAGGTAAAACAACTCTGCCCGGTCATTTTTTTATCCACAAAGGTGAAGAATTCGGTTATGTGCTTAACGGAGAACTCCAGGTGAAAATTGGCAATACCGTTCAGAACGTCATTGCCGGTGACGTCGTCTACCTAACCACCGATACGCCCCAACAGTGGAAAAACAAACACCGTGAGGCAGCACGGCTCATTTGGCTATTAATTAAGTGATAAAAAATAAAAGGCCTGCCGGAGGACTGCTCCAGCAAGCCTTTTTATGCCTACTACCGCACCTGGTTATAAGTTTAGTATTTTCCTGGCGCTTTCATCATTGACATCGGTCACATGCGGGATGCCTGTTTCGCGAGCGGTTTCCCGATTACCGGAGAAAAGCTCGTTACGTGTGAGATTGTTGACTGAAAATTTACGGGCACCGGCCAGCAGCTGCTGCAGGCCGCAGGAGAGCTTGTCGGCCATTGTCCAGAATGCGATGGCGCCATAAGGGATATTCTCCATTTCATCCTTACCAACCTTCTTTTCCACGTCAAAATAGCCGGCGAAGATTTCCTTGGCGCTGTTGCCCACCTCCCGGACGGTTTTGGGCAGTTCCCCCCAAAGGCCGTTTACTTTACCCCTTTCCTCCGGATGAAGCGCGCCGTAGATATTGGAGCCCACAAACCCGGGAATCATGATGGCCCGGCCCATGCAGACCAGTTTAGTAAAAGGAGCGCCCAGAGCCAAGGCCTTGAAGATGCTGTCTTCGAGGGCAAAGCCGCCGGCAAAGGACATGTCTACTACCCTCTGGCCTTTGGCGGCCAGGATGCTGGCATATTGGTATGCCTTGGAGTGCAGGTCGATGGAGGGAACCCCCCAGCTTTGCATCATGTTCCAGGGGCTCATCCCGGTGCCGCCTCCTGAACCGTCTATGGTGAGCAGATCAAGGCCTGCGTCGGTTGAGAATTTGATGGCCATGGCCAGCTCTTCCATGCCGTAGGAACCGGTTTTGAGGGTGATGCGCTTGAAGCCTATGCTGCGAAGGTATTCCACCGAGCTCATGAAATCGGCCCGGACCTGCGCCACGGTATCTAGGTTGGTGCCACCCAGCCGGCTATGGCGGGCGAACGACTTGATGGACCCGTTTTCAAAAGCATGCTGAACTTCGGCCAAGGAGGGGTCCGGGTCAACCATGTAGCCGCGTTCTTTCAAAAAGAGGGCGTAGTCCAAGCTGGTGACCTGGATTTCACCACCGATGTCCTTGGCGCCCTGGCCCCATTTCAATTCGATGATGACTTTATCACCGTATTTGTCGGCGACAAATTCGGCCACACCGTTGCGGGTGTCTTCAACATTGAGCTGGACGATAATGGCGCCGTATCCGTCGAAGTAGCGCAGGTAGCCATCGATACGGCGTTCCAGCTCGGGGGCGCTCTTGATCTTGCCTTTACGTTCTTTACCGGAGCCGATTTCGGATTTGAGATCCACGCCGACCACGTTTTCGCCGATAACCACCGGGATTCCCACCAGGGCCGCGCCAATAGCAAAAGAATTCCAGTATTTCTGGGCGACAAAGGTCGAACCCAATGCTCCGGTCATCAGGGGGATGCGGGCTTTGGTTTTGACCTCCCCGCCGAATTCGGTTTCAAGGGAGACGTTGGGGAAAATGCAGTCGTCCGGATCGTTGCTCATACCCTCTTGCAGCCCGTGCGATCCATAAGCATAGCCCTGAATGCGCAGCGAATTGTAGGAAACGCCTACGTGGCAAGTGTTGTTAGCGCCGGCGGTCACGATGCCATAGCTGCGGGGGTACAGCAGCTTACGACCCACGAGGCTGGAAAGCCAGGTTTCGCATTTACCCTTGCAATCGGCCCGGCAAAGGGTGCAAAGGCTTGATTCACAGGGATTTCCCCGGTTGGCAGTTCCCAAAGCATCATTAATTTTTAGAATTCTCTCCATAATTCACTCCCCTTTTTGATGGTATGTTCCCGGAATTCGGGACCGATAAAATAAAAAGGCGTCCTTCCGGGTGGAAAAGACGCCTTTGTCTAAAAACCCACAGTAGTGCACTTCATCGTGCAGACGGGATTTGAATGTAAAACCGTTTATTAGTTTTACTAATCTTTATTGTCAAGAAATTTGCTTAATATTTATTTACATTTTAAGTATAACAAAGGGGCAAGGCGGTTGTATTTTCAAACGCGGTGAGTGGATGTACGGTCAGAAAGGATCAGTCGATTTCTTCCGAAAGCAGGACCGCCTCTGCGACCCTGCGTATAGACGTACGGGTATCCATGCTGCGTTTCTGCAACCAACGGTAGGCTTCCTCGCCGGTCTTGCGGCGGCGTTTCATGAGGATTTCTTTGGCCCGCTCCACCAGTTTGCGGGTTTCCAACTCTTGCTGGATCACCTGGGTTTTGACCATCAGCTCTGTATTCATGATGGCAACAGCCGCCTGATTCGCCACGGTTGTAATCAGATTGATTTCGGTGTCAGTGAATTGGCGGGTTTCAGCGGTAAAGCAATTTAAAACGCCAATGACCTTGCCGTCTCGCACCTGCAGCGGAACGCTGAGCATCGATACCAGTCCGAGCTTCGCGGCCATTTCTTTTTCCTTGAACCGCGGCTCCCTGAGGACGTTTGCCACCATCAGTGGTTTTTTGGCTGCGGCAACGCATCCGACAATCCCTTCATTGAGATTAAGCGCCCGATCCTTGACATACTCAGGATCGATAGCCTGGGTGGCCTTGAGCCGGATCTTGACAGGAGACACGTTTTCATCGATCAACCAGAGGGAACAGATTTCGACCCCGGTCACTTTAGCTGTGACCATGACGATCAGTTTAAGAATATCCTCAAGGTACAGGTCCGAAGTAATGGCGCGGCTGATGTCCTTCAGGCCCTGAATATATTTGTCATAGGTATTGGGGTTGAGTCTGTCCATCATTTCACTGGCGCTTCATGGAGCGGTTGGTCGGTAAATAACAAGCGGACTTCGCATCGGGCCGGCACGTGGCCATACTTGGGGAGATGTTATCTGTTACCAGTGGCGTGGGCGCATGTCAATACGGCCGTGTTTTCGCATACCCATCGCCTTGATCTCCTTTGCCAATGTGATATACAGTCGCAGTATCGTCAGTAGAACAGATTTTCACCACCCCATTGAAGGAGTATGCAGTGGACCAGCTCGTAGTTGAACGAATCGATCTTCTGAGGCAAAAACTCGCCGACATCGGCAGTGACACCTTGCTGGTACTAACGGATGAAAACCGTCGTTACCTTAGCGGATTTACCGGGCATGACACTCAATTCGACGAATCGGCCGGTGCCCTTTTAATCACAACTGACCGCCTCATTCTGGCAACCGACTTCCGCTACGAACTTCAGGCCCGCCATGAAGCGCCGCTCTACAAGATCGTCTGTTACAAAAAGAGCTTGTCAGAAGAGCTGCCCGGTCTCTTGACGAGCCTCGGCACGAAAACGCTTGCTTTCGAAAGCGTGCGGCTGTCGTATTTGGAGTACCGGAAAATGTCGGATGCCATTGGCGAGGCCGGTCTGGAGGTGATTCTAAAACCGGTCCAGGACGTGGTGGAAACACTGCGAATCAAGAAATCGGAAGTAGAAATCGAAACGCTGCGCCAGGCCCTGGCACTCGCCGAATCGGCCTTCACCGAATGTGTTACGAAAATCAAACCGGGCATGACGGAAAAAGAGCTGGCATGGATGATGGAAAAAGGCATGCGGGAGGCGGGGGCCGAGGCGCTTTCCTTTCCAACCATCGTGGCCGCCGGCCCCAACAGCGCTTTGCCTCACGCCATACCCGGTGATCGCATTATCAAGGTCGGCGAGCCGCTGCTTTTCGATTGGGGGGCCCGGTTGAACGGTTACTGCTCCGACATTTCCCGGACGGTTATTATCGGGCAGCCGGACGACACCTTCACAAAGATTTTCCAGACAGTGCTTGAGGCCCAGCGCCTGGCCATAGAAGCCATCAAGGGCGGTGTAAGCTCCATGGCCGTAGACCGGATCGCCAGGGATCACATCGAACGGGAGGGCTTCGGCGGAAAATTCGGCCACGGTTTGGGGCATGGAACCGGCCTGGCGATCCATGAAGCACCGCGCCTCAGCCCGCTGAAAGACACCCTGCTCGAGCCGGGTATGGTCACAACGGTCGAACCGGGAGTTTATTTGGAGAACTGGGGTGGTGTCCGCCTGGAAAACATGGTCGTTGTCCGCGCGGACGGCGCCGAAGTTCTCAACCGTACCGATCCCTCTATTCACCGAATCTGAAGGATATATCGATAGGTGCAGGAATCAATAGAAAACCTGATCGATCGTTACCTCAACTTCCTTCTGGTCGAAAAAGGACTGTCATCACGAACCCTTGACGCCTACAGCCGTGACCTCGTGCGATTTCATGTCTACTTGATCGCTAACGGCATCGAATTTTTATCCGCAGAAGACACGCCGACGATACTCAGATACCTCATCGCCATGCGTCGGGAAGGACTGAATGCCCGGACCCGCGCCCGGCACTTGGTCACCATCCGGGGATTTTACAAGTTTCTGGTCCAGGAACGGCTGCTGTCCAGCGACCCGGCCAGACAAATCGATCTCCCTAAAAGCGGTCTCAAACTGCCGGAGGTTCTCAGCGTCGATGAGGTCAAGCGTCTTCTGGAAGCACCCGACCTTGTGAAACCGCCGGGGATCAGGGATGCCGCCATGTTGGAGCTGCTGTATGCAGCCGGCTTGCGGGTATCGGAACTGATCGGCCTAAAACTTCAGGATGTCAATTTACAGGGCGGTTATGTCCGCGTATTCGGGAAAGGAGCCAAGGAACGAATCGTTCCGATCGGTCGTTATGCCGGGGATAAGATCCAACTCTACCTGGCCTCTGCCCGGGGGACGCTTTTGAAGAACCGCATCAGCCCTTTTCTTTTCATCGCACGGGCCGGGAGGCCGATGAGCCGCCAGGGGTTCTGGAAGCTGATCAAACGCCACGCCCTTCAGGCCGGACTTAAAAAGGCCATAACCCCGCATACACTCAGGCATTCATTTGCCAGCCACCTTCTGGAAGGCGGGGCCGATTTGAGGGCCGTCCAAACGATGCTCGGACACGCCGACATATCCACAACCCAGATATACACCCACGTGGCGCGCGATCACTTAAAAAAGCTGCACCGGAGATTTCATCCCCGAGGATAGAAAGTTCCCGCGCCGATATCACATAGTGGTTGCCAAAAAAACGTTCCGTTATTCGAACGTTTTTTCTACTACCACTTATACCGCAATTCCTTATTTCGGAATTAATCTTTAAAAAGCGGCATAAACGTCATGCCAGGCAAATTGCTTGACACGCACAGAGGATCGAAGTTATTAGGTCCGCTTCAACGTATTATGGCTTGGCAGAAGATCTGAACAGTCGGACGTCGAATCAGCCTAAGATTGAGTTTATCTACGGAGCTCCTCATATGTCATCTCGGATCGGATGGTGGGCCAATGACGACCATCCACCGGAAACAGGTACCGCCGCTATCCGTCAGGCGATTCAGCGGGTTGGTGAACCGATGTACCTGGTGGATGTCAACGGTACGCCCGGTGTCGGGCGAGGCGGCCGCGCCGCTATCGGAAATGCACATGTTGAGAAGTCCGGCCCCGGCACGGCAGGCTTCCCTTTGCTTGGCTATGTTCCCCCACTCCACCCCGAGGATCTGGGCGATCCGCATTTCAAAACCGCCTGCCGTCTGCGCTATCCCTATGTTGTCGGAGCCATGGCCAATGGCATCACATCGGTCAGGATGGTCACGGCAGCGGCCCGGGCAGGCCTGATCGGATTCTTTGGCGCTGCCGGCCTGGCGCTTGGAGACATTGAGGACGCCATCGTGCACATGCAGGCGCACCTTGGCGATCTTCCTTATGGCCTCAACTTGATTCACAGCCCCAATGAACCCAATTTGGAGATGGGTACCGTCGACCTGTACTTAAAACACGGCGTCCGTTTGGTCAGCGCTTCGGCTTATCTGGATCTGACGCTGCCGCTGGTGTACTATCGCGTCAAGGGAATTCATCGGGATAGAAACGGGCAGATCGTCACCCCGCAGCAGATTATCGCCAAGATCTCGCGCATCGAAGTGGCCCGCAAATTTTTTTCTCCCCCGCCGGAAAAATTTTTAAGACAATTGGTGGAACGTCGCTGGATCACATCAATCCAAGCCGAACTGGCCCAGAACATCCCAATGGCTGAGACCATGACCGCGGAGGCCGATTCCGGCGGACACACCGACAACCAGCCGGCCATTTCACTTTTGCCCACAATGCTGGCCCTCCGGGACAGAATGAGCGAACGATACCAATATTCCCGTCCGCTCTGTGTCGGCCTGGGCGGTGGTATTGCCACACCGGATGCTACTGCCGCTGCTTTCGCTATGGGCGCCGCGTATGTTCTCACTGGATCGATCAACCAGGCCTGCATTGAAGCCGGTACTTCCGAAACCGTGCGAACCATGCTGGCCGGAGCCAGCCAGGCGGATGTTACCATGGCACCGGCAGCCGATATGTTTGAGATGGGTGTAAAAGTTCAAGTTCTCAAGAGGGGCACCATGTTCCCTTTTCGAGCGGCCAAGCTTTATGATTTTTATTCCCGGTACGACGCCTTGGAAGACATACCGGAGCACGAAAAAAAGCTTCTGGAGCGGGACTATTTCCGCCGTAGTTGTAAAGCCGAATGGGAACAAACCAAGGGGTTCTTCAATAAAAGAGACCCGCGGCAGATCCTGTTGGCCGAAGATGATCCGAAGCATAAGATGGCGCTCGTATTTCGCTCATATTTGGGACAATCCTCCAACTGGGCCAATTGTGGGGAACCGACACGGAAAATCGATTATCAGATTTGGTGTGGACCGGCAATGGGGGCCTTTAACGAATGGGCAGAGGGTTCCTTTTTGGAAAAACCCGAAAATCGCTCGGTGGTGACCGTTGCCCTCAACCTGCTTGTCGGTGCCGCATCGCTAACAAGATACAGGTGGATGACGGCCCAGAAGGTTTCTCTACCGCCTGAAATCGGCATGTTCCGACCTCTAAACCTGGAGCAAATGTCCCATCTCCTGGAACGCTGATTCAATGACCTCTGGCAAAGCCGGAGAAATGCCATTTGAACCCCTCCCAGCTGTCTTTTAGTACTATTATTTCAGACAACCAGACGGTCATTAAATGTGATTTTTAAAGGAATATGTTATCAAATTTGTTGGTTGTAAAAAGTCTACCGTATGGCAGGATCATGCCCCTGAACATGTGATTTTTGTCTGTATTTATGCTGTTCTAATATAATAATCATCGTCCCAGGTCGTCGTTTGTGCCTGGTACTGTCGTACTTTGGAAAGCTCCCCGGCAAGGCTTGGAATTTAGCGATGATTATTGATTTCGGGGGCTCGTCAAGCATCACTGCTGTAGTGGTCGAGAATGGGGAAGTACTTGCGGTCAAGTTTCATGACTTTCGTAAACTGACCGACAATGGCGGAGATGGGCAATATTTTTATGGTTGGTTTATACACGTCTTGGCTCGTTTGGGTAGACCGTGGAATAGGCTCTTCGAGATATTCCTCGCGGAGGACCTTTCGATTCCCGATCACATAGACCTTGCGGGAGATCAACCCTCTGACCGTGTAATTGAACGATGGTGGGTTGCTCGAAGCACGCCACACACGGCTGAGGAAAATACTGAAGGCCAAGATGGGCCCGTATCCCTCTATTCGGTACCGATGGTGGATTTGGGCACCGGCAAATGCACCGATGTCGTTGAGACACGAACGCAAATCGCCCATTATCTGTCGCGCTTCGGGAATACTTATTTTGAGTTCGGCCACCAAATGACCGCCGATAAACACGGTCAGGGCTTGATCCGCGCTATACCGGCGTGCAACACCGGATTGCAAACCACCGAGGGGATCCGGCGCTAAAAATTCACGCGACCAGCGTTTCCATTTTGATAACGGTATGAGGAGGTTGCGGGACAGTTCACGGTTCGTGAAAAAACGGAGCATAGAAATTTTCCTTGTTAAGTTGTCGTATCAATATATCAACTTCTGAATTCGGAGTCAACCCCTTGCAATCCTATTGTAAATGCAGTATACATATGGTCTCGACATCCAGCCGATTCGTTGCCTACTGAGGCGATCGGTTAGACCTGCGCGCCTGCCAAGTTTGTGTTGTTCACGCCTGTCAACCCCGACTGCGACAGATTGGACTGGATCTTCTGAGAAATCGATATGTATGACATTTTCGACCGGCGAGAATTGATTCCCCAGATATTAAGGTCAATGGGCAAAGCGAGAGATATTATTTGTTTCAGAGGATTGAACTAAAGGTTCTGATCGTTGAAAAAAAATAGCATGTCAAAAAAAACAACCGCAGTGCCGGTAGCTATCATCGGCATCGGCTGTGTTTTTCCGAAATCTCCGGGTCTGAAAGAATACTGGCGTCTTATCTTCAACGCTGAAAACGCCATCGACGATGTACCGCCGACCCATTGGTCGGCGGATGAATATTTTGACGCCAACCCGGCAGCTCCGGACCACACATATTGCAAGAGGGGCGGTTTTTTACCGTCTGTACCTTTCGATCCAACAGAATTCGGAATCCCGCCAAATGCCCTTGAAGCCACCGATACATCCCAACTCCTGAGCCTGTTGGCCGCCAAAGCGGCCCTGGCGGACGCCGGGTACGGTGACGACGGGAGAGAATTCGATCGTGAACGCACGAGCGTCATCCTGGGTGTCACCGGTACTCAGGAACTGGTTATTTCACTTGGTGCCAGACTGGGATTCCCCAAATGGCAAAAGGCCCTCGATGCTGCCGGTGTCGGGTCAGATACCGCTAAGGAGGTTATTCGACGAATATCGGAATCCTATGTCTCATGGCAGGAGGGCTCCTTTCCCGGCCTGTTGGGAAATGTGGTGGCTGGCCGCATCAGTAACCGCCTCGACCTCAGGGGGACCAACTGTGTGGTTGACGCAGCCTGCGCCAGTTCCCTGAGTGCGGTCCATCTGGCCTTACTCGAAATCTCCTCGGGCCGCAGCGATATGGTTGTCACGGGTGGGGTTGACACCCTCAATGACATCTTCATGCACATGTGTTTTGCCAAAACCCGGATTCTTTCCCCCACCGGAGACGCGCGCCCATTTTCGATCGATGCTGACGGTACCGTGCTCGGGGAAGGTATCGGTCTGCTGATTTTGAAACGCCTGGCCGATGCTGAAAAAGACAAGGATCGCATATATGCCGTTATCCGTGGTATCGGAAGTTCCAGCGACGGCAAGTCCCAGAGTATTTACGCCCCCCGTGCAGACGGCCAAGCCGTTGCGCTGCAAAGGGCTTATGATCACGCCGGTGTTGACCCTGGTACGGTGGAATTGGTTGAAACCCACGGAACGGGCACGAAAGTCGGCGATGCCGTCGAATTTAAAGCTTTGTGCCAGGTATTCGCAAACGGCACGGCCAGAAAACGCAAATGTGCCATCGGTTCCGTAAAATCGATGATCGGTCATACAAAAGCTGCCGCCGGAGCGGCCGGTCTCATCAAAAGCGTTCTGGCCCTCCACCACAAGGTGCTGCCGCCGACCCTCAAAGCGGATAAACCCGACCCAAAGCTCGGCATCGCAACATCACCGTTTTACATCAACTCAATCAGCAACCCTTGGCTGGCTGATCCCGCGCACCCCCGGCGCTGCGGCGTCAGCGCCTTCGGTTTCGGAGGCAGTAATTTTCATATCGTGTTGGAAGAACACCAACCGGTAAAAAACGAAACGGCCTGGGACGGATCGGTTGAAATTGTCGCCCTTTCCGCTTCTTCGAAGACCGATCTATTCCGGAAAATCGAGGGTGTGCAGGAGGATATTATAGGTGGAACGGCACTGTCCGACGCAGCCGCCCGGTCACGCCGATCCTTTAGCGCAACAGCTCACCACCGCGTCGTGTGGGTTCTTGATGGCTCTATGGACCAATATTCGAGCAACCCTTCGACGGAAACTGCTTTTCTGGAAGCAGGGCTGCGTTACCTGCACGAGAATCGAGGAAACCCCCTACCGCCTCAGCCGGGAATGTATGTCGGGGAGGGTCCGCCCAGTGGAAAGCTTGCGTTTCTCTTCCCCGGTCAAGGCAGCCAGTATCCTGGGATGGGCCGTGATCTCGTATGTCGTTTCCCGGAAGCATTCAGGTCCCTGGAAGCCGCCTGTCTCCAGTTTGATGATGCGGAAAGTTTGCGTGAAGCCATTTACCCTAACCCGGCCGCAACACCCGAAGAGCAGCGTCGTCAGGCCGATATTTTGCGCCAAACGGATCTCACACAACCGGCCATTGGTGCCGTCAGCCTGGCCATGTTCAAGGTGCTGATGTCATTTGGTGTGGTGCCACACGCCACTGCCGGGCACAGTTTCGGTGAATTGACCGCCCTGCATGCTGCAGGTTGGATAGATGAACCGACTTTCCTGTCTCTCGCCGTCACCCGGGGCCGCTTGATGGCCGCTGCCGGGGCGGATGAATCCACCTCCCAAAGCGGCATGCTGGCGGTTAAAGCACCCCTTGAAGAGCTCGACGTCCTGATCGACTCTCAAGGGCTCGATGTTGTCCTCGCAAACCGCAATGCACCGCGGCAGGGTGTTTTAGCCGGCTCGATCGACGCCCTTCGCACCGTCGCGTCGATTTGCCGCCAAAAGGGCTACAGCAGCATGATGCTTCCGGTAGCGGCCGCCTTCCACAGTCATCTTGTAAAAGCGGCCCATGAACCGTTCAAAAAGAGCTTGCAGGCAACCACAGTCTCCCCTGGTGCCGTACCGGTATTCTCAAACTCTACCGGTGAAACCTATCCCGTAGAAGAGGCCGCCGCCATCGCTCTTTTGAGCGACCATATCCTGCAACCCGTTAATTTTGTCCGTGAAATCAAAAACCTGTTTGATTTCGGCATACGGACGTTCATCGAAGTCGGTCCGCGGAATGTATTAACCCGTCTGGTCGATGATATTCTGGCCGGCGAAAACCCTAAAACCCTGGCAATGGATGCGACGGCAGGAAAACGATCCGGACTCAGTGATTTGGCACACCTACTCTGCCAGCTGGCGGCCGCCGGATACCCCGTCGAATTGAGCCGGTGGGAATCACCGTCCCAACGGCGACGCAAACCTCTGATGCAGATCCCATTGGCGGGCGCCAACTACCGCAATCCCGCCACCATACCCCCCCGTCAATCACCTGTGTCGATAAAGGGGCCCCAGAAACATAAGAAACCCAATCATAACGATATGCTCGGCGGAATCGGATCGACGCGATTTGTGCGGCAAAACGACCGGTCGGTGCATGCTAATGGAAACCCGGATCTCATGAAGAATTCAAACTCAACCCCTGACAGCGACGTGATCAAACAAGCCCTTCTGACCGTTCAGCAAGGCCTGGAGTCGATGCAGGCCCTGCAGCGTCAGACGACGGAAGCGCATCAGAAATTCCTGGACACGCAAAAAGAGGCTGGTCGCACTCTGCAGCATATGCTGGAACATAATCGCCGGTTGACAGAGATCGCCTTGGGTGAGCGAACCGCTGCCGCGGAATTAACAGCGACCACGGAGCGGCCCACTGTCGCTGAAACGAACGGGAGCGCCGGACATTCCGAACCGGCGCGCATCGTCCGGGTTGCACCCCTCGATTCTGCGCCCACCTCGGCCGCCGCTCCCGCGCAGACCACGATGCCTCAAGATCTGAGACAGGACAAGTATATCCCGACCGTTCCCCGGACGTCCAGCGACGCGACAGTGATATCGCAGAAGAGCTCCAATCCGAATACCGGTGAAAGCATCCAACACGTTCTTTTGGCTGTTGTCAGCGAGTTGACCGGCTACCCTGTGGACATGATCGATCCGAATATGGACATAGAAGCGGATCTGGGCATCGACTCCATCAAACGGGTCGAAATTCTCTCCAGCCTCGAGGAAAGGGTTCCAGGCCTGCCGGCTGTTGCGCCAGACGCCATTGGAAAAATGAAAACCCTGCGGCAGGTGGCAGATCTCCTGGCCGTACCAGAACCTTTAGATACGCCGATAGAGACTGGATCTGAACCAACCGAGGATTTAGATTCCGGGGCGGACATTGCCCCAAGGGATCATCTCCCGCACGACAGCCTGCTGACCGTTCTGTTCGGGGTGGTCAGCGAATTGACGGGTTATCCGATCGATATGATCGATGCAGACATGGACATCGAAGCCGATCTGGGCATCGATTCGATTAAACGGGTCGAGATTCTCTCTGCTCTGGAGGAGAATGTGCCGGGCTTGCCGACGGTCGCTCCGGATCAAATAGGCAAATTAAAAACGCTGCAGCAGATAGTGAGTTATTTGGCTTCCGAAACCCCGGCCGAAATAATGATGGCAGACAATCCGGTGCCTGTCGATACGGCGCCAGCAGAAAACCTGCGGCCACTTCCACGTCCCGACGCCGAGATCCTTTCCTCTCAATCGCTAAACCGTCAGGTGGTCAAAGTTGTCCACAAAGAGCCGGGGAAACGGTCACCGGTTATGATCCCTGCCGGCCGCAAAGTCTATATCACCGAAGACGGTTCCGGTCTTTCGGCCGCCCTGGCCGACAAACTGGGGCAGTTGGAGATCAATACCGTTCTCATTTCGCCGAACATACTAAACTATAAGGAAAATCTTCCGCCGGCGGCCGGCTTGGTCATCGTTTTATCCCCAGACAATCCATTGCCTTCAGACGAACTCGAGGAACTATTTCATCTGACCACGCGTCTTGCGCCCGAACTGAAGGCATCGACAGCCCAGGGGGGTGCCCTTTTCGCTACAGTCGCCCGGCTCGACGGTGCCTTCGGGTTCCATGGTCAAGGGGTTGCACATCCCCGGCAAGGAGCCCTGGCCGGGTTGGTCAAAACAGCGGCTATCGAATGGGAGGACGTCCATTGTCGCGCGTTCGATGTCGTTCCAGACTGGCTGGATCACGATTCGGTGGCAGCCAAATTGGTCGATGAACTGCTGACCCTCGATCCGGCAGATCCGATTGAAATCGGACTGGATAGGGATCGCCGCCATGTTCTTGAACTGGAAGCATCTCCGATAGCCGATCTCGACCCGGTTGAAAGTGTATTGGCACCCGGTGATGTCGTCATTGTCACTGGCGGGGCCAGGGGTGTCACTGCCGCTGCATCGATTGCGCTGGCGGCGGATGTCTCAGAGTTAAAATTGATTCTTCTCGGGCGTTCACCGGCGCCTTTTTCGGAACCCGCGTGGTTAAAAAACCTCGCAGATGAAACCGGCATCAAACAGGCCATTTTGCAGCACGATTTGGGCGGCGGCGGTTTACCGGCCCAGTTGGAGTCCTCGTACCGAAAGTATATGGCCAACCGTGAAATCGTGACCAATTTGGATGCGATAAAAAATGCCGGCGCCTCGGTGCGCTATCTCTCGGTCGATATCCGCGATGCAGGCGCGGTACGCAAGGTAATCGCGGAGGTCGAATCGACTCAGGGACCGTTGCGCGCCATTGTTCACGGTGCAGGTATACTTGAAGATCGTTTGATCGAAGACAAAACGCCGGATCAGTTCCGAAGGGTTTTCGAAACCAAAGTTCGGGGACTTGAAAATATTCTGGCCGCTACCGGCCGTGAGAACCTGCGCCACCTGATTCTGTTTTCATCGGTAACCGGCCGAATGGGCAACAGGGGACAAGCCGACTATGCCATGGCAAACGAGGTTTTGAATAAAATCGCCCAGCAGTTTTCAGCTCGTAGCGCCCCTTGCCGGGTGGTTGCCATCAATTGGGGACCATGGGACGGGGGAATGGTAACACCAGGTTTAAAACGTGAATTCCAACGCCGGGGGGTGGCTCTGATTCCCGTTGAACTTGGTGCCCGTCAGGTGGTGGCAGAAATGCGTACCGCCGATCGCCGATCAGTGGAAGTTGTTATCGGGGGTAAAGGATTCAGCATCGTGAAGGGGGGGCATGCACGGGGAGCCGCCGGAAAAAAACCCGGCGACGATTTGTCGCTGACCTTCCAGCGGGATGTTGACCTTGGATCCCATCCTGTCCTTCGCTCCCATGTTATCGGCGGCAAACCGGTCGTTCCGCTTGCACTCATGACCGAATGGTTCGGACATGGCGCCCTGCACGAAAATCCGGGCCTCCTTCTGCAAGGGCTGGACGATATTCGTGTCTTGAAAGGTATCAAGCTCGATGGCCCCAAAAAGCACGTCCGTTTGCTGGCCGGCAGGACGCGTAAAACCGGCGAGGCCTACGAAGTCCCGGTGGAGCTTCGGGACGGTGTTCACAGCAATGTGGAGGTCGTCCATTCGAAAGCCAAAGCCATTCTTGTCGACACGCTGCAGTCGGCCCCCGAATTTCGCATACCGGAAAATCTCACCCACCAGCCATACAATCGACCGATGCAGCAGGTTTATGAACAAATCCTTTTTCACGGTCCGGATTTGCACGGCATCCAACAAATCACGCATCTATCGAGCGAAGGCATGATCGCGCAGCTTGGTCCGGCTCCGGCACCATCCGAATGGCTGAAAGAACCGCTCAGAAACAAATGGCTGGCAGACCCGTTGGCCCTGGATGCCGCCTTTCAGATGGCCACGGTCTGGTGCTATGAAGAAAAAGGGGTCGTTTCTCTGCCGAGTTACTGTGCCGCCTACCGTCAGTACCGCCTCCGGTTCCCCAGTGACGGTCTCACAGCCGTTTTAGAGATCGACTCCGCCGGGAACCACAAAATGAAGGGTACGATTACCTTCCTCGATGGTGACGGTATCGTGGTGGCACGTATCAGTGGATACGAGGCCGTAATGGACCAGTCTCTCTACAGGGCTTTCAAACCGGCCGCCGCCTGACCCCCGGCTCACGGCACCTGATTGACGTTTCCCTGAACAGGCCCGCAAGGCTCGTCATATACTCATCCTTCCATCTCACTTCCCGGCCGGTTTAAATAGAAGCTGGCGGTCGACGTTTTCCCGGCCCCCGGGACACGGGCAACACGACCGATGCATGAGCCAAAAACCCGAGTTTACACTTGATTTTTTCGTCAATTATAATATAATTATCAGTGAGTTGTTGGACTACCCACTGAGGGTTGCGGGCCGGTATCGCTCTTCGGGAACGATTTTCTGGTTTTAATGCGACCTGTAGTTTGGGTCAACATTAACCCCCTGCTACAAAGGAGAGTATGTTTTGCCTGAAGGAACAGTAAAATGGTTTAATGATCGGAAGGGGTACGGCTTTATCCAAAAAGATGAAGGCGGTGACTTGTTCGTACACCACAGTGCGATTACCATGGAGGGTTTCAGGACACTTGCCGAAGGTGAACGGGTAAGATTTGAAATTGAAGATGGCTCAAGAGGTCCCGCAGCCAAGAACGTCGTCAAAGTCTAAACCGTTTTATCAACCTCAAAAAGCATCTCACGTTTATCGTCGGGATGCTTTTTCTTTTCCTTTCTCCAGTTCGTATCTTTCCCCATCGCAGTTGAAAAAACGCTGCTCACAGAGTCGATGGTTTCGACCATACCATTACGGCATTGAAAACAATGGTTGTGGAGTCCCGGGCATACCGGGCCGTTGAATTCAAAAGCGGATTATATCCGACGCTGGATAGCACCGGAAACTCTGCTAAAATTGCCATTCCTCACCCCTTTTTGGTGTTTTCCAGTGGCTCGTCCTTAAAAGGCCACCAGGGGTTCAACTCTTCTATTGCATCGAAAAATTCATCTAAGTCGACTCCGTGGTGCTTTGCCAGGGTGCCAAACAATTTATACGTGCTTGGGTCATACCTGTTTTGAGCCAAGTTGCTCATCAGGCCCTCAATTGTTGTATTATGCAGGGAACAGAGGCTTACAATAACGGCTGTATTGAGAAAGAGTTTTTGTTTTAACAATCCGATTTCATCCTGCAACTGTCTATTTTCAATGTTGATGTCATCCATCATATCCCTCCTCCTCTAGAATTTGGCATTGGCATTACGTATGGCATATTTTGATGATTTAGGACAGGGCAAGATTACGCAGGCTTTGACAATTTAGGCATATGTGAGATATTTTAAGTCATTGAGCAGTCGGGGAGTTTCTCCCGCAAATGCTGCACCAGGAGTGGAAGGAATGATCAGCAGCAAAAGTGGGTCCCGCCCATAGCGTGATCTGAATGCATGAGGCAGCCTTGGGAAAAAATAGCGGCAACCCCGGATCTCAGATGGGGACCACAATTGGCAAAGTGAGTTAAACAGTTTTATAAAGTCTGTTCTTTCCATAGGCAGCCTCATACATAGGCTGAAGTCGCTGATCAATCCCTCCACTCCCGATATATGAAAATCCCCGAGGGCTCAAATCTTTGTTTATGGCTCTTACATCAAGATAATATCAAAGTCAGGTGGACGATGGATCAATCGGTACGGGTAAACAACATCCAATTGCACTATCTGGATCACCGCGGCGGCAATGGCCCCATAATACTCATGCCAGGCTTGTCGGCCAATGCCCATTCGTTTGATGGTCTCATCACGGCTGGGTTGAGTCCCGCGCTGCGGGTGTTGGCCCTCGATCTGCGTGGACGTGGCTTGAGTGACAAACCGGACAGCGGTTACAGCATGGCCGACCACGCTGCCGACGTGCTTGGCTTGCTGGATGCTTTGGATCTTGACCAGGTCGTACTCGGCGGCCATTCGTTTGGAGGCCTGCTGACCCTCTATGTGGCTGCTCATTATCCTGAACGGGTCAGCAAATTGGTGGTCATAGATGCTGCCGGGTCGATGCACCCGCGCGTGCGGGAGTTAATCCAACCGTCCGTTGACCGTTTGGGAAAGGTGCTGCCTTCGTGGGATGCCTACATCGATGCCATGAAACAGATGCCTTTCTACCGGGGCTGGTGGGATCCGGCCATCGAAAGTTTCTATCGAGCAGACGTGGAAATCCGCGACGATGGCACGGTTAAACCTCGCTCACGCCCCGAAGCGATCATCGAAGCGGTGGATAAAGCCCTGACTGAAGATTGGGCCCAACACCTCGCTGCAGTTAAACAGCCAATGCTGTTGCTCAATGCATTGGGTTCGTTTGGCCCGCAGGGAGCGCCGCCGGTCTTGCCTCGTGAACAGGCTCTGGAGACGGTCCATGCCGTGGCCGCAGGTCAATACGTTGAAGTGCCCGGCAACCATATGACGATGTTGTTTGGGAAAGGGGCGCAGCGGATAGTCGAAGCGATTACAGCTTTTGTGGTTTCATAGTCGTTCCACTTTCCGACTTGTGTGAATATTGCCTGGCCTGACATCGCTTGGGAAAAGATGCTTATCGCATATAAATGGTTCAAAACCATAGATCACGCATAAGTGCAAGTGCGTGGACCGGACGCATGTATTCAGTGTCCGGGGCCTGGGACTCTGGACAGCAACTAAATCATTCTAAAGCGCTTAATTTCCGTTCTGATTTTCCAAGTGGTTTAAGAAGGCTGCATCCATTCTCTGGTAGTCAAATGATGCTGTCATTGTTTTACTTCATCAATGACTTTAGGTGTTGTCTTGGAATGATTAAAAGAAATTCAAGGTTCATATAGAGACTCGATCGGCACCGCGCGTTGTTTTCTTCGGCCGACACCGCACTTTTCAATTGTGCATTGGCATCCCTGTCGTCATGATGACAGGCGATTCGACTGTGGATTCAGCTATTAAGGCATTAAAGATGGGGGCTTATGATTATCTGAAAAAACCTTTCGAGCCTTTTGCTTTCTCTACAAAACGACCTTTTGGGTGCCCGAAAGCCTGCTGCTATTAAGCGCAAGTATCTGAATGCATTATAAATCCTGAGGATACTCAAACCCTTCCGTTATTTAACACCACATCGTAACAATTGCCGATTCTTGCCCATATTGCATCGGTAACTCGACCAGTATAGCCGGAAAGTATCAGACATTTTCTTGAATTTTTTTTCGTTACACTTTTGTTAAGAAATCCCAAGAATACAACCCCGTTATCTTCAAAGGATACCACACCGTCAGAAGATTTTAAGCATGATCGTGACAACGAGCTATCACCAGAACGGGATTTATTCATATGGTGCATCCTGAAAACGGATAATGAGAAAGGATTTTATCATGGATCGTCAATATCTCGAACTTTTCAAACAGTTGATCCGTCAAAAAACCACCCATGAGCCTCAAAACATGCCGGAACATGATCGCTGCCGCGATCTGCTGAAAGCTGAGGCGGAAAAGCGTGGTCTCAAGACGAGAATAATCCCTTCCAGTCCCTACCCCTCTCTGCTTGCCGGACTTGATGTTGAAGCCCTGAACCCCGCCCTGATGCTGTCGTGCCATTTGGATGTGGTTCAGGCCCAAGATGAACAGTTTGAACCGCAGATAAAAGGGAGCAGAATGATGGGGCGGGGCACCAGCGACATGAAATTTGCCGTTCCGGTTTTTTTTAACATCTGGGACCGCCTCAAGTCAGGCCAGGATAAAATTCTCCTGTCGTTTACCTTTGATGAAGAAATCGGCGGAAACAAAGGGATTGGTTATTTGCTGAATGAAGTTGGGCTGAGGCCAGCAGTTTGTTTTCTGCCGGATGGCGGCGATAATTTTCAGATTGAAGCGGAAGAAAAAGGCGTCTTTCATTTTCATGTAAAAACCTCCGGTAGATCAGCCCATGGATCCAGACCGTGGCTGGGCGAAAATGCCATTGACAAGATGTTTGCGATCTATTCTGATTTACGCAACGAATTTCCTTTTGTCCATTCCCCTGAACAATGGACCCACACCTTGAATATTGGAAAAATAGTGGCAGGTGATGCGGCCAATAAAGTGCCTGATGCCTGTGATGCCAGCTTTGATTTGCGCTTTATCGAAGGCCAGACAGCGGAAGAAATAAAAGATCAGGTGCGAAAAATTGTAGGTCAGAGGGGTGCATTTGAGCCGCAGGTGGTGGGAGACAATTTTTACCTGGATATGGAGCTTTGGTGCAGTCGCATGTTTCAAAAGGCCGCCGAGCGCCACCTCTCCCACCCCATGCCGATTTATCGCAGCGAAGGCGCTTCCGACGCCCGCTTTTTTACCCAATACAAAATACCGGTGATCATTTCCAAGCCGGTTTGCGCAGGGCATCACTCTGACCATGAATGGATTGATCTGGAAAGTATCTCCACTTACACCAATATCCTTTTTGATTTTGTCGAACAGGTGGTTGGCAGGAAAGAATGATTCAAGATCAAAATATCATAAGGGAGGAAGCGTATGCACACTAGGACACAATTGCCAACTATTGAGCAGGCTCTTGAAACATTGCAGGAGATTGAAAAAAAGTTTGACGAAGAGACACGCATTGCGCAAACTCTGAAGGCGCTGAAAAAAAATGAACATGTCGCTAAAAGTGAAGCGGTGGTTGCGGGCTATTACCAAAGCCTTGCCGACAAAGGACTGTTTGTACCCATCTACGGGGCGGGGGATCTTCCCTGGGCCCTTCCCCTCCATATGCCGCCATACCTCATCGAGATCCTCTGGGCGACCTCTCGCGTGCTTTATGCCCTGGCCCGCAAGCATCTTGCGGCCGAAGGTCCAGACTACCTCATAAAACGGATGCCGGATGGATGGATTACCGAGGAAATGGCCAACCTCCTGCATCGGTATTACCTGACCGTAGAACCGGACCTGGCTTTTGATGTGCTGGTATACGGCGCCAACTCCGAGCGAGGCATGAACTTTGACGAATTCAAAGCCTCCGGTGACCATCTCTATGCCAAAATACTCGAGGCCCAGAGCGTGGATACCTATTATGGATGGCTCAGAGAATGCATCCGATCGGCGCGAAGCACCGGCGCATTTGATAAGTCCGTATTCACCCGGGTCAAAAAGAATCATCGCCCGCTAACCGATGCTGAATTAGACGAGCAAGTCTTGGCCACTTATATCCACGGATCGGAGAATCATCGAGACCGGATTCTTTTCCTGGAGATCGATCCTCGGAACCAACCCAGTTTTCAGAATCTGGCCCTGTTGGCGAAATTTATGAGCCAAGGCGATCCCTCCCGGGAGCCGCTGATTCTCGATCCCCAGAATGTGTTTTTCGAGGGCGACCAGCTTTGTTACCGATGGGAGGGGCAAACGGGAACAACAGAAAAGGTCATCTCCAGGCTGGTGGACGCGGATTTTAAAACGTATTTGAAAAAGATGACAACCGAAGGAAAACCTGAGGTCATCGAATGCCTACGGCGAATATATGCAACGCCGGCCCTTTGGCCGGATCTGTCGAAGCATATTGCCGGTTTTTACCTGATCGACAAAAGCTCCATTACCAGCCTGTGTATGTTGGAAGGGGTTGGTGTCGCACCCCAAACCCAGCGCATCACCCCCACTCTGCTGGAATCTTTCCGCAAGGATCCGGACCAGTTGAAGCAGTTGGCCGTAAAACCGCTGCACGGTATGAGTTCCAAAGGGGTGTTCGTCAGCCCTGATCTGGCCGTGGTCGAAAAGTATTGTTCCGAAGAGCCCATGCTGGCCCAGGAACTGTTCTGGGCCACGCCGGTGATGCCCAATATCAATGCAGAGTTGACGGATCCCGACGCCTTGGCGGGATTCTGTTCCGAAACCCGGTTGGTATTTCATGCCGGTTCGCCGGCCGTCTCCGATTCGCCCAATGCAGCCCGGTGCATCCTGGCGCTGAGCCGCACTCACTACGCGAGTAAAGATCCGGCCCGGAAAATAAAAAACGACGCTGCCGGGCGAGGCTGGTTCTCCAATATGGGAGCCATATTGGCGGTCAAAACCGAATTGGGAATGACCGACAAGCGCGCGGCCGGACTAGGAATGGCCCCGATTTGCTGGCTTGATTAAGATTAAGGTCACAGTAAGTGCTGACACGTTCACTTGCAAAAGATGTCCGTAAGGTTTAATCCGGAATGGCACCACCATCAAAATAACCAATGACCGATCACGACGTGACGACCTAACTAATCAAGTTTACACAGATTCAAATGAATCCCTTATTTATTGTTTGTCAGAGAGGTAAAAACAATGGATGAAATACGTCCCGTCACGTTTCTGTGTATCGCCAGCTATTTCAAAGGCGAAAAATTCATTCGCGAGTGCAAACGAATGGGCTGCCGGGTCATCCTTTTAACCAAGGAAAAATTGCTTAATGCAAACTGGCCCCGGGACGCGATTGATGAAGTTCACGCTATGCCGGATTTGCAAAACCGTGAACACGTTGTTAACGGCGTTAGTTTTCTTGCACGAACGCGTATTTTTAACATCATCGTTGCATTGGACGATTTTGATGTGGAAATGGCCGCCACATTGCGCGAGCATCTACGTCTTCCTGGGATGGGAGATTCCACAGCCAGGCGTTTTAGGGATAAATTGGCCATGCGTATGCGGGCAAGGGATCTGGGTATACGGGTGCCTGAATTCATCCATGTTCTCAATCATGATCAACTTAGCGATTTTCTGCACCGGGTACCGGCGCCCTGGGTGCTCAAACCGCGCTCCCAGGCATCGGCGATCGGGATAAAAAAAATCGAAACCGCTGAACAATTCTGGCAGATCGTCGAAACCTTAGGAGATAAGCAATCATTCAACCTACTGGAACGATTTGTTCCTGGTGATATCTATCATGTTGATTCTATTGTTTATGAAAGCAACGTGCAGTTTGCCGCCATACAAAAATACATGCTGCCCCCCATGAGTGTCGCCCATGAAGGAGGTATCTTTGCATCCTGTTCGCTGGAGAGGAGTTCGCCCGAGGAACCTATTCTAAGGTCATTAAATGATAGGGTGATTACCCAATTCGAACTGGAGCAAGGTGTCAGCCATACCGAGTTCATAAGAGGGAGGGATGATGGTGAATTCTACTTCCTCGAAACGGCGGCACGGGTCGGTGGGGCACACATCGCTGAGTTAGTTGAAGCCGCGTCCGGTATCGATCTTTGGACCGAATGGGCCAAGGTGGTGTTTGCCGACAAGACACAACCCTATCGATTACCTGAACGTCGTAAAGACTATGCCGGCCTTATCATTACCTTAGCACGGCAAGAAAATCCGGATACGACCGACTATGATGACCCTGAAATTGTCTGGAGATTAAACAAACGCCATCATGCCGGACTCATCGTCCGTTCTCGTCAATGGCAACGAGTAAATACTTTAATTGAGAGCTACGCCGAAAGGTTTCGAGCGGACTTCCATGCTTCCATGCCGCTTCCGGATCAACCGAGCGATTGAGTCTTGACGATTGAAAGGAGCAACAGCGCATGTCCGCTACCCGGAGCAAGCCCCCGTATTCTTATCGTGACATCGGAAGTCACTTATTTGCCCGACAACATGGGCAATATCGCCAATTATCTGAAAGCCAAGGCCGGTGGGATGGCCGATGTGTCCGCCGCTTTAGTCAGTGCGCTGTTTAACCAAGGCGCCGATGTTCACGTTGCTCTACCGAATTACCGCGCCATGTTCAATCACCAACTGCCCCCGGTAATCAAAAAGGACATCAACACCATCCGAAGGATAATGCCTGATGACCGGGTCCACCTGGCTGAAGACAGGGTTTTTTTCTACATGAACAAGGTTTACTCCAATTACGGGGACGAAAACATGAAGATCTCCCTTAAATTTTACACTCTTAACTTAAAAATAAAAAAAACCAGATTGAACGGGTCATGACCCAGAGCGCCGCTACTTTTAGTCATGCGGTTACGGCGCGTCAATACATTGATCTTTACGAAAAGATGCTGGCACGCCCCCTCATCAAAGAGGACACTATTGGTCCTTGATGTGGCGAGGACGTTACTGCTAAATCATCATTGTGATGATATCCGAAATTGCTAAGCAAATCCTGAATGACAACGACTTATTCCAATTGGCTTGAAATATAATGAATCTAAAAACCTTTGACATTATCCGGACCCGTTGCGAAACCACCCATAATGGTGCACCAAGTGAAACGAAAATTCAACCGGATTTAAGCCCAGGCAAAAACCCCGATCTGATCGGCACCCTCCATCATTTTCCAAGTGTGTCATCGCTGTTTATCAATCCCCGCGATGTCGATGTCTGGCTGCCACCAGAGTACGATGAAGACAATGCCAACGGGTATTCAGTCCTCTATGTGCATGACGGCCAGAACCTATTTGAGTCGGAAAAATCTTACATCGGTGTTGATTGGGGCCTGGATCAGACCATGGCGGTCCTTTTTCAGAAGAAGGAAATTCGACCAACCATAGTGGTCGGTATCTGGAACACGCCGCAAAGACTGCGTGAATACTTGCCGCAACGACCCTTTTGCGACCATCAGTCCAGACAGTCGAGGAGTCGCGTAATAAGGCGTTATGGGGGAACGCCGATTTCCGACAAATACCTGCGTTTTTTGGTCTACGAACTCAAACCCTTTGTCGACAACCACTATCGCACCCGCCCGGAGCGGGAGTTTACCTTTTTAATGGGGTCGAGCATGGGGGGACTGATTTCGTTGTATGCCCTTTGTGAATATCCGCATATATTCGGCGGGGCCGCCTGCCTTTCAACCCACTGGCCCATTGCACACCGGTCTCTCGGTAAATATCTGAAGACACGGCTTCCCGAACCAAGACGTCATAAAATATATCTGGACTACGGCGACGAAGCCAATAGTGCCGGTTACCTGGTTTGCCAGAAGCGTGTGGAACATATCATAAGGGAGAGAGGCTATACGTTCGGATTTGACTGGCTCGCCAAATGGTACGCCGGCGATCCACACTCCGAAACGGCCTGGCGTAACCGGGTCCACGTACCGTTGCGGTTTCTGCTGAAAGATGACCCCGAAAGATCGAAAAACACCACTTAGGCCAAAGGAGTTGCCCGTGTATCTTAAACCGACCGCCTTGATTTACAGCTCCCACAACCGCTGTGATTACCTTCACCGGGATTGGATCGTCCAGCGTGCGTTGGAGCATCCCCACAACAAAAGCGTATTGTACTTGCCTTTTGGCATGCAAAGCCGCGATTCTCAGGAGTTTTCATGGGGCACTTTCAAGTGGTATTTCGACCGATTCACCCCTTTTGGCCTCAATGCCATGGTCTTTTTCTGGAGCGACGACCTATCGCGCCATGATGCCGAGCTCTTTTTCAATATGGTCGACAATGCCGAAGTCGTCATTCTGGGCGGCGGCGAGGTGAATATCGGTTTCGAACGCTACGATGCCATGGGTGGTTATTTTTTCGATGATTATGATCGGTTTAGAAACTGTCTTCACCAGCGCCAGAACGCCGGTAAATTGACGGTGGGGTTTTCGGCCGGGGCCGCTCAACTGGGAGATGTTTGTGCTCAAGACGACTACCATCGCTGTTACGCTTTGATCCACAATATCACCACCACGTTGCACCATGAATGGAGCCGGGAGGCGGAACTGCACCAATTGGCCCGGAGGTTTCCCGGGCATCTTGCCTTCGGCTTGCCCAACGATGCCGGTATTGCGTCCAACCAAGGTGTTCTCCCATCGGGCAACAAATGGCAAGTATTGCAATTTGTCATCGATAATTCCTGGGATTTTCCGGAAGACCATTTTCACATCAAGACTCGCCAGGGAATGGGCATCGAACACATTTATCACGACGGCCGAAAATGGACCTTTAACGGCGGAGATGTACTGATCAGGATCTTTTCACCGGACTACAGCTATCAGGGCACCTGGATCAATACACCCAACCATCCGACGGTGATTGACTATTGGAGCCAGTCCCCTTCCAGCTTTGTCAACATCGACCATATCATGGCCGAGCACTAGCAATGATCGATATAATTCATGGGGGTGAAGATGACAAAAAAAATCGGAATTCTGAGAGGCCGGGAAGATAATTTCCCCAAAGCGCTGGTGGAAGCTATTAACCATAAAGGAAATGGTGAAGTGGTGGCCGAATTGGCAATCATGGGTGCCGGGCGCCTTGGCGAACCCCCGGCCTACGATTTGATTTACGACCGCATTTCTCATGATTATCCATATTATCGGTACCTGCTCAAAGCCGCAGTAGCACACGGCACCTATGTGATCCCCAATCCTCTGCTGTGGAGCGCGGATGACAAATACCTGGGGTTTACCTTGGCTGCCAACCTTGGGTTGACGATACCCAAGACCTGCCTGCTGCCCATCGCCGGCTCGACGCGGTTGTACGACATCACGGCCGAGTCCCTGCGCAACTTGAAATACCTGGATCATTTCGAATGGCAGACCATTTTCGATACCATCGGTTTTCCGTGCTGGCTAAAGCCCGTCTCCGGCGGCGGCTGGCTGGCGGTCAGCAAGGTCCATAACCCGGATGAATTCTTCCATCTCTACAACAACGAAATTTTCCATACCAAACCAATTTACCCCGAAGACGCCGTTCAGGATATGGCGGTGCGTAATTGGCTCAGCCGGACGTTGGTCTTCATGCTGCAGGAAGACATCGCCTACCAGCAGTTTGCGCGCTGTTTTTATATCGCCGGCGATGTCACCACGGTTCGTTTCGAACCGCCAGACCGTGTCGCTGGCGAGCGGCTGGGGCGCTATTCGGTCGATCCGGACTTTTTCGGCCCCGAACTGCTGGCGCGTATCGAAAAGTATGTCCGAAAACTGAACCAGGCCCTGGGCTATGAGATTAATACCACCGAGTTGTTGGTCAAGGACGGGGTCCCCTATGCCATAGACTTTCTGAACTTTGCCTGCGATTTCGACACCAATTCGGTGGGCGCCCACCTTGCCGGCATGGGTGTGGACAAGGTTTCAGATTACCTGATCAAATGTGTGACGGATGAAAGTGTCCGTCTGCAAAACCAAAACAATGTCTGGCGCAACCTGATCCACGGGGGCCTCAAGTAGCTGGCACTTATCGTGTTGGACGCAGTGCGCGGAAGGCGGAATCTATAAAGCCGGGGATAATGGTTTTCTGCGTGCGCGCAACGGCATCGACGTTGTCGGCCAATCGTTGCATATGCCGGTACTTGGTCATGCCCCACCGTTCGATGATTTGATCCTTTTTCGCAGGATGGTGCAGGTGCCATAGGATGCTGGCCGGGTCGCTTTCGGGATGAAACTGAGTACCGACCATTTCGGGAGAAACCCGAATCGCCATGATGGCGCGTTCGTAGGGTACATGGGGCCGGTTTTTCTCAATGCAAAGGATTTTGGCGCCCAGGCTTCTCAACTGCTGGCGGTTGGGTTGAATCACCTGCCAGTTTCTGAAGTCGCTGCCATAAAATGGGTCGGACAGCCCCTGAAGCAGTGGGTCGGCCTTTCCGGCTTCGGTTTTGTGCACCGGAAAAATGCCAAAGGACTCAGAATGACGTTCGACCACTTCAGCCAGGCCGAAAAAGCGGACCATCATTTGAAATGAATGGCAGATGAAGAACACATATTTTTTTTGAGGATTGCCGTTCTGGTTGTACGCATAAATCCGGTTCACCAAGTTGAAATAGTTTTTCTCCCAGGTTTGTCCCTGACCGTCATAGGGGCTGCCCGGACCTCCCGATGAAATGAAAATATCATAGTTGATATCCGGTAATTCACCCCCATGGCGAGTATCGAAAAAATCGAAGACCACACCCACTTCCGACCGGTTCTCGCCGGTTTGCTTTAACAGGTCGCGTAAACAACGCAAGCCCTGGTTTGGCACACCATTGTTAAGATCGATAACGGCAATTTTAATGGTATCTCTATACATAGTAAATTTTTCCTATCGCCGATCTATATCGTAGTATTGTATTTTTTCTGTTGGGATTTTGATTTCATAGGTCCTGAAAACATACGGCTCGTAAAACCTAAAATTTTAAAAATCATCTAATTTCGCCTTAAAAATCCGCTTTGAGTTTTGCGTTATGTTTTACTCTAAGCAACCCCGGGCTATTGTGCAGGTACATCAATGAAGAACTGTGTCCAGCCTTAATGAAGGCCCTTTCCAGGTCGTTGAAAAGGACCGCACGATCGGGCCATGTGAATCGCTTTTTAAGGGCTTGAAAATTCTCCCACTGCTGCCGCAGTTCCGGGCTCTCCCCGAAAACGTCGTCCTGGGCCCGGTCGCATAAAAACATGGTGCACACAATCGGCTTGATCCGCCACAGGCATCCGTTATCACCGAGGTACACACATTTGACTTCACTGCGGGGGTCTTGGAGTACTTCCAATATGTTCTCAATTTCAGCCGGCGATGAAATGGTTGCATTAACGACAACATCGGCAAAAAAGGTGATGATGCCTTCCCGGGAACAGCAGGCACTCAGCCGACTACTGTAACAGGCCTTTTGACACGTCGAAGAAAAATGGTCTTGAAGAAAACCATCGACGGACCGCCGAAACTTCAGGTAGTCTTTAAAGGACCTGGAAATGCGTCCGGTGCGGTTCAACCCCTCTATATCCTTGAGGTGCCGCCGGACCAATTCAAACGCGGTGTATTGTTCACGGTTGTATTTGTTCACGATATTTCAGGAGAGCGTCGCTCTTTTGGTCGGGTCCCATTTTTATTTTTTCAAGGATGTCGCGTTTCTCTTTGCGAAGATCCGAAGCGTTGGCGGAATATTGAACGACACGGGGTGTCAAAAAAATAAATAAGTTTTTCCTTTGTTGCGATTCCCCCTGATATTTAAAAAGCCATCCCAACAGGGGAATGTCACCCAGCAGGGGGACTTTGAATTCCGACACCGTGCGATTGTCTTCGATGAGGCCGCCGATCACCACCGTATTCGCTTCCTGGATGAGCACATCCGTATCGATCATCCGTTTTAAGGTCGTTGGCTTGAAGTCCGTTGTCGATTCAAGCGCTGATAATTCCAGGCTGATGGTCAGCCGCACCGTTCCCTCGGCCCCAACTTGGGGCGTAACACTGAGGGTCGTTCCCACGTCCCGATATTCAAACGTGGCAAACGTATCATCTTGGAATGTCGATGTGCCGGACTGGAAGGGCAAGTTTGTGGCGACGGTGATTTTTGCTTCTTCGTTGTCGGTCGTCAATATCTGCGGGGTGGAGACGATGTCGACATTCTGGTTATCTTTAAAAGCCTGAATCAGAGCCGTAAGATTGTTGAATTGGACACCCGCAATATCGATGGCTTCGGTGAAGACGCCCAGGGAAAACCCCGTCGGTGCGACGCCGCTGGCAAGTCCCGGTAGTGCTGATTGGCCGATTTGGTTGACGAACCCACCAGCGACAGCAGCCGCTTTTCCGCCGATTTGCGTCTCACCAACCGCAGTCCATTCGACGCCGAAACGCAGATTCTCCCGAGCGTCCACTTCCATGATCAATGCTTCAACGTACACCATGACCCGGGGCACATCGAGCGCTTGGATAATGCCTTCCAACTGTTGAAGTTCTGCTTCGTTTTCGGCTGTAACGATCAGGCTGTTTGTGGCGGGGTCGCTCGAAATTTTGAGCGATGGCGGCAGCACCGGTGCCCTACCCTTCGTCGTTTCCGTCGTTCCGCCCTCGATAGGCAACTCACCCAGGGTCTTTATCATTTCTTCGACATCGGCATTTTTAATGGCGTAAACGCGGATTTTTCCTCTTTCGCGCTGGACCTTCTTATCCAGCAACGAGGTCAGGTTTCTGATTCGATGGGTGTTCTCCTTGTCGGCGATAACGACCAGCATATTGGTGCGCTCATCCGCGCTGATTGAAATCTTGGTTTGCCCCTGGCTTTTTTTGCCGGCTTTCAGTGGCTGGAACATGCGCGTGAGGATATTTGTCAGCTTAGTGCCATCCGAATATTCGAGCGGTATCAAGGTTAATTCCCGACCGGTGTCGCCGGTTTCCAATTCCCGAATTATTTTCAACATGCGTCGAACATTGGCCGCGGTATCGGTGATCAACAGCACGTTGGCGTCCGCATACGCACCGATAAAAGCGGTGCGCGCAACCATTGGTGTCAGAAGGCGCTTAAGTTCAGCGGCGTCTGCACGGGTCAGGGGAATGATCTGGGTGATCGGTGTGTCCGTTTCCGGACTGTCGTCTTGGGGAGGGCCGGTTTCGACGCCCATGGTGCGGGCATCAGCGGAGGGAACGATCTTTGTCACCTGGCCGGCATCGACCGTACTGAAACCGTTTACCGCGAGGGTGGATTGAAAAACAGCCTCAAGGTCGGACATGGAAATCCGGCCTGACGAAATTATGGTTACATTTCCTTTTACCCGTGGATCGACGACAAAATTTCGGCCGGTCAATTCGCTGAAAAAGTCGATGAAGACAGCGATATCGACATTGCTGAAATTTATCGAAATCCGCCGCTCTTCAGCCGGCTTTCGGCTGTCACTACCGGCAACGTCAACCGACGGCAGACAAATGACCGCGGTCAACATCAGGTAAAAAAGCAGGCGGACAGACCATTTCATGGCATTTGATCGTGTGATTACTTTATACTGTATTCGATCGATCGCTGGCGACCGCCGCGTTTGATGCTTAAATTAACATTATCAGCGGTCTTGAGATTTTCATAGAATCCCAGGGCATCGTCAACCGTGGCGATGTCGCGCCCATTCACACCGGTGATGACGTCCCCGTTGCGCAGACCCATCCGCATAAAAATTGAGTTCGGCTTGATGCGGGAGAGCATCATACCATCCGGTTGTCCTTGGTAGAAATGGGGGCGGATATTGACTTGATTCATTAGCTGGGAGACATCCTGGATGGCACTGTCGATTTGGTTGCGCCTGAGCGTTATTTTCTGGACGCTGACCGGCATTTGGCCCGCCGAACGAGCCGGTGTGCGTCGACCGGCAAGTGTCCGTGCAGGTGCCGAACCTTTACCCACCGCCTTTTCGATCTCCAGGATCTCGTCTTTACCCTCAACATTCAATATTATTTTTTCCCGCAGGATCAACTTGACCGTTGCATTTTGAATTGTATCGCCGACACGGAAGAGATTCTGATCCCTCTTGCCCCCCTCCTCTATGACGGCATACGCTTCCTCCGGTGGTCCCGTGACCGTCCCCCAGAGTTTAAGTTGTAAACTCGTCTGCTCGAGCGCCTCCACATCAACGGTCTTAGGCGCTGCTTCTAAAGTGGCTTTGGTGTCGAAGAGGTTACGGTCGACAATCGGATTGTATGTGGCCAGGGGCATCTTTTGGGTTCTTTCAATCCGTTCGGGCGCCTTTTGCGCCGCGGGCGCGGGCGGCGCCGATTCCATGCGCGCCGAAGTCGCAAGAAAAATCGTACTGATGCCGAAATAGACCATGGCCCCTATGATGAGAAGGTTTAGAAGCGTAAAAAGGTGTTTGTACATGGCAATGACCTTTAGCGAATTCAGTTGTTGCGATCCCGCAGATTCAGGCAGTTGCGTTGCGTGTCACGCGACCGGGAATCTGCGAGCCTGCCGGTAATGTATTGGCGCTTGTTGATATCACTTTGTTTCGAGACGCAAATCGTCGATCGGGCCGCTGATCCGAATGGGTATGCCGCCACCGGTTTTCAGGCTGTCCATAAAAGATGGCGGGATCTGAAAACCTGAACTCTCTAAAAACTGCTGCTGCGGCATAACGGTTCCGCTTAGATTGACTGTTGTGAGCCGGACATCATTGTTTAACGACGCATATCCCGAAAGATTGCCTTCAATCTGGTCTCCTGTCAACACCACCTGCGATATTTTCAATTGTTGATTCTGAAGAACGGCCTCGGCCCGGACATTGTCGAATCTGATTTCTTTGAGTGTAAAAAAGGGTACTGCCAATGTCACCGTCATATTGGTTATTTCAAAATTGATATTCAGCGTCTCCAGTCTTCCGTTTCCGGCGGCGTAATTCAGCGTGCCTTCCAGCACACCTTCGACCCGATTGGTCGACATATTGTTCAAGGCAGGAATATCAGCCAGTTGAATCTCTGCTGCAACGGCGTTGAGCATCAACCTTTGTCCGTCGGCAATATCGGCAGTGCCGGTGATAAGTCCCTGATGGACCTTCATCGTAAAAGCAAACACGCTTTTTCTGCCGATCAACGACCTCCAGCGCGGCGCAATCGTTAACTCTTCGGCTTCCAACAATCGATCGGAAAAATGATCCAGGTCGACGTTGTGCAGGCGAATCCTGAATGGAAATACCAGTTCCGCTTTTCCTGCCGTCAGGCGAAAATTGGGGTTCACCCTGCCTGCTTGCGTAATGATGTATGTTTTCAGGCTTTGCGACGGAAAAAGATAATAGAGAAAGAAAACAGAGACGACGACAGCGTAAAACCCATATAGAATCCAAGATTTTTTATTCATCGTTCCAAAAGGGTCGGGCTTTTAATGCCGATCGTGCTGACGCATTCAGTTTATCACTTCCAGAGAATACGAAACAGACTGCCAGGCAAATGGCGATAGCCTTAAAAACAGAGCATTTTCAACAGGATGTGCAAATTCGATAAACCGTGAGGCATCAAAACGTAACATCGGTCGCCGCTTTTCAATGCCCTTTAAGTTATTCTAAAGATTAAATTTACCATTCTCAGTCAATTTAGGCAAGCCGGATTCGGTTTCTCAAAAATCATGGTTCTCGGTCGATACGGTCATTGTGCGCCGGGCGGAGGTCTTGACGCTATCAATATTTTGTGGTTAAAAATAGAGTTCATTAAAATTATTGTGATTCGAGGGCGTGCCGGCAAGTTGTACCGCCGACGGATATGGTTAATCGGGCTTGCACCGGCAGTCAACCCCGGGCGACTCCTGCCACAGGCATCAATTCCCGGAGATACACACCCATCAGCGGTTTCTTGCACTTCGACATTCTACTGTGAGCATTCATGACATCAACGCCATGCGGTATCACTCCATGATCGCCGTGGTTGGTATGGCCGGTTTGTTTCCTGGCGCCGCGGATTTGCGGGCATACTGGCAAAATATCATTTCGAAATTCGGAGCCACGCATGAGGCGCCAAAAAATCGATGGATTGCCGACCGGGATTCTATGGTCAGTTCGGCACCGACGCCGGATCGAGCCCTCAACGGCCGCTGCTGTCTTGTAGACAGAATCGACATCAATCCTTCGGAACTGAATCTGCCACCGGCGTTGATTAACGATCTTGACCCGCTTTATCGCATGGTACTGGACGTCGGTTGCAGAGCCGTATCCCAACCATCCCCAATTACGTTGAACCGGAAACGCACCGGAGTTGTTCTGGCGGCTATCGCCCTGCCGACGGAAACATCATCGGCCGTTACCAGGGATCTTTTTCGGGCATTTTTCGAGAAGCAACTCTTCGGCCATTCCGCCTATCGATTACCATCTGAAAACAGGAGACTTGCCGCCGGGGTCACTGCCATGCCGGCCGCCATTCTGGCCAGAGCCCTTGAACTCGGTGGTGGTGCGTACACCCTCGACGCCGCCTGCGCCTCCTCCCTCTATGCTGTCAAACTCGCCTGTGAGGAACTGATCGCCCAGCGGTCGGACGCAATGCTGGCCGGCGGCGTCTCGCGACCGGATTGTCTTTATACCCAGGTTGGGTTCAGCCAACTCAGAGCCCTTTCACCCTCCGGTCGCTGCGCACCTTTTGACCACAGCGCAGACGGACTCGTGGTCGGCGAAGGCGCCGGCGTTCTCGTGCTTAAACGGCTCGAGGACGCATTGGCCGACAATGATCGCATCCACGGTGTTATTCATGGTATCGGCCTTTCCAATGACATGCGCGGCAATCTCCTGGCCCCCGAAAGCAGCGGCCAGGTGCGGGCTATGCGTGCGGCCTATACCGCCGCCGGGTGGCAGCCGACCGACATCGACCTGATTGAATGCCACGGTGCGGGAACACCGGTCGGAGACACAACCGAACTGAACAGCCTCCGCACGTTATGGGGTGACTCCGGATGGACTCCGGGCCAGTGCGCCATCGGATCGGTTAAGTCGATGATCGGCCACCTGCTCACTGCGGCCGGGGCAGCCGGAATCATAAAGACCCTGCTGGCCCTCAAAGAAAAGACGCTGCCGCCTTCATTGAACTTCGAGCGCCCGCCGGAGAACAGCCCACTGACCGGCAGCCCGTTCCGGGTCCAAACCGACGCCGACCAGTGGCCGGCGCGCCAAAACCATCGCCGCCGGGCGGCGGTGAGTGCCTTCGGCTTCGGCGGTATCAACGGTCACCTATTGCTCGAGGAATGGGGTGAGGATCGCAAGCCGAAAGCTGGCCCATTGCCCACGGAATTACGAACAGGCATCGGCAAAGAGGGAATCACAGCGGCAGTCAAGCAGACAGAATCCCCGGCGATAGCCGTGGTCGGTATGGCGGTCGCCTTTGGGCCGATTGTCTCTCTGCGAGAGTTTCAGGAACTCGTTTTCAACGGTCGCAGCATTATCGGCGACCGGCCCAAGAACCGATGGAAAGGGATTGACGCCATCCTCGACTTCCCGGCAGCCAACATGCCGCGGAGGGGCGGCTTCATGTCCAAACTGCGCATCGGGATCAACCAGTTCCGGATCCCTCCCAAGGAAATTCCCGATATTCTGCCACAGCACCTTCTCATGCTGCAAGTCGCTGCGGACGCCATGGCGGATGCCGGCCTCGCCGACGTCATTGACCGACCTCGAATGGGTGCCGTGATCGGACTCGATTTTGACTTCGAAGCTACCAACTATCATTTTCGATGGTCCCTGCCCGCCCTTGTCCGCAAGTGGCGTCAGCGATACTTCCCTGACATGGACGAAAGGACCGCCGCAGCCTGGACATCGGCCCTGCAGGACACCGTGACCCCGCCCTTGACCGCCAGCCGCACTTTGGGGGCTCTTGGTGGCATCGTTGCCAGTCGTATTGCCCGGGAATTCAGATTCGGAAACGCCAGTTTCGGGGTGTCGGCAGAAGCTGCTTCAGGAAACCGGGCGCTCGAAATCGGTGTGCGGTCCCTTCAACGCAACGAAGCCGATGCCGTGCTGGTGGGAGCCGTCGATCTTGCCGGTGATATCCGACAGATTCTCAACGGCGCCGAAAGCGGTTTTTTATCGGCGAAAGGAACGGTATGCCCCTTCGACCGTAATGCGGACGGTACGCTCCCGGGAGAAGGCGCAGCGGCCTTAATCATCAAAAGGCATGCACAGGCCGTCGCCGACGGAGACCGAATATACGCTCTTGTCAGCGGGATTGGAAATTCCTGCGGTGCGACGGACGACACCGGTGTCGTTGCCCAAAATTTCAGCCGCGCACTGAAACAGGCTTTGGAGGAGGCCGATGTGTCGCCGGCCGACATCGACTACGTGGAATCCATTGCCCAGGGCATTCCGGAACGTGACCGGTCGGTCAGCCAAGCGCTGAAGGCCGTGTTTTCCGATCGTAAAAGCGCCTGTTCGCTGGGCAGCAGCATAGCGAACCTGGGTCACTCCGGTGCAGCTTCGGGCCTTGCTGCCGTCGTAAAAACAGCTCTGAGCCTCTACCATGAAATCATTCCGCCGCTGGCCGGATACCGGTCGGCTGCTAACGATATCTGGCAGGGCCAGGGATTCAGTCTCCCGAACTTGCCGCATTACTGGTTCCGCAACCGCCTGGACGGACCACGCAGAGCCTGCATCGGCATCGGCACCGGCGCTGGCAATTATGCCGCTGCCGTTTTGCAGGCAGTACCGGATCAAATGTCGTCGTCAGACCCGACACCCACAGTCACGGTCACCGCGCAAGAAAGACGGCACCCTTTGGGGCCGGCGCCCTTGGGCCTGTTCGTCGTTCAGGGTCGAGACCGGAAGACGCTTTTATCGGCTGCACAGCAACTCCACCACTTTGCCGGGCAGCAAGACGCCCGCCGAATGCCTGTCGATGCAGCGGCAGGCAGCTGGTTGCAAAAACATCCGCTTGTCCAGGAACGCCCGTTTGCTGCGGTTCTGTTGGCACATGACCTGACAAACCTTGCAGCACTGACGCATGAAGCGCGGCAGGCTATAGAAACGAACACATCGCGAAATTTCGGTTCCGGCGGCGGCGTATGCTATCGAACCGCGCCCCTCGGCGGCGATCTCGCTTTTGTCTACCCCGGCTCCGGCAACCATTATGCCGGCATGGGGCGGGAAATCGCCCTGCATTGGCCGGACGTTTTACGTCGGCTGGATGCCGGCACACGGCATTTGAAATCTCAATTCCGGCCGGAGGTGTTTGTGCCTCAAGGGCATCGCTGGGAATCCGACTGGGAAGACGCCGCCAAGAAAAAGCTTTTGACTGACCCCCTCAATCCCATCATCGGCCCGGTGGCCTTCGGCTGCATGACCACGGCGCTGCTGCAGAGCTTAAGTATCAATCCCCGGGCCGTCATCGGTTACAGCCTCGGCGAAGTGACCGGTCTTATCGCCATGCAGGCCTGGCCCGATCGAGACGCGGTCCTTGAAAGAATGCTGAACACCGACCTGTTTCACACTCAGTTATCCGGACCATGTTTGGCTGCACGGCAAGCCTGGGGGCTGGGTTCCAGAGACACTTTCAACTGGCGGACCGCCGTGGTGAACCGCCCCGCAGAAACGGTGCGGAAGGCCTTACAAGATCTCCCGACAGCACGGCTGCTGATCGTGAATACCCCGGACGAGTGTGTGGTGGGCGGAAATCAAAATCAGGTGGAAACCCTTATCCGCCGACTCGATTGCCAGGCGATCGACCTGGAGGGCGTGACGACGGTCCACTGTGACGCCTTGGCTCCGGTGGCCGAGGCATACAGGTCCTTGCATGAGTTTCCGACGGTTTCTCCCCAGGGAGTCCGCTTTTACAGCTGTTCCAGCGGCCGCGCTTACGCTCCGGCGACCGATAGCGCCGCAGCTTCCATACTGTCGCAGGGCCTGCATGGTTTTGAATTTCCGCCCACGATTGAAAAAGCCTATGCCGACGGCGTGCGCATTTTTCTCGAACTGGGTCCAGGCACCTCCTGCAGCCGGATGATTCGCCATATTCTCGGAGACCGCCCGCACCTGTCGCAGTCGCTCGACGTGCCCGGGGCGGATGGGGTCGAATCGGTACTGAAGGGTATCGGGGCGCTGATCTCCGAAAGGGTGCCGCTCAATCTGGAATGGCTCTATCCGAAAGATGATGCATCACGGTTTTCTGCACCTGACGGCGGACCGGATATGCGCGATATCATCGAGATCTCCGTCGGTGGCAAAATACTCTCCCCTGCACGGCCGGATAACACCGTCCGTATTCGACCGGCAGTGGCCGCACCCGATATTTTGCCGGCGGTATCGTCCCCCGTACCGGAGGGCAAACAACCGGCCACCGGCGGAACCGGAATAGGTATATTGGAACCGCAAAGGCCGCCGCAATCGGACAGTTTGCCAATCGGTGGCCGCGTCGACCAACGGCAACCGGTGCCGGTCGTGCCCGAAAGCCGTTGCCCGCAGGCGCAACTGATCGACGAACTTACCCGCACAACATCGGCCACTGCAACCGCCCATAAACAATATCTCGATTTCTCTACCGATTTAATCCGTGCGCACGAAGAGGCCATCGCCGATTACTCCCGGCTGGCTGAAACCCTCTCCCGATGCGGTGCAGCCGGGAGTGGGACTCTCCCGGAACCGATCGAACGGTCGCAGAGCAGCGATGCGTCGACACCGATGGCATATGATCGTCAGCAGTGTCTTGAGTTTGCCACCGGCAGCGTCGCCGAAGTCCTCGGTCCGGAATTTGCGCCGGCCGACACTTACAAAACCCGTGTTCGTCTCCCGGCCGAACCTTTGATGCTGGTCGACCGCATTGTATCAGTGGACGGCGTCAAGGGATCCCTGACATCAGGCCGCCTGATCACCGAGCACGATGTGCTCACCGGCGCCTGGTACCTGGACGGCAATCACGCTCCGGTCTGTATTGCCGTCGAAGCCGGTCAGGCAGACCTTTTCCTTTGTTCATACCTCGGTATCGACCTGGCGGTTAAAGGTGAACGGGTCTACCGGTTGTTGGATGCCAGTGTGGTCTTTCATCGCGAGCTCCCCTGTCCCGGTGAAACCATCCGCTACGAGATAAAAATCGAAAAATTCATCCGTCAAGGCCCGACGTATCTGTTTTTCTTTCGCTTTGAAGGCACCATCGACAATCAACCGCTGATCAGCATGACAAACGGCTGTGCCGGTTTTTTCACCGAAGAGGAGATCCAAAATTCGGGTGGAATCATTCCGACGACCGCGGAACACGATATACATTCGGGGCGACGGGATCCGCAGTGGACAGAACTCGTCCCGCAGGCTATCGAAAGCTATGCCGACGATAAACTCGACGCGCTGAGAACAGGTAACCTTGCCGCCTGTTTCGGACATGATTTCGACGGCATCGTTCTGGCACAGACCTTGAGGATTCCAGGCGGTCGCATGAAACTGATCGACAGGATCCAACGTCTCGATCCACAGGGGGGGCGCTGCGGCCTCGGTTCTATTCGAGCCGAAGCGGACATCCAACCCGACGACTGGTTTCTGACCTGCCATTTCGTTGACGACATGACCATGCCCGGCACGTTGATGTACGAATGCTGCGCCCACACGCTGCGGGTATTTCTCCAGCGCATGGGCTGGGTAACCGACCGGCCGGGTGTGCACTACGATACGGTCCCGGGCGTCAAGAGCGTTCTGAAGTGCCGCGGACCGGTGACACCCCGAACCCGGCAGGTGATCTACGAGGTCGAACTCAAAGAAATCGGATATGGCCCCGAGCCCTACGCGCTCGCAGATGCGCACATGTATGCCGACGGCCGCTACATCGTACGCTTCACGGACATGGGGATACGAATGTCCGGATTGAAACGGGAAACCCTCGAGAACGACTGGAAAGCCAGAATACGGCCTGTTGCCGGGCAACAGGTGCAAACACCAACACCGATACTTTTCGATCGTCAACGGATTTTGACTTTTGCCACCGGTAAACCGTCAGAGGCATTCGGTGACCGCTACGCCGCATTCGATACCGATCGTTTTTTGGCCAGACTGCCGGCCCCGCCTTACTCGTTTATCGACCGGGTCATCAAAGCCGAACCGGTAGCATGGCAGCTGAAATCCGGCGGTTGGGTAGAGGCCGAATTTGACGTCCGTCCCGATGACTGGTACTTCAAGGCCAACCGATCGGACAACATGCCTTACTGCGTCCTGCTGGAAATCGCACTGCAGGCCTGCGGCTGGCTGGCGGCTTATGCCGGTTCAGCGCTCAGGAGTCCTAAAGATCTGCGGTTCAGGAACCTCGACGGGCAGGCGATACTGCATCGGGACGTGCGTGCCGTCCCCCAGACGTTGAAAATCCGCTGCCGTATGACGAAGGTCTCGACTGTCGAGGACATCATCATCGAAAGCTTTGAATTCCAGGTGCTTGAGAGGGATGAGCTCATTTACGACGGCAACACCGTTTTCGGCTTTTTTACGGCCGAGTCTCTATCAAATCAGAAGGGAATTCAAGCCGACGACGGTTTGTTGATGAACGACGGACAAGAACCCGGGGCCATCGATCACGGGGTGTCTCTACCGGACGAAGCGCCGCTGACACCGGATGACACCGACAGTACAATGATGACATGCGCATTGGCCATGCCGGCCAAGGCATTGCGCATGATCGACCGCATAGAGATCTGCAGGCCGACCGGCGGCCCCCATGGACTTGGCTACCTGCGCGCCACTAAAAAAATCGATCCCGCGGAATGGTTCTTCGACGCCCACTTCCACCAGGATCCGGTCTGTCCCGGCTCGCTCGGTATCGAATCGTTTCTACAGCTGCTGAAGTACGAAGCACTTCGACGCTGGACGGACCTGACCGACGGTCACCGATTCGAACCCACCCTTGAGATCCCGCATACCTGGCAGTATCGCGGGCAAATTGTCCCCCAAAACCGACGGGTTGAAGTGGAAGCATTTATAACGTCCGTTAAGAATGAACCGGTACCCGAACTGCGTGCCGACGGTATCTTAAAAATAGACGGACTGGCAATCTACCACATGAAGGGCTATGGTATACGGATCATCCCCCTCTGAACAATACGGCCGAACAACGGAGCCTTCGTGGTCCCTGACCGCGATGAATGACGCATTACTGTGGGCTCGCAAATATTGGTCTTAATATTATTATTATAAATGACTTATAATATTTTTTATTAACCACTACATTATGTTTTGGCTTATAAATTATGCGTTTTACCCGTACCAGGATTGATGCCATCGGCTACGAACTTCCGTCCAACGTCGTGACTTCCGACGATCTCGAGGATCGTCTGGAACCTCTCTACCGTGCCCTGCGTTTTCCGAAAGGACAACTTGAAGCCCTCACCGGTATCCGGGAACGCCGTTTTTGGGATGCCGGATTTAAAATGGCGCAAGGTGCCATCCGCGCGGGTCGCAAAGCACTGCAGGAAGCCAGCATAACCTCCGAAGAGATCGGTATGCTGATATACGGGGCCGTTTGCCGGGACAACATCGAGCCGGCCACGGCCTGTGAGGTTTCCCATGGATTAAACCTTCCGCCACAGACCCAGGTGTATGACGTTTCGAACGCCTGCCTGGGCGTTTTGAACGGCATGGTTCAAGTCGCCAACGCCATCGAACTGGGACAGATTCGGGCCGGACTGATTACGGCGTGTGAAACATCGCGGGAAATCATCGAGATCACCATAAAACGGTTGAACGAGAGCCTCGATATGGATTTTTTCAAAAAGAATATCGCCACGCTGACCGGCGGGTCCGGAGCCGTGGCGGTACTTCTGTGCGACGCATCGCATTCGCCCGACGGACACAGGCTCCTCGGTGGCTCCGTCCGGCATGCCAACGAATTCCACAAACTTTGTATGTGGGGCACAGATACAGAGATGTCTCCCGACGGCCGCCACTTCATCGAGACGAACGCACTGGGTATTCTCAACAACGGCGTTCGCCTGGGGGCAGAGACCTTCAAGGCACTCAAAGATGAACTCGAATGGCGCGCCGACGATCCCGATTGGATCGTTTGCCATCAGGTGGGTGAAACGCATCAGCGAAACATTCTGAAATCGATCGGCGTTTCCACCGAAAAGGACTTTACCACCTTCCGTTACCTCGGGAACATTGGGTCGGTTTCACTGCCGATTACCGCAGGCATTGCCAAAAACAGGGGCAGGTTCAACCGCGGCGACAAGATCGGCTTTCTGGGCATCGGCAGCGGGCTGAACTGTTTGATGCTCGGCTGCGAGTGGTGATTTAAATGACCCCTGCCGGCAACGCCGGAGGAATGGCTTGTGTACCGCTGATAGCGGGCCCTTAACACCATTATTTAGTGCAACCAGCCGGTCATAGAATTATAATTAGTGTCCATCCGCGAAAAGTAGTTGGCACTATTGAGTGTCCAATTCATAAATGAGAATTTTTTCCGCAGGGCAAGGCCGCATCCCGCCTCAGCGGGATTTGCGGTGAGGCGTACTTTACGTACGCCGCAACCGGAAACCTGTGGATAATCCCGCCGTGGCGGGACCCAACGGAAAAAAGGCCATTTTTGGATGGACACTAATTATCATCGCTGCAGGGATGTGTTAACTCCTGGAACTGTCGAATTTTGAGAGGCTCCCCGGAAATACCAGGGGCTTGCCGATGATTATCAAGATAACAGTTGGATCGATGTGTTTATGAAGAAAAACATACCCGTCGATCGGTCCGGATGGCAGCATCTGTATCCGTTCACCTCTCATTTCGTAAACCGGAACGGGCTGCAGTACCACTACCTGGACGAAGGATCCGGTGACCCGGTCGTCATGGTTCACGGCAACCCCACCTGGTCGTTTTTCTTTCGCGAACTGGTTAAGGGACTGTCGAACCGCTACCGCGTCATTGCGCCGGACCACATCGGTTGCGGACTATCAGAAAAACCCGGCATTGACAGGTATGACTATCGACTCCAAAGCCGAGTCGATGACCTGGATCAGTTCATCGAAAACCTGAATCTCAAGAAAAAACTGACGCTGGTGCTCCACGACTGGGGGGGGATGATCGGCTTGGCAGCGGCGCTGCGTCATCCGGAAACCATCGGCCGAATCGTTATTTTCAACACGGCCGCCTTTTTGCCGCCGCCGGGTAAACGCCTGCCCCTGAGGCTGAAGATCATCCGAGACATAGACGCGCTGGCAAAACCGACCGTTCTGGGCTGCAACCTGTTTGTTCGTGGCGCTCTGTTGATGGCGCCCCGCCGGCGACTGGACAGAGCGGTGCGAGCGGGCCTGGCAGCCCCTTACAACTCGTGGAACAACCGCCGCGCCACCCTGATGTTCGTACGGGATATCCCGCTTTCAACCACCGATCCGAGCTATGCCTTGGCTAAACACGTCGACGAAAATCTTTACAGGTTGAAGCACCTGCCGATGCTCATCTGCTGGGGAGAACATGATTTCGTATTTGACCTTGACTACCTGGTGGAATGGCGGCGCCGGTTTCCATCGGCCGAGGTGCATTCCTTTCCGGATGCCGGCCACTATCTCATGGAAGATTCACCAAAGCCGATTCTGTCCCTGGTCGATCGATTCTTGCAAAGGCACCCGCTCTGAATTAGGATCGTTTTTTTTGCATATGCCCACAATATCCGAATCTCACTCGGTGAGTCCCGACAACCCCATACGCCGGGATACAATAAAAATAGCGGACTCAACACGCACGCGGTTGAGAGACAGAACCATCGATTAGAGCCAACGTCAATGACCTCAATAATTCCGATATCCCCCGACGAACCCGCTACGACCAGCAACCTATTCAACGTGGCGTCATATCTGAAACGGATGGCACGGGTTCAACCGCACAAGAGAGCCGTTGTTTACCCGCATGACCGCGATGCGCATGGTCGGGTGGCATACACCCATTTGACATTCCAGCAACTGGATCGCGATTCCGACTATCTGGCGTGGGGTCTTGAAAGCGTCGGAATCGTGCGCGGAACACGCACCATCCTGATGGTCAAGCCCGGCTTGGATTTTTTCGTTCTGACCTTCGCGCTGTTCAAGGTCGGCGCCGTGCCGGTCGTCGTAGATCCAGGCATGGGACTCAAGCGGATGGTCGTCTGTTTCAGGCAGAGCCATCCTGCGGCTTTCATCGGCATCCCCAAGGCCCATGTTCTGCGGGCGCTGTACCCGCAGTTTTTCAGGTCCGTAAAATCCTGGATCATTACCGGGCGACGACGGTTCTGGGGCACCCACAGCCTGGCAGAGCTCCAACGGATTCGGACGGCCCCCTACCCTCTGTCGCAGACGACAAAAGACGAGACGGCTGCCATCCTGTTTACCACCGGCAGCACCGGTCCGGCCAAAGGAGTCGTCTATACCCACGGCGTGTTTGCGACCCAGATTGACGCCATCAGGAGCCATTACGGGATTGCCACCGATGAGGTCGATCTTCCGACGTTTCCCTTGTTTGCCCTCTTCGACCCGGCACTTGGCATGACGGCTGTCATTCCCGATATGGACCCGACCCGGCCGGCGCAGGTAGATCCGTTAAAAATTATCGACGCCGTCGAATCGAACGGCGTGACCAACATGTTCGCTTCACCGGCCCTCCTTCACAGGGTCGGTCGATTCGGCATGGAAAACGGCGTCAAGCTCCCATCCCTCAAACGGGTCATATCCGCCGGAGCCCCGATAATGCCGGCCAACATCGAACAGTTTTTATCGCTGCTGTGCACCACGGCTGAAATTCATACCGGCTACGGTGCCACCGAAGCGATGCCGGTGGCCTCGATCGAGGCGCATGAAATTCTGGCCGAAACGCGGTCCTTGAGCGAACTGGGGCACGGGGTCTGCGTCGGACGCCCCCTTGAAGGGGTCGAGGTGCGTATCATTGAGACCTGCGATCATGCCGTCGAGGCCTGGTCCGATGTCGTGCGCGTCGAGAACGGTTCCGTGGGTGAAATCACCGTCAGGGGCGCCCAAGTGACCCGCCATTACTTCGAACAGCCGAACGCCGATGCCCTGGCAAAGATCCGGGACGGTGATACTTTCTGGCACCGCATGGGAGATTTGGGACGGATCGATGAACACGGCAGAATCTGGTTTTACGGTCGCAAGAGTCACCGGGTCATCACTGACAGGGGGACCCTGTTTACCATCCCCTGCGAGGCCATTTTCAACACTCATCCCGGGGTCTACCGCAGCGCCCTGGTGGGTGTCGGCCATGCACCCCGCCAGAAACCGGTCATTTGTGTTGACCTCGACCCGGCCTGGCAGGGGAAGAACCGGACAGAAATTACACGTGATCTGCGGGCGCTCGCCCTCGGCAATGATCTGACTCAATCGATCGAAAACGTGCTTTACCCGGCACAGTTTCCGGTGGATATCCGTCACAATGCAAAGATCTTTCGTGAGAAATTGGCCCGGTGGGCGGAAACGCAGCTGATATGATACCGTTGATTCCCACTTTAGAATCAGGCGCTAAAAGAATGATTGCCGGCAAAATACCGGCAGCACTTGTCACCGGCGGCGGGGGGTTTCTCGGCCGCGCCATCGTGATGAAACTACTGGCAAAAGGGATGCGGGTCCGCAGCTTTTCACGCCGTTTTTATCCGGATCTGGACATCGAGGGCGTTGAACAGTATCAGGGGGATATCGGAAACCAGGATGCGGTTGCCACGGCATGCCGGGACATTGACACCGTCTATCACGTCGCCGCGAAAACCGGTGTGTGGGGACACTATTCGGATTACTATAAAACCAACGTCATCGGTACACGCAACGTTGTCGCTGCGTGTAAAGCCGGTGGCATTCACCGGTTGGTATACACCTCATCACCCAGTGTCGTTTTCGACGGAAAGGATATGGAAGGTATCGATGAATCGGTGCCTTATCCAGAGCACTATCGATCGCCCTACCCCCAAACCAAGGCTCTGGCTGAAAGGGCCGTGGTCAGGGCATCCGCAGAGGGTCTCAAAACCATCATTCTGCGGCCGCATCTGATCTGGGGACCGGGAGATAACCATCTCGTACCGCGAATTATTGAACGGGCCAAACGTCTGCGGCGCATTGGAGACGGCCGTAACCTGGTGGACACCGTTTACATCGACAATGCCGCCGAAGCCCACATTCTCGCAGCCAAGGCCCTGAAATCACGCCCGGAGCTGTCCGGCCGGATTTACTTCATCAGCCAGGGAGAACCGATCCCCCTCTGGGATATGGTGAACGCGATCCTGAAGGCCGGTGGACACGCACCCGTGCGCAAATTCGTAACTTTACGAACGGCAAAAGTGATGGGTGCCGTACTCGAGTTCGTCTATCGCGTCCTGCGACTTAAAGGGGGAACCGCAGATGACCCGTTTCGTGGCCGAAGAGCTCGCCTCGGCCCACTGGTTCGACATCAGCGCCGCCCGCAACGATCTCGGCTACCGACCCACGGTTGCCACGGCAGACGGCCTTCAGTGCCTGAAAGATTGGCTTGATAATACACGGAAAACGGTGTAACCACACCCGGGCAGACCGGATTCCTTACGCCAAAAGGCCAAGAACCGGAACCCTCGATTAACTGAGCTATAGAATGCTTACACCAACCGCGAGTGATGGAAGGAGCCCAAATGAAGCTGATCGATATCATGCCGCTTGAGAACTGGGTTGAACTCGAAAACGACATCCACAATCGGTATGGCATGGATGTCAATGTCTTCAACACCGACGGCGTGCGCATTTCAGAGTTCAAGCAGTGGGTCAACACGTTGTGCCCCGCCGTAAAAGCGACCGACAAGGGTCAAAGCTTCATCTGTGCGGTTGCGCATATGAACATTGCCGTTCAGGCCATGCAGACCCGAAAACCGGCGATCGAGGAATGCGATGCCGGGTTGGTCAAAATCGTCGTGCCCATCTTTCTTGAGGATACATTTCTCGGCGCCGTTGGCGCCTGCGGTCTTTTGCTGGACGAGGGTGAGGTGGACACATTTCTGATCAATAAAATTACCGGAATCGAAGAAGAGACGGCAGAACGCCTCTCGGCCGATATCGGTACGATTTCCAGCGCAAAAGCCGCCGACCTCGCCAGTGACGTGGCCCAACGCATCGAAAAGATCGTTGCGGCGTATAAAACATCGACCATATAATGCCGTCTTCAGCAAGGGTCTTGAAAAACGTCATGAGCGCAGATGAGACAAGGCAAAATCCGGCGAATAGCGGAATTTACAATTGCTAAATGAGCCCTTTCGCTGAAGCGGCAGGGTCTTCCGGTTCAGCCGTTTACATCGATGGCCAAGCGCAGTCGTTTTTCAACACCCTGTTAGGTAAAACCCGAATATCTTCAAATAGTTAAAAACAGGAGACCTTCACCAATGCAGTCGGACAGCCAAGTGCTCATACTCGGCGGCGGTATCGCTGGCCTCACGGCGGCCCTCAGTCTGTCGCACCTGAACATTCGCTCGATCATCGTCGAGCAATCCACTCAGTTGGGCGGTTTCGCCGCCCAGTATACTTGCAAGGCCACCGAAGCCTGCGTTAAATGTGGTGCCTGCATCGTCAGTGAAAAAATCCGCCGGGTTGTCGAAGATCCGCGAATAGAGGTGTTTACCGACAGCCGGATCGTCCGGGTTGACAAGTCGGATAATTTTCAGGCCGTCATCGTAAAGACCTCATCGACGGGAAAACCGCGGGAGATTAAGTGCGCGGCCCGGGCCGTTATCATCGCCGCCGGCTTCCAGCCTTTCGACCCGCAGCGAATGCACTACGGATACAAAAAGTTCCCGAATGTGGTCACAAACCTCGATCTGGAGAGGATGATGAGGCGAAGCAGCGTTCCCGAGCGACCCTCGGATGGACGCGCCCCCGACCGTATGGCATTTGTTCAATGTGTGGGGAGCCGGGATGCCAAGCTCGGCCACCTGTGGTGCTCCAGAGTGTGCTGTGCATCCGCCTTGCGCATGGCACGCCTGATCAAGATGCGACGCCCGGAAACCGAGATGACCTTCTTCTACATCGATGTTCAGACCTTCGGCAAAACCTTTCAGCGGTTCTACGACGATGTCAAGAACGAGATCGTCATGATTCGCGCCATACCGGGTGACGTCTATCGTACACCGGAAGATCGATTGAAGGTTGTTTTTTACGATGCCGGTGCCGCTGAAAGCCGTGAGTCGCTTTTCGACATGCTGGTACTTTCTGTCGGCATCACGCCCGCGGCAAAAAACACGGGTATGGCCGCCATGTTCGATTTAACGACGGATGAATCCGGATTTCTCGCCACAGCCAGTTACGAAAACGGTGCAACCGGTTGCGGTGTATACACGGCCGGCGCCGTACGCGGCCCGATGAGCATCGCCGAGTCGATGGCCTCAGCCGACCAGGCGGCACTGGCGGCCGCCGTTTTCCTGGGAACAGCGGTCAAGCGTCAACGTTAATGAGTGCCCACTCATAAGTGAGAATTGGACACTCTGTAATGACTTTAACGACTCGTGGATGGGCACATGTGTAAGTGTCCGATTCATAAATGAGTCATTTTTTCTCTGGGCAAGGCCGCACAAGGGTTTTGACCGCAGGCGTAGCATGGCTACGTTGAGGATCAAAACCCGCGGATAATCCCGCCGTGGCGGGACCCAGGGGAAAAAGGGCCATTTATGGACGGACACTAATTATGACAAGCATTTAATTTTCATACGTGCAGAGGTGTGTTTTGCCATTTCCTACATTGATAATCGGCAGTGGAGCGTGTGCTCTGGCGGTGGCGCGACAACTCGTGTCCCAGGGATGCAGTATCATCCTGGCCGCCAGGGATGGGTCCCACAACGATCTTGAGAAACGGCTTGTGGGCCAGCCGAAAACGGCTGTCGACGGGTCTATTGAAGTATTTTCAGGCGTGCAGCTTGACGCCTGCAGCGGGTTTGTCGGACGATTTGAAACCGCATTCGTTAAAAACGGTAAAAAGTTGCTCCGGCAGGTGGCAAGCATCGTCATCGCCGAAGACAGCCGCCGCAAGGATCATTTAGAAGATTACGCCCTTAAGGCCAGTCCGTCCGTGCGGTCGCTCTCCAAGTTTGCCCAAGATCTGAAAAACGATTCCGGCGCTTTTGCCGAAAAGCAGATTGTTTTTCTGAATGGCCTTACCCGCGAGAGCGATCCGGTTATTGCCGCAGAAATCATGCACCACGCCCGAGCGCTTCAGGACCTTGCCGGCTCTCGGGCACACGTGATGACCTGTAATCTGAAAGTGGCCGGCAGTGGGCTCGAAGCCCTCTACCGAGAGGCCAAGGCTGCCGGTGCTCTCTTTTTCAAATTCAGCGATTCCCTACCGACGATCCGCCGGGCCGACAATGACGGCTGGGAGGTCGAATTCATCGATGAGGTCACTGCTCATAGCTACCGTATCACACCGGACGTCATCGTCGTGGATGAGACCATCGTTCCGTCCGCCTACCTGGCGCACCTGGCCAGAATTATGGGCCTCGACATCGATTCGGCCGGGTTTTTACAGACAGAAAACGTGCACCGTCTGCCGGTGCTTACCAATCGCCGCGGAATCCTGGCGGTCGGTCCGGCCAGGGCGGCCATGTCTGCGGACGATAGCATCACGGAGGCTGCCTGTGGAACCTTGGCGGTTCTCGCCTTAGGGAATACGGAACTGCATCGCGTGATTGAACATGCCGAAATCAACAGCGGTCGTTGTATCCGCTGCCTGACTTGCTATCGGTTGTGCCCCTACGGTTCGATAAAGCGAGGCCAACGGATCGAAGTGGCCGCCGAGGCCTGCGCCGGCTGCGGAATCTGTTTCGCCGAGTGTCCCCGCCAGGCCATTCGCCTGGGGAATGTCGATGCCGAGATCGAAGATCACCTCCGTACCTGCGCCGTTCGCTTGAGGGAGGATAACGATCCGGCTATCGTGGCTTTCTGTTGCAGTCGCTCCGCTGCCCAGGCGAACGAATTGGCCACCAAAACCGGACGGCAGACACCGGCCAAGCTCAACGTGGTGACGGTTCCGTGCGCCGGCACCGTATCCACCGCTTTCATTCTCGAGGCCTTATCTCAAGGTGCCGCAGGCGTTATGGTCCTCACCTGCCATGACGGCAACTGCCATTCCGAAACCGGCAACCAACATGCCCGCAGGCGGATCGAGCATCTGTCCGGTCTTCTCGACCTCATCGGCCATGGTGGGGACCGTGTCGCTGTCAACACCCTCGCGGCCAACATGGAAACGGAATTTGGACAAATCACGCGGCGCTTCGCCCGGAAGTTGCAGCAAATGGAAAAGCCCTCAGACCGGAATATACCGTCACAACCAGAGGTGATAGATGAGCGATAAAACGAAACTCCCCACCGACATAAAAGCTCTTGACTGCGACCGTTTCTCGTCATGGCCGTATTCACAGGATGTCTGCCTGACATGCGGGCTGTGCGCCAGCGTTTGCCCGGCTTCGGGCATAGACGGATTCGATCCCCGCAAAATCGTGCGTCTGACTGCCCTGGGTGTGGATAAAGAGATCGTCGAAGCCCGATGGCCCTGGATCTGCACCATGTGCGCCAAATGTGAATATCTCTGTCCGATGGACATCGACATCCCCAATATCATGCGCGGCATCCGCTCCCTCAGGGATCGGGAGCACGTCCCGGGGATTCTGCACAAGGGTGTCGATGCGGCTCTACGAACCGGCAACAATTTAGGGCTGCCCAAGGATGATTTTATTTTTATCGTTCAGGACGTAGCCGAAGAACTGGCAGAAGAACCGGGTTTTGAAGCATTCGAGGTCCCGATCGACAAGAAAGGCGCCAATATCCTGTCAACCATTCACAACAAGCTGGTCAACACCCACACCGAAGATCTCAAACATTGGTGGAAAATCTTTCATGCCGCCGGTGAAAACTGGACCATCACCTCCGATGCTTGGGAAGGAACCAGTTGGGGATTTTTCACGGGTGACGATGCCGCCATGAAAACCATGGCCGGACGAATTGTGGAACAGCTTGAAACGTTGGAAATTAAAAACCTCCTGTGGCCCGAATGAGGTCACGCCTATCTGACGACCAGGTCTGGTCTCGAAAAATGGTATCCTGAAATTCTGAAGAAGATCGGCACATACACCGTCTTCGATCTGCTCATCGCATACATCAAGGAGGGCCGAATCAGACTGGACAAAACCCGGTTCGATACCCTTGCCACCTATCATGACCCCTGCAATTACTGCCGCAAAGCCGAAAAGCTTTTTGGACACGGATTCTATGAGGAACCGCGCTGGATTATGGATCAGTGTCTCGAAAACTGGCAAGATCTTTACCCGGACAGGGAACACCAGGTTTGTTGCGGTGGCGGCGGCGGTGCACTGACAACCGGCTACAACGATGAGCGGGTTTTCTACGGTCGCAGAAAAATGGAACAGATCAAAGCGACCGGGGCGTCGATGATCGTGGTCCCTTGCCACAGCTGTCATGGTCAACTAAACAATATCAAGGAAAACTACGGCATGCAGGACCTGGAGGTCAAATACCTCTGGGAACTTGTCGCCGACTGCCTGATCTTATAAACGTGTCGATTGCAGCAGGAGTGATTGAATGAACAAGGTAGTCATTTCGGTCTTGGGACCGGATCGCCCGGGCATCATCGCCGCGGTGTCCAAAATGCTGGTCGAAAAAGACGGCAATATCGAAAATGTCAGCCAGACCATACTGCAGTCTGAATTCAGCGGCATATTCATCGTGGCCCTGCCATCACAGCTACCCATCGAGGAATTGGAAGCGTTCTTGAAAGAAGGCCTGGCCCCTTTGAACCATCACGTGTTTGTCAAACCCCTTGAAATTGGGGGGGTCACTTTTACGATGGGAAAAAGCGAGCCATTTGTCATTACCACCAGAGGGCCCGACCGCAAGGGTTTGGTGGCCGCCATGACGGAGATCATCGCCCGCTATGGCGTCAACGTAACCAACCTCCAAGCCGTCTTCAAAGGTGGTGACGACCCTAACAACAATATCATGATCTATGAAGTTGACATCCCTGCCGATATCGACCAGATGGGGTTTTATAGTGATCTTCGCAGCAAAGCCGCGGAACTGAGTTTACTGATCAGCATCCAGCACCGCAATATCTTCGAGGCCATAAACCGCATCTAACCGCATTTTTTCACGAGCCGCATTTGTTCGTTTACAAGGGATTCCGGGGTGCAGCTGTACTTTGGTACCGCAAGCCCCTGATAACGCAGCAAATGGTCGAAGGCGGTCCGCCCAAAGGGAGATTTTAGCATTTTTTATCCGATTCGTTGGGTTCAGTATGTGCACCGAAACTTACCGACAGAATAAGATTTAACCCCTGACATTATGCTTTTTTTGCTAAACTGCTGAAAAATATTCATGAAATATGCGGGATTGCCGGCAACAACACTCACCACAAAAATGGAAACAGGATATGCTAACCCAAAGAGAAATACTCTCCACCCTTGAAATGCTGCAGAATGAACACCTCGATGTCCGCACGGTCACCCTGGGTATCAATTTGTTCGACTGCAGCAGCCATGACCTTAAACGTTTCAAAGACAACATCATGTTTAAAATCAAAGATCTGGCCGGCAACCTGGTCAGGGTATGCAACCGTATTGGAGACAAATACGGCATACCGGTGGTCAATAAGCGAATCTCCGTCAGTCCGATAGCGGTTGCGGCCGCACCCTTTTCTTCGTCCCAGATGATCGATGTTGCCCGCACCCTCAACCAGGCGGCAGAAGATGTTAATGTCGATTTTATTGGCGGTTTCACGGCCCTCGTGGAAAAAGGGATCGCCAAAGGCGACCGGGCCCTCATCGATGCCATCCCGGAGGCCCTGGCCGAAACGGAACGGGTTTGTGCGTCGATCAACGTCGCGTCCACCCGCGCCGGAATAAACATGGACGCCGTATACCTAATGGGCCAGAAGATCAAGCGGGCGGCAAGTTTGACTGCCAGAAAAGACGGCATCGCCTGTGCGAAACTGTGCGTGTTCGCCAATATTCCCCAGGATATCCCCTTTATGGCCGGTGCCTATCTGGGAATCGGCGAAGCCGACGCCGTCATCAATGTCGGCGTTAGTGGACCGGGCGTGGTCAAAAAAGCCATTGACCGCGCGCTATCCGCCGACCCGAATCTGGATCTGGGACAAATATCGGAACTCATCAAGCACACGGCATACAAAGTCACGCGCGTCGGGGAGCTTATCGGCCGCGAAGTCGCCGATAGTCTCGACATCCGTTTCGGCGTGGTGGATCTATCCTTGGCTCCGACACCGAATATCGGTGACAGCGTAGGAGAAATTTTCCAAAGTCTCGGACTGCTCAGCATCGGTGTTCCGGGTACGACCGCCGCCCTGGCACTGATCAACGATGCAGTTAAAAAAGGCGGCGCATTTGCCAGTTCCCATGTCGGCGGTCTCAGTGGGGCGTTCATTCCGGTCAGCGAAGACTTGAACATTTCCGAGGCAGTGGCCAACGGTCACTTGACCCTTGAAAAACTCGAGGCCATTACGAGCGTCTGTTCTGTTGGACTCGATATGGTGGCGCTACCCGGAGATATCAGCGAAGAAACGCTTGCGGCCATCATTGCCGATGAGATGGCCATCGGCGTCATCAACAGGAAGACCACCGCCACACGTCTGATACCCGTGCCCGGAAAAAAACACGGAGACACAGCTCATTTTGGCGGCCTTCTCGGTCAGTCGGTTATCCTGCCGGTGAAAAACACCCCCACCTCCAATCGGTTTATTCGTCTCGGCGGCCGGATTCCGGCGCCGATCCAGAGCTTGGTCAACTGATCGAGGTCATGAAGCCAAACAAAGGCGTGTGATTTGCAAATACCTCATCGATGTGGTAATTAATTTTTCGTTTTGCCGTTCTTGGGAAAACCCCGGACTGAACTACCTTTGAGCCGCCATGCGTATCCGGCGGCTCTCGTATCGATCGGTCTGCGCCTGTACGATACCGCCGAAAATACAGAACGGGAATTGTATATCACCTGAGTGGTTGGATCTTTTTGCTTAACAAGGGGACTCACCCGCCGATACAATGCCTTCGGGAGGTCATCCCGCTGACCCGTCGATACTCCATGCCTCTTTATTCGCACAGTCTTTGACTGCTGACAGTCTGCCATAGACCTCATGCGGCATTCGTGCCGAACATTGCCTATGCGCTACGCTGCACGACTCATATACGTATCCCGGGTGTCAGACCGATGATGCCGCGGTTGCTGTTCGACATTCTTAAATATATTGCGGTTGTCGGAACGCTGGCCTGGCTTATCTTGCGAGGCGCTGAAAAATTAGGATACAATTGGCAGTGGTACCGGGTCCCAACTTACTTCTTTTCAATCAGCGACGGTCACCTGCTCGCCGGACCGCTGCTCGACGGCCTCAAGATAACGCTGCAAATATCGGGGGTCAGCCTTGTGCTCGCTTTTGCCTTCGGTCTGATCACCGCCCTCTTCCGCTTGTCGCACTCATTTATCGCCAAAGGTCTGGCCAGAGGCTATCTTGAATTGATGCGCAACACGCCCCTTCTGGTGCAACTCTTTCTCATCTATTTCGTCTTTGCCCCCGTGCTCGACATCAGTGCAATTACTTCAGCCGTCTTGACACTGAGTCTTTTCGAGGGTGCCTATGCATCCGAAATCTTCCGGGCCGGCATCCTGTCCATACCCAAAGAACAGTGGGAAGCGTCTTACAGTATAGGTTTGAGTTCGTTGAAAACCTATCGGCTGGTGGTCCTGCCCCAGGCCATTCGAAAAATCCTACCGCCCCTTACGAGTCAAGCCGTGTCGCTTATCAAGGATTCGGCTCTGGTCAGTACGATTGCGATATATGATCTGACCATGCAAGGCCAAATAATTATTTCACAAACTTTTCTCGTATTCGAGCTGTGGTTTACGATCGCCGCCATCTACCTCGCGATCACGATGACGCTCTCGCTCGCTGTTTACTACCTCGAGCACCGGTTCAAACTCATCGTGTGACGGCGATCTGAAGACATAGAAACGATATGTCCGGTTGGTACAAACATATTTCAAGGAGGAAGGAAATGAATCGACCTAAAGGGGTGCTGGCGGTGTTAACAATCTTGACGTTACTATCAACTGCCGCCGGATCTGTCTTGGCCGGAAAAGTCCAAAAAGAGCTGACAAGCGAAAGCACGATTGAACAGGTCCTCCAGCGGGGTGCGTTACGTGTGGGAATGTCGACATTTGTTCCCTGGGCCATGAAGGATAAAACGGGCAAGCTCATCGGTTTCGAAATCGATGTGGCCACGCGCCTCGCAAAAGACACCGGGGTAAAGGTCGAATATATTCCCACAAAGTGGGCCGGTATCATTCCGGCGCTACTGACCGGAAAATTCGACGTCATCATCGGAGGCATGGGTATTTTGCCGCAGCGAAACCTGAAGGTCAACTTCACCATACCTTACGATTACAGCGGAATGTCCATCGTGGCGCACAAGAAACTGGCTGACGGTTTCAGCAAACTTCAGGACTTCAACCGTGAAGATGTGACCATCACCGCCCGCCTCGGTTCCACTGCCGAAGTGGCCGCCAGAAAATACATGCCGAAAGCAAAATTGCGGCTCTTCAACGATGAATCGCAAGTCATCCAGGAGGTGCGCAATGGTCAGGTTCACGCTCTGGTGGCATCTTCACCCCTGCCGGAATTTATGGCCATAGAAAATCCGGACATTCTCTTTTTACCCCTGAAGGACACCTTCACTAAAGAGCCTATCGGGTTTGCCGTTCGAAAGGGCGATGTCGACACCTTGAACTACTTTAACAATTGGATTCGTGTTGTTGAATCGGAGGGATGGTTAAAAGAACGCAAACAATACTGGTTCGGCACCAAAGAATGGGAGAGTCAGCTGAAGTAATCTCCGGCTGAAAAAAAATCGGATTGCATAAAAAACGCATTAAGATAACGCTTCTTGACGGTGCAATTATTCTACTGGTTGCGGCAATCGCTGCGTTCCTGGTTTACAGAATAGAAGCGGAATTGAATTATAAATGGAATTGGGGGGCGATACCGCAGTACCTCTTCCGATTTGATGCCCAGGAAGATCGCTGGATTCCGAATGTTCTAATCCTGGGCCTGATGACGACGATTCGGCTGAGTTTCTGGGCGACCGTTTTGGCAACGATCATCGGGACTCTCATGGGGCTTTCACGGGTCAGTGCCAGCCTTTTCAATCGATTGATCGGTGGCACCTATGTTGAAATCATCCGCAACCTCCCGCCGCTGGTTCTCATCTTTATCTTCTATTACTTCATCGGGGACCAGATTTTTCCTGCCATCGGCATTGATCGGCTGGTTTCTGCCACATCGGGCTTCAGCCAAGGTCTGATAGAAAACCTCTTTGCGCCTTTGGCCCTTTTTCCCACTTTTCTGGCGGCGCTGTTGACTCTGGCCATTTTCGAGGGCGCATATATCACCGAAATCGTGCGTGCCGGAATCCAGTCCATCGAAAAAGGGCAGTGGGAGGCAGCGGATGCGCTGGGGCTTTCAAAATCACAACGAATGCGGTACATCATTCTTCCCCAAGCTGTTAAGCAAATTCTCCCGCCGCTGGCCGGTCAGTTTATATCGACGATCAAGGACTCGGCTATTGTGTCGGTCATCTCTATTCAGGAGTTGACATTCCAGGGCATGGAACTGATGGCCACCACGTACATTATTTTCGAGATCTGGATAACGATCACCGTTCTGTATCTCCTGCTGACCCTTAGCTGTTCACTGGTGGTCGAACGATTCGAAATCTACCTACGCAGGGGCCATCCAGCGGTGCAGTGAAAATACGGTGACAGTCGGCATGCCCCCTGTTCCGGCAGCGGTGTTTAAAAACGTCATGCGCGCGGGCAAGACAAGGCAAGATCCGGCGGAAAAGGGGTGTTTATAGATGCTGAATGAGTATTAACGCCGTATGGCGGAACCCCATCGTTTTTCACAGCCTTTTAAACAGCCACCTGGGGTAACACAGCCTTACCTCACGGATAGCACCGGACAGGGGGCCTTGATGATGACATACTGGGCTGTCGAACCTAACAGTATCTTCCCCACCTTGGAGCGTCTTTTCACCCCGACAACAATCAAGTCCACACCGTTGTCCTCGGCAAACTTTACGATATCTTCCCCAGCCGACAATCCACGGACCAGCAAGTGGGTTTCGCAGTCGATCTTGTCTTTTTCAAAAATCGATTGGGCGTATTGCAGCACCCGCTCGGCCTGTAAAATGACCTCTTGCTCTCCTTCGGTGGCTTTGGCCATCGAGGTAACCACATCCACTTTCGCACTAAATGCAGCCGCACACTTTTTTGTCAGATTCAATGCCTCATTGGCGGCATTTGACCCATCGTACCCTACCAAAATCCTCATATGTTCGCTCTCCTTCAACCTGCGGCTTAGATCGATAATATCATCATCATCATCGCTAAACCACCAGCATTGCTGAAATAACGCCTCAAGCTTGACAGCTCCGGGAGTTAAAAAATACTTGAGACGATGAATATTATTTATACAATGACCGGCGAGTTGCCCGAAATAACGGTTTTATTAGACCGCATTGAGCGGTTCACAGGACATTCCTCCAGCTTTGCCTGAGGTCATTGAATTTATACAATATCAATCAGAAATACCCACAAAGTCGCTGGGTGTCAAGATCAATTGGGAGCCCTGCCGACCGCCATCCTGCCGGCCGGCGGGGCTTCAAATTGGAGTCAGGTGGATGCTTGATGCGCCGCAATTTCTTCCAGAACCTTTTTTGCCGGTTCCGACCCCAGTTCGATGGCGTGTGTCGCGTGCTCTCGAGCGGTTTCAAAAAATTTTAAACGACACGATACAACGGCAAGATAGTAGTAGCCCCGGGGATCTTTGGGTGCAAGGTGGGTGACTTTGGTGAAATGTTTGATCGCTTTTAGAAATTCGTTGCTTTCGATGGCCTTCTGACCGAGGTTGAAAAGATTCTTTAACCTTCCGTTATCACTTGACGTATTCGTGCCGTCATTGTCAAGTTCGGAAACATCGTCAGCTTTGGCGTCCAATCTCGCTGAACCACCGGGAGGTGAATGACGCAGGGCACTGATTTTAAGATCATCGAGGGACGGATTATCACCCGGCAGTGTGCCTTTCGCTGTCTTGTCGCCGTTACCCGGTGCCATCGTTGAATTAAAAACGATCACATCGTCCTGGGTGCCGAAGGAATTATCCGCGGTCGCTTCGGCAATAAGAGACGGACTGATGTCTCCTTCCAGTTCGTCTGCATCCCAGATCGAAGCGGTGTCGTCGTCCCCGGCAAGATTTTGAAGTTCACTGGCTGGAAAGTTCAAATTGTCATTGAGGAGCATGCTCAAGGCATCATCGCCGGATGTCTCAGGGGCTGAGGAATTTTCCTGCGAACGTTTCGATTCAATTTTGTCGATGATCTTCTGAGATGATTTGCCCCCCAAGTGAAGCGCGCGGTTCGCGTATTCTGAAGCTTTATCGTATTCTTGACGTCTGTAATGCAGTATCGCCAGATTATAGTGCCCTTTCGGCTCGTCCGGTAACTGTTCAACGTATTTTTCGAAACAAGCAATCGCTTCGGGATAGTCCTTGTTCCGGGAGGCCGTCATGGCCAGGGAGAAATACTGGCTGGCGGGAATCGCTTCTTGCGATGATGCCACCATATCATCGCGCGGCGCGGTCTCGGCCGCGTGACTTTCCGGAACATCATCGACTTGCGTCGGTAACGGATCGGTGGTATCCCCAGGTGTCATTTCCTCTAATTCGGGGGCCGTCGCTTGGGGTTCAAAGAGGTTCTCCGCCTGGCTATCCATACCCGCCGGATCGACTATGGTGTGTCGTTCGTCATGTGGTGCCAGATTGTCATGCGCGTCGGTAGCATTACCGATAGAAGCCGCATCTTCATCCGCTTTCTGTGCCCCCTGATCGGTTTCATCCAGCGTCTCGACGGCATCCTCGGGCACGTTTTCGACCATGTCGGATGGGCTTGATGACGGCGATGCCCCTTCATCGATTGGCGGATACGCGGTTAAAACATCGCCGTCTTTGGCATCAAATGATACACTATCGCTGGCAGGGGTTTCCAAACCCATTTTTGAAATGATTTTTTTCAGAATTCGCTCTGCCGGTTCATATCCCTGCTCCCATGCGCGTTCGGCATGTTTCTTGGCCCGGTTGAACTGCTTCAGCCGATAGTGTGCGAGCGCCAGATTAAAGAGTCCCTTGGGTTCATCCGGTGACAAGGCGACATAGCGACTGAGATGTTCTACCGCCTCTGAATAGGATTTGTTACCATAGGCCGATCTGCCCCGTTTTAAAAGACCGTGGGCAGTTCCTGCCCCCGAGCCACCATCTCTGCTGTCAGAAGCGGACGCCTCTTCCCCCAATTGCAAACCGGGCGCTTCCGTTGAAATGTTCCCTTCTATTAGCATTTCGTCAGCCTCGGCGGCGGCCTCTGCACCCAGATCCTGCGAAACAGAAGCACTCATAGGGACGGACATCTCAGGAGGTAAATCATCTGATTTTTCCATCCCCGGTGGTTCCATTTCCTGTTCCAATTCCTCCGATAAAAGATATCCACCGCTATTCAATTCGCCAATATCGCCGGGTTCTTTTCCAGCCGAACCGATCTCAGGCAATCCTGATCCCGGAGGGTTCCCTTCCACAGGGGACAGCAGCTCGTAAGGTTCGTCAATCCGATCCTCTCCAGGTCCACTTTCCGAAAGATCGATATTGAAATTCGGCAGAATATCCGGTTCGTAGACCAGCGTCTCGTCATCTACCGGCATGCCGGCAATGCCCTGGGCAACTTCTTTCAAGGTGAAGGAAAGATCTGTCCCGGAGGCCTCGATCGATTTGTCCCGACCATCATTTTTTTCGATTTTTACAGCCAATTTGGCTTCTATTTTTCTCAGAATCCTGTCAGCCGGCACATAGTCCAACTCGCGCGCGCGCTTGGCGTGTGTTCGGGCGGCCGGGTATTTTTTTAGCCGGTAGTAAAGAATGGCAAGATTGTAGTGGCCTCGTGGTTCATCCGGGACTAATTCGACAAATCGATCGAAATACACCGCCGCCTGTGAGTAATCCTTTGAAACACAGGCTGACTTTCCGCGTTTAAATAATTCGTGGGTGTTATCCGACGTGAGATCGGCATCGGCCGCATCGCCGGAAATCCGATCTGCCCTAAGTGAATCCGAGACCTCCGGAGACAGATTATCCACCGTCAATTCTGCCACAGGTGCCTTTACCCCCTCGGTTAGTGAATCTTCCGCGGTAACCGGCAGCGGAGTAACAATATTTTCTTCCTGCAGCTCTATTATTTCAAATGTACTCGTATCGACGTCGTCATCCGAAGCTTGACCGCCATCTCCCGATACGGCGGCATCCTTTTGTTCAATGGCGACATCCGACTCAAGCGGCATGCCGGGCATTTCAACGCCGGTTCCGGCAGCGGCCGCTTCCGAAGCCGCTTCCGCGTCATCAAACTCAATCCCCGGTTTCTCGAGGCTGACTTCCTCCTGGAGTTCAATAATGTCATCTTCCAGGCCGTTATCGTCGGTGATAACGATTCCCTCCGCCCCTGCGGCGGCAGCTAATTCCATGGACGATGACGCCTGCTGACCATCGGGCTCATTTTCAGAGCCATGCAAAGGAGCGTCGTCTTGACTCTCGGAATCTATCTCTGTCAAAACGGTGAACTCTTCAGATCCTGAAGTGGCTATCGGTGTTGAATCGTTAACCAGCGGCGGCACTTCTCCAACTGTTTCAATTTCGTCGGTTGACGGTTCTGCCACCCAGTCGCTTTTGTCCCCACTTCTGGAACTCTCAAATTCGGCCGGCTCTTTTTCGTCCTGTGACGCAACGAGATGCAGGCCTTCGCCGGTTGCCGGCGCAGTGGAGATGTCCAGCGAGACCGGGGAAGCTTCGAATGAAGCCCCATCGTCGGCAGAATCACTCTCTTGTGACACCTCTTCCCAATCGCTAACCCGTCTATCGACCATGCCCCTGGGGTTCTCATCGGTATCCGCTTCAACGATGTTCTTATCTTCGGAAAACGGAAATGCTTCTCTCGGTTCCCAAAGAACTTCATCGAGAGAAGCGGGCTTCTCATCATACGACAACACGACGCTATCATCACTGTCCACCGGAGGATCATCGCCGGTTTCTTTCTCCGACCGTGGGGCAGAAATCAGTTCGTCCGTATCGGATGCCGGATCCGACGAAGCATCCGGCAGATTTTCTTCTGGGGCCCTTTCCAGAGCATCAACGGTCGGAATTTCTTCCGGAGAGCTTTCGGGCGCAACGCCATCTCCGGACCCTTCAAATGTCTCCACAATCTCGGCTTGCTCTATGGCGATCTCCGACCGATTCGATTCATCAATGGTGATACGGTGGTTCTGCACAGGAGCCAGCAGTAAAAATGACAGGCGATCTTCTAGATCCCTGATTCGTTTGACATCCTGCTGTTCCCTCAGAACGGCCAGTTTTTCACGTTCTTGATGAAGTTCCAGTTGGTGTTGAAGATGACGCTGGCTGGACTGCAAATCCTCGATCGTTTTAAGCATGCGGCGGTTATCACTGGACAACCGATCATAATTCTTCTGGTTGTCCCGAATGATTCGGTTGAACTGTTTCTGGAGTTCTTTGACATAGGTGCGACTGGACTTCGCCAGTTGCTTGTCAATTATTTTAGCCAGCACTTTGTAGTCGACATCAGCCTGTTCCGGAGATGAAGCCGCGGACATAGAATCTTCGCGAGAGAATTGATTCGTATCCGGGGTCGGATTCTCGGTCGATCTTAAATTTTCCATGTCATTTTCCACCCGGTCTGTTTGGTTTAATCCGTTTCAGTCCGTCAGACGATCGGTGCACCGGCGCCGGTGAAACCGGTGGTCCAATCCCCGTGTGGTACGCAGTTGCCAATAGTCACGGCATGATGTAACCTATTGAATATATGCAAACATTTTACATGAATACCGCCAGAATGTCAAGTAATTATAGGTGTTTTTTCCGAGTCAATTTAAATGCTTACAGATAAGTTAACTTATCGTTACAAAGTCCGGCTCCCTCTGGCACAATAATACCGTCAGCAAAGCCTCTGCCGTTGAGAACCGCCGTTTTTTTCATCGGCTGGTTTGGTTAACACTTGTCAATCACCGGATTATAATTATCATCTCGTATATTTGTTGACTCATTGAGATCGCCTCTGTAAATGGTCACAATTATGATGAAATATCCCCAGAAAAAACGCTTCATGCGTGTTGGCATTATATCGGACACCCACGGCTATCTCGATGCGCAGGCGGTCAAATCTTTAAAAGGTGTCGATTTGATTGTCCATGCCGGCGACATCGATACGCCTGAAGTCCTCAACGTGTTGAAAGAAGTGGCCCCTGTCAAAGCGGTGAGAGGAAACATGGACCGGGGTTCCTGGGCAGATGAACTGCCGATGACAGATCTCATTAGCATCGACAAAACCATGCTGTTTGCTCTGCATGACGTTGATCGTCTCGACCTCGATCCGGCCGCCGCCGGTATCCACGCCGTTATCTACGGCCATTCCCATCGTCCTCACATGGAAACGAAGAACGGGGTCGTTTTTATCAACCCCGGAAGTGCATCCCAACCCCGCCATAATCACCCAGCGACCGTCGCCATCGTAAATGTGCGCAATGGTTCGCTCGACGTCGAATTTGTTGATCTCGGTGGGGAATGATCATCGAAATTACTCTCCGAGGTTTCACACACCCATTTGCAAGAAGCATCGCTTGGCCACCATGATACCCACATGCCTTTACGTTGCACCTCTGATCGTTTCTGTGGTATAATTCAACTTCAGTCAACGCAGTCATTGCTGCTGTTTCTGCGACTGTGACAGCCATAAAACCGACAGTGTAAAAAAGCTTTTCAAGTGATATCGAAGGAGGATTTATGCTGACCATTTTGTTGAAATTCAATGACAAGTTGCTCAAAACCGTTGAAACCGACAAGGAAGTCATTACGATCGGTAGAAACGAAGCCAACGATATTCAAATTGACAATTTGAGTGTTTCCAAGCACCACGCTAAAATACTCAAAAAGAAAGACAAATACATCATTGAAGACCTCAAGAGCACCAACGGCACCTATTTAAATGAAAAAATAATTTCCCGCGCGGAACTCCATGACAAGGAAATGATAACCATCGGGAAACACACCCTGGAGATCTTTCTGAACCGCAAAACCGCACTTGGTGGTAAAAATATTATCAATGATACCATGATGTTAAAGACAGAGAAACACAAAGAAATGCTGAAAAAACAGCGTCGGCCGTAATCGTTGAATTTGTCACCTTAGAAGTGGTTTCAAAACCTCAGATTAGGATTGAGGGCAAGGCGCAGACCGCTGACATAGCGCAGCATATGCAATGGTATGTCCACAGGGACGTGGGATATTGGGTCCTGCGACCCTGCCAGTGAAGATATGCACCACTGCCATCAGGCCATAGATGGGGGAACCACTTCTATTCGAATCTGACGGCAAATATACTTCTCTCGTCACCCAGAAATGGCAATTTAAAACGCTTAACAATTAATGAAGGTGTACCGATTTTAATTTCCTGATGCGTTATCAGGAGATCGACAGCGCGCATTGCCGAATCGATTTCCGCCTCCGTTAGCCGACCCTTCAACGCAACAATACGCCCCTTCCTTGCCAGCAACGGCACTGCCATTAAAAGAAAATCATCCAGCGTTGCCAGTGCACGCGCAACCACAACATCAAATTTTTCCTCAAGCCCATCGCATGCCGGCACATCATTGCGGCTTGATGCGGCAGAGTTTTTCCGCCGCGTTGACGGGGATTTCCGAATTCGTTTTCCTTTATCGAGGCGGACATGCACAGCTCTATAATCTGTAAATTTCAGGATCCTGCCGGCATGGTTGAGAAAACTGACTTTCTTTTGAACCGCATCTGCCAACGTTGCGGTCAGAGAAGGCAACATGATCTTCAGCGGTATTCCCGGAAAACCGGCGCCGGAGCCGATATCGAGTAAATGGGCATTTTGCGGGATCAGGTCGGTGGGGGCAATCGAGTCGATGTAGTGTTTAACGGCTACGTCAAGCGGATCGGTAATGGCGGTCAGGTTGATCTTGCTGTTCCAGCGCATCAGCTCAAGGGCATGAAGGGAAAAACGATCCAGGCTGGACCGCTGGAGAGTGATTCCCAGCGATTCGGCTCCAACTCGAATGTGCTCTTTCCAGTTTTCAGAACCGACGGTCCAACCGGCTGCCATCGATATCCATCCTCGCGCTCCCTAACCGGATTTTATTACGCCCTCAGCGCCGAAAAGACACGCTAAAGTTAGCACACAAGCGATGTTCGTAGGCGACTTCGCGCCATGTTGTAACACCGTATAGTGGTCGGAAAGATTCTCGGTTCGGGTCGAATTCTTTCGCCTTCGGCCCTATGTGATGCAGACGCGGCGGATTTCGCGAATATCGGTAATCCCCTTGAAAAGTTTCAATATGCCGTCCTGTTTCAAGGTCGTCATGCCCTCCCCGGCCGCCTGTTCGAACAACTCTTCGGTTGACGCCTGCTTTTTGATCATACGCTTGATGGTTGGGGTTCCCTCCATCATTTCGTGAATTCCCATGCGCCCCCTGTAGCCGGTACCGGAACACATTTCGCAGCTGCCCGGGGACTTGAGGACCAGATCGTCGTCATAGTGAATACCGGCCTTCTCAAACATCTTTTTACCATAATCGGAGGTGATCTCTTCGAATTCTTCCCTGGCGGGATTGTATTCCTTGGTACAGTTGGTACAGAGTCTGCGAACCAGACGTTGGGCCAACACCCCGAGAAACGCGTCGGAAAAATTGAGTGGGTTAAGGCCCATATCGAGCAGCCGCGTGATCGTCTCCGGCGCGCTGTTGGTGTGGAGCGTCGATAAAACCAAGTGCCCGGTTAAAGAAGCTTCCACGCCGATGGAAGCCGTTTCTTCGTCCCGCATCTCACCGATCATGATAACATCGGGGTCAGCCCGCAGAAATGCCCGCATGATCCGTGCGAAATCGAGACCGATGCGCGGTTTGGCTTCCACTTGCCGCAAACCGGCCTGAGTAATTTCCACCGGATCCTCAGCGGTCCAGATCTTTACGCCCGGCTGGTTGATGTGACCCAGGGCCGCATGCAGGGTCGTTGTTTTACCCGATCCGGTGGGGCCCACACACAGAATCAAGCCATAGGGCTTATCGATGATCGTTTCCAAAACGGTGTAATTTCTTTCCGTTAAGCCCATATCCTCCATTTTCATAGCCCCGGCTTTGGCCAGGATTCGGAGGACAGCATCTTCAAAACCGCCCGTGGTCGGCAGTGTGGCCACACGGAGTTCGAATGTGGGTATACCCTTACGTTTGAATTTAATTTTACCGTCCTGCGGAAGCCGGCGCTCGGCGATGTCCAACTGCGACATGATTTTAACTCGCGACAGGATACCGCGCGCCATGGAGTTCGGCACCTTCAGATATTCCTGACACACACCGTCCATTCGAAAACGGATGGATGTGGCCTTGCTCGTGGGAGACGGCTCGATATGAATATCGGAGGCATTCTTGCGATACGCCGCAATAATGAACTGATCGACCAGCTTGACGACTTTGCTCGAGCTTTCATCGGCATCGTCAATGATCTCATCTTCCTCTTCTTCCTCAAAGGAAACGTCCGGAATGATATCGAAATTGTCAAAATTATCTTCGTCAGAGTCGTTATCCAACCGATTGTCTTTGTCAAAAAATCGCTTGATAAACTCTTCGATATCTTCTTTGGTCGCAACGGAAAAATTTATTTTAGGTGTGTTTAACAGGGATCTGATATTGTCGGTTTTGTTAAGATCCCGCGGGTCATCGACCAGCACTTCGACGAAATCCTTGTCCCAGTTGAGAGGCACCCATCCCGCATTTAATAAAAAGGCTTCCTTAAGATTACTCAGGAGCTCATGCGGAACCGCCACATTGGGGTCGTACTCGCGGAACGGACAGCCGTAGTAAGCCGAGAATGACTTGCCGATATCGGATTTACGGATACCGTACTGTCCGGTCAGGACGAACTCGACACTTTTGTTCATTTTCTTCGACAGGGCAAAGGCTTTCTGGAGTTGATCCGTGTCGACCATTTTTTGTCGAATGAGATAGTCATATTTGGATTTTGAGGACAAACTCGCCGTGAGCCCGTCCAATCGCTTTCTGATTTCCGAATCGGTCGGGTTGGTTTTCAGAGCCGCTTTGTATAGATCGAGGGCCGGATTCTTGTGATCTCTCTTCTCCATTTCCTGGCCGAATAGACCCTGTACCGTGGCCCTGGATTCTTTCGTCAGCCGTTGGTCGTTGACGAGCTGTGAAACATATTCAGCCAAATTCTCTGGAGAATTAAGCTTCAGGAGGCAATCCGTGAAGTCGGCCGCAATCTTTTCCGGCGGATGCCCCTGAATGATGAGTTTTTCATATTCACTGACGGCCTCGTTAAAAAGTCCCAATTCCTTGAAACTGGCAGCGCTGTCCAATACGGCTTGACCGCTCAGGACGTCTTTCCCGGATTCCTGGCTCGAGAGCGTCTTTTTGAGCATGCTGATATCCTGGGCGGATACCCGCTTTGAATCGGTTTGCTCCCTGTCCGAGATTTCCTGGCGGATCTCATCGATCCGGGTCTTTATGGTTTCGACCTTCTCGACATCTGTATCGGGGATGTTTGAAAGAATCTGCTCGTAGATGCCCAAAGATTCATCATAGAGCCCCATGCTGTGGCAGACTTCCGCCTCGTTGATTCGCATGTCAACTTCAGAATTTACCTTCGCGTGACCTGTCTTCATTTTTTGTTCACTCCGGAATGTATGGGAATACAGTCAATGTCTTAAACGATTAAATCCTTTTAATTCATTTCTTTTTGAAAAACTTTTTGATCCCTTTTGGCTCTTGGCTCGGCTTGAGGGACGGCAATAAAATATCGCAGTTGAGACGCAGCATGGCCACCGACACGAAAGGCGACATGAGGATCAGGAGGTATCCGATCTCGCTGCGACGAACGTAGATGCGGGCATTCTGATAAATAATATCCGCTTCTCTTGTGCCATCGAGCGCCGCTACCAATCCCAACCACTCCTGCTTTGCAGACGGAAGCGGGAGTGGCTCCGAATGTCTTTCGAACAGAACACCCCCCTCAAAAGACAGAAGCAGAACGCCTCTCACCCCGTCCATTTTGAGAATATTCTTGAACAATTCTTTCATCTCATCTAATGCTCCGCCCCTTTAATATTTCGGATCCGCCCATTTTACCCGGATACCACCGGCGCCTCATTGATCACTGATCTGTCCCCCCTGTTTGTGCATGCCGTCAAGGATTCTCTCACTGACTCAATGCGTTCAGTATCTTGTCTCGGGGAGATTTCGGGCTCACCGAAATGACGGTTGTTTTGCGACCGGGTATGATGATGCGGTCGAGGGGATCTCCCCCGTCGATGAAGAAAACTTTTAACGTCCCGAGCCCGTACAATTTCCCCAGGTTAGAAAACTGCCGGATCAGCCCGTCGCAGGATTTGTCCTGGTATATATCTATAATACCGGCCTCCTGCCCGATCCGTTTTTCTATGGCATTTTTAATGCGCTGAGAAGGATTTGAGGTTCTAATTTCTGCGACAACGGATTCCTCGTCGATGTCCTCGCCCTTGGCACCTCGTGGCGATCGGTCGTGAGGCTCTGCCTCGTCCTTCATCCGGGTCGCGTCAAGTATCAATGGCTGGAGTTCGCTCTGGATTTTATTTTCGATTGAAGGGCAATGATTCTGAATCGATATCGTGACTTTGTCCCAGGTGAATATTTCATATGCGGCCTGCTTACCTTGCAAATTATTCACCCGGGCATCGAAAAGTTCCCCGTCCTTGAAAAAAAGCACACCCTTCTTACCCGACGTTCTGTCCTCGAGACGGATCGTACAGGTTTTCTGTTCCATTTCCATCAATTGCAGAAATATGCCTGACGATACACTGTGCAAGGTCCCACCCTCGGATTCCTGACGCAACGTGCCCATAATTTTCTTGGCCAGGTTTTCGAGCATGAACGGTTTGGCAATGTAACCGACGGCACCACCTTCGCGGGCGAGTCTTTCCATTTCAGAGGTACTGTAAGCCGTCATGATGATAACCGGGATGTCCGGGTAATTCTCCATTACGTGCTGTAAGAGACCGAGGCCGTCGATCCCGGGCATCTTGAGGTCGGTTACGACCAGAGATATGGTGTTGTTTTTCAACTCGTCGATAGCGCGTGCCCCATCCGTGGCCGCCACAACCCCGAAGGTCTCCGCATATCTCGCAAACCCTTCTTGCAGGGTGTTCAGCATCTCTCCGTCATCATCGACGATCAGGACCTTTTTTATCATAATCCGCCTCTCGACATATCGTGCTCATGGATAGGCTGAAACATCGGGCTCAACTCGCCCTGTCGATGTCGACAATCTTTATTCCAGCCACGTATTCCATGGCGGCGTATTTTCGTATATTGCCTATCTTTTTGGTTATTTCAGTCATTTTTGCGACTTGGTTCTGAACCATCATAATTTTATGGCGGTGAGCGTGTCCGGGCAGCTGATCGGCGGTGATTTCATTAAGAAGATTGTTGATGATGGTCAGCGGCTGATTGAGTCGGTGGGCAACACCGCCGGCCATCTCCAGAACACCCTGAAACTTCTCCTCGTTTGCCGTGACCTTCTGCCGTACCATCCGTCGGGTAACGTCCCTGGCGACACCCTTTATGTGATGCGCCCTATTTCTCTGCCTGATCAACAATGCGTGGCACTCGACTTGGTGCTCGAAACCGTCTTTGGCGACAATGGGCAGTATGATCTGCTCGGAGCCGAATTTTAGAATGTCCGCCGTAAAAAGCATGAACAGTTCCCGGTGGCTGGGAGCGATAAAGTCCCGCAGTGACCTTCCCCTCAATTCGGCCGGCAGATACCCGAGGAGGTGCGCACCGGCTTCATTGACCTCAATCAGCGTACCTTGAACATCGAAAACGAGAATGATGTCCTTGGCGGTGCCTGCCGATGCGTCGAGGCCCGCAGGCAGGCCCACTTCCTCCATCTTGTCGGTGATTTCATGCAGCACACCATCCAGGTGCACGACCATGTCGTCATCATCCAGAACGGCTTTGGCGGTGATGGCGCACCATATCGGTGTGCCGTCCTGCCGAACCAGGGGCAGCGGCAGATCGTTGACAGCACCGTGCTGCATGATAGAATGAACGACTATGCCCCGGTCTCTCTTGTTGCGGTAAAGATTTATGGCCGGAAAACCGATCATTTCACCGGCGGTCTCAAACCCGAAGATTTTTGCAAAGCTGCGATTGCAAAAAACGATCTTGCCCTCGATCGTTGTCCGATAAACAGCAGCGGGTAAACTGTCTATGAACTCGATATGCCAACGAGGGGAAAGATCAACTGTTCCAGTTAATGCCATTACCACCCGCTTTTGCCTGCCTGCCGCTAGTGAAAATTTTCCCTTTTACTCCTTTGGTAGAGGCCGGGGGCACACGCGGCAGTTGCATTCGAACTTAGAGGTGTATTCCCAATCTCTCCAACAGGTCCTCATACTTCCGGTGCCAGGAAGACAGATGATTTTTCAGTTGGTCCGCCACACCGATATCTTCGGCCAGTTCATTGATGGAAACGATTATCCCGTTTGACAGCTCCCCATCATCGGCATCGCCCGTGAAGGCGATCTGGCGCTCATGATATTCGAATTCGTCGGCAAACGGGTCGAGGAACTCGAAGCGGTCTGCGTTTTGAACGAACTTGTTCCGCAGCAGGCTGCTGAAATCAACCTGTTTGTCTTTCCGAGCGTTGTAAAGAGCTTCGAAAATGCCGATAAACTCCTCGAGCATCCTCAAAGTATTCTGGTTATACGCTGATTCTGTGAGCATATCTGGAGGCGGGCTCTGGGCGTCTTCATCTACAGGAATTCGGCTGACTTGAAATGTGCCGCCAGCCTTTTTGGACCGCTCGATCAGATCTGTGACATGATCTTTTGCTGAACCGTTGCTGACCGGATTCCAGGAAAAAGACCCGCCGATGATTTCACCGCCGCTGATGAATATCATGCCGCTTTCCCGACCGCGGATGAGATCGACATCGATATAGCCGGTCAATTTCTCGGCACTCATCTTACGGATAAGCCCTTCGAGATCGGTAAAGTCCGCACTGAGATCCTTGTAAATTTTTTCCGCCGCCTGGATGCTGGACCAAAAATAGACCTGCTCTTGTGGAATGCGGTAAATTTCGACAGTGAAGTTATAGTCGAAGTCGGACTGAATTAATCGATCCACCGCTGCGGAACCGACAATTTCACCGTTCTTTTCGGCAAAATAACCGCCGACGATTTCTTCGGGATCAAAAAATATGGCCCCTTGTGCGGCAACAGATTTAAAAAAGATACCACCGGCGCCGATTTCTCCCTGGCAGTGTTCAATGAGCTTGTCGAGCTTCAAATAGAAGGTATTCAGATTTGTCAGCAACGGCTTCTCTTTGGGCAAAACGAGCATTATGACCCCTCGGGTATTTCATCCCTTTTCAGTTGGAAGTGTGCATGACCCCAAATTCGGCAATATTCGGTCTCCAAAATCGTCCTTCGCATTACCGTCTGCTTCGTAAGCGATCAATGGACAGCCGGAGACTCTCCTGCATGCGCGAGATCGCTTCGGCCAGTTCTCCAATTTCATCTTTGGAGCGAACGGAAATTTCGGCATCCATTTCGCCGATACTGATACGCTCGGCAACTTCCGTCAGCCCCCTGATTCTGCGGGTTAGGCGGTAACCGTAAAACAAAACGATGGCTCCGATCATTAACAGCGTAGCCACCAGAATGATGATGATGGTGGTTATGACCTGCCTGGCCAACACGTGCGAACGGCTCTTCAAATCATTGACCGATTGGGTCAGTTCCTCCAGATAGGTTGTGGCGGCAATGACGTAGGTGGTGCCTTCTATCGGTGTACAGACCATATATTTTTTGCGAAGGCGGTCGTTTTTGTCCTTCCAGGTATAATATCCCAGGGATTCTTTACCGTCCTTTACGCCCGTGAAAACCTGCCAGAAGCCATCGAAATTTTGACCCAATGGCTCTTTAAGTTTCGCCATGTCGATACCGATGATTTTCGGTTGGACGTGCGACCAAGTCCGCCAGACACCGTCCTTCCCGGGTCTTTCGTATAGCGCGGTGTAACCGGTTGATCCGACTTTCTGTACGGCCAGCTCCTTGAATTTGATATCTTTGTCGAAATTCTCCTTTTTCAAAGACGGATTGCCGTTTAGGTAAAGCCGGCACTGGGCTGCAACCGCCCGTGACAGGTCGGCTATTTTTTCCGCGGCCATACGGTTGACGATTTTAACGCTCTCGTCAGTGAGCACTTTTTCCAGTCGGTTGGTCTGGATGAGGAAAAGGGCGGAGGATATCGCAAAAAGGGTTATGGGAAGGATAAAGAACAGGGCCATCATTTTAAAACGCAGGCTGTGTCTGGCAGAAATCGACACCTCTTCGACCGACAGCGGTGTTTCCTGGCCTGGTCCCGCCGAATCGTCTTCCGCAAACCGCGCCGCATGCGGTCTCGACTGTTCCGCATTTTCCCGGCCGGAATCGGCAGCGGTTGTTGGGGCGAGTTTTTCACTGATGCCTTTCTCTCCAACCCCAACCGGATCAACTTCAGCGGAGGCGTTACTCGATGTTTGTTTCGACTCCCATGAGCCATTTCGGGACATTTCCTTGATCTGCTCCGGCGCGGGCAATTGTATAAGATGGTCGCAAGCCCTGCATTTGAACCTGGCCGACCGCCCTTGCAGCTTGAATGGGTCAAGCCGGTATTTTTTACCGCAGTCCTCGCAGATAATGATCATTGAAAAAACCTTCCTGAAGCCCATCTTTACCGGCGCACAATCACATGACGCGGTTAGGTTGCGCTTTTTTGTCGCTGTCGGACACGTTACAATAGCGGCAAAGCATACCCTTTCTGTTGAATCATGCGGTACATATCACTTTTAAACTGATGCCTTTTCGTTTCCCTTTGGATGTCTTTGGCGAGAGTCTCAACGAGTTCTCCCGCCCGGCCGGCGGGGAACCGTCTTTGGCTGTAACCGGCGGCTTGGATGGAATCTTCGACGAGTATCGTGGATAGCGGGCCAATGGCCTTGGCTAATTGCAGCCTGAGGAAATTCAGAAATTCATCGTCGACGACGGCATTGTTATCCGAAACCTGTTCGATCAATTGAAGTTTTAACAAACGTGACACGGTTTCTTGCAGATCGCTCGAATTCATTCGTGCGGCCTGCGCTATCGCACCGAGGTTTTTTTTGCCGTCCATGTCCAAAAAGATCGCTAACAGACGGCCGTTCAACGAAACCTCTTTGAGGTGGTCACCGATGACCCGGCGAAAAATCATCTGTGAAATGTCGCCCGACAACGTGCTCATAGGACCGCCCCTTCGATAACCAATTTCCGATTATCCTTACGAACTGTTACCTCCTCCGGCGAGTTCCTCCCGCAATGCTTTTATCTCTTTTCTCAATGCATCCAGTTCTTTTTGAAAAAACCGCTTCAGGTCCTCGATGGCCTCGATCATATCCGGTTGGACGGCGGGGGATGAAAACACCGGCGATGTTTCAACCACCGCTTTTTTCTCAGTAGCGGGGGCCTTGTTTTTGGCGAGTTGTTCTTTCAGTTGCTTGTATTTGCTCAACCCTGTCGACAGGATTCTCTTCTTTTCTTTTTCGTCCAAACCGTCATCCTGGACGATCTTTTCAAGCCCACCGAACAAAGAATTGAGGATCCGGAAAGCTTCCGGGTGGGATTGGCCGAGGTTTTTTCGGATATATTCACCGGTCGATCCCAGCAGCTGCAGAAAGACAAGAACGATCTTGTCGTCACGGTATTTGTCCTGCAGCACCCCGACCTGATCGACAAAATTGCCCATGACCTCCGCGGTGATTTCCCAGTCAATCGAAAGGATTATCGCTTTTAGGTCACGCAACGGGTAATCTTTTGCGTCACCACTGTTGATCTCTGTCATCTCGGCCGGTTCCTCCTCACCGAACAGGTGTTCGAGTCGGTCTTCGACTTCGTTGGAAAAATTGGTTTCGGGTGTTTCGCGTATCAATTTTCCCCCCTATTTTAAATCCTTGATGATTGAAGCCATGGTCATCGAAATGATTTTCTTCAGGGTCGTGACGACGTTTGTTCCCACAATAGCGCTGGCTGGGAACGAAGCCGTCTTCAGTTTTGCGTTGAGGTCCCTTTCGAGTGTTTCAAGTGACATCAAGGGAATACCCTGCTCGGCCAAATCAACCTTGTTGTATTGCAGGACCAGCGGGGTCTTGAAAATGCTCTTCTTGTAATTGGCTAGATTTTCCTGAAGGTTCTTGAGTGACAGAATGTTTTTCTCTCTCCGAACAGCCATGGCATCTGCGACAAAAACGATCCCGTCGACGCCTCGCAGAACGAGCCGACGAGTGGCGTTGTATTTGACCTGCCCGGGCACCGTGTAGAGTTGTATTTTGACGTCGTAGCCGTTAACCTTTCCGATATCGAAGGGTAGGAAATCGAAAAAGAGTGTTCGGTCACCATGGGTTTTGATGGTGACCATTTCGGTCTTAATTCGATTATTGAACTTGTCGTATATGAATTCCAGGTTGGTCGTTTTGCCCCCTCTTCCGGGACCATAATAGACGATCTTGACCTGAACTTCCTTTTTTTTGGGATTCACGAATGCCATGTATAGTGTACCTGCAATTAGTATCGATAAAAAGAGAGCAACCGGGCCATAGAGTCGAAAAAAATCAGGACACGTCAATCGATCCGAGTATCGTTTTTATTTTCTCGACGGCCTCATTGACCTTTAGCCGCAGAAAGCCGAGCGAAATATCGTTGCTGAATATGGAAATCATTAAGAATTCTGTCGCGATTTTGTTGAAATGGATATTTTCCTTCTTTCCTTTGTGGAAGAGCAGCGAAAATTCTCCCTCGCCGATGATCTTGGCCATTGCACTGACAGCTCCGAAATTCCCGGCGGCCAGAGCGGCAAGAGAGTATACGTCGTGCTGGCTCTCACCGTTGTCTCGGTTGGCAATGATATTACCGGCCATATCAATGAGAAAAACACACCGCACCCCGACATCGACGAGGTCTTGCTGCAGCACCTCTTCCATACCATCCAGCTGTTCTTGACCGAGCGTGTAAGACAATGGGTTTCCTCCACAGAAAGATTGAAAACATAATCGCAGTCATTTGGCATAACATTTGAAATACAAATTATATACCAAGTCTTATTTTTGACATACCGCTGACATATAAGATTATCAAAAATTGCCCCTATTTATCAAGTGAAATTTCCGAAAGGCACTCCGTTTTAGCAACGATAACAATTGAAAAGTAAAGAAAATATACGAATTTGCCCGGATAGCCGTGCAGATTATCCGGAAGATGCCGGTCGGCGATAGAGATGGAAGGGGGGAGTGATCTAAAGCGTCCTGTCAGCCAAAACAATCATTCTCAGGTGACAGAGGGATCCGTGGGCAGGGAGGCGAAAGCCATATCACAGAAGATTTCGCTGCCGTCATAAACCGTGTTTTTCATATGAGGATACCGTTTCTTGAAAACGTGCAGCATGGCGGTATTTTCACTCAATACGTTTGCGGAAAAAGAGGTGTATCCGTTTTCTCTGGCGATCCGCTCCAAAACCTCAAGCAGGTAGGAGGCAATGCCCTGGCCCTGGCAGTCTTCCCTGACAACGAAAGCGACTTCGGCCCTCTGTTCGGATTCCATTGCATAGGAGCCGATGGCAACGATTTCTTTGTGGCCGCCCCTCTGCGCCAGGCCGATGATCGAGGTGTTTTTACGATAGTCGATGTGGGACCAATGGCGCTGCAGGACCTCGCGCGGAAACAAGCGCTTGCTGTGGAAAAAACGCAGATAGATGGTTTTCTCCTGTAGTGAGTAAAAGAAGTTGCGGTAGGCGAATTCGTCGGACGGCAGCAGCGGACGGAATTCGATTGATTTGCCGTTTCTCAGCTTCAGCACGCTTTTGTAGCCTTCCAGAAACAGCAGGTCCTCGCGCGACGGCGGCAGCTGGTCGGCAAATATGTAGTGATGTTCCTTGGCGGCCTCAATCAGCTGCTCCCGAAATTTGGGGTGTGCGATTTGTGCCAATTCCATCACCCGCTGGTAGATTCCCTTTCCTTTCAGCTCGGCGATGCCGTACTCGGTGACGATAAAATTCACGTCGCCGCGTGTGGTCGCCACCCCTGCCCCTTCGCTCAGGTGCGAGACGATCCGGGAAACGGTTCCATTTTGCGCCGTTGACGGCAGGGCGACGATGGAAAAACCCCCTTTCGACATGGCACTGCCTCTGATAAAATCGACCTGATCCCCGATGCCGCTGTAGACCAGGTACCCCATGGAGTCAGAGCAGACCTGACCGGTGAGATCAACCTCGAGGGCCGAACTGATTGAAACGAGTCGGTCGTTGCGGGCAATCACAGTGGGATCGTTTACAAATTCGGAAGACCGAAAATAAAAATTTGGATTGTTGTCAACGTAACGGTAAAGTTCATGGGAACCCATGCATAATGAGGCCAGGGCCCGACCAGGCAAAAGGGTCTTTTTTTTGTTGGTGATGACCTTGGTCTCAAACAGCGGCAAGAATCCATCGGTAATCACCTGGGTGTGAAGGCCAAGATCGTTCTTGCTGCCCAGATATCTCAGAATGGCATTCGGAATCCGGCCGAACCCCACCTGAAGGGTTGATCCGTCATCGACCAACTGTGACACATAATGGCCGATACGGCGGACAACCTCGTCTTCTTTATCATCGAATGGCCGTTCAACCAGTGGCTCTTCGTTCACGACCAGATAATCGATGTCATCCACGTGGACGAAACTGTCGCCCCATGTTCTGGGCATCCTATTGTTAACCTGGGCGATAACCATTTCGGCATTCTCCATGCCGGAGCGGGTGATATCTACCGAAACGCCAAGGCTGCAGTACCCGAATCTGTCCGGCGGGCTCACCTGGATCATGGCCACATCCAGTCCGATGCGATGGCTGGCAAAGAGCCGCGGGATCTGGGACAGATAAGCCGGGATATAATCGAGTTTGCCCTCGAAAGCGGCCTTGCGCATCGAAACACTGATGAAAAATAATTTGAGAGAAAAACGATTCAGAAAGGTGGGATCGTCGACATAACGGGCCAGGGTGTATGAGAGCATCTGGTAGATCATGATGTCCTGCAGGCGTCTGTGGCCTACCATGGCATCGATGAGGTGTTGGGGTTCGCCGCACCCGGTTCCGATAAAAACGCGGCTGCCGTTCCGTATGTTGGATACGGCTTCCTCTGCAGAGACAACCTTTTGGGGACAATATTGTTCAAGGTCCATGTCATTTCTCCGAGTTAAATAAAACGATATTCCAGAATTTTGAGATTTGTGACGATCACTTAAGATATATCCAATCTGACTTGTACATGGAGCGAAACTCGAGGATGCCCCGGATCCCAGGCATCAAGGGTGAAGTCGCACGCGTATACGGAGGCCCCTTGATAACGTAAGGGTATAGAAATCATCGTCTCAGGAATCGGTGGACCACCTGGAACTGTCAAACCCTGGGAGTCCCCACAGCGACGCTGGGGTTTCACAGCTGATGATGAGGTAGCGCACCCCTAAGGATTGTGATTGTCTATATTATGATTGAATGGTTCGGTCAATCGTCACCGCGATGCGGCTACCGGGGGCTTGATTCGTTGCGACGGAAAAGTTAGTATTATCATGACAGGTTATACCATCTATCGTAAGTCACTTTTTAACGCTCTCGAACAGCGTCTTTATAAATCGGTTGTATGCGGTGTAGGCAACCAAACGCTACTGAGGGGGCTGCGGCCTATGAACCGGAACAAGAAATTCTTCGCAAATCGGCCTTTTCGCCACCTGGAACAGTTTATCGAGAAAAACGCCCTGCCTGTGTCTGCCGACCCGCCGCAACCAGTTACCGCCGAAGCCGAGCATCCGTCCGATCCGGAAAATGACCGACAACTGTTTTTTACCGCCATGGAAAATGTCGAGCCCATTGTTCAGGACAAGTGCGATCCGATCGCTCCAAGCAAGGTCATCCCATTCAACCAACACGCACCCAGAGCGGACGGCGACACGCTTCGGCGCTTGGACAGACTCGTGCGCACCGGCGAAGGATTTGTCGTTGCCCATACACCGGAATATCGAGAAGGACTTGGACACAACGTCCATCCGATAACCACCCGAGCGCTCCACGGTGGGCGATATTCAATTCAAGCCCATATCGACCTGCATGGATTCACAGCCCATGAGGCCGAACAGATTTTCAACGATTTTATGAACGAGGCCATCCGCAGCGGCAAACGCACCGTTCTGATCGTGCATGGCCGCGGTTTGTCATCCCCCCGCAAGCCCGTTCTCAAGTCAAAGGTTCATGGCTGGTTGAGCAGCGGCCCCTGGCGTAAATGGGTGATGGCCTTCACCAGCGCCCGCGCTTGCGACGGGGGCGCCGGGGCCACTTATGTTCTGCTCAGGCAGCGCTCCCTCACCAAACGATTCCGTAAAAACCGACCGCAGCAGTGATGACGTCCGCCTTTTTCACTTGACATTGGTGTAATAATACATAATAAATACCGTTTTCCTAATTTCAGTCTTCGGACATCAGGAAATCGGACAGATTAAGGAAAATCCTTCGTCTGGCAACCACGTTCAAGCGAAGGATTTTTTGTTTTCTGAAGGCAAAAGCACAGACAATATTGAGAGGAATCGTCATGATCAACAACCAGGAAAGCGTGAGAAACATCGGCATCAGCGCTCACATCGATTCAGGCAAAACCACGCTGACGGAAAGAATTCTCTACTATACCAATCGAATACACGCCATTCACGATGTCAAGGGAAAGGACGGCGTTGGCGCGACAATGGATTCCATGGACTTAGAGCGCGAAAGAGGTATCACCATCGCCTCGGCCGCTACCTTCTGCCAATGGAACGGCCATGAAATCAATATTATCGACACGCCTGGTCATGTCGATTTCACCATCGAGGTGGAGCGATCTCTGAGGGTGCTCGACGGCGCCATTCTCGTTTTATGTGCTGTCGGCGGTGTTCAGTCCCAGTCGATTACCGTTGACCAACAAATGAAGCGCTATAACGTCCCGTTCATTGCCTTCATCAACAAGTGTGATCGCAGCGGATCCAACCCCGATAGGGTGATCAAACAGCTGCGCGAAAAGCTCGGACACAATCCCGTTGCAATGCAGATTCCCATCGGCCTCGAAGCGAACCTGAAGGGTGTGGTGGATCTGGTCAGCATGAGGGCTCTCTATTTCGATGGCGCCAACGGTGAAGAGCGACGCGAGGAGGAAATACCCGCTGACCTGCTGCCTCTGGCCCAGGAAAAAAGGGATGAACTGATCGATGCCGCCGCCATGTTTTCTGATGAACTGACGGAAGCGGCCCTCGAGGAAAAAGTTACTGCAGAACTGCTGATCGAGGCCGTGCGCAAAGGCACCATCACCCGTGAAATGACACCGGTCTTTATGGGGTCGGCTTACAAAAACAAGGGCGTCCAACCCCTATTGGACGCCGTAACCCGTTACCTGCCCTGCCCTTCCGACGTCAACAATCAGGCCCTGGACATGGAAAACGGTGAAACTCCGGTTTCGCTGTTATCAGATCCGAAAGCGCCGCTGGTGGCACTGGCTTTCAAGCTCGAAGACGGTCAATACGGGCAGCTCTCTTACATGCGGGTCTATCAGGGCACGCTCGCCAAAGGCACAACCGTCATCAACGTTCGTACAGGACGAAAAATCAAAATTGGTCGTCTCGTGCGGATGCATGCCGATCAGATGGAGGATATCGCCGAAATTCGGTCAGGATACATCGGCGCATTGTTCGGAATCGACTGTGCCTCGGGCGACACTTTCGTCAGCCCCGGCCTCAATCTGAGCATGACCTCCATGTACATCCCCGAGCCGGTCATATCGCTCTCCATCGTCCCCAAGGACAACAAGGCCCAGATCAATATGTCCAAGGCCTTGAACCGTTTCACCAAGGAAGATCCGACGTTCCGCACCTACGTCAACGATGAAACCAATGAAACGATCATCGAAGGGATGGGGGAATTGCATCTCGAAGTTTATGTGGAACGCATGCGGCGCGAGTACAATGCCGCGGTGGAAACCGGAAAACCTCAGGTGGCGTACCGGGAAACCATCACCAGCCGGGCCGAATTCAACTACACCCATAAAAAACAAACCGGAGGCGCCGGTCAATACGGCCGCGTGGCCGGCTATATCGAGCCAATCGATGACGAAGAGTTTATCTTCGACAACCAGGTGACCGGCGGTTCCATTCCGACGCAATACATCCCGGCGTGCGAAAAGGGTTTTCGCGAATGCCTGAAGAAAGGGCCCAAAATGGAATTCCCAGTCACCGGCATCCGGGTCGTTCTGAACGACGGCTCATCACACTCGGTGGACTCTTCCGAAATGGCCTTTTCGGCCGCCGCCCGGGGCGCTTTCAGGGAAACCTATCTCAAGGCCAAACCGGTTATCCACGAACCGATCATGAAAGTCGTGGTGGAATCCCCGACAGAGTTCCAGGGTCCGGTCATGGGTTCGTTGAATCAACGTCGCGGCATGATCCTCGGGTCTCAGGACGAAGGCGTCATGTGCGTCATCGAATCCCAGGTGCCTCTGGCCGATATGTTCGGCTACTCGACCGTCCTGCGCTCTCTCACCCAGGGAAAGGCGCAGTTTACGATGGAGTTTTCCGCCTACAAACAGGTACCCCAGTCGATCACCGAGGAACTCGCCAAAAAAGCGGAAGAGGCCAAGAAAAGAGTGGCCTGACAAACTGCTGCATCTGGCTGGTTTAACAAACGAAAATTGCCCGGCAGTTCAGGCAATCGTTCACAAAACGACCGTATTTCTCCTGTCGCCTTAAAAACATAAAGGTCAATGGTAACTCGCATAAAAAACGTCGACAATCCGATATTGCCAGTCGACACGCCGGCCTTCACTACCTGCCGTCCGGACGACGCCAATTACGCCGGTGTTTTCCGTCTCGAAAAAGGTTCACCAGCGGCCGGTTCCGCCGGGCCGTCCTCAGCACGCGTGTTGCCGGCTTCCCAGCGGATCGTTTATTTGAAAGAAAGGAACCTGAACATGCTCAAAAACGACCTGATCATACGCAATCCTTTGCGGTTCATGCAGGCTGACGCCAAAGACGCCACCCTGCCGGCGGGCGGTTTCGGCGCGGTTCTTGCCCGGGCCGGTGTGGGCAAGACTGCCTTGTTGGTCCAGATTTCCCTTAATTCCCTGCTCGAAGGGCGCAATGTGTTACATATCAGTCTCGATGATCCGGTAAACAAGGTCAATCTCTGGTACAGTGAAGTTTTCAGCCACATCGCCAAACAATACAACGTCAAACAAGCCAACGAACTCTGGGAAACACTGTTGCCTCATCGTTTTATCATGACTTTTCGGGTCGAGGGCTTCAGCGTTCCGAAACTTGACGAACGCCTGACCGACCTGATCGAGCAGAACATCTTCACGCCCCACATGATCATTATCGACGGCCTGCCATTCGATGAAAATGCCCGCACGCCGCTGACTGAGTTAAAGAACCTGGCGCGTCGACGCGGATGTCATGCCTGGTTTACGGTTCGGACCCATCGGCACGAAACACCGGCGGAAAATGGAATCCCATCGCAGTTGGCAGATATGGAAGACCTCTTCGAGGTAATCATAGGTCTTCATCCAGAAGGTAAGGTTATAAACATTAACGTACTGAAAGATAACGATAATTTGGGAAGGCCAGGATTGGTTCTCGATCCATCCACCATGCTGATAACCGAGCAGCCCTAAGCCGGATATTTCATCAAACACGAAGGATAGACACCCCTCGGCAATTGCGGCTGTCTTAACGCGACCATTCGACCTGAAAGGGTCTCATCATATTTTAACCCAAGTTGAGCGTTTCATATTCTCGAAATGAATAAATTAAAAGTAATTATAAGGAATTCTACCAGTTTGATTTTCGAAAATATGAAACCCCACGGGATTATCAATTTCACCGCATCTACGGCGTCAAATGCCGTCCCGCATAGCAGACTATAGCGGAACGACATTTTCCTTGTATCTGCGGCAAACTTGAAAATCGCTCAATTTGGGTTTGGGTTATTGAAGGACCAGTTAAAAAAGTACAAACGGCAGGTTCGCTCTGAAACCTGCCGTTTGCATTTTACCAGTCCGTTTGAGCCGTTTCGTTACGGAGTCGCCCGAACTTCAGAATATGACGATATGAATTAGCGACATCTGTAATTCATACCGATTGGATTGGGTCCAATTCTTTGACTGAACGTCCAAATGGGTCCAGAATGACAGCGAAAATGTTACGCTCTCAACATCTGTGCAGCCGGGATTTGCTGACAGCGGCGGTGATTAATATCCAACCAGGTCTCTTCAAGATATTGCCAGGATGAATTGCTGATAGCGGCATATCCCACCATCAATTCCCACATACCTGTTTGTGCATCTCGCCTGAGGACTTCCGTCTGGTGGCATTGCCGACATTCAAGCTTTTTTGAATCCATCTTTTGGCTCTCTTTTGATCGTATGGTTGAGGTGGTCTTTAAGATTTTTTTAAGCATGAAGTATGCCACACAGACGAGTTGTATTTTATATTGAAATTACGGTATGTTATTGAAATGGGCGCCATGGCCGCGAGACCGTTTTTGTGAAGTAAAGGTTTGAATTTTATATAATTTATTTCATACCCGTGGGAATTGCCTGACAGTTATGACCGCGAGCGTGAATATCAACGCTCTATTAAGCCTTGTCATTATCCTTTTCCGGGGGTATATAGCGGTTGTCAAAAAAACGTTCCGCTGCTCGAACGTTTTTTTCTACAACCACTTATACCGCAATTCCTTATTTCGGAACATAATTAGCGCCCATCCACGATTTTTTGATGAACACTATTAAGTTTCCGATTCAGAAATGTGCAATTTTCTGCAAGTTCAAGAAAATCAAGGAATTGCGCGGAGGCATACTTGAGTACGCCGCACAAACGATTCCAGACCTGTCACGCCCAAGGCGTGATTGACGCCGACCTGTCCCGAAGCAGGCGGGGAATTGCGGAAAAAGGCCATTTATGGACGGAAACTAATTATGAAAAGCCGTAAAAAACCGTCCGCAACACAGACGCCCCGGCGGCGAATGACCACCGCGGGCGTTTTCGAATCACGCCCGTTAATTGGCGACCTTTCAATGCAGGCCAGTAGCTCGAATGGTAGAGCACCGGACTCCAAATCCGGGTGTTGGGGGTTCGAATCCCTCCTGGCCTGCCATCTAAGCCCAGCCTCAAAAAGGTTCCTCAATTCAATACCTGTATGCGACCAACGCCCAGCGACCCGTCCTCAGGATAACCAGTTTGCGATGTCATCCTTTTTTCTCTGCAGAATAACTCCGAACTTACTTGCCAGTGGCGGCAGGATGGGATTATGCCGCGACAGGGACTTTGCAAATATCATTTGCACGCTTCCGAAATAGCGCTCGGCGAATCCCGCCTCACCGCAACACAGGTAAAATGCCCATTGCCGGAGGACGATTTCGGAAATGCCGAGCTCGCGTGCCCGGTTGACATTCGCATAATACCGCTCCCGCCAGCGACGCATGGTCAGCGCATAATGGGGCGTAATGTCTTCCAGGTGAACCGGGCGCAAATCGGAATTTCTATCCGTTGCCTGGCTGATGGCGGTCAGAGACGGCAGGCCGTCCTTCGGATGGATGAAGGGCCCGGCAGACTCGGTATCATACGGCCGTCGGTCGCCCGCGTATTCGGATTTTGTAACCGCTTGCAATGCCATCATGCCGTTGTTCTTGAGCAGCCGACTGCAAAACTGGAAAAAGATATCCCGATACCGTCGGCCCATGGATTCAATCGTCTCTATTGAAACCAGCTTGTCGAATCGTCCTTTGAGCTGCCGGAAGTCTTTAGGGACAATTTTCACCCGGTCGGCGACGCCGGCAGCCTGCACCCGCTGCCGGGCAGTCTGAATCTGGCTGTCTGATTCTACAGCGGCGACAATTCGACAGCCATAGCGGGAAGCGGCGTGGATGGCAAAGCCGCCCCAGGCACTGCCGATCTCCAATACGGCATCGTCGGCTTGCAACCGCAGTTTGCGGCAGAGCCGCTCGTAAGCGGCTGCGGCTGCTTCTGAGAGGGTCGTGTCCGGCCGCATGAAGATGCCGCAGGAATGACAGTAGCTGTCATCGAGGAACAGGGCGGTAAACTCATCACCGGGTTCATATGGGAGTAAACTGTTATTGCTTTTGTTACTGTCTGTGACTTGACGAGTGAAATGCAACAGGCTGCGGAGCGGCACGGAAAACCGGCGCCACTGGCGGTGCGTCTGATCGAACACCGTCTGATTCAACAGCACGATCCGCAGGGCATCGGTCAGGCTGTCGGCCGACCATTGGCCGAGCGCAAAAGACTCACCGGCACCGGCGCTGCCGGCCGTAAGGACATGCGTGTAAAACCGGGGGGTTTTGACAAAGATGGTGGCTTCGATGGGGCAGGTGTCTGTCCGGCGACCGACAGTCAGGCGTTTATTGCCCTCCACCAGATTGAGTCGCCCCCAGCGGACCCTGGATATAACGCCGAAAAAAACACGACGGGCCAAACGGTCGCGGTGAGCCGGCCTGCCAGAACCGGGTATCCCCCAACCGGAAAATACACTCATTCCCGTCATTGATCCTCCCTCCCCCTATCCCGCTTATTTCACGAATCGCATTCAAGCATTTCCAGGGCACTCGAAGGCACAGCAGCTGTGCGCGGGTACCGCAAATGCGAGTCATTCGACACCTTGTCGCGGCTTGACGAACATAACAGACAGGCGACTGCGTTTCGCCTTTTTGAATGCCTAATCTTTTGCGGCTGTTTTTTCAACTTTTTTTACGTAGGCCTCTATGTCGCATTTTCGTTCGAGCCCCGAAGCGGCCATATAGCGCACTTTGCCGAATATCGGTCGTTCCTGCCAGGCCCGGTCGTGAATTCCGTAAATCCAGGCGACACCGGTGTATGAGTTCGGGTCGCGTCCGTCAAGAAAGTACTTGTTGTTGAGAGTCAGGGTTGTTTTGAACGCCTCTTCGGGCGTACGACTCCATTCGAGGATCTTCTTGCCCCAATACATGCGCATATAATTGTGCATGAACCCGGTATTCTTCATCTCCTGCATGGCCGCATTCCAGTAGCGGTCGTGGGTATCGGCCTGCTCCAGCTGTTTGGGCGAGTAGCGGTGCGGACGCCGGTCCGATTCGTGATCGGCCAAGGTTTGCCTGGCCCAACCGGGAATACAGGTATATTTATGGTAATCCGGCGTAAAGTGGACAAAATTTATCGCCAACTCGCGGCGCACAATCAACTGCTCGAGGAAGGCATCGCTTGCAGCTTTATCCAATGAACCTTCAGCGGCGGCCTTAACCGTCAGGGCGAGATACAACGGCGATATCTGTCCGAAATGAAGATACGGACTCATGTGAGAAATATCGTCCGTCTGGGGCTGATTGGAATGGGCACTGTAGGCCTTCAACCTTTTGGCAACAAACGCATTGAAACGCTTTTTGGCCTGGCGCGTACCGCCTTTGAAAAAACGGCCTACCGGCCGGACGCTGCGGTCGATATCCATGCGGGCCAACACGCCATCGATATCCTCGATGTCCAGGCCCCTTGCCTCAAGACCTTGTGAATTTCTATTCAACGGTATACTTCGAAACTCGGCCAGGTATGCATCCAACTGTCGATGGATCTTCGGCCGGATGGTCCGGGCGGCGTATTCGGCTTTATTGCTGACCACCTCTATCGGCACAAGCACATCGCTTTCCACTTGAACCACCCGGCAGGCGGCTTTCCGGGCCACTGCCTGACGCCAGCTTATCTGGTGCTTCAGGTAGCCGCGGTCGCAGACAATGACGCTCGCCTTTTTGCCGGCAGCCAGGGCCACCACTGTCGGCTCGCCCTTTCTAACAACCATTTTGACGCCGCGTTCCACCAGAGCCGACACCGTTTCTGCAAGGCCTTCCAGCATGAATCGAAAGTGCCTCAAATTGGCCTCGGGATAGATGTCCGTCAATCCGAAAACCACCAACAGGGGAAGATCCAGATGGTTGGCCAGTTCGATGGCATATTCCAAGGCATGATTCTCTTCGGCTCTCTGGGACTGCTGCATCCAGTAGAGTACGTAATCGCCGGGGACCATTTTTTTCTGATTCAGCACCTGTATTCTGGTGGCATCGATTGACGGCGAGTGTCTCTGGTGTGCCATGGGAATGCAGCCTTTCTCGATTTTTTTGGCGTCATCCTACGTTAAAAACATAAAAAGGCAACAGCGCCGAATGGCTGTTGCCTTTTGAATTCCGAGAAATGTCTACCCGGGAATGGAAACCGGTGACGCCTTGCCGATTTCATCCATGGTCTCCTCATACTTGCTGCGCATATCGACGTGCGCCTCGTCGATTTCGGATTTTATCGGGCTCCAATCCGTGGGGCACTCGACCTTGAGTTGCTCCAGACGGTCGGACAACTCGGCCACGACCATGTGAAGATCTTCAATCTTGGGCTGAATGGCCGCCCTTTGCTCCGTTCCGAGCTTGTCGAATTTGCGCCACGTATCATAAAGTTTGGCCTTCCACGCCGTGAGCTCCATCTCCATACCTGAACAAAAATCTTTTACGTCCATACGATCCTCCCTTTCTCCACTTGACCGTCAACGATCGGTAAATGGGTGCAAATGTTTGTTGGTTTTCCGAACACTCCGGTTCAGAGTTGTCAGAGGAAGATGAGAAACGGTGACACTATCATTTCCCCGTGTTCGATAGATTCACCAGGCGTCTACATGACATAAACCAGCTTGTCGGGCCGGAAGTTGAGGTGACGAACGGTCGGTCAATCTAAAACGGGATGGTGTTGATTGAGACAGCCGGGCTGCGCGGCCGATATACCGCTGGTTTTGTGAATCAACTGCCTGAAAGAAGATTGTATTCGAACGGCCGCATGTCAAGGTGTAATATTCGCAATGCTGTGCCAATCGTCTTTTCACGTATCGGCAGTGGCGCGTTCAAATATCAGGCATGATTGCGCAGTTTGAGCTCGAGCGGGTGCGGATTGAGGTACACCTGTTGAAGGAGGTACGGCTGTTGGTACTTGCGCACGTAGTGGTTGAGCAGGGTGATCGGAACAATCAAGGGCACGACTTCTTCCCGGTACCGGTCGATGATTTCCAGCAACTCCTGTTTCTCGTCGGCCGACAGTTCTTTTTTGAAATAGCCCAGCAGGTGCAGGAGAACATTGGCGTTTTTTTTGATCGTCGCTTTCAGGCGCAAGGATTCGATCAACTGGTTTTCGTAGCGGTCGTAGAGCGTTTCCAGCGGCAGCGATTTACCTTCGGCCACCAGTTTTCCCATTGCACGGTAGTGCGTGGCGCTGTGGGAGAAAATCAGCAGTTTGTGGCGGGTGTGAAAATCGACCAGGTGGCCCACACTTTTCTTTTTTTCCAGAGTCTCGCGCCACCTTTTAAGGGTGAATATCTGTTCGATGAAATTTTCTCTCAGCAGCGGATCGTTTAGACGCCCGTCTTCTTCCACCGGTATACGGGGAAACCGTTCCGTAAATGCTCTGGCGAACAGACCGACACCTTTTTTTTCCGGCATGCCCTTCTCGTTGTATACTTTAACCCGGAATAGCCCGCTGTTGGGGGAATCCTTTTTGAAAATAAACCCGCAAAGATTCTCCTGCTCCAGGGATTCGACCCGTCGACCGGCCCACCGAAGCATGTGCTCGGTGTGATCGACCTTGGCTTTCGAGGTAACCAGACGTGGGTTATCTATGTCGCCAACCAACCTGAAAGTCTCCCTTGGGATGGGAAACCCGGCTTCCACTTCCGGGCATACCGGCACGAAATCGACGTAACGGGACAAGGTGTCGGTTATAAATCGGCTCCGTGAATGCCCCCCGTTCCATCTCACGTTGTCTCCCAGCAGGCATTGGCTGATCCCGATCCTGATGCGGTTTTCCATGGATTGTTCTCCTGTTTGACCGTTTATCGGTCATTTATTAGAAATAATCAGTGCCCATCAACATTAGCCTTTTGGCATCATTGCGTGTCCGATTCAGTCGTTGAAATCTCCTTACCGAGGGCGATCAGTTCGTCACCGGTGATGGTCTCGGTCTCGAGCAGCAGCTTTGCCCCTTTCTCCAAGAGCGAACGCTGGCTGTTCAAGATATCGAGTGCAACCCCGTACTGCTGCTGGATGATTTCCTTGACCTCCCCGTCGATCATTTCGGCCGTGGCTTCACTGTATTCGGCCGGACCATCGATTCCCGGCAAATTCAAAAACCGGCTCTGCTTCTCGCGTGCAAAATAGACCTGCCCCGCCCGGTCACTCATGCCGTATTCCTTAACCATGCTGCGGGCGATATCGGTGGCTCGCGAGAGGTCGTTGTGAGCGCCGGTGGAAATATCTTCGAAGATAATCGCCTCGGCCGCGCGCCCCCCGAGTAAGGTGGCGATCCGATTCAACAGCTCGGTTTTTTTCATCAGGAAGCGGTCCTCGGTCGGAACCTGCATGGTGTACCCGAGGGCGGCAATGCCCCGGGGAATAATGGTAATTTTCCGGACCGGGTCGGTCCCCGGCAGTCGCTGGGCCACAATAGCGTGCCCCATTTCGTGGTAAGCTACGATTTCCCGCTCGCTCTTGTTGATGAGGCGGTTTTTCTTCTCCAGACCGGCCACCAGCCGCTCGACCGCCTCTTCGAACTCCGCCATGCCAACCTCTTCCTTGTCCCGCCGCACGGCCAACAGGGCCGCCTCGTTGACCAGGTTGGCCAGGTCGGCCCCGACCATGCCGGCCGTCATCCCGGCAATCTTCTGCGGGTCTGCATCCGGCCCCAACTTGACCTTTTTCATGTGAACCTTGAGAATGGCCTCCCGTCCGGTTTTGTCGGGCCGATCCACCAGCACCTGGCGATCGAACCGGCCCGGTCGCAACAAGGCCGGGTCCAGAATCTCGGGTCGGTTGGTTGCAGCCATCAGGATCACTCCGACCTGGGGATCGAAACCGTCCATCTCCACCAGCAGTTGGTTCAACGTCTGTTCGCGCTCGTCGTGGCCGCCGGTCATCCCGACGCCGCGGGCCTTACCCAGTGCATCGAGCTCATCGATGAATATGATGCAGGGCGCTTTCTGCTTGGCCTGGACAAACAAGTCCCGCACCCGTGCAGCCCCCAGTCCGACAAACATTTCAACAAATTCCGATCCGCTCAGGCTAAAGAAAGGCACGCCGCTTTCTCCGGCCACCGCCTGGGCCAGCATGGTCTTGCCGGTCCCCGGCGGCCCCACCAGCAAGATGCCCCGGGGCATCTTACCGCCCAGCCGGGTAAACTTTTCGGGTTGCTTTAAAAACTCGATAACCTCCATCAGCTCCTGCTTCGATTCGTCGACCCCGGCCACATCGGCAAACCGCACATCGATGTCGTCCTCCACATATATCTTGGCCTTGTTCTTTCCCAGGCTCATGAACCCCTGCTGTTGACCGGTCATGCGCCGCATCATGAAGTACCAGACGCCCACAAAAATGAAAACCGGTACTATCCACGAGAGGATATCCCGGAAAAAGGTGGACTCGATTTCGCCTTTGAAGGTCACCTGGTATTCCTCGAGCAGGCCGGACAGGTCCGGATCGACCCGCACGGTCCGAAACATGTCACCGGCCGCCTTCCCATCCCCAGCGCCCTTCAGCCGCCCCTGGATTTGGTTGGAGGTAATCGCCACTTCGGAAAGCTGGCCTTTTTTAAGTAAATCCAAAAACTCGCTGTAGGGGATCGTGCGAATAGATAAAGCCGAAAAAAGTGCATTGTGCAGGATCAAGACGGCCCATATCCCCAGCAGAACATACCAGATCGAAAACTTGTGGTGTTTCTCCATCAAACCTCCTCTATGTAATTTTTTCCAATTGTTCCAATATAAATTCATTCACCATAAAAACAAGCGCAGGGTATACCGCTTTAATCTTTCGCTGAAATGATATCTTGCACGATGACATTTTCAGGTTGAGAGCCCTGCCGATTTTGTTGCCACCCGATTTCTGATTGCAAAACGAGCCGGAAAATGCTTTTAATTATGCTGAGCATTTCAAGAGTAGCAAACCAGATGCCGACATCTGGTGCGATTTTCAGTGTCGGCCGCAACAACTATGCGGGAGAAAAGGATATGGGCAAAAAGAAAGCCGTCAGAGAAATTTTTCTTTTCACCGGGGTGGCACTGGCCGTCGTTCTTATCATCGGTGCGCGGCATATCGGCCTCCAAGGCGTTACCGACCTGCTGAACCCGCTGGCAAATCTCAGTAAAAACCGCCCGATGGTTCTTACCGCAGGCATCCAACCGATGGTCATCTGGAAAAAGATCACGGTTGCCGCTCTCATTCAACCGACGCTGCCGTCAACCAACCCACCCGCCGAAGTCGCGCAGAAGGAGATTAAGACGGCGCTCGAGCCGGTCGTCATCGAGGTTGTGCCTGAGAATACGGCGGCATTACCCCAGGAACAAGAATCCGATCCGGTCGCGATCGAAGTTGTGCCTGAGAATCAGGCAACCCTGCCCCAGGAACAGGAAATTGTTGCAACAGTGGCGCCGGTCTCTGTCGAACAAAGTGAGACGAAAACACCATCCGACAAAAAAATTGCCATCCCAGCAGACTCCCCCGCCTCCCCTTCCTTATTCCTTGCAGCTCTGCAGCTGCAGGGCCGTTGAAAGTGCGCAAAATTCGCTGGCTGATTACAAGAACAAAGGCTTGGATGCCTATCTGGTCAAAGTTCGGCTCGATGGTGACGGCGGCACCTGGTGGCGGGTATTCACAGGGCAATACAAAACATTGGATGACGCCCTGGCCGCAAAAAAGACTTTCGGGCTATCCGATGCCATTGCCAAGAAGACACCCTTTGCCAATCTGATCGGTGAATATGCGTCACTGGCTCAGACACACACCGAACAAGAGCGATTGTCTGCTCTTGGCGTGTCGTCTTATGTCCTCGAGTCGCCAAATAATGCTTTTCGCTTGTTCGTGGGCGCCTACACGCGCAAAACCCAGGCACAGCGGCAGGCACACGAATTAGAGTCGATGGGATGGATCAGTCAGTCCGTCGTCCGATGATCGAAGGCTTTAAAACCAGCCTTTTCGCACGATCATGCCCCTTTGATCAGCGCCACAAGTAACGGGAACAGGCGCGATAAGTATGACGTATACGTTCCATATTTTGGGTAGCCGATACCACATCTCGCACGACAAATGAAGCTACACTCCAGATTTATTACTTAATTTCAGATAGTTGGTTGAATTCGTTCGGACAGGACTTACCTTGTATGATAATTGCATTGTACAGTGTTGTAGTGCGGTTCTCATCGATGTAAAAAGGAGGCCTGACATGACCAAAACCGACCGGGCATTCATGGAAAGGCGTTCAGGCAAAGACAGACGCCGGATCTTTCAATTAGAGCGGTTTTTCTATAAAGGAGAAGATCGTCGTCGTTCAAAGGATCGCAGGGCCAAGGAGGAACGGCGCACCGGCTGGATCCGGATCAGCAAGTGGTCCAGCGCCCCGCTGTCGAAGCTCAAAATCGCCAAGTTTCTGAAAATGGACGCCTAATCATCTTAATCTGAATGTCCCCAATCCACGGCTCCTGAGGCTGCCACGTCTTTAACCTATCCTTGGAAGACCGATCCACCATCCCTGCAACCCGAAATTGGCTGATAGATCGCCAGCATTTTAGGGCTCGGATTCCACCTAATTTTCAATCCCCTGCAAAAGAAACAAAAAAAGAGGTATGAAATACTTCACACCCCTTTGTCCTGCAGCGCGGCTGATATTATTTCTCTACAGTTCCGTTCTTTTTGGTTCTGTTGTTTTTAATCATCAAGAATACATCATAAGCAAAGTATGGAACGCAAGCGATACTCCAGGAGATCATACCATCGACGCTAAAATCGAGTAACGATCCATAAAACCCCGCATATGAAGTTAACAGTGTGGTGTTTGATGCAGAAAATAGGTTACGGATCAGAAATACAATTCCGGGAAAAAGACTGAGCCCGAAAACGACCAACCCTATTCTATAAAAAACGTCTCGATTTAGAAAGGTTTGGCGAAGACGACTCTTTGGCATGCTGTTTTCCGTTTAGTTTATTAATTTGTTTCGTTTGGCGCCAATATATCCGATTAAACCGTTATCCAAAAAGAGAATTGGCGCAGGTGACGCCCGCCCAACGTTACATTCCGTCGTAATTATACCAGTACAACCCAATAAAAGGCAACCCGGCTGTCTCTGCGGTAATGGTTTTCCGCCTTCATTACTCAAAGGGGATGCCGTAGGACCGAAATGGCCAATCGTTTGGGCTTGTCGCAGCTGGCTGTCAGTATGGCGTCAAGACGGAACAAAGAGAAGGCCACTTAAAAGGGTTATTCTCTTTTGGACGAGTCGTTCTAAATATATTTATTGGCGTTACAACATCTCCCCTTGACCTCATTGGAATTTTTAGCGAAAATTCGTACCTGTCTATCCTTAAGGAAAATTTAATTTTCCTCACACCGCGGGTTTACCGGCTATATTTCTCCAACCGAAACCGAGGCCCGACATCATATGCGGCACGGTACGCGAAAAATGAAATTTTCCGTCAAATCCACCTTTTCGATCAATCCAACCTCGATCACATTGGTCACCATTCTTGTCGTGGTGTCCCTGTTTCTGAGCGGTGTTTCCATCCTCGACCTGGTCGAGTTGAAAACCTATGATCTCCGTTTCCGTTCGCGTGGTCAGCAGCAACCCACCCCGGCGGTCGTCATGGCATTGATTGACGATAAGAGCATCGAAATGCAGGGGCGTTGGCCCTGGCCCAGAACCAAGATCGCCAAACTCGTGAATATACTGTCCCAGAATGGTGCCAAGGTTATCGGTTTCGATATCGGCTTCTTTGAACCGTCACAAAACGCCCAATTGGAGTTTATCGAAAAGTTCAGCCGCCAAATGGGCGACATGGGTATCGACAACCCGAAAGTGGATGCGTTTGTAAAAAACAGCCAAAAGGAAGCAGACGACGACCGGGTGCTCGCTGACGCCATCAAGAATTCGAACGCATCGGTCGTTCTCGGGTATTTCTTCCATATGAATGCCGAAGATATCAACTACGATATCGATCAGCGCCAAATAAACGCGCAGCTCGACCACATCAGCGATTCTAAATACCCCCTCATCATCTATAAAGAGCAGGAAATGGATCGCGATCCATTTATTCGGGCCTTTGCCCCGGTAAGCAACCTCGGTATTTTCAGCCAATCGGGATCGACATCAGGCTTCTACAGTCTGAGAAGTGACCAGGACGGTGTCGTACGCTGGATTCCGTTAATCATAAAATGCGGAGAGGATCTTTATCCACCGTTATCACTTTTATGTGCCTGGCATTTTCTGGACAAACCCCAGCTCATGGTCAAGGTGGCCCACTACGGTATCGAAGGCATTCAGATGGGTAAGCGGTGGATACCCACCGATGAAAACGGCGGCCTTTTAATTAATTTTCTCGGTTCGCCGAAAACCTTCCCGCAAGTTTCCGTCGCTGATGTGCTATCCGATAGAATTTCCCAAGGGGTCTTTGAGAACAAAATCGTACTGGTCGGTGTGACAGCCTCGGGCATGCGTGACTTGCGAAGCACACCGATCAGCCCCCTCTACCCGGGTGTGGAAGTGCACGCAACCGTCATTGACAACATATTGTCGCAACGGTTTATAACAAAACCGAAGTGGTCAAAAGTTTTCGACCTTGTGGCCATCATCGTGCTGGGAGTGCTGACCGGAATCGCCTTGCCGCGATTCGGTGCAGTTAAGGGCCTGATATTAGCCGCCGGCCTGTTTCTGTTTTACATCCTCACCGCGCGCTGGCTTTTCGTCAACCAAAGAGTCTGGCTCAACATGGTCTTCCCACTTCTGGTCCTGTCGCTGAATTATACGGTCTTGACGGCGTACCGCTACGTTACCGAAGAGCGGGAGCGTAAAAAGGTCAAAAGTGCTTTTCGACAATACGTGGCACCGTTGGTCATCGATGAGCTTCTCGACGCACCTGGTAAGCTCAAGCTCGGGGGTGAAGAAAAAGAGCTTACGGTTCTGTTCAGCGATATCGAGGGGTTTACCACCTATTCAGAGCGCTATTCCCCTTCTGAAATGATCAACATCCTGAGCGACTACTACGACAAAATGACCGAACAGATTTTCCATCACCAGGGCACGCTCAAGGAATACGTGGGCGATGAGATCATGGCCTTTTTCGGAGCGCCCCTCGATGCCCCCGATCATGCCCAAAGGGCCTGCGCCGCCGCTCTGGCCATGCGCGAACAGCGGAATACCTTGAATTCGGACTGGACCACAACGGGTCGCCCGCAACTCAGGGCCCGCACCGGCATTAACTCGGGCCCCATGCTCGTGGGCAACCTGGGATCCAGCTATCGCTTTGCTTACGGCGTGCTCGGCGACCAGGTGAACCTGGGCTCGCGGCTGGAGGGACTCAACAAGATATACGGAACCGAGATTCTCATTGGAGAAAACACGGCGAACCGGGTCAAGGACGATTTCCTCTTGCGGGAGGTCGATTCGGTACGGGTGGTCGGCAGACAGCAGTGCGTGCGCGTCTATGAACTGGTTGCCCGATCAAGCGTCGCCCTCTCCCAAAAACAGGAACAGGCGTTCAAATATTACGCAGACGCATATACGGCTTACTGCGAACAGTGTTGGGACGAAGCAATAGGGCTCTTCAACCAATGCCTGGAAATATGTCCGGATGACGGACCGTCAAAGGCCATGGCCGCGCGGTGTCGAATGTATCGTGATGCGCCGCCGCCCGAAGGCTGGGACTGCGTCTATGAGCCGGGTACCAAATAGATCCGCAAAAAACAACCCACCCGAAGCAAGTCAACAATACACAAATCTAATCCGAATATTAAAACGGTTTTTTTTCTCTCAAGGCGTACTACATTGCCAACCAACCGATCGATCATATTGACAACAATATGGTGCAAAATAATAACCAAGGCAGGTTTTAGTGCAGGAACCACTGCAAGTCGTCAGCCATCCCGGGCTGCCATGGGTCACTATCCTGAATTCATTGCATACCCGAGTGGAATCAATGGTATTGTCGGCGAAGACGACCTTCTCTTTTCCTATTCTGGGAGGATTAGTGGGTAAACAGTCAATGTAACCAGTCTCCGTTTTCTTTAACGACATGAGGCAGTCTTCTTTTGCTTTACCACTCAGGTCTGTGCTTTGACAGCATTCACCGTCCTTACCACAGAGAGCCGGGTCACTCCAGGACTGACATGTATCGACACATCCGCGTTCGTCTCTGGTATATTTAATCTTAACACCATTTATGATTGATACCGTTTCTTGGGGAATTGGATTAAAAGAAGGATCGGGTTCATATGGTTTTTCTTGTCCGGCCTTCAAAGGGTTCACCGCAAATAACACCCCCCAAAATATTACCAATGCCATAAAAGTCTGAGCCCTTAAATTAAACATGATCTTCCTCCTTCTTGTTTGTCTTCCTTACCCAATTTCTGACACCCTTTATTGAAAAATACTTCTCTCATTGGTTGATCTTGATTTTCTTTTTTTAGTTTATGGAAAAGAAATCGTAATCTTGGCAAAAACTGACCTTGCCGGTTGTATCCGGGGGTTTTCAGGATCCGTATCGTAATACTGAAATTCTTTGTCAAACAGATTGGTGACGCCGATGGATAGCAGTCCGAAGCGTTTGGGCAGCCGGTACCCGACGGCGGCATCGACGAGCCAGAATTTATCTTCGCCGTCAAATATCCCCACCGGGAATCGGCGCTCAAAACTCCCCTTCTGGTTCACATACGTGCCCTTTAATCCACCGTAGAACCCAGAAGGGTGGAAAAAGTTGATACCGAGTGGGAAATAATTCGTTTCCACATCTTTGGCACCCATAGGCTCCCTGTCTCTTTCGAAACGCTCCCACAACCACTCCGCCGTGAAGCTCAACCAGTTATGCGGTGTCCAATAAAAATACGCACGCGCCCTTTTTTCCTTCCAATCGTCTTCGATCAATTCTGCAGCCGCGTTAGGAATCGACAGGGTAACTGGTACCTTGAGGTCTCTGTAAATAAATTCCAAGCCGCCATAGATGCTTTTGGAGAATTTTTGATCGACGGCGGCGCCGTAGTTCCATGAATCGGAGGCTGTGACATCGTCGTAGAACTGGTTGAATCCGGCGACCTGCGTCGGCTCAAGGGTTTGATTGGTTATAAGAGTTCTTTTCAACACCCTGAAAGCCGCTCCGCGCACCGTTGTATTGGGGATCGGATTCCAGGTAAGGCCGAATTTAGGGTTGAACTCACTGCAATGGACCAGGTGTGAAACAGAGGTTTCAGCTCGGCAGCCGATTCAAAGTAGCCGCTCTCCTGCCAGAAAAGAATGTTTGATGAGAAAATGTTTACTGCGCCAAGACTCTTGGAAAAGGCTTTGAATTCGTCCGGCAGCAGCAACAGCAAGGCGAAGGGGATACAGGCCAGGCAGACCAGGAACAATGCCGGGAGAATTCGGCGTACCCTCCGCTCGTAAAACTGGACAATGGAGAATGAGTTGTTTGTTATATCGGGGTGGATAATGGAAGTGATCAAATATCCACTTATGACAAAGAAGACGTCAACACCGACAAAGCCCCCTTTGAACGCAGGAAACCCGGCATGAAACAAAAGCAACGGGCAAGACTGCAACTGCTCTTAGTCCATCGATTTCGGGGTGGTACCTCATGCACAGAACCTTCCGCAGATATGCTTCTCTTTTCTCCTGCCAACGTTTGCCTGAAAGCACTTTCTTGGGACCGATAGCCGTGTTTATGGCAACAGGGGAGACGTCTGGCCTGATAATTTCATTGTACGCCCGGCGTTTTGATGGAGCGGACCGATAGTACAGAGAACCTCCTGCTCTTTTCTCCAAATTGAACTGGAGGGGGACTCAAAAAAGGCGAGCTCTCCACTTGACAACAGCGGTGAATGGTACATTGTAAAAGTGTATGCGCTGATTTAAATCAAATTGCGAGCGCCTTAAAAGTTCCGCTAAAACGATACGTGCAGCCACCGCTTTAGCAGGTGGTTTTTTTTATGCTTTTGAATGAAAGGGATGCCTATATGAAAAAAGTCGTTTTTCTCTATTCCGGAGAGGGAACAAAAAGCAGCCAGAGCAGCCTGAAGATCGTCAAAACATCTCCCCGCTGGGCAGAGATAACAGAGATTCTCAAAAGCAGACTGGCTATCGACCTCGAGGAAATCTGGAAGGGGACAAGGACAAACACCGCCGCCCCCATAGCCCGATAGTGACGGTTGCAACCGAGATCTGCCTGTCCGATATATGGATGCGCTGGGCCACACGCCGGACGCTGTTGTCGGCCACAGTGTCGGTGAGCTGACCGCCGCCTATCAGGCCGGTATCTATTCGCTGGAAGAGATCCTTCTGCTCACCCACGAGATTGGCCAGGTGGCTGGAAAACTGGAAGGGACCATGCTGCATGGTTTCATGACCGAAGAGCAGATAGCCGGCCTCGATGTTTCGCTCTCCTCCCGGAATTTTCTCTCAGGCGACCGGATTCACATAACGGTGAGCGGAGACGGGGAAGAGATGCAAAATTTTCTTGATCGCCACGAAGGCTTTGTCAAGATGAAGCCCGCTCATCCCTGGCACCACCCGCTCTACCGGAACCATCTTGCAGCACTCAAGGCCTTTTCTTCCCGGGATGCCGGTTCTGTTCTGTTTGTTTCCGGGTCACTGGTCATCTTGAGGATCATTTGGTGCATGATCACTTGGGCTAAAACGGGTTGTCGAAGCCAATAGATTTTATTTCTTCGCTGTGCAATCAAAGATAGGTTCGACGGAGATGAGATTTCGGTTATTGAGATCGGGTTTCATCCGGTGCTGAAAAAATGCTGCGACGTCTTTGCTGAATATCGCTATGCCTCTTCCATGTACCGTGGCGAGGATGAAGCCGCATGGCTACTGTTCCAGCGGAAAAAACTGGACCAGGCCAATTTCGCGGCTGAACTGCGAGAGGTGACCGAGTTGTTCAGGCGGGCCTTGATTTTAACCTGCCGCTCGCCTATCAGGAGTTTACCTCTCTTGTTTTTGTTGAATTTACAGCTCTCTTGCAGCCGTATTTTCCGTTTCTGGCGCCTCAGGACTTCTATCGATACAAGAGCGTTCAGCAGTTGATCGACGAGTTGGAGCAGCGCCTGAGAAAAAGGTTGAAGCGAACCGTCATTACCAGAGAAACCGGGTTGTCATTTCAGCAATGAGCTGCAGGTTCCCGTCTTCGGTAGAAACCCTGCCGCAATACTGGAGCAGTCTGAACAGTGGCGAGGACCAGGTTAAAAGCGATCCGCTGCGGGGTGACTTCGAGGCCGGTTTTCTCGATTCGGTTGTTTCCCGTTTTGACCATCGCTATTTCAATATCCCCGAAGCCGAAGCACGGAGCATGGACCCCCAGCAGATCCTGGCGCTTGAGCTGACCGAGATGCTCTTCAGGGACAGCACAATCGACCTTGCGGCACTGGATAAAAACAGGGTGGGCGTCTATATCGGGGTTTGGAATGAGGAGTACCTTGGGAACAGGGATTCCGTCTATTATCCGACCGGCACGAACCCGAGCATAATCGCTTCACGGATCAGTTATCACTACGACCTGCGCGGTCAGCTGGATTGTCGATACCGCCTGCTCCTCTTCTCTGCTCGCCGTGCATTATGCCTGCAAGGATATCGAGGCGGGCAGGGTGGACTATGCCATCGCCGGCGGCGTGAATATGATCCTGGGGGATGACTTTACCCAACACACGGCGGCATTCGACTTCCTCTCCAAAGACCAGCGCTGCAAGGCCTTTGATGATTCGGCAAACGGCTATGTGCGCGCCGAGGGCGGCGGCCTGGCGCCGCGGGTGAACAGGGATCTGGTACAAAATATGATGCTGAATGCTCGGCTCAGCAATCAACCAGAATGGCGCCAGGCCCCAAGCGTGATCACCGCTCCTCATCGGCTGCCCAGGAAGACCTCATTCTTGAGGCCTGCAGGGATGCACAGGTCAGACCGATGGATATCGCCTATGTGGAATGTCATGGCACGGGCAGAAGAAGAGGAGACCCGATAGAAATTTCGGCAATCCAGAAGAGCATACGGTCACCGAAAGACAGGAAAACCACCTGCTACCTGGGATCGGTGAAGTCAAACATGGGTCATCTTGAATCAGCAGCCGGAATAGCCGGATTGCTGAAAACCGCTCTGCTCTCAACCAGGGGACCATTCCCGGGAACATCCACTTTACACGCCGAACAGATTTATTGATTTTGAGTCGTACCTGCTCAGGGTGGTCGATAAGCCGACCCCGTCTGATCCCCAGGCGCTTGCCGGCATAAGCAGTTTCTGGTCTCGGTGTGAATGCCCATGTCATTATCTGCGGGGCGGCCCCCTCAGCCAGGAAAGAGATGAGTGCGCTGGACAGTCCCTTTGACCGCAAACGGGGTCCCGCTGCAGGATTATTATCAATTGAGCCGTGAAACTGCGGAGGTTCGAGCAGAGAGCAGCGTTGTGGCCAACACCCCGGGTGTGCGTGAGCTTGTCATTAAAACTTTCTACGATCTTACCGGTGTCGAGACCATAGAAGCCGACATCGGGCTTACTGACCAGGGGCTGGATTTCCTCAGTGCAACCAATTTCTGGAACGCTGCAGAAAAAACTCAATGTTGAACTGGATGAGGACCTGCTTTTTGACTACCCGCTCCTTGATTCTCTGGTCGCGGCTCTGGAGGACCGGTGCGGGGTGACGGCGGCGGAGCATCAGGCGGCAGTTTCCGCAGCAGGAAAGATATCGGCACGTTGATCGCCGGATTATTCCGGGAAGTCACCAATGTCAGCGAGATTAATCCCGATATTGAACTGACCG
>CAWGUE010000018.1:0-83131 GCA_963825595.1 uncultured delta proteobacterium | reverse complement strand
CGACGGCGCAGAGGCTGGTGGTTCGACAGAATCTCGATGCAGTTCAGGACGCGGTCGGCGGCCAGGACCGGTCCCTCCGGAAGGCGGGAAATCTGCTGTTGCAAATCTCTGACAATCTCTTTGCCGCAAATACCGCAGCTCGTTTGACTGATAAATGACCGGCGGTCAAGGGTATCGGTGATTTTCTCACGCCGCGACGCGGTCAGGGTGACGGTGACCACGTTGGTGCCGCGATCATCGCAGAATCCGAGTGCAGCGATGTCTTCGTGCGCATCGATAATACCTTCAGCCAGGCAGAAACCCGCGGCATGGGCCATTTCGTTCCCGGGTGTGCGCATGATCACCGAATACGGTTTCCCCTGGATGCGAATTGAAAGCGGCTCTTCTTCAACGATGTTTTTGCGTCGGGTGCGCCGGCTCCTCCCATCCCAGTGGCTGACGGTGACATCGCAATAGCCGTTCGCTTTCCCCCCATCCAATAAAGGTTGGATGGCATCCTCGGCACTGTTTGACCTATTGCTCATCCCCACCCTTTTCTATATTTAAGGGCGGTCCCAGGCATTTAATCGTATCGCCGGTGCGAATAACACCGCCATTGATAACACGGGCAAAGACACCCTCGCGTGGCATGATACAATCGCCGGCCTGGTAGTATATGGCGCATTTGTTTTTACACTCTTTGCCGATCTGCGTTATTTCCACCAGGGCCGTTTGACCCAGTTTGAACCGCGTTCCCACCGGAACCGTCACCCAGTCGATTCCTTCGGTGGCGATGTTTTCGGCAAATGAGCCGAATTCGACATCAAGCCCGCTGTCGCGTGCCCGCTCGATGCTCTCGGCAGCAAGGAAACTGACCTGCCGATGCCAGGGTCCGGAGTGAGCATCGCTTTTTAGGCCGTGATCATTGATTAATTCGACAGAATCGACGCATTGTTTGCGCGTACCTTTTTTACGACTGACCGCAATCGAGACAATTTTCATCGGAATGACCCTCAGGTTAAATGGAATGAATAAATAACAAATCGGCAGTTTTATGCTCCCTGTCAGCCAACGCCTATTAGTATATGGATAATCAAACAGATGTCCAATCCTATTTCAACAAACGCCCAGGGCAGGCGCTTATATTTTTCTTGACAAAAGCATTGTAACCATCCATATTATTTCTTTTTTCAAATAACGAGTGATTTTGGTCAGACACTGAGGAGGCAGGAACAATGTATGCTATCGTGGCAACGGGCGGAAAACAGTACAAAGTCCGGGAAGGCCAAATATTGAGAGTCGAAAAAATCCCGGGTGACATCGATGCGCCCGTTTCGTTCGATAAAGTACTCATGTACTCCGATGGTGAGGTTGTTGACATCGGTCAGCCCGTTTTGGAGAACGTTGCGGTCACCGGGCATATCGTCGACCAGGGAAAAGCGAAGAAAGTTATCGTTTTTAAGTACAAGAGGCGCAAAAGATATCGCCGCAAGCAAGGACATCGTCAGCCATACACGGCGGTGAAAATAGACAGTATCAGCGCGTAAGCGCCTTAGAAAAGCAGAGTTGCAGGACTTCACAAGGAAAATCTCAGTCCGAACGGCGCTTGAGCAGGTTCGCCAGAACCCTCTATGAGGGCTATCAGCGGATGAATACATTTTCAAGAATATGTTTCAAGACATCAACGCGTCGGATAGATGAGGCGATGGAGAGTTGGAGGAAATAAATCATGGCTCACAAAAAAGCAGCGGGAAGTTCAAAAAACGGGCGCGACAGTGCCGGGCAACGGCGGGGAGTTAAGCGCTACGGTGGTGAACGAGTCAAAGCCGGCAACATTTTGGTGCGCCAGGTCGGCACTAAAATTCACCCCGGCGAGAACGTGGGCATCGGAAAGGATTTCACGCTCTTCGCAACGGCTGACGGGATTGTGACCTATGCAAGGTTCGGGCGTTCACGTCGAAAAGTGAGCGTGTATGTAGAGTGAAATTCGTCGATGAGGCGAGCATCTCGGTCCGGTCCGGCGATGGCGGCGCCGGTTGTGTCAGTTTCAGGCGTGAAAAGTACGTGCCGCGTGGCGGACCGGATGGTGGCGACGGAGGCAAAGGCGGCGATGTCATCCTGAGAGTTGCCGCCGGCAAACTAACCCTCTATGATTTCCGCTTCCAAAAGCTTTTCAAAGCCCAAAACGGAGGGCACGGCCAGGGGAGACAGAAAACCGGTAAGGACGGGGCCGATCTTTACATCGATCTTCCCCCTGGATGCGTGGTCGTAGATGCGCGTACCGATCGGGTTATCGCCGACCTGATCGTTGCCGGCCAAATCCACGTGGTGGCCATAGGCGGTCGGGGCGGCCGAGGCAATGCCCGCTTCAAATCCGCTACTCATCGGACACCGCGCTTTGCTCAGCCCGGAGAAACAGGGCAAAACCTTTCTTTAAAACTCGAACTCCGCCTCCTTGCCGATATCGGCATCATTGGCCTGCCAAACGCCGGGAAATCAACGCTTATCCGGGCAATCACATCCGCAAACCCCAAAATCGGCGCTTATCCTTTCACCACACTCACTCCCAACCTCGGTGTGGTCCGAACCCGCCGGGGACGTCACATTGTCGTGGCCGATATCCCCGGACTGATCGCCGGAGCACACAAGGGAACAGGCCTTGGCACTCAGTTTCTGCGCCACATCAAGCGGACCCGTTTCCTGGTTCACCTCATCGATGTGTCAAGCATCAATCCCGAATTGCCGCTTGAAGCCTATGAAACGGTAAACGCTGAACTCTCGCTTTACGATCGGCGGCTCATAGAAAAGCCGCAAGTCGTTGTTCTGAATAAAATGGACCTGCCGGATGCGGCCAATACAGCAATTCGCTTCGATTCGGCCCTGAAACCGAAGGATGTCTTGCACATCTCGGCTCTGGCCGGCGAAGGCATCGAACGGTTGATTTCATACCTTGATGACATGCTGAGACAGAATGATGAATAATAATCGACTGATTCGTTTCGAAGATGCCAAACGCGTGGTCGTCAAAGTCGGCAGCAACGTTCTTACGGCCGACAACGATCTCAACCGTAAAGCGATCCGCAGTATCAGCCGCCAAATTAGTGATTTGATACGGCATGGGACGCAGGTGATTCTGGTCTCCTCAGGGGCTATGGCCTCTGGTATAAGAAAGCTTGAACTGCCCCGACGGCCGGATGAGATTCCGCAACGCCAGGCCGTGGCGGCCGTCGGTCAGGCCGGTTTGATTATGGAATACGAAAAAGCTTTCGCCCGCCACAACAAGAAAGTTGCCCAAATCTTACTAACCAGTGAAGATCTCTCACATCGGCAGCGTTACCTGAATGCCCGCAATACGCTAAACACTCTGCTCGCCTGGCAGGTGGTGCCGATCATAAATGAAAACGACACCGTGATGGTGGAAGAGATCAAGTTCGGCGACAACGATACCCTGGCGGCCATGATTACCCTGTTAATGGATGCGGACCTGCTGATCAATCTCACCGATATTGATGGTCTTTACACGAAAGATCCCCGACAATATAAAGATGCTGAGCTGATTCCGATCGTTTCGCGAATCGCCAAGCGTATCGAAAAGTTGGCCAGCGACATTCCGGGGGCGTTGGGCACCGGGGGCATGTTAAGCAAGATCAAAGCCGCCCGGAAGTTGAGTGCCGCCGGAATACCGATGGTGATTGCCAACGGCATGCGGCCCGACATTTTAAAGATACTTTTTTCCGGTCAGCCGCATGGCACTTTTTTCGTTCCTAAACACAAGAAACTTGCCAACCGCAAGTGCTGGATCGCATTTAATCTCAAACCTCAGGGTGTTCTGGTGATAGATGACGGAGCAGTCGACGCCCTTCTGAATAACGGCAAAAGCCTTTTGCCCAGCGGGATTACGACTGTCAAGGGTGAATTCAACGTCGGTGCGCCGGTCGTTTTCAGGAGTCGGAAAAACACGGAGGTCGGCATCGGGCTTGTCAATTACAATGCATCCGATATACAAAAGATCAAGGGGCTCAAGTCGAATCAGATAAAAAACTGTCTCGGCCATAAACCCTTTGACGAAGTAATTCACCGGGACAACCTTACAATTACGGTGGAATTGAACGACTAACGCCCTTTCAATCACCGCAACCAATCAATATCATAGGGCGATTTGAGCGAGATAAAAAAGAACATCGGTTTGTATGGCGGCACATTCAATCCTGTGCACTTCGGGCATCTGCGTGCTGCAATGGAAGTGGCGGAAGGTTTCCCCCTGGACGAATGCTATCTCGTTCCGGCGGCAATTCCTCCCCACAAGACGACCGGTGACATGGTCGACGCGGATGCCCGTCTGGAAATGCTTCGTGTTGCCGTCGCGGGCCATCCGCGCTTGAAGATCTCCGATGCAGAGCTGATTCGTTCGGGGCCATCTTATACCATCGACACGGTTCGGCACTTCAAAGCCCAACTGCCTGGGAATGCGAGCCTTTTTTTGACAGTTGGGCTGGATGCGTTCCTGGAGCTCCACACCTGGAAATCGCACCGCTCTCTGCTGGAAAATGTTGCTTTTATCGTCACCTCCCGTCCATCTCCGAAACAGAAGCCGCATTCGGATAAATGGCAAATGCTGAAGGACTACCTCAGCAATGTGATCTCCGATGAATATACCGGGTCGGGTGCTTGTCCAGTTTTTTCACACCCGCACTTTCTGCCGATTCACGCTTTCAACGTCACCATGCTCGATATTTCTTCTTCAAAAATCCGGGATTTAATTCGGCAGAGACGCTCCGCAAGGTATCTGGTTCCCGGTAAAGTGCTTGACTACATCAACGCCCGAGGACTCTATTTATGACCGATCCGTTTGTCGATGGCCTCGATGTCTATGTCCGAGCTGTTCTGGGAAAAAAGGCCGGTGAGTTGATCGTCCTGGATGTTCGGAACCTGACCTCTGTCGCCGATGCCTTTATCATCTGCAGCGGTCGTTCGAACCGACAAGTGCAGGCCATTGCTGAGCACACACAGAAAGAGTTGAAAAAACAACGTCTCAAACCATTGAGCGTCGAGGGCATGCAGGAAGGACACTGGGTTCTGGTTGATTACGGCGATGTCATCATTCATGTATTTTACGAACCGGTGCGTTCTTTTTACGATCTGGAGGGTCTGTGGATAGACGCCGGACGTGTCGAAACAGAAAGCATGAAAAACCTACCCCCACCAGAACCGGCGAAGGATAATTTCGATGAATAAGCCCAAGCCTCTCATGCTGATTATATTAGACGGCTGGGGAATCAACCCCGGTAATTCGGGTAACGCGGTTCATATCGCCCAGACGCCCAACCTGGACCGAACTCAGAAGGGTGTATCCGACGGCCCAGTTGCAATGCGCCGGCCAGGCCGTTGGGCTCCCGGAAGGAATCATGGGTAACTCCGAGGTGGGGCACTTGAACATCGGCGCCGGCCGGATCGTGTATCAAGATCTTTTAAGAATCGACCGGGCCATTGGCGATGGCTCATTTCACCGCAACAACGTCCTGCAAGCCGCCATGTCTAAGGTCGCACAGCGGCGGTCCACATTGCACCTCATGGGCTTGGTCTCAGACGGCGGGGTTCACAGCCAACTGACCCACCTCATGGCACTGGTTGACATGGCCCGGCAGACCGGGCTTAAAAAAGTGCACATACACGCCATCCTCGACGGCCGCGACACCCCTCCGGACAGCGGCGCCACCTATCTGGCACGACTGCAGCAGCACCTTGATACCGGTGGACCCGAAAATATCGCAACCGTTTGCGGGCGCTACTATGCCATGGACCGTGACAACCGCTGGGAACGGGTTGAAAGAGCTTACCGACTCTATGTGCACGGTGAAGGGCGCAAGAGCCACGATCCAATTGCTGCAGTCAAAGAATCTTACCACCACGGTCAAACCGACGAGTTTATTGAGCCGATCGTCGTCACGGACTCAGCCGGAATTCCCCTGATGCCCATTAATGACGGAGACGGCATCATTTTTTTCAACTTCCGGGCCGACCGTGCCAGAGAGATTACCCGGGCTTTCACCACGGCTGACTTCGACGGCTTCCAACGGGAGGTTCGCCCCACTCTTTGCGAATATGTCTGTATGACGCTCTACGACGAAAAATTCCCATTGCCTGTTGCCTTCCCGCCGTTTCATATAGAGGAAATTCTGGGTGAAATTCTCAGCCGGGAACGCTTGCGGCAACTCCGCATTGCAGAGACGGAAAAATATGCCCATGTCACCTATTTTTTTAACGGCGGGGAGGAAAAACCCTTTCCTCTCGAAGACAGGTGTCTGATCGCCTCACCGCGTAATGTCGCCACCTATGACTTGAAACCGGAAATGAGTGCTGAGCCGGTCACCGATGAAGTACTCGCAAGATTGAAATCTGGGCTTTACGATGTCATCGTCATGAATTTCGCCAACATGGATATGGTCGGGCATACAGGTGTTATACCGGCAGCAGTCACGGCCTGTGAAGTGGTGGACCGCTGTATCGGTCGTATCATCGAACAGATCAAGGCCATAGGCGGAGTTGCACTGATCACGGCAGATCATGGGAATTCGGAAGTGATGATCGATGAAAAAGGGCGTGTCCACACCGCCCACACACTTAACCCGGTCCCCCTGATTCTGGTGGACGACTCCCGGCGCCATGCTGTTCTGCGAAATGGCATTCTGGCAGACATCGCCCCCACAATCCTCGAATTGCTGGCGATCGAAAAACCCAAGGAAATGACGGGATCGTCACTCCTGGCCAGTTGATGGGCATGCCATGTGTCACGGTTCCGTTCTCATTCGATGAGCAATCAACATATCAATTGAAACGATCGGCATAAATGATTGACAACCGTCAGATGCACCTACGCCACAATGGGGAGTTCGACAATGACCGAAATTCTAAAGCCTTACCGAATAATCAAAGATTTCGTAACGGGTAGGGACATTCCCGAAGTCGGAGCTGAAGCGAATCGCCAGGCGTTAGAACGTATACTGATCCGTAACAAGGGTTTCGCTAGAGAAGATATCGAGGTGGATGCCGACATAGCGTTCGAAGTGGCCGGTGAACGTTACGCCTCAGTAATTGACCTCACGGTCAGTGCGGACGGGAAGCTCAATCGCTGCATGGTATTCAAATGCGTGCCGGGGTCCCTGGGCTCCTGTGAAAGGGAAATTGTCGCTGCGGCGCGGTTGCTGGATCAGCGCTATCAGGTTCCCCTTGCCGTCGTGTCGGACGGCGTCAGCGCGGTGGTGCTCGATACGAATACGGGTCAAAAGATCGGTGAGGGAATAGAGGCGATACCGGATAAGGCCGCGGCCCGCAGGATAATGGAATCACTTGCCCGGAGACCCTGTCCTGCCGAACGCATCGAGCGGGAGCGTCTCATTTTCCGCACGTACAATTGTGATTATGTGAATGTGGCCCAAAAGCTGCCGCGCTAATAATAACGGCGGCCTGGCATCCTGGCGAAAAAGCTTGAATATATCATTACTATAAGCGAACTCATAATGAGGATTTTCGGTCGCGATAAAGGCAAGACCGAGGATACCCGGTGTGCGGGATTCCCCGCCTGATCGATTCTTCTTTGTGGCTCGCAACCCGCAGGCATACTCACCTAAGTCGAGGACTTGAGACGAGATTTCAACGCCGAGACTTGTCCGCCTTTGGAGGAGTTATCCGCATAGGAGGATTGATCCGCCCACCCGAGGCGGGTAAACCTCTGGCGGATCGGGCGAAAAGACTCTATTGAGATGGCTTCTAATCTATGACCGGAAAACGCCCGGCATACCGGGCCGAAGCAATATATGCCCGGGATCTTGCCCACCGGTTCAGAGCCCGGCCACATCCTTGCCACAGTTTTTGCACATCTTGGCTCGGCTTTTAATTATTTCGGCACAGAAGGGGCATTCCCTTGTAAACAAGCGCTCATGAATCTTTTTTACTGCCTCCTCAAGCTTGGTCTCCAAAATCTGGTTGCCGACTTTGAGGTTTCGGAGCGGGTCTATCGCATCGATCTCGCCGATATCACCCAGCATCTCCGCCGCCTTGGTGCGCACGCGCATCGGTTCAGTCGGATCGAGCAGTATTCTCAATACCGACGGGCCGTCTTTGGTGACATAACATTCCGCAAGAACCGAGAACCCCCTCTTGATTGATTCTTTCAGAGCCTCCTGGGCTGCCACGGCGGCCTCATCGATAATCTGACCCGTTGCGCCCATGGGACTGAAAACAGGGATAAGTTCAAATTGTTTCGTGCCGGGATAGTTCATGCACCTGTACGAGGCCGTGTGGGCATAGTTTTCTTTAAGGTGATCCCATCCCTGAGTATAGAGTGAGCAGTTGTCGTTGAAACAGAGAAACAAGTACGGTGCTCCCCAACCCAAACCATCGCTGAAATTAAGCGGCGGGACTTCCCAAAGGTTCATTTCTTCTCCGCAGTGGGGGCACTTTGGTTTCTCCATTGCGAGCACACGCTCAAGCGCTTCCTCCTTGGTCTCAATGGCCATGTATATCCTCCATTCCTCATTTGAATCTGTTTGTGATCAAGTGACCGATATGTCACCACCCTGTCGTATTGACCGGGGTCGTCAGAGCAGGTTCATTGTATTTAAAGACGGGGTAAACGTAATTCTGAATTGTGGATTGTCAACAATGTCAGGCCGATCGCCGCTCTCCGCCACATCAGCCGATTCCAAATGACAGCCTAATAAAAACCCCCGATTATTCACTTTGGGATGATTTTCGTGCTGTCACAATCGTGGGCTGCAGGAAAGCGGATTTTCAGACTGCGTATCGAAACCGTTTATTTCCCGATGAGAAAAATGCCATAGGTGGCCCTCAGGTTCTGCAGCCACTGAATCGTCTTGCCCTTGCGGTCGTGGATACTGATGGCTGCTTCTTTCAAGATTTTAAAGCCGACGGTGCGGGAGAACTTTCTGAAATCGTTGAGTGATATGACGCGTATATTGGGCGTATCATACCATTGGTAGGGGAGTTGCCGCGTAACCGGTGCGTAACCGGTTGTCAAAAGCTGTAGCCGCACCAACCAATGGCTGAAGTTCGGAAAGCTCACGACGGCTTTTTTCCCTATGCGCAAAATCGACCGAAGCAAAGCCGCCGGCTCATACACCTGCTGCAGGGTCTGGCTCAAGATGACATAATCGAAAGCGTCATCAGGATAGTCGAGCACCTCGGCATTGATGTCCCCCTGGAGAACCGTCACACCCTTTTCAATGCATTGGGCGACTTTCTCTTCATCATGTTCGATACCGGTTGCGCGAACTTCCTTGCGGGTCTTCAGAGTAAACAGCAAATCACCCTCGCCGCACCCAAGGTCCAGAACCCGGGAATTCGGTTCAATCCACGAAGCAATAATCTGAAGGTCGAATCGAATTCTATTGCTGTCGAAATTCAGAGTGGACACGTCCCAAAAAACCCCTGATCAGTTTTGTCAGCCGTTCATTGGGGAGAAGAAATGCATCGTGCCCCCAATCGGCCTCAATTTCGCAAAAGCTGACCTCCAATCCGTTTTTTTTCATGGCTTGCACCATCGACCGGGATTGGTAAGTCGGATATAACCAATCGGATGTAAATGATATCACGAGAAATTTGGCATCGGCCCGCGAAAAAGCCTCCACCAGTGAACCGCCGCCGTGTTGACGTTCCAGATCGAAGTAATCCGCAGCTTTGGTAATGTAGAGGAAACTATTGGTATCGAAGCGCTCGACAAACTTGGTCCCTTGGTAGCGCAAATAACTCTCAATCTGAAAGTCTGCGTCGAAGTTGAAAGAAAAGTCGTTTTTATCCTGGAGTCTGCGACCGAATTTGTGCCGCATGGCAGCATCAGAGAGGTAGGTAATGTGGCCGATCATTCGAGCGACGGCCAATCCCATATCCGGTCGTGGTCCATCATAGTAGTTACCGTTGTTCCAGTTCGGATCGGCCATAATCGCCTGCCGGGCCACTTCGTTGAATGCAATGGCCAGAGCTGAATGCCGAGTGGTCGTGGCCAGAGGGATGGCCGCACACACCATTTCCGGGTAACGGACCGTCCATTCCAGGACCTGCATACCTCCGATGGATCCGCCGACAACCGCCAGGAGTCGACCGATACCCAGGTGATCGATCAATGCTTTCTGAGCCCTTACCATATCACCGATGGTCACCATTGGAAAATTTTTGCCGTAGGGCCGCCCGGTGGCCGGGTCAATTGAGCGGGGACCTGTGGAACCCATGCAGCTTCCAAGAATATTGGAACAGATGACAAAGTATTTTTCCGTGTCGATTCCCTTGCCGGGTCCAACCATGATATCCCACCAACCCGGTTTCGGATCCTCCGTGTTGTAATACCCCGCGGCGTGAGAGTCTCCGGAAAGGGCATGCAGCACAAGAATCGCATTCGATCGATCGGGCGCCAAGGTCCCGTAGGTTTCATAAGCAATTGAGATGGGGCCTAAATGTGTGCCGCTTTCAAGGACCATAGCGACAGGGGGTGCCGCAAAAGTGTAGGTCTTCTTCACCACGATGCCGACCGACCGCCCCTGGGTATCGTGTTCAATGTATTCACTCATGGCACTTCCATCATCTTAAACGAACCGCACCGTTTACATAGTCATCGCCTATATTACTCGGGTATGATATTCACTGGTCCAGCGTTTTCAATAGTTTAAAGACAGCCAAGGGAAAAACGCCCTGAAAAAAAGGGCTTGCATGCAACCTGCAACGCACCAACGGCTAACGGCCTGCCGAAATAAATTCTTTTGCGATCAGGTCATAAAAGACGTATACGGTGATGGGGTCATGCTGGCCAATGCCAGTAATGGATAGTTGGTCTGGGGGGCTATGCAGCGATCAGTTTCTTGAAGATCTTACAGGATCGACAAATGGCCATTTTTTCTTTCCATGATTTCTGGATGGTTCCGTTGCAAATCGTTCCGTTAATGAACCAGCACATCTTGCCGGTTTGAAATTCCCAGGCCGGACAGTTCACCCTGCGGTCATCCGGGCACTTTGTGCTCTGCCAGCAATTTTGGGTCGGATGACCATCCGTCTGTTTTCGGGAGATGAGAAAAAACACCTGCCGTTCAATGTAAGCCGGCACCGACCGCCAACCCTGCTCGTAACTGTGAATCGCCTTAATGGATACTCCGAGCAGCTGGGACATTTCCTTTTGAGTTTTTTCAAGCTTCTTGCGGTAGCGTTTGAATTCTTTGTTATCCATGCCCGAACCTTTTCACCCGTTTCTGTGCCACCCTGCCGTGGGATACCTCTAAAACAGAGATAAAACTCTCTGTACTGTCAAGATTTGCATTAAGTCGCTGGTCAATCGTATATTATTCCCACATTGTGGCAATATCTGTCAACACGAATAATTTTCCGCTGACACGGCACATTATCGGTATTGTATCCAAGGAACGGAGTAAATGGGATGCATCTCTGTAAAATAATTATCGCGCGCAGCAGGTTCCCGACCGTCAGGCATTTTCCATTCAATCTGGCGATCTTAAAGCGGACGACATCCCTTCACTTCCGTACGCCGATCACTTTTTTTTCCGGCGAGAACGGCACCGGCAAATCGACCCTGCTGAAAGCTGTTGCCCGACGCAGCGGTGTCAACATCTGGCAGGGAGAACAACGCATCCGTTATGCCGCCAGTCCCTATGAAAACCACCTCAGTCACGCCATCGATCTGGAATGGATTGACGGCCCTGTCTCCGGATCCTTCTTCGATTCACAGGTTTTCAGGCATTTTGCCCAGATACTGGACGACTGGGCTGCCAGCGACCCTGATGTGCTGGCCTACTTCGGCGGCAAATCTCTGATGCAGCAATCCCACGGTCAATCACTCATGTCATTTTTCAATTCACGCTTCAAGGTCAAAGGGTTGTATATTTTAGACGAACCGGAGACCGCCCTGTCGCCGAAAAGCCAGATCGAGCTGTTGACGCTTCTCAAGGACATGGCCTCCACCGGGCACGCACAGTTTATTATTGCCAGCCATTCGCCGATTCTGCTGGCTTGCCCGGGGGCTAAGATTTTAAGTTTTGATCACGCACCCATCCGCACCGTTGAATACGAAGATACCGACTACTATCGAATCTACAAGCAGTTTCTGGATGACAGATGGCGCTATTTCTAACGAGAAGTTTTCCAGTGGACAACCATACCCGCACATTGCCCGTATCGCCGCTGCCTCAATCGTTGAAAAATGTCCGGGCGCTTGCGGCGGTTTGCTCCGGGGCCGAAAAAGTGGTCATGTCGCCCAGCATGACTTCATAACCGGTGTGATCGCTGCGCACCCAGGCGGTATGGTTTGCGCGAGCCAGGATGACGGCACGCAGTTCAAGGCGGCTTTCCGGTTCCTCCACAGACAACAGACCCAGATTGTATCCATTGCGGCCGAGGCTGCGATAATAGCGCTGGATGCTGAGAAGGCCATGGGCAAGATGCTGCCAATCATCGCGGCGGAAATTTCGAAGCGAGCTCACGCCGGGCAGAATTCCCCAGATCTCGTAAAACCCTTCCGGTGCAAACGCTGCCATCCAATCCCAGTTACCCGTCCGACCGATATAGCGCGACCCGTCTGTTTTTTCATGCGCCAAATAGCTGCTGAATAGGCCTTGGCCGGTGAGCCGGAAAAACCGTTCGGCCCTATTTTGCAAGAACCGGTGATAGTTGGGCGGAATCCAGTCGGCATTTATCTGTAAATGAGGGTGAAGCAGCGACCCGCCGGCCGACGGCAAATGGTTCTGAGTAATGGCCATGTAAACCGCCTGTGGATCATGCCCGCGAACCCGTCTGAGGTAATTACCGCAGTTGATGAAGCTGTCGGTGTAAGAAGACAGCGATGCGGTCCCGATTTCGACATAGTGCCCATCGTCAATCAGGCTGACGGCTGAATAGCTGCCGTATGGGTAAAGGTTCGGGAATAGAACCGATTCCCCTTGTACCAAGCGCCCTTCCGGGGCCAAGAGAGGATCGAGCCGCGGGGTCTGTGTGGTCACCTGGGGTCGGCAGAAGGGGCAGGAAACCTTGTCATGCCGGTCTGGAGGCGCTTCAGGCAGGGTTTCATTTCCGACATCCTTTTCGTTAGCGCGGCTGAAGGCGATACGGCAGGTTCGACCGGAAATAGGATGCGTTCGAATTTCTATCCATCTCTCCACCTGTCGATCGAAAGGATCGATAAACCGGGCGCTAACCCTCTGTGCTTTGAACGTCAATCCTGTCCTCTGCATCGGCAGTTCTTCCTCCTAACCAAGCCAAATCATCCTGCCTATTATCGAAAATGCGTTCGTGTAGATGGTCTCCATGGCGGATGTCGGAAATCGGTTGCGTTGCCAGATGATGATTTCCTATTCAGCGCGGGCAAAGCAAGTCCGGGACTCCCTTGAATGCGTTGAGCGATCATTTCCAGGCGGTTTCGACTGGGCACGTTTCATGGCTGTCGCCGTTGCTCTGCGGAAAGAATCCGGACATTGAGCTTGCCGATCATCTCCACCAGCGGCAGCAGGGCGGAGAGGTCCTCGCCTTCCAAGAATTTGACATGCGTCGCATCGGCTGGAATTTGACTGAAAGTGGGGTCCACCGCCACCCAGCGGCCTTCGATAAAACTCTCGTTCCAGCTGTGGTATAGAAATCCGTTAAAGCGGGGAACATATACGATCCCGTTGACGACGCGGGTCGGTATGTCCAGACTGCGCGTAAAAGCCGCATAGAGCATGGCATGACCCTGGCACTCTGCCCGACGGCTTTTCAACACGTCAAGGGCTGTAAACACATCGACCGCCTCACGCTTGATGTGGGCCTGCATCCAATCGACCAACTTATGAATGCGTTGACGGTCATTGTCCGCAGTCGCCGAAATCTCTTGGGCCATCCGGCGAATATCAGGGTGTTTGGATGAAATGGCAACGGTCGGCAGCAGATAGCGGCGATTCGAATCGAGAGGCCCAAGAACCGATTTTTGTCGCGCGTTGGGGACGGTAGAGGACTTCGATATCTGACAGATCACGACTTTATCGTTGCGCATGCAGACCTGCCGCTCATCATCGGGCAGTGGGATCGAATCGGCCAGGCCTTCAATAGACACGGTCATCGATTGTAGCCTGTCCGGCGCGTGGCCAAGCGTATCGCTTTTTATCAGGCTGAAATCGAGCAGGTCCTCGTCTTTATTGAAAGCGGCCTGGGCGAGATATCGCTGGGCCTCAGTCTGGCTTTCGAGGGCCGAAATGACCACCCCGCCCAATGACATTTCCAGAAGCGGCATCCCCCGGCTGTCCATCCAGGTTGTCACCGTCTGACCCTTGAACCGGGTCCGGATTTTAAAGGCCGGGCCTTCGTAGAGCTCGCTTTCTTCGTAAGCGCTGATATCCTGTTCAACAGTCTCTATTTTGTGTGTCTGTCCGTCGTAAACCACGTAACTGTAATGACGGCCGACCTCCAGTCCGTGAAGCAGTGGATACAGTAGAATGGCACTGGATGGGTAAACAGGTGAGGCAACCGGTATGCTCCGCCGGGTCGTTTCTCCGCGACTGCGGATGGTCACCGTCAGTCGATTCCCGTTCTGCTGGCCGGATATTGCCAATCGGCTATCGTCCAGGTCCATCGTGTAATCGAAACGAATGAGTGAAAGGTCAGCGGCGACCAGGTCATGGGATTGTAGATTGATTTTTTTGTCGATCAGCAGAAATCGAAAGCGGAAATAGGCTTCTGAATAAATGTCAAACCGCGTCCTGTCATCTGCGGATGGAGATAAGCGAAAGTGGGAGAAGCCGATTTTGGCGCCGTTGAAAACGATGCCGGTCCAATACTCTGACACCGAATGCTCGGATAGAGGTCTGGGCTTCGATAGCGGCGGCGTTTGACCGGCTTTGCGAAAATAAAGGCCCGTACAGCCGCTCAAGAGCAGAACCAGGACCAAACCAATGAAAGGTTGAAGGCATTTCGGACGCATGCTCGAATCTATGCTGTTGCCAGCCTGACCACCGCACCCATTCCGGCTGTCTTTGAAGAGCGTATCCGGCTGGGGTGGAAATGTCTGAATGAACAATCCATAATTGAGTATGCTTAACGCTGAGCAAGTCGAGTAAAATTAGGCTTTCAAATAGACATGAAATCCCGCAACTTTCTCGCGGGGCGGTCCAAAGGTTTGCCGCGAAAACTTACTGATCGTGCGCCGCAGCTGGAAACCTGCGGATAATCCCGCCATGGCGGGAGCCAACGGGGAAATGACCATATGCAGCCGGAGACTCACTGGTTCCCAGGTGGCTATCCGGACCGCCTCAGAAGTGCCGAACAAAACAAGACCTCAACTCAGGCTCATATCACTCGCTTGACACCCGGGTCAAACACTCTTAATCTCATAACGATTATAAACCACGGCATTTGGGATGTCATCGCGAGTTGCCGGTCATCATTGCACAAAAGTGACGTAAGAGGGACCCATGAAAAATGAGGCACTATCTCAACAGAAATTTATGATTGATCTTCAGAAACTCAATGAGCTTAACGCTGAAGGTTGCCCCGCCTGCGGGAAAAAGTTCACTCTGGGCGAGACCGTCGTGGTCGCCTGCGGCGCCTGGGAAGGCGGGTCGAAGGCAATTCACGAAAACGAAGCGGTTTGGGACGATGGCCGGCGTGTGTATGTCGAAAGGCGTTGTTACGATTCCAGAAGAGGCAAGATCGGCTGATCACCCCATGCGTATATCCAATCTACTTTCAGAGCGATGCCGTATCGACTCGATTCAAAAGCTTACGATTCAGGGTTTGGCCGGGGATAAATGCTTACGCAACATCGCGACAGGGCTGGACGATGAATCTTTTAGGGCCATACCCGCAGAATGAGACTCCGCCAGCAGGGCTGACGCAATTGAATCCCCTGCCTGTCAGCGCATTCAATCCAGTTTCACCCCTGAAATCTTTTCTGTTGACAGAACCATCCTCCGTGGGTTAAAAACCCCGAAATTTTACATGGCAGAATCGTGAATGTTGGGCATTCATTCCGATGACGTTGGAGTTGTTGCGAGACTCTTCTCAAGTGGTTCTTCCCGTTGACTGACTATTTTGATCTGTGCTGAAGTTGAGCTGAACTGATCATGTTCCGATTCGCAATGCCCGTTTTGAACCCCCGAGGGCCCAAGCCCTCGGGGGTTCTCATTTCGTGACAATCCTCTCCATGGCGCACACCACCGCAGTCCCACCCTCCTGGCTGTTCGCAAATTGCCTTGCTGCTGGATGACCTTTTTCTCATGTGTCAGCGCGGCGGATCACATCATGCGGATGCCAAAGCCTTGAGCGGATATCCCGACCGTCTTCCGCGCCGCTTTTACTCCACCCAAAGGCGCGGTAAAGCGCTGCCAACACTTGGTCCGTAGAAATTTGTTCTATACATGCAGGCTCTCGGCAGTCAACTTTCGAAGGGTTGGGACGGGGACAGCTTGTGTCCGAAGGTATTACAATACTTACATTGGCACCAAAGGGTCGCCAACGCTCTGGATCTGAAGGCCCGAAAACCACCAGGACCGGCAATCCAATAAATGCGGCCAGGTGACTGACTCCCGAATCGTTCCCGATGAATCCATCGGCAGAATCAAGAAGTGTAAGCAGATCCGGAAAGGACTGGCAGGTAACCACTGCTGGTTGGGGTTCTTTGCGCTGCTTCAAAGCCGCTTCTATATCGGCCTCGGCCGGACCTAAAAGAATCACCACCCGCAATCCTTGCGCTAACAGCTTGGCAGCGACGACCAGGAACCGCTCCAGCGGCCAGCGTTTCTTTACGTTGCCGGCTCCCGGGCTGAGAACGATCGTTGCCCCCGGCGGAAGTTTTATCCTCCGGCTGTGCGCCAAAGCCAAAAACGCATGTTTGAACTTCTCACGATCCACACCTGACAGGATTCCAGATTTCCGGACCTGGTCCGCTAAAAATTCAGACACTTGGATGTTGTGCGTCCCCTCTGGCCAGGGCGCAATACGGAAAACCCGGTTTCCCCTGACCTTCCTCATGGAAAGTTCCAAGATGGCGGAAAAAGAGATCAGAAGGATTTGACTGTAAAAGGAAACGAGCTGATTCACACCAGGATCGATCCGGTCTGCGTAAAGACTTGCAAAACGCGCAGACTCCAGTGGATGGTAACGATCCATGACGCCGACGTCGACAGCCAGCCGGCCAAAAGATGATCGGCAGATACCGTCGATTCGAGAAAATGATACTCTGAGAGCCTTCAAGACGGGAAACGTGACGATGAAATCGCCGAGAGCGCCTTGGTGAACGACCAAAAGGCTCTGCTCAACGTCCGGTTTGCGGTCCATGTTCATTATTTCACAAGAACCTTTTTTTTGCGATGACGTGGTCTTTCATGTTTAGGCAAAAAAGTTTATAACACCCGGTAACGATTTACCCGTACTGCCGATTCTTCGACTGAGGACGCAATCCGGACGAAACGAAACGAATCTGCAACGAATGTCGACATTTACCGAAGGCGAAACGTGCGTCGCATCCTGATGCCCCGCACCAACCGATTTTTAGGAAATGAGGTTCGACCATGACATTTTGCCGCAATTTGTCAAAAATATTCGTTGTGCTGCTTCTCGATTTTTATCGTCTCCGCGCCGCATGCAGCTGAAAACCAGAGCGAAACCGACAAGGGTCAGTCAGTGCCGGAGTTTCGTATCGGCGAGGGGTTGCAATCGACCATAATGGAGCGGGCCGAAAACGTCAGCGAAGAGTTTGCCAGGCAAGCCCGTTCTCTATTCGAGCCCGTCACCGCTGGGCTGGAACATGAAAACCCTGCGCGACTTTACCAGTGGACCCTTGACCTCCCCCTCACTGGTGCCAGAATTGGTCCAGAAAATCCTGGAGCAGAGCCGGATCTTGGGAATGATCGGCTCTTTGGTCGTGTTCACCTTTATCGCCGCCGTCATTTACAGCCTCATCGGGCGCAAAAAGGTTTTGAAGCGTATCGAGGGAATCGTGCGGCCGTTTGAGCAGAAACTGCCGCCGAATCTGTATCCCTATTTTTTGTCCCTTTTGAAAGTGGTCGTTGCCGCTCTGATACCGTTGATACTGCTGGGCGCATTCTCTCTGATCAACGCCTTTATGACCTACCCGGCCGCCTGGTTTCAACTGACAGGACGTCTGTTGGGTCTTTGGGTCGTTGGTGCGCTAATCACCGCTCTGTTGCGCGAATCTCTGACCCAGAATCTTTTTACGCGCACCGCCCGCTACGGCAGAAAAATTTTCAATCTGGCGCGCCTGACCCTCTTTTACGTTCTGGCCGGATTTATCGTCATCTGGAGCGCAGAGGCTTTTAACATCCGCCCCGATATCGTCGCTCTGCTTACATTCGTTATCGCCGTATCGATCGTGGTGGTCCTGTTTCTGCTCCATCTGATGAAAAAAGTTTTCATGTCGTTGCTGCCCGACCTCCCATACGGCCCCTATCGGATTTTCATCCGCCAATTGAGTCGGTTTTACTACCCCTTCATTATTCTGTCATTTATTGTGGCCCTGCTCTGGTGCCTCGGATACCGCCAGCTCGGCCGTGTGGTTCTCCTGAAAACCTGGTACACCGCCGGTGCCTATGTACTTATCATGCTGGTTTACCACCACCTGACGGTGCGGCTTGAAAAATGGCATCGCCGGTAGGGATCGCTCCGATGATACCGTTCGACTGCTCTATAAATCGCTGAAATCATTGCTGCTGTATGCCACGGTAACAGCGGCAACCGGAATCGTTTTGAACCTGCTTGGGCTGCTCGGACCCTTGGTGCAGATTATCTCCTTTCCGGTAGCCGAAATCGGCACCAATGACATCACCCTCTGGATCATCATCAAAGCCATGTTAATTCTATTGGCTTTCGTGTTTTCGACACGCCTTCTTCAGGCCTATCTGGACTATCGGGTATATCCTTCCTTCGGCATCGACCCCGGCCTGGGGTACGCCGTTAACATCTCCCTGAAATATACGCTGCTGCTCATCGGATTTCTGATATCGCTCAAAGCCGTCGGAATCGATCTGCGGTTTTTGCTGGTGTTCGCGGGTGCCGCCGGTATCGGCATCGGACTTGGTTTGCAGCACATGGCGGCAAATATCATCAGCGGCTTTACGATCATCTTTGGTGGGCGTATTCGAAAAGGCGACTGGATCGAGATCGAAAACACTCTGGGCATCGTCACCGACATTGACCTGGCATCGTCACGGGTCAGAAATCGGGACGATATCGAATATCTGATCCCGAACTCGAATCTCATCTCGAACACGATTGTAAACTATTCTCTGACCTCGCCGATGATCCGGATCGAGCTCCTGGTGGGTGTATCATACAACGCCGATCCACGAGTGGTGGAGAAGATCCTGCTGGATGCGGCCTCGGCCGAACCTTCGGTCGCCGATCATCAGCCGCCCGTGGTGCGTTTTGTTGAATATGCAGACAACTCGATAAATTTCGAACTGCTGTTCTGGATCGACGTGCGCGAAACGCCCCGGAGAAAAGTTCGCAGTGACCTCTATTTTGCCATTTTCGACGAACTTAAAAAAGCGGGAATCGAGATTCCTTACCCGCAGCGGGACCTTCACCTCCGCAGTTCCGAGTTGAAACAGCTGAATTAAGCGGCCGATAACCTTTACATGGACGGGTGCTTCCGCACACCAATACCCGGCGGGGCGTTACCCTCTGGCCCGCCTTCACACCCCGGCCGTCAGGCCGGCACCCGGTTTCGGTCCAAACTACGGTACTGAACCGCTTCGGATACGTGTTCCGATAAAATGGCCTCAGTGTCGGCAAGATCGGCGATGGTGCGGGCGATCTTCAGAATACGGTTGTACGCCCTGGCGGACAATCCGAGTTTGTCGATGACAGTTTCCAGTAAACGCCGGGAGCTGTGGTCGACGCTGCAGAACCGTTTTAGCTGGCGGCTGCCCATCTGGGCATTGGCGTATATCTTAGACCGATGGAACCGCTGCGCCTGTATGGCTCGGGCGGCCTTGACGCGCGTTCTGATGTCCATCGAGGTTTCAGCGTTGTTTTGCGCCGCCAGATCTCTGTATGGCACAGCTGGAACGTCCACATGCAGATCGATACGGTCGAGCAGTGGGCCCGAAATCTTTGAGCGATAGCGTTGAATCTGCTGATAGGTGCAACGACACTGGTGTTTTTTGTCGGTCAAATATCCGCACGGACAGGGGTTCATAGCCGCAACCAGCATCAATCGTGTGGGGTAGGTGATGGTCAGGGCCGCACGGGAAATGGTGACTTTCAGATCCTCCAGCGGCTGGCGCAAAACCTCCAGGACATGCTTCTTGAATTCTGGCAATTCGTCGAGAAACAGAACGCCGTTATGGGCCAAGCTGACCTCTCCGGGCCTGGGTATATGCCCGCCACCGATCAGCCCTGCATCTGAAATTGTATGGTGGGGCGAGCGGAAAGGCCGCTGAGTGATCAGAGTCTGATTGGGATCCAGCAGGCCCACCACACTGAAAATTTTGGTTGTTTCAATAGCCTCCTCGAAGGTGAGTGGCGGCAAGATTGTCGCCAATCGCTTGGCAAGCATGGTTTTACCCGAGCCGGGTGGGCCAATCATCAGCAGGTTGTGCCCACCGGCTGCAGCGATTTCCAGAGCCCGCTTGACATGCTCTTGCCCCATGACCTCACTGAAATCTAAATTCGAGCCACCGTCGCGATTAAAGAGCTCCTCCAGATCGGCTTTGTGAGGTGCGATATGTATCGCACCACGCAAGTACTCTACCAGTTCCGAGAGCGTTCTTACAGGTATGGCATCAATTCCGTTCACCACTGATGCCTCACGCCCGTTTCCAAACGGCACAACGATAGCGGTATAGCCGGCCCCTTTTGCCGCCAATGCCATTGGCAGTGATCCGTTGACCGTTTTGATGCGCCCGTCCAGGGAGAGTTCGCCCAGAACCAAATGCCTGGCAAGTGATTCTTTGGGCACAATACCGGTTGCAGTCAATATTCCGAGTGCTATGGGCAGGTCAAAGCCCGTGCCCTCCTTCTTAATGTTGGCGGGCGCCAGATTGACGGTGATGCGATCGTCGGGAAAACCGTAGCCGGAATTGTTAATGGCCGCCTTAACCCGTTCCTTGCTCTCCTTTACCGATGCTTCCGGCAGACCGACAATCGTAAAAGTGGGCAGTCCGTGGGCGATGTCCACTTCAACCTCCACCAGATAGCCGTCGATTCCAATCACGGCACTACTCAGGATTTTGGCCAGCATGGTGCTTTCATCCAATAAGAATGCGGTGTCAAGGTTATATAATCTGTCTGATTATACTCGATAAAGAAAAGACCCAGTGCAACCTGAATGCGCTTAACACACCAAAAGATTTCGATCAATGGATAAACTCGGTTGTTGCTTTTGAGGGACTGATATTCGTTCGTAACGGGGAATAAGGGATGGCGGCCTTCTGGGGCCGTTAGAAGATTTTTCGTTTTGAGACGGATTTCGCCCGCCTTGCCGGCTCTGACGACGTTATTCAACCCCCCGTCAGAGGTAAGGTCGCATCATCTGTTTCACCCCGGCAGCCTTTGCCACCGACAACAATGTGCGCATGCCTCTTTTTTCTTGATCCGACTGGGTATCTACCCACTCGGTCAATTTCCTCAACGCCCGGCCGCTACCAATGATTTCTCTGCTCATAGCGGCGCCTTTTGCAATATCTTCGGCCTTACCCACCAGATAGAGGACTGCTCCGGCATTGAGACAAGTAATATCGATGCAACCATGGTGGTCTATCCCGCCGATAACCTTGAGGAAGCGAACGGCCTCCTTGCGCACGTCGCCCGTAGCGGCAATGTCCCCGTATTTGGCGCGCTTCAATCCAATGTCTTCAGGAACAATCACATGCATGACCTCGCTGCCGTCTGAACAGACCTCCAGTGCAAGGCTCTCTCCGATGTTGGACAGCTCGTCCATACCTTTTTCTTTTTCAGCGTCAAACCCGTGAACCACCAATGCACGCTCAATGCCGATTGCCTTCAAGATCTCGCCAACTTTCGACACCATTTCAACAGAATAAACACCGCGCAACGCATGGGTGGTTCGACAAGGGCTCGCCAGCGACGCTGCAATGTTGAGGGTAGACCCAAATCGAATTTGGCTCAGAATCCGGGCCAGCGATCGGGGGTGAACCATGGCGCTCATGCCGTTGAACAACCCAATGCCGGCCATCTTGATGCTGCGGCCTACTGTCTCAACGTCGCATTCCACATTGATGCCGATCGACTCGAGCAGATCAACGGTGCCGCAGCTGGAAGTAAGGGCCCTGGCCCCATGTCGCGCCATACGGGTCCCGGCGGCGGCGGCGACGATCGCGGCCGCTGAACTGATATTGAATGTTTTCAGCTGATCCATGCCGGTGCCCGAATTCTCAACCAAAGGTTTCCCGAGGTCCGCTGTGACCTTCTCGGTGTCCAGTTCAAGGATGGCCTGCCAGGCTCCGGCGATTTCCGCTGCTGTTTCTCCTTTGCCGGTCAGGGCTGCCAGAAAAGCGCCCTGCTGCAAATCCGGTTGCTGGTCTTGCAGAACCTGGCGGAACATTTCCTGGCATTCCTCCCGCGTTAAATCTTTTTTGTCGATCAATTTTTGAATATTCCAACCAAATGACTTTAAAGATGCATCCGTCCACATATTATAATCTCCGCTGCTGGGGGTAGAGTAGTATTTTCATGCCCTGCCGAGACTCAACAAGATTAAGCGCTTGGGCGAGATCGGTCAACGGCAGACGATGCGATATCATGTCATTCACGCTAACCCTGCCGCTCGAGATCAATGCCAGAGCTTCCTTGCCGTGACGAAAGCTGCAGCCGTATGCGCCGACAATGGTTTGCTCCATATAGTGAAGCTGATTCAAATCAAAGGGCAAAAAACAATTGTCGGGGGCAAGACCGGAAAAAATGACCAGTCTCCCCCGGGGATTCAAGTGTCTTATGGCCTCACGGTAAGCCGTCACGCTTCCTACCGCGACCACACAAATATCGAAGAATCGATCCGGACAGACGGCATATCCGTTGACCAGCCGCCGGCGGCGTTCGTCGGTCTCGATGCATAAAGGTGTTGCCCCCATGGCCTGGGAAGCTCTCGCAAGAAGTGTTCCAGCCGGACCACCGCCCCAAATTCCAACGAGTTTATCACCAGCGATACCAGCCAGTTCCAGTGCATTTAAACAGCAGGACAATGGTTCAGCAAACACGGCATGTTCAGGCGGCAGGTCCTCCGGTACCGTAATAACGCTTTGCGAGGGCACAGTCACGAATTCAGCAAACCCGCCATCGCGGTGAAATCCCATAATCTTCATACCCCGGCAAAGATTCTCCGCCCCCGCAGAACATTCCGGGCATTCTCCACACCAGATTCCCGGATAGACGTAAACGCGATCGCCCTCTTGGACATTGGCCACCCGTTCCCCCTTTCGCTGGATGACGCCGACAACCTCTTCACCCGGTATACGCGGCAAAACCAGGTCCCGGTGTCCCGATCGAATGATCTTTAAATCCGTGCGGCACATGCCGGCCACCTCAACCTGGACGAGGACTTCATCCGCCTGTGGTTCTTTAGCAGGACGTTCTTTTACCTGGAAACCGCCGATATCGGTAACTAATATGCATTTCATATTCACCATTACTCCTCGAGATCGATACGTCGCCTGGGTGTTTTTCCCGCAATAAGTTGCCCGTACTTGTGAAAAACACCCGTCCCAACCCAAAAATAAAGGGCTCCGTCAACCGCAACTGCGATTAGCGGAACCCTTTGCCATCAGATATCCGATTAACCCGTATCCGTCGTCTTCTGGCTTCCCCTTACCCATCGCAACCTTCCCATGTCGATAAATCGGCACAGTGGCTTCAGGCGATCGGTTTTTATATCATCTGCGGGGTCACAGCGGCGGGACCGTCACGGAATTTCACCGTGTTCCGTTACGGATAGGGCCGACTCATTTTCTGGCTCCTCTATCAGATTATGCCCGAGGCGTCAAACTGTTCCAAACCCGTTCACAAGCGGAGGATTGAATGGCCTCACCTTTTGACACGCTCGTGCCGTATGCCTTGACATGCCAGGTAAGTTCATTATAGTTCTGGACTATCGGATACCCTTGTTTGATTAATTGGATTTAGGCTCCAGAACGCGCTCAAACTTTTTGGGGCCAGCCGAAATGAACATCGGCCAACGGGTGGCCCAAAAGTTGAAGTGCACATCAAACAAGCCACTTAGAAGCTTTTTTCATTGTATTTTTCACCCATATGTGGGAAATAATATACGTCTGAGTTGACTATCCGACGGACGGCCAATGGAAGGACGTTTTGAATATGCATTTATACCAACGGTCCCTCAGTAGAACGGTCCACTGTGAAGGTATCGGACTGCACTCTGGAAAAACTGTTCATTTGACAATCAGACCAGCACCCATCAATCACGGTATCCGTTTCGTCAGAGTGGATTTGCCGGGCACACCCGGTGTGACGGCTCAATTCAACCGGGTGGTGGATACCAGCCTGGCCACGGTCATTGGTAGTGATGGATGTATCGTCTCTACGATCGAACACTTGATGGCCACTTTTGCCGGTCTTTCCATTGACAACGCATTGGTCGAACTCGACGCATACGAAGTTCCGGTGATGGATGGGAGTGCCGGCCCCTTCACCGAATTGATCACGAAATCCGGCATCAAGGGCCAAGGGGTACCCCGACACTTTTTCACACTCAAAGAACCCATTGAACTGATCGACGGAGATAAATCCGTGACGGCCTATCCATCTGACCGCTTTAAGATCACGTGCACCATAGATTTTGCGCACCCACTGATTGGCAGACAGTCCATCTCATTAGAAGTCACGGACGAGGCTTTCGCCGTTGAAATCAGTCGTGCAAGAACATTCGGTTTCTTGCACGAAGTCGAATACATGAAGCGCTATGGCCTGGCTTTGGGAGGATCACTGGACAATGCGGTCGTCATCGATAAGGAGCATATCGTCAATACGGACGGTCTTAGGTTCCCCGATGAGTTTGTCCGCCACAAAGTTTTGGATTGTCTTGGAGATTTTTCCTTACTGGGAATGCCGATTCTCGGCCACTTGGATGTTATCAAATCCGGCCATGCGTTCAATCACGCCTTCCTCGAAAAATTCTTCTCTCAGAAGGAGTCCTGGGAAACCCGCTGGGTCCCCGGCTCGTCGCCACTCCCGGTCTCACCGCCAAAATCTGTTGCCATTTGACAAGGTTTTCGTTATGTTTTGAAGACTCATTCGATGGGGCTTCAAACGACATCGCTGAACTATTTGAACCAGCACAGCGCTGAAATCCGGTGCAGTAAGTACGTCTAAAATACAATTCAAACTGAAATTTCGTGTGCGGATATCGTCATCTTTTGGCCCTATATTCCCTTGTCTTGCAGGCACTCATTACTTTTTCTATACATTTATTAATACGGCCTGACAGAGGGGTGTATTAGACCGCATGGCTTCGGTAAATCCCGTGAAACTTGCTACAATCTGGTTAGGACTATTCTTCATATTATTGTGTGGGGTCAATTCGTCGTTGGCACAGGACGCCGTGTTGACTCACATTACCGTTTCAAACACCCGTGACGAACTCCTGTTTCATTTCTCCCTCGAAGGAAGCTTTACCGAAAAACTCAAGGAGGCGATCATCAGCGGTGTTCCGGCGACATTCACATTTTATATCAGCCTCCACCAAATCCGCAACTGGTGGCCCGACAAAAAAATTGCCGATATCACACTCTCGCACACCATCAAATACGACAATCTGAAGAAGAATTTTACGATCAAGCGTTCGTGGAAAGAAGGAGAGCCTATCGTTACTCATTCTTTCTCACAAGCGCAGAAGTGGATGACCGAAATCGATGCCCTGCCTTTGTATCCGTTGAAAGAACTCGAAAAGGGCCGGCCGTATCAGATTCGGGCAAAAGCCGAGGTCAGCAAACTGACACTGCCCTTGTATCTCCATTATATACTTTTTTCGTTATGGGATGTCGAAACGGATTGGTATACGATCGATTTTATTTATTAACCATGAAATACGCCCGCTAGGTTGCCGTCAATTCTTCAATTTACCATGTGACCTCAGGCGTCCCAGGGTGTCGTCCTCAGCGAAGGGCCAGAGGCGTCTAATTTCAACATCTTTCAGATGAACGAAACCAGGAAAAACAGGAGCATATCGCTGACACCGAATCAAGCCGACAAAAAACGGCGTAAACGCGAAGGTGTGCTCATTGTCGTCATCTTTGTCGTTGTTGCGTTTCTAACCCTGGCTGAGTTTCGGATCATCAATTTCGGTTCAGACATCCCGGTTTCCAATACCATCCTGATGTTTATTCTCATAAACATCAATCTGCTGTTGCTCATCCTGCTCATATTCTTGGTTTTTCGCAATCTGGTCAAACTGCTGTACGAACGCAAACGCAAGGTCATGGGCGCCAAACTTCGAACGCGCCTTACGGTTGCTTTCATTGCACTTACCCTATTGCCGACGATTGTATTGTTTTTTTTCTCGATAAACTTTATCACCACCAGTCTCGATTTCTGGTTTAACGTTCCGGTGGAGCAGGCCCTGGAGAACTCCCTGGTTGTCGGACGCAGCGTTTACAGACAGGTAGAGGCCAACAGCCAGTTTTTTCTCGAAAGGGCATCCCATCAGATCGTTAAAAAAAACTTTATAGATCCCAAGAATTCCACCGCTCTTTCCCGCTATATCCGCATTATTCAACGTGAATTCAATCTCGCGGCCATCGAAGTTTACGACCTCAATGCCCATCGGTTGACCTTTTCACTCTCCGAAGAACTCGAAAATACGGTTTTTGGCGTCATCCCATCCAGCGTGCTTCTTGATAATACGATTCCGGAAAACATCTGGACTCATTCAGAGTACGTTACCAAGGGGGAACTCATCCGGACGATGGGAACGATTCCTTTCGGGGCCGACCGCGACCAGGTCAAGGGCTACTTGATCATTTCAATCCTTCTGGTGCCGGACATCTCCCAGAGCATGAAATCCATCACCCGCGGTTTTGAAGAGTACCAACAAATAAAGTTACTCAAAAAGCCGATTAAACATACGTACTACATCGTTTTGTCGATCGTGGCCCTGCTGGTTCTGTTCTGCGCCATCTGGTTCGGTTTTTATCTTGCCCGTTCAATGAGTATTCCGATTAAGGAGCTGGCGGAAGGAACCCGGCGGGTGGCAGAAGGAGAACTGAGTTTCACCATTGAACGCGTCGCTGACGATGAAATCGGCAGCCTGGTTGATTCTTTTAACAAGATGACCCGGGATTTGCGCGTTAGCCGTGAGCAACTGGAACTTTCAGCATCCATGCTTACGCAGCAGAATGTCGAAATCGAAGAGAAACGTCAATACATGGAAATCGTCCTGAAAAATGTCTCCGCCGGCGTCATTACCCTTGATGCCAATGGAATCATCAAGACGATCAACCGGTCCGCAGAAAGAATGCTCGGAATTAAAACAGACGAGGTTCTCAACCGCGGCTATGAGCACCTGTTAAACGGCCAGTTCCGCTGGCTGGCCAACGAGATCATGGACAGTCTCACTCTTTCGAAAAACGATGCCTTCCAACTGCCGTTACGATTGATCATCGACGGCCGGCCCCGCAGCTTCATGACCCATGTAAACGCCCTCAGGGATGATACCGGCAATCACATGGGCATTGTGATGGTGTTCGATGACTTGACCGAGATGGAAAGAGCCCAACGGATGGTCGCGTGGCGGGAGGTTGCTCGGAGAATTGCGCATGAGGTTAAAAACCCCCTCACACCAATTACGCTTTCCGCCCAACGATTGAAACGAAAGTATGCAAAGGATCACGATGATCCGGTCTTTGATGAATGCATCCGGATGATAATCGATCACGTTGAACTCATCCGCAACCTGGTCAACGAGTTCTCGGCCTTTGCTAAATTTCCAAGCGTCGATCTGAAGCCTTGCGAACTAATGCCGATCATCGAGGAAACCGTCGCACTCTACAAGGATGGGTATACTGAAATCGATTTCAACTTGCAATTGACCGATACCGTACCGCACATGAACCTTGATCGCAAACAGATCAAGCAGGCCATGATCAATCTGTTGGAAAATGCCATTGCGGCGACAAAAGGAAAGGGCGAAATCGAGATCACCTTAACCCACGATTCAATTCTAAATCGAGTGCGGATCGAAATATCCGATAACGGGCCCGGTGTTTCGGATGCCGACAAAACCCGCCTGTTCGAACCCAATTTTTCAACCAAAAAGGCCGGAATGGGCCTGGGCCTCACGATCGTCAGTACGATTGTCGGCGACCACAACGGTGTGATCAGCGTCCAAAACAATCAGCCCACTGGTGCGAAATTTGTCATTGAACTGCCAGTATAGTCGACTCTCCGGGTATCACGTTTTAGTTTTCGGTAGAAGTGGTTTCAAAACCTCAGATCACGCCCAAGTGCAAGGCGTGGGCCGACGAAAAAATGCAGCATACATGAAAGAATGTGAGTATTTTGAGGAGGACCACCACTCCGCAACTTGTCCGCCCGCCTGAGGCGGGTAAACCTATGGCGGGTTGGTTGTTAGATGGGGTTTTGAAATCACTTCTATCAACAAGTCCAAAAACAACGCCTTCCGATGGCCGGGATGCTTGACACCCTCTCAAACAGTAAGGAATGCCGACAATGAATCCTTCCATATTGATCGTTGATGATGAACCCTCCATTCTCCAGTCCCTCGGGGGACTGCTGGCTGACGAAGGGTTCGAAGTTCACACCGCATCAAACGGATACGAAGCTTTGAAAAATATCGAAAGAGATTCGCCCGATCTGGTGTTGCTCGATATCTGGATGCCCGGTCTGGACGGTATCGATACGTTGCAGGAGATTCGGAAGAACAACCCATACATACAGGTCATCATCATCACCGGTCACGGAACGATCGAAACAGCCGTAAGGGCGACCAAAATAGGGGCGTATGATCTGATCGAAAAGCCGCTGTCCATCGACAAGGTTATCGTCGCGATCAACAATGCCCTGAATTTTCGACGGCTGGAAGAAGAGAACCGCTACCTGCGGAAGAAGATGATCGAAAAAAATTCCATCAGCGGCAACAGTCCCCCGATACAGCAGCTCAAGAAACAAGTCGCCGTGGCGGCACCAACCGACACGTGGATCTTGATAAAAGGTGAGAACGGCACAGGGAAGGAACTTGTGGCCCGCACAATTCATCAACTCAGTCGACGCGCTTCTCAGCCTTTAATAACCGTTAACTGCGCGGCTATCCCCGAAGAACTGATCGAAAGCGAACTTTTCGGTCATGAAAAAGGCGCATTCCCCGGGGCGTCCATGAAGAAAAGGGGTAAATTCGAACTGGCCCACAGTGGAACGATCTTTCTGGATGAAATCGGCGATATGAGTTTACGGACACAGTCAAAAATGCTGCGGGTGCTTGAAGAGCAGAAGTTCAACCGCCTGGGCGGCAGTCGAACCATTACGGTAGATGTCCGTGTCATTGCCGCCACCAACAAAGAACTTGAAAAAGAAATCGAAAGCGGTCAATTTCGAGAAGAATTATATTATCGCCTGAATGTAGTGCCGATCGAGGTTCCGGCCCTCAGAGAACGAATGGAAGATATCCCGGTCTTGGTCGATATTTTTTTCGAGGAATTTGCCAAACAAACTCAAAAAAAGAAAAAAAAGATGACGCCGGCCGCGCTCGAACTGCTGCGCCGATCACCTTGGCCGGGCAATGTTCGTGAGCTCAAGAATCTCGTGGAAAGGCTGATCATCATGGTTGAAAAAGATATCATCGATATCGATGACCTCCCGGACGCATACAGTTCCGATACCACTTCTGATTTGACGGGCAATGGGTCCGGCCTCCTTTCAATTGACAACCTCAAAGAAGCAAAAAAGGAATTTGAAAGAGAATATATCCAGAAAAAACTTAAAGAAAATAAGAATAACATCAGCCGGACCGCTGAAATGATCGGGGTCGGGCGTAGCTACCTCTATAAAAAAATAAAGAAAATCATCGAGTGAAAATAAACACTGTCGGCCGAGGAAAATAGTCAGTTGCGAGTTATCGGGGGAACATTGCGGGGCAGAAGGTTGTCGCCCATAAAGGGTAAAGCGATACGTCCGACGGCCGACCGATTGCGTGAATCGATCTTCAATATTATCGCCAGATGGGTGCCGAACGCCGTCGTATTGGATCTTTTTGCCGGAACGGGTGCCTATGGTATCGAAGCATTGAGCCGGGCCGCACGTTGCGCCGTTTTCATCGACAACAGCCGGTCCGCCATCTCCATCATCTCCCGCAATTTGAATATGTGTCGACTCGAAACCCGCTCACGTGTCATTTGCTGGGATATCTCCGCCGACCTCAACTGTCTCAACATATCGGAGAGCCGGTTTGACCTCGCTTTCATGGACCCGCCCTACAACAAGAATTTTGTCGGGTACAGCCTGAAGCATCTTCAAAATCATCCCATTCTGGCACCCGGCGGCCACCTGGTCGTCGAGCATTCTCCCCTCGAACCCCTACCGGCCGATTTGAACAAATTCGTTCTCCAAGACCAGAGACGCTGCGGGAAATCCCTTGTTTCAATTTTAGAATGTGTGTTATAAAAGCGAAGTGCTCCTTTTACAGGCCCGGACACGACTACGGTAGCTGGTATCGGTTTCGAATCACTCTAACGATGTGGGCATTGCGATGGGAAAGGTTGCGATATATCCGGGATCCTTCGATCCGGTAACAAACGGGCACTTGGACATCGTCAGGCGCGGCTTGAAGCTGTTCGACAAGATCATAGTCACCATATTGTACAACCCCGGCAAGGAAACGCTGTTCTCCGTTGAGGAACGGTTGGATATGCTGCAGATGAGCATGAAGGGGTTGTCAAATATCGAGGTTGATCGCTTTGACGGTCTCCTGGTGGACTATGCGGCGAAACGCAAGGCCAACGCGATTCTGCGCGGCATGCGGGCTGTTTCTGATTTTGAGTACGAATTCCAGATGGCCCTGATGAACCGCCGACTCAACCGTGAAATTCAAACTGTTTTTTTGATGACAGGCCTCCGTTGGATCTTCACCAGCTCCTCGATTATTAAAGAAGCCGCCCGGTTCGGCGGTAACATTGAGGGTATGGTACCTCCGATGGTCTTGAAAAAGATAAAAGAGAAATTTAAAAAATAGTCCACACCGTGATAACCGGGGTGCCGACGAACCGTCCTATGCCTCAGCCCTCCCTTAACGCTTGCTTACGCAATGGATCTCTGGCAGCTTAACATTTATTGCAAAGTCGTCGAGCAGCGAAGTTTTTCCAAAGCGGGAAAACTGGCCCACCTTTCTCAACCGACCGTCAGCAGTCATATCAAGGATCTTGAGAATCATTTCGGTTGCCGATTGATCGACCGATTGGCCAAGGAGGCCGTTCCCACCAAGGAAGGCGAACTCTTATACCACTATGCCCAGCGGTTGATCGAATTGCGGGCCGAAACCGAAGATGCGCTCAGGCAATTCAGGGATTCTGTCGAAGGCAATTTGATCGTCGGGGGTAGCACCATCCCCGGTGGCTACCTGCTACCGCAGCTGATCGCCGGTTTCCTCAAGAAGTACCCGAAAGTATTCGTTTCCTTGCGAGTCGGGGGCACCGGTAAAGTCATTGCCGACATTCTGTCGGGAAAAATTGAATTGGGGGTTGTGGGCGCTCGCATTTCAGACAATCAATTGGAGCAAAAAGTCCTCTTGGAGGATGAAATGCGTCTGGTTGTCCCCCGTAATCACAAATGGAGCAACAGACGCAGCATCGATCTTGAGTCGCTGCTCCGGGAGCCATTCATTGTAAGGGAATCGGGTTCCGGTACGTTAAATTCAATTCAGAACAATCTGCAGAAAAGCGGACACTCCTTTGAGCACTTCAATATCGTATCAGAACTCGGGAGCACTGAATCTGTCGTGCAGGGGATAAAAAACGACATCGGTCTTTCGATTGTCTCCCCGATCGCGGTTGCCGACGAACTGAAATCCGGAACGCTCAAAGCGCTGAGGATCAATGGCCTGAACCTCAAGCGCCACTTCTATTTCACCCGGCACAAGCACCGCAGTCTATCCCCTCCCGGAGAGGCCTTTATGGCTTACCTGCCCGGTGGGCTGTCGACCAGCAAATCAACGGGAACCGGCGTTTAGAAAAAATGTTTGATAACAACGAATCCCGTAATCAACAGGATGGTAAAGGCCACGGCCAGAATGTTGAAATATTTTTCGATAAAAAGCTGGATACGGGGACCGAAGAGGTAGATGAGACCACCGACGAGGAAGAATCGCGCCGAGCGTGATATGAAGGAAGCGACGATAAATACGGCAAAATTGATTTTAAACATCCCGGCGGCGATTGTGAACACCTTGTACGGGATCGGAGTGAACCCGGCGATCCCAATCGCCCAGGCATCGTAGTTCCTGTAAAGATTGCCGATGTAGTCGACTTTGTCGTCCAAACCATAGAATACGACGATTTTTGCTCCAATACTGCCCATGAATTGCCAGCCGATCAGATAACCAAAACAGCCTCCCAGAACCGAGCCTACCGAACAAATGAGTGCGAACCGCATTGCCTTGCGTGGTACGGCAACCGCAAGGGCGATTAGAAGAACATCCGGTGGAATAGGGAAAAAGGAGGATTCACTGAATGCCAGCAGGAAAAGCGCCCATGAACCGTAAGGTGTTTCAGCCCAATGCAACACCCAGTCGTAGAGTTTTCTGAACATTTAGCGTTCGCTCCATCCATCTTCACCAACCAGTTTGACAAAACGACACCCGCCGAGGTTGGAGCGACGCACCCCTTCTTCATCCTTATAAATCTTGATCAATTCCTGCGAGTGCTGGTCGCCCACGGGGACAACCATCCGCCCACCATTGGCAAGCTGAGCAATGAGGGCATCTGGAATTTTCGGCGCCCCGGCGGTAATGATAATGGCGTCGAAAGGACTTTCTTCAACCCAGCCGACGGTACCGTCACCATAGCGCGTAATGATATTGTGATAGTGAAGCTGGTCGAAAAGCCGGCGCGTTTTGATCAACAGCGAGTGAATTCGCTCAATCGTGTATACCCTGTAGGCGATTTCGGCCAGGATAGCGGCCTGATAGCCGGAACCAGAACCGATTTCAAGCACGCGGTCGTCTTTCGAAATCTGCAAAGCCTGAGTCATTTCAGCGACGATGTATGGTTGGGAAATGGTTTGCTGTTCGCCAATAGGAAGAGGGAAATCACCATAAGACTGATCCCTTAAGGCTTCACTGACGAACAGGTGGCGGGGGACCTTACGCATGGCTGCCAGCACATTTGGATCGGTGATGCCGCGTCCTTCAATTTGACGCTTGACCATTTCCTCGCGCTGGCGTTCGTATTTAATCGATTCCTTTTCGATCATACGCTCTTCGGCGATGGTTTCTGCAATCACCAAACTCTTTTCTCAGGTGATCGACTTGGGCCTTGTTTTGGATATGGAGAGCCAGCAGGCACTCGAAATTGCCCCGCTTATATACCAGGGCCCAGGGAGGTTCACGCCATCTGCTATTGGCATCGGCGCATTGACTCGGTGGTCCATCCGTAGTAGGGCGATTGTCGGAATTTTTCCTATCAGTTCCGTTAGTTTAGGTCAAGAATATCGATTCCCACCTGATCGAAGGCAGGACGTCGTTAAGAGATTGCAGGACAACCAATCGCCCGCAGGATGCGGTAAAAGGGTGTTGAAAATATGGTCGGAATTGAACCGATCGTTTTCGGCCACAGATCATGGCGCCGGCAGAGCAACTCATATCTTGTATATAATTCGCTTGTCGGTAATAATGATGTCCACGTACTTGTCGTGCGATTCAACCGGTACCATAGGGATGATCTGATCGTCTAAAGCCAAGGCCACTTTTCGTGTGGTAATCGGTAGGTGTGGGATGAGCCGGTCGTAATATCCATCGCCTGATCCGATTCGCCCGCCTTTTTCGTCGAACGCAATTCCGGGTACAATTGCGATATCGATACAATCGATCGGCACGGCACGGCATTTTTCCGGATCCGGTCGCAGGACGCGTGACTCACCTGGAATCAGATCATTACCAAAATCATCAATTTTGTAAAGTTTGAATTTCTTGGATCCGGCATTAATCAGCGGTAAAACAACGATCTTGTCGAGGTCAAAAGTCCGCTTAATGATATCCTCGGATTGGACCTCGTTCGGATTGTCAATGTACATCAAAGCGATTTTTGCTTCGAGGAAGTTGGCAAAATCGAAAAGGCGTTCTTCAATCCGCTTTGTTTTTTCGCCAAGCGTGTTTTTGGAAAGTTTACCTATTGCTGCGGCAATTTCTTTGCGAATATCAGCCTTGCTTTTCTGAATTTCTTCCATAAACGCTATCCCCTCACAAAAATTCTACTGACTTTATATATTAACCCGCCTTGCGTCAACCTGTATTCATCATTGACTAAATAGCAACCCCATGTTAGAGGTTTGCTGCTATTCGCCGGTATCCGACAGCCGTTGGCAACCGGACCCCTGCCCTGCCAAATCCTGTTATACACAGCTGCCGCCGTAATTAAATTTCAAGCGGTAAAACATTATGGCCTCTATCTGAGCAGGAACATACCGAAAAAACGACAATAAATATAGGTACAGATATGCTGGAAATCAAGTTTCTGAGGCAGAATTTATCCGAGATTAAACGCGCGCTCAATACCCGTCAGTCTAGCCTCGATCTCTCCGCGCTTGAAGCCGCCGACGACCGCCGCCGTGATGTCCTCCTCGAACTTGAGGAGTTGCGACACAAACGCAATGTGGTGTCGAATCGAATCGCCGAACTGAAAAAAGAGGGTGCCGATGCACAAGACCGTGTGGCGGATATGCGCGAGGTCGCCGCAAGAATCAAGACGTTGGAGTCATCGCTGGCCCTTCATGAAGAAACGGTCAATAACATACTGATGGAAATACCCAATATTCCGCACGCCTCAGTACCCGAAGGAAAGGACGCCAACGATAACCCAATACTCAAACGGGTGGGAACCCCGCCTCAATTCGAATTTAAACCGCAGGCCCACTGGGATCTGGGCACTCGTCTCGGTATTCTCGACTTTGAGCGGGCATCCAAAATAACGGGTGCAAGGTTCCCCTTGTACTTAGGTCTCGGTGCCCGGCTGGAGCGAGCGTTGATAAATTTGATGCTCGACATGCATGTTTCAGAACACGGCTATACAGAGGTACTTCCCCCTTTTGCCGTCAATCGGCAGAGTATGACCCATACCGGTCAGTTGCCCAAATTCGAGCATGATTTATTCAAGTTAGAAGGTTGGGAATACTTTATGATTCCAACCGCCGAAGTCCCGCTCACCAATATTCACCAGGGTGAAATCCTGGACGTAGACCAACTGCCGATCTATTACACAGCCTACTCACCCTGCTTCAGATCTGAAGCAGGGTCATACGGCAAGGACACCCGGGGACTCATTCGCCAGCACCAATTCAATAAGGTGGAAATGGTCAAGCTGGCCGAGCCGAAGACGTCTTACGATGAACTCGAGAAAATGTTAAGTAATGCCGAAGCCGTTCTTCAACGGCTGGCACTCCCCTATCGGGTTGTCACCCTTTGCACCGGCGACTTGGGTTTTGCAGCGGCAAAAACCTATGACATCGAAGTTTGGATGCCCGCACAGAATACTTACCGTGAAATTTCTTCCTGCTCCAACTGTGAAAATTTCCAATCCCGCCGGGCGAATATCCGGCTTCGGCATAAAGGCAAGAAGGGCACCGATCTCATTCACACCTTGAACGGTTCGGGATTGGCGGTCGGAAGAACTGTGGCCGCAATACTGGAGAATTATCAGCAGCACGATGGCACCATCGTGGTACCGGAGGCCGTACGACCCTATCTTGGCGGTCAGGAAGTCATAGCGTCGTGAGAATAGAAGATTTCCCAGAAGATATACGCCCCCTCATCCTTCCCCAGCCGACAGGGGAACTGGTCTACCGCTGTTTAGGGTGCGGTGAAGAACACGGTATCGAAAAGCTTTTGTATACCTGCCCGAAGTGCAACCAGGTGTTACTGATAGAAGATAAGGCATTTGATAGATTACGGCGGATCGATGGCGGCACCTGGCATCGAATCTTTGACTACCGTAGAATGAGCACGCAGCCTGCCTTGAAGGGAATCTACCGCTACCAGGAATTTATCGGCTCGGTGATCCCGTTGGAAGACATCGTGTATCTTGGCGAGGGCCACACGCCGGTAATCGAGGCTAACGATTTCATGCAGGAAAAGGTCGGCCTGCGGTATTACTTCAAGAACGATGGGCAGAACCCAAGTGCCAGCTTCAAAGACCGGGGCATGGCCAGCGCACTCAGTTATATCAATTACCTGATCAAACGTGGATTGGCATCCGATGTATTGGCAGTCTGCGCCTCGACCGGCGATACCTCGGCGGCTGCAGCTCTTTATGCGGCCTATTTGAATCCCCGTATCAAATCCGCCGTGCTGCTGCCCCATAAAAAAATTACCCCACAACAACTTTCCCAGCCCCTGGGCAGCGGCGCCATTGTCTTTGAAATTCCTGGCGTGTTTGACGACTGTATGAAAGTTGTCGAACGGCTCTCGGAAACCTATGATGTGGCGCTGCTCAACTCGAAAAATGCCTGGCGGATCTTGGGTCAGGAATCCTATTCGTATGAAATCGCTCAGGATTTTGAGTATGATTTGCACGACAAGGTCGTAGTCTTGCCGATAGGCAATGCCGGCAATATTACAGCCGTGATGAACGGTTTTCTTAAATTTTATGATACTGGCATCATCGGCAGCCTACCGAAGATCATCGGCGTGCAGTCGCAACATGCAAATCCGGTTTTTCGCTATTATCAGGAACCGGACCCGGGGCTGAGAAAATTTGTGCCGGTAACCGTGCGGCCCTCGGTAGCCCAAGCCGCCATGATCGGCAACCCCGTTTCCATGCCCCGGGTCATCCATCTGGTGAATCGCTACAATCAGAGCGCCGGCAGTCAGAGGGTGCATTTCGTTGAAGTGTCCGAACAGGCCATTATGGACTGGGAACTTCTGGCCAATCGAAATGGTCACATCGCTTGCACCCATGGCGGTGAATCGCTGGCAGGTTTGGTAACAGCCAGGAAGAGCCATCTTGTTTCCGCCGACGAGATTGCCATCGTCGACTCCACTGCCCATGCACTGAAGTTCGCTGGGTTCCAGCAAATGTATTTCGAGCAGGGGTTTCCGCCGGAGTTTGACATCAAGACCGATGGGGACCTCGTAAACCTACCGCAGTATGTCCGGCCGGCGCAGCTAAAAAGGGTACCGGAACCCGGCAAACCGTTGACTGGCAAAGATTTCGAACAGTTCGTAAAGAGTGTATCCGAAGAGATCGCTTGCAGATTGAATCTGAAACATAGCTGAGTATCGCAGCGGCATGAAACAGCATTGCTGGAATTGTTGAACGCTATATCTCGTTGGGAGAGGCAACCATGAGAAAAAAACAATTGTTATGGACGGTCTGCTGGGTGGGGATCCTGGTACTATCCGCATGTGCCGCCGATAAATCTGATGTGCGTAAAAGGGAAATTGCTTGGCGTGATCTGGGCAAGCAGTATTACCTGGCGGGTGATTACACGACGGCCCTCAAATATCTATTAGATGCGGAAAACCTATATCCAAATGACCATATTCTCCAAAATTACCTTGGCCAGGTCTATCTCGCCAAGGGTAAACCAGAACTGGCCGTCAAACACTTCAAGAACGCAATAAGATTGAAACCGGACTATGCAGTGGCCCGGAACAACCTCGGCGTAGCCTATTTGGAGGAAAATAAATGGGATGATGCCATCGCGGTATTCAAGGAGGTCACCGACGATCTGTTGTACGCAACGCCCCACTATCCTTTAACCAATATGGGCTATGCTTATTACAAAAAGAAAAACCTTAAGGAGTCGGAAAAATATTATTTAGATGCTCTGGCTCTTGAATCCAATTTCCCTCCGGCTCTCAGAGGACTGGGACGGACATACGTTGCGATGGGCAAGGGCGCCGAGGCTGTGGCCGCCTTGACGGCTGCGACCGACCTTTACCCCGAATTTGCTGAAGCTTACTATGACCTGGGTGAAGCTTATGTATTGCTGAAAAACGTCCCCAAAGCCAAATCGGCCTTTGAAAAAATTGTGCAGCTCAAACCGGATTCACCGGAAGCCCGGGAAGCAAAGAGGGCCCTGGTGAGGTTGCAATACATCCGATAAGGATAGCCAGCGTACGGTTCGATTTCACAGGGACGCTAAGGCTTTCTAATTTCAAATAGAAAATAAAAAGACCCGCCTTTCGCTTGAAAGACGGGTCTTTTTATTTATTTCACACTAAAGAACGTGGCGCTGCTCCAGTTGGACGATCCGGGGAGTGATGAAAATCAGCAGTTCATTGTTGGTCTTTGATTCACTCTCGGTTTTAAACAGCCAACCTACCAGAGGGATGTTTTTGACACCAGGCCAACCGGTAGAGGAATCCTGCTCGTTTTTCTTGATGATACCGCCGATAACGATGGTGTCACCATCGTTGACCAACAGTTCGGTCTGAGCCTCGTTTGTGTTCAGAGACGGAACGCCAAGGGTGATGACGCCGATATCATTTTTTGTAATGAATATCTTCATCAGGATGCGATCGTCCGGTGTAACCGTCGGGGTCACCTCCAGAAGCAGGTCGATATTTTTAAATTTCACTGTCGCATTACCGGATGAATCCCGTTCCAGGTAGGGCCACTCCACACCCTGCTTGATCTTGGCCTTTTTGTTATCCAACGTAACGATTTTCGGTGCGGTAATTATCCGCCCCTGTTTGTTGGCCTCGACGGCGTTGAGCGTAGCCTCGAGTGTTAACGGTGTTCCACCAAGTTTCGTAAAATTGAATCCGACGGTCGATGAAGACGCCGACGGGAAGTTCATGGCAACATCGCCGCCGAGGGAAAAATTGCCGATGCTGCCGGTTGGGCCCCAGGCCATCTGCCAGTCGATACCGAGCTCCAGCGAAAATTCGTCGCTGACTTCAACCACCTTAGCCTCTATGATAACCTGCGGTGTAACGGTGTCGATCCGGCTGACAATTTCTTTTATCTGCCCAATCTTGGCTGCGGTATCGGTAACGATCAACTGGTTGTTGCGCTGATCGACACTGACGCTTCCGCGGTCTTTGGTTAATACCTTTTGAACGAGGGGTAGGACTTCACCGCTGGCATCCGAGTAGTTGACGGCAATGTATTCAGTCATCAGGGGTTCCAGCGACTTGACCACTTCCCGGGATTTCTGCTCGGCGGCAATCTGTTCCTGCTTGGCCTTCTCCTCCGCCGTCAGTGTCGATATCGTAGCGATTCGGATAATATCACCCTCGTAAACCATTCCCAGGCGGTTCATCTTTAATACCAGATCCAAGACCTGATCCCAGGGAACCGGTTTTTCGAGGGTTAACGTCACAGTACCGGTGACATCTTTGTCGATAGCGAAGTTCTTGCCACTGATTTCACGAATGATGCGAAATACATTTTTGATGTCTGTTTCATAGAAATCGAGCGCTATTTTTTCGCCGGTGTACCGTTTGGGAACATCGTAGCCCGACACCCCGGTTGACATGGGGGCAGTCATCGTCATCGTCATCATGCCTGGAAGCGGTGGTTGAGCCGCAGACGCGTCAGCGCCCATAACTTCAACGGCAGTGGGGGTTTGTGGGGCCCCCTGAACGGCCATAGTGGACTGTTGGTCAACGAGCGCCGATTTTGGCAACGGCGAGGGCTCATCTTTTTCCGCCACGACCTCGGTCTGGGCCAAAACTTGCTTCCAACTGGGCAGATCAGCCTGTTCAAGCGGTTTGGGAGGTACGGATGATGCCCCAAACCGGATCATCAGTACGTCGTCCTCTTGCTCAACATCGTATGAAACGGCCTCCCGAAGCTCTATGGCCACCAAGGTTGTCTTTGGAGCCGACTTTTTGTAAACGGGCGTAATCCGGTCCACAGCACTTTCAAACCGGGTCGTGATCAGAGGACGATCGCGGTACTTGGGTAGTTTCGTGTCATGCAGTTTCAACTGCAGCAATGTATCGGTGCTGTTCTTTAAATCATAAGTGACCGGACGCGTGGTGCCGACAATGAAGGTCGACTTACCGTCATCTTCCGTAATGAAGTCGAGACGGTTTACCCAAGCCGTTTTATCTTGCACAGCCACCGCTGTCTCAGTTGCGGGGGATACGGTTTCGACCGTTTTTTCCGGTGGCGCCGCAGCGGGTTGTGGCGCACCCTCAGCGGCAGCGACTGGTTGCATACCGTTTTTCACGACCTGAACCAGCAGTCCGGTCGGGGTCGATACAGCCGAATACGACTTCAAATACGCCGACTGGGTGTCGATAACCATTCGGATTTTTTTGGGATAAGCGAAGTAGCGAACTTGCCGTACCATTTCGGTATCCGCCTTAACCACCTGTTCTCCCGGGGCGGAACCTTTCAGCATCGGCATATCGAATACGATCCGGGCTGGTTTGTCCAGGGTGAAGACCTTGAAGTCTTTTATGGTCCCGTTGGCGGTTACATTGATTTGGGTCTGGTTTTCCAACTTTTTGACGTAAACGCCCTCAAGCCGTGAGGCCGGTTCAGCGTCGGATGCCACTGCCGGTAACGCTTCAGTAACTCCCGCACCGCTCTGGGAATCGGCTTCACCCGCCGGCGCTTCGCTGATCGCGGTACCGAGTGGTTTGGCAAATAAAATTCTAATGCCTTTTCCTTCAGCCGATACCTCATAGGGAATGTCCTGTTTCAAGTTTATCAGCAGTCGGGACATATTCTGTTTATCATTAATCGGAGAAACTTCGACGGAATCAATGATCTCGTTGTTCGTTAGCACAAGAGGTTCGACAGCGCTGTCTATTGCCGTGTCCTGGAAGTAAAACAGAATACCCAGGGGCAGATTTTGTTTAACTGACGTGTAGGTCAGCTGACGATTACCTTTGACCACCACAACATAGGAGGACTCGTCCTCGGAGGCGGAAATCCCGGTTATGCGTTTTGAATCGGGAAGCTGCTGACCGCTTGGCGCTTCATTGGTCACCGGCTTGTTGGCGACACATCCACCTGCCAGCCCGAACAGGACGGTAAGAAAAATGACCAGTGCTGCGCGTTTGTCGAATTTTGCAATTACGGTGCTCATAAGATCATTCTCCGGGAGGTTTCGGGAGTACGAGTTCTTTGTTACGCATTTCCTGTGTTCCGACAACTTCATCGGTTTCTTCCTCAATAACAACGCGGTCTTTTTTAATTTCGGTGACTTTCCCTGAACGAAGGCCGATAAAGGTCCCCTCTTTTATAATGTAGCCTTTACCGGAGGCTTCCTGCACCAGTGCCCTGTTGCCGCTGCTGGCCATGATAATGCCGACCAATTTCAGTTGTCCGAGGTCGATTCTTTCCAATGGCGTCCGGGGGACCCGTCTCTTTTTCTTGGCAACGACCGGCGCCGCTTCGGGCTCATCCTTGAAAAGCGGTTCAAAAGGATTGATCCTGCCCTGCGGGTTATACGGTGCCGGGGTTCCGCCTTCCTGCAGAGCAGCGGTCGCGGCGATCTTTTTATTTGTCGGTGTAACGACTGCCGCCGTTACGTCGGATCCGGTTGACACCCCCGCGTCAGGTTCAGGCGGCGGTGGTGCTGATGCCGGCTGAATTACAGCAGCTGCAGATGGTACGACCTCTGCGGCTGGCCTGTTAGGAGCAGCAGTGGCAACAGGTGACGACTTGGGGCGAATCGCCCCGGCAGGTATCCCTTTCACTTCCGGTGTTGATACCGGTTTCGCGACTATTGCCGGTTTGGCGTTATTGACAGCTACGTCCGGAGGTCGGTTGGCCTGCGGTAGAGAAGTTCGGATTGTCCTTGATGTCGGTTCCGGCGAGTTCCTGGCAATCATGCCTGAGCTTTTCTTGCTCGCCGGCGTTGCGGCAATATCAGATTTGGGTCTGAGTTCAGTCGGTGAAATTGTTTTCGTCACCGGGGACTGTCGGGCGTTCTTGCCTGAATTGGCGGCGGTGGCGCCCGGCGCTTCATTCTGGGCGCTTTTGCGAGCGATTGCGGTGGGCGTTTTTGGGGCGGTAATCTTCTTTCGGACCACCTTTGGCTTAGGGAGGGCCGGCTTTTGAAAATCGCACCCCAAGGTCGCCGCAACAAAACAAAACAATAAGGCCAGTGTAATGATAACGCGCTGTTTGCTCATAACGAATCGTTTCTGTGTTTAAGCGTTGGTTATTTTTTTCTTCTTCTACTTTTCTTGGCCGGTTTCTTTTTCGCAGGTGGAGGACTTTCAATGAACTTATAGGTCACAGCGGTGCAAGCTGTGGTTAATAAATCGGTCCCTTTTACTGGTTTTATGGAAATGTCTCTAATGTTGACGACCCGCGACAATCTGGCAACCCGATCGAAAAATATGGCAACGTTATGAAAATCGCCGGTTACCTTCATGGCTACCGGAATCTCGGCATAGAAATCTTTTTTCTCTTCATTCTTTGGTTTAAACAAAAGAAATTCGAGACCGGATTCTTTCCCGGAATCTGAAATGCTGGTGAGCAGTGATGGTATCTCTTCTTTTTCCGGAAGCGATTTCATAACGATTTTAAACTGTTCTTCGGCAGCTTTCATTTTATTCTGGAACTTTTTTAGATCTTTTGCGTTCTTCTTGGCCTTTTGGAGCTCCGCCTCAAGTTTTGTCAGCTGTTTGTCAAGCGTATCGATGGTTTTATATTTCGGCATATAAAACAAAAAAACCGCTACAGCGATGAAGATCAGAAAAATTCCAACGCTTATCAAGAGACGATAAATTTTGGAAAGTTTTTCGATTTTATCGAAAAACGGTTCAAGGGCATCCATTGAGAGAGCAGGCATTTTCATGTGCGTTTTCTTTTCTTTTTCGCTTTGTCTGGTGCACCAAGTTGTGTTTCTTTAGCTTCAACTTTCTTATCGCAGACAATCGAAAACTTTTTCAAGTTCGATCCTTGGACCACTTGCTTCTCGAGGGTATTTAATTTCACGGCACTGAACCATCCGGATCCCTCCAGACGGGTCATGAAGTCGGCCACCGTTTTATTGTCCAGGGCAATACCGGTAACCCTAATATCCTGCGGACGGTCGTCAAATGAAGTAAACCACATCCGCTTGGCAATAACCTTGTCGGTCATGGCTTCGAGTATTTGGACCGGTTCGAAGCGGTCGGTCTCCAGTTTGCGGATGACCTCGGTCTTTTTCTCTAGGATCGCCAGTTTCTTTTTGATATCTTCGATCTGCTGGGTGATCTCTTGATATTTTTTTAAGTCATTTTCCGTGACAGTCACGCTCTTCTTGAGTGTCTTAATACGCCCGCCCAGATAAATATTGTAATAGATCAGGACAGCCAGCATTAAAAAAACTGAAAGAAAAAAGACCGATATCTGGCGTCGAATGTTTTCTTTTTTCCGCGCGGCTCTGAAAGGGAGAAGGTTGATGCGTATCATTTATCGTCAATCTTCCTTATAGCCAGGCCCATGGTAATTGCAGCCTGGGGAGCAATTTGTTCAATGTACGCAGGGTCAAAGCTGCTGTCTAGGACAAAGTTGCCGAAAGGATTTATCGTCGTCACCTCAGACGAGGTTTCATTTGCCAGAAGTTGACGGAAATCCGAGATGTTACCTCCGCCGCCACTGAGCATGATTCTTTTAATCTGATCGTCCGGGTACGTTGAATAGAAGAAATCGATGGCTCGCCTAATTTCCGTACACCAATCAGAAACAACGCCGATAACGATTTCTTTTAAGTCCTCAGTGGAGATTTTGTCTGTTTGGCCACCGAGTTTGATCGCTTCCGATTCATCGAAGGAACAATTGACCAATGAAATAATCTTCTGATTGATCTGTCCACAACCCAGGGAGACATCCCGCATGAAAACCGAGTTGTTGCCCTTCAGAATGTTGAGCGAGGTTTTGCTTGCACCGATGTCGATCAGTGCAATGTTTTCGTCTTTGATTTCGTAATTGACTTCAAAAACGTTCTGAAGCGCAAATGCCTCGACGTCGATGATGCAGGGGTTTAATCCGGCCAAACTCACTATATTGATGTAATCATTGACCATTTCTTTTTTAGCAGCCACAAGGAAGACATTCATCTGATTGGGGTTATTTTCGTTCGGCCCCAGGATTTGGAAATCGAGATTAACGTCGCTGATGTCGAACGGAATATACTGTTCGGCCTCATAGTGAATGGTCTCTTGAAGTTGGTCCTCGGCCATTGTCTGAACATTGATCTTTTTTACGATAACCGAATAGCCGCCGATCGATACAGCAACATTTTTCTCGTGAATATTGTAGGTCTTGAAAAGTTCTTTGATTTTATCGGCGACTTCCTCCGGCTCGTTGATCATGCCGTCCTCGATCAGACCCGGAGTGATATCGATCATACCGAATCGCTTCAGCGTCCGGCCTTTCGGTGAATCGACGATTTCGGCGGCTTTTATTGTTCTAGAGCCGATGTCAAGCCCGACGAGTTTTTCCTTTTTTCCGAATAGCATACGCGTTCTCTTAGTCTTTAAATATTTTGTCCTTGTCTGAAAGTTCGAGTCCGAGGGCCAGAATGATCTTACGTTTGGTTTCCATGCGACATGGCAAACCGTTTTCAATGCGAGTGATCGTAATCGGTGAAAGCTTTGCGGACCGTGCGAGTTCGGCCTTGCTCATCAATAGGGCTTCTCTGGTTTTTTTTAATGCGTTTTCTTTCATTCGCCCGTTCAGCTTTAACGGAATGGCGGAGTGTTCAGTTGGCATCGGTAGCTAAATTCGGTTGTTTATTTTTTTTATTGTATTAATGATCGCATCCTATGGTGTATAAGTCAAGCTAATTATGTTTCAATTATACATAATTATAGATAGTTACAGTATGTTGCGATTTTCTGATTTGTATTGACCTATATCTTGGGTTTCTGCCGACAGCCTTACGAATGAGTTTCAATGGATTACATTGTAACACATTTATTAAATTTGCGGTACTCAAAATTTTAAATCCTGCAGCGGCCTGTTGCCGACGGGCTGATTGATGAAAATAGCGCCAGAGGTTTTCGGAAAACATGGTGATCAGCCATTCGTGGTTTGAGGCCTCAGGGTCATTCCCTCAACGTCCGGCAGACTCAGAATGATTCAAACCCCAAGAACCCAAAGTGTATATCGGTCTTTTTACCAGGGAGTTGACACCTTTTCGGAGTTGATTGTAATTTTTTACCCGGCATGTTAACAACATCCACTGTTATATTTTCACTTATACCCATCATATCAACTGCTTTGGCCGGATAAATCGGCTTGCCGGAGACATCGATTCATTAAGCACATTAGCCATCTCCGCGCTTCCCGAATCTAATTCTGAAGGATGTGCACGCCTTGACTGTAAATGATCAAGCGGTAGAAGAGAAGGTCAAACCGTTTCGGCTGGTCAAATACTTCACCGTTACCAGCCTGAGTTTGATATTTTTAGGGACCATACTTCTGTCGATGTTAAATAACCACTGGGCCCGCGCCATGCAGCGTGAAAAAAGTGAAGAATACGCCTTGGTGATCATCGAAAATCTCAACCACCAAATATTTTTACAATTTGTAATGCCGGTGGTCTTGCGTTTCGGCAAAATTCAACTCCGAAATGAAGAGCAATATGAGCTCATGGATAAGGTTGTGCGCAATACCCTTCACAGCTTCAAGGTGGAAATGGTCAACATTTACGACATGAACAACGTCATTTCTTACAGCTTCGACCGTGATCTGATCGGCAAAATGAATATGGGCGGCACCAGCTACCAGATGGCGGTAAACGGCCAGACGATATCAAGGCAGTCTCAGCGGGGCAACTTTTTGGAAATCCTTTTGGGCATTCCGAAAGAGAGTCGTTTTATCACCTTTGCGCCCTTGAGGGCGGAACAGCTCCCTTCTCGAATATCGGGGCCGGTTTTGGGTGTGATTGAAATCGTGCAGGACCTGTCTGCAGAGTACAAATCGATTTTCAAATACCAGGTTTACGTCGTGACCACCGGTGCATTGGTCATGTTGACGCTCTTTCTGATTCTTATTTTTGTTGTGAAGAGGGGTGAGGGTATCATCGAAAAACGGGCCCAGGAAAGGCTGCGATTGAAGGAACAGCTCGACCGGGCCGCCCATCTTTCTTCTCTTGGAGAAATGGCGGCCGTTATTTCTCATGAAATCAGGAATCCTTTAGGCATTATTTTCAGCTCGGCCGAGCTGCTAAAGAAAAAGATGACAAAGATAGAACCGAACAACACAATCCCCGACATCATCGTCGAGGAATCCACTCGTTTGAACAATATCATCACCGACTTTTTAAATTTTGCCAGACCCCGCTCTCCCCGCCTGGCTCCGTGTCGGGTGGAAGATGTTCTTGAAAAAAATATTAACTTCTTAGCGCCCCAGATGAAAAGCCAGGGACACAATGTCCATATTTCACTTGACGGTAAATTGCCGGAAGTCATGGCGGATTCGGACATGCTGTATCAGGCATTTTTAAATATCTTCATCAATGCCTTGCAGGCCATGCCCGCCAGTGGCGAAATCTCCATCCGGGTTCAACCGGTCGAGGGGGCGGTACAAATCAGTTTTACCGACCAGGGTGCAGGCGTTCCGGAAGACCTGCTTGAAAAAATATGGGATCCCTATTTCACCACCAAAGATAAGGGCACCGGATTGGGTCTGGGTATTGTTAAAAACATCATCGACGCCCATGGTGGCGATATTCGGATTGAAAATATTCCTGAAGGAGGGGCTCGGGTTGTGGTTCTTCTGCCCCTCAAACGGAAAGGTTGATCATGGAAACGATACTTATTGTCGACGACGAAAAAAATTACCCGCTCGTCCTCGGAGCTGTATTGGAAGAGGAGGGCTTTGAGATTTTCACCGCCAACAGCGGTCCGGAGGCCCTCGAAGTTGTGGAGAGTTCAGATGTCGATCTGGTACTGACTGACATGAAAATGCCTGTAATGGATGGCATCCAGCTGCTTGAAAAAATCAAAACCAAAGATTCTGAACTGCCCGTCATCATGATGACGGCCCATGGCACGGTTGACAAAGCGGTAGAAGCCATGCAGAAAGGCGCTTACAGTTATATATTGAAACCTTTCGACAATGACCGCCTGATCATCTATGTCAACAAAGCGATTTCAATGTTCAGGGTGATCAAAGAGAACCGGGAACTGCGTAGTGCCGTATCCTCCCAATATAGCTTCGGCAACATCATCGGCAAAAGCAAGTCCATGCAGCAGGTTTTCGAAACGATCCGTAAAGTCGCTCCGACCAACGCAACCGTAATGATCGAGGGGGAAAGTGGCACCGGTAAGGAGCTTGTGGCAAAGTCAATTCATTTTAACAGCTCCCGCCGGGAAAAGCCCTTTGTGGCTGTCAACTGTTCCGCTTTGGCAGAGACCCTTCTCGAGAGCGAGTTGTTCGGGCACGAAAAAGGCGCTTTCACCGGCGCGGTAGCGATGCGAAAAGGCCGGTTTGAACTGGCCGACAGCGGTACACTTTTCTTGGATGAAATCGGCGAGATGTCCCCCGGTTTGCAGGTCAAACTGCTGCGGGTTCTGCAGGAAAAAGTATTCGAGCGTGTGGGAGGAACAAAACCCATCGCGGTCAACATTCGGGTGATAGCCGCCACGAATCGTAATTTGAAAGAGGAAATGAAGCGGGGACGCTTCAGGGAAGATCTATACTACCGGCTCAATGTGGTCTATATCGACCTGCCGTCACTCAAGCAGCGCCAGCAGGATCTTCGCCTGCTGGTGGATCATTTCATCAAAAAGTACGCCGCTGAACGCAAACACGGTACCCCGGTAACCGGCATCGATTCCGATGTCGAAAGACTATTTTACGAATACAGCTGGCCGGGAAATGTCCGCGAACTCGAAAACCTCATTGAACGGCTGATGATAATGAGTCCCGGTGGAATCATAAAACCCGCCGATCTGCCGAAAAATTTCCGGGAAACCGTGCATGACGACCTTTATTTAGAAAGCATTCCGGTCGATGCAAAGCTCAATGATACGCTGGTGATGATCGAAAAAACCATGATTTTAAGGGCGTTGAAGAAAACCAATTATGTCCAGGCCAGAGCCGCGGAACTGCTCGGAATCGGCAAGAGCGGGTTGAATCAGAAAATCAAAAAGTACGACCTGGATGCCGGACCCAAATAAATCGGATCTGAGTGCCATAATTATTCTGGCGGGGATGCCGAAGCATAAGGTTTGACAGCAGCAATCCCGATGCGCTCCCGCGCCATATCAGCATAAAGCGAATTTGGATAGTCGGAGATGACCTTCTGGTAGGCATCCATGCTCTTTTCCAGGTTTCCCAATGTCCCGTAAAGCCGCCCGAGGTTAAACAGCGCTTCACCCCTGAGGACCTCACTGCTACCCGCTGCAATTGTTTCAAAATACTCTGCCGCCTTTTCAAAATCATTTTTGGCTTCGTGGGCATAGCCTAACCCGTTCAAAATCTGTCCCCGGTAAAACGGATCCGCAAAGTCTTCGAGGGCGGCTTTGTAAAGCGCAATCGCTTTGTCGGCATCACCGCCATTATAAGATATATTGGCTAATATCACCCGGGCAGCTTTTCCTCCCGGTTGACGGCCATGATCGTTAAGTATTTTGTCAAATTCGGGGCCGACGGTCTGGTAGGCTTCGACCGGTCCCTTTTCATTGCGAAGGGATTCATATCGGTTCCAGCTTTTTTGCAATTGTGCCACAGCCTCGCTGGCCTGCTTGTGGGAATAATAGCTGAAACCTGAAATTGCCAGGACAATCAGGATGAGCCCTCCCAGCGCACCCAGTGCTTGAACCTTGTATTTTACAACAAAATTAAATAGTTTGGCCGAAAAGGTCAAAAACTCATCTGGTTCCTTGAGCAGTTGTTTGCGTGTGACCTTTTTTCTTTTTGCCATATTAACTCTCCTCCACCACCTTCTTTATCCGCTGCCAGCCTTCATCAGGTACAGCCGCACCGACAACCTGACACACCTCGTAACCGCAAGCAGAGCCTATCCGACCACATTTTTCAAAAGAATAACCGTTTACCAGCCCATATAAAAATCCGGCCGCCCACAGGTCGCCGGCGCCGGTTGTATCCACCGCACGTCCATCGCCAATCGGATCGATTTGAATCGTCCGTTCCCCGTTCGCAATCAAACTACCACGTTCACCCAATTTGACGACGGCAATGGCGGCCTTTTTCGCTAAGGCGGCCAGAGCTTTCTTTTCATCGGAGTAGCCTGTAAATGTGCGGGCTTCATCCTCATTCGCGATGAGGATATCGATAGAGCTGCTGACGATCCGGTTTAGCAGTTCCCTCGATTCTTCAACAACCGTATAGCTAGCCAGATCCAGTGAAACCAGTGCGCCAGCCTCTCGAGCGGTACGAACGGCAGTCATGATCAGTTCCGGGTTGAAGAGTAGATATCCCTCAATGTGGACAACAGCTGCTTTAGCGAAGCAGCCGTTGGTCAGCTCGGCCGGTTGTGTTTCAGAAGACGCTCCCAAAAAGGTAAACATCGATCGCTGGGCATCCGGAGTGATGATCGACAGCACCCGGCCGGTGGGAGAATTGGAAGTAAATAGGACCGGTTCCACGTTGTTCTTCGTCAAGTCTTCACGGAAAAGCTGTCCCCAGCTGCCGTTACCGCACTTGCCGACAAAGCGGGCCCGACCGCCGAGCTTTCCGACGCCGACCGCGGTGTTGCACGCCGATCCTCCAGGTACAATCGCAGGGCTGCCGGAGGTTCGTAAAATGGTGTTCTCGATGAACGCCTGATCCACGAGTGTCATGCCGCCCTTTGCAGCACCGGTTTGCTCGAGAAACGCGTCATTCTCATTACATAGGATGTCCACCAGGGCCGATCCGACGCCAACGACCAATTTATTTCCTGATTTTACCTTTAACCGCGTGCGCATGAGCCGATCCATAGCAGATTTGAGGACAGTTTAATCCTCAATTTTATCAATTATTTACGCTAACGATTGCCGCCACTCTTCGGGGCGAGCCAAAATGAACTGTTACCACACCAGCGAAGAGTGAATCCACCCCCGGTCACCGTCGGCATGCTCGATATGCAGCCAGTCGCCATTTCTATCCAATACTTTGAAGGGCACGCCGCCTTCGACGGTGAACACGATGTCATACTGGGTCCCCGGTCCTTGGCGAATATTGCATTGCGGTTTGCTGGTGATAACGGTTTGAATTTTACCGGTCAAGGTGTCATGAACCCAGCCGACATCGTTCTCAAAATCTCTGAACTGGATCCATTGCCCCTCCTTTTTGATGACCTCAAAAGGGTAATACCGCTGCACTTGCCAGATCACATCGTGAGCGTTTCCCGGACCAGAGCGGATATTGGCCGTACTGCCGGTAATAGCAAGGCGTTCGGCCAAGGCCGTCACACTGATAAGGGACAGAAATAGAAAAGTACCCACGGCATAGGATTTCATCTGCTTTCACCATTATCGCCGCATTGCTCGCTGCCTGTCTTTAAATCGTGTAAAACACCAATTCCGGCAGTCGAACGCACGTAAGTTTGTTACCGTACACGGCACCCGTATCAATGCCTATTTTATTCGGCAGCAGCAGCGGTTCGTGCAACGGCGTGTGGCCGAATACGACCATCTTGCCGAAATCATACTTGGATTCAATGAAACGTTTCCGAATCCAGAGGAGATCCTCAGTTTTCTGATTCTCGATTGTCACTTTATTTTTAAGGCCGGCATGCACAAAGATATAATTTTCTGTTTCATAGAAAATCTTGAGGCTCTTGAAAAAATCGAGATGCTTTCGGGGTATCGGCGGCTCCCCCTCCTCCCGGGGGCGGTTCATGTAACTTTCCAGTGTTTGCTGACCGCCATTGACCAGATAGGTAAGCCGGTCTTCCCCGGAGAGGTATTTCTCGAGCATTTCTTCATGATTACCCTTTAAAAAAACCGTACTGGAATGCCGTATTTTCAGATCAGCAAGGTACTCGACAACTTCGAATGATTGCGGACCTCGATCGATGTAATCACCCAGGAACACGAGGGTGTCGGATTCGAAATCGATGTCGATCTTGTCCATCAAAGCCATAAGCTTGTCGAAGCATCCGTGGATATCGCCGACCGCATATATTTTATTCATAAGCCAAATCGCATTTACTAAGGTTACCGGAGTCCGCTCAATGGATCCAAAAGACGCCTCGTGGACGATCGAGGCGCCGAAGCCCTTCTTCTACGGCTGCCCGTCGGGCTTCAGAAAATTCCTTCCCAGTGGGTCTAACTGCCAGTTCCTTGATTTCGGCGGCACGACCGCAAGGTCTGTATTGAGACATAATATTCACATATGTGTCAGGTGAGATTTCATTGGCGATAAACCGCATGATATCCCTTGTACCGGCCAGCCCATGAGGAAGAACGAGATGGCGGACCAACAGCCCGGACCTGGCAATCCCGTGGTCATCGATGACCAGATCCCCGACCTGCCGATGCATCTCCCGTATTGCCGTGCGGGCGACCTCAGGATAGTCGGCGGCGTTGCAGGTTTTCTCGGCAATCTGGGGATCCCAGAATTTAAAATCGGGCATATAGATATCGAAAACGCCATCGACCAGCTTCAGCGTTTCGATACGGTCATAACCGCTGCTGTTGTATACCAGCGGCACTCGCAAACCACCGTCCGCGGCGAGGGCGAGCGCTGACAGAATTTGGGGTATGACATGAGAGGGCGTCACGAAATTGATGTTGTGGCAGCCCATCTCCTGCAGTTCGATCATCATTGCGGCCAACTGCGCGTCAGTAAACTTCTGGCCGTAACCCTGGTGACTAATGTCGTAATTTTGGCAGAAGTTGCACATCAGATTGCAATGGGTGAAGAATATGGTGCCGGAACCATTTGACCCCACCAGGGGCGCTTCTTCTCCAAAGTGGGGGTTGTAACTCGAAACCCAGGCATTTGCGCCGGTTTTGCAAATCCCGGTTTGACCGGCAAGACGGTCGACACGGCACTCCCGCGGACAGAGAGTGCAAGAACGCATCATTTCCCCGGCCGTCCGGATCCTATCCGCCAAACCCTTATTTTGAATGAGGTGAATGTATGACGGAAGAGTGTCGGTCATCCTAAGTATCGATGCGGCCCGCCGTATGCCCGCGTTCTCTGGCCCAATATTAGTGCTGAATCGGTTCTACAAGAATCTTCTCAGCCAGTCCATACCCGAGCGCATACCGATTGAAGTCTGCTGCGACCACGACTTGGCCCTTGTTCTGGTTGGTAATTATTTCGATAGGATCGCCGATTCTAAGCCCCATTGTCAACAACCGCATCCGTGCCCCGGCACCGCCGTTGATCTCTCTGATAATCAGTTGTTCCCCTTGCTTGGCATTGACGAGCGGCATCAGCTTTTCGCGATCTTTCAGACAGTGGGCACAGATTCCATATATCTCCATTTTATGCTGGAGCGTATGGAACCCGAATTCGGCAGCGATCTTTAGCTGCAAGGTTTCCATCTGATCGTTATGGAATTCAAAAATTGTTTTGCACTTGGTACAGATCATGTGATCGTGATGATGCCCGATATGGTGGTGCTCATAGCGGACCAAACCGTTATCGAACCGGTTTTTTCGGGCAAACCCGAAACGGCACATCAGTTTCAGAGTTTCATGAATAAACTCATGTGAAAACTTGACGCCGCCCCCCTCGAGGTATTGCCGCAATTCTGCCTCGGTTACATGTTGCTCTGTTTGCAGAAATGCCTCGAGGATCTTGAACCGATCTTCGAAGCGATCGATATGCTCCTGAGTGAATAGTTTTTTAAACTGTTGTTTTTCCTGTTTATGAATCTGCTGCATGGTAGGATTTTAGTCAGATTTTAAGGTCCGATTACATAGCGGCTGTCTGCCGTCACGGGCGTCTTGATTTCGCCGTTTGCGGCGCTGGAGTCGTGGTGATGTGCACGGACGATTTCGCGGCAGGGCGGCATGGGACGGTTTTGGCTTACTATCGTGATGGTCCAGGAATCTCGAGCGTGGAGCAGGAGCCCCCCGAACAGTTCCGCGTCTCTGTCTTGGTGCCTTGAGTGGCACCCGATCCGGAGTTCACTGCATAATTGGTACAGCTGAGAATGCGTTCGAAATCTTCAGCACCGCATTTCGGACAGCGCATTTCGACGGTTTCCTGATCTTTCATGATCAGAATTTCGAAGCATTCAAAACATTTTGAGCATTTAAATTCGTATATCGGCATCACCTGATCCTATTATTTATAGATTTTTTTAAAGAAACGAGCATATTTTATATGATCGGGGTTGTCAAGCGGTTGAAGGTTTGGTTCGGCAAGGCACGGCGCTGCGAGAACCCGATTCGCACATTTTTCAGAGCTTCAGCAGCTCCCGGGCGTGATTCAATGTTGCGGCCGTAATGTCGACGCCGCCGAGCATGCGTGCGATTTCTTCGACACGGCCGGTATCATCCAATGGCGTGATGGTTGTCAGCGTCCGTCCTTTGACAACCTGTTTTGAGATGCCCAAATGGTGATCGCCGAACTTGGCAATTTGCGGCAGGTGGGTGATGCACAGGACCTGGTGACTGCGGGCCAGTTCAGAAAGCTTGTACCCCACGACTTCTGCTGTTCTACCCCCGATTCCGGCATCGACTTCATCAAAGATGACTGTTTCGACAATTTCGGTTGCCGCCAAAATGGCTTTTATGGCCAATACAATTCGGGAAAGTTCACCGCCGGATGCAATAGCGGCCAACGGTTTCAAATCCTCACCGATGTTTGGAGCGATTTTGAAGGTTACGCGATCGACTCCCGTCTCAAATATCTGCATACCGTCAACCTGCAGACAAGAAGCTGTCTTTTCATCGGCCAGGACGCGTCGTATTGCCGCCTTAAATCGTGTTTGGGGCATGTTCAGGCTCGCCAATTCGGCTTCAACTTTTCCAGCCAGCTCTCCGGCCGTTTCTTTTCGGCGCTGTGATAGGCGGATAGCCAGTTCAGTGAGTCGCTCGTGCAATACTGACAGTTCCTTTTCTGCAGCGGCAATCTCTCCGTCGAGGTTTCCCAGTTCGGATAGCTGCCGGGAAATGGTGTCGAAGTGCTCGAGGACGCCAATCAAGGATCCACCGTATTTGCGTTTGAGCTTGTTGATCACATTCAGCCGCTCCTCAACCCAATCCAAACGGCTTTCATCCGTCTGGACCGTCTTGAGGTATGACCCGAGATCCGCAACCAGATCCTCGAGTTGAAAAGTGATCTCGGTCATTTGTTCGACCCGGAGAAGCAACCCGGTATCTATGCGAGCGGCCTTCTCTAAATTGCGGCGCACAGCCGCCAGCTGTTCAGTAACAGCTCCTTGGCGGCTGTATAGTTCTTCTATAGCCTGGTATACCGACTGGAACAGATAGGCGCTGTTCTTGAGCCGGTTTTGCTCCTGTTCAAGATTGGCGTCCTCTTTCTCCGTTAAAGCGGCATCTTCGATTTCCTTCTTTTGAAACTGCAAGAATTCGCCTTGTTGCTCCTGGCGGCTTTTGAGTGCCTTAAGCCTGTTCAATCGTTCCATTTGCGGCAGCACTTGACGGTAACAGTCGCCATGCGCCTGCCGTAGAGACAGCAAGCCACCGAATTGATCGAGGATCAATAGGTGCTGTTCGTCTATGAGAAGCTTCTGATGGGCATGCTGCCCGGAAATACTGGCCAGGTTTTCAGTGACGGCGCTGAGCAATTGCATGGTCGCCAAGCGGCCGCCGATGTAGATTTTGTTGCTGTCACCGCGTGAAATGATCCGCCGGATCAATAAATCCTCGTCGCTGGGGTAACCATGGTCGGCCAAAGTCACGGCGGCCTTACTGTCCGGTGACAATTTGAACAGGGCTTCCAGTTCGGCTGCATCGCAACCGGTCCGGATCAGCGTCGCTGACGCCCGGCTGCCGAGAAGCAGATTGACAGCGTTGATGAGAATCGATTTCCCGGCACCGGTTTCACCGCTCAAAATAGTGAGTCCCGTTGAAAAGTGAATCCTTAGATCATCAATAATGGCGAAATTGCGGATGGAAAGTTCCTGGAGCATGAGAACGCCGTTCTGAATGCGTGGATGAGTGTTCCGGTACCCTAGTCGAGGGTAAACAAAACGGGATAAAAAATGGACGTTTACATCTCACCATCGGAAGAGATAATGAATGGTGTCTCTATTTAGATATTGCATTATAAATCAGTTATATAAAAACCTATCCCGTTTTGTTTACGATCATTTAGGGTGGTAAATTGCACCGCAGCGGTGACGATAGCAATGAAAATCTATCGCACAAGCGCAAATTTTTGTAAAGATGATCGCCGGAGGGTGGGTCATTGCACAAAGCGAGAGGACTTCCGGTGCAAACCCGCTCACGTATCGCTTGATTGTTTTTACTCAGGATATCCGGTTATTTCTCGAATGCGCCGGTAGAGGGGTTTGAGACGACGAAACAGTTTTTTGTAAACATCGCGGTAAAGGGCATCATATAAGCGGTGGACGCTCATGTCCGGTTCGAATATGTCTCCAATCCGAACCATGGCCCCGACGGCCGATCTGAAATCAGGGTAAAATCCGAGCCCCACAAAGGCCGTCATAGCAGCCCCGAGACCGGAAGTTTCATAGAGGTGCGGCCTTGCAGCCGGCATACCGAACATATCGGCCGTCAACTGCATGGCGCTGTTGCTCCGGCTGCCGCCGCCGGATACCCGCAGGCTGGTCATTGAAATCTTGGAACGTTTTTCGATCCGTTCCTTGCCCTGCCGCAGGGCATACGCCAGTCCCTCCAGAATAGACCGGTAGAGGTGGGCCCGCGTGTGCACATCGCCGAAACCGATGATGGCTCCTTTGGCTTCGGGTCCGGGATTCTTCAGCCCCGGGGACCAGAAAGGTTGCAGCATAAGCCCCTGGGTTCCCGGCGAAACATTGGCAACCAGGTCTTCGAACAGCGTCTCGGCATCGATCCCTTTTTCAGCCGCCGCCTGCTGTTCCGGAAAACCAAATTCTTCCTTGAACCAGCTGACCATCCAGAATCCGCGGTAAATTTGAATCTCCATGGTGTAATGGCCAGGAATGAGCGACGGGTAGGCCGGCAGCAAGCGCACGGATTCTATGTATCGGGGACTGGTCGCGTTGATGGTGGCGGTGGTGCCGTAGCTGAGGCAGCCCACTGCGGGGGTTAGCCCGCCTGATCCAACCACTTCGCAGGCCTTATCGGCGGCCGCAGCCACCAACGGCAAGCCCGCGGGCAACCCGGTGTCCTCGGCCGCCCGACGGCTGATGTCACCCAGTAGATTTCCCGGGAGCACGAGCTCGGGAAGTTGATCGCGCTGAATCGGAAGCACGCGCCACTTCCAATCGCGGGAGGACGCCCACCGCAGCTTTCGATAATCAAATGGTATATAGCCCACCTGACAACCGACAGAATCGACAAATCTTCCAATAAGCCTGTAAGTGAGATACCCCGAAAGCAGAAGGTATTTATCGGTGTTTTGCCATATATCCGGTTGATGAGTGGCAATCCAGTTGGCCTCGGCTTCGGTTTGCAGATAGGCGATGGTTCGGCGCAGACCGGCAAACCTGAAAAGAGTTCCCCACCACCCTCCTACCGGGGCTAACCCGTGGGTTTTGCGTTGGTCGAGCCAAACGATGGCCGGCCGCAATGGTCGGCCATTGCGGTCCAAATTGACAACCGTACCGCGTTGCGTCGTCAGCGTCACACCGGCAAGGCGCGCACGCTCCACCCCGCCCGGCTGCATCAACCTCTGACAGGCCTCGCATAAGGCCTGCCAAAAGACTTCAGGATCCTGCTCTGCCCAACCGGGATGCCGCGCGCAATACGGTCGGATGGCGACGACGTTCTGGGCCACTATTAGGCCTTGTTGATCGAACACCAGTGCCTTGACGCTCTGAGTTCCGATATCAACGGCCAGAATCAGGTCTTGGGTTTGCTTCATCGAATTGTTGTTCTGATTTGATAAAAACGGCGCCGAATCGGGTGAGATAGCGCGCCCCATTTGGTCATCCGGTGTGAATTTCATCCCAACTTTAGCGCGCCCAAGCGGCGCGGCGCAACCGTCGCTAAGAATCAGCAATTGCATAACCTATCGTTGGTGCGCGTGTAAAGACATATTGATCAAGCGCCATTGGGGCAATAATACTTTACAAAAACAGCGCTATGGACTATTTTTTTAATTTTAATAATGAAATTTAAGCCTTGATACGATTTGGCGATCAGATGATGGGAAGGGTTGTTATGGATGAGATGGTTTCCTTGGTTATCGCCACCCGTAATCCGGGAAAGACGGCGGAGATCGGTGATATGTTGCAGGGTTTTCCGATCAGGATCAGAAATCTCAATGACTTCGGCCCCATCCCCGAGGTGGAGGAAGACGGGAAAACGTTCGAAGAAAATGCATACAAAAAGGCGCGCTTTACGGCCCGGACCTTGGGCCTGACCGCGTTGGCCGATGATTCGGGCCTTGTCGTCGACGCTCTCGGGGGAGCGCCCGGCGTTCTCTCGGCCCGCTATGGCGGAAAAGATGCAACCGATGCCGACCGCTGCACCAAGCTCCTGGCCGAAATGGCTGGACAAAAAGATCGACGGGCAGCCTTTGAATGTGTGCTCTCCATTGCGGTACCAACTGGCCCGGCCCTGACATACGAAGCGCGCTGTGAAGGATTGATTGCCGAAAGCCCGGTCGGTTACAACGGTTTCGGCTACGATCCCGTGTTTTTCTTTCCGCCTTTAAAAAAAACCTTTGCTGAATTGAGCCGCGATGAAAAAAGCCGGGTGAGCCACAGGGGTCAGGCCCTGGCAGAACTGAAGCTCGAGATAGATAAAGTCCTCGTATGGATTCAACGGCATATGCCGGTTTCGGAAAAATACTGCTGCCGTGACCATTCGAACACTTGACATCCTTCAGGACCCGCTGAACGGAAATACCCGTTGTCATGCATTCACAATCACTGGACTCTGCCGATGATATCCCGCTGATGCTACGGCTCGACCAGGTGGTGTGAAACAAGGCCAAGCGCAAGATAATATTACCACGATTGAATTCTCGAGGGGAGTCGTCAAATGATGAAAAAGAGGGAAGGGATCGACGTTGTCGTTGAAATCGGCGGAATAACAACCCCGGAGGCCGTCTTACAGCTCTTCGACCAAAAGATGGATGCCGAGCAACTGGACAGAATTCAAAAAATCAAACATTCGGAAGCCAGGCTGAAAATCGCCAATGCCATCGCCATGTGTCAGCCGGATCGCGTTTTCATCAACACCGGCTCGGATTCTGACCGGCAGTTTATTCGCACCATGGCACTTGAAAAAGGGGAAGAAGCCAAGTTGCCCATGGACAGTCACACCATCCACTTTGACTTGAAGGAGGAGCAGGGACGGATCATCGATCGCACCTTTTATATCAGCAACCCGGAGGATCTTGTCAACTCGCTGGCCAACAAAATAGACCGCTTTGAGGCCCTGGCCGACATCCGCGAGAAGATGACCGGTATCATGACCGGTATGACCATGATTGTCGGCTTCTACCTCCGCGGGCCGGTTGGGTCGCCGGTTTCCGACCCGGCGCTCGAGATCACCAGTTCCGCCTATGTGGCCCACAGTGCGGAAATCCTTTACCGCAATACCTTCGCAGATTTCGACGATCAGATGACGCGGGTCGGGCATTTTTACACCAACATTCACAGCGAAGGGTTGAACCGTCCGGAAGACCTGCCCAATGCACGTGTTTACATGGACCGCAGCCACCAAACCACTTACAGCATTAAATGCACCTATGCCGGTAACACCTTACTTCTTAAAAAAGGCAACCATCGCTTTTCCGTCGATCGGGCCATTTACGAAAACTGTGGCAAGGAACTCTCCGAGCACATGTTCATTACGGGCATTGACGGTCCCGGCAACAGGATTACCTGGGTCACCGGTGCAGCGCCCAGCGGATGCGGTAAAACGACCACGGCCATGGCCGGGAACCACTTTGTTGGAGACGACTTGGCCCAGATGTGGATCGATGAGAGCGGCAGCATTCGCTCCATCAACCCGGAATGTGGCATATTCGGGATCGTCGCAGACGTCAACTGGGAAGGCGATCCCAAACTGATGAAATGCCTCCGCGAGCCTGGAACCGAGGTGATCTGGTCAAATGTCTTGATAGATGAGCAGGGTATTCCCCAATGGACCGGCAATGGCGAAAACCCGACAGCGGGGATGAATTATCAGGGCCCATGGAAAAAGGGCATGGTCGACGCTAACGGTAAGCCGGTGCCAGTATCGCACCCTAATGCACGCTGCACAATTTCGTCATCGGCTCTTGAAAACTATTCACCAGCGGCAGAGGATGCCGCTGGTGTCGAAACGCGAGTGATTACCTACAGTGGCCGCGACAGTGACACCATGCCACCGATATGGGTGGCCAGAAGTCCGGACCAGGGTGTGGTTATTGGTGCATGCATCGTTTCTGCCGCAACGGCCACAGAAGTCGGTGCCACCGGTGTTCGCCGCTCTCCATGGGCGAATGCACCGTTTATCCCGGGATCCTTAGGGGATTATATGGACGCCCAGTTCAAATTTTTCGGCAGTCAAAAAATAGCCGCGAACAGTCAGCCGATTATCGCAGGCCTGAATTACTTCCTGACTCACGAGGCCAGAGGTGGCAACTCAAAGAAACTTCTTGGCGAAAAACGCGATGTCAAGGTCTGGCTGGCATGGCTGGAGAGAAGAACCCACCGGGAAGTGGATGCCATCGAAACACCCATCGGGTTTCTACCGAAGTATCAAGACCTGAAGGTACTGTTCAAAGAAATCATCGACAAAAAATATCCGGAAGATCTTTACGTCAAGCAGTTTTCCCTATACGTCGACAACATTCTGGCCCGCATCGAATTGCAGACAAACGCCTACAGAAAGGAACAGAATATTCCCGAACGGCTGTTTGAAATCCTCGAAGATCAGCGACACGGCCTTTTGGGTTTGAAAAATAAGTATGGTTCCATCGTGACGCCTGCCGAGATGATCAAAGAAAACAACGGTGTTTGACGGACTATTAGAAGACGTTATCGCCGCCGGCAATGCAATAAAATATGCGCTGAAAAGGCGCCGTCTACATTTAAGATCTGCGCACGGTGTGTCGGGTTTTAACGCCTTATTACCAAGAGCTCTCGCATTTCAGCAGCCTGCTAAATCGGCCGCCATAACTGGGATATGAGGTCCATGAAATTGCCGTCTTTGCGGGAACAAGACCGATCGGCAGCGACCGCCCGGCAATTCAATGCCAAACACCCTGTGTTGGTGAAAGTCATATTCAGCAGGCGCATGCTCGTCGCGCTGTTGATGGGCTTTTCGTGCGGACTCCCCTTGCTGCTCACGGTGAGCCTTCTACAGGCTTGGATGAAAGACGAAGGTGTGGACCTGGCCGTTATCGGGCTGATGGCACTCGTCGGGCTTCCATATACTCTCAAATTCCTCTGGGCTCCTATTGTCGACCGCTTCACCCTGCCGTTTCTCGGCCGCAGAAGAGGCTGGCTACTTGTGGTTCAACTGGCACTGATGGCCTCCATTATCGGACTCGGTCTTACCGATCCGGCCGAAAATCCATTGATATTGGCATTGGCGGCATTTGTGGTCACATTCTTCAGCGCATCCCAGGATATCGTTGTGGATGCCTACCGCAGAGAAGATCTGCCCAATGCTGAACTCGGCTTGGGATCGTCCCTTTACATCAACGGTTATCGGGTGGGAATGCTGCTGGCCTCGGGCGGGGGGTTGATTCTGGCCGACCACCTGCCCTATTCTATGGTCTACCTGATCATGGCTCTGTGCCTGTTACCGGGCGTTCTGACCACGGTACTCGCCCCGGAGCCCGCAGCGGACGCCGGTATACCGGGAAGCCTCAAAGAAGCGGCCTTAATGCCCCTGGCCGAATACTTCAGCCGGCACGGGGCTCTTTGGATACTCGCGTTTATACTCTTTTACAAGATCGGCGACTCCATGGCTACCACCATGACCACCCCTTTTTATCTGGATATCGGATTTACCAAATCAGAGATCGGTGCTGTCGTGAAGCTCTTCGGTTTCTGGGCCACCGTCACAGGCGGCCTGACCGGAGGTGTGCTGATGATCCGCCTGGGCATCAATCGCAGTCTCTGGATTTTCGGATTCCTGCAGGCGGCGTCCACGGCCTTCTTTGCCGTTCTGGCCCGGGTCGGCCATAGTGTGCCGCTGCTGACCGGGGTGGTGACATTCGAAAATTTCAGCAGCGGAATGGGGACCGCCGCTTTTGTCGCATTCATGGCCAGCATTACCAACAAAAAGTTTACCGCAACCCAGTATGCCTTGTTATCGAGCTTGATGGGGGTTCCCAGGGTTGTCGCATCGGCGCCCACCGGCTACCTTGCCAAAATAATCGGCTGGCAGTCTTTTTTCATTTTCTGTGCGCTGATCGCAGTTCCCGGTTTGATTTTGCTGCTGAAGATTTCTCCCGATATTTACGAACGCGAATAGCATAAAGAAGCAAATGATGAAAGACATTGGCGCCAAACAGATCCAGACCCGGATCGATAAATTGAATCAGAAAAAAAAAGAGCTTCTCTCTCTACCGCCGGAGAAAGCCCTGGCACTCATTCTGAAGGCCGAAGAACCGGCCGCTCTGGTGCACTCGATTTCGGAACAGGACCTCTATTTCCTGGTTAACGACATCGGCCCCGATGACGCCCTGCCGCTGTTGGCACTCGCCTCCAGGCGGCAATGGGAGTACATTCTGGATCTCGACATCTGGCAACGGGACAGGATCGACCTGGCCTCGACCACCCGCTGGTTCAATTTGCTTTACCGGGCAAATTCTCGCCAGGTTGTCAGATGGTTGGTGGAAAAAAAAAATGATCTTCTGGAACTTTTTCTCTCCAATAACATCGATGTAAAAATCCGGGAACATGACCAGGATCCATCGGATTTCGGCGGTAATTACACCACCCTGGACAATGTTTTTTATGTGCGGATTACCGGCCCTCTCGCTACGCCGGATTCAGAGTTCGGGGACATTGAAAAGGATAACCTTAAGGAATTTCTGTCGAAGCTGCTGGAGAGCGTTGCCGACTTTGACCACATTGCCTACCAGAAAATATTGCTGGAGACAATCAGCGTTCTTCCGGCAGAATGCGAAGAGGAGATCTATCGGCTCAGAAACGTGAGGCTGGCGGAGAAAGGTTTCCTGCCGTTCGAAGAAGCCATCGGGGTCTATCAACCGTTGGATTTGGATGAGATCTCCCATCGGTCCTCCAGGGGCCCTTCGGGCAAACCGGCTGAAAACAGTGTCCCCCTCTCGGATTACCCGGCGAATCTGCTCCCTGCAGGCACGCCGTTTGCCGCCGGTCTGGCCAGAATCGACAGTGAGACCCTATTGCAGCATTTGCAAACCGAATTCGCCGGCTTGTGCAACCGTATAGCCGCCACGGATTTTAGCAGGGTAAACAGTAAGGACGTGCTCAGGTCGATCGTGAAAAAAGCCAGCGGCTACCTGTCCATAGGCTTGCGCACACTCTCTCAGGACTCCCGGGCCGACGGCCAGACAGCCGGTAACCGTTATGCCGCCCTCGTTCAGCGTTATTTGCTGTCCGATATTTTCAGGGTCGGTTACAGCCGGGCGCTCAAGTTGAAATGGCGGGCTCAGGGATGGATGGATCACGCCTGGTTCGCCCACCAGGGGCTTTCCCTGACTTTCTGGGATGAAATGCGGCTTGGCGTACTGGGCGGTTTGCTGTTAAAAAAACCGATGTTTTTCGATAACTACCGATCCGGACGCATGTACCGGGAGTTCGAAACTGTCGAGGACTTGCAGCAGTCCGAAGCGGTGCTGACCGATATCATCGCCATCGACAACCTGCTTTCGATACTGGATATCAAATTGGGCCCTCTGGCCGCCGGAAGATTTCTAACCTATAAGAATCTTTTACTGACGCTTTGGGTTCTTGATCGATTTGGCAGCGGCAACGATATCCGGCTCCTGAGACTCGAGGAGTTCCGAGACTTTTTCACCCACCTCTGGCAGCCCGACAGAGCATCTCCTCGCATAAAGACGGAAGTGAAGACGTCTTTTCTGAATTGGCTTTGCGAGCGTTCCGGGCTCAGCGATGTTGAAATCACCGACAGGCTCGGGAATGTTCTGGAATCCTTGTTTTTGGAGATCGAGGATGAATACGGCCGGGTGGATGCGACCCAGCTCGATCCGAGATACATTCGCTTATTTCTGCTGGAGAGATGACAAACGCGACGCGATTTCAATACCGCTGAAATAGTGGTTGTAGAAAACAACGTTCCGTTTTTCGAACGTTTTGTCTACAACCATTTATGCCACCCTTCGGTATTTCGGAATTTATCTTTGAAAAGCGGTATAAAAACGGCCATGGTTTTGCCTCGCCGCAGCGCGTGATTTCATAGAAGCGAACCTCTCCGCGTGAGACTTGCAGATCAGCCCGCCCCGATCTTGCTTTTCACTTTGTGCTTCAGCCACTCGATCCAGGGGTCGAAACCTTCTTCGGTCTTGGCTGACAACTCGAAGACCGGCATGCCCGGATGCACCTGAAGAATCGTTTTGACCGCCACTTCCCGGTCGTAGTCGAGGTGCGGCAACAGATCGATTTTGTTAAGCAGGGCGGCATCGCATTCCCGAAACATCAACGGGTACTTGGCCGGTTTATCCTCCCCTTCGGTTACGCTCAGCACCACCACCCGACAGTCTTCGCCGATGTCGAATTCCGCCGGACAGACCAGGTTACCGATATTCTCCACGATCAGCAGATCCACCCCATTAAGGTCGAATCCGTCGAGGACTTTCTCGATGACGTGGGCGGCCAGATGACAGTCACCGCCAAACTCGTCGGTGTTGATCTGCACAACCGGTGCTCCGCTGCGAGCCAAGCGGTCGGCATCATTGGTGGTGCAGATATCCCCCACGATCACTGCGCTTCGAATCTCGGGCATGATACGCGTCAGCGTCTTTTCGAGGGTCGTGGTTTTTCCAGAACCGGGGCTGCTCATCATGTTAAGAACAAACACGTTCCTTTCCTGAAACAGCTTACGGTTTTGAGCAGCCATGATGTCGTTGGCATCCAGCACCCTGCGAACGACCCTGATCTCGTGCGATCCGCTTTTAGGCGTCGACGTGCCGCCGCTCGGGTGGACCCCATGGCTGTGTGCGTGATTTGGGGAACGGGGATGGTCGTGGTGGCGGTGAACAATGCGTATATCACCGGGCAAAGTCTGATGATTCATGCGTCTCGGTTTTTTCATGTTGTTTTTGGGCACTTCATATTGAGCGGCCTCGGCCAAAGTCATAGTGCGTTAACTGGCGCGTCAGTTGGATTCATCGCTCATCTCGATCGATTCGATATCCAGCTCGCGGCCCGATAGAAGCTCAATCTGTGTGCTCTGGCATCGGTCGCAGACAAACACGGGCGATTCGATCGTCCACTTGACGCCGCAAGCGTTGCACTGGGCGACCACCGGAATTTCATCGATGACGAGTTCGGCCCCCTCAAGTGCGGTATCTTTTGCGGCCACTTCGAAGCAGAAACGAAGGCTGTCGGCAACAATGGCTGACAGCTTACCGACCTTCAGATTGACCCGCTCCACTCGGGCCAGGGCCATGTTTTCAGGAATCGATGCCGTCGCGATCTCGATGATCTGCATCGCAACGCCCATTTCGTGCATTATACTGACCTTCTTTGAACCCGAAAACGGCGATGGGGGTGCCTCTCCTGCCGTCTCTCTTCATAAAAAAAGCGTTCAGTGCTTTTGTGTGGTGCCGAGCGGAACGCGAGCAAACACCAATGGCCAATCACTGAACACTTGCATTATTTCTCGTAAAAATTTCGCCGCCAAACACCATCACGGCCGTTTGCGCGGTAAAATTCAAGCAACCCTCTATTTGAAAACCTTCGCACACAATTTGCCCAGGGTACCCAGGTCTTCGCAAACGTGGATGCCGCTTTCCTTCATGACGGCAATTTTGCTTTGGGCGGTTCCGCTGTTACCGCTGATGATTGCCCCGGCGTGCCCCATGCGCCGGCCGGGAGGCGCCGTCAAGCCGGCAATGAAACCCACCACCGGCTTGGTCACGCTCTTGGTTACAAAGGCAGCGGCCTCCTCCTCTGCGCTGCCGCCGATTTCCCCCACCATGACAATCCCCTTGGTCGCAGGGTCCTTCTCAAAGGCATCCAGGCAATCGATAAAATTTGTTCCGTTGACAGGGTCACCTCCGATGCCGAGGCAGGTCGTTTGGCCGATGCCTTCCCTGGTAAGCTGATGGACCACTTCGTAGGTGAGGGTACCGGAGCGGGAAACCACGCCGATGGGACCGCCGGGTTGGTGGATCGGCCCCGGCATGATACCGACCTTGCACTCACCGGGTGTGATAATGCCCGGACAGTTGGGTCCAATAAGACGCGCGGTTTTGCCTTGCATGTAATTTTTGACCCGCATCATATCGAGCACCGGAATACCTTCGGTAATGGCGACGATCACCGCCAAACCGGCGTCCACAGATTCCATAATGGCGTCAGCGGCAAAAGGGGGCGGTACGAAAATCATGGCGCAATCGGCTCCGGTTTCCTTGACGGCTTCTTTCACCGTATTGAAAACCGGTACGGCATCCATTTTCTGTCCGCCTTTTCCCGGTGTAACCCCGGCAACGACATTGGTGCCGTACTCAAAGCACTGCCTGGTGTGAAACATGCCTTCTCGGCCGGTGATGCCCTGAACCACAACCCGCGTGTTTTTGTCTACAAAAATACTCATCGTTATTACCTCTTCAGCTTGACCGTAATTTTGAGACCTTTGACGTTCCGGTCATTCAATGAAATTGGGGGCGTTTTGCCGGTCGGTCCGTTTGCCCATCAACCAGCTGCCCTTTTGTTTTATTTGTCTGAATCCTTCAGCTGACACGTATCCCTGAAAATGAGCGACCGCAAGGATGTTCAGCGGACAGGGCTGATTAAATCACTGTTGTACGATGTCGGCCACTTTCTGGGCGGCATCTTTCAAATCAACCGCCGTTGTCAGGTTCAAACCTGAGGCGGCCAGGATTCGCCGGCCCTCCTTGACATTGGTTCCTTCCATCCGCACGACAACCGGCACGTTAATGCCGGTTTTTTTGGCGGCCTCGACAACACCCTGGGCGAGAACGTCACACCTGAGTATACCACCGAAGATATTGATGAGGATCCCCTTGACGTTCTTGTCGCTCAAAATGATCCGAAATCCGTTCTCCACCATCTCGGCACTGGCACCGCCGCCGACATCCAGAAAGTTCGCCGGTTCGGCCCCCGCCAATTTGATAATATCCATGGTTGCCATGGCCAGGCCGGCACCGTTGACCATGTTGCCGACGTTGCCGTCCAGATTGATATAATTCAAATTGTACTTCGATGCTTCGACCTCCAGTGGATCCTCTTCGTCCAGATCGCGGTATTCCAAAATATCCTTGTGGCGAAAAAGGGCATTGTCATCAAAATTGACCTTGGCATCCAGGGCAATCACGGCATCTTCGGCCGTCAATACCAACGGATTGATTTCCACCAGCGAGCAGTCATACGTTACAAACATTTTGTACAGGTTGACCAGCATGATAGAAAATGGCTTGATCGCTGCCGGTGGCAGGTTCAATCCGAATGCCGCCTCTCGGCAGTGGTAGGATTGAATTCCCTGGAGCGGGTTGATCGAGACTTTTATAATTTTCTCCGGGCTCTTCTCGGCCACGGCCTCGATGTCCATACCGCCGGCTTCGCTGACCATGATGACGATCTGAGCCGTCGACCGGTCCGGAATGATGCTCAGGTAGAGTTCTTTGGCTATATTGAGCCCCTGTTCCACCAGAACCTTTTTCACCTGCTTGCCCTCCGGCCCTGTCTGGTGGGTCACCAACGTCATGCCAAGAATCTGACCGGACAGAACTTCGGCTTCCTCAAGAGAGTTGGCCAGCTTGACGCCGCCCCCTTTTCCACGACCGCCGGCATGGATCTGGGCCTTTACGACAACCGGATAACCGCCGAGTTTCTCGGCCACTGATTTGGCTTCATCCGTCAGAGAATGCAATCCCGCCTTCAGGTACCGGTACACCGAATTTCTTGAACAATTCCTTGGCCTGATACTCGTGAATCTTCATCTCCTTCCGCTCCTTCCCTAATAACCGCATTTTATCGATACCGGAGGTGAGTTAGCGGGTGTCAAAAAAACGTTCCGTTATTCGAACGTTTTTTTCTCCAACCACTTATACCGCAATTCCTTATTGTGGAACACAATTATGAAAAGCGGTATGAGTTTGCAAAAACTTCATTGGAAACGAAAACGAAGAACCGATGAAGCTGGTTCCCGAAGATAATGGTTGCTCCGGTTTTCCATTCATTTCTTCCCTGATGCCTGTCCGCACAACCCGGCCGATTTAAATCGTTTTAGTGTCGGGATAATTTTCCCATGATCAAGGCGAGGGCTGAATTGTTTGTGAGGTATCCATAAGGTATGCCTCACAAACAATTCAGAAGAATAGCGCAGAATGTGCGGGATAAAAGGCGATCCCCGCATAGAAAATCAGCCGATGATCGCCAGCACATCGTTCTTTTGCACCGAATCGCCGCTGGCATAGTTAATGGCCTTGATGGTGCCGCTGACCGGGGCCGGCAGGGCGTTTTCCATCTTCATCGCCTCGAGGACCACCACCGTTTCGCCTTCACTGACCGCATCGCCCATCTTTTTCTGGTAGTTGACGATCATGCCCGGCATCGGGGCCTTGAGCGCTGTCCCTTCAACATCTGCGGCCGCGGGCGCCGCTGCGGGCGCCGCTTCTGCAGCCGCAGCCGCTGGGGCCGCGCCGCCTTGGCCACCGGTGCGGCGGCGCCGCCGCCGGCATCATCATCGGTGCGGCCGGCATGGACGGCATCTGCTGGATGTAGCTGAGCACGGGCGATCCGCCGACTTCGTCTACCCCGACCTCGAAGTATTCGTCATCCACGTACACGTTGAAGGTGCGCAGGGCCTCACCCTTGGGCGGTCCGGCACTCTTGCCGCTTTTTTCGACCAGCAGACCGGCCTTGGCCTTTCTTGATCAGCTCCTCCTCTTTGCGGGCCTGCTCCAGGCTCCGCGGCCGCACTTCCGCCGGCGGTTCCTCTTTACCGTATTTCCATTTGAGAAACCGCTTACCGGTCACCGGATATATCGCGTACAGAATCACATCATCCAGGTCCGCGGCCAACCCTTCGGTTTCGGCCTTGGCCTTTTCCAGTTCCGGCTCGAGCACCTCGGCCGGGCGCACGGTAATCGGCTCTTCGCCCCGCGGGTAGCCTTTCAGGGCCTTTTTCTGCACTTCCGCATCGATCGGAACCGCTGTTTTGCCGTACAGCCCGTAGCACAGGTCCTTGACCTGACCCGTGATCATCTTGTAGCGCTCCTTCTCGTCGTCAAACAGCACGTTGTTGACCGTCTGGATCCCCACGATCTGGCTGGTGGGGGTCACCAGCGGTATCTGACCCAGCTCTTTGCGTACCCGCGGCAGCTCTTTGTAAACATCGCCGATCCGGTCCAGGGCATCCATTTCCCGCAGCTGGTTGGCCAAATTCGACAGCATCCCGCCCGGAGTCTGGTGCAGCAGCACGTTGATGTCGATGATCGACATCTTCGAGTCGTCCAGCAGGTGCTTGTACTTGGGCAGCACTTCCTTTTCAAGGATTTCATTGATGCGGGCCAAAAGTTTGATGTCAAAGCCCGTATCTCGGTTTGTTCCCAGCAGCGTCATCACCAGAGGCTCGATGGCCGCATGCGATGTCCGGTAAGCATACGGCGTCATGACGGTATCGATGATGTCCACCCCGGCCTCGATCGCCTTGAGCATGCTCATCGGCGACATGCCCGAAGTGAAGTGGCTGTGAAGGTGAACCGGCACCTTGACGGCCGCCTTCAGCGCCTTGATGACCTCATACGCATCGTAGGGCGCGATCAGCCCGGCCATGTCCTTGACGCAAACCGTGTCGGCCCCCATGGCCTCCAGCTCTTTGCCCTTCTGCACGTAATAGTCCAGGTTGTACACCTCCCCGCCCAGGCGCGGTTCGGTCAAGGTGTAGCAGATACAGCCCTGGAAGTGCTTGCCGTTCTCTTTGATCACCGGCACCACGGTCTCAAAATTGCGGTAATCGTTCAGGGCATCGAAGGTCCGGAACACATCCATTCCGTTGGCGCAGGCACGGTCCACGAAGGCCCTGGCCAGATCGTCGGCATAGTTGCGGTAGCCCACCAGGTTCTGCGCCCGCAGCAACATCGAAAACGGTGTCTTCTTGATGTAGCGCTTGAGCGTGCGGATCCGTTCCCACGGATCTTCGTTTAAAAAACGGTGCATCGTGTCGAAGGTGGCACCGCCCCAGGTCTCCACCGCCCAGAAGCCCACCTCGTCCATCATCTCGGCCACCGGGATCATGTCTTCGGTGCGCCCGCGGGTGGCGAAAAGAGACTGATGCCCGTCACGCAGGGTCAGGTCTTCGATTTTCACCGGATTCTGCGCCTTGGGCCGGTCTATGCTGTAATTCATCTGGCTGCCTTTGACTTGATCGTGGTCGTGCATCTTATGCTTCTCCTCTTATATGTATTTCCTCAATTTGGTGGATGGCCTAACGGGAGTTCGTGCCGTGAAAGCTTCGCAGCTGCATTAAATTGCGCATCTGCATCATCGCCTGCCGACCGCTCACGCCCCACAGGTTGACAGAAACCGGCCCTGCGGCCTGCGGCCCGGCGCCGCGTCCGGCCGCGGCCTGGGCGCAGATCATTTCTTCCTCGCTTTTGATGTAATTCATCACCGCGGCGATCGCCGCTGCCTTTTTTCTATCCGGTGCCATGATCACTCCGTTCGACGCTTTCAGCGTTTTAAGCTCTACCAAGCAAACCGTTCGTTTCATCTAACCGGCCAACGGGCCAACCGGCTAACCGATTTCTACAAAGGAATATTGCCGTGTTTCTTCGGCGGCCGCAGTTCACGTTTGTTGCACATGATCTCGAGCGCCTCGATCAGGCGCGGCCGCGTCTGACTGGGCTCGATGATCGCATCGATGTAGCCCCGGTTCGCCGCCCGGTAAGGGTTGGAGAAAAGCGCTTCGTACTCCTGGATTTTCTCCTTGCGTTTGGCGCCCGCATCGGCGGCTTCCTTTATTTCCTTGCGATGAATGATGTTCGCGGCCCCGGCGGCCCCCATCACCGCGATCTCGGCCGTCGGCCAGGCCAGCGCCATGTCCGCCCCAAGGTCCCTCGAGCACATGGCCAGATAGGAGCCGCCGTAATCCTTGCGCGTGATCAGCAGCAGCTTGGGCACCGTGGCCTCCGAATAGCACCACAGAAGTTTAGCGCCGTGGCGGATGATCCCCCCCCACTCCTGCTGGCTGCCGGGAAGGTATCCCGGCACATCGGCGATGGTCAAAAGCGGTATGTTGAACGCATCGCAGAAACGGATAAACCGCGTGGCCTTGTCAGAGGCATCGATGTCCAGGCAACCGGCCAGTACCTTGGGCTGGTTGGCGATGATGCCGATGGTGCGCCCGTTCATGCGCGCGAAACACACGATCATGTTCTTGGCAAAATGCTGGTGCGGTTCGAAAAAGTCGCCCTTGTCAACGATGCTGCCGATCACGTCTTTGACGTCATAGGACTGATTGGGATTGTCCGGTATAATGGCGTTTAGCGCCGGATCGGTGCGTTTCGGATTGTCGCCGGCGTTCACAACCGGGGGATCTTCCATGTTGTTTGAGGGTAAAAAAGACAGCAGCCGTTTGATCTGGCCGATGGCGTCTTCATCATTCTCGCAGGCAAAATGGGCCACACCGCTCTTCTCGTTATGGCTCATCGCCCCGCCCAAATCCTCGAAGGATATCTCTTCTCCGGTCACCGCTTTGATCACCTCCGGGCCGGTGATGAACATGTAGCTGGTGTTTTTGACCATGAATACGTAGTCGGTCATGGCCGGCGAGTAAACCGCGCCGCCGGCCGTCGGGCCCATGATGGCCGATATCTGCGGGATCACTCCGGAGGCCACCGAATTGCGGTAAAATATCTGACCGTATCCCGAGAGCGCATCGACCCCCTCCTGGATCCGTGCCCCGCCCGAATCATTCATGCCGACAAAGGGCACCCCGGCCTTCATGGCCAGGTCCATGACCTTGCAGATCTTGCGCGAATGCATCTCGCCCAGGCTCCCCGCGCGGGCGGTAAAATCCTGCGAAAAGGCAAATACCGGCCGGCCGTCTACCAGACCGTGACCGGTGATGACACCGTCGGAGGGGATAGCAACTCCTTCCATGCCGAAATTCACGCAGCGGTGCTCCACAAACATGTCGATTTCCCGAAAACTCCCCTTGTCAAAAAACAACTTCAGCCGCTCGCGGGCGGTCAGTTTGCCTTTTTCTTTGTGCTTGGCAACCGCCTTTGCCCCACCCATCTGCCGGACCTTCTCTTCCAGCTCTCTGAGCTCTTTTAATTTGTCTCCCACTACGCCCATTCTGTTCGATCCTTTCATATCACCTTATTTTCCCTGCACCGAAACGGGGTCGACAGGGTGGTCAATATTTCTAAGCGTAATTATACAAAGTGTAAACTGTCACATTTCTATAGTGCATGCCTGTTGTCAAGCAAAAAAACGAGTTCTCAATAACCGCACCGTTTGGCTCAGAGGGATTTCAGCAGCAATTCATACCGTCTATTACCCAAACCCGGTCGGCGCTCATGTCATATAGAATTCCAAATAAATAAAAATTGTTTCCCATCCTTTTGAAATTTTAAACGCTCAGTTTAGGTGTTTATAATTGCGCATATGCGCTGCAGCGGGAGTGGTCCCTCCCTGTTCAGTCTTGAAGCCTGTATGGCCAAGCGCACTCGTTTTTTAACAGCCCGTAAAGAATCGACTGCAGGTGTCCATCTGTCGATCACGCCTTCTGTTCGAGGATATTGAGGACCTTGTTGGCCGATTCGACGACCGCCGTACCCGGTCCGAAGACAGCGGCAGCACCGGCATCGTTGAGGTATCCGTAGTCTTTAGGCGGAATGACGCCGCCAACGACGACCTTGATGTCGCCGGCACCTGCTTTTTTAAGCTCGGCAACCAAGCCCGGGACCAGCGTTTTGTGCCCCGCAGCCAGACTCGAGACGCCGACGACATGAACGTCGTTTTCAATGGCCATTTTGGCAGCCTCTTGCGGCGTCTGGAACATGGGACTGATATCAACGTCAAATCCGATGTCGGCAAAAGCGGTAGCGATGACCTTGATCCCGCGGTCATGGCCGTCCTGTCCCATCTTGGTAACCAAGATCCGGGGACGGCGGCCTTCACGCTCATTAAACTCATCCGTGCGCTGTTTCAGTGCCTTAAAAACGTCACTGTCTCCATATTCGGCGGCGAACACACCGGAAATGCACCGGGTGGTGGCCACAAAGCGACCGAAGACTTTCTCCATGGCATCCGAGACTTCACCCACCGTTGCCCGGGCCCGCATGGCCGAAATGCAGGCCGCCAGCAGGTTATCGTCGCTTCCAGCGGCCCGGGTCACAGCTTCGAGCGCTTTTTTGACCGCTGCGCTGTCGCGGGTGGCCCTGGTTTCTTTCAATCGGGCAACCTGTTCGTCACGCACCGTACCTGGAACTTCCAGGATGTCTGTCAATGGCTCGTCTTTGATCTTGTATTTGTTGACGCCGGCAATCACGTCCAACCCCTGGTCGATGCGGGCCTGTCGGCGGGCGGCCGCTTCTTCGATACGCATTTTGGGCATTCCGGTTTCAATGGCCTTGGCCATGCCGCCCATTTCTTCTACCTCGTCGATAATCTTGCGGGCTTCTTTGACCATCTCGGCGGTCAAGGCCTCGATATAGTAAGAACCACCCAAGGGGTCGACGACATGGCAGATCTGGGATTCCTCCTGGATGATCAACTGGGTGTTGCGGGCAATTCGGGCGGAAAAATCGGTCGGCAGGCCGACGGCCTCGTCAAAGGAGTTGGTATGAAGCGACTGGGTTCCGCCCAGGGCCGCCGCCAATGCCTCAAGAGTGGTACGGATAATGTTGTTGTAGGGATCCTGCTCCGTCAAGCTCCAGCCCGATGTCTGAACATGTGTGCGGAGCATGGCGGAGCGCGGATTCTTGGGATTGAACTTGCTGATGAGTTCATGCCACAGGCAACGCGCCGCCCTCAACATGGCGATTTCCATGAAGAAGTTCATCCCGACCCCGAAGAAGAAGGAAAGACGCGGGGCAAAAGTATCGATGTCCAGTCCGGCCTTAAGGGCCGTACGCACATACTCAACGCCGTCGGCCAGGGTAAAAGCGCATTGCAGAACCGAGTCGGCCCCGGCTTCCATCATGTGATAGCCGCTGATACTGACGGTGTTGAACTTGGGCATGTTTTGAGAACAAAATGCGATGATGTCCGATACAATCCGCATGGACGGTTCCGGCGGATAAATGTAGGTATTGCGGGTCAAGTATTCTTTGAGAATGTCGTTCTGAATCGTTCCAGCCAATTGTTCCTGTTTGACGCCCTGTTCTTCGGCAGCGACGATGTAGCCGGCCATTATCGGTAATACGGCACCGTTCATGGTCATCGACACACTCATCTGGTCCAGCGGTATCTGATCGAACAGTATTTTGACATCCTCGACCGAGTCGATGGCGACACCGGCCTTTCCGACATCGCCGACCACGCGAGGGTGATCCGAGTCATAACCGCGGTGAGTGGGTAAATCGAATGCCACGGAAAGACCCTTCTGACCGCCCGCCAGGTTTCTGCGATAAAACGCATTGGAGTCTTTGGCCGTTGAAAAGCCGGCATATTGCCTGATGGTCCATGGCCGGCCGGCATACATGGTCGCCATCGGCCCCCGCACGTACGGCGGAAATCCGGGCAAGGTATTGACATGGGGTAAATCGGCGTTGTCTTCGGCGGTGTAAAGCGGTTTAACCGTTATCCCCTCGGGGGTTTTCCAGTTCAGACTATCGACCGGCTTTCCCTTCATCTGCTTGGCGGCAAGTTCCTGCCATTTTTTAAAATTCGGATTTTCGGCCATAATTCACTCCTTTTGAATCGGTGATTCCATGTGTGTTTGTTTTGTATGTGTAAATTCCTATAGAGAAATAATGGCAAAGTCAAATTCATTGATCGCTAAACGTCAATGCCGACAAGAATTTTGTGATTCAGTTAAGCATGTTTCGGCATTCTGTGGAATCTGTTCTAAGTGAATCGATAAAAAAATGAAGCTGGTTAATTGTTTTTTGCATGATTCCAATCTCGTAAATCGTACACATAAATACCAACCGGTCGGTATTGCATCGGTAGCGTTTCTGCCACCAAATGTCAAAATCAAAATGAGACCTGAAAAATGGATCTTCAATCGAAGTACAAAAACCTGCCGGGGTATCAGATTTCTTGGCCGCCCTTTTATCTTGACAGCCAGGTAATGCCGCAGCTAATAATGCAAATCATTTTCTCCCTCGACATTTCAACGTATTGAAAATGGCGGAAGATTTCTGTGGTCTAAAGCCGGAAAAAGTCATCGCTGCTCCGGGCTTGAATTCCCGTATTAGAAGCGTACGCTAATCCCTCCGCAGAGGAATACTGTTATTTCCTTAAGCTGATTTGAGCTTAAGTTTGCGCGCTGAAGTCGCCGATCATTCCCTCCGCTTTCGGGTAATGAAAACTCCCTGGTGGCTCAAATAGTTAAGGGGGTAGAGTATTCTTAACAGTAAATCAGGTCCGGTACCTAAGGATTATCGGCATCAGACATGCGGGGAAAAAACAAAGATGAACAAATTCAATCATAAACAGACAGAAGAACTGGCAAAACTGGTTTCCCCGGATCGTTTCTCCACCGGCCGATCCAACCTCGAACTGCACCGTCGCGACATCTCTCCCCACCGGGGAGAACTGCCGGCAGCAGTTGTCTGGCCCGAATCCACCGAAGAAGTTTCCGCGATTCTCAGATGGTCTTATGCCCAGGAAGTACCGGTGACGCCATGGGGGGCAGGCACCAGCACCGAAGGAAACCCTGTGCCTGCACGGGGTGGACTCGTTGTGGATTTAACACGCATGGACCGCATCCTCGACATTCGCCCCCAGGATCTTCAGGCGGATGTCCAGCCCGGCGTTTTACGCAAAGAGTTCAACCGCCAGGCCGGCCGGCACGGATTGTTCTTTCCTCCGGACCCGGGCGCCGATGCCACTATCGGGGGTATGATCGCCAATAACGCCTCCGGCGTCCAGACCGTCAAGTACGGGGCCACCAAAGACTATACCCTGCGGTTGACAGTGGTTGTCCCCGGGGGCGACATCATTCACACCGGGTGCAAAGCACCCAAGTCATCTTCCGGTTACGATCTGACCCGCCTGTTCGTCGGCTCTGAAGGCACCCTTGGTATCGTGACCGAGGCCACCCTTCGCCTGACCGGAATCCCATCCCACCATCTGGCGGCTACCGCCGCCTTCGAGCGACTCGAAGATGCATCTCACGCAGTGGCGGTAATGATCGGATCCGGAATCGAACCGGCGGCGCTCGAACTTCTGCCACCAAAGCTGATCGGATTGATGAACAGAGAAAAGCAGCTCGGACTGGTAGAAAAACCGACCCTGTTCTGCGAGTTTCATGGGATCAGTCGGACCATGCTGACGGAAATTGCAGCTCTGGCCGAAGAGCTCTGCAAGGACTGCGGTGCCGCCCATTTCGCGTCCGGCATCAACGAGCAGCACCGCCAGGATCTTTGGCGGGCACGTCACGAGGCCTGGGAAACGATCCATCGGGCACATCCCGGGCAAGAAACCCTCATTGTAGACGCAGCCGTTCCAATCTCACGCTATCCGGACATGGTTGTTTTTTCCCAAAGTCTTGTTGATCAATTCGATGTGGTCGGCTATGTCTTCGGCCATGCCGGCGACGGCAACCTGCATGTCGTTCTGGTGGGGGACCCCAGCGACCTCGAAGGGTGGCGTCAAATCGAAGAAATTAACGACCGCATTGTCACTCGGGCCGTCGAGTTGGGCGGAACCTGCACCGGTGAACACGGCGTCGGTATCGGCAAACGGAAATTCATGCAACGGGAACATGGTGAAAGTTTCGAACTGATGCGCCGGATTAAAATGCTGCTGGATCCAAAGGGACTCATGAATCCAGGTAAAATATTTGCTTGAGGAAGCCGCTATGCTTGGACCGGGCAAAACATACGATGAGCTCTGCCGGAACTTCCGTTGGCAGGTTCCTGAATTCTACAACATCGGCACCGACATTTGCGACAAGCACGCCCATCAGCCTCAACGCCTGGCCCTCATCTACGAAAAGGCGTCCGGCGAAGTCGAGCGATACACATTCGAAACGTTAAAAAGGGTCTCGAACCAACTCGCAAATGCCTTGGCCGCTCTCGGAGTGACATCCGGTGACCGGGTGGCCATTCTCTTGCCCCAGTGCCCTGAAACAGCGATTGCCCACATCGCCACTTACAAAATCGGCGGCATCGCCGTCCCGCTTTTCACCCTTTTCGGGCCGGATGCGCTCACTTATCGACTCAGCGACAGTCAAGCCAAAGTGGTCATCACCGACTCCACCGGCCTGGAAAAAATCGAGTCAATCCGTCATGATCTGCCTGATTTGATCCATGTTGTCAGCATCCAAAGCGGAAAAAGAAAACGGACGATCGACTTCTGGGAGTTCCTCCGCAAAGGCTCTGCCGATTTCGCGCCGGTGTCAACCCGAGCAGACGATCCGGCCCTGATCATTTATACTTCCGGAACCACGGGACCGCCCAAAGGTGCGTTGCACGCCCATCGAACCCTATTGGGACACCTTCCGGGAGTGGAATTTCCTCACAACTTATTTCCGCGGAAAGATGACTTGTTTTGGACACCCGCCGACTGGGCCTGGATCGGCGGGTTGATCGACGTCCTTTTTCCCAGCTGGCACCATGGTGTGCCGGTTCTGGCTTACCGCGCCCGAAAATTCGACCCGGAGTTCGCCTTCCATCTGATGGCCAAACACGCGGTGCGGAATGCCTTCTTGCCGCCCACGGCCCTGAAAATGATGCGACAGGTAAAAGCCCCACAGGGACGCCATACGCCGCGCCTCCGCAGCATCGGCAGCGGTGGAGAGACTTTGGGAGAAGAACTTCTCGGTTGGGGGAAATCCGCCTTTGGGGTCGCGATCAACGAATTTTACGGACAGACGGAGGTCAATCTGGTGGTCGGCAATTGTGCCGAGGTGATGGCGATTAAACCGGGATCCATGGGCCGCGCCATACCGGGTCATATGGTGGAGATCGTCGACGATGACGGAAATGTGCTGCCCCGGGACACCGTCGGCCATGTCGCCATCAGAAAACCGGACCCCGTCATGTTCCTGGAATACTGGAAAAACCGGTCCGCGACCGACCGTAAGTTTGTCGGTGATTGGTGCTTGACCGGCGATACGGCCCGCAAAGACAATGAGGGCTACCTCTGGTTCGTCGGCCGGCAGGATGACCTGATCACCAGTTCCGGATATCGCATCGGTCCGGGTGAAATCGAAGATTGCCTGCTCAAGCACCCGGCGGTGGCAATGGCGGCAGTGGTCGGTGTCCCTGATAAAATCCGCACCGAAGTTATTAAAGCATTTATCGTTCTCAAACCGGGAACCAAGGCCAATGAAGCTCTTGAAATCGACATTAAGAGTTTCGTCCGCCACAGACTCGCCGCACACGAATACCCGCGCCTGATCGAATTTATCGCATCCCTTCCGATGACCGCCACCGGCAAGATCATCCGGAAAGATTTGAGATCGAAAGAAAGGAGATAAGAAACATGAAAGTTGCATTTATCGGATTGGGAACCATGGGATCACCGATGGCACTCAATGTGCTGAAAGCAGGGCACACGGTGACCGTAAACAATCGCACCCGAGACAAGGAAATTCCCCTTTCCGACGGGGGTGCCAAGCGTGCCGCATCACCGGCAGCGGCGGCCGTTGATGCGGAAATCGTCATCACCTGCGTCAGTGACACCCCGGACGCTGAAGCGGTTATCCTCGGAGAGCAGGGCGTTGTCCATGGCGCTGCCAAGGGCACTGTTGTCGTGGACATGTCCACCATCAGCCCCACGGCGACCCGCCGTATTTCGCAGGCCCTTGCCGCGCAGGGAATACGCATGCTGGATGCGCCGGTTTCCGGTGGTTCCGAGGGGGCACAGAAAGGCACGCTTTCCATCATGGTCGGTGGCGAGGTTTCCGACCTGGAAATGGCTCGACCGGTGCTGGAAGCTATGGGTCAGACGATCACACACATCGGCCCTATCGGTGCCGGTCAAATGACCAAGGCCATTAATCAGATCGTCGTCGCCGGCACTTACTGGAGCGTGGCCGAAGGGGTTGCTCTGGGGTTGAAAGCCGGCCTCGACATGGAAAAGGTTGTCATGGCGGTCGGCGGCGGTGCGGCCGGGTCCTGGGCAATGGTCAATCGGTCCGGCAACATGATTAAAAACGATTATCCGCTCGGCTTCAAAGTTCAGCTGCACCGCAAAGATCTGACCATCGCCCTGGAGGTGGCGCGTGAATTGGGCGTCACCCTACCGGTGGCCGCTTACGTGGAGCAGACCGAAACCGGCCTGATTGCCTGCGGCCACGGCGATGAAGACATCTCCGTGATTGCCCGCGCCGTCCGCAAGGCATCCGGAATCGATGGGTAGAGTATACAAGCGCTTAAAGCAACTTCATAGGAGAGAGAAATGAGCGAGTACAAAATCGGCCCTAAGGACGGCCTGTATTACGAGCACCGCCAACCAACAAAGGATACCGCCTGCACGTATGTTTTTTTCAATGCCCTGACCGGTGACACGACCAATTGGGAGGCCGTGATCGGTCCGGTCCTGCGCCGCGCCGGTCACGGAACCCTGGCGTACAACATGCGGGGACAGGCCAACAGCCCGTTTTCACCGGATACCGTGCTCGACATGGATCTGATCGTCGACGATGCCGTGCGTCTTCTTTCCACAGTCGAGCCGGTTCGCCCGATCCTGGTCGGCCTCTCGATCGGGGGGCTTTTTGCCGCCCGGACCTGGCTCAAAGGTGTCCCGGCTTCGGCACTCGTCTTGATCAACACCCTGCGCAAGAACGGCGCCCGGTTGAAATGGATCGGCGATGCCCTTGTCCGTGCCGTCGAAGTCGGCGGTTTGGAACTGTTTCGCGATCTTTATCTCCCGCTGCTGGTCAACGAAGAGTGGTTGGCTTCCAATCGTGACGCCTTCTTGAAAACCGGAATGTCCTATGCGCCGTTGAAACCGAACAGCGGCCATTACAAACTTCTGGCGGAAGCCGGACGAACATCGGACTGGGATCTGCCCTACGAAAAGATCGATCTGCCCGTGCTGGTCGTGACCGGACTGCAGGATCATGTATTTTTGGAAAAAACAGTGGTAGATGAACTGGCCATGCGTCTGCCAAAGAGCTCACGGTCAGACATGTTGAATGCCGGCCACCTGATACCGGCCGAGCAGCCCGAAGCTCTGGCTGACGTCCTGCTGTCGTTTGCCAAGGAGGTGGCATGATGGGAATCTGGCACAAGCATGCATGGGTGGCCTATCTGGCTGTATTCTTAGGCGTATGTGGTCATGCATCGAGCGAGTTTGTATCTGTCCTCTCTGGTATCAAAGGACCGGAGCTGTCGGTTTGGCGCTTTCTCTTGGGAGGGATCGGACTCGTCGTTCTGGCCCTTATTTTTCCGGCCTCGCGCAATTTGATCGAGCCGTTTCGCGAACACGGTTTTCGGCTGGTTCTGCTCTCGCTTTTAGGGGTCACCCTCGGTTATCTATTGTTTCATTGGTCTCTCGATTTCGCTACCGTTCCACAGGTAGCCACCGTGGTCACAACCATCCCTATTTTCGTCGGACTGGTGAACCTGTGGATCAACAAGCAGCCGTTTAGCGGCCCCAAAATCATCAGTGGTATTTGTGCTACTGTGGGCGTGGCCCTGCTCATCACCGACGGTTATCTGGCCAAACTGGCCGGCGCCGGTGAGAATCTTATCGGCATATTGATGATTCTCGGGTGTGCGGCGGTGATCGCGGCCTACACGGTGATAGTGCGACCGATCATCGTCAAATACGGCGCGCTGCGCATCACCGCCGTTACGATGTTTATGGGGGCTGTGGGCCTTTGGTTTCTGGTCGGTATTTTCTGGAACATCTGGGTCAATCCGGCGACCCTTTTCGACCGTCCGCCGGACCAATATGCGGCTTTGCTGACCATTGCCCTATGGAACACCACCATTACCCAGTTTCTCTGGATCGGCGGTTTGGCGGCGGTACCGGACATCACGCGCGGCAGTTACCTGTTCTTTCTCAAACCGGTGATTGCCGCTTTTCTGGCCGCGGTATTCCTGAGCCAACATCCAACCGGTTGGCAATTAACGGCCATCATCATCATTTGCGCTTCGGTTGCGGTGGAGATTTACTGGCCCAGACCCCGCCGATCCGAAACGGCATAGTGCCCGAAATTGAAAATCAATATCAAATATCAGAAGTATGTTGTATGCGGCTTCAGGCAGGCGGGTGAAAAGTGAGTGATACAGCTACGGTGAATCCGAGTTCGTGCCCTTGCCCATCGGTGCGGTCATGCAAGACGAATTGGAAAGTCACATTCACAGTAAATTGATAATCAGTAAACCTTTTTTTATACAGCCAAATAACCTGGAAATTTCATAAAATTTCCAGGTTATTTGGCTTTGCCGTAGGTATCCCGCATCTCCCGTTTGAGCGTCTTCCCCGCCACGTTGCGTGGAAAATCCTCCATGATCACCACATCGTGAATCCGCTGGAACTTCGCCCCGACCCTCTCGTTGACCCATTTCTTCAATTCTTCAGCCCCGATGCTCTCCTGTGGATGGAGAACGACGGCAGCTACAGGCGTCTCTCCCCATTTGGCGTGTGACGCCCCAAAGACCGCCACCTCCCGTACGGCCGGATGCTGAACCACAACTTCTTCAATATCCCGCGGATAGACGTTGACGCCCCCGGAAATGATCATGTCCTTTTTGCGATCCACCAGATAGAGAAAACCGTCTTCATCGACATAGCCCATATCGCCCGAATGCAACCAGCCATCTCTGATGGCCTCTGCGGTCAGATCGGGACGTTTGTAATAGCCGGGGGTGAGAATTGGGCTCCGGCCACAGATTTCACCCACTTCCCCGGGGGGCAAATCATGGCCTTTTTCGTCCACTATCCGCATTTCGGAAAATGGCGGCGGAACGCCCACCGAGCCCGGTTTTTTCGGGTAATCGAACTTGTCGAGCACGGTCACGAACCCCTCGGTCAGACCGTATAGTTCATAGAACCGTCCGGGCAGAATCCGGGTCAATGCGTCCTTGTGTTCTTTGTGCAGGGGGGCGCCAAGGGTCAGGATCATTTCCAGCGATTTTAACTTTTCGAAAGTAAAATTGGGCGCATTCAGCAACGCGATGATCTGGGCCGGCACCAGGATCACATGGGTGACCTTTTCTTTCTCGACGGTGTCGATGTAGTCAATCGGATCAAAGCGATCGAGTAAAACGTAAGTCGCACCAATGAACATGGTGGGCATCAGGTCCACGAAAGCGCCGTTGAATACGATAGCACCGGCATGCATGGTGACACTTTCCGGCGTCATCCGATAGGAACCCGCGAAAATAGTGGCGTACATGGCGCGGATGTAATGGGTGTGAAGGATCCCTTTCGGCAGACCGGTGGTCCCGCTGCTGTACATGATGTTAAACGGATCATCGTCGGTGACGAGGATGCCCTCCGGTTCCCGATCGTCGGCCGCCGCTTTCAACCCATGGTAATCCTGATAGCCCCTGCGATCGGATATGTCGGTCAGCAGATAGCGCTCCGGTGCGATGGCCGGCAGGTCTTTTTTTATCTTGTCGAGCATGTCGGTAAAGCCGCTTGTGGTGATGACCAGGATGGTATCGGAATCCTGCAGCAAGGAGATCATGGCCTTTCCCAGCAGCAGGGTGCTCAGAGGCACAACCACGGCACCGATCTTGGCGCAGGCCCAGAAGGTTTCCAGAAGTTCGAGGCTATTGGGCAGTATCGTAGCGACGTGGTCGCCTTTTTTAATACCCAAAGCCTTCAAGGCATTGGCCAATTGATTGATACTGCGGTTGAATTGCACATGCGTGAGGCGCTGTTCCTTGAACACCACCGCCAAATGATCGGGGCGGTACCTGGCGTGTCTCGAAAAAAGGCTTCCAATGTTCACGACACCCTCCTTACCTAAAATCTATTCTTCTGCCGGCAGACGGGACCAGAAGGACCGGTATCCGGCTGCGCCGCAAGACCCGCCGGGTCGTGCTGCCAAGAACCGCCTCGCCCAACTTGGACCGGATATGGTGCCCCATGACGATCATGTCACACGCTTTGGCATCCACGGTATCCATGATCGCATCGACCACGTTTCCCCTGGCCACAAGGATTTCATCGGCCGGGACATTCTCCTCCCCCAGTTCTTCTTTGGCAGTCCGGCAAAATTCATTCAACGCATCTTTTATGACAGCGCCTTCCCGTTTCTTTCCGATGAGAATTTGCCGGGCTTCGTTCTCCTGACTCTCTTTCAATTCCTTCCAGCGGTCTTCCCCGAGAAATCCCGCGAGATGAGAGCCGGCATAGGAAGAAGACTCTTCCATGACGTACAGAATAATGATATCGGCGCCGTGCCGACAGGCGATTCCGGCGGCAAAGTCGAAGGCCACCCGCGTACCTTCCGAAAGATCGGTGGTGAAAAGTAGTTTTTCTATGTTCGTTCTCACGTTAAACTCCTTCACTGGTTGGCGCGCGCGGCCTGAATTTCCGCTTCCGGCCGCCAGATGTCCGGTCCCTTGAACTCCATCAGATCGTGATAAATCGGAAACGGGTAGCGGGGATCATCGGCCACCATTCCAAAATAGGCCGAACAGCTCAATTGGTTGTCGATGTCGCGAAAATACAAGCCGGCCGCGGGTCGTCTCCACGGTCAAACCCTTCAAGGCCGCCTTGACGCTTT
>CAWGUE010000017.1:0-103176 GCA_963825595.1 uncultured delta proteobacterium | reverse complement strand
ACGATATATTCTTGGTATTTTCATCTGCAACATCAATAAAAAAGGTAATGTCGGAATGAACGGACGTTTTTGGTTTGATAGAGCCTTAAATTCTCCCAACAGTCGGGGTGCACCATTCTTGGTTGCTATTAAATCAGGTTGACAGTTCCGACAAGCCCTACTAAAGATGATAACTTACGGTATTTTTCTAAAGTTTAACAATCGCTTGGGGCGGTTTGAGTTGTCCGACATATGGCCAATTCTCAAAACCAACCGATGCCCGGTTTGATCGTATAAGGGATTATGTTACCGAATATGCTCCGTTTATCGCAAGTTATATTCCATCGGTTACGTTCGATTTCGTCTTCACCACTCCCTTGATCCCTCCGGAGCCGGTACAGAGTAATTATCATTCAACAAATGGTTTCAAATCTTAATTGCGTGGCAATGCCGGAGCGTTAGATCCGGTCTTTGCAGCCGATTTCGCGTGATAGGGTTATGGAAAAGCAACCAAAAAGAGATTTCGTCGGTATTGCCGGCTTGTTTGAGGCTTCACAGATAAAAAAATATTTCATCAACTATGTTTATTTCATGGTTGGGGTTGAAGTTCTCATCCTTTGGCTCACCTTTCTTGGGCACATGGGGGGCCGGTTTCCGGTTAAATTTTACTTCCTGATGGCATTTACCGTCCCCTTGGCGCTCACCTTTCTGCTGGGTGTTTTTATTATTGCATTCAACAAATTCATTTTTGGAAAGAACCCTATCGAAGAGGACCTCGCCGATTCAGATCCTGAAACCACAAAGGAGTCTCTTTTACCGAAGCAGAGCATCTACCTGCAACACGTCTGGCGCCTGCCGCTTTTTGTGAAGATCGCGCTTCTGATTGCGGTTGCACTCCTCGTTTACAAAATGGAAGCTATTATCAACTTTGTCATCAGTTTTGGCGAGCAGACGGCATGGTATCTGATGATTGCCGTCGGCGCTATTCTGGCCGGGGCGTTCATATTCAGCCTCGTGTGGATTATCGCCAGTTACCGGCTGCGGAAAAAGTACATGCAGTATCAGTATCAGTATAAAAAGGACGTCATGGAACAACTGGGGTTGCTGGTTCTCAATGATGACACCGTCATTGACCGGAAGGGACATACGGTGTCCGATAAAGGGATCAAATACATTGAAACGGATAAGCCCGGGTATCTCATCAACGATGTCACGACATCCGCGGATGTGGAGACGCGCCGGCCACAGTAGCACGTTGTTGGGGCGATCGAGGCGGCGACAAGACCGCCCAGCATTCCGGCATTCACAACAGATGTCAATGAGTGAAAAATAGGTAAACAGATGAAGAATAAACTTAAAAAAGGCAAATTGGTTGGCGTTGCCGGCCTCTTCGACGAAATACAGCTGCGAAGCTATTTTTTAAATTACCTCTACATCGTTGTCGGGATCGAGGTCTTGATTTTCCTTATTACCTATATCGGCTCCATAACCCCAACCGAACAGCCATTTCCATGGAAACTCTATTTTTTCCTGGCGTTTACCGTGCCGGTAGCCTTCACCTTTTTACTGGGAATTCTGGTTCTGGCGTTCAATTATTTTTGCTTTGGCAATTCCGATGCCAATGAAAAAGACGAAACTTTGGTCGCCGGAAACCAGGAGAACAAATCGTATCTGCTGAAATTCAATTCGCTGGTCTATTCAACGCGCAAACTGCCCTTTTTGTTCATCATGCTCCTGCTTTTGATCGGGGCTATGATCGCTTATAAGATGGACGTCATTTTGATGTTCGTGGTCAATGCCAGCGAGAAAATGGTTCAGTATCTTCTCGTCGCCGGCGGCGTGCTCCTGGTGGCCGGCATCGTATGTGGCGGTATTTGGCTATTTATAAACTACAAACTGAGAAAAAAGCATATGGACTACCAGTACCAATACCGCAACCAAGTCATGGAGCGCCTTGAGTTCCTGGTGATGGATGATCATACCGTCGTGAAAAAAGATGGCGAGGTAATCAACTTGGCCGGATCCAAAATGATCGCCGCCGGCGGTTCAGGGAAACAGAAATTTCAGGTCCTGCCGGGACCGGCGGACGGGACCATAAAGTGACATGAAGTGGTTTCAAAACCTCGGATCAGGATTGAGGGCAAAACGCAGGCTGATGATATAGTGGTTGTCAAAAAAACGTTCCGTTATAGGATCGTTTTTGTCTACAACCACTTATACCATCCTTCCGTATGGCGGAATTTATTTTTGAAAAGCGGTATAAAGCGCAGCATATTCAATGATCTGTCCGCAGGGGCGTGGGCAAGGGCCCTGCGATCCTGCCAGCGAAGGTCCGCAACTTAGCCACTTGTCCGCCCGCCTGAGGCGGGTAAACCTTTGGCGGATTGGGCCTTAGATGGGGGGTGTTGAAACCACTTTATGTCCCCATTACGGCGACAGGGCACCATACGAGGCCCTTTTTGCTTCAAGCACAAGCTCCTTCCGATACCCCACCAAATGATCACCGTCTTGCATTTGCCATCGGTTATTAATCCGCACATTTCATGAATATTTTCATCAAATATGCAAAATAAACAAAAATTAAAAGGGTTAAATCCTATTCTACCGGTAAATATTAGAGTACATTTTGTACCGCAACGATTGACAAAAAAGGCTAAAAATATTCACCCTTCGGGCGAACCGCATTCGCCCATTTGTGGCGTTATCAGGGGCTTGCGGTACCAAAGTACAGCTGCGCCCCAGAATGCCTTGCAAATGAACGAATGCGACTAGTGAAAAAATGCGGTTAAAACACCCCGCTTGGGATTGACACATCCATGAAAAACCCTGTGCTGCCTAAACAGACGGCCATCGGTGGCTACGATAAAGGATTCCTGGCAGGGCCGCTCATATTCTCGGCATTTGTCGGGTTGCTTCTGGTTGTGGTGCTTTATCCCGTCCTGATGAAACTGGAATTTTCTTCCAGGTTAAGACACGGACTGGAGGGCACAATATTAATCATTGTCCTGCTTATGGTCGTGTTGGCATATCAATCCGCCAAGGCATACAAAATCCGCAAATTTGTAAAAGGAGAAGAAGCACTGCTGCTGGTGCGCGACCTTATGACCGATTGTCTTCAAGGTGATTTGGGATGTCTGCAAAAACTCATGGCTGAACATGAAGTGTCTGATTTTCGTGTGATGTTGACATTGCTTCAGGCCAAAGCCGAAAATATTCTGCAAACCGAAGTTGCACACATGCCGGAGATCCACAAAAAGATCGGTTTAAGAATCTTCAATAAAAAATGTAACCTGTCATACCATCTCTTTTTTAGAAGCCCGGATGAATATTCTCATGCTTCACTTCCCAGGGAAATCGTCCTGCTGCGTAGAGCCCTTAAGGAGGATTGGCCGACGTCAATATCGCGCAATCTGAATGAGATAGAAAGTTCGCGGCGCGCACTGTTCACTTTGTTTAATGACTATCTGGATATTGTCCCCGAGCAGGCCACGCACCTTCGTTTTCTCCGCCAGACATACAAATACCGGTCTCCGGCACCAGAAATCACCCGCAAAATAACGTTTTGCCTCGACGTGTTCGACTGTGTTGATCGGTTGAAGCAATACGAAAATAAATCACCACTGATGGATCAAATTGAATCGGCGGCCCAAGTCCGGATACCGTTGCTCCGTAAGGCCATGGACCGATACCGGTCCGCTTGGGAAGCAATGGTCGACACTTATGAATTCTCTTTATCGTATTGATTGACGGAACCGATATCCACAACTATCGCGTCACCATCTATGCGGTCCGCCTCGCAGAGGCTGTGGGGCTGGGTCGCCGGTCTATCCGGTCGCTGATCAAGGGCGCTTTTCTGCATGATGTGGGGAAGATTGGAATCAGTGACCGCATCCTGATGAAACCGAGCCGACTCACGGGTGAGGAATTTGAGGTGATGAAAGGCCACGTCAGGCACGGGGTGGACATCGTCGAGCGGTCGGACTGGTTGAAGGATGCCACCCAGGTTGTGGGGTATCACCACGAGCAGTATGCCGGTGACGGATATCCTGCCGGCATCGAAGGGAAGAACATACCGATGACGTCCGCCGCTGCGGTCGATGCTTTGACGTCAAAGCGGCCCTACAAAGAGCCGAGCGACTTAGCCATTGACATTCTCCAAAAGAAGCGCGGTCCCACCTGACCCGAAACTGGTCGATACGTTCATTTTGATAGCCAAGCCTCTATTTAATGATTTGATCAACGGCACCGATGACCGACGCGCCGAAAACTCGAAGAAATCCTGCAGCAATTTTCTCCACCGAATTCGAAACCTTCAAGCGGGCCTTGAGAGGGTGCGATATCGTATTCCCTGAGCATCTCCCGGCGATAGGCATTTATAGGACAAAATTCGACTGGAAACGGCAAACCCAGAGCCATTCCAAGCGGCTCGTTCGCCATCCCGGTTTCGCCCATCGGATCACCGCATCGGTCCCTGACATCCCGTATGAGATCACCCGTTCTGACAATTCTTCCAGCACAGCGCATGTTCGTTCAATCCGATCCGCTCGGTATTTAATCGCGATAAAGATAATCCGCTCCGATTAAAAATATTGAAAAAATCGATATTGTTATTAATTTTATCATTACATTCATTTTATCCAGCCGCTTGGGGATTCTGAATTCCATTTTGTCTTCTGTATTGTGATCACGTGACCTTGGCAGTCATACTGCGACGATTAAGCTGACATAATTTCAAATCGGAAAAGTTAACTTTTAAATGTGAAAGGAGGTTCAGGCATGTCAAAAAAAGTGGTTATGGTAATCATCCTGGTTGGTTTTTTAGTACCTGGAATTGCCGGCGCGGTGAGTGAGGATGACTTCGAAATTCAAGCCACCGAAAACCTGCTCAACCTTTGCACGGCACCCCCAGGGGATCCCCTTTACCATCAAGCCGTCAATTTTTGCCACGGTTTTCTGGTGGGCGCGTATCATTACCACGTGGCCGAATCCAATGGGCCCCAAGGGGTGAAGCTGGTCTGCCTACCCGACCCGCCACCGTCCCGCAACGAAGCCATCGACATGTTCATTCAGTGGGCCAAGGCACGACCGCAATACTGGAAAGAAGAGGCGGTCGAGACGGAGTTCCGGTTCCTGATCGAACAGTGGCCCTGCAAGCCTTAGATAGTGTCCATCCATAAACGGCCTTTTCTCCGCTGGACTGCGTTCTCCGCGTGTTTCCGGCTGCGGCGTACGCATAGTACGCCTCGCTGCAAACCCTTGCGCGGCCTTGCCCAGCGGAAAAAATTCTCATTTATGAATTGGACACTCAACAGTGTCATTACATATTCTTGGATGGGCACCAGATAGCTTTTTTGGTATATTTGCCACACTGAATGAATGAAATCTTACAATGGTTTTAAAAAGTAAAGGAGTATCTCATGAAAACGTATGCACTCGTCCTGATTTTGACTATAAGCCTTGCCCTCGGTGGCTGTGCCGGGATGTCGGACACGGAACAGCGCACCTTAAGCGGCGCTGCGATTGGTACTGCAGCCGGGACTGTGGTGGGTGCCATGGCCGGTAGCGCGGGTTGGGGAGCGGCCATCGGTGCCGCCACCGGAGCGGCCGGTGGGTTCCTCTACGACCGGAACCAGAAGGCGAAAGAGGCGGCCTACGAAAGCGGTTACGAGGCCGGCCAAAAGGGTAAAAAATAGTATTTTTGCGTTCGATTTAGCGAACGTTAGGTATTTATTCCGACGGCCTGGGTTTTAAGATAGGACGAAGTAGACAAAGCCTATGAAAATGAGGCTGACGACACGGGCGCCTTGCCCTAAGAGCAGGAGCTGAAGGCCTGTTTTGGGTTCGTAGATGCCCATGTAGTGCGGGAGTTGATGACGCAGGGCGCGGATCGGGAAGGCGATGATGTTGCCGATGAGAAGGGCCAGAACGGTTTGTTTGGTCGTGAGGATACCGGCCTGCATCAAAGCGCCGGCGGCGGCGAAACCGGATGTGAATTCCGCAGCAAAGCTGATAATCACCAAGTGATAAGGATTCCAATGGGATAAACGTTACAGAGGTGAACCGCGCCAGTGCGGCCTGGATGGTTTCGAAGAATCCCATGGCGTTCAGCATGAAGACCGCGATGTAGATCGGGATCACATATAGCGCGATGGTGGTCAGCCGACCGGGCAGCCGGCGGCGAATGCCCTCCCAGATGCCGGCCGTTTTCTTGTGCAGACCGCGGGCCTTGTTCCCGTCCGATAGTGGTGCACTGTCGGATGGTTTTTCAAGTTTAAAATGGCCGTACACCAACAGGAGAATCGTTCGGAGGAGCGCGGCCGCGAATGTCAACAGGAAGTAAAAGGCTCCGGCGCGCCCGGTGAGAGGAATGACGATAAAGAATGTGGTGGGAAGATGCAGAAAATAGGCTGGAAACTGGTTGAGGAGGTTCGCTAGAAAAAGTTGTTTGCGCGAGATGGCGCCTTCTTTGTAGAATTCCATCAGCATGGCATTGGCGGCCACCCCGGAGAAAAACGCCGTCGTGAACACCGCGCTGCAGTGGCGGCCGAGATGGCCGTAGCGGAAGGCCGGCATGGCCACCGCTGCCAGGTACCGCGTCCATCCGGTGGCCTCGATGATCTGCCCGATGACCAAGCCGATCCCGATGAAAAACAGCAGGCGCAGCAGCGGCCAGAAAAGTCGTTTGACCAGCGAATGGAAATGAATGCCTTCCACCGCATAGGTTCCGACAATCAGCGCGGCGGCCGAGATCAGCAAGGAGATGACGACGGCGCGAAGCCGCGGTTTACTTCTCTTGCGGGACATCGCCTTTTTTCCGCTTGGCCAGAATCAACGTCCAGTAATTGGGCGGGCTGTCTTTGAGGCCCCGGACGTCTTCGACAATTTCCTGATCCGGCAGTCCGCAGTTCTGGATGGCCACACTGCCGTCCACCAGGTCGAATTCTTCCAGGCAGTTGACGATGTCTTTGACGTTGCGGTAGCTTTTCATGAACACCAGATTATCGGGGGCAACGGCGAACTTCCTGAGGCAGTCACCGCCGTTGACGCCCGACAGGATCATGAGGGACTCTTCGCTTTCCACCAGGGGTTTGTTCAGGCAGGCGGACGCCGCCTGGTAGGAAGTGATTCCCGGGACGCTGATGACTGAAACGTTCGGTGCCAACTCCTGGATATACTGCAGTACGTATCCATAGGTAGAATAGGTCATGGCGTCGCCGAGGGTGATAAAGGCCACGATCTTGCTCCGCTCCAGTTCCTCGATCAGGATATGGGCGTTCTTCTTCCAGGCCGATATCTTCTTTTTCTGATCGCTGGTCATGGGAAAGTGCAGCATTTTTACGGGTGTCAGGTCCGGGATGTGGGGCCGTGCAATGGAGACCGCAAGGCTGTAGCTGTTTTTAGTGGATGCGGCGGCATAGACGACATCCGCGCTGTTGAGAATCCGGGCGGCCTTCAGGGTAATCAGTTCGGGGTCTCCCGGCCCCACACCCAGGCCGTATAATATGCCAGATTTTCTTGTCATCCTGCCCTCACATCAGTTGTCTGGTTTTTGTCCATCCATTTGGGTTAAGGTTTTTTACCGTTACTGTTTGCCGCACTCCGCTCGAATACATCCGGGTAAAGCGTGCTGCCGATTTTTTGTATCCCTTCCAAGAGCCTCAGCGTCGGCCGCGAAACGATCATTTCGTCGATCAGATAAATTTCGTTGTCCCGGACGGCCTTTATGGCGCTGAATCCGGGCTCGTTTCTGATGATGTCGACGGTCGGCCGGTTCATCTCTCCAAGTTGAGCCAGGTAGACATCGATCCGGTTCGCATGGGACATGATCCGCTCCTTTCCGTATGCGGCGATGTTGGTCCGCCGCACCGGTTCGGCATCGGTGGCGATGTTGATCCCCCCGGCGGTCTGCAGTGCAAAGATGGCCATTGAATCCGGTGCAAAGGTTTTCATCTTGCTGTGAATCGCCTCGAAATAGACTCTTTTTTTCGGCTGGATGGCACTCACCAGGGATTTGAACTCTGCCACGGCGCTGTCGAAGCGGCTGATCATTGCCAGCGATTGTTGGTGCCGGCCGCAAAGGATGCCCAGGATTTCCCAGTAAGTGCGCATCTGGTCGACAGAGGACGGCTGCAGGGAAGCCACGGTTATGCCGCTGGCCTCCAGACGTGCGACCAGCTGGGGGTATCCGCGGTCGATCATGGGGCGGATCAGCACCAGGTCGGGACGCGCCGCAAGAAATTTCTCGGGATCGTCATGGTAAGAAAATACCGGTTTGAGCAAGGCTTCCGGCGGATAGGCCTCGTTTCTGGAGACCCCGATCACCTGGTTGTCGGCACCGAGTGCAAAGAGATTCTCGGTGTGCGCTCCGTAAAGGGAGACAATCCGTTGGAACGGCTTCGCGACAGTCACCTGACGCCCGGCCTGGTCCTGGATGTTACGGTTATCGATACGGGCCAGATCGGCCCGGGCGTGATGGCCACTTGAAATAAACGTCGCCCCGAAGGCCATAAACAGGCAGATAACGATCCTGTCAATATGTGTTGGCAATAAATTCATCCGTCCACTAAATTCTGCCGTGATCGGTCGATATGACCGGTGCATCTTTTCCCTCCGGCGTTTCCGGTGCCCCATCTTTCCGGAAGACCACCTGTTTGCGATTCGAAAACGGGTCGAAGGAAACTTTTCCCGTCACGTTAAAAACGGCATGGATCGTTTCCGGGGTTAAAACCGCCTCGGTTTCGCCTTGGTTCACGATCCGCCCCTGTTTCATAAATATGAGATGATCGCAATAAAGTGCCGCCAGGTTGATGTCCTGAAGCACCGCGATGACCGTCTTTTGCCGCTTGTTGACCCCTTCGGCGGCCAGGCCCAGAAGACGCAGCGCGTGATGGATGTCCAGGTTGGATGATGCCTCATCCAGAAGCAACACCGGTGTGTCCTGGGCCAGAGCCCTGGCGAAAACGACCCGCTGCCGCTCGCCGCCGCTCAGTTCGGTCACGAATCGGTGCGCGAATTGGGCCACATCGGCCTTTTCCATAACGTCCCGGACAATCCGGTGGTCGCTTTCAGACGGGGCAGCGAAGCGCGGCATATGGGGATAGCGCCCCATCATGACGATTTCTGCCGCCGTATAGGGAAAATTAATGTAGAAATTCTGCGGTACCAGCGCGGTCTGGCGGGACAGGCTCTTTTTGGGGAATCGGGACAGCTCTTTTCCGTTGAGAGCGATCCGGCCCCGGGCGGGCTCCTTGTGTCGTGTCAACAGGTCCAGCAGGGTGGTTTTGCCGCAGCCGTTCGGGCCGACGATTCCGTAGAACTTCCCCGGGGACAGCACCAGGGAGACATCGTCGAGGACATTTTTCTCTGCGTAGCAAAAAGAGACGTTGCGGACGTCATAGGTCATCATCACTCGCTTCTCATCACTTTCTGCCGTTTCCGAAATATATAACAGAAAAAGGGGCCACCGATGAGGGCTGTCAGCACGCCGATCGGAATTTCGGACGGCAGCACCGCCCGGGTGATCGTGTCGGCGGTCAAAAGCAAAATGGCGCCGACCAGCAACGACACCGGTATCAGGCGCCGGTTGTCGGGACCGGTGATAAACCGCACCATGTGGGGGACCAGAAGACCGACAAAACCGATAATGCCGCTGATCGATACGCAGACGCCGGCGATCAGCGAAGCGGTGATCAACAGAATCAGGGGCACCTTGCGCGTGTCAACGCCCAGCGAAGCCGCCGCGCGTGTTCCCAGCGACATGAGGTTCAGGTCCCGGGCGAAAAAGACGCAAACCATAAAGCCGATCATAACGAAGGCAAAGGCCAGGCCGACGTCAACCCAGGTTTTGGACCCGAAACTGCCCATCAACCAGAAGATGATCACGCTCACCTGCTCATCGGCCACATATTTCAGGAAACTGATGCCGGCCGACAGGATGGCGGCGACGATGATACCGGACAATATCAGGTTGTTGGATGAAAGCCCCTCACCCGATGCCGACAGGTAAATCACGAAAAACAGTGTCGCAACGGCCCCACAGAACGCGAACAGGGGGATCGAATAGGTCCCCAGAAAACCAAGGTTAAGCAGTATGGCCACCGATGCGCCGAAAGCGGCCCCGGCGGACACCCCAAGAGTGTAGGGGTCTGCCAGCGGGTTGAGAAGAATCCCTTGAAACACGGCTCCTGACATCGCCAGTCCGCTGCCGACCAGCGTCGCCGAGAGGATGCGCGGCAGGCGCACATCGAGCACCACCACCGGAAAGAGCTCGTTGACCCCCGCCAGCATCCGGCTATCGCCGGTGAGAGCCGCCGCTATGATTTTGAGGACATCGGAGACGGGGATGGCAATATAGCCCATCGTCGCGGCGGTGACGACCGCAGCGATGAGCAGACCTGCCAACACGAGCACCTGAATCACGAAGGCGCTTTGAAATTTTCTTTTTATGGAATCTGCGATCGGCAAAAAAGGTAAATCCCTAAAAACAAAAAGCCCTTCAAATCACAATGGACTTGAAGGGCTGCACCCAGTTTCTTGACCCTTGGCCGCCGGTGTGCTTTTCGACCGAATAGTACCGGCAGCATATCAATCGTGCAGGCAGGTCTTCTGGCTTCCCCTTCCCATCCAGCGGCCTTCCCGTTTCGCTCAAGCGGAACAGTGACACGATCTTGCTGAATGGGTTCCTTCGCAAAGTGGCTTGCCGGCAGGCCGGTCAAACCCGTGAATCTGATAGTGGGGGCGACTTTCTCCACCGAACCGGCAGGCTGGCAGCAAGGACAGGGGGCACAGCGGCGGGACCGCTCCCGACTTCAACGGGATTCCCTTTTAAGCGTTAAATCAATATGCACCTGAACTTCTTGTGTCCATTTACGAAAAACCGGCGCAAGTGTCAAGCTAGACCTTTCCGGTCACCGTGTATCGGGTGGGGGCGTTACTCCGTTGTCCTTACCAAGATTCACACCGTAGAACGTTGCCCCGGTGGTCAATGGTGAAATAGACATCGCCGCCGGCAATGGAAACTTTTGCGTGAAAATCGGCCTATAGCGAATGTCAGAATTTATTTCCGATGGACGCTTTTTTAAAATCCCCCTTGTCCCCCTTTGTCAAAGGGAGGACTGGTAAAAGCCCGCAGTGGTTTCATCACAGCTCTTGCGACAAGTGGAGATTCCGGTGAGTAGCGTTCCCCCCTTTCAAGAAGGGGGGACAGGGGGGATTTTCTACTGTCGCACCCAATCTCCAATCGGAACATGATCATGACAACAGCCATAATTATTTGACGATCAAAATGGAGCAAAAAAATTTTACCAACCCGAAGGACCGCTTTTTTCAATCGTGCTTATGGGGTTGGACGCCATATGGATGCGCATGCACATGTTCGTGCAGGTGGGCGGCGGCGTCCACTTGAATGCGGCCGTTTTGAAGGGTATAGATCGTATCGGTGATCTCGGTAAGGAAATCGAACTCGTGGGAGACGATGACATAGCTGATGGCGAGGTTTTTCAATATGTCGATCAGCCTTAATTTGGTGGCTTCGTCCAGGCCGGCGCTCGGTTCGTCCAGCAACATAGCCTGGGGCTCCATTGCCAGGACCGTGGCCATTGATACCAGACGTTTCTCACCGCCGGAGAGACGGATGGTGATCCGGTCCTCAAAACCTTCGAGTCCGAGGAAAGACAGGGTATTACGTGATATCGCGATCGCCTCTTCCTTGCTTTTCCCCAGGTTGAGAGGACCGAAAGCGACATCTTCCAACACGGTCGGACTGAAAAGTTGGTCATCGGCATCCTGGAATAGCAGACCGATGCGGCGTCGCACGGCGACAAAGTCCTCCTCCTTCTCGACCCGCTGCCCGAAAATCTCGATACGGCCCGCCGCCGGTTTGACCAACCCCATGATGATGTGAAAAAAGGTGGTCTTTCCGCTGCCGTTGGGGGCGATCAGACCGATCCGGTCTCCCGCGGAAAGGGTAAAGTCGAGATCCTTGAGCACGGGCGATGCCCCCGGGTATGAAAAAGTGATGCCTTCGAGCTGGATGATCGGATTTTCTTTCATTGGGTGATCGATTCTATCCCGGAGCTTTCGCTCAATCAATTATAGTGGTTGTTAGTTTTTTTCCGATTGGCCCTTTTTTAAAATCCCCCTGTCCCCCTTTGTCAAAGGCGGGACTTGTAAAGGCCTGGGTGGTTTCAACACAGCCCTTGCGACAAGAAGGGCTGCCGGTGTGTCAGCGTTCCCCCATTTCAAGAATGGGGGGCCAGGGGGGATTTTCCTCTGTCGCACCCACACTCCAATCGGAACATATATATGAAAAAGGTTATAAGATTGTTTATCATTCGCCGGGCCTTTAAAATAGGCACAATGGCTGCATGAATCAAACAAAAAGCGAACCGGTCACAGGATGTCGCCCCACTCCAGTAGCGCCAGCCCGATGACAGAAACCGTCATAATCGCCGCGAAAATCCAGTTGGACAGGTGGGGAGGAAAGTCGGCCAAGCAATAAAGACGTCCGTTGAAGCCGCGGCAGCGCATGGCGCGATACACCCGGTCGGCGCGGGATGCGGCGCGCACGAAGAGCATGGCAACGAAGTAGGCAAAGGTCTTGTATGTGTGTAGATTGGCCCGCGGACGAAAACCGCGGATTTTAGCTGCACGGATCATGCGCTGATATTCTTGTTCGATAACAAATATATACCGGTAGGTCATCAGTAAAAGGTGGACCAATTTTCCCGACAGGTGCAGACGGTCCAGGGCGTGTCCTAAAGTGGCGAAGTTCATGGTCGTGATGAGGGCGATGAAGGCCAATAGAATAGCCAGCGACTTGAGAGAGATCTGGGCGGATAGAATTACCCCGGGCCGGGTGAGGCTCAGAGGTCCGATACGGATGAGCGCGTCCCCTTCGAAGGTTATCGGTAAAAGCACCCACAACAAAACAAGAAAGCCGATGACCACCAGGAGCCGACCGGCAACGGCTTTCAGATTCAAATGCGCTGCCAGCGTCAAGATGACGGCGACCGCCAGGGCGGCGAAAAGGGTGGGGAACCGATACGATACGGCCACGACGGTCGAAAAGACGGCCACAGCAACCACCTTGAAGCGCGGATCGATGCGGTGAATGATTGAATCGCCAATGGCGAAGACTTCGTTGAACATCGGCCCACCGATTCAATGACCGCCCTAACCCTTAAATTGATCGGATTAAGAGCACCCGTTAATAGGGATTTCAGAAATGTATTCCAATGGGCTATGTTTTAAAATCCCCCTGTCCCCCTTTTGATAGAGGGGGGACTAATGATGGCGTTAGGTTATCTACCCGAAGTGGAAATGCACAATGCCGATATATCAACGTTCCCCCCTTTAACGAAGGGGGGCCAGGGGGGATTTTCTACTGGCGCACATTTCTTCCACTGAGAACATATTTATGACAATAACTTTTATTAACAAACCATCAAGATTTTCGGCGCTTGGCGCTGAAATAGGCGGCCACACCGATCAACCCGAAGATGTAACCGATACCACCGAGTATTTCGGTGACCGACGGGCCACTCTGACGCGTTTCGACCAGCAACTTCATGACCGGTTTCAACTTTTTATCCAATGCCTCCTCGACCGCATTCCGGATCTCGGCGGCGGAAACGTATCCGGCGGGTACCGGATGGCCACTCACAGCGGGTGCGGCAATCATCGCTTGGCCCGGGGAGGTCGCGGTGGGTGGCTTTGTGTCGGGTTCCGCCGTCTGAGGCGGTGTCTCAGCGCTGACATCCTGAAGATCGGATAGCAAAATTGTCCACTCGCCTTTGTGACCCATGCCGGCCAGCAGGACGACTTTCATTTCGGTTTTTTGCGGCACTCTGAAGGAGAACTCGCCGTTGTCGTCCGTCACCCCTTTTAGAAGGAGTTTGCCCTGGGTGTCGTAGACCTCCACGGGTGCGGCCACCGGCTTTCGTCCGCCGCTGTATTTGCTTTCGACGTGCACGGTTTCCCCGTCCACCCATGCGAAAACGGTCACATTGTGAGCCAGAACCTGGCCGCAGACCAGCAGCAGAATGACGGTAATGAAGAGTGCAATCTGCCCGATCCCTTTCCGCGGCAACCACATTCTCGAGCCAATACTGATCATGATGCGCTCCGCCTATCCATTCTTAGTGAATGGCAGAATTTTGTTCCGATGGCTCTTTTAAAATCCCCCTGTCCCCCTTTGTCAAAGGGGGAACTGGTAACGGTCTGAAGTATTTACATGCCCAGTTCTTGCGTCAAGAAGGGATGCCGGTGTGTAAGCGTTCCCTCCTTTCAAAAAAGGAGGGCCAGGGAGGATTTATTACCGTCGCACACACCCTCCAATCGGAACATATTTATGAACAACAGCTATATTTTCCTTAACCCGAAGATTTCGGGAAATTATCGGCTTGCTAGATATATAATGTAACCGAACGGATAACATTATGGCAGCATGGCCGGCTGAACCTTTTTGAGAAATGCCACACAAAATGCCGTTACGATGCCCTCGATGATCATGACCGGAAGATGTGCGGTGACCACCAGTTTGGCAATATTCAGAAAATTTTCTTCCGTGAACAGCAGTGCGAGGGCGACAAGCAAACCGCTCATGAGCACCGCGCAAAAACCGCAGCTGAATCCAGCCACGAGAAGCGCTCTTTGGCCTTTTTGCAATAGCGGGGAAAAGAGGTAAAATCCGATGACGGCCGGCAGAGCCATGATAATGGTGTTGACCCCCAGCGTGGTAATCCCACCGAACTGAAAAAAAACGGCCTGTAAAAGAAGGGCGACCAAAATCGCCGGAAAAGCAGCCCATCCCAGCAACAATCCGACCAGGCCGTTCATAATCAGATGGATACTGACCGGCCCGAAAAGGGGAACGTGTACCAGGGATGCCACAAAAAAGGCCGCCGCCAGAATACCCACCCGGGCGATATGATCGTAATCGATTTTCTTGAGCCCGATAGCCGTTCCGGCTGCGGCGAGAACAGCGCCCGAAATCAGCACCGGCCCGGACAATACCCCTTCAGAAATGTGCATAGCTGCCCGTTTCGCATCAATCCGGATCAACCCGAAAATTTCATGAATTATATCTGATAGTGAAATTGCCGGGTAACCGTTCAGCCCCGACCTTTTCACACTGTTTCAATCGGAGTCAAGTAAAACGCCCTCACACGCCACTTTTTTTTAATGGCGCCGCGTTCTACAATTCCGCCGGCGTTTTTATTCCTGTTGCCACGCTTCAAAGTGCACCCAAAGCACGGCGCCGATCTCGACTCCCTTTTCCCGCCCGTCTTTTTTAATTGTGAAGTCAGCCTCGCTCAGGGCTGCAAATCCCCACCAGCCGGGTCTGGGCGCCGCGTAGGTGAACACGCCGTTTTGATCGGCCTTGATGGTCTGGGTGATCATGTAATCGGTGGGGGCCGTGGCCTTTTTCTCCTGGTTGTAGTATTCGATTTCGACTTCGGCGTAGGGCACCGCTTTGCCGTCGAGTTTGACCACACCCTGAAAGACGTTGCCGGCATACAGGCCGTAGGGTTTCGACAGGGGTACGATTTCGGTTTTCAGGCCGATTTCGGCATCCCAGCCTTCATCGTCGCCGAAGGCCGTGACGACCGTTTTGGTGTAATGGATGATAAAGAGATCCTCGGCTGGTTCCCAGTAGGGCTGCGGTTCCATGTAGAACATGTAGATGCCCGGGCGCTTGATCGCGTAATCCGCCTGCCAGGCAGAGTGATCCATGATCTTGATGGGTTTCAGCGCACTGCCGAGATCCACTTTATTGTGATTGGCCACAACGCCGAAGGTCTCCGGTTTGAGCAGTTCCATGCCCACCATCTCAAAGGGGTGGGAAAACGAGAGTTGCAGGGTAACGCTGCGGCGGTCTTCCTGCATGACCATCGAATCGGAAGGAATCACCATCCCGAAGTGGGCCCGCGCCAATGATGAGCTCCACAGCAGCGCCCAACATAACGCAACCCAGAGGAATTTTTTACCCATAAATGACCTCCTTTCAAATGAAAACCACGCGTAATCGGCACCTTTTTGGTTGCGCTGCCTGCGTGGTTTTGATTTTTCGATCCAATTTTACCGGGTGACGGCAGTCAACCCGTTTGAACCAATTATTACCCAAGTTGAGCGTTTCATATTTTCGAAATGACAAAATTAAAAATAATTACACCGCTTTTCAATAATAGATTCCGATTGGGTATTATATAGCTGAGGGAGTTTTTCCCGCTCCTGGTAGATGAAAATTCCCCGAGGGCTCATATAGCTCATTATATCGATACGCATTGGGGGTCAATAAAAAAGCGGAATATTTCCAAGTGGCTACCTCTGCTCGACGCCGACACCACCTGAGCAAGTGAACTTTCTTGACTTGGATTACAAAATTCAATAACAATAGAAATTTTATATTCAGATGACGAATCGGCGTTTTCATCCATGAAAGAAAATATCAGACAGTTAATCGAAAAAGCGACCCTGCTTGCCCATGAAAAAGGGATACTGCCTTCGGCCGACTTTCCCGAGGTGAATGTCGATGTGCCCAAATTGGAAATCCACGGTGATTTTTCAACCAACGTTGCCATGCTCATGGCGGCCGTGCAGAAAATGGCGCCCCGCAAGATTGCCGCGGCGATTGTCGATCATTTGAACGACGCGAATCGGTTTTTGAGTAAAGTCGACATCGCCGGACCGGGATTCATCAATTTTTATCTCAAGCCCGGCGCTTGGCATCCGGTGCTGCAGGAAATCCACGAATGCGATCTTCGCTATGGCGCCTCGGATCGAGGGCGGGGTGAAAAAATTCAGGTTGAGTTTGTCAGCTCCAATCCAACCGGACCGCTGCACGTCGGACATGGCCGCGGGGCTGCCGTTGGCGACAGTGTGGCCAACATTCTGGATTTTTGCGGGTATGCGGTGCAGAGAGAATATTACATCAACGATTCCGGTCGTCAGGTTCAGACCCTCGGGCGCTCCGCCTTCCTGCGCTACAGGGAACTGTTGGGTGAAACAGTATCTTTCCCACAAGAATTTTACCAGGGGGACTACATTCGCGATATCGCTGCGCGTATCAGAGATCAATACGGCGACGGGCTCCTCCGCGAGAAGGAGGGCGAAGCCGTCATGACCTGTGCCCGGATCGCTGCAGACGGCATTCTGGCCGGCATCCGGAACGACCTCGCAGTGTTTGGGGTCTCGTTCGACGAATGGTTCAGTGAGCAGAGCCTGTATGATTCCGGCAAGGTCGATCAAATTATCGCAGGCTTCCGCGCCAACGGCAACATTTACGAACACGATGGTGCCCTCTGGTTCAAAACCAGCGCCTACGGGGACGAGAAAGACCGTGTCGTTGTTCGCGGAAACGGGCAGACGACCTACTTTGCCTCGGACATTGCCTACCACCAGGATAAGTTTGCCCGCGGTATGAAGCGCGTCATCGATGTCTGGGGTGCGGACCATCACGGGTACATTCCCCGTATGACGGCGGCCATCGAAGCCTGCGGCCATGATCGGAGCCAATTTCACGTCATTCTGGTCCAATTGGTGAACCTTTTGCGCGGGGGGGAACCGGTGGCCATGTCCACCCGGGCCGGAGAGTTCGTCACCCTGCGAGAAGTTATCGACGAGGTCGGAAGAGATGCCGCCCGCTTTATTTTTCTGACGCGGCACTACGACAGTCCGCTTGATTTCGACCTCGAGGTCGCCAAACAGCAGACCAACGAAAACCCGGTCTATTACGTCCAGTACGTGCATGCCCGGATCTCGAGCATCGTCCGTAAAGCCGCCGAGCAGGGCATCGAAGACATCCGTTGGGATGATGCTGCGATGGCGCTGCTGCAGGAACCTGAAGACATTCAACTGATCAAAACCCTTGCGCGTTATCCGGAAACTGTCGCTGCCAGCGCGGAGTATCTTGAACCGCACCGGATCACCTATTTTCTTATGGGCCTGGCCGCGGCCTTCCATGCGTATTACAACAAGCACCGGGTGCTTTCGGACGACCCGCTGTTGAGCAGTGGGAGGTTGTATCTTGTGGAGGCCGTGCGCAAGGTTATCCGCAACGGATTGACGTTGTTGGGGGTCGGTGCACCGGAAAAAATGTAACGAGGCGGTAAAGATCTAAAGTCCATCGGCTTCGTTGCGTTTCGTTTTGTGGCGTTGCGGCGTATGATCAATACGCCTCAGGGTTGCTTGGGGTTAGTGCACCGGAAAAAATGTAGCTGTCTATCCATAAATGGCCTTTTTTCCGCTGGGTCCCGCCATGGCGGGATTCTCCGCAGGTTTCCGGCTGCGGCGTACATAGAGTACACCTCACCACAAACCTTTGTGCGGCCTTGCCCAGCGAAAAAAATTCTCATTTATGAATTAGACACTTATTACTAGTTACCACTATAATCGATTACGTGAGATTCCCCGTGCATGCGAATGACTCTCTCTCGTACAGCCAAATAATATCGGCACTTTAAAATGGCTCGCAGCCGTAAAAAAGACGAAAAAAAAATCAGTTTGAAAGATACATTCCGCCGGATCGCGTGGGGGCGATATCTCGCGATTACTTTGATTTCGGCCTGGATGTTCGTGCTCGGTATACTCGTCGGGCGGGGGACGGCGCCGGTGAAGTTCGACATCGAGAAGCTTTCCAGGGAGATCGAAGAACTCCGGGCAGCCGACATTAAAAAGCAAATGGCACCGGTGGAAGTTGAGGCCGACGAGGAGAAAACCAAGACGACTCTCGGTTTTTACGAGGAACTGAAAAAGAGCGACCCGGTTTCGATCACACCGGAGAAGCCGCGCAGAGATTTAAATACGTCGCGGGCAAAGCAGCAGAAAGTGGGTGGAGCGACAACCGCCAAGACCGCCACGGCTGTTAAAAAAGGACCTGATCCCAAATCGTCGCCGAGCACGAAAAAGGCGGCGGCAACAAACGCCCCAGAGAAAAAACCGGACGCAGAAACAGCGGCTCCTGAGAAAGGTTCAGTGCCGTCCGCCACGGAATCGGCGGCGAACGCGAAAGGAGTGACCATCCAGGTGGCCTCCCTGAAGGCGCTCAATGATGCGGATGCATTGGTGAAAAAACTCAAGGGCAAGGGGTACCCGGCATACAAAACCATTGCCGTTGTGCCTGATAAGGGAATTTGGTTCCGCATCCGCGTCGGCAGCTACAGCAGTCGGGAGGCGACGACTGATACGATCGGGCGTTTAAAAAAAGAGGGCTTCCGACCCATGGTGGTGGAACGGAAGTAAAACAGACAGGGGAAAAGTATGAAAATATCCAGGGAAGAACTCCTTCACGTGGCGCAACTTGCCCGTCTTGAACTCGACGAAAAGGCCATAGAGACTTTTAGCGACCAGATCGGCACGATTCTGACATACGTGGATCAGCTTAAAGGTGTCGACACCGAAGATGTCCGGCCGACCTCGCATGCCATCGCTCTCACCAACGCTTTCCGGGAAGACGAACTTAAGAATCACCTCGACACGGAAGCAGCCCTGGGCAATGCACCGGAAACAGATGACGGAAGTTTTATCGTACCCAAGGTTGTGGGGAAGTGACGGGTTGCGGGTTACGGGTTGCGAGTTGCGAGTTGCGGGTTGCGGGCCTGCCCGGTTGAATGCCGCTTCGCGGCCCCTGCATGGTCAGGGATTCAACTGGGTAAGGGATACGGGTTGCGGGATGCGGGCGGCGGGTTGCACGTTTGACCGAGAAAAGGATGATTTGATGAATCTTTACGAGTTAACCATTCACGAGGCCCATGATCTGTTGCGGAAAAAAGAAGTTTCCGCCGAGGAACTTACCCGGGCCGTGTTGGCGCGCATCGATGCGGTCGACGACAGGGTCGGGGCCTATCTGACGATAGATGCCGACCAGGCCCTGGAGCAGGCCCGGCACGCGGATGCGCTGATTGCCGCCGGGGATACCGGGGCCCTCACCGGCATTCCCATCGCGCTAAAGGATCTGATCTGCACCCGCGGCGTTCGAACAACCTGTGCTTCCCGGATCTTGGAAAATTTTGTGCCGCCCTACGATGCATTTGTCATCCGCAAGTTGAGACAAGCCGGCGCTGTTTTCGTCGGCAAGCTGAATATGGACGAGTTTGCCATGGGGTCTTCCACCGAGAACTCGGGATTCAAGCTGACCCGCAACCCATGGGGGCTGAACCGCATACCAGGCGGGTCCAGCGGTGGATCGGCAGCGGCTGTTGCCGCCGACATGTGCTTGGCGGCGCTTGGATCCGATACCGGCGGCTCCATCCGGCAACCGGCGTCCCATTGCGGGGTGGTCGGTTTGAAGCCCACTTACGGCAGGGTGTCGCGCTTCGGATTGGTGGCCTTTGCGTCTTCGTTGGATCAGATCGGCCCGTTGGCCAAGGATGTCACTGACAGCGCATTGTTGTTAAATACCATTGCCGGTTACGATCCGGACGACTCCACGTCTGTGCCACGAGACGTTCCGGATTATGCCGCTTCCCTCGGTCAAAGCCTGAAGGGTTTGAAGGTGGGAATTCCTAAGGAATACTACGGCATGGAAGGCCTCGACCCCGAAGTCTCCGCAGCCGTAGAAGAGGCCACCCGGACCATCGAATCCCTGGGCGCCGAACGGGTGCCCGTTTCCCTGCCCAACACCCGCTATGTCGTGGCCGTCTACTACGTGATTGCACCGTCAGAAGCGAGCTCCAATCTGGCGCGTTACGACGGCGTCAAATACGGCTACCGGGACAAAGATTCATCGGATCTTATCGACATGTATCGCCGTACCCGCTCGAAGGGTTTCGGTCCCGAAGTGCAGCGGCGCATCATTATCGGAACCTACTGCCTGTCGGCCGGATACTACGATGCATACTTCGGTAAGGCCTCCCAGGTGCGGACGCTGATCATGGAAGATTTCAAGAGGGCATTCGAGCAGTGTGACGTCATTTTGACGCCGGTGGCACCGACCCCGGCATTCAGAATCGGAGAGAAAGTAAATGACCCGCTGACCATGTATCTTTCGGACATCTTCACCCTGTCTGCGAACCTGGCCGGCATACCGGGAATCTCCGTGCCCTGCGGTTTTTCTTCCGACGGTTTGCCGATCGGCCTGCAGATTCTGGGCAAACACTTTGACGAAGAACGATTGCTCCAGGTCGCCTACGGTTTTGAGCAGGCGACGACGTTTCACAATAAGAAGCCCCAACTTTAACTTGAAATTTGCATGAAAATTTAAAAGTAATGTATATTAACAATAGTTTCAGCAGGCCGGATGATTTTTTAAGAAAGAATTTCAGATATGCTATCAGCAAAAATGATGGAAACCATTTTGATTTTTTAAATTTTCACCCTGCGGGCGAGTCGGAGGCTTCCATCTGCGGCGTTATTAAGGGTTTGCAATAGGTTTACTATGGCTGCACCCTTAAATGCCTTGCAGATGAAACTCTCCGACTCGTGCAAAATCCAAGTACATTTCAATTTGCTTCTGACATTGCGTCAGAAGCAAATTCATATGTGGAAAGGAAAAGATAATATGACGACAATACAGCCTGACAGCGAAGATATCAGAAAAGCCGTCAAGTGGATCACCGAAGAACGCCAGCACAGCCCAACCCTCCCGCTGCAGAAATTGCTCGAAGACGCCAGCCGCAAATTCGACCTCTCACCTTTGGAGACGGAGTTTTTGCAGCGGTTTGTTAAAGATGAGAAGATTTAGAGATTAGTGTCTGGTGTTTAGTGTTTTGTGTTTGGTATTTGGTATAGAGTGTTTGGATAGAGGGGGCTGATGGGATTTGTGCGGTTTGAAGAGTTACGGGTGTTCCAGCTGGCTGAAAGATTGGCCGATGAGATTTGGGATGTGGTAAAAAAATGGAACCACTTCGAAAAAGATACGGTCGGCAAACAACTCGTTGGATCTGCAGACAGTGTCGGCGCCAATATAGCGGAGGGCGCGGGTAGAGGCACACCGGCTGATAACAAGCGTTTCGTAAGAATCGCACGCGGGTCCTTGCATGAGACGCGCTATTGGTTGCGAAGAGCGTATAATAGAAGTCTTTTCGACGACACAAAAATAAGTACAGTCAAAGGCATCCTTGATGAACTCGCCCCTTCCCTCAATGCCTATCTGAATGCCATCGGAAACACAAAACACAAAACACTAAACACCAAACACCAAACACAAAAAACTAAACACCAAACACAAAACACAACCTAATCATGTCCAAAATAAGAATCCTCCCTGAAATCATTTCCAACAAGATTGCTGCCGGAGAAGTGGTCGAGCGGCCGGCTTCGGTGGTCAAGGAATTGGTGGAAAACGCCCTGGATGCGGGAAGCACCAAGATCGTTGTGGAGGCGGAAAAAGGGGGCCGCAGTCTGATCCGGGTATCCGACAACGGCAGCGGCATGAACCGCGACGACGCCCTGCTGGCCCTTGAACGCTACGCCACGAGCAAGATCTTCACGGATGCCGATCTGTATTCGATTCAAAGCCTCGGGTTCAGGGGTGAGGCCCTGCCGAGCATCGCGGCGGTGTCCCGCTTGACCCTTGTCACCCGCGAGTCGGAAGCCGCCGCCGGTACCGAGATTCGCGTGGCGGGAGGAAAGATTCTGAAAGTCGCGGACACCGGTGCGCCGCCGGGCACGATGGTGACGGTCGAGAGCCTTTTTTTCAACACCCCGGCGCGCCGCAAATTTATGAAAACCGTCACCACCGAGATGGGTCACATTGCCGATGTTGCCAACAGCATCGCCCTGGGACGACCGGAAGTCTTTTTCCGGCTGGTGCACAACGGCAAAACCCTGAAGAGCTGGCCGCCGGCTGCCGATCGGCTTGACCGGGTGGCCGAGGTGTTGGGGACCGACCTGCGCGCCGAACTCTATCCGGTCGGCCGGCAGGCCGATGCGGTCAGCGTCGATGGTTGGGTGTCTTCTCCGCGGGTATTCCGCAGCACCTCGCGCGGGGTTTTCAATTATGTCAACGGTCGGTTTGTGCGCGACCGGGTCATTCAACATGCTCTGTTTGCGGGTTATCGGCAGCGGTTGGTTAAAGGCCGCTTTCCGTTGGCCGCCCTTTTTGTCACCCTTCCCAGCGGCGAGGTGGACGTCAACGTTCATCCGACCAAGCACGAGGTCCGTTTTGCGCAGCAACGCCTCGTTCACGACCTGGTGCAGACCGCGGTAGCGGAAACCCTCGACCGAGAGGACCGGCCGATGTGGAAAGGGGCGGATTTCACGCCGCCTGAGCCTTCACAGGCAATACCGCGTATTTCCGAAAATCTGGGAACCGGTTATGAAACTCAAAGCTCAAAGCTGAAAGGTCAAAGCTCAAAGGGTGAAGCTGAAAGCTCAAAGCTGAAAGCTGAAAGGGAAAAGGGGAAAGGTCAAAGGCGGGTTGGTGATATACATGGTCGCGACGCCGATCGATGGCCTGCCGACAATTTTCAGCGGCCGGGATGGAGGGAAAACATCCGCCCGTCATAAAGCGGATGACGAGCGCGAGCCCTGGAAATATTTGTCCGGTAGCCGGGGTGAACCGCAGATTTTCCTGGCGGAAATTCGCTTCGGTAATTTAAGGATCATCGGGCAGCTGGGCAACGCCTACATCGTTTGCGAAACCGGCGGGGGATTGCTTCTTCTCGATCAGCATGCCGCCCACGAGCGCGTGCTTTACGAGCAGCTCAAGAAGCGCTCCGCGGCCTTGAAAAAGGAGGCCCAGCGGCTGCTGGTTCCGGAGACGATCGAATTGGGGTTCCGGGAAGCCGGTATTCTGGAAGAGTTGCTGGCCGAGTTCAAAACCCTCGGGCTCGAGATCGAGCCCTTCGGTACCAACACGTTCGTCGTGCGGGCGGTTCCTGCCATGCTGACCGGGCGGGCGATCGAACCGCTGATCCGCGAGATCGTGGAAAAACTGGCCACCGACGGGTTTAACCGCGGGTTGGACCCGTCCATCGACGTCTGTCTGAAGCTCATGGCCTGCCACGGGTCGATCCGGGCCCGCCAGGCCCTCGATGACCGGCAGATCCGGCGGCTGCTCCAGCAGCTGGATGCCTGCGAAAATCCCTCCCACTGCCCCCATGGGAGACCGACGTGGGTGCAGTGGACGGGCCGGGATTTGGAGAAGGCCTTCAGTCGCATTATATAAAAACCCCCTGGAGATTTTTTCTCCAGGGGGTTTTTATATGTAGTCACATAAAATTTTGGGCGTTTTTCTCCCAAAATTTTATCCTAGAAAAACTTCCAAGTCACACCGGCCGACAGGTTCCACACCTTTTTGTCGTATTCGATGCCCATGCTGTCGGTTACGGAATTGTACATGACGTAAGCACCGCCGAAGGTGATGTCCCAGGCCGGGGTGGGGCTGAAGACGGCACCGAGACCAATGGTGTTGGCGCCCAGTTTCGGCTCTTCCGGTTCGTTGATCTGCTGGTTGTCGTCCACCTTGATGTCCGTGTACAGGTAGCCGAGGCTGGCCTTCCACTTGGGCGAGAACATGTATTCGGCCGTCAGGCCGAGATCCCAGCTGTTGCCTTCGTCTTCGTACGTGTCGATGCTCGCGCTCGATTCGAGGTAGAGGACGTAGTTGACATCCACCTTCAACTGGGGCAGGAACCTGTAGGAGACGCCGAAGCCGAGCAGGCCCGGGATGTCGATCCGCCGGCGCGAGCCGTCCGCAAAGCCCAGGGCCGGGGCAATGCCGAGGGTGTCGCGCCGCACGTTCATCTTGTAATCCATCTTGGTATTTGAGATGAATGTGACAGCCGCGTTGAGGTCCTCCCAGGCGAAATTGACGCCCAGGATGCCGGCCCACCCGCTGGCGTCCTCCTCGAGCCGCAGGCTCGGAGCGAGGGGGTCGTTTACGCCCGCAGGAAACGGGGGTGAGGGGGCCGAGGTGGCTGCGCTGATGGTGGCGCCACCGTCAAACTCGCGCGTACCGGTGGCGTAGCGCAAACCGGCGGCAAAGGACCACATATCGTTGAGGGCGAAGGAGCCGCCGAGGGTGAAGCCGAGCACGGTGCTCTGCTTGACCTGAAGCTCCATGGCATCGATCTGGTTGTAAAAAAACGTGGAAGGAACGCCGGCGTTCCCTAACTGAAAGTTTGCATTAGCGGCAACCCCCTCGGCCAGGGCCACGGTGCGGGCGTCACCGTCCTTGTAATCGAGTTCCCCGCCGCCGGCGGGTACGGTGAAGGCGAAAAATCCGGCCCAGCGGTCTTGTTTATAGAGGGCGAAAGCGCCCGGTATGACCGAGGGCTTGTCCGAGCTGAGTTTGCCGAAACCGGGGACGTCGTTGGAGTAGTCCTTGCTGAAGTACATCGCGTCGATCTTGCCATAGGCGCCGTTTTCCATTTTCATGATGCCGGCGGGGTTGTAGACGGCAATGTCGGGATAATCCGTTGCCGCGCTGCGGTTGAGCGTGCGCATGTAGTCCGCGCTCTGGTTTTGTTTGTTGATGATGCCGCCGGCGTACAGCGGGGATGCCGCCACGGTCAGCAGGCACGATAGACCGATTGCCCCAAACAGTCTTAAGCCCTTTCTCATCCTTCCCTCCTCCTCCTGTTCGCATTTAAAGGAAAAAACACGCCTCGTTCCTCTCTGATTTCCTGCCCAATATTTTAAATGATTTGTCCGGTTTAAGTCAAATATCAATCGACGGCCTCTTGGATGTCTATTTTTGCAATCAAAAGATTGCTCAGCTAAATGTAAAAGAACAATGAACGCTCAAATGTGTTACCTATGTTTCCGAACGCATGTAACCCTTGACTCCGGTCCGTACACCCTTCTTAAGGGGAGGAACGCTGACACTCCGGCATATCCTGTTTCCGACTCCGATAAATACATCCGGCCATTTATACCGCTTTTCATAATTAGTGCCCATCCACGATTTTTGAAAAAATCGATGGGCACATGTGTAAGTGTCCGATTCGTAAATGAGTAATTTTTTCCCTCGGCAATGCCACACAAGCGGTTTTGACCGCAGGCGTAGCATGGCTACGTGAGGCTGACAGCAGAGGACTCGCCGGACAGCATCGACCATTCCTGAATTGGCAGCTCATTACGCGAGCCACCGGGAAGTTTAACCTGAGCGATGTTCAAGTGTCCTGGATAAAGTGCCAAACGGGTTTAAAGCAATGGTCATAAAAATCGTTCGAGTACCGGAACGTTTTTTTCGACAACACGCTATAAAGTTCCCCCTTTGCCAACATTTCTAAAAGGGGGGAGCATTGATACGCCGGCGTTGTTCGTTTCCGCCTCAGATAGATACAAATAAGACATCCAAAGTTCCCCCTTTGGCAAAGGGGGTCAGAGGGATTTTCTTATACGGCCAACCGGAACGATTTTTTAAATTCCCTATCATTGGCATCATTTGCCATTTGGCTCAAAATCAGGGCTCACCTAATGAGTACAAGAGGCGAATCCAAAAAATAACGTCAAAAGTCATGGATATCAGCATTTATTAACCTTTTAACCCAGAACCTGGAACCCTGAACCTAAATCCTATATATCAAATTATATCAATTAGTAAGAAACAATAAAGCGGACGCATCCACCGAAATTTCCATCTCCGTCACTCCCCCGGTCGCTAAACCGAGAAAGGCGTCCTAAAAGTGCTTTTTGGGGTCGCTTTTTTCCGGGAAGAGAAGAAATTGTCACCGCCTAAACCGGCATCATTAGACCGATTGCGTAAAAAATGAGTTGATTTTTAAAAAAAAGTTCGATACGATTCTTGCGGTTTGTTTTTTCTGGCCATGTAGAAGAACTCTGGAAGATAAATGGGTTGAGGTTAAATTCGCTTGACATCCGGTTTCCGGGCTGATAAATCGTGCTTTCATGCGCATAGAAACAGTCACCGGCTGCGCAGATTGAACAGTGTTGAATACCGACGGTAACGGGCTTCGGTTCCTTGAATCAAAATGAGATCCAAGTTGAGCCGATCGAACCCCAAACCAGACCGTAGACATATGACGAATCGTCTCTTGCAGATATTCGTAAACAGCGATAATAAGCGTTTTGTAAAAGGGCCTTCAGTCCTTGGCAGGATGCCGACCGCTTTCGGCCGTGCAGGCACGGTGCCGCAAGCGGGGGCGTCCTTTTTGTTTTTATAGCGTTTAAGGTGCCAGCTGCCTAACATGCAGTGGCGCTTTCATCCGTGGCAGCATTAAAGGGCTGCCAACACCCAAAACCTTTTAACCGGGAAGAAAGGAGGTGGTGGTTCAGCGTTTTTAACGATGATGATTATGAGGATGATCATTATTTGAGGATGTTTCATTGTTTTGAGGATTGTTTTTTACATTTCGACACACTTTTAAGGAGGAATGACAGATGAAAAAGTATACCGTTATTTTTCTTGCCGTTGCGCTGGTGGCCGTTTTTGCCGCCACCACCATGGCCAACGAGTGGAACCTCTACGGCAACGCCCGTATGGCAACCTTTTACACCAGCGACAAACTCGAAGACCGGCAGTTTTTGGATCCTGCCGATCGCAGCAGCATCAAAGATACCCAGTGGAATCTGCAGGGTAACTCCCGTATCGGCGCGACCATCAAGGGCGACATGATCGACGCGCGCTTCGAACTGGGCATTGGCAGCAACACTGTTATCAACCGCCGTCTTTACGGCGTGTGGAAGTTCACCGAGGGCTGGGGTCTCAAGATCGGCCAGGATTACACCCCGATCACCTTCTTCCTCTCCGGCCAGGTGTTCGATACTGACAACGGTCTGCTCCAAGTCGGCAACGCCTACGGCTCCCGGAAAGGCCAGGTCGCGCTCGAGGGCAAGGCAGGACCCGGGATGCTCAAGGTCGCCCTCATCGATCAAAATCAAGTCTCTGTATCTGGCCTCGTATTCGAGTCGACCGATCCGGCCATCATCAGCGTTGGTGCGGCCACCGAGAGCTATATCCCCAAAATTGAGGCCTCCTACATGATGAACTTTGCCGACGGCATGAGCGGTCACGTCTTCGGCGGGTATCAGACCCAGAAAATCTATTACAACGAGCTAGATGCGCTTACCAATGATGTTCTCAACCGCAAGAGCGATACCCTCAACTCTTGGGTGGTCGGTATCGGCGCCGATCTTAACTTCGGCCCGATGTTCGTCAAACCGCAGGTGAGCTATTATCTTAATGGCGCTGGAGCCGGATGGCTCGGCACCACCCTTAAGGCCGGCGGTCTACTGCCAAGTGCGTCCGATATATCCGCCCTGCCGGTCTTCATCGACGGCGCTTCCGAAGACGTCAAAACCTTGATGGCCATGCTGGCCCTGGGATTCAGCCCGACAGAGCAACTGACCCTCGAAGCCGGTGTCGGCTACCTTTACACCAATATCAACGACGGTCCTTACGAGAAAAATACCTACCTGGAATACTACCTGCAGGCGGTCTATGCCATGGCCCCGGGGGTCTTCCTGGTTCCTGAAGTCGGCTTCCGCGATTTCGGTAAAGTCGAATTCGGCGATCCCGACGAGCCGGATGCCGATCTCGGCAACCTGTTCTACATCGGTGCCAAATGGCAGATTAACTTCTAATATAAATTCGGCCTTGCCGAATTTATATGTGTAAACACAAAAAACCCGGAGCTTCGGCTCCGGGTTTTTTGTGTGTTGGCGGCGGCTAGGCCGCCGGAGGGCAAGCGCAGGGGCGTCAACTCATGTTAGGTCTGCATTCCAAGGATGTGAACGAGGTGGAGATCTTTATCAACGGAATAGACGAGACGATGGTGAATATTGATGCGGCGGGAATAGAAGCCTTTGAGGTTATATTTTCCGGTCGTTAACCGGAAAATATATGACTACAGTAAAAATCCCCCCTGGCCCCCCTTCATAAAGGGGGGAAAACGCTCCGGCATCCCTTCTTGTCGCAAGGGTTGCGCTGTGGTTTAAAAGAAACGGACACTTTGCTAAGCCTTATCCAAACGAAAGCGAGGTGTCCCATGAACGAGCCCAAAACCAGGCGACGATTCACTCAAGAGTTCAAAGATGACGCTGTTAGCCTGGTCATCGAACAGGGTTACAGCTGTGCCGAAGTCGCCCCCGTTTGGCGTCAGAGAGAACAACATCAACCGTTGGGTGCGGCAATACCGCGAAAAAAATGAAAGTTCATCACCGGACGGCCAATCCCGAGAGCAGCTGGAGGCTGAACTCAAGCGTTTGCGCAAGGAAAACAAGCGTCTTGAGATGGAGCGTGAGATCTTAAAAAAGCCCGCGGCCTTCTTTGCCAACGAGTCGTAATAAGATTCGGCTTTATCCGGCAGCAAATGAAGGCCTATCCTGTCACCGTGCTGTGCAAGGTGATGGGTGTGAGCCGGAGCGGATTTTATGACTACCTTCATCGATTCTACCGAGGCCCTGACAAGGACCCTGCTCAGGGGCTGTTAGAATCTCGGATGCGATCGATATTCAAACAGACCCGCGGCAGTTACGGCTCCCGCAGAATGATGCACAAGCTCAAAGCGGAAGGCTATCAGATCGGCCGTTACAAGGTTCGCCGCCTGATTCGCCAGCTCGGTTTGAAGGCCAAGGCCCCGAGAAGATACAAAGTCACCACCGACAGTGACCATAAGTTTGCTGTAGCGCCGAATGTGCTCAATCGCAACTTCCGAGCCCATCGTCCAACAAAGTCTGGACCGCCGACATCACTTATGTCTGGACCTTGCGAGGCTGGCTGCACCTGGCCGTAGTGATGGATCTTTGCTCTCGGCAAATCGTCGGCTGGGCGATGGACAACCGGATAAAAAAGCAACTGACTCGGATGCACTGGCTATGGTCTATTGGCAACAAAGCCGGGCACCTTTAATCCATCACTCCGATCGCGGCAGCCTATGCCTGCCATGAGTACCGAAACGTATCCGGCGGTACGGAATGATACCGAGCATGAGCCGGAAAGGAGACTGCTGGGATAACGCACCGATGGAGCGTTTTTTTCGAAGTCTCAGATCCGAGCGGCTGTCCGCCGTCGCTTTGCAACTAGGAACGCGGCAAGGGCGGAAATACTCGACTACATCACTTTTTATAATGCCGATCGACTCCATTCAGCGATAGGCTATTTGAGCCCAATGGAATATGAAAAAGAACAATTACAAAAAGTGGCTTAAACAACTGTCCGTTTTTTATTGACCACGACATCTTGCGGGTGGACCACGCCGGTGCCAGCCCGACCCCGTCCCAGGAGAAGGCCTCGATGTTGGCGTCGGTGAAATCGCGCCGGTTCCAGCGCATGCCCATCAGCTCGTGATTCTTGACGGCGATCACCTGGCTCTTGGCGCCTCTCTTCGCCTGAGGTGCCTTTGCGCACCAGGATCCGCATGGGCAGGTAGATGGGGTTTCCTTCTTGTCCCTTGTCGGTTTTTTCGCCTTCGACAAAGAGGGTGCTGCCGCCGAATTTGTCGCCGCTTGTCCAGAGAGACTCCCCGGCCGGCGAGACGATAACGATGCGGTTGCCTTGATTAATGGCCACCAGGGTCTCTTCGCCATTGTTCTGCACATCGCCCAGGGCAACGCCCAGGACGTTAAGGCGCGTGCGCCCGGGGGTGCTGACCGGGTTCTGGGGCACGTAAGCGCCGCCGTCCCACCCCATTTCGAAGATCCCGCCGCGGTAGGGCTCGTTCAGACGCGACTGCTGTCCCAGCAGCACCCGGCCGCGCAACGGCAGATCGCTGGCCCGGAAATACCAGGGCAGGTCATTGGCGATTTCCACGAACTGTTTTGCCGTCGAATTCGCGAACATAGGAGCGCACGACATTCTTGCGGATGTTCAGGGCCGTGACGAAGATCTCGGCCCGGCCGTTGCCGTTGATGTCGGCCACATCCACGCCGATGTTATAGTGTTGTGAACCGGTGTCCTGGCGGGCGATTTCAAGGGGGCGGCCGTCCTTGAGGCGGTAGACGTAGATCTCTTTGGGGCTGACCACAACGATTTCGTTGCCAGCGGTACCGTCCACGTCGCCGATGGCCATGCCGTTGATCAGGTAGCTGAAATTGGGACTTTTCCACATGTTGGGCGACTGCAGGACAAGATCCTGGCGGTTGATGAAAGGCGAAACCTGGTTTTCGCCGCGCTGCAAGAGCTTTTCGGGGTGGGCGCGGCTCTCGTCGGTTGGGCTCGCCGGCGGGGCGGTGGGAGCCGACGCGGCGGCAACGGCGGTTCCCGGCGATCCACGGCCGAAAACCCGCGCGTTGATGTCGGCCGCAAAGGTGTCGATGGACGGGATGATGCCCCCGGCATCGGGGCTCTGGCCGAAGACGGTGACCGGCGGCTTGGCGCCGGTCACGTCCACCATCTTGGCGTCGATGCTGAAGCTGTCACCGAATTTGGTCAGGCTGCCGAAGAGAACATATTCGGTAGCCAGCTTTTGGCCCAGGCTGCGGGCGGCGGCCTCGTCCTGCGGCCCGGCCGCGCCGGCCAATGCCGCATCGATCTCGGCTCGGCTCAGGACCTGGACCTTGCCCGGGTCGGCCAGGCGGCTGGAGAGCATGTCGAAAATGCCGTTCTGCAGGTAGGAGAGGTCTTTTTCGGCATTGATCTTGAACGGCAGCAGGGCCACCCGCTGCGGTTCGGCGGCCATCGTTGTCACGCAAGTCGCTCCGAGGATAGATAAAATGGTTGCAATGGCGATGATGTATCGAATCGAAAATCATACAGAAAGCTCTTGAGCGTGTAGGCGATCTTCTTTACCGGTTCCAACCGGCTGTGAGTCGCCCAGAAATACCAGCGCTTCCAGAACTTCTCTGCCCAAGCGCGGCTTTTGTACTTCCACAGCCCTCGCAGCATCTCCTTTATGGCCCAGGCGCGTGCGATCTTCAAACGGCCGATCCAATTTGCAAACCACTGCCAGTCCGCTTACATTGTTCCTTCCTTGAGCTATAAATTCTATTGGCCGTGACATGGGTTGCCTTGTCCATCAGAAAGCTTAATATCTTGTGGACTTATCCATTGCTTCATTAATGGGATGCATGATATCGACGAGCAACGAACGAATTTCGCAATCCCATAGGCCAGAGCAATCGCTTTTTGAAACCAGCCGAGTATGTCCTTGGAGAACGCCTCAATGAACTCATTGTTTCCCCGTAAGTTCATCAAGAAGTTCCGCCTTCCACGATTTTCCAGCGTGACATCTTCCACGGTGCTCGCTCCAGATCGCAAACAATGGTGACGTAGTCCTGACCGGCTCCGGCCTGCTTCTCATCGACTCCGAGTTGGGCAATGATGCGCTTCGGCTTCAATCGCAGCCCTCGTTGCACGGATCGGTCCATCAGATGCCAGGCCTCGTCCCAGCTGATGCCAAGAATCCTCCGGCCCGCCTGGATATGGGTGTTACGCAGGACTTCGTCGCGAACGCTTAACAGCAAGGACATTTCGAGAACGTCACTCCGCCACAAGACGCACTGGTGCCGCCATGTCGGGCAAACAACCCGCGGCGGCCGGGCATGCAAAAACGTCCGAAACTGGCAACTGTCCAGATGCCGCCACACGCGCTCTTCGGCATGATCGTGCAGCGGCCCCTCGGCTTCGCACTCTGGACACTGCCCAATGATGATCCTTGTGTAAAACTTTCTCTCGAAATTTCCGTTGTGAATTCACCATGTATAAACAGATAACAGATAATATTTGTGTCTACCGCGATCATGGACGACCTTCATTTTTAGCGTTGTATATAAAATTATCCGTCAAATGAATTCGATTTGTTCTTTCTCTTAGTTTCCTGACGGTCGACGATGAAATTTCTCCGGATCAATTTTTTGGCATCGTCTTAAGGCGTTTTCGATGATCGAGATGACTTCATTGTTTATACTCCGGCGGTGCTCGGCAGCATTTTGTTTGATCAATTCATATAAATCATGAGGAATGTTTTTTAAAGTTATAGTTGTCGGCATGTTACCCTCCAATTTGGTTCCAAATTGGTTTTATATTGGAAATAATTCCTTGCCCGTAGTCAAGTCCATAAAACGCCGCTATCTGTCATATTGTGTCGTAATTTACGCGCGCTATTTTTTAAATGTGCTCTCGTAGCGCAGCATTCGATTTTTTGTACACCATAGCGAATGTCAGAATTGATTTTTCGAACTTTGGGCAAATCCCCGGCCCCTTTACAAAGGTTTAACGGTAGAGGCTGTACTTTCACTTACGCCGCAACCGGATGAAACCTTCCCCCTTTTACGAAGGGGGCCAGGGGGGATTTCTAAATGCCGCAAACACCTTCCCGCCGGAACATATTTATGACAACAGCTGTAGCAATAAGTTCCCCTATACCGTTAAAGGGGGATCGAGCGGGATTTAACATGCCATTTATCCCTCATTTATCGAGTTTTTGTTTCAATACCTCATTAACCACCTGTGGATTGGCCTTCCCCTTGGTTTCACGCATCACCTGGCCCACGAAAAAGCCGAGCAGTTTGGTTTTGCCGCTGCGATAGGCCTGCACTTCGTCGGGGTTCGCTGCGATTATTTTGTCGACAACCGTCTCGATCTGGGACGCATCGGTCACCTGCACCAGGCCCTGGTCCTTAACGATGCGGTCCGGGTCCCGGCCGCTGCGGGCCATCTCGTCGAATACGGTTTTGGCCATTTTGCCGCTGATAACCCCCTCATCGATAAGCTGCAGCAGGCGGGCCAGGTTGGCAGGGGAGACCGGTGTGGCCTCAATGGTTTTGCTTTCGGCATTCAACAGGCCCAGAAGGGGGCCCATGATCCAGTTGCTGACCTGTTTGGGATTGTCGAAGGCCTTGACGCAGGCCTCGAAATAGTCGGCCAGTTCGCGGTCGGTCGTCAACAGGTCCGCATCATAGGCCGGCAGGCCGTAATCCTGGATGAACCGTGATTTCCTGGCCTCCGGCAGTTCGGGCAGTTCCCGGCGCACGTGTTCGATCCACTCCGCTCCAATCACCAGCGGCAGCAGGTCCGGGTCGGGGAAATAGCGGTAGTCATGGGCCTCTTCCTTGCCGCGCATGGCGGTCGAGCGGCTGCGTTCCGGATTCCAGAGCCGGGTCTCCTGGACTACCTGCCCACCTTCCACAAGTGTCTCCTTCTGGCGCAGGATTTCATACTGCAGGGCCTTTTCCACGTGCTTGAAGGAGTTCAGGTTTTTCAACTCGGTGCGGGTCCCCAATTCCCGGCTGCCGGCCGGCCGGATCGACACGTTGGCATCACAGCGGAAGCTCCCTTCCTCGAGGTTGCCGTCACAGATCCCGAGGTAGCGCACCACCGAACGCAACATGCGCAAATAAGCGCCGGCTTCCTCGGGAGAGCCGAGGTCCGGTTCGCTGACGATCTCGATCAGGGGCACACCGGTGCGATTGAAATCGACCTGGCTGACGGGCTGCAGCGGGTCATGGATCAGCTTGCCGGCGTCCTCCTCCATGTGAATCCGGTTGATGCCGATCCGTTTCAGGTCGCCATTGGACGGGATGTTTATCCAGCCGTTTTTGGCGATGGGGAGCTCGTACTGGGAAATCTGGTAGCCTTTGGGCAGGTCGGGGTAGAAGTAGTTCTTGCGTGCAAAGCGGCTCTCGGTATTGATCTCGCAGTGGGTTGCCAGCGCCATGCGCAGGGTGTATGCGACCACCTTTTTGTTGAGCACCGGCAGGACCCCCGGCATGCCGAGGCAGACCGGGCAGGTGTGCGTGTTGGGCGGCGCGCCAAAGGCAGTGGAGCAGCTGCAGAAAATTTTTGTCCTGGTTTTCAGCTGGGCGTGAATTTCCAGCCCGATGACCGGTTCGAATTCCATCCTGGCTCCTGAGATCGACGGGGACGGCCGTTGCCTCGACGAAGCACTCCGTCCTTTCAGACCATTAAAGGCGGTTACCTGAAAAACGAAATACTGAAGGATTGCCGCCCAATAGTCAAGTGAATAAAATCCCGTTTTCCAGCGTGAAATCAACGCTATCGGAGCCGTCGGGCGGAAGTCGGTTTATCGCGGACCTTTCACCAAAAGGCGGCTTTCACGGCCAAGGTCCTTCGAGGCGACGCTGTCTTCCATCCACAGCGCGTCCTGAATAACGCCGGTCACCTCGGATCGGTAGGCGGGGTGCTATCGCAGACACCCTAAGGCCTGAAGGGTAAATCGGGTTAGCGAAGTCAATCAGTGCGGGTCCTTGTCGAAACCGCGACCGTCAAGATCGGCGAAAGGCTCGGGAGAGTTGACGATGATCCGGTCGCCGTCGAACTTGAAAGAGGTGATTTTCACCCAGGAATACCACACACCGGCCTTTCGGCCATCGGGCGCCAGCATGTAAGCGCCGTTGAGAAACCCGTATTCGGGTGGCGACAGGCGCCCGACCATCGTTTCGAACTGATCGGGCTCGATGACGGTCCAGAAGCGTGAACTGAATTCGAACGCCGGATCGATACCGATGATTGCCGAGGGCTTGTTCTGGCGGCCGCTGTAATAATAATTGTAGTTGTCGAGTGTTTCGAACTTTTGGAAGGCCAGACTGACCTCGTTGTTGTATTGCAGCCTGCCGTAATTGCCGCTGCAGGCGGCCACGAACGCCATCGCAAGGGCCGCTAATACGGCGAACCATTTATACTTTATTGACAAAGATTTCATTTGCCCCCCTCGAGAGATTTTTTTCCTGCAGGTGCCGTCTTCGGTACTATGGCGAAATCTGAATATGTTGCATAATATCTAATACATGGAAATATGTAATTGAGCCCCCTTATGCGCAGGCTGAAATCGCTGATCGTTTCTTCGGCCTTGAAGTCAGCGAAATATGTCTGACATAACTTACAAAATAAGGCTTTCCGGCTGAAGAGGCAAGCTTATCGTGTCGTGCGGTCGACAGGATGGTTCTCGCGGATCATTTATGCGAGGCAGGGTATATTCCGCCTCGAAATTATCCCGATCTCCTTATGGACGGATCCGGAAACGAGATGATGATCCGATTGCCCTCGAACCTGACTGCGGCCGTGTTTACCCAGGAATACCAAACGCCCGCGCGACGGCCGTCTGGAGTGATCAAGTAAGCGCCGTTGAGAAGACCATAAACGGGAGGCGACAAACGCCTGACCATGGTTTGAAACTCACCGGGTTCGATGGCGGTCCAAAATTTCGAACTGAATTCAAAAGCCGGATCGATACCGACAATCGCCGAGGGTAAATTCCGCCGCCCACTGAAGTAATATTTATAACCGGCGATCATTTCGAAATTTTGGAAAGCGTGTCCGACCTCATTGCCGTATTGCAGTCGACCGTAATTGCCGCTGCAGGCGGCCATGACTGCCATTATCGAGGCAGCTAATATTGTCAACCAACATCCACAACTGTTCGACGTGTCTCGCATGGTATCTCTCCAGTGAGGCGTATTTTGCGTGGAAGCACTTTGAATCACCAGCTTTTCAAGATCACTTATAGCAATCGCCATAAGTATGTTCCGATGGGAAGGAATGTGCGTCAGTAGAAAATCCCCCCTGGCCCCCCTTCTTTGAAGGGGGGAACGCTGACACTGCGGCATCCCCTCTTGTCGCAAAGAGTTGTGTTGAAACCACTAAGCCATTTCCAGTCCCCCCTTTAACAAAGGGGGACAGGGGGATTTTTATCAAGGCCCATGGTGTTAACTATCTGAAATATCGCGTAAAAATATTCGTTAATTGTGCGGGCGGGCATACATGTTGAAAAAATTGCGCATGATGAACTTCACGGTTTGCTTGTCGACGTGAAAGTTCTCCTTGCCGTCGGCGAACCACGTCCTGCCCATGAGCGGCTGGTAGATCGTGGCCATTTCAAAGGCCGGAAAGTAGAACACATTGTCGTGGCGGGCGGCGAACTCATCGGCCGCCGCCCGCAGGGTGGATTTGGAGTTGCAGCTGGCGCCGATGACGTCGATATCCTTGCGAAAGGTGGCCCACAGGTGCACCGGCGAAACCGTTACCAGCAGGGCGCAGCGGGGGTTGTGGGCGGCCATGATGGTGTGGATCCGTTCCAGGTTGGCCAGGTTGTCGGCATACCGGCTCACCCGGAACCGGTAGCGGTGCATGTCGCCGCCTTCATTCACATAAGGCCCTGACGGTAGGCAGATGACCGCACCGTCCGACTGATCTTCCCAAATCTCGGTCAGCCCGAGGGTCAGGATGAGCACCTCGGCACGCTCCAGGGCGCGCTGCGAGTGGTTGCGGTGCCGGGCAAAGTCCGCCTCGGCTTGATCCAGGTCGTCGTAGAGGATGATCCGCCGGAAAGGGTCCTGGATCTTTTGCGAAACCGGGGCCTGCCACCAACGCACCGCCGGGTTCCAGTCTTCGAAAGTGTACTCGAATATCTGGCGCATGGAAAAGGTGTTGTAGGATCTTTCCCAGGCCGCGCTGGCATGGACGGCGGCCGGGTGGTGGGTCTCCTCGGTAATGTAATTGAAACCCTCGGCGAGCAACCGTTTGCGGATTTCGCGGGCGAAACAGGACCCCATAGAGGCGATGGGGGTTTCACGGGTGATGGTCAAACCCGGCTCCGGCGGAAAAAGGTAGGTGCCGTCCGCCGGTGGGTTTTTATAGGATCCCGGCCATACTTGCCAGGGTTCGAATGTGTGAACCGGATGGACATCGGAGCGGGCCATGATAAATACCGTGTTTGGTGTTTGGTGTTTGGTGTTACGGTGTTTCGGTGTTCGGTGTTATGGTGTTACGGGTTACGGGTTATTCGTATATATAAAACGCATAATATTATCGGATAACATAAGCATTTGCAAACCATGAGCAGCCGGTGGTATGAAGTAGCGAATTAATTGACATCGAGCCAGCATCGGGCTTACCTTTTACACGGTTTGAACTGAGGCCGGGAAGGTTGACCCGGCCAAAGATGGCGCAACTATTTCATACTAAACACAAAACACAAAACACCAAACACCAAACACAAAAATCAAAATCGACTATTGAAACCCGAAACAGACTTCGAGATGCTTCTAAGAGGATACGAATGAAGATATTGTCTTTATACTTCGCCCATGACGCCAACTGCACGCTGCTGGAAGACGGCCAGCCGGTAGCGGTGATCGAAAAAGAACGCCTCACCCGGCAAAAACATGCCCATGGTCCCATGGACCTGGAAGCACTTCTCGAGACCTACGGATGGAATCCGGACTCGATCGACCTGGTGGTTATCAACCCCTACATCGTGCGGGCTGACCGGCTGAGGTTTCAATGGCAAATGGAAGGCGACACTTATGAGAAGTACGATACCTACCGCCAAACCGGCTGGTCCGGCCCGGTCGAGGGCCGCTACAGCCGCCACCGCATCCGTATGTTCGGACGCTGGTATGACGGTTTTGCCGTGGATCATCACCTGGCGCATATTGCCGGCGCTCTGTTCACATCCCCCTTCGATGCAACCGGTATCCTGAGCGCCGATGGCGGCGGCGACTTTCGCATGTGCGCCCTGGCTGACGGGAGCGGCAACCGCATTCACCACATCGAATACGGCTGGGGCTACGAAGGCGCAGATCGGCAGCTCAACATCGGTTCGGTCTGGGCCTCCACCGGGGAGCATCATTTCGGCATGAAGCGACTGGAGGGTGCCGGCAAACTCATGGGCCTTGCCAGTTACGGCGCGCCGCGGACGGACCTGATCGCCATGCTGAAAGATCAGATGCTTCACCGTCACTACAAACCCCTGCCGCTCAACAGATTCGATGTCACCGACGATGCGGCCCTCGATCCGCACAGCGCCTTTGCCAAGGATTTGTGTGCCTCCCTGCAACAGCTCACCACCGATCTGTATCTGACCGCGGCTGCGCGTATTAAAACCTGGCCGCGGCCGGTCAACCGCCTGGTCATGACCGGCGGATGCTCGATGAATTGCATCGCCAACACCGCCATCCACCACAGCGGCCTGTTCGAAGACACCTGGGTTCCGGCCCAGCCGCATGACGGCGGGTTGAGCCTGGGGCAGGCGCTTTTTGTCTGGCATCACGTGCTCGACCGGCCGCGAACGGCCGGCGCGTGGCCGCCATACCTGGGGACAGATGCCGGATCGCTTTCCGAAAAATACATTCCGGACATCATTCATTTCTTGGAGCAGGGTAAAAGTGTCGGTCTCTGCTACGGACGCGCAGAGTCCGGGCCCCGTGCCCTCGGGCACCGCACCATCCTTCTCGATCCGCGGATCCCCGACGGGAAAGATCGGCTCAACCGGCATGTCAAGCACCGCGAATGGTACCGACCGTTTGCCCCCATGGTGCTTGGTGCGTGCGGCGTTCCCAGCAAATATATGTCCTATGTCATCGACCTCGATGCCGCCGAGGTGCCGGCCGTCACCCACGTGGACGGCACCAGCCGGCCCCAGGTTGTGGGCGAGGGTGACGACCCTTTCATCTATAAATTGCTGAAAGCCTGGCAGTCCAAGACCGGCTGTCCCATGCTGCTCAACACCTCATTTAACTGCCAGGAACCGCTTGTCGACACCGTCGAACAGGCGCGGGCCACCTGGCGGCGGACGGGTCTGGACGTACTGGTGTCACCGGCGGGAATCGAGGTCGAAAAGCCCGGTTCTTTCGAACGTCAGGAAGGAGCGGCCTAATACATTCCGATTCCGCCTGCGGGCGGGGCCCGCGTTCGCTGCCGCTTATCCCCTCTGTTCTGGTTCCGGGGAATTCTTCCCGTCAATTCATTGATTTGATTTTGATTATTTTAGACGATTTTCTTCAAAATACGGACCAAGGATACACGTAAGTATCGGATCGGATAAAGGTTCGCTCTCCACCGTACACCAGTGCCGCCTGTTGTTCAGATCCGCTGGAGAGTTTTTTCCAGAAACGAATCCCTTTAAAAAAGTCTGCCGAAACCGTTTGACCGGCCTTAATTTCAATTGGCGTCAGTGTATCTCCTTCATCAATGAGCACGTCAACTTCATTGCCAGTCGAATCCCGCCAGAAGTAAATCGCATGCTCCTCACCGCGATTCATATAGTTTTTAAGAAGCTCACAGATAACGTAACTTTCAAAAATGCTGCCGAACAGCGCGTGATATCGTAGGTCATTCTCAGAGCGAATTCTCAACAGATAACTGAGCAACCCGGTATCCAGAAAATACAATTTAGGGCTTTTAATCAGTCTCTTGCTAAAATTTTTAAAATGCGGCCGTAGTAGGAATACGATAAAACTGCTTTCCAATATAGAAATCCAACGCTTTGATGTCGTGTGGGTAACCCCGCAGTCGTTTGCCAGGGACGAAAGATTCAAAAGCTGACCGTTTCGGCCGGCACATAGGCGAACAAAACGGCTGAATGTATCCAGATCACCAACATTTAAAACATCTCGAACATCTCTTTCAATATAGGTTTTATAATAGTTGCCCAGCCATTCGACGGGATTGAGGTTCTTATGATGGACTCGTGGGTAGAAGCCTTTGAACAATACGGATGATAGCATCTCATTCAAAGAACGATTTTTGCTCGGGAGTTGTCGACCGATGGCTTGAATAGACAGCGGTTGGCGTTGTATCAGCTCACTTAACGAAAAGGGTAAGAGGTGTAATACGGCGCATCGTCCGGCCAAGGACTGACTAACTTTCTGCAGGAGCAAGAAATTTTGAGACCCAGTGAGGATAAACTGACCATTAATATCTTTTGTATCAACAATCGTCTGAATATATGAAAATAAATCCGGAGCCCGCTGGATTTCATCGAGTATGACCTTTTCCGTGAACTGAGACAAAAATCCACGCGGGTCTTCCAGAGCAAAGGCACGATGATCCGGCTCTTCCAAAGACAGATAATCGTAATCTGGAAACGTCATCTTAACCAGTGTCGTTTTACCGGACTGGCGCGGTCCGGTTAGTGTGACCACCGGATACCGTTGGGAAGCTTTTCTTATCTTATCTGCGAGTGTTCTTTTCAGCATAAGGTTTTGCAAATTGAATTTTTGATATTCATTTTACAATTTTTTGTGCGATTGTCAACCTCTAACACAATAAAGCAATGGTAGTTGCTGAGAGTTTAGGATGCCGGGACCGGCGGTCCCTTGGGCCACAAACCACGTTCAACTGCCAAGAACCGTGGTGGACACTACCGGGCTGGCAAGAATAATATTGCGGCGGACGGTCCTGGACTTTAGGTTGGCAGCGGCAGGAGTTGAGACCGAAAATCCCCGGCATTATGGTATGACTTGCGGGAACACGCTACATCCATTCCTAAGCCGGCCGGAACCACAATCGGTAATCTCCCGACGGCAAAATTTCGAGGCGTATTGTTTTTTTATCTTGAGTTTGATACTAATAACTTCTTGATTTTCAATATTTCGGGGTTTACGATCCGCTCTGGGTACGATACAGAACGACTAATACAATACCATTCGACCACCCGACACACGCGATGAAGCGGTGTCGTAGCGATATCTGGCACACCTGCATGACCAGGTGCGACGGCAAAACAATCAATAAAATTCGCAGCTGTTAATGCCCCGAAACTCCACATACAATATATTGATGTATTCCCACGACACTTACGGCCTCGGCCATATCCGTCGTACGCTGGCCATAGCCACGCAGTTGCGGGACGCCAACATCAACATCCTCATTCTGACCGGGTCACCGATTGTGGGCCGGTTCTCCTTTCCGGAGCAGATCGATTTCGTGCGCATTCCGGGGATGATCAAAAAAACCAACGAGGAATACCTGCCGCTTTCGATCAAGATCAATGCCAAGCACGCCCTGGATATTCGTAAAAACATCATCACGGCCACAGCCAAGACGTTTCAACCGCATCTTTTCATTGTCGACAAGGAGCCTTTGGGGCTGAAAAAAGAGGTTTTGCCGACCCTGCAGTGGTTGCGGCGCTGCCAGCCCAATACCCAGACCATTCTCGGCCTGCGCGACATCATGGACGATCGCCAAACCGTCCGGCGGGACTGGAACAAAAAGGGCATCTACGACATTCTGGACAAACTCTACAGCGAAATATGGGTCTACGGAAACCGGGAATTTTACGATCCTGTCCAAGAATACGCCATGCCGGAAAGCGTCAGTCGCAAAATTGTCTACACCGGCTATATCCCCCGCAAGGTACCATCGGAGAGCCAGATTCTGAAGGCGCGCAAGGAGCAGGGCCTGCCAAACGGCGGAAAGTTGATCGTCGTGACCGCCGGCGGCGGCGGGGACGGGTATGTCCTGATGGATGCCTACCTATCCATGCTCGAAAATGAACCCCGCCCGGTACCTTTTAAATCGGTTTTGATTACTGGGCCGTTCATGCCGAAGCAGGACCGTAAAAAAGTGTTCAAACGCGCGCGTAAGCTCGGGCTAAGAACCTATCATTTTTACCGCAACATGGAAAAGCTCCTGGCGGCCGCCGATGTGGCTGTCAGCATGGGCGGCTACAACACCATCTGTGAGCTGCTTTCCCTGGGGACGGTATCCCTGATTCTGCCCCGGGAAACGCCGCGCAAGGAACAATTGATCCGTGCCAAAATATTTCATCGCAACAACCTTGTGGAGTATATTCCGTGGCACCGATGCTCAGCCGAGCAAATGCGCGCAAAGGTTTTCTCCCTGCTGGATAATCCTGCGCCATACCAGCAGGCCATCTCCCAATTCCAGATGAAAGGCATCAGCGCCATGCAGGGGCGCTTGAAGGTGTTCAGAGGTTTGGAGCCGCTCAATACGTGCGGGTCGGCCGTTAAAACGGAATCGAACAAGCGGCTCAAGGAAGTCGTGCCGGCCGCGTATATGCGCAAGGTGATTTAACCCGAAAATTTCATGAAATATGCCGATCAGGGGGCGATAGAAAACTTACAATTGGTATGGACGTCGATGAGGGGTGACTCAAGCCCCTTTTTTAATTTCAACATCCGGGATTCCCAGTACGAACCGATGCATTATAGCGAATGTCAGAAATTTATTCCGATTTGTTTCTTGTTTAAATCCGCCTGTCCCCCTTTGTCAAAAGGGGAACTGGTAAAGGCTTAAGGTAGCGTCCCCCCGCGAAAAGTGGATGGTACTATTGAGTGTCCAAATCATAACCATATTTATTAACCGGCTTCATCCGGCAGGGCGATAAGAGGATTTCGACTGTGGTGATAAGGAATTCTCCGGTACTGGGGATGATTCTGAAAGGGTATCCCCGCATATCGGAATCGTTTATTTCCAACGAAATTTTACTCCTTGAACGCCTGGGTTTTAGCGTGCATATTTTTTCGATGCGGGCCCCCAGGGAAGATTTTACCCACCAAAATATCGAACAGATCCAGGCCCGGGTGGACTATCTGCCGGAAACGCTTCTGGTGCCCCTGCCCCGGTTTCTTTATCACAACCTGCTGCTGGCCCTGAAAATACCGCGCAGATATCTGGAGACACTCAAGACGGCCCTGAGGCGCTTCCGCAGAACCCACCGACCGGCGACGTTCAAACATTTTCTCCAGGCCGGTTATCTTGTGCAGCGTCTGTTGCCCGGCACGGGGGTCTGCCATCTGCACGCGCATTTTGCCCATTCTCCCGCCTCGGTGGCCATGTTTTCCTCCCAGCTCAGCGGTTTGAAGTTCAGTTTTACCGCCCATGCCAAGGATATATACACGTCGGACCAGGAACAGCTGCGAGAAAAGCTGAAATTGGCGAAGTTCGTCGTGACCTGCACCGCGTACAATCGCCGGCACCTCATGGCCCTTGCCGACGGTGACAGTGCCCCCATCCACCGGGTGTATCACGGCATCGACACCGGCCTTTTTTCGCCGCCTGCCGGCACTCGAGCGCCGGATCCACCCTTTAAACTTCTGACCGTTGCCCGCATGACCGCCAAAAAAGGGCTTACGACCGTCTACCAGGCTGTCAAGTGGCTCATCGACAACGGCTATGCCGTGCGGCACTCGCTGGTAGGTGACGGCGAGGATCGGGATAAGATTCTGACGCTCATCGACAGTCTCGGCCTCAAAGGTGTGGCAAGCTGGCACGGCACCCAGACGCATCAGGCGGTTCTCGAATTTTATCGCCAGGCCGACGTGTTCGTTCTGGGGTGCGAGGTGGCCGCCAACGGCGACCGGGACGGCATTCCCAACGTTTTGCTGGAAAGCATGGCCATGGGCGTGCCGGTGGTTGCCACAACGGTTTCAGCCATCCCCGAGCTGGTGCAGGATGGCGAAACCGGTTTGCTGGTGCCGCCGGGGGAACCTGAAAAACTGGCCGCGGCGATTGTGCACCTCTTGACCGAGGACGCTTTGCGGAAAAAGATTGTCAGAAAAGCCCGGCAACGGGTTCTGCAGGACTTTTACAATCATGACCACATCCACCGTTTGGCAGAGATATATCGGCGGGAAGTACCGGAGTTGGGAGAAGGTGGTGTTTAGTATTTTGTGTTTGGTGTATGGTCAAAAGCAAATGAGAGTATTGAAGGGAATTACCGCTTTAGCGGTTAAGGATCGATAATCTTTCAACATAACCCAAAAGATCCCTTAAAACATTTTTATCTGGCGGAAATGCCCATTTTAAATCCATGAGATCAAACCGATCAAAACCAAACACCAAACACCAAACACTAAACACCAATTCATCAAACACCAAACACCACACACCAAACATTAAACATTCTTTTCTATGCCCCTTTCAAACCGCTGGGGCACCGTCATCCCTCCGGCGATCTGGTCATCGGCACCGGCCTGTATGAGTACCTCGAGGCCAAAGGCCACCGACTGCAGGTGGCCAGCACGCTACGGGCCCGCTGGATATTCTGGAAACCCTGGATGCTGCCCCACCTGTTGGCCGAACGCCGGCGGCTTCTTCGGCGCCTGCCCCCCGGCGGTTACGATCTCTGGTTGACCTACCACGCCTACTACAAAGGCCCGGATCTGCTGGGGCCGTCTGTTGCCGCCCGAAAAGGAATCCCATACGCCATCTTTCAGGGTGCATATGCAACCAAGTATCGGCGTGACATCCGGACGTTGGCGGGATTTTTCCTCAACAGAAGATCACTGCAGGCGGCGCGGCATGTCTTCGTCAACAAACGGGTCGATTTTGTCAATCTGAAGCGGTTGCTGCCACTGGAGCGGGTGTCCTATGCCGCGCCCGGTATTCATCCGGCAGAGTTCCGTTTCGATTCTGACGGCCGTGCCGGACTGCGATCACAGTGGCAGATCGAGGGTATTCCAATCCTCTTGACGGCAGCCATGCTCCGTCCCGGTGTCAAGGCGCAAGGTGTGGCTTGGGTCATCCGTGCCTGCGGAAGCCTTTTGCGGCGCGGCCATGAACTGATGCTGGTTGTCGTCGGAGACGGCGAGGAAATGGGTGCGCTCAAGCGTCTGGCGGAGATCCATATCCCCGGGAAGGTTCGCTTCGTGGGAAAAATTCCGCGGGCAGAGATGTTCCGTTACTACAGCGCCGCCGACCTGTTTGTTTTTCCGGGGATCGGAGAATCTCTGGGAATGGTGTTTCTCGAAGCCCAATCCTGCCGTCTCCCGGTCGTGGCGTTTGCCAATGCCGGTGTGCCGGAGGTTGTCGTCAACGGCAAGACCGGTGTGCTGACGCCCCTCAATGCGGCGGCCCCCTTTGAGCGGGCTGTAGAAGAACTGATGCTGAACCCCGGCCGCCGATTGGAAATGGGGTGCGCGGCCGAGGATTATATCCGGCGGGAGCGGGATCTGGCAAAAAACTACACCGCTGTGGAAGACGTTTTGAAAGAGATGGCAATAAGAAAATGAAGAACTTTTCCAACGGGCTAGATTCAGACAAGCAAACGCGTTTCGGGCTCATTCGACATGCCCAGACCGTCTGGAATAAAGAAAAACGAATCCAGGGCCAGCTCGACTCCGCCCTGACGGACCACGGGAAAAAGCAGGCTGAGACCTGGGGACGTATTCTCCGAAAGTATCACTGGGACCGCTGCATTTGCAGCGATCTCGGACGGGCGCAGACAACCGCGGCCATTATCAACAAGATGGTCAAGGTCCCCCTGGTTCAGGAGGCCGGGTTGAGAGAGCAGGACTGGGGGCAATGGTCAGGCTTAACTCTGGCACAGCTTACCCAAGAGAAATCTGAACACCTGGCCGAGCAGACGCGACGCGGTTGGCGGTTTCATCCCACCGGCGGAGAAGACCGGAACAGCGTTTGGGAAAGAGGCCGGCGGGCACTCGAATCGGCGGCCGCCAAATGGCCGGGTGAATCGATCCTCATTGTCACCCATGAGGGCGTCATAAAGTGCCTGGTGTATCGTCTGCTGCTGCGGCGATTTCTCCCGACCGAGGCCCGCCTGCTGAAGCCCGCACACCTTCATTTGCTGATTGCCAGGCACGGCCGGATCGCGATAGAAGAAATCAATGCCCAGGCCCTCAACCCGAATATGTCATAAATGGCTTGCACAACGGCGGGTGAGACTCATGAAATATACGGGCGATTCTAGCTGTTGTCATAAATATGTTCCGATTGGCGTGTGGGTCCGACATTAGAAGATGCCCCCCTTTTGAAGGGGGGAATGCCGACACACCGACATCCCTTATTGTCGCAAGCCGTATTATGAATACTGCGGGCCTTTACCAGTTCCCCCTTTGACAAAGGGGGAACTGGGGGATTTTATAAAAGCGCCATTCGGGATAACCTTCTGACATCCAGTATATACTTCGCGTCGGGGTCATCGGGACAGTATATTTTCCTCGCGCGACAAGCAGGATACCATGAAGATCATTTACTATTGCCAGCACATCTGGGGGGTCGGTCACGTCTTCAGAAGCCTCGAGATCTGCAAGGCGTTGGCGGCGCACGACATTATCATGGTCACCGGTGGGGCCGAGATCGACACACCGCTGCCGGCCCATGTGCGGGTCCTGCGTCTGCCGGGCATGATGACGGATCGCAATTACAGCGGACTTTTCCCCACCGACAAGGGCCGAACCCTGGAAGCCGTCAAAGCGGAGCGACGGGAACTTCTCTTTGAACTGTTCGAGACAGAGGCCCCGGATGTCTTTGCAGTCGAGCTCTACCCTTTCGGTCGCAAAGCCTTCGGGTTCGAACTTGACCCGGTATTGGATGGTATACGAAGCGGCCGACTCCATCGGAGCAGGGTGGCGTGCAGCCTCCGGGATATACTGGTTGAGAAGAAGGATCCCGTAGCGTACGAAAAAAGAGTCGTCGATTGTCTTAACCGGTGGTTCGACATATTACTGGTTCACGCCGATCCGCAACTGATCGGGCTTGACCGCACCTTTACCCGCCTTGGCGACATTGCGATACCGGTGGTATATACGGGATTCATTACGCCGAAGCCGCCGGTCGGTGTCCGCGGTCGCATCCGATCCGGTCTTGGTATTGGGGAGGATGAGGTCCTTATCGTCGCCAGCGCCGGAGGCGGGCAGGCGGGGATCGTGCTCCTGGAACCGCTGTTGGAATGTTTCCCGAATTTGAATGCCGATCGGCCTGCCGTGCTGTACGTTTTTACAGGTCCCTACATGCCCGATGATGAGTTCGCGCTGCTGCAGGAGCGGGCGGGCCGCCATATAAAAGTCGCGCGCTTCACTCCCGATTTTCTACCTCTGCTGGCAGCCGCCGACCTGTCGATCAGCATGGGTGGATACAATACGAGCATGAATCTTCTGGCCACCCATGTTCCGGCCCTTGTCTGGCCTTACCCCGGAGACAGGGAGCAGGGGTTGCGGGCGGACCGCCTGGCGTCCATCGGCGCGGTGACCGTTCTTATGGAAAAAGATTTACAGCCCGAGCGACTGGCGGTCCTTATCAGCGACCGGATCAAGGGCCCCGAGCCGACATCCCATGCGATCGATCTTAACGGCGCCGTCCACACGGCCCGGTATCTTGAACAGTTTGCAGATCCGAATCCCGGCGGGCGGTCCCGGCTGCGGTAGCCGGTCTGCAGCGGTCACCGTATTCGCCCACGGCTCAATACCCGTTGATGGGCCCTGGTTTTTGTGTTACCGTTCAAAAAATTTAAATAGTGCCCATCCGCGAAAAGTGGATGGCACGATTGAGTGTCCAATTCATAAATGAGAATTTTTTTCGCTGGGCAAGGCCGCACAAAGGTTTGCGGCGAGGCGTACTTTATGTACGCCGCAGTCGGAAAGCTGCGGAGAACGCCGCCCAGTGGAAAAAAGGCCATTTATGGATGGACAATAGGTAATTCAACGCAGAGCATACCTCTGGTCCATCTCATCGCGCCCTGGCAGTCGCGCGGCGCGCCCTCTGACGAAGGTCTTCGTTATCCGGCGGTCGTCGGATAACACCCCTTCGTCTTCAGAGGTGAGATCCTATGGCTGACATATCTGATGAAATGACATCCGTATCCACGACCGATCCGGTGAAACGGCTTGTCGTGCTGCCGTTCAAGAAAGCGATCGAGATCGCTTTCAAGAGCATTCGGGTGCGGTTTTTCCGTTCACTGATCACGACGCTGAGCCTGGTGCTGGCCGTGGCGTTCCTCTCTTTTACCAACGTCGGTACGGACGTGGCAGACGGACTGCTGGCCACCGGCCATGTCGATTCCAGGCAGATCCTGATCAATGCCGGTTATGACATCGGACCGAATGACACCAGCGTCGCGGCCTCACCCAAACAGCGCTGGATCGTGATTCTCTCGTTGGTGGTCTGCGTGGTGGGTATCGTCAATGCGCAGCTGATGGCCGTCACAGAGAGGTTCCGGGAAATTGGAACCATGAAATGCCTCGGTGCCCTGGACCGATTCATCCTGCGGCTCTTTTTTCTGGAAGCCGGGATGCAGGGCCTGGTCGGCGGCGCTGCGGGCGCATTGGTCGGTGCCCTGTTCTCACTCCTGAATGCGGCCGTCAGCTTTGGTACCGTTGCGCTGGCCACCCTTTCCTGGCGGGCGGTTTTACTTTCGATCCTGTCAGCCACCGTTGTGGGTTCTCTCCTGAGTCTCGTGGGGGTTGTCTATCCGGCTATCGTGGCGGCCAGAATGCAGCCGGTGGAGGCCATGCGCGCGGAACACTGAATCGTGCCGCCGCCGCGACGAATTTCTCTGCACATCGAGACCCGACTAAATGAGTGACGTGCACGCATCGTAGGTCTTGTCCTACCGACACCTTTCGGCGGGACCCTTTTTTTACATTGCAGCGGCGACCACTACCGGTGAAGTCATTTTAGGAACTTCGATGAAAGATAACCATAACATCGTCAGGGTTTCAAACGTTACCAAGTCTTTTAAGCTGGGAAAAATAGATGTTCTGGCACTCAAAGGGATCGACCTGGAGATTCAGTCCGGCCACTACATTTCCATTATGGGACCCTCGGGATCCGGCAAAAGCACGCTCTTCAACATGATCGGCGGGCTGGACAAACCGACTTCCGGCAAAGTTTTCATCGACGAGGTCGACATCGCCCAACTTGATGCCTACGAACTGGCCTGGCTGCGTTGTCGCAAAATTGGCTACATCTTTCAGACGTTCAATCTGATACAGGTCATGTCAGCTTTGGAGAACGTGACCCTACCCATGACTTTTGCGGGAATGAACGGCGACGAGGCGACGGATAAGGGCATCCGCTTGCTTGATCTGGTGGGACTGGGAGACCGATTTCAGCACAAACCCTCGGAACTTTCCGGCGGTCAGCAGCAGCGCGTGGCTGTGGCCCGGGCTCTGGCCAACGATCCGGCGATCATACTGGCCGATGAACCCACCGGGAACCTCGATCTCAGCACGGGCGAAGAGATTATTGCTTTGCTGAAGAATTTGAGTCGCGAAAGATCCGTGACGGTAATCTCCGCCACCCATGACTTTAAAATGCTTAACGTATCGGATCAGGTGGTCTGGATCCGGGATGGACGCGTCGATAAAATCGAAAACCGGGACGAACTGTCCATTTCTCTCGGGAAAATCGGGGCCAAGGAGTAAACAAAACGAGATCAACAATGGACATTTACAATTCTCGTTTTGTTTGCGATCATCCAGAGTACAGAAAAAAGCGCATATGCCGGCTTCCTCCAAAAAGCAAAATCACAGGTTATCGCCCCACCGCCGGCGACACCGGTCTTCCTCCAGATACTTTCCGATAAAAAAAGCAAATTCGACAGCCGGGTCGATTTTACTGTGGGCGCTCCTGACGGCGTCATCCGCTCTTGCGGTTGACGCCGCGCCGTCTGCGGATCACTTCATGGCCGACATCCGCGAAATGGCCGCTTTCGGAGATCGCAGCACGGGTACGCCCGGATGTGCCGCTGCCGCAAAATTCATCATGAGACGGTTCGAACAGTTGGGTTTGGAGGCGGTGGGTTCCCAGCTCTTCAGGGTCCCGGTGATTCGGCATTTTGGCAGCCGTCTCGATTTGCCGGAGCGACGGATCAGCATCGATGTTCAGCCGGTCTTGGCCAATGCCGTCACACCGCAAACGATCCAGAAAGAGGGCCTTCAGGGACCGATTATTTATGTCGGACCGGGAGAGCTGAAACACTTTAACGGCAAGCCAGTGGAAGGCGCTATCGTCCTGATGGACATCGATTCGGGCAAGAATTGGATCCACGCCGCTTCCCTGGGAGCCGCCGCCCTGATTTACCTCGATGAGAACGCAACTCCGAAAATGCTTTACGAGGACAAACTGGAACTGACCCCGCTTTCTTTTCCCCGTTTCCGGATCGATCGCGATACGGCGAAACGCATTTTCGGATCCTTCGAATCGGCGCCGGAAGGCCTGTTGTCCCGGTCCGCGGTTCTATACTCAAAATCCGGCTGGGAGGATGTCACTGCCGAGAACGTGTTTGGACTGATCACCGGATCCGATCCTGAGCTCAAGGAGCAGCTCATCGTTGTGGAGGCGTTCTACGATGCGGCTGCACTGGTGCCGGGTTTGGCACCCGGGGCGGACGAAACTATCGGAATCATTACCTTGCTGAATCTGGCCCGCACCCTGAAGCAGTCGTCGCCGGGCCGGTCTGTGCTTCTTGTGGCTACTGCCGGTCACGCCCAAACCCTTGCCGGTATGCGGGAAATGGTATGGAGTCTCCGATCGCGCAGCAAGGACCTGCGAAATCTGCAAAAAACGCTTAAAAAAACCGTCAAAATGGCCGGCGGCAACCTGGACATGCTGAACGAGATCCGCCAGGAAGGCGTCACCGTCTTCCTGGCTAAAAAATCTTCCGAACAGCCCCAGACGGGTCCGAAACTGCTCGAGGCTATCAGCGAATCAATCAAGTCCGAGGTGGACGGCATTTCCAATCAACTCATGCGATTGCGGCTGAAGAGCAAGGCGGATGAAAATCAGGGTCGCATCCGTGCGCTGGTTCAAGAGCGGCGGCTTCTGCGGCGCATTCTCTGGCGGACCGATTTGAGCAATCTTTCTGCGGAAGAAACGGCAGCCATTGAACAGGCTATTCCCAGGGCGATTGGCGATTACCTTCGGATAGAGAAAGGCGCCGACCTGCAGGAGAAGATGATTCGCAGCGCCAAGTCATTCCGCAGCCTTGCCAAATCGATGGAGCTCTCGGCCATTGTTTCCCTGCACCTCTCCAGTCACGGTGACGGTTTCGGTGCCTTCAACTATGGTTGGCTGTATCCGCTGAGGCCGCGGGTCAATCGGACGGCGATTTACAGCACCCTGGACGACGTGCTTAAGAAAAGCGCCGAAACACTCAGCGACAAAGGCTTGGACCCCATCCTGTACCAGGATACCCTGCGACCCGATCGACAGCGTTCCTGGCAGAGTTACTTCCTCGACCGACCGCCGCTGGGCGGCGAGGTCAGTGCGCTGGCCGGCTTCCTGGGTGTCTCGCTGGTGACGGTGAACGACGCTCGGTCGCAATGGGGGACACCGGGTGATCGACCCGAGGCCGTCGACCGGGACTTTGCCGTGCGCCAGAGTGCGCAGGTCGCGGGGTTGATCGATGGCATCACGCGGGCACCGGGGCTTTACGACGGCAGCCTTCCAAGAGACGGTTTTACGACCGTCACGGGCCAGGCAAAGTTTCTGAGACACGGTGAACTGTTTCCCGATCAACCGGCACCGGGAACGGTCGTCATGACGTTTCAAGGCCAGGGGCGCTACTACAGCATGGTGGATGCCATGGGGATGTATTACCTGAAAGGGGTGGCCACCAAGAAGCTGGTGCAAGACAAGCTGGTCATCGAAGCCTACCGGTTCGATCCTGAAAACGGGCAGATTATGTGGGCCATCGACAAAAAACAGACCGGCAAGGATGCCTATCGGGTCAAGGTTCAACGGAACAACATCGAAACCAATCTGGTGATGTTCGGATGCAAACAGAGCGTCGTATTCAACCTGCTCGAGCCCCGTACCTTCCGTTACATGAACAAGGTCCAGCTGATCGATGCCAGGCGGGAAGCGCGCCCGGGCCGTTACAGCTTCAGCAGGCTCGACACCTGGTCCTCAGTCATTTCCTCGCTGCTGCTCGAGCCCGGCACGCCTTGGAAGCTGACGCTGTCGGACACGGTGCTGCGCTGGAAACTACTGCTTCTCAACGCCGATGCCGCCCATCCCCAAGGCCGCGGGTACCTTGTCGACGATTGGCCTTTTGTTTACCGCACCGATTATATGGTCGCCCGTGACATGTGGAGCCTGCTCGTACCGCGGATACGAACCCTCGAGTCACACGGCATCTATAACGAACGGATCTCCCAGCTGCAACGGGAAGGGCTGGCGGTTCTGGAAGACGCCGACAGGGCTCTCGACGAACGGCAGTACGATCACTTTGTCAAAGCGGCGTCAAGCTCCTGGGCACTGGCCACGCGTGTATACGGTGACGTGGAAAGCACAGAGAAGGACGTTCTCTTCGGAGTATTGTTCTACATCGCTCTTTTTGTACCGTTTGCCTTTTGCATGGAGCGCCTGCTCTTTTCCTACACAAACATTCACAAGCGCATCATCGCCTTTTGCGCCATCCTCGTTGTGCTGATCGCCGTAATTTACAATGTGCACCCGGCTTTCCAGCTGGCATACAGCCCGACGGTGGTCATTCTGGCCTTTTTCATCATGGGCCTTTCGGGCATTGTGACCCTGATCATTTACTTTCGTTTCGAAGAAGAGATGGCCAAACTCCAACGGCATGCCCGGCAAATGAAAGCCCTTGAGATGGGGCGCTGGAAAGCCTTCGCGGCGGCATTTCTGCTGGGGGTCAGCAATCTAAGACGCCGACGCTTGCGAACGGCCCTGACCAGTGCCACGCTGATCATTCTGACCTTCACTGTCATGAGCTTTACCTCCGTGAAGTCGTTGCGGCACCACACCCGGCTGCTCTTCCAGGAGCACTCGCCCTATAGCGGGTATCTGTTCAAGAATGTCAATTGGACCGATCTGCCTACTGAAAGTTTGAGCATTGTGGCCGATTATTTTGGCAGTAGCAGTGTCGTGGCACCGCGGGTATGGCTTGAAGACGAAGACCGGACGCGCACCCTGAGTGTGACGGTCCAGCGTGCGGAACGGCAGTATACCGCTTACGGCGCGATCGGTTTGTCCGCCGCCGAACCCAAGGTGACCGGCATGGAGCGGATTCTGGTCGGCGGCCGATGGTTTCGGGAGTCGGAGCAGCGGGCGGTTCTGCTTTCTGAGCGAATGGCGGAGGAGCTGGCCGTCGATCCGGTGTTAAGTCAGGATACCGATGTGCTCATCTGGGGTCTTCCGTTTCGGGTGGTCGGGGTGTTTTCGAGCCTCCGTTTAATGGAAAACACCGATTTGGACGGAGAGCCTCTTTCAACGGTGACTTTTCCGAGCGAAGTTTCCATGGAGATGACCGAGGTGGAAATGGAGGCCATGGAGTCCGGGGAGGAAGTCCGTTCGTACCAGAGTCGCTACCAGCACGTCGATGCCGATCGCATGTTGATCGTTCCGGACGCATTTTTAATGAGTGCCGGGGGCAAACTCAAAGGCGTTGCCGTCAAACCCGAAGGCGGGCGGGTCAACCGGACGGCTGCCGAACAAATCGTCGACCGGTTCGGCTTGACGCTCTTTGCCGGGCAAACGGACGGTACGTATCTCTACCAGGCCAGCGACACCATGAGTTACAGCGGTGTCCCCAATGTGGTCATCCCTCTGGTCATTTCCGTTTTTATCGTCCTCAACACGATGATCGGCAGCGTTTATGAAAGAAAACGGGAAATCGGTATTTACACCGCCGTAGGGTTGGCCCCCTCTCACGTGTCGTTTCTTTTCATTGCCGAGGCCCTGGCGTTCGCAGTTCTCAGCGTTGTTCTCGGTTACTTGCTGGCCCAGACGACGGCCGGCGTTCTGGCCGGCACCGCCCTGTGGTCCGGGATAACGGTCAACTATTCTTCCATAGCGGGTGTGGCGGCCATGGTTCTGGTGATTCTGGTCGTGTTGGTTTCCGTCATTTACCCATCAAAGGTTGCGGCCAACATCGCCATACCGGACGTCAACCGCTCCTGGCGGCTTCCGGAAGCTGTCGGGAATCGCCTGCAGGTGACCCTCCCCTTTCTGATGAAACACCGCGAGCACCTGAGTGTCGGCGGTTTCCTACTGGATCACTTCGAAGGGCACCGAGATGTATCCCACGGTCTGTTTTCCGCCGGAGAGATCGGTTTTTCAATGACCCAATGCCTGGTCCCGGAAGATGAACCCGACCGCCAGGGCCTCGAGGGCGCGGCGAGTGCCACCGGCAGCGATGAAGTATTTTTACAGCTGACAACCGATATTTGGCTGGCGCCTTTCGATTTCGGTATCATGCAGAAGGTCGCGGTGGCCTTCTGCCGATCTGCGGAAGACCCCGGATTCCTTGAAATCAGAATCCTCCTTGAACGTCTTTCCGGAGAGGCAAACGCCTGGCGGCGAATCAACAAGGCCTTCCTCCACGAACTGCGAAAAACACTTCTGGTGTGGCGATCGCTCGATTCGATCTCCAAAGTTCACTATGAAGAGCTGATCGCCGCAGATGGGAAAAAGCGCGGCATAGATGTCAGACAGTATATAGACGCGGCCCCTGAGGGCACCGCAACGATACCTGACGGAACGTGAGCTGTATGGAAAAAATCGATTCAACCGACGGCAACGATACATCCTGCGTGAAGGCTGGATCCGGCGCCCCGTCCGCCCCTGCGAGCGTTACCGGCGGTGTGCCGATACGCGCTCGGGCCCTGACGATCGGGTTTGTTCTGGCAATGTTCATTTGCGCCATTACACCGTTCAACAACGTGTATCGTTCGGCAACGCCGTTGGGGGGCGGGCATTTCCCTCTGGCACCTTTCTACATTCTTTTCTGGCTGATGTTGGCCACCGCCGGTCTCAGGACTGTCTTTTCGAGATGGTCCTGGCTCACGGGGCGCGAGCTGCTGCTTATCTGGATCCTGATGGTCCTGGCCTCGGGAATTGCTTACACCGGTCTGGTTCGGACCTTTTTCATCAACCTGACGGCACCCCAGTATTTTTCGACACTCGGAAGCCGTTGGGCAGAGGAACTGTTGCCGCTACTTCCCGGCGGGCTCTATCCGCAGAGTCCGGAAGCGGTTTCCTCCCTCTACGATGGGCTGGCCGGCGGGCGCAACCTGAGCTGGTGGGAAGTGTTTCGGCAGGTTCCATGGAGCGCTTGGCTCCCGCCTCTCATGGTTTGGGGGATCTTTATTTTCATCTGTTACTTCGTAATGCTTTGCATGATCAACATCCTCAGCCGGCAGGCGATCGAGAATGAACGGATGAACTTCCCCCTCCTGCGGGTTCCGCAACTCATGCAGGAAGCATACGACGACAATGCATTGGGCCGTTTTCTATCCGACCGCTTTCTTCTGGCGGGACTCGCCATCCCAGTGGTGTTGCACTTAATAAACGGGTTTAGTTTCTATATACCCTCCGTACCGCAGGTTCCCACCCTGATTTTGGCCGGGTCATACTTTCCCAAGTACGGTCTTTTTTCCGGATTTTACAAACTAAAGATTTTCATCTACCCGGCCTTTATCGGATTAGCATTTTTAACGTCGAAGCAGATATCCCTCTCATTCTGGATTTTTTTCATCTTCGGTGGTCTGCTTTTCGGTCTGCTGGGTATCCTTGGCTACGATATCCCGGAAGCGGCCTTGGGTGTTACCTTCGGACCGACCCTCTCCCGTCCGGAAGAAACCCAGACCATCGGGGCGTATGCGGTCTTTTTTCTTTTTCTTCTGTGGCTGGCGCGATTCCACCTCTGGGAAACCGTGCGGGATGCAGTGCGATTCCGTGTCCCCAAATCATCCCAACCGGAGTGGATTTCCTTCCGGTTCTCCTTCTGGGGATTCTTTTGGGGTTCGGTGCTGCTGATCGGTTTGTGCGTTTATTTTGGGCTGCCACTCCTACCGGCTTTTTTAACGGTGTGTGCTTTCTTCATGGTGATGCTCGTTGCCACCCGGGTGATTTGCCAGGGCGGCCTGGCCTATTTCACATTGACCAATGCGCCGCTTGACGGACTCCTCTTTATTTTCGGTCCCCGTTTTTTCGGCAGTATCGGACTGCTGCTCACCGCCGTGGTTCAAAAGGTGCTTTTTCTCGATCTGCGGGAATCCCTCATGCCGTCGCTGCTCCATGCCGGGCGGGTGACGAATCGCATGGATCCCAAGAAATTGATTGTGGGCACCATTGTCATCACCCTTTTGGCTGCCGTTGCGGTATCGTTCGTTTCCATGTTGACCCTTTGTTACAAATTCGGTGCCCGGGAACTCGATCTGGACTGGGCCGTGCGGTCCACGGTATCGGTTTATGAAAACGTGCACAATCTCGTCGAGTCGCCAATGCGCAGCGGGAAATGGGTTTTGGTTTTTTCTGTGGTCGGGGCCGTGGTTATGATGGTGTTGGTTGTCTGCTATCATCGATTCTACTGGTGGCCCATCCACCCGATCGGCTATTTGACCACATACAGTTCGGCCATGCGGATTCTCTGGTTCAGTTTTTTTATCGGTTGGTTGTGCAACGTCCTTTGCATGCGCTATGGCGGTGTGCACCTTTTCAAGAAGCTGCGGTTGTTCTTCGTCGGACTGATTATCGGCGACTTCTTCATGGCCGGCAGCTGGGCGATTGTGGGCCTGTTCTCGGATGCGAGTTATTTGGTATTACCGTCCTGATTTCGGCACTACCTTTGCACCGGTCTTGCCGGGAGCGATAGATTTCCGTTCGGTGAAATATCCGGGCGGATGTGGACATTACCCGCAACTCGCAACCCGTAACCCGTAACCCGTAACTCGTAACTCGTAACCCGTAACCCGTATCCCAAACATGTACGACGACAAAGAACTCAAAGAATACCGCGACCTGCTCAAACCTCCGGAGCATTTTGAAGAAGGGTTTGACTGGAAGACCGTCATCGGGGCCATATTCATCGGATTTCTGATGATGCCCGGCAGCATGTATTTGCAACTGGTCATCGGTACCGGAATCGGCCCGGCCGCCCGTTGGGTCACCATCATCCTGTTTGCCGAAGTGGCCAAGCGGTCCTACACCGAATTGAAACAGCAGGAAATATTTCTGCTGTACTATATGGCCGGTGCCGCCATGGCCACGCCATTTCAGGGGTTGCTCTGGAACCAGTATCTGGTTCAGTCCGATGCGGCCCGAATGCTCGGATTGACCGAATTCATACCGACCTGGATAGCGCCTTCCGCCGAATCGGATTCTCTCGTACAGCGGAGCTTTTTCCACAGGGACTGGCTGATACCGATTCTATTGCTTGTCGGTACTCAGTTGATTCAACGTATCGACCGTTTCGGACTTGGGTACACATTGTACCGCCTCACGTCCGACGTCGAGAAACTCCCGTTTCCCATGGCGCCGGTGGGTGCACTGGGAACCATGGCCCTGGCCGAGTCCACGGAAGATAAACAGAAGAGCTGGAAGTGGCGAGTATTTTCCATTGGCGGGATGATCGGTCTGGTTTTCGGGGCCATCTATGTGCTGCTGCCCACTGTCTCCGGCCTGGTTCTGATGGAACCGATCCGCCTGATACCGATACCGTGGGTCGAACTGACCCGCTACACCGAAAGGGTGATGCCGGCGGTGGCGACCGGCATCCAATTTGACCTGACCCTGCTTTTCGTCGGAATGGTGCTCCCCTTCTGGGCGGTCATCGGCGGCCTGATCGGCGTGATCATCACCTTCGTGGCCAATCCGATCCTCTTCCGCCACGGTATTCTCTATCGCTGGCACGAAGGAATGGGGACGGTCGACACGGTTTTCGCCAACAATTTCGACTTTTACATGAGTTTCGGGATCGGTCTTGGTCTGGCCATAGCCGCCATCGGCATCTGGGCGGTTTTTAGGTCTTTTGGTAAAAACGCACCCGGGCAACGCGGAAGCCTCAGAGATTTGCTGCACTCGCATCCCAGCCGGGGCGACATCAATATCTGGATTTCTATTGGAATCTATGTGTTCTCCACCCTATCATACGTGGGGCTCTGCGTTTGGCTCGTTCCCAATTTTCCCTGGCTGTTTTTTCTCGGTTACGGCTTTGTATACACACCTTTGGTCTCATATATCACCGCCCGGATGGAAGGAATTGCCGGTCAGTTCGTGAGCCTGCCCATGGTGCGCGAGGCCAGCTTTATCGCCGGCGCCCGGTTTTTCGGCTACCAGGGCATCGAAATCTGGTATGCGCCCATTCCGATCCACAATTACGGTGAAGCCACGGTATCTTTTCGCGAGATCGAACTGACCGGTACCAGTCTGCGCGGAATCATAAAGGCTGAAATCATTGTATTCCCGGTGGTTATGATTGCCAGCCTCCTTTTTTCACAGTTCATTTGGCGCCTGGCGCCGATCCCCTCCAGCAACTACCCGTACGCCCAGGAACTCTGGCACCTTCAGGCCCTTAACTCGCTGCTGATGCAGACCTCGACCCTGGAGGGCAATTCTCTGTTTTTCCAGGCACTGAGAGCCAGCTATGTATTCACGGGTATGTTGTTCGGACTGGTGACCTACGCCGTTTTGTCACTGCTGGGGCTGCCGGTTCTACTGATTTACGGCGTGGTCCGCGGTCTGGGTCAGTCCACACCCCACGGGTTCCTGCTGGAGGTGATCGGCGCCCTGTTGGGACGGTTTTTCTTCCTGAAACGCTACGGAGCCATGTGGCGGCAGTACGCACCGGTGCTTCTGGCCGGTTTTGCCTGCGGCATGGGCTTGACCGGCATGTTTGCGATGGGTTTTGCTCTCATCCTTAAATCCCTCGGAAGGCTCTTGTATTGATACCGACATCTCAGAATGCGGACCGTGGTCAATCAGCCTGAACAGTCCAATACACGTCAATGGCGTGAAATTGCCTGGAATGGGGTGTGCTTCGAGGTTCCGACGAATTGGGACATCGGAGAAATCGGCCGGCAATACCTGCTTTTAGCGTCCGATACCGGACCGCAGATGGAGATAAAGTGGGGGCCGGTGAAAGGAAAATTTTCACCCCGCGCCCAGCTTAAACGGTTGGCTGCTTCCCAGGGGCGAAAAATGCGAAAGGATCTGCACGAAGAGACCATACCAGCCGCATGGGCCCGTTCACTCAGCCGCTACGAGAGCATCGGGTTTCTTTGGCGCAGCGGCACTATCGGCGGGCGCGGTGTCGTGCTTTACTGCCCTCACTGCCGGCAAGCGACACTGCTGCAATTCTACCAGGCTCCGTTTAATCGCCCCATTCCTTATGCCAGTCGGCTGCTGGAATCCTTCGTGGATCACACCGAACGACCTCTAAAGACATGGTCGGTGTTCGACATTCGCGCAGCGATTCCGGTCGACTATCGGTTAGAGGCGTTTCGTTTCGAAGCCGGCCTCTACGATCTCGCTTTCTCGGGCCGAAAGTCGATGCTCACCCTGCAGCGCTGGAGTCCTGCTGACGCGCTCCTCGGGGCAGACGGACTGGCGGGATTCGAAAGAAACTTCCTGGCCTACTCCACGAAGCGTTCAATGATATACAGAATAGAGTCATCGGATACCGTCGAATTGGAAGACAGTTCGCACAAAAATATCCTGCAACATTTACAAAAACGCTTACGGCGGCAGCCGCTTTATAGTCGCGCACGGCTGTGGCACGAATCCGGCAGGAACCGCATCCTCGGGGTACGGCTGGAAGGACGGAAGCCGATCGATTGGCAGCAGCTGCAGTCGATCTGTTTAAATTATGAAACCATCTAAACGCAGGAATCGGGCAGAGGGGCCGAATAGAAGCGAGGCCCTCGAATGTACTCCCGTAAAAAATGACCGAATCGAGGAATCCCGCCTGGAAAGCGGGGAGTTGTTACTGACCTACCCGGTAACGATTCGGCCATGGTTGGCCGGACTTTTCAGACGGTTGGGCGGAAAAAGCGAACGGACGGTGTTGAAAAAACTTCAGCTTGACCCCCTCGGAACGGAAGTTTGGGAACTTATGGACGGGAATGCCCGGGTTCGTGATATTATACGGCGATTCGCCTCGGTACACCACCTACCACAGCGAGAGGCAGAGGTTGCTGTTACCCGGTTTTTGTGGGATCTGGGGAAGAGGGGTCTCGTCGGGTTGCGTTGACTTTCCTATTTTGACAGCTTCTCGTAATAAACTGTTCAATCCAAAACAAAATGAGATAGGTTTTTATATGATTGATTTAACGCGCAATGTGTATATAGGCAGGCAATATATTAATGCTTATCATCGTGAGTTGGATTTGTATCATTTGTATCCCATTTTCTTTACCCTGCGGCAAAACCGATGATGCCCCATCTCCTTTCCCGCCGTCGGCGGGATCAAGGGTTCGCAGTATACGAATACGGCTTCACCCTTGATTGCCTTGAATCCGGGGCATCCACGGCTTTCGCTCAATTAGGGTTAAACTTTCGCCAGTGCGTCTTCCACAGTTGGCACAATCGGCAAAAAGGAATCGAATCCGGCGATTTCAAACACTTCCTTGACATAATCCTGCATGGCGCAGAGAACGATGTTTCCCTCTGTCCGTTTTAGATCCTTGGTCGTTTTCAGTATGATGCGCAGCCCGGCACTGGAAATATAATCCAGATTTTCGAAGTCAATGACCACACTTCGGGCACCGCCTTCCATTGCCTCCATCAATTTGGTTTCCAGAGCGGGGGAGGTGTTCGAGTCAAGGCGCCCGTTTAACTTGAAAATGTTGATGTCATTTTTTTTCGTCTCGAGTATTTCCATATGACTCCCTCTTTGCATCACATTGTTTGGTGCCATCGATTGTCGGATGATCGAAATCTGAAGAGTAATCGAGCGCTGTAATTAAAGCGCTTCAACTCTTGGAAATATGTTTAGTCAAGGTGATGATGTTTTTCTTGTCACGGCGTTTGTATGTGATCTTATCCATTATTTTTTTAACCAAATGCAGGCCGAGTCCTCCGACCTTGCAGTCTTCGATTTCCGTTTCCGGAGCCGGGATTTCCGCACTTGCCGGGTCGAAGGGCATACCGCTGTCTTCCAAAATCACACTGATCTTGCTGTTTTCGTGAGAAAGTACGATCGAAATCCATTGCTGGCCGTTATCCGGAAAACCGTAGCTCACGATATTGGTGAACAACTCGTCCAGCGCCAGATTTATTTGAAAGATACATTTTTTTGACAATCCAATCCCGTTTCCGAAGGCAGTGAGTTTGCGGCCCAGCTTGTCGAGCTCGGAGATGTCGTTTTTAAGTCTGAATGAAAGTTTTTTTTGGGGCATGACGATATGTTTTCGTCCGAATCAGTGCCGCGAGCCTTCGATTAAATGTTTCCGGATCCTGCCTTCTTTCTTTTGTCGCTGAACCTGGAACGATCTCTGTATATTTCTATCATGTTTGCCGCCGTCAAACAAGGCTGACGCCGATCTCTTTGAAGCAGTCGCTGCATTCCGCCTTGCGGCGGGCCACGAACCGTTTTTCCCAGTTATAAATGTTATCGACAATAACCTTGATCATTTTCGGCATCACATCCGGGAATTGTGCCAACGCCTTGGAGAATTTTTCACCGGTGATGGTCAGGCAGGTGACGTCGGTTCGGGCCTTGAGTGAAAAGAGGTGGCGCCTGCTTCCCAACAGGGCCAGTCGCCCGAGGAAATCGCCGTCTCCATAATCCCGGACCTCCTGCTCGTCACCGTTGGCTGAGTGCAGGAGGGCGGCACTGCCAGATATAATATAATACGCCTGCTGGTCCTCGTCGTCTTTTTGAAATATATAATCGCCGGTTTTGTAAAATTCCCTGGTGCACAGGTAGGCAAACACCTTCGTTGCCTCCAGGGGCAGCCCGGAGAAAAAATCGACCTGCCGCAGGAATTTTAAATTCTCCTGATATTCGCCGGCAGCACTTTCGCTATCTTTTTCCATATTCGAGTTCATACAGCAAACCTTTCCTGGCTATGAGTTCATCGTAAGGTCCCATTTCAGCGATCCTACCGGCCTTCATTACCGCCACCTGATCGAAATTTTTAATGATATCCAAGCGGTGTACCACTGAAATCAACGTGCTTTTTCCTTTCCAGCGGCTTTCGAGCAGATTTTGAATTCGGGTCTGGGAGTTGTTGTCGAGGGCCGATGTGGCTTCATCCAGAATCAACACCGGCGGGCGCTTCAGCAGTGCCCGGGCAATGGCCAGCTTTTGCCGCTGGCCACCCGAGAGTTTGTCTCCCTTGCTGCCGACTTCGAACTGCATGCCGATTTCGATGACGGTCTCGAGAAAGTCCTCTTCGATCAGCAAATGGACAATGCTCTGGTTGATTTTCTCCTGGGCCTTCTGGTTGAAGGTTTTCATCTTGCCAAAGAATATGTTGTTCAAAATTGTCTGGGAATAAATGTATTGCGACGATTGATAAAATGTAAATGCGGTCGGATCGTCGGTGGTGATATTTTTCGCGAACAACTCCCGTCCCTCCAAAATGAGGGTTTCCAGTTTTTGCGGCAGGGAGACGGTCTTGTGGATACCCGGGGTGAACCGCAACGCCAACTCAAGCAATTTTGTCCGGTCCTCGTTTCCGAGCTGATACGGGTCGATTTTTTTCGTCCGATCAACGATTCGCCGGAAGTCATCCAGTTCATCCGGAGCGATCGGGCTCTGCTCGAAGAACACCGCATCCGGGGGCAGGTTGCCCAGGATGTCGACCATCTGGCTTGCCAGACGGAAACCGAGGGTCAGTAACGGCCGCTCCAGCTTTGCTTTGCCCAGAAATCGACCGAAATACCCGTTCCGCGATAAATTGCTGTGGTCGAAATCAAGCCGGTTGGACGTACCGAAGGTCAGGTTTTCCGAAACGCTGGAGAAATAGAGATATTTTTTTTCATCAAAAAATTCAACAAACTCGGATAGCTCCCGACCAAATCCGTGACGGAAGCTGTCCCTCGTCCGCAAGACTCTGGCAACCAATTCCTGATCCTGATCCTTAAACAATACGGTGTTGAGTCCGAAGCGCAGGACATCGACAAATATTCCGGTTTGCTGCAGAACGGCGATGATTTCGTCCAGGGTCGGCATCCGGCGGCGGTTGTCTTCGTCATCGCCGTCGAATTCAGCGGCGCAGCCGTAGAGCAGGTTCTCCTGGAGCGTGCCGGCAAAGATAAACGGCGCCTGAGAAACAAAGCCCACGTTCATACTGATATCTTTTTTGGACAAATCTGCGACCTCTTTGCCGTCCAGCAGAACATGTCCGGCAGAATAAGGATAGAGCTGGCCGACGCACAGGGCCAGTGTGCTCTTACCGCTGCCGGAAAATCCGACCAAAGCCAAATGTTGACCCCGATCGAGGGTAAAGGAAATGTCGTCCAGCAGATGGATACCGTCTTCGGTGACAAACGAGAGGTTCTGCACATCGATGTTGCCCTCGAATGTGTATGGCTTGCGGTTGCTTGGTTCGATCTGGTGATCCGGCGCGCGATCGAAGTATTCCATGGTACGGTAATACTGTACATGGGCGTCCTGATACACCTGGTACATGTCGATCAATTCCTTCCAGGGCGTATAGAGTTTTTCCTGGGCCGAGAGAAATGCGACCAGGGCACCGAGTTCCAATTGGCCCTGCATGGTCAGATAGCCACCGAGCAGGAAGACCAGAAAGGGGCTCAGATTCGTAAAAAAATTATTAAGAAGTTTGATGCCCTGAGTATAAAGAGTCCATAGGACCCTGATATCTTTTAATTTATCCACCATGGAATCGAACTTGGCATTCTCGATCCGGTAAGCTCCGTTGCCGTGAATCTCGTGTATTCCGGTAACAGATTCGGCAATTTTACCCGCCATTACCCGGGAACCATCGACGCGACGCTTGTTCTGCAGGTTGGCGCGTTTCTGAAGCCGGGGCAGGAGGATCATCACCGCCGGATAGATGCTCAGGGAAACACCTGCCAGTAAGGGATTCAACCAGAACAGGTATCCGGCAAAGGCCAGCAGCGTCAGGATGTTGGTTACGGGAACCGACACCGCCATGCCCACGAAGTTGCCAGGTGTGGTCAGCTCGGTCGTCAGGGTCGATACCACCAGGCCCGGTTGCGTTTTGCGGAAAAAGCCGAGGGGCAGCGTCAGGATGTGGTGATAGAGTTCTTTTCGCATCGCGGCCAGGGCGCGTTGGCCGATGAGTGTCTGAATGTAATTGATCCAATACTTCAATGCCCCTTGGGCAATGACAGCGGCTAAATAGATGCCGCAGTAAATCAGCAGCAAATCGACCTTCCGCAGATAGATCGCTTCGTTGACGACCCGTTTCTGCATCTCCAGGGGGACGACGCGGCTGACGACCGTGATCAGAATAATGAAAATCAGCAGAATCTGAAGCTTGGGGTTGGTCGTTAAAACCCATGACCCCAATTTTCTTTTAACCACCGAAGGATGTTTGCTTTTCATGATTTATTATCCCGGTTTTGCTGCTGTTGTGTCGGTGAATGATTTTTCGTGGACAAAGAAGGGACAATCAGAGGTATCCGGGAGCCTGATTGCGCCTGTCAGCAAAGGGCTAATCTAATAATTTTAAGCATTAATATGTCTTGAATCAATTTGACAAGCACAAAAGCGATATTCAAGTGCGGGGAGATTGTTCGGCAGGGTCAATCGAGCCTTATAGTAGCACTGGAAATAATTCTCATTTATGAATCAGACACTCATATGATGCCCTCACCTTTTCGCGGATTCCCGCTAACGATGTTTCAGCGCTTTGACAACGGGCAATCAAGAGGATAGTTTAATGATAATGAATGAGACGGCTGAACCACTACCTATCGACTCGAACGCCAATGCGCCGCCCGAGAATGTGCAAATTCAAACGGTTTCGGGATGCAACGGCAGATGTGTATTTTGTCCGAATGGAAAAACACGGCGCAAGATACCCATGGGGCGCCGCATGGATGGAAATCTTTTTCGATCTGTGGCGGACCAATGCCTCGAGCTTGGCATCCGGCGCTATACCCTTTACTTGATGAACGAACCCCTGCTGGATCGGTTTCTTCCCGAGCGGGTTGCCTATATCAGTGCCCGCATAAAAAAACCTCAGTACACCAAAATTACCACGCACGGCGGTCTGCTCACAGAGGACATGGCGCGGAGGCTGCTTGACTCGGGTCTCGACAAACTGAAAATATCGGTTCAGAGTATCGTTCCCGAAACGTATCGACGCATCATGAATCTTCCGCTGGAAAGAACCCTCAAGAATATCGACAGGTTCTTGGTTCTCAAGGAGAAGGGGGGTTACAGGAGACCCCGGCTGGAAATTGTCACGGTCGATGCCATCCAAACCCGTGATGAACTTCCCGAGATCCGTCGATATTGGCAAAAGCGTAAAATCAAACTGCACATCGAACCGGTGGAAAATCGGATCGACCACAGGGAGATTCGCGCGACAGCGGTCGGCGCCGAAAGGCTGGTGCCCTTTGCCTGGTGCCGGAGGCTGATGGAGCAAATCTTTGTTCTCTATGACGGCCGAATGGTTCTATGCTGCTCGGATTGGGAGCAGCATAGCGTTATGGGGGATCTGACCAGGGAGCGCATTGCCGATATATGGCAAGGCACCCGTTATGCGGATTATCGTCGCCGGTTTGCCGCCGGGGATACCGAGGGGATGATCTGTTCCGGTTGTCGCAAGCAGGCTCCCGGCAAGTTTCCGAAATGATGATACCGGCCGTTGAATGGTGTTAGCCCGCTCATTTCACCAAGAGAAAGGTGAAATCTTCTCTGGTCATGTAATAAATTTTAGATGTTACAACCCGCTCAACTGCTGAATAGATTTAATGATATGACTCAACCGTTTTTCTTTTTGATCACTCGCTGTAAAGAGTTCATGAAATTTTCGGGTTAAAGTAGTTTCGCTATGACAAGGGTGATGTCGTCTTCCTGCGGCGCCGTGCCTCTGAAATTTTCCAGTTCCCCTAAGATAGCCGTCTGAATCGAACCGGCGTTTTCCATGTGGTGCCGGCGGACGATGTCCTGCAAACGCTCCCGGCCGAACATTCGGCCCTCTTTGTTTCGGGTTTCATGGACACCGTCAGTGCCGATGACAAGAACGCTCCCGGGGTCCCATTGATGGCGGCTGTAGGCCTGAAAGCGGTAACCGTCGTCGGCACCCAGTACGATCCCCTCGCCGGAAAGTTGCTGAAATTCATTCGGGCCCGGTTCATAGAGCAGCGCCGGTTCATGTCCCGCCCGCACCCAGCGAAGCGTTTTTTGTTGCGGATCGACTTCCAGCAGGAACAAGGACACGAAGCGACCCGTCTGCAGACTGTCCCGAACGAGATGACGGTTGATATCGTCGATCAGGGCCGCAAGACCATCGATGTTTTGGGTACCGTAAAGCAAAAAAGCTCTGGCAGTGGTCATGTGGAGTGCGGCACTGACGCCGTGATCGGAAGCGTCCGCTACGACAATGCCCAAATGCCCGCCCGGCAATCTGAGATAGTCATAATAATCGCCGCCGGTTTCATCGCAGTAAATGCTTATGCCGGAAATGTCCAGGCCGGGAATTTTAGGCGCCTGGCTTGGCAGGAGATTGCGCTGAACCTCTTCGGCCAGCTTGAGTGCCGAAATCAAACGGATGCGGTGGCGAAGGCCTTGAATCATTGAGTTGGTATGGGCGGCGATGAGACCGAATTCATCGTTGGTGGCAACCGGAACGAGACCGGATAGATCACCGCGGCTGACCTGTTCGAGAACGCTGGTTTCGTTTTGAAACAGTATTTTTAAATTTTTAGAATAAGAGTAAATCAGGTTGATGACCATGGCCAGCAGAATGCCCATGATGAAGAATATTTCGTATGATACGGAAAGTTGAGCGTCGATAAGGGCCGATTCGGACTGCTCGATCTTGGAAAGCCAGACGATATCGCGGGAAATGACCAGAACAATGACCACTGTCACGATCAGAGCGGTGGAAACGGCCACCAGAAAGAATTTACGGGTGACCGGGAAAAGACGGTCACCCAGCGGCAGGCTGCGCTGCCTGTCTAAGGCGGTCAGTATATTGCGCCTTTCACGATCCAGGGCCATATCGATGGCAATGAAGAAACCGACTACGGCGCAGCCGAAAAGCAGGCTCAATGCACTGGCCGGTGGAAAATCAAACACAATCGTGTTGAAGGTCGCACCGATCATACCGGCCAGCAGACAGAGCGATATGTCCAGGACGATTTGCCGTTTCGGTTGGTCAGCGACCGGCGCTTGCCGGACAAAAAACCGTTCCAAGGGACCCCTGAGAAAGGCTATAGGGGTGAACGCCCCGAATATGATGGCCCCCAGCATCACGGGGGGCAGCGTCTCCATCCACGGTCAGACCTGTCCTCCGTAAATCGTCAGCAGGATGACCGCGAAGGTGTAGTATATGTGATAATCTTCGGATTAAACTTCTTTTCGGTGCTGTCCTCCATTTTGTCCCCGGTATACGTTGATTGGAATCGAATTAGGTTTTACCTCGGCAGAGTCCCCGAACGGACTGAGACGCGACCGGCGGGTTGATATTAACGATAGCCCCTAGCAGTGTCAAGCGGCGAGTGTGCGTTTCACCGGTCAGACCAGGACCAATTCTAACCCCCATTTTCCTTTAATGCGCGGGATAGCGGGATCGGATAGTCTTCGAAGGCCGTCTGATGATTCGACGTCATTTGTATAGCTCCATTCGCACTGAGACAGGATTCTACTATTTTGTCCCGATGTTGTTTAGCCTGCGGGCAAGTCTCGACTTTCGCTCGATCAGGGTTTTACTTTGACATCATTCAGGTGATGGAATTATAAATAAAAATTTTGATTTCGAGTTCAACCGGGATTAAGGGGCCAAAAGGACATTTTATGGATTTCTTTTTGTGTGTGATCGGTATGGTCATGATTGTCGAAGGATTACCGTATTTTACTTTCCCGGTGAAAATGAAAACATGGATCTTGAAGGTCGCTGAAATGCCGGAAGGGAGCTTGCGCCGGGTCGGATTTGTGTTGATGCTTCTGGGACTCGTACTGGTCTATGCGGGAAAACGGTGACGGAAAGCCGATTCGATGTATTCTTTGTCTGATTACGATTACAGTCTCCCACCGGAGCGTATCGCGCAACAACCAGCCGTCGCCAGGGACCACTCACGGCTCTTGGTGATGAACCGTCGCAACGGTGCCGTCGCCCACCACGTATTTAGCGACCTTCTTTCCTTACTCGAACCGCTGGACGTGCTGGTCGTCAACAACACCGAGGTCATTCCGGGGCGTCTGTTCGGCCGTAAATCGAGCGGCGGAAAGGTTGAGGTCTTGGTCCTCGATTTTGCCGGGGGGAAGGAGATCGGCGGCCGGTTTGTTTGCCAGTGCCTGGTTAAAACCGCCAAGCGGCCCCGGATCGGCGCTGCGCTGTACTTTGAGGCCGGCCTGCAGGCTACCGTGAAGGCCGGTGGTTCCGGAATTTATACCCTGGCATTCGAGAGCGACGGACCCTTTGTCGAAAAACTCCATCACATCGGCCGGGTTCCTTTGCCGCCCTATATCAGGCGGGCATCCGGTGATCCTTTGTCTGAAGATAGATCCCGTTACCAGACGGTCTATGCCGAGCAAAAGGGGGCCGTGGCAGCGCCGACGGCCGGGCTCCATTTTTCACAGGAGTTGCTGGCAGCTGTCGCCGCCAAAGGCATCGGAATTGCCACCGTGACCCTGCATGTCGGCTACGGGACGTTTTTACCGGTCAGGGTTTCGGATATTCGCGAGCACCGAATGTATCCCGAAAGGTTCATGATTACCGAATCAGCGGCCGAGCAGATCAACACGGCCAAGAAAGCGGGTGGTCGCATTGTAGCAGTGGGCACCACTTGCGTGCGCACCCTTGAGTTCACAGCCGACGACAGCGGAGGCATCACGCCTGGCAGCGGCACATGCGATCTTTTCATCTATCCGGGATATCGGTTTAAGTTGATCGATGGCCTGGTGACCAACTTTCACTTGCCTAAATCGACTCTGCTGATGCTTGTGGCGGCCTTTGCCGGACGAGAAAACATTCTCAATGCATACGAAGCGGCCATCGGAGAGAAATACAGGTTTTACAGTTATGGGGATGCCATGTTGATTGTATGAAATGTGGCGTTTTGGTATTAAGTGTTAGGTTTTAAACGAATGGGGGGAGGGAAATGGCTTATTCATCATTTGAAGAATTGGCGATTTGAAAAGCATATCAAAAATGGTCCCTGCTCTGGTCAAATCATTAAAACCAACAAGCCTAAAACCTAACACGGTATTATCATCTCATGTTTGACTTCAACGTTTTCGCCTCTTGCCAAGAAACCCGCGCGCGAACCGGTGAAATCGAAACCGCTCACGGAAAGGTGCGAACGCCGGTGTTCATGCCGGTGGGGACCCTGGGGACCGTTAAGGCGGTGAGCCCGGAGGAATTGGTACAGTGTGGCGTCCAGATCATTCTGGGTAACACCTATCACCTCTACCTGAGGCCCGGTTGCGAGGTAATCGAACAATTTGCCGGGCTGCACAGGTTTATGAATTGGAACGGCCCGATTCTGACCGACAGCGGCGGCTTTCAGGTGTTTTCTCTGGCGCAATTATCCAAAATCAGTGAAGAAGGTGCGGTATTTCAGTCTCACATCGATGGGTCGCCGCATTTGATCAGCCCCGAGAAGTCCGTTGAAATCCAGGTGGGCCTCGACAGCGACATCATCATGTGTCTGGATCAATGCATCGCATATCCGGCAGATCGGGATACAGCCCGCAAGGCTTTGGAATTGACCGCCCGCTGGGCCGAGAGGTGCAAAACAGCCTGGCGGAATCGGACGGATGGGCACCAGGCGTTGTTCGGCATCGTTCAAGGCGGAATGTTCAAGGACTTGAGGGAGCAGTCCCTCGACCTGACAGTCGCTATCGGGTTCAACGGTTATGCCTTAGGCGGACTCAGTGTAGGTGAACCTAAAGATGCCATGCTGGAAATCGCCGATCACATACTGCCCAGGACTCCGGCTTCTCATCCAAAATACGTCATGGGGGTCGGCAAACCGGAAGATCTCGTGGAACTGGTGGCGATGGGGGCCGACATGTTCGACTGTGTATTGCCGACCCGCAATGCGCGCAACGGGCAGCTGTTTACCGCCTGCGGTACGCTGAACATCAGCAATGCGCGGTTCAGAGCAGACACGAAACCGCCGGATGAAACCTGTGACTGTTACACTTGTCGGAACTATTCGCGGGCGTATCTGCGCCACTTGTACATGGCAAGGGAACTTCTGGCCTTCCGATTGAACACGATTCACAATATATACTATTTCATCCGGCTCGCCGGCGACATGCAGTCAGCTATTGCCGAACAGCGCTTTCCAGCATTCCGGAAAGCTTTTTACCATAAGCGGGAAAGATAGTTTCATCATTCTAACACTCAATCCACCAAAGGCGGACAAGTCACGGTGTTGTGGCTCTTCTCGCTCAATATCAGGGGATCCTGCCCCGGGCACTGAAATACATACCGCCCGTATATGCAGGGTTTTTTCATGGTCCCAGGCCTTGTTTTGAGCGTGATCTGGAATTATTAAACCACTTTTTGTCATTGATCTTCCCTTGCCGGTGGATTTTTTGTTTTTTGTATTTATTATCTAAGGTACGTCCGATATGGCACGTTATAATCACCCAACCCCTTGGGCTGCCCGATTCGGCAGCTCTCATTAGGAGGACAATATGAAAGAGAAAGTTGAAGCGGCAATGAAAAAGATCCGTCCCATGCTGCAACGCGACGGCGGTGACGTAGAACTGGTCGAAGTGGAGGAGGGCGTCGTGAAAGTCCGTCTCCAGGGAGCTTGTGCCGGATGTCCCATGTCCCAGATGACCATCAAGAACGGTATCGAGAGGATTTTGAAACAGGAAATTCCCGAGATAAAATCGGTCGTGTCCGTTTGATCTTTGAGTGAAACGGTTATATAGGGATTAAATATCCCATAGGCGTCGGACACCGACAATCCGTTTTAGTAAAGCGCGAGGATATGGTTGTCGAGCCTGGCAGTCGCCGAAGTATCTATCCGCAATGAATCAATCATCGATCGAGGACAGGTAATGAGCATAGCAGCGTCCATCACCGGCATGATGGCCGGTTCCTCATGGATCCGGAAGATGTTCGAGGAGGGGGCCCGGCTGAAAGCCGAGCATGGGGCCGAGAACGTATATGATTTCAGCCTCGGGAACCCCAATCAGGATCCGCCCGAGGTCTTTAAAAAAGCTCTCAAGGCCGTTGTCGAATCGACAGGACCGATGGGACATGCCTACATGCCGAATGCCGGGTACCCGCACGTGCGTCGCGCGGTGGCCCAATATCTGAGCAGCGAGCACAAGGTAAGCCTCACTGAAAACGAGGTCATCATGACTTGCGGTGCCGCCGGTGCGCTCAACGTGATCCTGAAAACCATTCTCGATCCGGGCGACGAAGTCATCACTCCGGCCCCATTCTTCGTCGAATACAAATTCTACGCCGCCAACCATGGCGGCGTGTTGAAGACAGCAGCGACGCATCCTGATTTCACCCTCGATCTCGAAGCGCTGTCGGCCGCCATAACGGCAAAAACCAAAGCCGTACTGATAAATTTTCCAAACAATCCCACCGGACAGATATATTCGAAAGAGAGTTTGCGGAATCTCGGCCAACTCCTGGATCAAAAGTGCCGGGAACACCAGCGAACCATCTACCTTATTTCGGACGAACCATACCGCAAGATCGTTTATGAGGACATGCCGGTTCCAAGCATTTTCGGCTGTTACCGCGACAGCATCCTGGCAACGTCGTACTCCAAAGACCTGTCCATACCCGGCGAGCGCATCGGGCTCATTGCCGTTAATCCCCCGGCGGCCTTTCGACAGGATTTGATCAGCGGCATGACGCTGGCCACCAGAATCCTCGGGTTTGTAAATGCGCCGGCCCTCGCCCAGCGAACCGTGGCCAAGGTGCAAGGGGCAACGGTCGATATTTCGGCATACGCCCGAAAAAGAGAACTGCTCTGCGACGGCTTGGCCGAATGCGGGTACGCGTTCGTGCGGCCGCCCGGAGCCTTTTATTTGTTTCCCCGGACGCCGATTCCGGATGATGTGGCCTTCGTTAAATCGCTTCAGGAGGAAATGATTTTAGCCGTACCAGGAAGCGGTTTCGGCGGGCCGGGACACTTTCGGCTTTCCTATTGTGTCGAAGATGAGACGATTATAAAATCCATTCCCGGATTTCGTAAAACCCTTGAGAAGCATAAATAGACTGTCAGACTCCCCTATAAAACAGCACCTGTGCCGGTCCACTTTCAATACGTTTCAGAAAGGAATTTCGAATGAAGATACTCAAGATTGATCACCTCGGTATCGCGGTCAGCAGCATTGATGAAGGGAAGAACTTCTGGTCCGATGTTCTCGGCCTGACCTTTGAGGGCGCCGAGACCGTTACCGAACAGAAAGTCACCACGGCCTTTTTTCCCGTTGGCGAAAGCGAAGTGGAACTGCTCGAGTCGACCGCGCCTGACGGACCCATTGCCAAATATTTAGAAAAAAAGGGGCCGGGGATCCAGCATATTGCTTTTCGCGTAGCCGACATTGAGGCGGCACTTGAGGAGTTGAAGGAAAAAGGTGTACGGCTGATCGATGAAAAGCCGCGCTTGGGTGCCGGCGGAGCCAAAATCGCCTTTTTACACCCCAAAGCCACGGGCGGCGTTCTGGTCGAGCTGTGCCAACGCTGAAGCTTTCCTGAAATGAGGTTAATCGATGAGCGATGAAAAACGATCCGCTTCGGATGCCGATAATCTGCTGAGCGCCTGGATCAGGACCGCATCCGACTACTGGGGATCAATGTTACGGAACTGGCCCGGAACCAGCGTAGAGGCCACAGGTGATAAAACAGAAGATGAAACCGGCCGAAGTCAGAGCCGGTCCCATCAGTCTTTAGAGTCGGTACTGAAGACCTGGCAGACCCTTTCTGCGGTTGCCAACGATCCCGGCGCCATGGATGTCTTCTCAAACCTGGGCCACGGCGTTCCGAACGTCTTGATGAAAATTGTACAATCGAGCTGGCAGGGGGTTTTTGAACTCCAGCAGCAATGGCTGGAAAAGACGGGAAGAATCGGTCAAAAAACACAGGCCTACTCCTTCGAGAATCTGGAAGAAGAGACCTTCAAGGTCTGGACGGATATTTACGAGAAAGAATTCAGGCAGTATTTTAATATGCCCCAGTTGGGATTGACCCGTGTCTATCAGGAAAAATTCAACCAGAGTCTCGACAAGATTAACCGGTTCCAGGCCACACTCAACGAGTTTCTTTACATTTTCTATCTGCCGATTGAAAAATCGTTCAGGGTGCTTCAGGACGAAGTGACCCGAATGGCTCAGGAAGGCAAGTTGGCCGAAGATGCCAACACGTACTATAAAATGTGGATAAAGATACTCGAAGGGCACTACATGACCCTTTACAAGTCTCCTGAATACAGTGAGATCATGCGCAAAACCCTTGATGATCTCGCTGAAGTTCTTTTGGCCCGGGAAGCCATCACCCAGGACCTTTTGAAGTCTATGTCTGTGCCGAACCAGAGCGATTTGGACGATCTTTACAAGGAAATTTATCTGTTGAAGAAAAAGGTCAGAAAACTCGAAAAGAGCCAGAAAAAAGAATGAATCTCCCTGCAGCTTGCTATAGGGAGATTCATTCAGGAATCGGAATCTTTTTTGGCCGGGGCGGAGAGGTTTGTCAGTAACTGCTTAAATTCATCACTCTGCTTCTTGATGAGGTCTTGAAGGACATTGAGGGTTTGACTCTGGTCGATGACCGGCTGGTTGAGAAGGCCTTTGAGGCGTTTGATGGTTCGGTCCTGTTGAGCGATTTTTTCCTCGAGTGACCGGTTTTTTTCTTCGAGGGCCTGGTATTCTTCTATCGATATCCAGCCCATGACCCGGAAATATTCACTAAACGATTTTCCGAAATCCGCGGCGGCCTTTTCCCAGGCCGAAGCGCTTTCCGGTTTGCTCTGCTCGTAATCTTCCAGACCGTAATATTTCTTGAACATCACCGCCATTTCATCCGCACCTTTGAAGCCCTGGTGTATCCAACGTGTCATATCTTCGAGTTGCTTCTGGCCTTTAGCAACCGAAAGCAGATAATTTCCCCAGAATTCCAAGAACTGTCTGTCCATAGAGAATCCAGTTTTTCAGTGGCAGAAGTGAAGTGAAGGAATGCCACAAGACGTGATTTATTTTTCCGGTTTTTCAAGGTCCAGCTGAAACCTTACCGGTCCGCGAGATCCGTCATCGTAACGCTTATGCAGGGCGAAGTCGCTTTCCGGGTGAGACCACGACGTGGCGATGGCACCATGTCCCTTGGGGAAGCCGGTGACTTCGGCGTTTACAAAATCGAGGGGAGATAAAGCGGCCTCGCGGTCCACGAGATCGTCTTGTTTGCCGTAGCAAATCAGATACGGCAGTTTTTTTTCATTCAGCCGGTTGAAATTGAGCGGACGGCCGAAGAGCTTGAAGGGCAGGCTGCCGTCTTTTGCCACCGGCCGTGTATAGGAATCGAAGCTCATTTTGGTAATAGCCTCGGGCAGATCGTTGCGATCGTATATTAGCCAGTTGTTAATGGCAGCGGCCGTCTTGCTGATGGGGCGTTCGAGGTCGCCATTCCTGTCGAACATCATCAGGTCCCGGTAAAAGGTGTAAAGCGGGGCCTCTTTTTCCATGCTTTTGAGCTTGTAGACCCAGCTCATGACTTTGCCGTCGACGATCCGATTGCCGTTGGGTAAAACTTTGACAGCATATCCCAGGTCCCTGAACCTGGGCGGCAGGTGTTCCAGGTATTCGATCAAAGCCTTGCTGCGGGTGCCGTCCATCGGTGCGACGCAAGTGATCAGTGCATCGACGAGTCCGTCGAGTTCTCCGGTCAGCAGGCTGCAAACGGCGACAAATCCCCCCTGGCAAAATCCGTTGAGGGTGACCTGTTTACCATGAACGGCCTTGATCTTTTCGCAGAAATACCGGGTGTCGCGCGCTTCATCTTCTCCGGTGATGGTCTGTACCGCCGGTGTGTCGTTGATATTCTTTATGATGCGGATGTAGGTTGGAATTCCCTGGTCGGCATAGGCGTGAACGTAACTTTTTTTCTCCTCCGGCAGAAATGCCAGGATATTGGCCCCCAGGACATATGGCGGAATGATCAAGATCGGTTTGCCGCCGGGTCGAGGTTTGCTGCCGTTACGCGAGAAAACCTGGTATACGGTGAACCTTTCGGTTTCGGCAATTTTTTTGTAACCACCATCGTCGAAGTGAAAACCGTAGTCGGGTTTGATGGCCCGGATCGCCCGCGGATATTCGAAGACGACTTTTTCCAGCAGTGCGGTCTCATGGGCGATGAATGCCGCCAAGTCGTCTTCCATGTGCCCCGAAAGCGTGTTTAGCCAAGCCGACATGGCTTGGGTTGACTTTGCGGTGTGATACCCGTTGGCGGCCTTTTGGCTGCGCATGAGCGCTTTTTCGGCCACTTGGAGGTTGAACTGGAGGAGTTCCAAGTAGTCTTTGAGGGAATCGGCTTGATGGTGGCGCACGAGTTTGTCTTTTTCCGTGGTCAGAAAGGCATTGAGAGCAGTCCAGAAGGGAAGCATGAATTCATTGGTGTAACGGTAAACACCCGACCAGTAAGCCTGGTATGCCCGAAGCAAGTTGTTTGTCAATTGCAATGGGGCTGAGACGGTATTTTCCGAAAGTCGTCCGATGAATTCAAAACCGAAAGTGTTCATTTGTTCATCCTCGCACGCCACCTCCAACAAATCTACCGGTTATTTGGATTTTTTTGCACTTTCAAAATAATCCACTACCTTTTTATAGTTTGCATCGGCAGCTTTTTTGAAGTCCTGGTTTCCTTTTTTGTACGTTTCGACCCACTCCTTGATCAGTTTCTTGCCTTCTTCCGGCATCCAAGTGGCCTGCTCCAAGAATACACTGACCATTTTTTCATTTTGTTCGCCAATAGTCAACATGGCATTGAAGCTGTTGTCGAAAGCGGTCTTGTTGAATTCGAGCATTTGTTTGAGCATTTGATTTGGATCCATCATAATTGCCTCCCTTCTGAGACCGGTCGTTTGCGACCGTGTTATTTGGTTTTCGCCGCTTGGGGCGCTTGGGTTTTCACCACCGGGGCGGTGATGAAAAGATCGGTTAACTTAACGAAGTTCCCATCGACAATCCCTTTGAACTCGGAGCGGCCTTTTTTGTAAGCCGTTGTCCACTCGTCAATGGCGCGCCGGCCTTCTTCGGGCAGCCAGGCGGTTTGCTCCAGAGCCGTTTCAAACATTCTTTCCGTTTGATCCTGCATCATGACCAGGGCGTTGAAGGTGTTGTCAAAAGTGGCTTTCTGGAAATCAATCATTTGTTTTGCAAATTTTTCCGTCTCCATGTTATGAATACCTCCTCGTGTAATAAATTAAAAGGGTTTTAAGATGCTGCCGTTCTGCAGCCGTTATTAAGCGTATTATAGGCAGCCGCGAGATATTGTCAAGAAATATTTTTGCATTGCACAAAAATATTTCAATCACCTTTCTACTTGGACAAATAGCCCTTTGTGTATATATAATATTGTATTTACTGTGTTATTTTATATAAAACCGTATGATTTTATTTAGATTTTTTCTATAATGCCATTATTTTGTTGCATCGTAGCATTTCGTGAGCAGCTTCGGGATGCGCCGAAAGGAAAAATTGAATGACCGATACGATCGTGCTGAAGAAATACGCCAACAGGCGGTTGTATGACACTACCCGGAGCGCTTATGTCACCCTCGAAGAAGTGGCGGAAATGGTCAGGGAAGGCCGGGCGATCCGCGCCGTCGATGCCAAAACCGAGGAGGATGTGACCGCTTTTGTCCTGACGCAGATCGTTCTCGAAGAGGCCCGCAAGAAAAACGCCTTGCTGCAGGTGCCGTTGCTGCACATGATCATCCGCTATGGCGATAACGTCCTGGTCGATTTTTTTGACAAATACCTGGAGCAGATCGTCAGAAACTACCTCGAATACAAGCGAACGGTGGATAAGCAGTTCGAGAAATGGCTCGATTTCGGAGCCGATTTATCGGAACTGGCCCAGAAATCGATGACGGGTATGGCACCCTTTTCCACGATGATCAAACCAAAGCCGGATTCGAGAAAAAAAGAGAAGAAAAAGAGGGATTCGGAGTAGCTGCGGTCCCGGTCGGCCGCCGCAGTGACGCATCTCTATCGACGTGCTGAAACGATATTCAGACACTCCGTGGCGTCGGCTTACAAATGCATGGCGCAGCCGCCGTTTCTGCAAACATCAGGCGGCCGGATCACTTCGGTCCAGCATGAACTCGGCGATCTTCGAGTAATATCTTTCGAGGACGTTACGGGAACGAAACAGGGCCATGTGCCCGCCTTCGCACAGCAGGTTCAACCGGTCTTCGGCCGGTACATTCGGGATCAGATCCATGTGTCCGGTTGCCTGGAGGGGCGGTGCAATATTGTCCTTGGCCCCGCCCAGTGCCCAAATGGGGACTGTTGCCGGATAGTCGGAAATGCCGACAGTCCGGTCACCGATGCGAAGCTCGTCGCGAATCAGGGCGTTTTTGATAAAGATTTGTTTAAACGTGTCCCGGATAAAGCCGGCCGGGAAATGGTAAACGGTGTTGTACCATTGGTAAAAGGCTTTCTGTCTTTCGGCGGTATGGTGCCTGCCCTTTTTAAGATCGTTCAACAGGTTCTTCAAGTTTTTCAGATGCAGATCATAGCCCATCAGATAAAAGCCGAGTACCTGCAGCCGACCGTCGTAGCTGATTCTGCCGCTGCCCGGGTGTTCGTTTCCGATGCGGTGGCCGAAAAGGGTGATCATGTGATCGATGTAGGATGGGCCCACACCACGGGCGAAATCGGTTAAAAAGCCCTTTTCAGCGTCGGTGTGCATCGGGGATCCGGCGGATCCGAATGTTTGCCCCAGTTCGGGGTTCAGCATCAGCGTGGTCATCAAAAGCGGCCCCGGCTGACAGATGGCCACCAGATGCGGTGGCCGCCCGGTCAATTTCTTGAGGTGGGCGAGCACGGAGCGGTATTGTTCGACCTGACCGCAGAAATCCTCATGGTGTCTTTTACCGTCGACATAGAGGGGGATGTCCTCGGCGCATTTCTGCTCGACCACGGCCATTCGCGTCAGGCCGGAATCCCTCAGGAAAAGCGCCACCCGCTCGGCAATATTTGAATGGTGACCGGCCCGGGGTGCAAAAACCACCGTAAAGTTGCGCAAACGGTGGGGCTGATTTCTGGAGACATCGATAACTCTTAAACCGGGCAGATCCAGCAGCTCCCGGGAGGCGTCGCATTCGATGGTCCAGTCCTGACAGGACGATTCATCGGTGAACAGATCGAGAAATTCCAGTTCTCCGGCCCGGGCCTGATGAAAACAGTCGATGGTCTCCATCAGCGCTTTTTTGAGACCATCGAGCAGGACGTGCGTGCCGTCGTGATAAAGCGCCAGAAAGGCCTCGAAAGGCGTATAGTTGCCGGCGGGAAAAAATTGCCGGAATTGCCGGCTGACATGTTGAATCATATTGCCGTTGTGGGCCAACAGATCAAAGCCTGCCGATACGGAGCGCATCTGAGCTTCCGCAAAAGTCAGGCTGTTCTGCAGTGGGATTTTCAGGGCTTCGAGATTGTTGAGCACTTGCGGAAACAATGTCATCACAGAATCAGGCATGTCGGATCGCTCTCCTTCACGTTGCAATTGCGGCCAGGCGGAATTAGATGTGCCGGGATCAAGAGCGAAGCAAGATAAATGCCAATGGCATCCGGATGGTCCTTAAATTTTAACTCATTGAAAATAATAAGGATTGGTATTTAACCCGGGTGCGAAACGACCGCTGCGACTGGCCGGCAGTGTCAAAAAATGGCAATAAAGGGGGGATATTCGGCAACATTTGAACTGCGGCGATCTTCCCTGTTCAAACAACATCGGTCAGACCGTCAGACCTGGAAGGGTCGAAGAGAAACTCGGCACTATGGTTAAGGGGGCCGAGATGGCAGGACATAACAGATAAGGAGGATGACGAATGATTGGAAAAACGATCGAAGAACTCAGTATCGGGCAGCAAGCCCGTTTTTCGAAAACGATCACCGAAACCGATATTTACTTGTTTGCCGGTGTATCGGGGGATTTCAACCCGGCTCATGTCGATGAAACCTTTGCTGCCGGGACCCACTTCAAGACCCGCATCGCCCACGGCATGCTGACGGCCAGTTTTATCTCCACCATTATCGGAACGATGCTGCCCGGGCCGGGCTCGATCTACATGCGCCAGGCAGTCAATTTTCTGGCGCCTGTCAAAATCGGCGACACGGTAACGGCCATTGCCGAGGTGATTGACATCATATCGGATAAAAAAAGGGTGCGTCTGAAAACCTGGTGCGTCAACCAGGAGGGCACAACGGTTCTTGACGGCGAAGCGTTGGTGAGCCCGCCGCGGAAACCCAAATAGTGTCCATCCAGAAACGGCATCTTTCGACCCGGGCCAGCGTTCTCGCTCTTTTGCAATCCTCGACGTAGCATGGCACCGCCTGCGGCTGCAAAATTGCTGCGGTCTTGGCCGGGGCCGAATGCTACCATTTCTGGACGGACACTAAATGGTTTCCGTCCCTAAATGGCCCTTTTCCGCAATTTCAGCGTCAATCGGCGGAATCTCTTGTGCGGCGTACTCGAGTGCGCCTCCGCACAATTCATTAATTTCCTTGAACTTACAGAAAATTGCTCATTTGTGGATCGGAAACGGATCAGTCTTCTTTAATAATCGTGGACGGACACTAAATGGCTTCCGTCCATTATTTGATCCTGCGCAATGTCGTAGTGCAGTTCGTGACTGCTGATCCCCCGACGTTGAAAACAACGCCGATTTCCGGCTGCCCCTTCTTCGGCGCCAGCCCGATCGGCTCCCCCACCATTTGTTTGTAGGCCAATGCGTGCATGGAAGCGCCAGTGGCGCCGACAGGGTGTCCTTTCGATTTCAGTCCTCCGGAAAGATTGATCGGGCACGTGTCTTCCGGCGTGTATTTGCCATCGATGAAATCCCATCCGCCCCGGCCGTCCTCGGACAGACCCAACGCTTCCACGCTCAAGATCTGATTGATGGTGAAACAATCGTGCACCTCGGCAAAATCGACATCTTTTATGGTGATGCCGGCTTCGGCAAATGATTTGTTGATTGACAACTTTCCGGCCACCAGTTCATGCATGTTGGGACGGACGTTCTCCGGCATTCTTTCGGTGGTCAGCCCGATACCGGCGATTTCGACAACCTTTTCGGTGATCGATCCCGCATCGACAGTGGGCGCCAGGACCACGGCCGCCGCGCCGTCTGTCACAAGCGAGCAGTCATGGAGCCGCAAAGGCGGGGCGATCATCGGATTGCCCCCTTTGCCACTGTCGGGAAGTTCGAGAATGGCCTTTGCCGTTGTCAAACCCATCCGGTCCGGCGGACTCCCTTTGCCGAAGTGGGCCAAGGGGTTCTCGATGCCGTTGCGATAGCACAGGGCCGAAACGGCCGCGAGCATTTGTTGTAAATCCTCGTCGCTGTATCCGTAATGTTTTTTATACCCTTTGGCATATTCGGCAAATAAACCCGGAAAGGTCATGCCCTGGGATCCCTCCGTCGGCCAGTGGGACGAGCAAGCCAGTGCATGGGTCATCTCCCGCGTGCCGAGCAGGTTCATTTTTTCGACACCGATAACCAGTGTTCTTTTGAATCGTCCCGATTCGATTCCATAAATCGCGTTGTAGAGGGCCACGGAAGAGGATGCGCAAGCCCCCTCGGTCCGTGTCGTGGGAACAAAGCGCAAGGCCTCGGGTGCCACCTCCAAACCCAGCGGTCCGACGTGTTCCTGGTGAATAAAAAGAGACGGCGAACAGGACCCGATCCAGATACCGTCGATCTCTGACGGTTCCAATCCGGCGTCCTCAAGCGCGCCTCTGCCGGCTTCGATCAATAGCTCATAATATGATTTGGTGTCCCGTATCTCGCCGGTATCCCTATTTTTTTCTACGAAGGCGCCAAATTTTGTGTTGTATGCGCCGATGATACTGACCTTGCTCATATCTACTCCTTTCTGCCACGATTACAGGGCAAACACGCGTCAGCCCCGCGATCCCAATCGCAGCCCGCCATGGATGTAATAAACATCCCCGGCCAGGGCCTCATTGCGGTAAAGCTCGGATACCAACGAAGCCACTTCGTCAGTATTTATGAGACGCCCGATAGGGACATTTTCCAAAATCTTGTCCAGAGCCCTCTGATTCATCCCCTCCAGGATCGGGGTCGCACAGTAACCGGGTGCGATGGCGACGCAGCGAATCTTGTCGGCCAGGCCCCGTCGGAAAAATTCGGCCGTGATCACTTTCGGCATTACCGACATACCGGCCTTGGTGGCGGAGTAATTGATCTGGCCGGCCGTGCCCAGGGAACCGGTGGAAGAGACCAGGCAAATCAGGCCCCGGCAATCGTTGTTGATCATCCGCTCGGCACATTCGCGCACCGTCAAGAAAACCCCGGTCAGGTTAATGTCGACCACTTTCTGGAAATTCTCCAGCGACATCTTCTTGTTGACCTTGCCGGTGTCCCGACTGGTTGACAGCATCAATCCATCCCTGATGATGCCGGCAAAAGGGGCCACAAGGTTGATCCGGCCGAACCGCTCGATGGCCGTATCGGCCAGCCGGGCATTGTCCTCCTCTTTGGAAACATCGCAGACCACCGTAACGGCACCACCCTCGATTTCTGCCGCCGCTTTTTCGAGCCCGTCGGCAGAGACGTCTCCCAGAGCGACTTTGCCACCCTTTTTAGCCCAGTATTTGGCCAGTGCCAGGCCGATACCGCTGGCGCCCCCCGTGATGACAGCTACCGCGTCTTTTATTTCGAGCATATCTCCTCCTTATCTGCATTTGAATGAATTGGTCGAAAGTCCGGCAACTATGCTGAACGATGCAGCGCCGTTCATCTCGATCCGGTCCGATTGCGGTTAGACGTGGTGTCAGACATATGTGCCATCCTTAAGAAAAGACAGGCCCGATATTCCCGAATGGCTCAGGCAATCCTCTGGCACGCATACCGCGAATTCGAATCTTGACCGTTGGGAAACAGTCTGTTTCCGCATGCCCGGTACGATACGCTATCCGGTAGGTTGGGGCAACAGAAAAGGTCGGATGGTGCAACAAACCGGGTGGTTTAGTCGCGACAATACCGGAGGGTCATTTTAGGATGAGGTTCCAGTGTTACTCGGCGAGGTCGAGCAATTCGAGGATTTCCCTGCGGATACGGTTGGCCTCAAGGCTGGTTCGATCCTGCCGTCGACCATTCTCAAACAGGCGCTGTTTACAGGGCATTGACAGAATAATACGGTAAATATAAACTATCGTTACTTGTCATCGACAGCCATGCGGATGCGGTTTCCATGTCAAAGCTTTCCGGGGCCATTTCATATAACATGGATACCAGCCCAAACTCTCCCTATGACCCTGCCGACTTGTATCTGAGTAACCGGCCTGAAAGTTACAACGGCGCGAATTCCTTTCTCGACTTCGTTCTGTCAGATGGCGTTATCGGCCCCCGTGACCTCTATATTCTGGGCGTCAGCGGTTTTCCGAACAAAAAGGTGTTTCGCATAAAGGATTCAAGGATTGCCGGATACCTAAAGGTTTATACTGACTGGAGGAAACGCGGTGCCGCCATCATCACTAAAAATGGGTACCGGCTGAAACCGACCAAAATCAAAAACCGCATGAATAAAATTCTTACACCGTATGCTTATGTATCTTCTGACTTATCTTCGGAACAAACGATTACACTGGAATTCTTAAACGGTGGTCATATAATAAAGATAGATAACCATAAAAATTGGGTGGCTGTAAAAAAGAGAAAGGAGAAAATGAATGCTTGAAAGGAAAAAAGAGCGCTACTTTGTCGACAACGGGGCGTCTGAAAAAGGCAATGCCCCGAAAAAGCTCAAATATTGTGTCGGAGGGCAATGGCTGGCGTCCAAGACAGACAAATACATGAACTGCTACAACCCGTCAACAGGAGAAGTGATAGCTCTGGCGCCGCAGTGCACGGCGGATGAGGTAGAATCGGCCGTATCGGCTGCCAAAAGGGCTTACCCGGGGTGGGCGAATACGCCGGTCAGCAAACGTGTGCAAGTGTTGTACGGAATGAAACACCTGTTGGACACACACCTGGAAGAACTCACCTATCTGCTGGCAATGGAAAACGGTAAAAAGTGGGCTGAAGCCATGGGGGATGTACTCAAGTAACCGAGGTCGTCGATTTGCCTGCGGCGCGCCGCACCTGATGAAAGGCGAGTCGTTGATGAATGTCAGCACCGGATACGACACGGTTCAGTATCATCATCCCATAGGGGTTTTTGCCGGTATCGCGCCCTGGAATTTTCCGGCGATGATTCCGCACGGTTGGATGACGCCCATCTGTGTTGCCACGGGAAACTGCATGATACTCAAAGCCCGCCAGTTTCGTTCCCCAGTCCTCCATGCGGATGATGGAACTGTGGCAGGAAGCCGGAATTCCCGACGGGGTGATCAACGTCATCACCACCGGTCGCAACGAAGCAGAAATTCTTCTCAGGCACCCCGACATTGCGGGCATTTCCTTTGTCGGCTCCACGAAAGTGGGATTGCACATTTACAAGACCGCTGCGGCCAGCGGTAAGCGCGTGCAAGCCCTGTGTGAGGCCAAAAACCACGCCTTGGTTCTTAGAGACTGCAAACTTGACCGGACCGCCCAAGGCATCATCAATGCCTTCTGCGGTTGTGCGGGCGAACGCTGCATGGCCCTTCCGACAATAGCCGTGGAAGAGTGTATTGCTGATGATCTGGTGGGGCTTCTGAAGAAATATGTATCCGAAATGAAGCTCGGACCGGCTTACGAAAAAACAACGGATATGGGACCCGTTGTAAACGAAGGACACCTGAAATTCGTGTCGAATTGGATCCAGACCGGCATCGAGGAAGGGGCCGTTCCGGTGGTGGATGGTCGCAATCCGCAGGTTCCGTCCGGTTGCGAAAAGGGGTTTTTTATCGGTCCGACGATTCTCGATCATGTCACCGAAGACATGTCGGTGGGGCGGGAAGAGATATTCGGGCCGGTTTTGTGTGTCAAACGCGTGAAGAATTTCGAAGAGGGTATCACCCTGATGAACAACAGTCGTTTTGCCAATGGATCGGTGATCTACACCCAGAACGGCTATTATGCGCGCGAATTCGCCAAACGGACGGATGCCGGCATGGTGGGTATCAATGTGGGTATTCCGGTTCCCCTGGGGATCTTCGGCTTCACCGGGCATAAACAATCCTTCTTCGGTGACCTGCACGTGATGGGCAGGGACGGGTTTGCCTTTTTTACGGAAACCAAAATGTCACCAACACCTGGTTTTCCGAAGACGAGGATATCAAGGCCGGCAAGGTCGACACCTGGGATGGAACCATTACCTCCATGCCGGTTGGCGATAAATAATCCGCGTTTTTCGGAATCCCGCTGTGTGACAAAGCGATAAAAGAATGATAACGGGCTCCAATCCATTAACCGGATAGGGGCCTGCTCTTCTATAGCCAGAACAATTCGTGAGCAGCAAATAATTACAGAAATTCAAAGCTGGGGGGTTCGCGTGCCGCCGGACATCAATGGACGCAGCGGAGGGGCCGGGCCACCGGAGGGCCGGGCACTTCTCATTGGCAGCATCCCCGTGAATGCCCCCATAAGTACGGCCTATACGATACATTCGCCATTCCGTCTTGTCGAAGACCTTGATGGCCGATATATGCTGTACCGGCACGACAAGGCTGTGACTGCCGTATCGGTGGTACCGCAACCGCACTTTTATGCCCGAACCGGGCGTCTATTATTTTGTCGTCCCTTTGCGGCCAATCCCCGGCCCCTTTCTGGGGGATGCCCTGCCTCCCGATCCGGCCGTGATCGGAACAGTGCAGGCGGGACCGGTCGTAAGCATTTGCAGTGGTGGGAATTCCAAAACCCCCTTCGATTTCAGTCGTGATATCATTACTGGTATCCGGTGTCCGCGCTAGAACGGGCGCAAGTTTAAATCCGATGGACTCGTTATAATCATCACCTGTAACCCTCCGGCTTTACTGGTGAGACTCCCAAAGTTTGAAACCCCAGAGGTTACCGAATGCCTGAGACGATGGTGACTCTACTATACTCAACATGCAATGACCTCCGGCAGAGCCGGAGGTCATTGCACCAAGGCATCAAATTTGCATTACAGTTCGGGAAGCCTCGAAAAAATTACATGCTGGGTTGCAGGAATGTCCCAGAAGACCATTGGAGGAAGCAATGACAGATGCGCAAGAAAAAAACGATGTACAACGCACCCATCCCGTTCTCTCTTCCTTGCCACCGCAAAAAACCAAAAAGGGAAAAGTTGTCACTGCTGAAGAAGCCATTAACCTTATCAGAGACGGCGATACGGTGGCTACCGGCGGATTTGTCGGCATCGGTTTTCCTGAAGAAATTGCTGTTGCGCTCGAAGAACATTATCTCAAATATAAAACCCCGACCCAACTCACGCTGATGTACGCCGCCGGTCAGGGTGACGGAAAAAAACGCGGTCTCAACCATTTGGGTCACGAAGGCTTGGTGGCCAGAGTTGTGGGAGGGCACTGGGGGCTGGTCCCCAGGCTGCAGCGATTGGCCATCGCGAACAAGATCGAAGCGTACAATTTACCCCAGGGTGTGATTACCCACATGTACCGGGATATCGCCGCCCGCAAACCCCGAACCATTACATCCGTAGGCCTGGGAACGTTTGTAGATCCTCGCAACGGCGGCGGTAAAATCAATGCGCGCACCACCGAAGATATGGTCGAGCTGATCCGCTTCGACGGACAGGAGTATCTGGCCTACAAGACGATCCCGATCAACGTCGCCATCCTACGGGGCACCACCGCCGACACAGACGGCAACATCACCATGGAAAAGGAGGCGTTGACCTTGGAGTCGCTGTCCATTGCCACGGCAGCGAAAAACTCGGGTGGATTCGTCATCGTTCAGGTCGAACGTATTGCTGAAAGCGGCACGCTGAACGCCCGCCAGGTCAAGATACCCGGCATCATGGTCGACTGCGTGGTGAAGTCCCGTCCGGAAAATCACTGGCAGACCTTCTCTGAAATCTACAACCCGTCCTATAGTTGTGAAGTCAAAGTTCCGATGCATTCGGTGGCGCCCATGGAAATGAGTGATCGGAAAGTCATTGCGCGGCGTGCGGCCATGGAGTTGAAAGTCAACAGTGTGGTGAATCTGGGGATCGGAATGCCGGAGGGCGTGGCCAATGTCGGCAATGAAGAAAAGATTCTCGATTATATTACCTTGACCGCCGAACCGGGGGTCATCGGTGGTATTCCGGCCGGGGGACTCAGTTTCGGCGCGGCCACCAACACGGATGCGGTCATTGACCAGCCCAATCAGTTCGATTTTTACGACGGCGGTGGCCTGGACATGGCCTTCCTTGGCCTGGCCCAGGCGGATCGGCAGGGAAACCTCAATGTCAGCAAGTTCGGACCGAAACTGGCCGGTGCCGGCGGATTTATCAATATCAGCCAGAACGCCAAGAAGGTTGTCTTCGTGGGCACTTTCACCGCCGGGGGTCTCAAGGTGGCGGTTGGTGATGGGCAATTGTGCATCATACAGGAAGGGAAGGTCAAAAAGTTCGTTGAGCAGGTGGAGCACGTGACCTTCAGCGGGGATTATGCGCTGAAAAAGAAACAACCGGTGCTCTATGTGACCGAGCGCTGCATATTTGAGCTCACCGCGGCTGGAATGGCCCTCGTTGAAGTGGCACCCGGCGTGGACGTGGAAAAGCATATTTTGGCCCAAATGGAATTCGAACCGATCATCGACGGTACACCCCCATCGATGGACATTCGGATTTTCAGACCGGAACCGATGGGGTTAAGCAAAGATTTGCTGACGCTCAAACTGGAAGATCGTTTTGCCTACGACCGGTCCGAAAACCTGTTTTTTGTCAACCTGGAAGGGTTTGCCCTGACGGACAGTCGCACGATTGGGCAAATCCGAGATGCGGTTGAGAAGATCCTCAAACCTTTGGGACATAAAGTCTTTACTATCGTCAATTACGACAATTTCAGCATTCTCCCGGACCTGGTGGATGCCTACACCGAAATGGTCAAGTACCTGGTCGATACCTATTACACGGGCGTTACCCGTTATACCACCAGCGCCTTTCTGCGGGTCAAGCTTGGTGATGCCATGCAGAAACGGAATGTCGCGCCGCACATTTACGAAAGCAGCCAGGAAGCCAAAAAGGCTCTGAAAATACGCTGATGGTTTGGTGTGGACGTATTCGAGAGAGGGCGAACCTTAGCATAGGAATTCAAGCGCACACCTCGAACCCAGAGTGTATCAGAATTGATACGCCGCCGTGAGGTCTAGTCCGGCCGCACGGCTATGGCGTGTTTTTTCATTTTTTTGTAGAGCAGGGTGCGGTGGATACCGAGCAATTCAGCGGCGCGGGTTTTATTGTTAGCGGTCTCTTCCAATGCCCGCAGAATAGCCGATTTTTCGGCCCTTGCTTGGGTGACTCGGATCGAGGCATATTCAGTTGTTTGTGCCGATAAAGATTCCCGTCTAATGTAAAATGGCAGGTGTTCTCGCTCGATGGTATTGCCTTCCATCGAAGACAAGGACCGCTCGAGGACATTTGAGAGTTCCCGTACGTTACCCGGCCAGCCGTGGTCCGCCAGCGCTTTTTCGGCTTCGGGCGCCATTTTGACATTGAGCATGGCGGCCTCCTGCGCCAACTTATTCAACAGGTGCCGTGCAATGATAACGATATCGCTTCGACGTTTACGCAAAGATGGAATGTGGAGCGCAATGACGTTAAGGCGGTAGAAAAGATCCTTGCGAAAAGCTCCTGATGATAACATTTCCTCGAGGTTCTGGTTGGTGGCGGCAATCAGCCGGAAATCGGAACGGATAACCGTGTTACCCCCCACCCGTTCGAACTCTCTGTCTTCGAGGACCCGCAAAAGCTTCGGTTGCATCTCCAAGGGGAGGTCTCCAATTTCGTCCAGAAATACCGTCCCGTTGTGGGCCAGTTCAAATTTGCCCGGCTTCCCGCCGGTTCTGGCGCCTGTAAATGCCCCCTTTTCGTACCCAAACAGTTCGGATTCGAGCAAATCTTTTGGTATCGCAGCACAGTTGATGCGCACAAACGGAAAGAGTTTGCGGGAACCGGCATGATGAATGGCCTGGGCAAACAGTTCTTTTCCGGTGCCGCTTTCCCCCGAGATGAGAACCGGAAACTGATTGGATGACGCCTTAAGGGCCTCATTTTTCAAATACTTAATTTTTCCGCTTTTTCCGATGATGCTGTCCAATGTGTAGCGCGTCGAGCGCAGGTTGATCAGCTCCTGTTCGTATAATTTAACCTTGGACTCCAAGAGGGACAGCTTTCGGGCCAGTTTGCCGACATCTTTGACATCCTTGAACATCACTTGGCCGAAGACGGCGATCACCTTGCCGTCTTTTTTAATAGGTATGCGTTGAACCACCATTTTCTGGCCCATGATACTGTGAGATTGATTGATTTCAGACTTGCCGGTTTTCGCAACGATGTGCATACGACTGTTTTCGATGGCTTCGGTACAGTGCCGACCGATCTGATCCGCCGGATTCAACCTCAAATAACGCCCATATGGTTCGTTGAAGTGAGTGATGATGCCCTTCGCATCGGTCACCATGGCGCCGTTGTAAATACTTTCAAAAATCAGCCTGTACATTTCCAGTTGCGCGCAGGTCTCTTCGTTCATTTGAGGGGGGTTGATATCATTCATTGTATGGCCTTCCCTTCGAGATCTTCGTATTTTGTCTAAGGGCGACATTCAGGATGTACAGGACAAAAATGCGAACTGTATCAAAATTTCAACATGTATATAATCTGCTACATTTTTTATATGCACATTTTTTATTTGTGTCGAGATAAAAAATGAACGTGGCCCACCAAATATTCTTCATTCCTTTGAATTCGTGCTTCTGTGGGCGTCTTTGAGCCGGGCCCTTTTTGATAGGGTTCAGTCTGGATAATGGTCCAGAAATTGCAAAACTAAAATGAAAACACCTCTTCGGAATTTGGAAAATTATGGATAGCAATGAGCCGAAGATCAGGCCGGAAGACATTCTTGTTCTTCAGGACGATCAGTTTCAAAATGACAATGTGTGCATCGTTGCCGGTGCCGGCACTGAGATCGGTCGGGCCACGGCCATCGCCGCCGCGGCCAACAACTTGATGACCGTCGGTTTTGATGCCAACGAAGATGAAGGCAAGAAGACCCAACGATTAGCCCGCGAGACGGGAGGGCAGATGATTTTCATCCGCACCGACCTGCAAAAAGACGAAGAGGTCGAATACGCGGTCATGGAAGCGGCCAAGCTGGGGACGATCAAATATCTGGCGAACATTGCCGGTCTCAAACATTTCGATGCGGACGAGAACTTTCCCATGAAAGAATATGACCAGATGCAACGTATCATGTTGCGGGCTCCTTTCTACCTCTCACAATTGACCATTTCGCATATGAAGAAAAGTGCCGACGGCACCGGGGTAATCGGCAACACGGCAGTAATTATTGGCTGCAAGTGTATTGGAATCCAACCGGTCAACAACATCACCGAATTCGGCCTGCGGGCGCTGAGCCAATCCATCTCGGCCGAAGGTGCCGGAAAAATCCGCTCTTTTGCGGTCAGTAGAAGTCCAGTGAAATCACCGCCGGCCTTCAATCAAAAATCCGTACAAGACAAGCAACAAATCATCGGACCGCAAGAGATCGTTTGTGACGTCCCATCGCGTATCAAGGCGATGATCTTGCCCATCACAGTGGCCAATCTCTTCATCTTCGGATTTTCCCGTTTTGCCCGGTATCTGATCGGCGGAGAGCTGCTTTTTGACAGCGGAGCCGGCCTGGTTTATTAAGTAGACTGTCCACTAAAAAAAGAAAATAACCCCAAGCGAGAAGGAGGTGAGCTGACAGCACGGATAATTCCTATTGCATTTGATCACATTTAATGAGTAGATTTTCACCACTGCGTCGAGCTCTATAATTCAAAGCTTGACGTTCACCACTAAAAAAGGAGGAATTCTGATGAAACGTTTTACCTGGATAACTCTGACCCTCTTTCTGTTTGCCGTCGTATTTACCGCGGTTGCCGGAACCGCCGCGGCCGCCGATAAAGAAAAGAAAATTCTTCTGAAGGTTCCCGTCTGCTTCGCCACTGTATTGCCCGGCTTGGGAACGACCATCACATGGGTGGCCGACCGTATCGAAACCGCCAGCGGCGGATCGATGAAGATGCAGGTCTACGAGCCGGGGAAACTGGTGGCGCCATTCGAGATTCTCGATGCGGTGTCCACCGGTAAAACTAATGCCGGTTACTCCACGGCCGGGTACTGGGCTGGCAAGATTCCGGCCTCGCCGTTTTTCACGGCGGTTCCTTTTGGACCGGAAGCCGGTGAATACCTGGCCTGGCTTTACTACGGCAACGGTATGAAGCTCTATCAGGAGATGTACGATTCTAGCGGTTACAATGTGAAAGTGCTCGTCCTGGGCATCATCGCGCCCGAAACATCCGGTTGGTACAAGGAGCCGGTCGAATCGATCGATGCCTACAAAGGCCTGCGGATTCGGTTCTTCGGCTTCGGCGGCGACACGCTTTCCAAGCTGGGCGCTTCGGTGTCGTTGATCCCCGGCGGCGAGATCTTTCCGGCCCTGGAGAAAAAAGCCATCGATGCGACCGAATTCTCCATGCCGGCCATCGACGATCGGCTCGGGTTTTACAAGATTGCCAAATACAACTACTTTCCCGGCTGGCATCAGCAGGCCACGGTGTTCGAATTGCTGATCAACAAGGACGTCTGGAACAGCATGAGCGATCACCAGAAAATGGTAATGGAAATGATCACCCGGGCGGCCACACTGGATGCTTTCGCCCAGACAGAGGCCATCCAGTCGGCGGTGATGAAGAAAAACGAGGAGGAGCGCGGTGTGACCAACATGTACTGGTCGGACGACATGCTGGCCCAATTCAAGAAGGCCTGGGGAGAAGTGGAGGCCGAGCAAGCGGCCAAGGATCCCTTTTTCAAGAAGGTGTCAGACGACCTGGGTGCGTTCCGGGAGAATTACAAGTTGTGGCAGACATACGGATTCCTGCCGCGACCCAAACCGCCGACGAAATAAACAAGGTTCGGTGTAAGCACATAGAATAGTAACCTGCGCTGAGGACTCCGGCTGGGTTCTCAGCGCCCCCCTTTTTTGTCGGTGTGGGTGCCAGCTCAATTACCGCGCAGGCACCCCGCCGATGATGGAGAACACCATGAACACGGAATCCAATCAGGAGCAGATGCCCAACAAGTTTTGCGACACCCTGGATGCCGGGATTCGCGGGATCGGCCACACCGTCATGTGGACCAACGTCGTTCTGATCTTTGTGATCATCTTTCAGGTGATCCTGCGTTACGGGTTCGGCCACGGACTGGTGATCCTGGAAGAGTTGCAGTGGCACCTGTATGCCCTGGGGATCATGTTCGGCGCCTCCTATTCGCAGATGCTCGATTCGCACATCCGGGTCGACATTATCCAGGCGCGTCTGTCCGATAAATGGAAAATGCGTTGGGATCTTTTCGGTACGGTCGTCTTGCTGCTGCCTTTTATTTTTATCATTTTTCACCAGAGCCTCGATTTCGTGTATGAAGCCTGGCGGGTCAACGAGCGCTCGGACGCCCCCTTGGGCCTTCCCTGGCGCTGGGCGATCAAGGCGGTGCTTCCGATCAGCTTCGGCCTGCTGTTCGTTGCCACTGTTTCCCGCGCCGTCCGGACCATTGCCCTGCTGAGGAGGTCATAACCAATGGAATTTAATGAATATCTGGTTATCGGGATGTTTGTGACCTTTATCTGTCTGCTCTTTACCGGCTTTCCGATTGCCTGGGTCCTCGGCGGCGTGGCGGTCATATTTACGGCAGTGGGTTATTTTTCCGATCTGTATTTCGATACCTGGACCGGGCTCGACTACCTGACCCTCGGCATGTCGGTCAACCGGATCTTCAAGTTCATGGACAACTGGGTCCTGGTGGCCCTGCCGATGTTTATTTTCATGGGGTTGATGCTCGATCGATCCGGTATTGCCGAGAATCTGATGCGTTCCATGCAGAGCCTTTTCGGAAAGGTCCGCGGCGGACTGGCGGTCACCGTGACCGCCATCGGCATCATCCTGGCGGCGTCCACGGGCATCATCGGCGCTTCGGTCGTCCTTCTGGGCCTGCTGTCCCTGCCGGCGATGCTGAAACAGGGCTATTCGAAATACCTGGCATTGGGGACCATCGCCGGCTCGGGTACCCTGGGCATCCTGATACCGCCGAGTATCATGCTGGTCATCATGGCCGATCAGCTGGGTTTGTCGGTGGGTGATCTTTTCATGGGCGCGGTCATTCCTGGCGTTATCCTCGGTGGTCTTTATATCGGTTATATTCTGATATTCAGTTTGATCCGACCGAGTGCGGCGCCTCTGGACCCCGAACGGAAGCCGTTGCAGTGGCGCATGATCTGGGATGTGTTCAAGAATATCCTGCCGCCGGCCGGACTCATCCTGGCTGTGCTCGGTTCGATCTTTGCCGGCATCACCACCCCGACGGAGGCCAGCGGCGTGGGTGCGCTGGGGGCCACGATCCTGGCGGCCATAAACAAGAAGCTGAACTTGAAAGTCATTGTCGAGGTCACCAAGGCCTGCTTCAACACCACCGCCTACATATTCGCCATCTTTCTGGGTGCGACCTGCTTTGCGCTGGTTCTGCGCAGCCTGGGCGGGGACGAGTTCATCGAACGGGTGCTCACCGGCATTCCCCTGGGCCCTCACGGCATCATGGCCGTCATCCTTGCGGCCATTTTTCTGCTCGGTTTTTTTCTGGACTGGATCGAAATCACCCTGATTATTCTTCCCCTGATTGCACCGGTCGTCTCGACCCTCGGGTTTCAAGTCGACGGCTACGGCGTGATCGACAACCCCGAACTCGTCTGGTTCGTCGTCCTGATTGCCGTCAGCCTGCAGACGTCGTTTTTGACCCCGCCGGTCGGGTTTGCCTTGTTTTATCTCAAGGGCATCTGTCCGCCTGAAATTCAGCTCGTGGATATCTACAGGGGGGTTGTGCCGTTCATCATTTTGCAGCTGATCGGTCTGCTAATCATTGCCATCTGGCCGCAGCTGGTGATTTGGCTGCCGGCGATCGCCTACGGTTAAGAACCGCGGTGAAAATCTATAACCTGTTTGGTTTAGAGCCAATCGGGGTGTTTTTTTTAGATATCAATCGTTCAGTGCTTGACGGGGATGACTTCCGATGAGTGCCTTAGAGGACGGCACCTTCGGAATAACTGCACGCTGTCGTAGTCAATTGTCCTCTCTGAACAAGGAGGATAAGCGATGAACGTAATAAAAGCGCTAAAAATCCTATCCGCATTACTCGTCATATTAGGATTCTCCATCGGAGTGTTACCGGTCCTCGGTCACTCCATGGAGATGTATCACCTCGGTGTGGCCCTCGGGTTGTCCGGAACCGGCGGTCCCTATTGCAAGGAGGCGGTCGAAGGGCTTGAGGTGGCGATCAACGAGATCAATTCCACCGGCGGGTTCCTCGGAAAGCATTACATCGAACTGCATATTCGGGATACGGAAACCCTGCCGGATGTCGCTGTTCAAGTCACCAGAAAGCTTATATCGGATAACCGCGTTCGCTCTGTCATCGGCACCTATTCGAGTGCCTGCGCCTTGGCGATCAAGCCGATTTGCCGCGACGGCAAAGTGCTTCACATTGCTCCCATCAGCAATACCGAGGACATCACCAAAATCGATCCAAGTCCCTACACCTATTCGGTTGTGCCGAACACTTATATGGTGTCGAAGGCCGTCGCGATGGGGATTGGGAAACTGGTGCAAAAGAACGGCTGGACTCGGTATGTCACGATTGCATCCGACTACGCCTGGGGCCGTTCCAGCCAGGAGATTCAAGTGGATCAGCTCAGACGCTTTGCACCCGGTCTGACCCTTCTGGGAGCGTATTGGCCCCGCCTGGGGCAAACACGATTCAATTCTTTCATCGTCGACATCCTGGCGCAGAAACCCGATTTCGTCCTGTCTTCCATCGCCGGTGCCGACAACACCTACTGGCTGCGGGATGCCAGAGATTACCGCCTGTTCAAGACGGTCGACAATCCCGGCGGTCTGGTCAGTGTGACCGAGCTGATTCAACAGTCGACGAGTATTCGGCGGGGGCTTTACGGTCGCTGCCGGGCACCCTTTTTCGCCCATACGGACAATCCCCGCATGGAAAAGTTTGTCAGCAGCTACCGGGCGAAGTTCGATCGCTATCCAAGCGACTGGGCGGTATTGCTCTACGATGCCGTTTACGTCCTCAAGCAGGGCATTGAAAAGGCCGGGGATATCGACACGGAAATTTTACCTTTCACACAAGGTATGTTGTATGTAGGCAGTAAACTACCGCTGTCAAATGAAGAAATTAAAATAGCTGGGAAACTAGCAAATGACTTTGGTGTAGCTTATTCCCGTTATGAAGATTTTTCAAAAATTAGAAGCAGTAAATCATCGTAAAACTTTGGAGTTAGAGGAAGCCCGGCAGTTACAACTTTCAATGCTTCCTAAAGAACTTCCAAAACTTCAAACCTTGATCTTGCTGTTTATATGAAAACTGCAACAGAGGTGGGCGGTGATTATTATGATTTTAATGTTGGTGTTGATGGTACACTTACTGTAGCAATCGGCGATGCAACAGGACATGGAATGAAAGCCGGAACAATCGTTTCTATGATAAAAGCGCTTTTTGCTTCTGGTGGATCAAGAATGGATATGAAATCATATTTTAAAAGGAAAAGGAGCGATGCTCTAAAAGGAATAGAGCTAGGAAGATTAATGATGGCGTTTCTGATGCTTAGAATAAATTCCCACAAACTTCAGTTTACAAATGCAGCAATGCCTCCATTGTACATCTATAAAAAGCAATCAAAAGATGTTGAGGAAATAATGATAAGTGGAATGCCATTAGGTGCAGTTAAAGATTTCCCTTATCAAATTAAAGAAATCGAAATATCCTCAGGCGATACAATTTTATTATTAAGCGATGGACTACCTGAATTAAAAAACAGCAAAGATGAACATTATGGTTACGGTAGAGTAAAAGATGAATTTAAATCAGTGGCAGAAAAACGCCCGGATGAGATAGTTGGTTATTTAAAGCAGTTCTGAATGGATTAACGGAATAGAGCCCGACGATGATGTTACGTTTGTAGTAATAAAAGTTAAATAAATTCTTTTTTCAATTCAATATTAAACTTCCGAGAGCTAAGCCGAATATGCTGCATAATAAAACCTCTCTGACAGATAAATTACTCTGTTTAACCTGATTTTTAATCTTGCCTTTTTTGTTTCCCGAATCTTTAACTTTTAAAGAACGAGGATGCAATTAGCCGTTATTCTCACCCTTAGTGCATCCTACCGGGCTCGAACCGGTGACCTGCTGATTAAGAGTCAGATGCTCTACCAACTGAGCTAAGGATGCGGGGCAAAATTAGTAAAATTTTGTAAGGGTGAAAAGAGACACGGGAATGTCGGTTATAAAACCTGCAAAATTTGGCGGGGAAAAATCTATGGGTGTTTTTCAATAATTCCTCGTTCAAAATTAAGTAAAAGTATTAGGAGTAATGCCTTCAGCTTCAACGTAGATGCTTGTATTTTTTTTCCTCTTTAGGTATTTTCATTTCCAGCTCTTCAAGAAAATAATGGTACACCCCCATAATTTCTGTCTTTAGAAAACCAGATTGCATCTCGTACTCGGTGTATTTATCAAAAAAGCGATGCGCAAGCTTTGAAAACAATACTCCGGTTAATGCTGCTGCTACTGTTCTTTAGATTGTTCCATTGTATACCTCATTAATTTAAATTGTTCAAAAACTATTTAAAGAAATGTTTTAATTGCACTTCCAGCTATAACATCAATTATGCCGTTGGTTATTTTGGTGATTCGTATTTTCGATAAACCAAGTTGCTTAAGTGCTTCCATTTCCGCAAGGTCCTTTTTTCCTTTCAGTAAAAACTCAAAATCAGATTTGCTGAGTGCCCCGGCCACAAGTCCCTCTGTCCATCTTTCAATATCCGATTTTGTTTTTTCCACGAACATTGTCCCATCTTTAAGAATTTCGTCTTTATATTCTTCCAGATTTTCTTTGGCAAAATCAAGCAAGTCATTTTTCACTGCTGATATAAAATCATTGAATGTTGGCATATAAAAATCCTTTATTTTATTTCAGATGGGACTATCTTTCCACTCTCAAGACCAATTATCGTATCGAATGCATCGCTGACGAGCATCTGCATTTCAGTTACAAACATTTCAGAAAGTAGGTCTTCTTCTTCCCATCTCTTTAAAAAACCACCGAGAAGATTTCCTTCTTCATTAAGTAATATTTCCCACTGCTCGGCAGAAAGTTCATTGTTTGGTCGTCCGAGTGCGAACTCGTATGCTTTACTTAGTTCTGTTTTCAGGTAAGTCACATCTTCTTCGTATTCAGCATAGGATGAAGTTGCAAAGGACATAAGCTCTAGAGATTCGACCTTCAAATCCACTGCCTGCTTGTATGCTTCAGGACTAAAAACTGATATAGAAGAACAGGACAATAATGACAGACAGAGAGCTAGTGTAAGTATTGATGTGAGTAGTCTTATTTTGATAGTCATAGAAAAAAACCTGTCGATCTGTTAAAATATATTCTAAGATAATTTAATTTATTATTTAACCTTAATATTGTTTTTTACTTTGGTCTTTCCAGGTCAAAACATCCTGAAAATTATCTTAACTTATCGGTGTTAAATTTCAATAAATACAAAAAAGTAATGATAAATTTATTCCCAAACTTAAATTAAATAATCTTATTCTTAATGGGCTTTGATAAAAATAATTTCTTTGCAAAAGAAGGATTAGCTCCGCTGTTTGTAATAATCGGTGCAAGTTTGTGGGGAGTAGATGGGATTGTTCTTCGCCCCGCTCTTTTCGGTCTTCCTGTTCCATTGGTAGTCTTTGTTGAAAGCACTCTTGTTGCAATATTACTATCGCCTTATTTTATAAGGCAATTGCCGGTTTTAAGGGCTTTAAAGAGAAAGACTGGCTTGCTTTCTTTTTGGTCGCCTTGTTTGGCGGGGCAATTGGTACGACGGCTATTACAAGGGCTCTTTTTTATGTGAACTATGTTAATCTTTCTGTAGTAATTCTTCTGCAAAAATTACAACCGGTTTTTGCAATAACGCTTGCTGCTGTTTTTCTGAAAGAAAAATTATCACGACAGTTTTTCCTGTGGGCAGCCCTGGCAATTATTGGTGCATATTTGATGACATTCGGAACTAACCTGCCGTATTTCACAACAGGAGATAAAACAACTATTGCAGCATTGTTTGCATTATTGGCTGCATTAAGTTTTAGTTCGTCAACCGTCTTAAGTAAACGTGCTTTACGAAATGTTTCTTTTGAAATGGGGACATACCTTCGTTTTCTTTTTTCAGCAGTTATAATGTTAGTGCTTGTTGTTTCTTTAGGTGATATAAAAAACATTTCAGAGATTACTACCAAACAAGCCGTTGTTTTTCTAATTATTGCCTTTACCACCGGTGGGGCTGCTATTTTTCTTTATTACTACGGACTGAAAAGAATAACTGCATCGGTTGCAGCTATATGTGAGCTGGCTTTTCCATTAGTTGCAGTTGTTTTAGAATATATTGTTCACGATAACATTCTTGGTCCGGTTCAATGGGTTGGGGTGCTAATACTTCTTTTTAGTATAGTTAAAGTGGGCAGCACTAATACTTCATACCCGAGGAAAGAAAAAAGAGCTTGATTACTCAAGCCCTTAAATTATTGTTACCCTTCAGGGTCTTTGTTGCTCCACGGTGGAGTAACACCATTCATCCTTGCATAGGCAATCCCTTGTCCAAGATGCTCGTGGGAATGATTTAGTAGGCTGATCATAAAGTTTCTTAAAGACATATCCATACCAAACGGAGTCATTGAAACTTTATCAAGATCTTCCTCTGTTAATTTTCCTGTTGCTTCTTTAACTGCGGTAAAAGAATCTTTAAGCAATTTAGCAATCTCGTCCTTATCTGTAGTCTTTTTATCCATGGTGCCGGGTTCGCCCTCCATTTTTGCCCCGCTCATAAAACCTGCTAGCATGAAGTTTGCTTCTGCAACGTGAAGATAAATCTGTCCACAAGTTCTAACACCTTCTGCCGGAGTCCAGTTCATCTGATCCTGCGACATTGCTCCAAGCATTTGAGATAATCTGCCTTCAATAAAATCAGTCTGTCCGATATACTCCTGAACAAATACAGGCTCGCTGGGTGGATTTGCAAATGAGGTAGATTCTATAACAAAGAATAATACTAGAAAAGAAACAAGAAAAAATGGATATTTTCCAAATTTAAGCATAGTGCCTCCTTAGAAATTAATTAATTAATGATCTCCCTTAAAATTCAATTTATTACTATTTGTAATTGAATGGTCAATAATATAGAGAATTTAATTGTTGATTAGCAAGTAAAATTTGAGTAGAAAAGTATCTAAATTGCGCATCAAATTTTTCGAAAGGAAATTCTGTGAGAAAAAGCAGGCGGATTGGCACAAATAAAATCAGGCTTCCAGAAGTCTTTCTGGGTGGCAAACGGAATGGAGCTTTTTGAAAGGCTCGCATATTACGGTCAGGCAACTATACTTAGTGTGTTTCTCAGAGATCATTTAAGATTTAGCGAGGTTGAGGCCGGTCAGCTTTCTTCTATCTTTGGAGGACTCATATATTTCCTCCCGATTTTTGCCGGTGCACTTGCAGATAAGTTCGGATTTAAGAAGGCTTTTTCATTCGCTTTTTTTGTTCTTGCAACCGGTTACTTTCTTATTGGCTCAACAGGGATAGCTTTATTCTCTGATTATTACTCTGATACAAATCTTTTTATTGTTCTTAGTTTTATTTTAGTCTTTACTGCAATTGGCGGGTCATTCATAAAACCAAGTGTGCTGGGAACGGTTGCCCTAACTACTACCTCTGAAACAAAATCACTCGGTTATGCAATTTACTATTGGCTTGTAAACATAGGGGCAGCTCTTGGTCCGCTTTTAGCTTACCTTGTCAGAGATTCTTTCGGAATCGAGTTCGTCTATTTGGTTTCCGCAATTAGCTGTGCTCTTATGTTTTTGGTTACGCTGATATTTTTTAAAGAGCCACAAGCAAAATTAGATGAAAAAAGAGACAGTATTCTACAAGTAATTAAAAACCTCTGGACCGTGGTGAAGAATATAAAGTTTATGATATTCCTTTTAATCTTCGCCTTATACTGGATTGTTTTCTGGGAATTTTTTATAGTTATTCCTTTTTACATTTCAGACTACATTTCACCCGAAGCACCAATTGAGTTAATACTATCAGTCGGGGCTTGGACAATTATACTCTTGCAAATTCCAATAAACAGGCTAACTAAAAATATCCCAACTCCAACTGCAATTATGATTGGATTTGTCTTTGCTGCATTAAGTTGGTTTCTGCTGTACTTCTCATCCCTTGCAGGAATTTCAGTTGGCCTCGGTTTAATTATAGGGACAATCTTTATCTTTTCCGTTGGCGAACAAACACAGGCACCGAGATTTTACGAATATCTCGCTGACCTCGCTCCAAAAGGACAGGCTGCATTATTCCAGGGATTTGCTTTTCTTCCAATCGCTATTGCATGGACCCTAGGAGGATACATTTCGGCGGTTGGATTTATCATACTTATGGGAGAAAAGAAGTTGGGCAACCAGAAATGGTGTTTCTAATTATCGGTGTCGTGGGAATTACTAGCAGCCATTATGATGCTTATCTACAATGCTTATATGAAAAGGAGTCAATAGGTTTTATTAAAAGGATTGCCCCTATGACAGGAAACTTCAATGCTAAGCTTTTTTAAGTCGATTTTTCTTATTGAATCCTTTTCACTTTTCAGCTATCAAATCCTTTTAAAATCAATTAATTTAATCGATATGACAACAGGACAAATATTTTTATACGCACTAATTGCTTTAGTAGTAATCTACATCGTCAGAAAATTCTTTCTGATCAGATCAATAAAGCATTATTCTGCCCAGGAAGCATCACAAAAAGTTAAAAAAGAACGAAACGTTGTTTTTCTCGATGTTAGAACCGATACCGAAAGGAAACAGGGCTCGATAAGAGGTTCTTATCACGTTCCCATAACATCAATAGCTTCAAGTGAAAATGAGTTGAAAAAATTTAAAAACGCAGAGATTATCTGTTACTGCCGCACAGGCAACAGAAGTTTAAATGCCGCTGCCAAACTTAAGCGACTTGGATTTAATGTAGCCAACTTGAGAGGTGGTATTTTAAGATGGAACGCAGCAGGATTAAAATGAACTGGAACAAAATAAAATTATTTTTACCCATAATACTTGGTGCGCTGGGTGGATATTTGTATTACACTTTTATTGGTTGCAATGGAAGCTGCGCAATTACAGGAAGCCCTGTTAACAGCACACTATATGGATCTTTTATTGGACTGGTAGTAACCGACTGGAAACAAATCAAATTATTATTTATCAATAGGAAAGAAGAAAAATGAAAAAAAATATGGGCTCAATAGATCGCACAGTCAGAACACTTCTGGCGGTTGTAATTGCAATACTCTACTTCACAAATCAAATCACGGGGGCAGCAGCCATAATTTTAGGCCTTTTTGCTGTGATTTTTTTGGTGACAAGTTTTATGAGTTTTTGTCCTCTATACTTACCATTCAAATTATCAACATTAAAAAAATCTGAATAATCAGGATTTGAAATTTACTGAACGGAAAGGATTCGAATATGCAATACGGATTTTCAAAAACAGTCGATATGAGCTATGAGCAAACAATCGAAAAAGTAACCGCCGAATTAAAGAAAGAAGGTTTCGGAGTTTTAACCTCAATTGATGTCAAAGAAACACTAAAGCAAAAAATTAATGTGGATTTTAAAAAGTATGCTATACTTGGTGCTTGCAATCCACCGATAGCACACAAGGCTTTACAGGAAGAAGAAGATTTGGGTTTATTGCTTCCCTGTAATGTGGTTGTATATGAAAAGGATAACAAAACCCGAGTTTCAATTTTTGATCCGATGGTGATGACGTGGATAATGGAAAATGACAACATGAAACCTATTGCAACCGAGGTTCAGGAAAAGCTGCAAAGAGTTTTAAAAGCAATTTAATTAAACAAAGAAAAAAAGGAAACAGTAATAATGGCAGAGCATTTAACAAAACAAACATTTTTAGAAAAAGTATTCGATTATGAAAAAAACCAGGATTGGAAATTCGAAGGCGATCTCCCGGCCGTGGTTGACTTCTGGGCACCCTGGTGCGGTCCTTGCAAAATGGTTGGACCCATAGTTGATGAGCTTTCCACCGAATACAAAGGGAAAGTAAATTTCTACAAAGTTAACACAGATGAAGAGCAGGAGCTCGGTGCTGTTTTTTGGAATAAGAGAACCATCCGTCTCTTTTATTTATTCCGAAAGAAGGACAGCCAAAATTAGCAGTCGGCGCACTTCCCAAAGGAATCTTTCAAATCTGCAATTGAAAAAGAACTTTTCGTAAACGAACCAAACAATAATTAATTACATGGCTGTCGCGGTAATAACTCTACCGTGACAGCTGTAACTTAACCCAAAATTGAAAACTCAAGCCGTTTCATGGAATAGATCTATCAGCCTCCTGAGACCGGAAGCGCTTGAAAAAGATTTTAAGGGTGGTTCATTTAAATATTTTTCCCTGATTTGATTTATTGTTTCTGTTTCAATGACTTTAAATTCTTCCAATTCTTCCAAATATTAAAATCAGAATTGCTGTCTTCAAAGTAGTTGCCTTAACTCTAACAGTATGCGGGGAATATCTTCCGGGATGAATGTGCACATATCTTTCAACATTTTCCCCCAATCGAATTGTCCAGATGGATTTATCTTTCAGTCCAATAAGCTCATAATCATTCCTATCTCTTGAGAGCCACTTACTAGTATTTATCCAATAAAAATATTTTATTTTGATGAAGATAACTAAGTATCTGTTCTGAAATCTTCAGAGGAGAATAATGACCAAAATATCAGGTCCATTTGGGACTCGCCGATTTTCAGCAAATAAACATTTAGTTCTTCCAGCTCATTGATTCCTCTAACAGACTCCATTTGCTTTTTTGATAAAGCCTAAGTGGTGTTTCCAGCAATTAAGATTTATCGGTGGGGGGATGAAACAGTTTTCTTTCACGTCAGAATCAAATCACAAATTTAATTGCCGGGTGCTTAGTTAACTTCTGGAAGATTAAATCTCTCACGACTTCCGAGGGCACGACAACGGCAATATTCAAACTGAAATATTTTCCTTTTTTACTGATGTTCGACGGGGTAAGATCGTAGTCTAAATCAAGAACTACTTCTTCAACTGCGCTAATCATTTCTTCAACGCTATCACCTATAATTTTGTATTGCCATTTACATGGATAGTCGATTTGCGGTTTTTTATTTTCCTGATTAAATATCATTCGGTTTGCTGATTACTTTTTTACATAACGAATTTATAAATCTTTAACTTCAAATAAAATTTATTTTGTTTAGATAATTCTTAATAAATAATTCATTCTCGAAACGGCAGCCAGTCATTATTAATCTTTATTAACTAAAAACACTCCGACTGTAATTAACAATCCGCTAAAAATCATTAACAAAGTAATCTCCTCGCTAAGAAATAACCATCCAGCAAATACAGTAACCAGCGGCTCAAAATAAAGGAAGGCACCAACCTTTGCCGATTCCCATGTCCCGCAAAGCCTGTGCCCAAATAACGTATGCAACACCTGAACATAAAAAGCCAAGGAAA
>CAWGUE010000016.1:0-98620 GCA_963825595.1 uncultured delta proteobacterium | reverse complement strand
AACCTTTGCCTCCCACGCCGCCGCACTGTTTAATGAGAACTTCGAACTTCTGGCCTCCGCTGAGGATGTCGGCCGTCACAACGCACTGGACAAGGTCATCGGGCAGCTTTTCCTTGAAAAACGGTTGACGGAAGCCTGTCTATTGGTGCTTTCCTCCCGCATCAGTTACGAGCTCGTTCAAAAGGCCGCGCGGGCGAAGATTCCGGTCGTGCTGGCTGTATCCAGACCTACGGCCATCGCCGTGACCTTGGCCGATCACCTGAACATGACCCTGGCATGCTTGGCGAGCGATCGGGGCCTATACATTTTTACCGGAAGGGACAGGCTGAAGACATCACTGAAGCCTTGAGGGGTAACCCAGGTTTCACTCCGGCGGCTGTTGATTATACGCTTGCAAGTGGTCGTATCGAAGGGAAGCGAGCGCGGTCGGTGTGTGGCAGGAACCTGGCGGCGGAAAACCGGTTCATGAAATCCTGATTGATGTTGAGCTCGAGATAGGTGATGCGGTTCCGGATCTGATCGATTTCTTCCATCAGGCGATTCGATGTCAGCAGAAGCGTGGCGCCTCCCAAGGAGGTGTTACCCAGAACCTTGTATGTCTGCAGGGGCAGGTCCGGCAGCATACCGATACCGATGGCAGAGGCCGGCTGAATAAAGGTGCCGAAGGTCCCGGCCACAAAAAATGTGGCAATGTCTTCCAGCCCGATACCGACCGTTGCCGTGATGGTTTCTAAAATGGTGTACATGGCCGCCTTGGAACGGATGAGGCTGTCGAGGTCGACCTGGCTGATGGTCAATGGTTTGCCGGTAGCGGATAAATCAGCGGGAACGATGACCAGGTTCGGATTGCCGCCGACATCAATTAGCCGATCGCCGCATGTTTGGGGACGAAACCGCCCCCGAATGTCGATCATGCCGGAGAGAAAGAGTTCGGCGGCCAGGTCGATCAGTCCCGATCCGCAGATACCGCGCGGGGGTCGATCCGCGATGGTATGCAGATCGAATTCTCCGGTGGTCCGTTCAAATCTCACCCGGTCGATGACCCCGGGGCCGGCCATCATTCCCATTCGGGTCACGCCGCTCTCAAGAGCCGGTCCGGCGGCACCGGCGCAGGCGATCAACCACTGTTTATTACCCAGAACCACTTCGGCATTGGTGCCGACATCCACCAGCAATGCCGTGTTATCCGACCTGTGGACCCCCGCATAGAGAATCCCGGCAATCAGATCACCACCGAAATAGCTGCCGATGTTCGGAAAGACGAACACCCTGGCATGGGGGCTTGCCTGCAGGCCCAATTCAGCGCTGGGAATCAGCCCGGGTCGGTTGACCACCGGAATATAGGGCTCCCGTATCATCCTGGAAGGGGACAGCCCCAGCAGCAGGTGGGTCATGGTGGTATTACCGGCCACGGTGATCAGATAAATGTCTGTCGGCACCCGCGAGCAGGACCGGCAGAGTTGAGCTAAGTGCTGATTGATGCCGTCGCAGATCAACTGTTGCAGCCGCTCCAGGCCTTTATGGTCATCGGCATAGTGGATTCGGGTGAGAATGTCAGGTCCGATTTCGATCTGGGGATTGTCGAAGGCGTCTTCGGCCAACACATTACCACTCGTAAGGTCCACCAACCGCAATACGACCCGGCTGGTACCGAGATCAATTGCCACCCCTGCAGGGGATCGCTTGTCGTCAACCGGCAGCAGACCGGTCAGCACCCAGTGTGCCCGGTCTTTGAGTAGTATGCATCGAACCCGGTAACCCCATTCCCTCATCAGGAAAGGGAGCTGGCGCAGCAATTCGAGATCGATTGTCAGATCGAGTCGGCGGATATCTAACCGGCTTTTCAGGGTGTCGATCAATCGATCGGCATCGGCGGTGTTGTTCTGCAGGTCGGGCGGAGAGATTTCCAGGGTCCTGACCCAACCATCTTCCTTCTGATGCATCGTTTCGATTTCTGTGTGTTTCGGTGGCATTAAACAGGTTCAGGGTGCAGTGGGCAGTTTCAGAACCCTTCTATCTCATCGGTTACGTGGTTACACCGCGAGGCAGGGAAAACCGTAATTCAGCAGGATCATCGCAGCTTTGCCAATTTTTCCATAATGCGATGGGTTACCTCTCCGGCCGGGCCTTTAATCAGATAGTCACTGATATGGTGCGTCAGCGGGGTGGGCTCGGGGTTGATTTCAATCACCCGGGCCCCGGACTGCTTGGAGATTAACGGAATGTTTGCCGCCGGCTGTACCCATGCCGAAGTTCCAATGACCAGCATAACATCACAATGTTCCGCTGCGTCCTGAGAGCGGTAAAGGTGATGGGTAGGAATCGGTTCTCCGAAAAATACGCATTCGGGTCTCAGGATACCACCGCATCTGCAACTAGGGGGCAAGCGGCTCATGTCCACGCTTCGGGTCGCGTACCGCCGGCTGCAATCCATGCACTTCTGCCAGGCAAAATTGCCATGAAACTCGATGACATCCGTATTGCCCGCATCCTGGTGAAGACCGTCGACGTTCTGGGTGATGACAGTCTTTAGGATTCCCAGAGCTTCCAGTCGCGCCAGTCCCAAGTGTGCAGCGTTGGGCCTGGCCTGATCGATGACGTCCTTCATTCCCTTGATAAGAACGCGCCAGACCTTCTCCGGGTCCTGCAGGAAGGAATCGATGTGGGCATACTCCATCGGATCGATCTTTTCCCAGATGCCGCCCTTGCCCCTGAAGGGCGGGATGCCGCTTTCAACGGAAATACCAGCACCGGTCAGGGCCACGACGTTTTTCGCACTGGCCAAGTCTGCTGCCGCTTTTTCAATCAAGTCAATCATTTTGCCGGATGCTTTTCTAATCCCTTGCTGAGACCGAATCATAATTCGAATTTCATGTTGCTACGCACACCGAAACACTTGAGACGGCGACCCTCTGCGGCAATCGTCTTGCGGCAGTCTATCACTATTTTGTCCATCCCCCGGTCGGTGCGGTCCTGGTTGAGGTGGAATAAACCGAGTCGCTTGACATTCGCCTCGAAGGCCAGGCGCAAGACGTCGGTGTATACCGAATGACCCCAGTCGATGAAAGTGGCATATTCCCGGGGCGTGTATTCCGCATCGTGGAAGAGCAGATCGGCTTCTGAGGAAAATTCCATGTAGTCGTGATACGGGCGACCACCCCGGTGCACATGACCGAGTTCGTTGTCGGTGAGAAAAACGAAAGTTTTTCCGTCTTCTATAAACTTGTATCCGCTGCCGTTGTTGGGGTGACTGAGCGGAATCGGAACAACTTGAACCGAACCGATCTCAAAATCCTTCGGGCATGCCTCTTCATAGCGCATCTTGGCTTTAATATCGGAGTATTTGACGGGAAAATTCGGGGGCGCCATGACCTTGGAAAGTATTGATTCCACAAATTTGCTGTGAAAGGGGCAACGGTGCATCCAAAATTCAGAGTTCTTGAAATAGAGCGGTTTGAAATAAGGGAAACCCATGACGTGATCCCAATGGGCGTGGGTGAAGATGAAATGAAATTTCCGGCGGTTTTCCCGGACCAGTTGATTACCGAGGCGCCGGACTCCGGTTCCCGCATCGACGATGATGACATCGTCGCTCTTGGTGCGGATTTCGATGCAGGTGGTATCCCCGCCGTACTTGAGGTATGTTTTTCCAGAAACAGGAATCGATCCTCTGGACCCCCAGCACTTAATTATCATCGGCTAACCTTTCCCTCCAATCATTGAATTCAGGGCCTGACATGTGTCCTCATCCAAGATGACGGTAACCTGATCCGTGATGTCAGCGGAGTGCTCCCGGGTTCATCCCCATTAACGTGTGCCATATGCCGTCACCCTCCCACCGGTTCAAAATATCCGCTCCTGATTCGATCAGAAGTTCGTCGACGGCAACGACCTGGCTCCGAGTTAAACCGGACAGCACAAACCATTTTTTCTGACGAAAACCGGCCGTCGTCAAAAGCAGGCGCATTACATCATAGTGAATGTTGGCGACAAGTATGTCTGCCGGCCAATCGATCAATAGTTCCGCTTTGCCCTGTATGGCCAGGATACGGTCCTCCATCCGGTTCAAGCGGACATTCTCGGCTGCGGTTCGGGCGGCAAGAAAATTAATGTCAACAGCCAGGGTCTTGAGGCTGCCCATAGCTGCTGCGGCCAGAGCCAGCACACCGGTGCCCGTGCCCAGGTCAATTGCGGTATGGGGAGGCGGTGAGTCGGTCGCATAAACCGATTCCAGGGCTTTTAGGCAATCTCGGGTTGTGACATGTGTTCCCGTGCCGAAAACAACCCCAGGGTCGAGCACGAGACGCAGATATTCTCCGGGCGGCCCGATCTCTTCCGGGCGGTTTTCCCACGGCGGCGCGATGATGAACCGACCGGCGGAAAATGTCGTCGGCCTTTCTCCGAGCCAATCAGCGTAGGTCATGTGGTATGCATCGAGCAAAGTCAACTGGGGCTGAGCGCTCAGGATGGCATCGATCCGCTCAGCGCAAGGACGGGTGTAAAAGAGAAACGAAAACCCGTCTTCTTCCCAGTTGCCGATAAAACCAGCTTCTCGCAGATCCATATCCGGAGCCACACGGCCTTTCAGGTAGTAAATATACAGGTTTTCGCGCGGCCTATCGGCGACATTCTTCTGTCGGTTACTCATTCTCGTATTTCGGCACCTGATCCAGGTACCATTTCATCGGATCCAACAGTGTAAAGCCCAAGTCTTTCAACTTGCGTTTGATGCGGACCACGTTCTGTGTCAACAAGTACGGAAATACGGCGCGTTTGTCTTCTTCAAAATAACGTGCTACCAGAATGCTGCCGAATGAAATGCCCTCTTCGGTGATGGCGTCGACGATCTTTTTCAGCTGACCGACTTTTTCTTCCACCAGGATGCACAGCAGGGTCCCTGGCTCGCCGAAGCCGAGGACGTTGATGAACGTCCGCAGGAGATCCCTTACGGATATGATACCCTTGAGGAGGCCCTCGCTGTCCACCACCGGTAGTGCACCCACCTTGAGGTCTTGGATCAACAGCAACGCATCCTGGATGGTGTGGTGGGGGCCGATGGTTTTGGGATTAGCCGTCATGATGTCTCTGACTTTGAGATCCCTTATTTTTTCCGCTTCGCTGCTGTCGGTCGGATCTTTCATCAGGCTGTAGGGCAGGGCACTGCGGATATCGCGGTCCGTCAAAATACCAATTAACCGTCCATCTGTGTCGACCACCGGCAGGTGTCGTATGCGGTGGTGAGACATCTTCTCCTGTGCTTCAAATATGCCGGCCTCCGGCACAATGGTAACTAACTTGCGGGTCATCGATCGGCTGACAAACATTATATTCCTCCAGTTTTTGGTCTTAAATCGCGATGCAGATGTCTTTTCAGATGTGTCTACTGTCTTTTTTGCGAATTAGCATATGAATCGGCACGAATCAGCGCGCCCTATCTGTCCAGCAGCATCGCCACATGGTTTCGGCCGAGTTCGGGCAGGCGCCGAAGGCAGTAGCCCCCCTCGAGTACGGAAACCAGGCGTCCCTGGCAATGGTGATCGGCCAATGCCATAATTTCTTTCATCACCCACGAATACCACTCTGTCGTCAAATTAATGTCGGACATCTCGTCATCCTGATGTCCGTCAAATCCTGCCGAAACCAGAACGAATTGGGGTTTGAACCGCCCGAAGTCATTGAGCAAGTGCTCCTCGATCAAGGCTTTGTGCTCCTTGTCGCCCTGGCCAGGCAGGACCGGATTGTTTTTGGTGAACCCATACCCGGAACCGGCTCCATACTCGAACTCTCTGCCTGTTCCCGGGTAGGCGAATGTCGGATGCTCATGAATGGAGTAGTAAAATACGGTCGGATCCTCTTCGAAGATGTGCTGGGTCCCGTTGCCATGGTGAACGTCGAAGTCAATGATCCCAATCCTCTCGAGCTGCCACTTCAGCTGCAGATAGCGTGCGGCAATGGCCACGTTGTTAAAGTAGCAGAAGCCCATAGCGTGATCATGTTCGGCATGGTGACCCGGCGGGCGGACGGCGCAGAAGGCATTGTCGATTTCGCCCGACATCAAAAGGTCAATGGTTTTGAGGATTCCGCCCACGGCCAGATATGCGGTATCATAGGTATCGGTGCACATCTGGTTGTCCGGATGTTCAAAAATTTTCTTTCCCGCAACGCATGCATCACAGAACCGGTCGATGTATGCACTGTCATGCACCGCTTCAATCCATTTTCGGTTCGCGGGTTCGGCCGCTATACTGAGCAGATGGGGGAGAAGTCCTCCCTCTTCAATCCCTTTGTAAATAGCGGAGAGCCGCTCAGGGACTTCAGGGTGATAGGGACCGGTCTCGTGGAGCAGATATCTTTTGTCAAATAGAAAGCCTGTTCTTCTCATATCGCGATCCGTGGTCTAGCAGGATGTTGACAAGCGATGGCGCTTGGCAATACCGTGTTAATGTTTCCATCGGGGGGCTCTACCCCCGTTTCAGCCAAAGCGCTCCTTTGTTGTAAATAAACGGCGCTTTTTCGTCGAATTTGCCTTGTCTTGCGTGCCCTTATAACGTTGTGCACCAGGCTTTTAGTGGACCATCTTTTCAAAAATCCCATAGGCGGCCTGGACCGAACGGTTGTCTTCCGGGAGCTCTATAGTGGGACGGCCATCTAAATCGAATTCGTAAATCGAGTTATCAACCGGAACAGTTCCGGCCAACTCAAGCCCGCCGCTTTCAAGAATGCCGCGAACCGCTGGCGATGGCGGCTCCTTGGTCTGGTTGATTACGGCATAACTTCTTCCAACGACGATATTGAGATCTTTAGCCAGTTTGTTGATGCGCACCGCAGCCTGTATGCTCCGACGAGACGTATCGGAGACCACCAGAAGACAGTCCACATTTTTAGTGGTCAGGCGGCTGATATGCTCCATTCCGGCTTCATTGTCCATGACAAGATAGGGATAGTTGTTTTGGAGGCGATCGAGAAAATTGGTCAGGAGGCTATTGGCCGCGCAGTAGCATCCGGCCCCTTCCGGTTGGCCCATTACGATGAGATCGTAACCGTCTCCCTCGACAATCGCTTCTTCGAGACGCATTTCCATGAAAATATCTTTTGTCATTCCGCTGGGAACATGGCCCCCTTTCATGTCTTCACGGGCGTTGCCGAGGGTGCAGTTTATCTTAAGCCCCAGGACCTCGTTGAGATTGGCGTTGCAGTCGGCGTCGACTGCCAATACGGGGGTCTTGCCGGTTTTAACCAAATATTTGATCAACAACCCGGCGATTGTTGTTTTACCAGTACCGCCTTTACCGGCGAGAGCAACTGAGAATGGCATCTGATTTTTCTCCTTCCAACGCGGATATTAGCACAGTTTTCAGCAGTGTTGAATTTATTTAGGCCAGATGGTCATTCCAGTCAAGGGTCATCGGATTCAGTTTGCGAGATTGATATTTTTGAATACACGGCCCTATTCATAGGCAAATCAAGCAGATCGGCCGGCGGTTCGCATGACACTCAAATACCTTGCCAAACGGGCAAATCCTATGTTAATTGTACAAAATCACTTAAATATCAATAGCATCGGAATTTCAAGACGATTTCGAGCCTCGTTCAGAGGCGATCTTATTCATCTGCCAGAAATTGGAGCAAACCGGCGCTCCTCAGACCGGCGGAGACTCAAGGGTAATCGCTGAATGATATACGGTTTCACCCTGTCAGATCCATGAGGCAATTGGACGAATTTGAGGTTTGGTGACATAACTATAAGCAAACGACCACAGGGGGAGGCATGGAATTTGAGTTGAACAAAACCCAGAAGGATATCCAGAAAGCCGTAAGAGAATTCGCCCGGGGAGAATTCGACAAAGATCTTGCTCTGGAATTGGAAAGAAAGCATGAATTCCCGGAAACAATTTGGCGCAAGGCCTGTGATCTCGGGCTGATCGGCGTCCACTTCCCGGAAGAGTACTCCGGGCAGGGACTGGGCTGCCTCGAGGATATTCTGGTGATCGAGGAGCTCTGCCGAGGAGATTCGACTATCGGCAGTGCTGTTGCGCTGTCGAGTTTTGCCTCTGAAATCGTTCTGCACTGGGGCAGCGCCGAGATGAAGGCCAAATACCTTCCCGCAGTGGCTGAAGGCCAGATGCTCTCAGCCGGTGCTTTCACGGAGCCTGATCGCGGATCCGATATTACCTCAATGAACACCACCGCCATCAAAGACGGAGATGAATGGGTTATCAACGGAACCAAAACGTTTATCACCAATGGTGGGCTCGCTGGCTTCTATTGCGTCATGTGCCAGACCGACCTTGAGGCAACCCCCTCCTATCGCGGGATCAGTCTGATTCTGGTTGAGGATGATCGCAAAGGATTGTCCACCATGGATGTGGGGAACAAAATGGGCATTCACATGATGGCTACAGCCGAGGTGAATTTTAAGGACGTGCGGGTTCCCCTGCAAAACCTGATCGGGGAAGAGAACAAGGGCTTTTACCACGTGCTTCATTTTTTTGATGAGAGCCGGATTCAGGTGGCCGCCCAGGCCCTGGGAATCGCCCAGGGCGCATTTGACCGGGCCTTGGACTATGTCAAAAAGCGGGAGCAGTTCGGCCGAAAGATCGCCCAGTTCCAGGTGACCCAGCACAAACTGGCGGACATGGCCACCAAGATTGAACTGGCGCGGCTGATGACATACAAGGCAGCCTGGAATTTCGACCAGGGGCGTATCGATCCGAAACTGACTTCCATGGCAAAGATGTATGCGGCCCGGACGGCCGTCGAGGTGGCGGATGAAGCCATCCAGTTGCTGGGGGGATACGGTTACATAACCGAGTACGAGGTTGAACGGTTTTATCGTGATGCCAAGATTACCGAGATTTACGAAGGAACCAAGGAAATCCAAAAGAATACCATCGCCAGTGCTGTGCTGGGCAAAATAAAATAGCGCACAGCCGTAATGCATTTATGCTCGCTTAGGGTTCATCAGAGAACAGAAAGAGGGGATGCCATGTTGGAGATTGTCAAAAAAGCCATGCTGACAGGTATCGGAATGGCACTGTTGGCAAAGGACGAAATGGAGGATCTCGCCCGGGAGGTTGCCGATAAGGGCAAAATGACCGAGCAAGACGGGAAAAAATTCTTCAGCGAGCTGCAGAAAAGATATGAGGAAGTGCAAGGCAAGCTGGAAGAGCGGGTCGAGACGACGGTCAGAGACATCTTGAAAAAGATGGATGTCGTTACGGGAGAGGACCTGAAAGCGATCAAGAAAGAAATTCGGGAATTGAAAAAGGCGATCGGCAAAGATTCAGGTACTTCTGATTGATATCTGCCGGCAAACGATTGTACCTGATCCCCAGGCCCGGTATGGGACCTGATCACCTGCAGGCGTGCCTCTCATGCTGAGCATTAGAAAACTTGGCGTTATCGGGCGAACATATCGCAACTTAAACCGCTACCGACAAATTCTGGCGGTCTTGTTCAAGTATGGCTTCGGCGACTTTCTCGAGCTGCTGAAACTCGACCAGTATGTTGAAGCCGGTTTGCAGCTGATTTCAAAAAAACAGCCGGTGCATTTCGAGAAGCTTACCCGGCCCCAGGGGCTGCGAATGGCCCTGGAGGAACTCGGTCCGACGTATATCAAACTGGGCCAGATCCTATCCACCCGGCCGGACTTGGTTCCGGTCGAGTTCCTGCGGGAATTGGCCAAACTCCAGGACAAGGTCCCACCGTTTTCCGCCAAAGACGCGCGAAACATCATTGAAACTGAACTGGGGTCCGCCGTTGCAGAACTTTTTGCCGGTTTTGACGATGTGCCGCTGGCATCGGCGTCCATCGGCCAGGTGCATCGGGCCACATTGCGATCCGGCCAGGAGGTTGCGGTCAAGGTCCAGCGCCCCGGTATTCAGAAGATCGTTGAGGTGGACCTGGAGATCATGCTTCACCTGGCCACCTTGATGGAAAAAAATATCGAAGAACTTGCCTTTCACCGACCGATCAAGATTGTCAATGAATTTGCCCGTACGCTGGAGAAAGAGCTTGATTATCAGCTTGAAGCCGCCAACACCAAACGTGCGGCATTCAATTTCGCGTCAGACCCTTATGTCTGCATTCCGTCTATTTTTGACGATTTCTCCACCGCACGGGTGCTGACCACGGCATTCGTGGACGGCATAAAGGTTTCCGATATCGAGCGCCTGAATGCCAGTGGACTGGACTGTAAACTCATCACCGAGCGCGGGGCCGACATTTTGCTGCGGATGATATTCGAGCACGGCTTTTTCCAGGCCGACCCTCACCCCGGCAACCTGTTTGTCCGTCCGGGCAATATCATTTGCCTGATCGATTTCGGCATGGTGGGTGCCGTCGATCGGGGCACCCGCGAGACTTTTGTCGACATGCTCGACGGCATCTTGAATAAGGACGCCCAACGGGTCACTCAGGTATTGCTGCAGCTTACGGATTGGGAGGAGGAGCCGCAAAACCGGGTTTTAGAGGTGGATGTCGCTGATTTCATGGCGCGGCACCTTTACAAGCCACTGAAAGATGTCAGCATCGGTCGGTTACTGCACAACTTGCTTGAACTGGCATCCCGCCACCGGCTCAGAATTCCACCGAACATCTTCCTCATGATGAAGTCGCTCACCACCGTGGAAGGTGTGGCCCGCATGCTCGATCCGGAATTCGACATCTTCACCACAGCCGGCCCTTTCATCCGGCGGGTCCTCATGGGCCGATTTTCACCGCAGCGGCTGTCGAGCGACCTGTACAGGCTGATGGCCGACCTGATCAAATTCACGCAGCAGTTTCCTCGAGATCTGCTCGAGATCTCCCGTCTGATCCGCCAGCAGCGGCTTTACCTGAAAACGGAAAACCAGGGATTGGAGCGCACACTGGCGACCCATGACCAGATCAGCAACCGCATTTCGTTTTCAATCATCATTGCCGCGTTGATTATCGGTTCGGCCTTGATCGTTATTTCCGAGACGCCGCCTCTATTCTACGGCATATCCCTGATCGGTATCATCGGTTTTACCGCCGCGGCCGTCATGGGGATTTGGCTTCTGGTGGCGATTCTGCGCAAGGGGCGTCTGTAGCGGAAGAGACATTCGGATAGGACGGGCCGGGACGTCAGCGGCGGAGTCCGCAGGTGTTGTGCGTCTTGCCTTGCTGATCACGTTCTGATAACCGGAATAAACGGCTTCGGTCTGCAGGCATATACAAGGTCCTTCAGCAATGCCTCCATAAGCGATTAGACCACGGTATACCCCGGCCCTTCTCCACCTTCCGGGCAGGTCCAGGTGATGTTTCGATAGGGATCCTTGATGTCGCAGGTTTTGCAGTGAAAGCAGTTGGAAGGGTTGAGTTTCAGCCGTTTTTGCCCCGTCTTACCGTCGGTTTCGATTTCGTAAACATTGCCGGGGCAAAACCGCGTGCAGGGGCTGCGATACGTGTCGTAGCACCGGGTAACGCAAAGCTGGGTGTCATGGACGATCAGATGCGACGGCTGGTCTTCGCGATGCATGGTTTTGGAGAGGAACACCCCGGTCAGCTTGTCGACATAGAGCTCTTCGTCATAGGCGGAGTTATCCAGGCGCTCACTGTCGATGGTGTGGCCGGCGGCCGCGGGTTTGAGGGTCGTGCAGTCCTCATCGAGCCGCATGCGGTCGATCAGCCCGCGGCCCTTGGATAGATACTGGGCCCCAAGATGGATGAATTTAACGATACCCTTTCGGGCGAGCGCCTGGGAGAAATTGCGTCCCTCATACATTTCGTTTTTAAGCCAACTGGCGTCGAACAGGTTCTGATAATCCGCAAGAGATTCTTCGTCAAAGCGATTGCGCTCGACTGCAGCGACAATCGCCTCAGCGGCCAGCATGCCCGATTTCATGGCGACGTGGATCCCTTTCAGAGCGGGTGAGTTGTGAACTGCGGCACAACCGCCGACGAAAACGGCCCCATTGACGGCCAGTTTCGGAATGCTGAAATAGCCACCGGTGCTCACGCTTCGGGCGCCCTGCTCGATGACCTTGCCGCCCTTGATAATCGAGGCCACAAAAGGGTGCTTTTTGAAGCGAATGAACATCTCAAAAGGATCGATCAGCGGGTTTTCATAACCCAGTCCGGTCAAGAAGCCGACGGCGGCCTTGTTGTCCTGCATTTCGTATATGAATCCGCCGCCGGGTGTATTCAAGCCGAGCGGGTAGCCGAGGAAATGGATGTCGTTGCCCTTGCTGGTAGAAAAATAATTATCGGCACGCAGCTGAATCACTTCTTTGATTCCGGTTTCATAAACCTGTGGCATTTTGCCGGCGGCAATATCCAGCTGGCTTTCGAGATCCTTTGACAGGCTTCCCCGGGCCCCTTCACCGAATACCGTTACTTTAGCCTTGAGGTCGATGCCGGGCTCGAAGTTGGCTTTTTGTTCACCATCCTTGCCGAGGCCTTTGTCGCCGGTGCGCACACCGATGACGGTCTTGCGCGCATCGTCGTAAAGCACTTCATTGCCAGCAAAACCCGGAAAAATGTTGACCCCCATCTCTTCGGCAACCCCGCCGAGCCAGCGGGTGAATTTCGACTGGCTGATGATATAGAATCCCCTGTTGTGCAGGTATCGAGGGGCCAGAGGGGCGCGAAGGGCACGGTTCCGGGTCAGATAATAGAATTCGTCATCCCTAACCACGGTCTCCACCGGACAGCCCTTATCCATGTGATCCGGCAGAAGTTCTCTGATGGTTATCGGGTTGAGAATGGCACCGCTGACGGCATGGGCACCGATATCGGCACCCTTTTCGATCAGGGCGACCTCAAGGCTCATGTCCTTCTCCCGGGCCAGCTGCATCAGGCGGATGGCTCCGGCCAGGCTGGCGGGGCCACCGCCGACAAACAAAACATCGAATTCTATGAATTCGCGTTCAGCGTTCATGCTCGATCTCCTTCATTGTCCGGTCCGCAGGCCATGACCCAAATTGCGATGGTCGCTGGCGGTGGACCGCGTGTGTCGATGGACGTGTGTCGGCTCGAAAAAAAGGATCAGGCGAATTTTCGATATGCGGGCTTCTGCCCAGGCTGCCCGTGTACCGGCACTCTGTAGCACGGCTGACCATTTTTGTAAATCGGTTTGCCGTCTTGAATCTCGCGTCATCAGGCTTACTATCTGTCGGGAAGAAATGTTGAATTTGATTTGAACCCCCTTATCGACGAAACCCTAAATAAGAAGGAGGACAATGCATGAATCGTTCCGTTCTCGTATCCGTCGCCCGACAACTTGTTACGGAAGGAAAAGGAATTCTGGCCGCCGACGAAAGCCATCCCACGATTAAAAAGCGCTTCGATATCATCGGCGTCGACTCCACAGAAGAAAATCGTCGCGCTTACCGCCAACTTCTTTTTGCGACACCTGACGTCGAAAAACACATCAGCGGGGTGATCCTCTTCGACGAAACACTGCGACAAAAAACCGATCAAGGTGATTCCTTCGCGCACTTTTTGGAAAACCGGGGCATTATACCGGGCATCAAGGTCGACAATGGCGCCAAACCCTTGCCTGGATTCAGCGGAGAGAAGATAACCGAAGGATTGGACGGATTGCGCCAACGTCTGGCCGAATACGGAAACCTCGGCGCGAAGTTCGCCAAATGGCGGGCTGTCATCACGATCGCGAATGACATCCCAACCCAATTTTGCATCGATGCCAATGCCCGTGCGCTGGCGCGATATGCCGCATTATGCCAGGAAGCCGACATCGTTCCGATCGTCGAGCCGGAGGTGCTCATGGACGGTGCGCATGACATCCAACGCTGTCAGGATGTGACTGCCGCTACCCTGCAGAGCGTATTTTTCGCACTCTTTGAACATTGCGTCTTGCTGGAAGGTATGCTACTCAAGCCCAACATGATTATCTCCGGGGCTGATAGCCCGACCCAGGCGAGTGTGGAGGAAGTCGCCGAGAGGACAGTCCGCACGTTCCGGCAGGTCGTGCCGGCGGCCGTTCCGGGTATCGTGTTTCTTTCCGGCGGTCAGAGTTCCGAACTGGCCACCGAGCACCTCAACATGATGAACACCCTCGGCAAGCACCCGTGGGAACTGAGTTTTTCATATGGCCGGGCCTTGCAGGAACAGACCCTCAAAGCGTGGAAAGGGCGGGCCGATGCCGCTTCAGCCGCCCAAAAGGTATTTTATCATCGGGCCAGCTGCAACGGTGCTGCACGGTACGGTAAGTACAGGAAAGAAATGGAACGGTCGTGAGCACTTTCTGGCAGTGGTGGCAGCACATTCCCGAGCATTTGGACCCGGTGATCATCAGCATCGGCTCGTTCAAACTGCAATATTACGGGTTGATGTACGTCGTCGCCTTTACCCTGACGTATGTGCTGGTTGCCTACCGGTTGAAACACGAACGCCGGTTTCAGGTAACCAATGAGCAGGTTCAGAGTTTGATGACGTACATGATGCTGGGTGTTATCGTCGGCGGACGTCTGGGATACGTTTTATTTTACAATGCGGAATACTTTCTCAGACACCCGCTGGAGATTATTCTACCGTTCGACTTTTCAGACGGAATCAGGTTTACCGGCATCACCGGGATGTCTTTTCACGGGGGGCTCATCTGCATCATCTTGTTTGCATGGCTCTATTGCCGCAAGAACGGCCTCAGTTTGCTCGTGATGGCCGATCTTTTCATCCCGGCGATTCCCCTGGGTTATACTTTCGGCCGCCTCGGCAACTTTATCAACGGCGAATTGTACGGCCGGACGACGACTGCCCCCATCGGCATGATATTTCCTTTGGCTCCCGGCAATTCCCTGAGGCATCCGTCACAACTCTACGAGGCTTTCTTCGAAGGCATTTTTCTTTTCGTGGTGCTATGGACTCTCAGGCGCAGGATTCGCATGTCGGGCGCGATGCTGGGACTTTTTCTGATCGGGTACGGAACGGTAAGGTTTTTCATCGAATATTTTCGTCAACCCGATGCGCATCTCGGATTCGTTCTGTCATCATTTTCAATGGGCCAGGTGCTGTGCCTGTCGATGATCGCTGCCGGCACGTCGCTTCTCATATTTCTCAAGCATCGGTCCAGGGGGCTGGTAAGCCGTCACTGAAGGGTCTGCAGACGGATCGCCGGGTTGCACACATTAAACGCTGAAGAAGTTGATTTTGGAAAATGGAACCACTTTATCTCTACAACAGTCTGTCCCGAAGCAAAGAGGAGTTCAAGCCGCTCAGGGATGATTACGTCGGCCTCTACACCTGCGGACCGACGGTCTACAACTTTGCTCACATCGGCAATCTGCGGACCTACATCTTCGAAGATATTTTGAAGCGGGTTCTGCTCTATAACGGCTATCGCGTGAAGCATGTCATGAACATCACCGATGTCGGGCACCTGACCGGTGACCGTGACATGGGCGAAGACAAGATGGAAAAAGGGGCCCTGCGCGAAGGCAAAACCGCGTGGGAAATCGCCGATTACTACACCAAAGCCTTTCAACACGACATCGATCAACTCAACATTCTACCACCTGATATCTGGTGTAAAGCCACCGATACAATTACCGAGCAGATCGCCCTGATAGAGATACTGGAGCAAAAGGGGTATGCCTATCGAATCTCGGACGGGATCTACTTCGACGCTTCCATGGTGGCGGATTACGCCAAGCTGTCCAACCAGAACATCGATGCGCTTCAGGAAGGAGCGCGAGTGGAAAAAAATCCCGAAAAGCGCAATTTGACCGATTTCGCGCTTTGGAAGTTTTCACCGCCAGGCGTTCAGCGCCAGATGGAATGGGATTCACCCTGGGGAATGGGCTTTCCGGGTTGGCACGTCGAGTGTTCGGCGATGAGCATGAAGTTTTTGGGAGACCACCTCGATATTCACTGCGGCGGAGCCGATCACATCGATGTTCACCATACCAATGAAATCGCACAATCGGAAGCCGCCACCGGAAAGAAGTTTTTCAACTTCTGGTTGCACGGGGCCTTCCTCAACATTCAGGGCGGCAAGAAAATGGCTAAAAGTGCCGAGAATTTTCTGACCCTCGAAAATACTTTCATCCGGCGGGGGATCAGCCCGCTGGTGTACCGGTTCGCGGCTTTTCTGAGCCATTATCGCAAACCGATGGAATACAGCGACGAGGCTGTTGAAGCCGCTCGCAACGGTCTGGCGCACCTGCAGAACCAGGTCCGCCGCCTCATGGACCTAAAGCAGGCCGATGGCTTTGTCCATAGGGCCTATAAGGAAAAATTTGTTCTGGCCCTCAACGACGATTTAAATCTGCCGCGGGCCATGGCCGCTGTGCAGGAGGTGTTGAAGGCCGATATCAGCGAGGCGGACCGCCTCGCAACGGTTGTCGATTTTAATCGCGTGCTCGGCCTCGACCTCGACCGGATGGACCAAGACGAGCGCCTGCCCGAGAATCTGCGAAAACTTGTCGAAAAAAGACAGGCGGCCCGAACGGAAAAAAATTGGGCGCTATCCGACACATTGAGGGATGAAATCCAGGCCCTCGGATATGTGGTGCAGGATTCCAAGGCCGGCATGAAGGTTTACAAGCAGTAGCCGTTTACTTGATCAGACGCTTGCGCATGGTTTTCAGACCTAGGATGGCAAATACGAGGAAAAAGAGCAGCAAGTAGGCGAAACTGAGCACCGGCAGCGTCTCGCTTGTCCCGAGGCACAACCGTCGTGCCACTTCCGTAAGATGATAGAGTGGAAAAGCCAACGCCAAGGGCTGGGCCCACCCCGGCAGGTTGGATACGGGAAAAAACGTGCCGCTGAACAAAAACATCGGCGTGACAAACAGGAAGATCGGTAGGTTAAAAAGGTCGATGGTCGGGGTGATTCCGGTGAAAAACATCCCCACTGCACCGAACGCCAGACCACCGAGCAGGGCTGTCGGAATCAGCAATAGTCCGGAGGGAAACTGAACAAATCCCAACGCCCCCAGCACTATCAGCATGATTGCCGTTGCCCCCATGGCTTTGGTGGCGCTCCAGACGATTTCTGCAAGAATGATTTCTTCCAGGGACAAGGGCGTCGCCAACATACCGTCAAAGGTTTTCTGATAATACATGCGCACAAAAGAGCCATACGTGGTTTCAAAGAAAGCATTCCACATAACGGCGGTGGCGATGAGTGCCGGGGCTATGAATGCTGTGTAGGACAGGGAGACGCCGCCATAGAGAACATTTCCAATCAGTCCACTGAAGCCCCAACCGAAAGCCAGGATATAAAACATTGGTTCGAACAGGGGCGTGATGAAGCTGACCTTCCAGATTTTGCGGTAAACTACCAGATTACGTTCCCACACCCGTAAAAACCGCCAAGAAAAAGCAGACCAATCGATCATTCTCTCAGTTCCCTTCCCGTCAATCGCAGAAACACATCCTCCAGACTGCTGTTTCGGAACACACACTTATCGGAACAAAATCGTTCGCGAATCGTGTCGTTCAGTTCTTCACCCTCCCGCACATAGAGGATCATGCGGCGGCCGAGGTCATCGTGTTCAACACGGTGTTCTTTCACATAGTCCCGCAACGCCTGTTCCGGTCCCTCCAACTCGATCACCTGACGGCCGGCGTGACGAGCGATCAGTTCTGTCGGGGTCCCTTCCACCAGAATCCGACCGTGATCGATGATTACCAGACGGTCACAAAGCCGGGATGCCTCTTCCATGTAATGGGTCGTCATCAGGACCGTCAGACCGCTATCCTTAAGGGCATTCAGTTTTTCCCATACCTGGTGGCGCGATTGAGGGTCCAGACCTGTGGTCGGTTCGTCCAGAATGAGGAGATCGGGCGTATTGATCAATGCCCGGGCCAGGATGAGGCGGCGGGCCATCCCTCCTGAAAGCTCCATGACTTTGGCACCTTTTTTATGGGATAGGGCGAAGAATTCGAGCAGATCGTCGGCCCTTGCAGAAGCATCTTTCTTGGAAATCGAAAAGTAGCGAGCGAAAACCTGCAGATTTTGTTCTACCGAAAGATCCGGATCAAGGGTGTTTTCCTGGTGGCAGACGCCGATGCGGCTTTTAATGCGCCGCCAATCCTTCCTGATGTCAAGGCCGAAGAGGCGCAGGGTGCCCCCGGATGGTGGCGTGAAACCATAAAGCATCCGTATGGTTGTGGTTTTACCGGCACCGTTGGGTCCCAGCAGTCCGAAAAACTCCCCTTCGGCAACCGAAAAGGTGATGTCGTTGACTACGGTTCTTCCGTCAAAATGCTTGCTGAGATTTTGAATCTCGATCACATCTGGCATGGGAAAATGGCTCCAAAGGGGGGCTCAGCGATTAATATCCAGGCGCATTCCGGCAGGCTGCGGGTCCACCATATTTCGGTGGTAGGCCAGGTGACCCGAGACGATGGTCGCCTTCACTGATGACCGGAAGGTAAGTCCTTCGAAGGGCGACCAACCGCAGCGGGAGAGGATCGGCTGATCATCCACGCTATGTCGGTGATTCAGATCGATCAGCGTCAGATCGGCCCAATATCCCTCACGGATAAAGCCGCGGTCTATTAGCCGGAAGAGCCGGGCCGGTGCATGAGCGGTTTTTTCGGCGATCAGGGGCAGGGAAAAAAAGCCATCGTGATGATGTTCGAGCAAACAGACAAGAGCATGCTGAACCAGCGGCAGGCCGGCCGGTGCTTTGAAATAGGGATTCTGCTTCTCCGCCAGGGTGTGAGGGGCGTGGTCGGTGGCGATCACGTCGATGCGGTTGCTCCGGACGGCTTCGACCAGGGCTGTTCGATCAGCGCTGGTTTTTATGGCAGGATTACATTTGATGTGCGTGCCTCGGTCCGCATATGACCCGTCATCGAAATACAGATGATGGATACAGACTTCGGCTGTGATTCGTTTCTCTTGCTGGGGGCGGTCCGACAGCAGGCTCATTTCCCTGGCAGTGGTCAAATGCAGCAAGTGCAGCTGGGTGCCGCTTTTCCGGGCCAAATCGACGGCCAGAGACGATGATTGAAAACAGGCTTCTTCACTGCGAATATCGGGGTGAGCTTGCATGGGCACGTCTTCACCATACCTGGAACGCATTTTTTTTTCGTTGGCCAGGATCGTCGGTGTGTCTTCACAGTGGGTGGCGACCAGTGTCGGTGCTTCCGAGAATATGCTTTGCAATGTTCGCGGGTCATCCACCAACATATTGCCGGTGGAAGCGCCCATGAACACCTTAATGCCGCATGTGGCGGCCGGGTCGAGAGCTCTGATTTCTTCTATGTTATCGTTGCTACCGCCCAAATAAAACGAATAGTTCGCAAACGATCTTCCGGCGGCCAGAGCATATTTTTCCTCCATCCGCTTCCTGGTGGTGGTCGGCGGCAACGTATTTGGCATATCCATAAAGCTGGTAATGCCGCCGGCAACCGCTGCCCGTGATTCGCTGTGAATATCTCCTTTATGGGGCATGCCCGGTTCGCGGAAATGAACCTGATCGTCGATCATGCCGGGTAAGAGAAATCGACCGCCGGCATCGATGAGAACGGCGGCCTGGCGCGACGACAGGTCACCCCCCACTTGCGCGATTCGTCCGTTGGAGACAAATATATCTCCTGTCTGTATGCCGCCTTCGTTGACGATTTGTGCGTTGACAATCAGAATCGATTTCATGATCTGTAGATCCGGCAGTACGTTTTTTTGTTGTCTGGCTCTGTATCGATCTTCTATACGTTTGTCCGTTCGATAGGGTTTGATATTCCGAAGCGTAATTTTCAGCGATTGTCCGATCGGTTCCGGAGTTGCGCTTTTGTCACTGTCGGGCCGTTGCTATCCGTTCAAAGGTTAAAACCTCATTGCCTATCGCGTTCCACCGGTTCGATTTCACGCCGAAGGTTCGGCCTCGCCCCGCCCTCCGAGGGGGATGCCGGTTCAATGGGATTTGATGCGTTCCGGCACCGACCATGCCATGAGGATTTCTAACACAGCTCGACCATAAAAGCAAAATTGATGGCACAGTATGCAAATTATTTGCATATGCTGCCGAAGAGTCGAATCAAGACAGAATCGGCGAATTTTTACTGAAGCCTGTCACTTTGAATACTACGGCTGTATTTTGGACGATGCCGGCAATGGCAGACCGCAATAAGCATTTGAATAGACTTGCTACCCGGGCGAGAGTGGGTTATATAATGCAAATTAATTGCATCCATGAACCCGGGCCGACAGCTCACGACGCGTCAGGATCTTGATATCGGGCTATTTTCTCCCGCATAATTGCCTCAGGAAGCGGGATTGGATCGAAATCACGCCTCCCTCGGTTTTCGAAGAGGGGAATACCTTGGAAATGCAGTGGCACAAACAGAACGAACCCTCAAAAAGATAAAAACGATGAAAGGCGCCATTATAGAGGTTCGAGGCCTCAATTTCTCCTATAATGGACAGGCGGTCCTCGATGACATCAACCTGGTGATCAACGCCGGCGACTTCGTGGCCATGATCGGGCCCAACGGTGGCGGTAAAACCACCCTGCTGAAATTGATGCTCGGGCTGCTCACGCCGCGCTCAGGGAGCGTGCGCGTGTTTGACCGTTGCCCGACCGAGATATCTCATCGCATCGGTTATGTTCCCCAGAACATTCACTTCAATCAACGGTTTCCTATTTCTGCCGAAGATGTGGTCCTGATGGGTCTGCTCAAGCCCGGTCAAGGATGGTCCCGGTATTCCCGGACGGATCGCATCGTTGCACGGCGGACACTGGAAAAAATACAGATGGGCGCATACAGCAACCGTCGTATCGGTGAGCTTTCCGGTGGACAGCGCCAGCGTGTCTTCATTGCGCGGGCTCTGGTCACCGATCCGGATATTCTATTTTTGGATGAACCGACAGCCAGCATCGACCCCAAAGGCCAGCATGACTTTTACGAGATGCTGCACGCTCTGAGCCGGAGGATCACCGTTGTTCTGGCCAGCCACGATTTGATGGTTCTTTCCCGCTATGTGACATCCGTTGCCTGCGTCAACCGCAACCTGCACTACCACGACCAGGGAGAAATAACCGAGGAGATGATCGCGACGATGTACCGCTGTTCTATCGACGAAAGCTGTCCGGTAGAACTGATCGCGCATGGGATACCCCACCGTGTACTTAAGAAACACAAATAAATGATAGACGCCCTCCAATATGAATTCATGCGCAACGCCATGACCGCGGGGTTGCTGACAAGTGTGATCTGTGGGGTCATCGGTACCCTCGTGGTTGTCAACCGGCTTGTTTTTCTATCCGGCGGCATCGCGCACGCCGCCTATGGGGGTATCGGCATCGCTTTTTTCTTTGGCTTGCCATACATGGCAGGAACGCTGGGATTCACTCTGGCCGCCGCCATGGCCATGGCGGCGGTGACATTGAAGGCGAAGCACCGCTCCGATACGATCATCGGAGTGCTTTGGGCGGTGGGGATGGCGGTGGGGGTGATCCTGCTCGACCTGACCCCGGGTTACCATGCCGATTTGATGAGCTATCTGTTTGGAAGTATTCTGACCGTACCGACGGCCGATCTTTGGATGATGCTGGCCGTCGCAGTGGCCAACATCAGCGTTGCGGCCTATTTCTACAATGACTACCTCGCCATGTCATACGACGAGGAGTTTGCCCGAATCAGAGGGGTTCCGGTCAAGCTGCTCTATTTTCTGCTTATTGGCCTCCTGGCGGTTTCAATTGTCATGATCATCCAGGTGGTGGGATTGATCCTTGTCATTGCGCTGTTGACCATTCCCCCCTTTATCGCCGAGAAATACGCCCATTCGATGATGCGGATGATGGTGCTCTCGAGTGTGCTGAGCGTTATTTTCACCGTGACCGGATTGTACCTGGCATTCAGTTTCGATTTGACGTCCGGAGCAGCAATTATCCTGGTAGCCGGCGCAGGATTTCTCGTTTCGCTTCTGATAGAGCATGCCATGGCCTCGGCGGCTCAAATGCACCGACGATCCCATGACGAGCGGTGATCGGTGGAAGTATAAATCCCATGTGCCACCACTGCAACTACGACCAATTGCTCGAAAACGCCGGGTTGAAGACCACCCCCCGTCGATTGTTGATTCTGGAAGTGATCGGCAGTAACAACAGCCCGCTCAATGCCCAGGAAATCTTCGAGATTCTCATCCGGAACAACCATATTAATCGCGTCACCGTATACAGGGCCCTCGACCTTCTGGTGGAAAATGGTATCGTCGAGCGACTCAGCGGCGGTGGCCGCGCATTTTATTACGGTTTGGCCCCCAACGAGCACCACCACCCCCATCCGCATTTTTACTGTAAATATTGTGGCGGCATGGAATGTTTGAGCCCGGAGAGCTTGCTGTTTGACTCGGCACCTCTTGAACGAACCTATCCGGGTGTGATCCAAAATGTGGAAATTCGAGTGGATGGTGTTTGCAGAAAATGTCTGAAAAGAACGCCGAGCTGACCGGCTGAGGCGCTTGGGCTTCGTCTTAAGGGACACCGACATCATTCACAATCGTTACCGTTGCTCCGTCTGAGTCTTGCCCTTTATTTTTAGTTGATTTTGTCTACCAAGGGGTTAATATTACAATATTGTATCGTCTACCGACCGTATTAGCTAAAATCCACACCACTGCACTGCTTGCAAGGTAACGTTGATGTATGAAATTAAACGATTCGAAGAAATAACGCTGCTGTATGAAATCAGCAAGACATTGAACGAGCACCTTGATCTAAAAAAATCCCTATATAAAGTCCTAGATATATTGTCGACATCTCTGCAGATGCAAAGGGGGACCATAACGATCTTCGATCTTCTGCGCAACGAGATCCATATCGAGGTGGCCCACGGCATATCCAGAAATGCGGTTTCGCGGGTAAAATACCAACTCGGAGAAGGGATAACCGGCCGCGTCTTTCAGACCGGCAAAGCGATTGCCATCCCCAAAATCAGCGAAGAGCCTCATTTCCTCGATCGGACGGCGTCCCGCAAGTCGAAAGACTTTCAAGAACTATCGTTTATCTGCGCACCGATAAAAAAGGGTAGCCAGGTTGTGGGGGCAGTGAGTGTCGATCGGCTGTTCGATGAAAAATACAACCTCGGTGAAGGGAAAAAGCTGCTTTCCGTCGTAGCGACAATGGTAGCCCAACACGTGATCAATCTGGAGACCATTCAGCGTGAAAAAGAGCAGTTGCGAGAAGAGAACCGCAGGCTCAGAAAGGAACTGGAAAACAAATACCGCATCACCAACATTATCGGTAACAGCAACAAGATGCGGGAAGTTTTCCAAATGATTTTTCAAGTTTCCAAGAGCAACGCAACCGTTCTTATCCGCGGCGAAAGCGGCACGGGTAAAGAACTGGCCGCCAATTCGATTCACTACAACAGCCATCGGGCCAAGAATGCCTTCGTTAAGGTCAATTGCGCCGCTTTACCGGCAAATTTAATCGAAAGCGAGTTGTTCGGACATGAATTGGGCGCTTTTACTGGGGCTATCAAGCAAAAACAGGGCAAGTTCGAGTTGGCCAACAAGGGGACCATTTTTCTGGATGAAATCGGTGCGATCGGTCTGGATGTCCAGGCCAGCCTCCTGCGCGTGTTGCAGGAGAAAGAGTTTGAAAGAGTCGGAGGTCATAAAAATATCAAGGCCGACGTCAGGGTTATTGCCGCGACCAACAAGAACCTGGAAGAAGCCGTAGAGGAAGGGACGTTTCGCGGCGACCTTTATTACCGGCTCAATGTTTTTCCGATATATATGCCACCTTTAAGAGAGCGCAAGACCGACATCCTGCTTCTGGCGGATCATTTTCTCGAAAAATACGCCCGGGAAAACGACAAGGACATTCGCCGCTTCTCAACACCTGCCATCGATATGCTCATGAACTATCACTGGCCCGGCAATGTGCGGGAACTGGAGAATTGTATCGAACGCGCCGTCCTGCTTTGCGATGAAGGGGTGATCCACAGCTATCATCTGCCGCCGACCCTGCAGACCGGTGTTGAATCCGACACCCTTCCGGCCCTCTCCCTGGAAGAGGCGGTTGCCAACCTCGAGCGGGAAATCATTGTGGATGCGCTCAAGAATACCCGTGGCAACATTACCCAGGCAGCCGATCTGCTCAGGACAACCGTGCGAAAATTCGCCTACAAGGCCAAGAATTACGGGATAGATTACCGCCACTACCGCTAACAGGGGGTCAGACACTTGGCTCCCATGCCGAAAGCTTTTGCCTCGGTTCCCTCCAGGCTTTCCAACCAGCGTACTTCGGCCATAAGCATCGATATATGCAACCGTTGTGGTACCTGTCAACGGGGGGTAAAACGACCGGGGATCGTTTCAAGTGTGATCCGCCCGGCGTGACAGAGCCGTTAATGGGCCGCTCCTCAGGAGGCCGCTCCCCATCCGGTTGATCTCTAACACTGAAGGGGGCGGCATGCGCCCGCGGGTCATTGAGGGCGCATGCCGTCTTTGGGGAGGGGCAGGCTTAGATGTCGTAGTAGAGAAAGAATTCGTGTGGGTGCGGTCGCAGTTTGATCGGATTGACTTCGTTTTCGATTTTGTAGTCGATCCACATGTCGATGGCATCCTGGGTGAACACATCGCCCTTGAGCAGGAATTCATGATCGGCCTTCAGCGCGGCGAGAGATTCATCCAGGGAACCCGGCGCCGATTCGACCTTGGCCAGTTCTTCGGGTGGCAGGTTGTAAATATTCTTGTCGAGGGGATCACCCGGGTCGATCTTGTTCTGGATGCCATCGATGACAGCCATCAGAATAGCCGAGAACGCAAGATAACCGTTGCAGGAGGGATCCGGGGTTCTGAATTCGATCCGCTTGGCCTTCGGGGAGGGAGAGTACATGGGGATGCGGATCGCGGCGCTGCGGTTCCGGCTGGAGTAAGCCAGGTTGACGGGGGCCTCGAAACCCGGCACCAACCGCTTGTAGGAATTGGTGGTCGGATTGGTAAACGCGCACAGAGCCTTGCAGTGTTTCAGGATGCCGCCGATGGCATAGAGGGCCTCCTGCGACACGCCGGCGTACTTGTCACCGGCGAACACGGGCTTGTCTTCATTCCAGATGCTGATGTGCGTATGCATGCCCGTTCCGTTGTCCTCGAAAAGAGGTTTCGGCATGAATGTGACGGTATGGCCGTGACGGTCAGCCACATTTTTCAATACGTATTTAAACCATTTCAGTTGGTCGGCCATCTGCAACAGGGGTTTGAAGCGCATGTCGATTTCTCCCTGACCGGCGGTGGCGACCTCGTGATGCTGGGCTTCGATGTCGATCCCAAGGCCTTGGAGAGTGAGGACCATTTCGGTGCGCAGATCCTGGAATTTGTCCATCGGCGGTACCGGAAAATACCCTTCCTTGTGGCGGGGTTTGTAGCCGAGGTTGGGACATTCGTCCCGGCCGGAGTTCCAGATGCCTTCGACGGAGTCGATTTCATAAAAAGCGCGGTTGCTGGCAGATTCGAAACGGATGTTGTCGAAAATAAAGAACTCGGCTTCCGGCCCGATATAAGCCGTGTCGCCAATACCGGTGCTCTTCAGGTAGGCTTCGGCCTTCTGGGCAATGTAGCGCGGGTCACGGGTGTAAGACTCCCGGGTTACCGGATCGACGATGTTGCAGATCAGGACCAGGGTCGGTTCCGCGAAGAACGGATCCATCTTAGCGGTGGTCGGGTCTGGAATAACGAGCATGTCGCTGGCATTGATCGGCTGCCATCCGCGGATACTGGAGCCGTCGAATCCGAATCCGTCTTCAAAGCATGATTCTTCCAACTCGCTGATCGGGACCGAAAAGTGCTGCCACAAACCCGGATAGTCCATGAAGCGCAGGTCCATCATTTTCGCGCCTTTTTCTTTGGCGAGTGCCACTACGTCTTTAGGTGTCATGAATTCCTCCTTTTGGTGCTGTTTATTATAGCGTGTTTAATTTAAATTATACCGACGCGTCCTGCCCTGATACCGGGTGGTCAAGGTGGTGTTAAATGGCATCTTTTCCTGTTTCCCCGGTCCTAACGCGAATCGCCTCTTCTATCGATGAGGCAAAAATCTTGCCGTCGCCGATTTTTCCGGTGCTGGCCGCCTCGCGGATTTTTTCCATGACCTGGTCCGCGCGCTCAGCTTCGACCACGATTTCGATCTTGATCTTGGGGATAAAGTCCACGATGTATTCCGCACCGCGGTAGATTTCCTTGTGGCCCTTTTGGCGGCCGTACCCCTTCACCTCGGTGATGGTCATTCCCTGAATGCCGATTTCGTTTAGCGCCTCCTTGACGTCATCAAGCTTGAACGGTTTGATTATGGCCTCTATTTTTTTCATCTCCCCTTCCTCCTCAGTTGATACTGTTTAATGTCATGACTTTCCCTGGGTGCGATCGGGTGATCACAGGATTTCAAATCCCCGTTCACCGTGCAGTGCGCTGTCCAGGCCCTCGATCTCACTGTCATGGTCGACCCGCAAGCCGCCGGTGACGAATTTGGTGATATAAATGAGTACGATGGTTCCGACTGCCGTAAATACCGCGGTGGCGACGATTGATATGATCTGAATCCACAGCTGCTTCGGGTTGCCGTAGAACAGCCCGCGACCGGCTTCGTTGACAGCCGGATTGGCGAAGAAGCCGGTGGCCAGGGCGCCCCAGATACCGCAGACACCATGGACACCGAAGGCGTCGAGTGAATCATCGTAGCCGATTTTCTGTTTTAGGACGGCGACGCTGTAGAATCCAAGAAATCCGGCAACGGCGCCGATCACAAGCGATGCCGGCATGTTGACGAAACCGGCCGCCGGAGTGATGGCCACAAGGCCGGCAACGATACCGGAGGCCATGCCCAAAACGGTCGGTTTTTTGCTCACGGTCCATTCGGCGGTCATCCATGCCAGGGCACCGATGGCCGCCGAAGTGTTGGTCACCATGAATGCCGATGCAGCGATCCCGTCAGCCGCCAGTTGGCTGCCGGCATTGAATCCAAACCAGCCGAACCACAGCAGGGCTGCTCCCAGTGCCGTGAGCGTGATGCTCGACGGGAACATGGCTTCCTTTCCGTAGCCGACCCTTTTGCCGAGGACCAGTGCCAGAGCCAGCCCGGCGACGCCGGCGTTTATGTGAACCACCGTCCCGCCGGCGAAGTCCAGGGCGCCCATGCTGCCCATCCAGCCGCCGCCCCAGACCCAGTGGGCGATGGGACAATAGACAAACGTGAGCCAAAGTCCGGCAAAAACGATCCAGGCGGAAAACTTCATCCGGTCGACGACCGATCCGATAACCAGGGCAACGGTGATGCAGGCGAATGTCATCTGAAACAGGGCAAACACGATTGTCGGTATCGATCCCGCCAGGCTGTCGACACCGATGCCATTCATGAAGACATGGGACAAACCACCGATGAGACCACCCTTATCCGGCCCGAAAGCCAGGCTGTAGCCCCACAACATCCAGATCACGCTGCCAAGACAGTAAGCCACAATCGTCATGGCGATTGTGTTGAGCAGGTTCTTGTAACGGGATAATCCACCGTAAAAAAGAGCCAGTCCGGCCGGGGTCATCATCATTACCAGGGCCGTCGACACAATTATCCAAGCCGTATCTCCCGTGTCCAACACGTCGGCAGCTAAAGCGGAAGAAAATGGTGCCAGTAGCAGAGGGGCTGCAAACAACAAGGGTTTCATTCTCATTTCGTTTCGTATCCTCTTTCTCGATCAGTAGGGTTGACAGTTGTGGCACCCGGCACTTGTGTTAGGCCTGGTTCCTTTGCTGGCGATCAATTCTCAAAGCCGTATTGGGCCAATTTTCTCGAGAAGTAAAATTGACTGCATACGGTCAACGTCTATACTCGCCCATTCGAAGCCAAACGTTCTGAAACGATTCTTTTTATATGGTCCACTTGTTTCGGGTCGTCCACCTTCTGGCCATCGAAATCCCTGACATAAAAAACATCGACCACCTGGTCGACTTTTGTGGCGATTTTTGCCACCCAGATATCCAGCTGGCAGAGGAAGAGGGCATCGGTAATGTTAAACAGCAGGCCGGGGTAATCGTAGGCAAAGACCTCTATGATGGTGAAGAAACTCGAACTGTTGTTGTCCACTTCGACACGGTTTGGCCGTCTTGCGGGTGGAGATTTTTTTTTCTGGAAGCGGGAAATTTTTTGGTACAGCTCCGAAGGCAGGTCCAAGCTGTCGGCTAGGGCGTCTTGGAGGTTTTTTTCAGCCTTGATCCAGCGTTCTTCTTCGAACAGTTGGTCCGGCGGCGGCTTGACTTCAAAAATGTCGACCGCGATCCTGTTGCGCCAGGTAAAGATTTGAGCATCGACAATGTCAATGTTGTTGAGAGTAAATACGCCGGCAATTTTTGAAAACAGTCCGGGTCGGTCCTGGGCGCAGATTTTCACCGTTCGGGTCCGCGTGTCTGCTGTTCGCGTAATACTCCATACAAATGCGCGCTCACCCAGTTGTTGATAGCGACGGATATCTTCCAGAATTTGATCCGGTGTCGCGTAAATCAGATATCGTGGTGAAAGAAATTTAAACAGGCTGTCAAATTCCTGTTTTTCTTCAGCGTTTGCGGCTGCTGCCAGTGCCCGCTCCTTTTTCCGTTCGATGCCCTCGACGGTTTCACGCGATGCCAATTCACCGTGCTCGAGAACGTTAAGGACCTTCAAAAAAAAGTCCCGCAGCAGAGTGGCGGTCCATTGGCTCCAGGCGTTGGGGCCGGTGGCCTTGCAGTCGGCGACAGTCAACAGATAGAGCATCTTCAACCGTTCGGCGTCACCAATCTCCCTGGCACAGACGATGGCGGTTTCTTCATCGTGGATGTCCCTGCGCGTGGCGACCTTGATCAAGAAGAGATGTTTTTGGACCAGAAAGGCAACCGTATCGGTCTCTTCCGGCCGCATCCCCTTGGCCGCCATTATGTTGCGGACTAAGTCGGCGCCGGTGTCGGAGTGGTCGTCGCTGTCTACCCCTTTTCCGATATCGTGTAAAAGAGCCGCCCAAAGAAGGAGTTTCTTGTGCTTCAGCTTCTTGTAAAGCTCGGCGCACAGGGGGTGATCTTGTATGGAATCGCTGCTTGTGAAATTTTTTATGTTTTGAACCGTGCGAAGCAAGTGTTTGTCGATGGGGTACAAATGGTATTCGTCGTACTGAATCTGATTGACGACGTTTCGCATCTCGGGGATCAACCGTATCAAAAAACCGGTGTTCAACATTTCTTTGAGAACATTGAATACGGGTTCCGGTGACAGCAGGATGCGTTCAAAGGCTATGACTGTTCCAATCCGGCTGACGAACGCGTTGTCAGCCAAATAGCTGAATTCCTTGACGATGCGTTTGGCTTCGGTGCTAAGGGGCAGCTTGAGGCGGAGGCTTTCTTCGAAGATGTTGATTAAGAGTTCCGGCATCCGCAGCACGGCTTCCGGTGAATTGAAATTCAACGCATCCCGTTCCACCAGCAGACCGGTGACCCGGGTCTGTTTTAGAGGCTGTTTGCGGGGGCGACCTTTCTTTGTGTAGCCGAGTTCGTAGAGAAACATCAAATGTTGTTGTTTGATAAGGTCCATTTGTCCGTGCAAATCGCCGAGAAAGACCTCTACCGGCTGGTATCCGTTGAACTTTTTATAATTCAACGATTCGGACAGTTTAAGTTGGTTTTCGAAATGAAGCTGATCGCACTTTCGGCCGCTCAGGAGATGTAACCGGTTGCGCACGTTCCAGATGAATGTCAGGGCGCTTATCAAACCCTGGTACTCGGCATGGGTGAGGAGTCCGAAATATTCCAGGTCCCGTGTTTGTTTGAGCTGGTATTTAATCCGGGAGAGCCAGAGCATGGTGTGGTAATCTCGCAGGCCGCCCTGGCCATCTTTGAGGTTCGGTTCCAGTCGATAGGTGGAATCACCGAAATTCACGTGACGCTGACGGTTGGTTTCGATCAGCCAATCGACAACCTTTCTGGCGTGCCGTTGCAAGACCTTGCGGTGGAGCTGCTCCATGAGTTCCGTATACAGGGGGGACATTCCACAAATGAAGCGAGCATCCAGAAGGGGTGTGAGGACCTCGTAATCTTCCCGAGCCAGCTTAAGACATTCTTTCAGAGACCGGGTGGCATAGCCGACATCGAGGCCGACATCCCAGAGGGGATAGACGATTTCCTGGATGAGAGCTTCAGTTCCCTCCGGGACATTCTTTTTAAACAGGAATAGAAAATCTACATCCGATTGAACACATTGCTCTCCCCGGCCATATCCTCCCAAGGCTATGAAAACATATGGATTTTTGGAAATTCCGAGGTGGGGACCGATCATACTGGTTTCAAATCTGTCCCTGAAATATTCATCGATAATCCCGGTGTGTTGCTCCAAGAAAGCCCGGGTCTTCAGGTCGGGCAGCTGCGCCATCAAAGCGTCGCGCTCTTGGCACAGCCTTGCGGCCCTATTATCCTGCCTGCCTATCGTTCCGGCAATCCCCATTGCAACTCCTTTGAATTAAGAAAGACGGGGTTAAACTTTTGCAACGGGCGTGCCACCGTGAATCCTACAGTTAAAAATGTTTATTATCGATTAGTTAAATGCGGATACCTACCCCGAAGGGTAGGTCAAGACTTACATATTTGTGCGAATTTATCATAAAAAGTTACAAATATGTATAGCAACGAAAATTAAACAACAGTCATATTTTTGTCGGGCCGTAACAGTTCATTTCGAAAAGTATTTTAACCGATGGCGCGATGAGGCCATAATCATCTATAATTAATAATAAAATTTACGCCAAAATTGTAATGGTCTTGTGCCGGATATCGATCCATCCGATTCGGTGAATGGCAGAGCAACGGCCCCAGTGGTGATGTCATTCTGACAGCAAGCATTGGGGTGTTTGCCGATCATCAACTGATTCGGACGTTGAACATGCAAAAGAGGAATTTTGCAAGGGGAGCGCAGGCAACGATTTGAGGCGTGTGGGGCATGCGACAAAATTGTCATGTCGGTGATGGTGAGGAGGCGCCCGATTTTACATCTACTTGAAGAAGGCGTTCCAAATTTGTTCGACTTTGCTGCGGAGCAGGTGGAATCTCTCCGAAGGCACCCGGGCGGGCTTTTCCTGGAGGCTCAGTTTGTGGGCGACGGCCCGGTAGATGAGATAGGCGTGCTTGAGAATATGGGCATCGAATTCCTGGATGACGCCGGTTTCTATCAGGGTGTGAATCAAGCGGACGTTGTCGGTCCATTCCAGCAGTTCTTCGTGGTCACAGGCATGAGTCAATACCAGGAATTGAACCAGAAATTCGATATCCACAATCCCGCCAATGTCCTGTTTGATGTCGAAAACATTGCTTTCCGGCTTGAGCAACTCGCGGCGCATCTTCGTGCGCATCTCCAGCACCTCGCGCCTAAGTTTTTTCCGGTCGCGTCGTCGTGCCAGGGCCTGCTTGCGGATCATTTCGAACTGCTTGCACAGCCTGGGGGCGCCAGCAACGGGCCGAGCTCGAATGAGGGCCTGATGCTCCCAAGTCCACGCCGCATTCATTTGGTAGTCGGCAAACCCATCAATCTGGCTGACCAGGACCCCCGAACTGCCACTGGGACGCAGGCGCATGTCGGCTTCGTATAAAATTCCGGCCTGGGTAGGAGCCGTAAGGATGTGAATGATGCGCTGGCCGAGGCGTGCAAAATACTGGCGGTTATCGATAGGGCTGGGGCCATTGACGGTTTGGCCCTCGCACGCCGAATGGAGAAACACCAGATCGAGATCGCTGCCGTAACTCAGTTCGAGGCCACCCAACTTACCGTATGCGATAACCGCGAAGTCTGCAGCGGAAGGATCTCCGCCGGGAGTTCCGTGTTTGGCTACAAGGTGTCGTCTGGCCAGTTTGAGCACTTCGCCGATGGAAATTTCGGCGATATCGGACAGGTGGTCGCTAACCCGCATCAGCGGCAGGACTTCGGTCACATCGGCCGCCACCACTCGCAGGACATTGACCTGTTTGAACACCCGCAGCGCCTCCATCATGTATTCAAAGTCATCCGGTAGTTGCTCGAGACGAAACCGCAGTTCCTGTTCAAGCTCAGCCCTTTTGGGGGGGGCGTACAGGGTGCGGGGGTCAAGCAGTTCGTCCAGAAGCACCGGATGGCGGGCCAGAAAGGTGGCGATGAGTGAGCTGGCGCCGGATAACCTGACCAGATGGTCGAGAGCCCCGGTATTTTCCAGCAGCAGGGCCAGGTAGGATGCCCGGCCGCCTATGGCCTTGATGAGATCGGCGATGCGGTTCAGGGTGACCAGCGGCTCGACACTGGCGGCCGACACTTTTATCAGCAGCGGCATCAGCTTGTCCAGGCGTTCCCGTCCTTCTTTGCCGAGGCGCTGTTGGCTCAATTCGTTGCGCACCTGTTCGATTGTCACGATGGCTTTCTGTGGATCACTGTATCCAATGCCGGCCAGAACGCTGGCGCACCGGCTTTCTTCCAGCAGACCGAGCCAGATGGCACCCAGATGTCGCTCGATCTCGTCGTGCGACTCTTTTCTCTCCCCCGATTCCAGCAATAGTGAAAAGTGGCGATGCACGTTGTCAAGATGGGTTTCAAGCGCTATTTCCCAAACTGAAAAATCTGTGTATCCCATGGCAAGAGCCAGTCGTCGCCTGCCAGCTGGATCGGCAGGCAATTGATGGGTTTGCTGATCGGAGAATTCCTGGAGGCGATGCTCAAGATTTCTTAAAAAAATGTAGGCTGACCGCAGGGAAGCGCACACGTTCCCGGGGACGGTTTGGCCTGATTCCAGGATTGTCAGAACGGTTAATATGCTGCGCTGTTGAAGTTCCGGATTGACCCCGCCGCGGATCATCTGAAAGACCTGGCCGAAGAATTCGATTTCGCGGATGCCGCCACGACCCAGCTTTATGTCTCCCCCCAATCCCATCCGTTTCACTTCGAGGGTGATCCGCTGCTTCATGTCCCGCAGGGATTCAAAGGCGCCGAAGTCGAGGTACCGGCGGTAGACGAAAGGGTTCAATCGATTCAGCAGTTGCTGGCCAGCATTCCGGTCACCGGCAACAACCCGTGCCTTGATCCAGGCGTATCGCTCCCATTCGCGCCCCTGCTGCTGGTAATAGTGCTCCATGGCGTCGAAACTCATTGCCAGAGGGCCGTTGTCACCGAAAGGTCGCAGGCGCACGTCGACCCGGAACACGAAACCATCCGCAGTGACTTTTCCGAGGGCCTGTATCAGCCGACGGCAGAGACGCATGAAAAACTCTTCATTGCTCACAGGGGTTGTGCCGCCGGAAGTCTCGCCATTCTGTGGGTATGCGAAGATAAGGTCGATGTCGGACGAAAAGTTGAGTTCTTCACCACCGAGCTTGCCCATGCCGATAACAACGAGCATTTGACGCGTCCCGTCCCGACCGGTAGGCACGCCATATTTGGTGCATAGCTGGCGGTGGATGAAGGATAGAGAGCCTTGGATGCAAGCCTCGGCTAAAGCTGTCAACTCGGCCATGGTGGCGAAAAGGTCAGCCCACCCGCACAGATCGCGCCAGGCGATGCGGATCATTTCACGCCGCCGGAATTGGCGCAGGGTTTTTTCCAGGTTTGGCTCTCCTTCGATCGGGGCCAATAGTGGCTGCAATATATTGTTATATGCACCGGACGGGTAGGGGGTTTCAAGATCTCCGCTGTTTACCAAATCCGCCAGAAGCAGCGGATTTCGGATGCAGGTTTCGGTGACAAAATCGCTGAAAGCGAAAACGCGGCGGGCGGCCTGTTGCAGCTTGGCCGAGATTGAAAGGGTTGTGCCGTTTGCCGCAGCAGCGACCTCCAAGTCCTGCCATTTAACATCGGCTTCCCTGGCGAGGTCGGCGGGGAGAGTATTTGCGGGCATGACCTAATCCATGTTCAGATGGGCCTGTTTGAGAAGGGCAACGGCCCCAGCTATCTGGCTGGGGCGTGTAACGAGAAATGCCGAGTAGCCGAATTTATCCAGTTTCAGATCGATTCCTGACGCTTGGTCGAAGTCATCAGGAGTGCCACGTACGGTGATTCGAAGTGCTTTCTCTTGGGGCAGGATTTTTATCGTCCAGAATATTTCCGGCGTTTCATCGAATTTGGCTGAGCGGGGCTCATAGCGCAGCTCACCGGGGAAAAGGTTTCGTACTTCCGACAGCAGTGATTCCCCCAGATCGCGGCTCTCGACCGGCAGTTCGCTGAGAAACAACTTATCACCGGTAGCCAGGGTTTGGGACAGCTCGAATTCGGCATTTTTCTCTTCTTCTTGATCGCCGGTTGACGGTTGTTGGGGTTCTTCGAACAGTGGCGCGGCCGGTTCCGGTTGAGCGAATGTTTCAGAAGCATCGATTGCAGCCGGTTCAACACTGTCGGTGCTTAAAATGATCACTTGGTTGGTGCTGCCGATGTTCAGAAGGATGACGCTATCGGGATCAAAAGTTATGGCTTGAGAAATCTGGTTGAAATCCACTGCGGATTCAATCAACAGAACGCTGAACGGTCCTGACCGGCTTTCGCACTTTCCAAGGGTGACCGTTTCATCCGGTTCGAGCGTGGCCCGCCAGATACCGGTGTCGACGTGTTTGGCGTCGTCGATCGTCATTTTTAATTTCAGTCCCATCGTCACTCTCCACTTTGGCCTCCGCCAGGTGCGGAAGCGTCTCGTCTGCAAAGTTGATAGAAAAAATCTAAGATGTTTCAACACGATAATCTATCGTAAATCAGCAATAAAATCAACCATTCGACGCCATGGACGTCACCCGCTTGGTCTAAAAGGAGCGTAACGCTGGTGATACGATTCGGGAACGCTGTCAGGGCCCACCGAATACCCGACCATCATTTCAGCCATATTCGTCGGTGTGGTCGCAAGGGCCTGTAAGCAACACTTTTGCAATTTTTTTGGGAATAAAATGACAATATTGTAATGATCTGCCCGAAATTCCCTCCTTTTATACGCGCACAGGTGTAAGACTGTTGGCAGATGCTACGGTTGGTCTGGGTATGGCACACATGTTGCTAAATGTGTTGTTAAATACTATGAAATTTTTTTGCAAATTGGGTTGAGAGCGTCTTGTGAATTGTCTGTTTCCAATCGCCTGGGATATAAAGGCGATGGCTTGACGGCTTGCCGCTCGGCATCGAGCGCTGTTCCGTAAACTGGAATCAACCCGGTGCGAAAGGTTGAGATCTGCACCCGTGACACCAGTTCCATGCTCATGCCGGTGCGGTCTGCGCATTGACATCACAATGTCATTGCCCCCTTTCCCGGTCGGTGCTGATGATTTCGCTGTAGTATCCAGCATCATTCGTTTCCATATCGGCCCAGTCCCCGCTTAAATCCGGAGACCGAATTGACTCACCGGTCGAGCACCCTCTGCGGCTTGCTGACTGTTATAGGCGGGCTAAAAGGAGGCACTTCCGCGGATCGTGCCAAGGATTGCGGCCGCTATCAACAGGAGGAAAAACGAGAATGTGTCGTCTATATGCGATTACCAGTGAAGAGCCACTGTCGCCCATTGTCGCTCTTGACGCCCTCGATGTGATGCGTGAGGGACACGACGGGTCCGGGGTCGGTCTATTTTTAAGGGATCTAGCCGGTCCGTTTGAGAAAATGAAGGAAGCCCCCATTCTGTCCGGTATTTTCAGCGATGAAGGCCTGAAACGTCTGGATGCATTCATGATGGACATCGGTTTTATGACCAAATACAAAATTACGATAAAGGTTCCCAAAAAACCACCCCACGGAATACCCAAACGGGATGTCTACCTGATACGTGCCTACGAATATCCCGAGGAATGGGAAGACTTCAGCCGGCAAGAATTGGAGAACCTTTTGGTGGCTCTGCGATTGAAGCTTCGCAAAATGGGTGAAGAAAAAGAAGATATGATCGTTTTCTCCTTCTGGCCGGATGTAATCATGCTCAAAGAGATTGGCGACCCGCTGCAGGTGGCCAAATATCTCAACGTCGATCGGGAGGAGCTGCAGGCGCGGGTGATAATGGCCCAGGGACGACAAAACACCAATTATGCCATCAACCTGTATGCCTGCCACCCGTTTTTCCTCCAAGGGTTCAGCACCATGACAAATGGTGAGAATACGGCGTTTGTGCCGATCAGAGAGTTCCTGTCTTCGCGCGGCTTCGAGGGTTATACCGGGTATCACTCGGACTCGGAGGTGTTTACACACATTCTCCACTTTATGGCGAACAAGCTCGGGTTGGGCATCGAAGCTTACAAACACATCATTACACCGCTGCAGGACGAGGATATCGACAAGCATGCGAATGCGCATTTTTTGCGACAGCTGAAGCATTCCTGCCGGCCGCTGATCATTGATGGGCCCAACGTGGTGATCGGGTGCCTGCCCGATCACAGCCTGTTTATGGTTCAAGACCGAAAGAAGCTTCGTCCGGGGGTGGTCGGAGGAAAACCGGGAATGTACGCCTTTTCTTCCGAACTTTGCGGACTCGATGCGTCGATTCCGTTCCGCGATAAAAGTCTTGATTTTCAACCCATGCATCTGGAGACCGCCATCGTGGGTCCGGATCGCCAGGAGGTAAAAATATGTTCTCAGACAGACCAATTACCCCTTCCACACTGAGTGTAAAGGATCTGCCTTGGCAGATCTTGTGGAATAAAGACAAGTGTACGCTCTGCGGTCAGTGTACGGCGGTATGCCCTGTGCAGGCCGTGGAGCTGGGGGTCTTTCGCAAGCGGATGGTTGAACCGCCGGTCGGTCTGGAAACCTTAGGGCCGCCGCCCAATCAATATCACTTGTACTACGGAATCCGGCAGAAAACCGATCCGGCCTACCGCTGTGTGGGGTGCGCGATGTGCAACATGGTCTGCCCTAACGATGCCATCACGCCTGCCCGCAATGATGAAGCCGACAAACTTCGATTCCACATCGACAGGGGGGGGCAGCCACGCAGGCGCGGTGGCCGCCGCAATCAAGTCGGCGGTATCCTGGACCAGATCAAATTTATCCGTATTTCGATGCTGACCGACCCGGCGCTGGATGCCGGGAGGCACGAATTCGAAATGCGGACCCTATTGGGGCGTATTCTGCCACCGGAAAAAAATTTGGCGTTCATAAGGGATAACGGCTGGATTCCTCCGGTACGGGAAATTTACCCGTTGATCATCGGAGGTATGTCTTTCGGTGCGCTCTCTCCCAACATGTGGGAGGGGCTGCAGATGGGGGTGGCCTATCTGAATGAAGAATTGAAAATGCCGGTGCGGATCAGCACCGGTGAAGGCGGTTGTCCCCCGCGACTGTTGCGCAGTCGTTTTCTGAAATACGTCATTCTGCAAATCGCCAGCGGCTACTTCGGCTGGGATGAAATAATCCACGCCATTCCGGATATGAAGGAAGACCCTTGTGCGATCGAAATCAAATACGGCCAGGGGGCCAAACCGGGCGACGGTGGGCTGCTCATGTGGTACAAGGTCAACAAACTGATCGCCGCCATTCGAGGCGTCCCCGTCGGTGTCAACCTGCCCAGTCCGCCCACTCACCAGACTAAGTATTCCATCGAAGAGTCGGTGGCGAAGATGATTCAGTCCATGTACATGGCCTGGGGTTTCCGCGTGCCGGTTTATCCAAAAATATCGGGAACATCAACCGCTCTTGCGGTTCTGAATAACTTGACCCGCAACCCTTATGCCGCCGGACTGGCCATCGACGGTGAAGACGGTGGAACCGGTGCGGCTTACAACGTGTCCATGAATCACATGGGTCATCCCATCGCCAGTAACATACGCGACTGCTACCTCAATCTGGTCAAGGTCGGCATGCAGAATGAAATTCCTGTTTTTGCCGGCGGTGGTGTCGGTAAAAAGGGCAACCTGGCGGCCAATGCAGCGGCGCTTATCATGTTGGGAGCCAGCGGTGTGCAGGTCGGCAAATACATCATGCAGGCTGCCGCCGGCTGCCTCGGCTCCGAATCGGACCGTTGCAACATTTGCAACGTCGGATTGTGTCCCAAGGGAATAACCTCCCAGGATCCGCGACTGTATCGTCGGCTGGACGTCGAGGATGTGGCCCAGCGCGTAGTAGACGTTTTCTTAAGCTTCGACATGGAACTGAAAAAGATCGTCGCTCCGCTCGGCCGATCAACCTCGCTGCCGGTGGGCATGTCAGACGCTCTCGGCATAAATGACCGTGATGCCGCAGAACGGTTGGCAATCAAATACGTGGTCTAAGCTTTCAAGCGGGTTAACTGCGGCCGGCTGCACGGATTCATCGATCAACTTAACTTAATTTACACGCTTGGCCTCGGAGACATTCAATGAATACCCAGCACCTTGCGAAAATATCCGGAAAAAAACTCGGTGAACGCATAGATTCGCGTGTACTGGAAGAAGAGATACAAAAAATCGTGGCCCTCGGATATCGGGACTTACTCGTTACCGCCTATGGACAGCATGGTATCGGCGGCCGCTTGTGGCGTCCCGACGGCAGCGCCATCAACCTCGCTATCGAAGGGCATCCAGGGCAGCGGGTCGGATCTTTCGGGTTTCCGAACACCACCATCGAAGTCCACGGACCGGCGTCCGATGATGTCGGCTGGCTCAACGCCGGTGCCCAAATTATCGTGCACGGCCACGCGGGCAATGGTGTCGCCAATGCGATGGCCCAGGGTAAAATATGTGTTGCCGGCAATATCGGCGCCCGGGGCATGACCATGACGAAGCACAACCCGCGTTTCGATCCCCCCGAACTGTGGGTTCTGGGCTCCGTTGGTGATTATTTCGGCGAATTCATGGCCGGTGGGATTGCGGTCATCTGCGGCCATGAACCACAAAACCCTTCCAACGTTCTCGGATACCGACCCTTGGTGGGCATGGTCGGCGGGAAAGTGTTTTTCAGGGGGCCCCATGATGGATACAGCCAGACGGATGCAAAGCTGGCTCCAATTTCAGATGATGATTGGGAGTGGTTGACGAAGCGCCTGACCCCGTTCCTTAATTATATCCGGCGCAAGGAGCTGTATGAATCCCTGCGGGACAGGACTCAATGGCAGTTGTTGTTGGCCCGTACTTCCCAGGAAAAAACAGGACGCCGGATGCTGTCCATGGGGGCGTTTCATCAGGAAGTCTGGGACAAAGAGCTTGGACAGGGCGGACTCATCGGTGATCTCACCGACCTGGATTCAAGTGCGATACCCTTGATTACAACGGGTGGCTTACGGCGTTTTGTTCCGGTTTGGGAGAACAGAAAATACGCTGCCCCGTGTGAAGCCACCTGCCCGACCGGGATTCCGGTCCAGGAGCGCTGGCGGTTGATCCGGGAAGGCCGTGTGGATGAGGCCGTTGATTTGGCCTTGAGCTACACACCTTTTCCGGCCTCTGTCTGCGGTTACCTGTGCCCCAATCCCTGCATGCAGGCCTGCACCCGGCAATCGGCTTTCATGGTACCGGTCGACGTGAAGAAACTCGGGCAGGCAAGTATTGCCGCCAAGACGCCCGCACTGCCCGCGCTGAGCGGCAACCGCATTGCGGTCATCGGTGGCGGTCCGGCCGGCCTATCCGTTGCCTGGCAACTGCGCCAGAAAGGGCACGAAACGATTATATATGACATAGCCGAGGTACTGGGCGGTAAAATGACGTCTGTCATTCCGGAAAGTCGAATTCCGGAAGACGTCATTTCCAGCGAACTGAAGCGGGTCCGTGAGGTTCTCCCCAGCGTTCACTTGCAGCAGGCGCTCGGTCGAGAAGACGTCGCGCACCTGAGAGAGGATTTCGACTTTGTGGTGGTTGCCTCCGGCGCTCAGAAACCGCGGACACTGCCGGTTCCGGGAAATGAACGTCTGATAACGGCGCTCGAATTTCTGCAACAAGCCAAATTCAACACAATCAAGCCGGGCAAGAGCGTGGTGATTGTCGGGGCCGGTAATGTCGGCTGCGATGTGGCCGCCGAGGCGCATCGACTCGGCGCCGAGGACATCACCCTGATCGACATACAGGCGCCGGCGTCTTTCGGTACCGAAAGAAAGGCGGCCGAGACCGTGGGAGCCAAATTTTTGTGGCCCCGTTTCACCAAGAAAATCACCGCGGAGGGCCTCGTTCTCACCACAGGGGAACTGCTGCCGGCCGATACGGTCATTATTTCCATCGGAGATGCCCCGGAGCTCGATTTCCTGCCGCCCGAAGTCGTTGTGGAAAATGGCTTTGTGGTGGTCGACGAACACTTCCAGACCACCGATCCGAAAATATTTGCCGTCGGCGATGTGGTCAGGCCCGGACTGCTCACCGATGCTATCGGTGCCGGCCGAAAGGTTGCTCAAGCCATTTCAGAGATAAGCGCAGGCCGACGTCCGGCCGCCGATGCGCGCCAAATGATCGATCGCCGCAGGATATCCCTGGAATATTTCGATCCCAGGATCACCAGCTATGAAGACACGGCCCACTGTGGTTCCCAATGTTCTTCGTGCGGTGCCTGCCGGGACTGCGGCGTCTGCATCGCCGTTTGTCCATACAACGCCATCAGCCGTCAGGACAAAGGCGGTGCCGACTACGAATATGTTGTCGATGAAACCCGATGCATCGGGTGCGGGTTTTGCGCCGGGGCCTGCCCCTGCGGTATCTGGGACCTGGTTGTCAATACACCCATGGGGTGAGTGATTTCGGATGGCTGAGGCGATGAAGCGACTACACTACCTGCAACATGTCCCTTTTGAAGATATCGGTACGATTCAAACCTGGGCCGAGACCGCCGGGATGCATATCCGGGGCACCCGTCTATTTCGCCACGAACGCCTGCCATCCGTCAAAGAACTGGACTGGCTGATCATCATGGGCGGCCCGATGAACGTCGGCGAAGAGTCTCTTTATCCCTGGTTGCGGGAAGAGAAAAGACTCATCCGCCAGGCCGTCGAGCACCACAAGGTCGTGCTCGGTATTTGCCTCGGTGCTCAGCTCATCGCCGACGTATTGGGAGCGCGCGTGCGCCCCAATGCCCACCGGGAGATCGGTTGGTTTCCTGTCCACAGGTCACCCGCGGCAAAACAGGCGGCCGTCTCAGCCGCCATACCAGACGGCCTTCAGGCGCTTCACTGGCATGGTGACACGTTTGACCTGCCCGAAAAGGCCATTCACTTGTGGCGCAGCGAGGCTTGCGATAATCAGGGGTTCGTGCTCGATGAGCGGGTCGTGGGGCTGCAGTTTCACCTCGAGATTACGCCCCGAAGCCTTGAGCGACTGATCCGCCATTGCCGGAGTGACATTGACGGCAGCCCCCACGTTCAGAGTCCAGAGGCCATGCTGTCGGGTCGGGAGCGGTTTGCGTTCGCTCATTCGGCCCTGGACAATCTGTTGAATCAAATGGCGGGTTTGGAACGTTGACGGGAACTTGGCCGATTGTTCATCGTCCCGATCGCTTCAATCAAATGTCATGCGCCTTGCATCGAGGCGCTTTACCTGATAATAGACCCCATCTCTTAGGCATCAGCCAGGCATTAGGACAGACTAAACTGCTGAAGACATCACCATGAAAGCATTATTGGCCCTTGAAGACGGGCGTACGTTTCCATGCTCATCCTTTACCGGATCAGGAGAAGCCACCGGAGAGCTGGTATTTAACACCAGCATGACCGGCTATCAGGAGGTCCTCACAGATCCTTCTTACCGGGGCCAGATGGTGGTCATGACCTATCCCCTGGTTGGCAATTACGGCACCAATTCTGAGGATATCGAATCCGAGCGTATTCAGGTCGCCGCTTTCATTATCAAAGAATATCAGCCCCATCCCAGTAATTTCAGAGCCACGCGGACCTTGGCCGATTACCTGAAACCCCAGGGAATTTTAGGCCTCGAGCAACTCGATACCCGCGCCCTTACCCGGCATATCCGTAACGCCGGAGCCATGCGGGCCGTCGTTTCCACCGAAATTCTGGATCCTGCATCCTTGGTGGATCGCGCCAACAAGATTCCCACCATGGCGGGGCAGGATCTCACCCGCAACGTGACGACCGCGGCACCCTATTATTGGTATGACGGACGTCCCGAGGCTTTTTCGAAGGATACGCCTCTGGACAAAAGCGTCTGGCGCAGTCGCGGCGACAAACGCACCGTCGTGGCTTTCGATTTCGGCATCAAATTCAATATTCTCAGATGTTTAGAAAAAAGAGGCTTTGACATCGTGGTGGTTCCCTCAACCACTTCAGCCAAAACGGTCGAGGCTCTGGCTCCTGACGGGATCTTTCTGTCCAATGGTCCCGGTGATCCCGAACCGGTTACCGATGCCATCAAGACGATCCGACACCTGATTGGCTACCGGCCGATGTTCGGTATCTGTCTCGGCCACCAATTGCTCGGGCTGGCCCTGGGTGGCAAGACCTTCAAACTCAAATTCGGTCACCGGGGTGCCAATCAGCCGGTAAAAGACCTGCTGACCGGCCGGATCGAGATTACGTCCCAGAATCACGGGTTTGCTGTTGATCTGGAATCCATCAAAAGCAATGACGTGGAAATCACCCACATCAATTTGAATGACAATACCCTTGAGGGATTCCGTCACTTGAGATATCCCCTCTTTGCGGTTCAGTACCACCCCGAGGCCTCTCCCGGGCCCCACGATGCGCGCTATCTCTTTGACCGCTTCAAAGACCTGATGGACAAACCGTAAGCGATGTAGAAGCTGAATACCAAGTGAGTCTCCATGCCCAAGCGCACCGACATTAAAAAAATTCTGATCATCGGCGCCGGACCCATAATCATTAGCCAGGCGTGTGAATTCGACTATTCCGGTACCCAGGCGTGCAAGGCCCTGAAGGAAGAAGGATTCGAAGTCGTTCTGGTCAACAGCAATCCGGCCACCATCATGACCGATCCCGAAACGGCGGATCGCACATACATCGAACCGGTTACCCCCGAAACGGTGGCCATGATTATCGCGAAAGAGCGCCCCGATGCCCTTCTGCCGACCCTTGGGGGTCAAACCGGGCTCAACACCGCCGTTGAAGTGGCCCGCATGGGTGTTCTGGATCGATACGGCGTCGAGTTGATCGGAGCGACCATCACATCGATCGAAAAGGCAGAGGACCGTGATTTGTTTCGCTCCGCCATGAATCGCATCGGTCTCAAGATTCCCCGGAGCGGCATTGCCACGAACATGGCAGAAGTGAAGCAGATCAGCGCTGAGATCGGATTTCCCATCATTGTTCGTCCCAGCTTCACACTCGGGGGAACCGGCGGTGGAGTGGCATACAACCCCGAAGAGCTTGAAATCCTGACCCAGTCCGGAATGGATGCCAGCCTCATTCACCAGGTCATGCTCGAGCAGTCGGTGCTCGGGTGGAAGGAATACGAACTGGAGGTCATGCGGGACAAAAACGACAATGTGGTCATTGTCTGCTCGATTGAAAATATGGATCCCATGGGAATCCACACCGGAGACAGCATCACCGTAGCGCCGACCCAGACCCTCAGCGACAGGGAGTACCAGGTGATGCGCAATGCCTCCATCGCGATCATGCGGGAGATCGGCGTCGACACGGGGGGGTCCAATGTCCAGTTCGCCGTCAATCCGCAGAACGGCGAGATGATCGTGGTTGAAATGAACCCCCGGGTGTCGCGAAGTTCCGCACTGGCGTCCAAAGCCACCGGGTTCCCGATTGCCAAGATTGCGGCAAAACTCGCTGTCGGTTATAGCCTGGATGAAATACCCAACGACATTACCGGCGAGACCTACGCTTCTTTTGAACCCACCCTCGATTATTGTGTCGTCAAAATTCCGCGGTGGACTTTTGAGAAATTCCCCGAGACTACGGATGTACTGACCACCGCTATGAGATCGGTAGGAGAAACCATGTCGATCGGCCGCACATTCAAAGAGGCCCTGCAGAAGGGCATCCGGTCTCTTGAAATCGGTCGTTACGGATTCGGCGCCGATGGAAAGGATCCATATAACTTCGACGCCCTAGATATCCAGTGCATTTCGCAGACGGAGATCGAACAGAAGCTGGCGGTTCCAAACTCCCAGCGGCTCTTCTATTTGCGCTATGCCCTGCTGGTAGGGATGACGGTTGAGGCGATTTACGAGCTCACCGGCATAGATCCGTGGTTTTTGAACCAGCTGCAGGACATTCTTGCCCTCGAAAAACAGATAAAAGACTGCAAAAGTCATCCGCCGTCAGCGGCGCTTCTGCGGCGGGCCAAATCTTACGGATTTTCAGACATTCAGCTGGCCCATCTGATCGGCGGCAACGAGGATGACATCCGCCGCCTGCGCATGCAGCTCGGCATCCAGCCGGTATACAAATTGGTGGACACCTGTGCGGCCGAATTCAGGGCGGCGACACCCTACTACTATTCCACTTATGAAACCGAGAATGAAGCCCGGGTATCTGACCGCAAAAAGGTGATGATTCTCGGTGGAGGGCCGAATCGAATCGGACAGGGAATCGAATTTGACTACTGCTGCGTTCACGCCTCCTTTGCCCTCAGGGAAGAAGGGGTGGAAAGCATCATGGTCAATAGCAACCCCGAGACGGTCAGTACGGACTACGATACCTCCGACAAACTCTATTTTGAGCCGCTCACAAAAGAGGATGTGCTTCAGATTGTGGCGACCGAAAAGCCCGACGGGGTTATCGTACAATTCGGGGGGCAGACACCGTTGAATTTATCCGTGGGACTGCACAAGGCCGGTGTGCCGATCCTGGGGACCCAGCCGGAGAGCATCGATCGGGCCGAAGACCGGGAGCTGTTTCAGGGAATGCTCAAGAAGCTGGGATTGGTTCAGCCGGAAAACGGCACGGCGATTTCGGTGCAGGATGCTCTCAAGATTGCCGACGCGATCGGCTATCCGGTAATTGTCCGCCCGTCCTACGTTCTGGGCGGTCGCGCCATGAAAATCGTATACGATCGCTGCGATTTGGAGAGCTACAGTCGACTGGCGATCATGGCCTCCCCCGAGCACCCTATTCTGATCGACAAATTTCTCGAAGACGCCATCGAGGTCGACGTGGATGCCATATCCGACGGTGATTTGACAATCATCGGCGGTATCATGGAGCACATTGAAGCTGCGGGTGTTCATTCCGGTGATTCGGCCTGTGTGCTGCCGCCCTATAGTCTTGGCGCTGATATACTGCAGGAAATTACGGCGGCGACCAAAGCCATGGCGGCCGAGTTGAAGGTTATCGGGCTGATGAACGTCCAGTATGCCATCAAAGGCGAGCGGCTCTATGTCCTGGAGGTAAATCCCAGAGCTTCCAGGACGGTTCCCTTTGTCAGCAAAGCCACCGGCGTACCGTTGGCCAAGCTGGCGACCAAAGTGATGCTGGGCCGCAGCCTGAAATCCCTCGGATTGGAGCGGGAGCCTCATCCGGTTCACGTGTCCGTCAAGGAAGCCGTGTTGCCCTTCGACCGGTTTCCGGGCGTAGACACTCTGCTCGGTCCGGAAATGAAATCAACCGGTGAGGTGATGGGCATAGATATGCAGTTCGGAACGGCCTATGCCAAATCCCAGCTTGGTGCCGGTCAGAAGTTGCCGGCCTCCGGAACGGTGTTCATCAGTGTCAAGGACAGTGACAAGGCGGGTGTCCTGCCGGTTGCGGCCAAATTTCACGCCATCGGTTTCAAAATTATTGCCACCCGGGGGACCGCCCAACTGCTGTCGGACAACAATATTCCCACCGACGTCATCAAGAAGGTCTCATTAGGCCGACCGCACGTCGTCGATGCCATTAAAAACGGGGATGTCCAGCTGGTGATCAATACCGGCTCCGGAGATGCTCCCAGGCAGGACGGCTATATGATCCGGCGGGCGGCCATCAAATTCGGCATTCCATACACAACCACGCTGGCCGGTGCCAGGGCCATGTGCCGTGGAATCGAGGCCCTTAAAGAACAGAATTACACGGTAAGGGCTCTTCAGGACTATCATCACTGACATTTGACGATCGCGGTCGTCTTTCGTTATCGGTTTTTTAGCGGGCATACCGAAATATTCAAAGCCCATGACATCAAGTAATCAGGGAGAGGGGATGGATAATTTCAATCACCTTCAGGACAATGAAGACAAGCCGCGGGAAGCCTGCGGCATATTTGGTATCCACGGGCATCCCGAATCCGCCCGATTGACCTATTTCGGTCTCTATGCGCTGCAACACCGCGGCCAGGAGAGTGCCGGCATTGCCGTGCTGCAGGGGGACCGGATAAATGCCCACAAAGGCATGGGGCTTGTTCCAGACGTTTTCGATAGCGACCACCTCGAACACCTGAAAGGCCCCGCCGCCATCGGGCATGTGCGCTATTCAACCACTGGCAGCTCGATCCTCGCCAACGCCCAGCCATTTGTCGTGCACCACCGTAATAAATCCTACGCCGTCGCGCATAACGGTAATTTCGTCAATTCCCATTCGCTTAAAAAGCAACTCGAGGAGTCCGGGTCGATATTTCAGACGACCATGGACACCGAAATTTTTCTGCATCTGTTCGTCAAAAATCTCAAACAGGGTTTTGAATCGGCATTGATCGATACCGTTAAAAAAATCAAAGGCGCCTTTTCGATGGTGGTGCTGACCTGCAAAGGCGAGATGATCGGTATCAAAGATCCCAGCGGTTTCAGACCGTTGTGTCTCGGCAAGTTGAACGGTCATTATGTTCTGGCTTCAGAGTCATGTGCCCTTGACCTGGTCGAGGCCGAGCACATCCGGGAACTCGAGCCCGGTGAGATCGTCATCATCAACGATGAGGGTGTCCGAAGCATAATGCCGCACGATAAGATCCGCCGCGCCCTCTGCATCTTCGAATTTATCTATTTTGCACGGCCTGACAGCACTATCAACGGTCACAACGTGTACCTGACCCGCAAAGCCCACGGCCGCTGTTTGGCCGAAGAAGCGCCGGTGGAAGCCGACCTGGTCATGCCTTTTCCCGATTCCGGCACTTATGCCGCTTTGGGGTATTCGGAGGCTTCCGGTATTCCCTTTGAAATGGGCATGATTCGTAACCATTATGTGGGCCGGACTTTCATCCAGCCGACTCAGAGCATGCGGGATTTCGGTGTCAGGGTCAAGCTGAACCCGGTCAAGAAACTTCTCAGCGGAAAAGACATTGTCATTATTGAAGATTCCATTATCCGGGGGACAACGGCCAAAACCCGGGTGAAGGCCCTGCGGGAATTGGGCGTTAAAAGGGTACACATGCGGGTGGCCGGACCGCCGCACCGCTTTCCCTGCCACTACGGGATCGATTTTTCCACCAAGGGAGAACTGATTGCCGCCAAAATGTCGATTGATGGATTGAGGGATTATCTTGGGCTCGAGTCCCTGCACTACCTCAGCATCGACGGTCTCCTCCGATCCACCGGCGTTTCCGAGCCACAAAATTATTTCTGCAAAGCCTGTTTTGACGGATGCTATCCGGTCGAATTCGACGTGAAATTATCCAAAGACTGTCTTGAAAGAAGACAGACAATTTGATACGATTCAAAGGTTAAGTGTGCCTTGAAACCTGCCGTGATTTCTGTGGTAAGGGTGACCGTCCCCCATGCAACGTTGAATGCCGGGCGATCGACTTGTAACCCAGTGCGAGGAAGCCATGATCGAGTCCAAATATCTCAAGGAAAATATAGAGAATATACAAAAATTGATGACCATCCCCGCCTTGAAGAATTTTGAGACCAAAAGTCTCGGTAGATTGCTCCGTTTGAGCAAGATCCGACAATACGAACACGGCGAACGCATCATAAAAGAAGGGGATCTGGATCCCTGGCTCTATTTCCTGCTCTCGGGAAAGATCAAGATTTCCAAAGCCGGTCACGAAATCGGTACAATCGATCGCAAAGGCGAAATTTTCGGTGAGATGCGCATTATCGACAGCCTGAGTCGGTCGGCGTCGGTCTACGCTGTCGGGAAAACCATCTGCATGGCGGTGGACACCTCCGCCAAGGAGCGGCTCTCCAGCGAAGGAAGCCGGGATGAAAAGTTGGACTTTTTATTGCTCCTCTACAGGATTTTCGCGGAATACATGTCGATACGGCTGCGCCTGACCAACGACGAGCTGATCAAATCAAAAAAACAGGTCGAGCAGCTCAAGAAACGCTGAAATGAAAAAAACCGTCTCCTTTTCGAGAGACGCTGCCAACGTCTTTTTGCACATCACAACCCGCTGCAATCTGAATTGCCGCCACTGCTATATCAACACGCTCCAACACGGCAATGAAACCCTCTCCTTGGATGTCGCTGAACGCTGGCTGAAACTGTTCCGCCGCCGGGTGGGCAATGCCAACCTCGTTCTCCTCGGCGGCGAACCCACGCTTCATCCGCAATTGGCTGACATTGTCAAGACCGCCGGAAAACTCGCATACAAGTCGGTCACGATTGACACCAACGGATACCTGTTCCACGACATCCTGACCAAAATCAAACCGGCTGATCTCGATTACTTCAGCTTCAGTCTCGATGGAGCCACTGCCGCCACCAATGACAAGATCAGGGGGTCCGGTTCCTTTGAGGCCTGTACAAAGGGTATCCGGAAAGCCCGCACAGCCGGATTTGACGTCAGCGTTATCTTCACTGTCAGCAGGGCCAACATTCATGAACTTCAATTGATGGGCCCCCTGCTTCAAGCGCTGCAGGTGAAACGTTTTTTCATTCAGGTTATCGGTATCCGCGGTCGTTCGGTTACGCACCGTTCAGATGAGTTGCAAGTCGGCAAAAAAGAGTGGACCAAGACCGTTCCGGCAGCTGCGGAAGGGATTGCCCGCCTGGGCCTTGCCGTCACCTTTCCCAAAGTGTTCTTAACGGCAGGCGATACATTCGAGTGTGCCGGAAGAGTGGCGGAAAATTATTTTATATTTCCAAACGGGCGGGTGTACCGCTGCCCTCTTTGCGAAGACTATCCTATTCACAGCCTGGAAATCGCTGAAGACCGTCTCATTGAGAAAGCACCGATCAACGAAAAGGACCTTTTCCAACTGAATATACTTGAAGGTTGCGTAATGAACAAGCTCATCCAACCGGACAACTTGTGCTATTGTAGTGATGGGAAGCCCGAATACGGCATTGCGTGCTGCCTGTTGAAAGAGGAAATTTCCCATGATTAGCGGTGCGCGGGAAACAGTGCCGGTCAACTGATACGTATATAGGCCCGATGAAGACACTGCGCCAGGAAATGATCGCTTTACTGGAATCCGATCAGATGAGCGCCAGGGACCTGTCAGGTTGCCTCGGTATAAAGGAAAAAGACGTTTACACCCACCTTGGGCATATCGAGCGAACCGTCGCTGCCCAGGGGAAAGCCGTCTTGATCAGGCCGAGCCACTGCCTCAATTGTGACTACCTTTTCAAAAATAGAAGGCGTTTTACTCGGCCGGGCCGCTGCCCCCGCTGTAAAAGCACCCGCCTGGAAGTTCCCCTGTTTCGTATCCGCTGATCATCACAACATTGGTGTGACAGCTATAAACGCACCAGCCTTTTACACGTTGAAGCGGACGTGAAGTATATCACCGTCCTGCACCTCGTAATCTTTCCCTTCCAATCTCACCGAACCCAGCTTCCGGGCAGCCGCATAAGAGCCGGCCGTTATCAAATCTTCATAAGCCAGTACTTCTCCCCGGATAAATCCCTTTTTCATATCCGAATGAATGACTTCGGCAGCATCGATGGCCGGGGTCCGTTTCCGGATCGTCCATGCCCTGACCTCGTCTTCTCCAACCGTGAAAAATGAGATCAGACCCAACAGTTCATATGATTTATTGATCACCCGATCCTTGGCCGATGCCGGAATATTGAACTCGACCAGGAATTCCTCGGCTTCCTCGGCCGACATCTGGGCCATTTCCTGTTCGATTTTACCCCGGATGACGAGATGGAATTCATTTTCGATCCCTGCCCGGACATTTGGGAGAAAATCATCATCATCGTCATTGTTGAACAGCACCAACAGCGGTTTGGCCGATAGAAAGGCGAACCCCCTGAGCTGCGGTGCGAAGGCCAATTGCGGGTGTTGCCGCAAAGGAACATTGCTTTCCAGGATCTCGACGCAACCTGTCAGGAGGCCGGCCTCGTCGGGATCGTTCACCTTGCCTCTTTTCTGGTCCAGAGAAAGCCGCTCCAGGCGCTTTTCGGCCACCATGAAGTCAGCTAAAATAAGCTCTTCATCTACGGTTTTGACATCCTCCAGTGCCGTTGGTTCGGTCAGACCATATCCGCTGAAATTCCGCACGACGTGAATCAGTGCGTCACAGTCTCTCACCGCGGTCCAGATGGATGGCGTTTTGCCGCCATTCTTGTCCTGATTCCGGCCGGGCAGAAGATACTCCACCTGGGCGTAGGTTGTTTTTTGGGGGGTGTATATGGCGCTGAGATCATCGACCCGTTGATCCGGGACCCGGACCGTGCCAATGCGGGTTTCGCCCCTGCGGCCTGCTTCCTGGAAATTGCCGGTAAGTGCTTCAAATATCGTTGATTTGCCTGACCCCGGAAGGCCGATAATGCCCAGTTTCATTCTTCGAAACCTCCCTTCCATTAGCTCAACACCGTTCGGGCTGCGGTTTGTCGGGGCCGCAAATCGATCGGTATCATGGAGAGCGATATCTGCGCGTTACGTTTTGAATTCTATAGCATCAACGTTTTGGGGCCTGCAAATGAATATTCGGAAAGAATTACATGGTGACGAAACTGACGTTTCCGAAGGTGGCAATCAGTATTTCGACATCAAATGCAGGGTCTCGACGTGAGGGTGCCAGTGGCGGGTTGCTTCAGGTCCGGCTGCCATGCGAAAATTACCTGCGCTTCACTCCAGCATGCGGTCCAAACTTTCTTTCAGCCGCAGGTTGCCGCTGGCTTTGAAAGGAATGGTGGACGGCATCAAAGCGCCGCCATCCAGATGGAGATGGCCTTTCAGGCGATAGGAGAAGTCAATTTCCCCCGTGGTGTTTTGCATTTCACGTTGCATGAACCGGATAAACGTCGTGGCGATGCTGAATGCCGAGGAATAGACGGTAACCGCTACCGTACTGCTGCCAAAGGCGGGGATCTTTACTGCCGTTCCGGATACGCCTGAGGCCACTGACTTGTCGTTGATTTCTAAATCACACTCGATCCCCTTGATCTCCAACGGGATGTCGTTGCCGTTGATGACCCTCAAGTTCAGCTGCAACACCGTTTCGAATAGATCCGCGTTTTCGACGCTCAGTCCGGCCAACCTTATTTCCGGAGACTTGAGCGGTTTTCCGAGTCCGGCGCAACCGAAGAGTACCAAACACAATACAGTGATGCCCCAAATAGATCTCCCTCCAGGCCGACGGTTCATTTTTGCTCCCCGTTTTGGGTTAACCCCAGCAACTCGCAGTGGCCGGGTACATGCTTTGAATCAACAACCGGTCGTTGCCCTCTCCCAAAAAGGTAATCAGCGTACATTGGTCGCCGGGAAATAACAAGAGCCAATGCGATTGAAATAAATAAGCTGAAGTGCTCCGGTGCTCCGGACCGGATGAGCACGAATTCCGAATTTCAATCAAGAAAATTCAAGTTATCAAAGAATTATCCGATATTTATTATGCGACCGGGTGTCTGATATTCTTATGACAGCCTATCGTAAATTGACGCCCCAGGCAGCGGTATCCCGAACCGAAAGTATTGCACGGCTCTTTCTGAAAATGTGATGCTTAATGCTTGATTATAACAATGATCAGCCAAAGCGATGGTCAGTATGGCTGGCGAATGTTATTGATGGCCTGCGAAATTGGACATCGCCCGTCCGATTGCTGTCAAAAGGGTTGAGGGAACACGGGTGCGGTTAACGTGATGATGCCACCGGATGAAAAATCTGATAGATCCTGTGCCGCCTGCCGTGGCGATTCGGAGACAGCCAAATCCGGAGGTCCTTCCGGGGAGCATGGCCAACGTGATATCTCTTCCCCGGTTTTGTGCGACAGTCAAGAAAAATACCGCCGCCTTTTCGATACTGCAGCCGTGTCACTTTGCGAGTTGAACCTTTCGGCAGTCAAGCATGCCGTGGAGGGCCTCAGGCGCCGGGGCGTCGATAACATCAGGGGTTATCTCGAGGACCACCCGCAGTTTATCCGACGGACCCTGGTCATGGCCAAAATCACTGACGTCAATATGGCCTTCCTCAGACTTTTTTGCGTTGAAAACGTATCGGATTTTGTCAAATCGATCGATAAACTCCTGCTTCCGCAAGCGGTGGCTGTCTTCTGCGACTTTCTGGTCGCCATCTACCAGGAACAACCGCATTTTAATAGTGAGGTGCTCAGCAGAACGCTGGCCGGTAAAGAGATCAATCTGCAGGTGCATCTCGAATTACCGCCGGAGCTGGAAAAATTCGACAGTATCTTTGTGAGTGTCCTGGATATCAGTGAGCGCAAACGGTTGGAAGTCCAGTTCTTAAACGCACAGAAGATGGAGGCCATCGGTACCCTGGCCAGTGGCATTGCGCACGATTTCAACAATCTCCTCATGGCGATCGAAGGTCTGGCGACCTTGATGATTCAGGACACCGGGACAGATCATCCCCATTACACCTTCCTCCAGAACATTGAAAACCAAATCCGTAACGGTGCCAAGCTGACCGCCCAACTCTTGGGGTACGCCCGCAAGGACCGCCCTAAATTCGCGCATGTCGATCTCAATCAGATCGTGAGGGAAACGGCCGAAGCTTTTGGTAGAGCACGAAAACAGATCGCTGTGGCCGTTGACCTCGGCCATAATTTGCACCCTGTAAAAGCTGACCCGGGGCAGATCGAGCAGGTCTTGTTGAATTTATGCGTTAACGCAGCAGACGCCATGCCTGAAGGCGGTCAGTTGACCCTGCAGACCGGCAACACAACCCATGAAAGTATTCGAAGACATTTGACTGCGCCAAGCCCCGGCGATTATGTACAGCTCACCGTGCGTGACACCGGCGCCGGAATGGACGAAGAAACCCGAAATCGTATCTTTGAACCATTTTTCACCACAAAGACGATGGGCCGGGGAACCGGTCTTGGACTGGTTTCTGTTTCCGGAATTGTAAAAGGACTTGGCGGGGTGCTTGACGTTGAATCGGAAATCGGGCACGGAACCATATTTAGAATTTACCTTCCCGCTTCCCGACGGACGTCCCGGAAGATATTACCGGTTGCGGCCCCTCAGGCGGTTGTCTCGAGAAATCAAACCGTTCTGTTGGTAGACGACGAGGATGTGGTTCTCGATGTCGGTACGCGCATGCTGCAACGTATCGGCCTCACGGTTTTGCCTGCCGGAAACGGTCAGGAAGCCCTGCGTGTCTATACTGAAAACAAAGACCGGATTGATCTGGTGATTCTGGACATGGTCATGCCGGAAATGGGGGGTAAGGTCGTCTTCGAACGCCTAAAGAAACTGAATTCAGAAGTCAAAGTGCTGCTTGCCAGCGGTTATAGTCTCAATGACGAGGCCGCGGAAATCATGCGCAATGGGTGTGACGGTTTTATTCAGAAGCCATACAATATGCAGGAGATGACGGCCAGGATCGATCAGATTCTGAAACAGGTTTGATTCCGGCCATCTATAGTTGGTAACCGGACAACCGCCGCGCACCAAATTGCATCGGCAAATATACCGCCGCCAGACTGAGCAGAAGAACCGCCGCAAAAGACCCCACGGCCCATAAGCCTTGCCAAATTGTCAGTTTTTTTTCCCAGAAATCAGCCATGAATATGTGATACACGGGCCCGGCTTCGACGGCAATCACCGCGATGATGAGACCTGCGCTGAGGATCATGAAGATCAGCCCCCCGGAACTGGTGACGGACTGAGCCGGGTTTTCGGCCTTGAAATCCGGATAAGCCGCCCCGATGCCGATGCCGATGGCAACGATACCTGGTACCAGAAAAAAGACGGTTGCCGTCGAAAGAACCATCATGAAGGGCGTGACATCCAGAAGGATATTCGTGACTACTGTCAGGAATTCGGTCAAGACGAGAAGCGGCGGGTAGTAGATGAAATATTTAATCCAGAGAAAATTCCGGATTGAACCGGGAGAAGTTCTCACCAGCCAGAACGCATCCTTTTCTGTGCTCACGGCGGGATAGGCGAACCGTCCGGTGACGGCCGTCAGAACGAACAGAGCCAGACCCATGTTCAGAAATGCGAGCAGATTCTGCAGATAGGCGGTTTTGATGGGCGACCTTTCAAGCGGCAGTACTTTGAAGTTGTATATATAGATGAAGACCAGCGCAGCGATCAAGAAAAGCTGAGACCACTGGCTCTGGTCGCGTAAAAAAGTCTTGATTTCTTTGGTGGCGTAAGCCCTTATCGGTCCGGGCAGCAGTGCTGTCAAACGATCGATCCCCAAACCTTTCCGGTAGAGCCGCACCTGTGCGGTCTGAGTTTTGGAAAACCCATCAAAGTAAACCCGATCGGCAATAGCGACAACCGCGAACCAGAGTGTTGCGGTAAAGCTCCAGATGAGTGCAGTGTGAAATACGCTTTCAGACGCTTTTCCCTCCAGCGAGGCCCTCAAGGCGTCAAAGACCCAGGTGGTAGGCAGAAAAGGTGATGACGGCGCCTGCAGGGTGGTGACGTAAACCAGGACGGTGTCAAAAACGTCCGGGTCCACCAGGGTTTCGGGCTTCAGCAGACGGATGGCCAGATAGAGCACGACAAAGAACAAGATACTCAGAAAAATGAATATGCTCTTCATGCGGCTGGCCGGCACGATCCTTACGGCCAGCATGACGGCGACCGCCCCGAATCCCGAGGCTGTTAAGGCCAACGGTGCGAACTGCAACGGCAAGCTGAGGTAGAAAACGGGGCCGGCACGGTATACGATTCCATAAGCCATGAAGATCGGTAGGATGTATATGAGCACCATCCAACTGCTGTCGATTGTGGCATCGATCCAGCGGGCAATGAAAATTCGGTAACTCGGGACCGGCATGGAATGAACCAGCTGCAAATCCCGGCTGAGATAAAGCTTCGAGAGGGACGTCAGAATACTGCTGAAGATAAGGAGGGCAAAAGCGGTAATCAGGACCATGGAGAGCAGCTTGAAATTCAGGATGTCGCCAATCTCTTCGATCCCCCGAAAGTATATCAGTACACGACGCGAGAGAGCGAACAGGCCGCCCCAGAACAACACGCCGATCGTACTTAGCAGGATCAATTTGGTCCTTTCGGCACGTCGGTGTTGTGCACGGCCGCTATTTTTAATCGAAAGCAACCGCGGTGTTAGAAGTGTTATGATATCGGGCATAATGGACGAGTGGCTGTAACCGATCGTTTGAATTCGCCGCGCGCCTGGTGAGGTGGAATGGTTCAGTCATGCCGTCAGTCGCCGCGTGTTAAATGCAGAAATGTTCGCTCCAGGTCGGCATCGGTGCCCCCGGCTTCGCGACTGAGCTCTTCGGGCGTGCCGGTGGCCTTCAGGCGTCCGCGGTGGATGACACCGATTCTGTGACAGGTTTTTTCGGCGATGGCCAGGGTGTGCGTCGACATGAAAACAGTTTTTCCTTCGGAGGCCAGGCGTTGGAATAAATCCTTGACAATCTTAATGGCCACCGGGTCGAGTCCGACCATGGGTTCGTCCACGACCAGGACTTGCGGATCGTGGAGCAGTGCAGCGGCAAAAATCAAGCGTTGGCGCATTCCATGAGAATAGGATTCAATCAGTTCGTCGCGCCAGTCATAGAGTGAGAAGCGTTCGAGCTCGCTGGCGGCTTTAGCGAGAAAACCGTTGCGCCCCAAACCGTAAAGATCAGCCGTGAATTTCATGAATTCCATGCCGGTCAGTTTTTCATAAATGTAGGGCCGATCCGGTATGAAGCCGATCTCTTTTTTGGCGGCCTCCGGGTGGCGACTGATGTCGATCCCGCAGATTTTGACGTTACCGGCGGTCGGCTGCAGGATGCCGCCGATGATTTTAATTGTGGTTGTTTTCCCGGCTCCGTTTGGCCCGATAAAACCAAACACCTCGCCGGCCTGGACGGTCAAGTTCAGGTTTTTAACGGCCGTAAAGTCGGCATATGTTTTGGTGATGTCCTGAAACTCTATCATGATGCCATCGATTTTATCACCCGGGGGTTATTATTCAGCATCGATTATATCAGGTTTCACGATAACAAACCATCACCTGAATAGCACACCGGCCACGGTCAACTGCCGTCGGAATCGGGGCCCGCCTGTATAACAGAGATGTTCAAATTGCCGATGGTGCTGATCAAGTCGACCTGCTGCTGGATTCCGGTGGCCAGACGAAGATGGGTCACATCGGCAGGTATTTGATTATAGACGGCATCCACCGTGATCCATCGGCCCAGATACAAGAGGTTCCAGGCATGATAATAAAACCGTCCCTTCAGGTAGACCAGGCCGGTTTCGATCCTGGCCGGGATCCCACATGCCCGGGCCAGGGCGGCCACCAGTACGGCGTGCTCATTGCAATCGCCCACGCCACTTTCCAGGGTGGTCAATGCGTCGGGCAGGGAAAAAACCGGTCTTTTTTCGAGGTTGGCGTGGACCCAGCCCAAAATGGCTGTTGCCCGTCCGAGCAGGGTTGAATCGCTTTTTTCGACCAGGATCCTTGCCAGTTTTCGGATTTTAGGATGGTCAGAACCAATGAACGGGGTCGGCTTCAAAAATGCCTTTTCGAAAGCACCCGGTTCACCCTCCTTAAATTCGGGCGGCAGGCCCGTCAGTGACTCGCGCTTCACGGTCAAGACGTCTCCCACCAAAAGCTGCCGTTCACCGTTGAGGTGCAGTCGGCTGGTGTCGATGCCGCTGATTTTCAGGGTCAGTTTTTTTATCAGCCCCGGGTCGTTGATCGCTGCATCGACGGCAACCGACGCCAAGCGCGTCAAGTCTTCGCTTCCGGCAGAATCCACAGTGGCGAGCGCTGCCTGGCGGGAGGATTTTTCGAGCCGAATGCCCAATATACCCATTTCCCGCATGACATCACCGTTATCGTCGATCCAGGCGAATTGGTCTACCCCTTGAAATTGCAGCATTACCTTTGTCGTTGGTCGATCGATGCCATCGATGGGGATATCCTCGGTGCCGACGATACTGATCTTGACCGGTACCTGAGCCATGGTTACCGGGTCGAATACATCCACTGTCAGAAATTCCCCCGGCTTCAGGCCGATTGCCTGGACGGCATCGATCATCCCTGCAATCAGGTACGGTTTGTTTTTCAATGGGATTTCAAACCGTCGGTTCGGAACGCTACCGGACGTTTCGACAGAAAGGATGTCACCGGCAACCACGCCGCTGGCTGCAAAACTCAAACGCCCGGATTTGATGGTAAACTCAAAGGACTTCAGTGAAAAATTCGCTGCCAGCCGTCCCTCGGTCTGCAGGTGGATATCCTGTACCAGACCCATCGTGTTAATTCGCATGAATACCGTTTCGGCAACAGTGAATCCGCTTCCGTCTGTCTGCTTGGAGACAGATCTGTGAGCGTAACCGACAGGTCTGTTTGCCTGGACAATCCGCATCCATGAGTCCTTGTCCGCCAGAGAGACCAGCGATTCGGCCCCTGAGAGCCGCCGGGAGGATTGAAAGGGGTTGAAAAGATCCAGCCGGATCGCCAAAAGAAACGCGAAGACAAGACTACATGCGATAGCCGCGATCAAAAAGGATGGCTTTTTATGTATGGCCAAGTCGGAAGCCTTTCATCCGGGTGTTTCTTTTTGCGTATACGGCACCAATGGCCGTATTCGGGAGGCTTACCGGCACGACCGAAGGAAAACCCCATTCGAAGAAAAACCGGGTGCGATAGTTTTCGCAGTGCTGTGTCCAGGGCACGCCGTTCACCGGCGTATCTTCAGCATACTTCATAATAAGAAAGTCGTTCCGAATCGTCAAGGCGGATGCCGTGGCCCATCACATATCAAGCATTTGCAGACAAAGGGAAGCAGGACCTCACAACCTGTCGTAACCAGACGTCGAAATTGGCGTTGCCGGTCTCTTCGTGGTATAATTGAAGTGCCGAAAATCAGCCGGCTTCGTTATACGAGCCGGTCGACCACTTTGACTCTAACCGAACATGCATTAACTTGGGGGAGCCCTGCCCCCTCCCAGCCAGCAAAGGAGGTTAACATCATGAGTAAACGTTTGAACCGGTCCCGTGTCTTGGCGATAGCAGTGGTTACCGTTGTCGGCCTGCTGTCTGCCGGGGTGTTCCCGACCGGTGCGCAAGATTTGGTGGTGGAACAGGCGACCATCAGCGCCGGCATTGCAGACCGGGAGCCGGTCGATCCGGGCAGCAGTTTTCCGGCATCTGTTGCCAGGTTGTATTGCTTCACCAAGATCGCCGGGGCTGCGAGCCCAACAGATGTGACCCATGTCTGGTATTATGGCGATCTCGAGCGGACTCGCGTCACTCTGGCCGTGGGAGGAAGTCCTTGGCGTACATACAGTTCTAAACGTCTCCTGCCAAATGAGGTCGGGCCATGGCATGTTGACATACTGGATGCCATCGGCAACACGATGCAGACCGTGACGTTTGACGTCACGCCCTGATGCTGAAACGTTTGGCCGGGCCCCGGTGACGACGCGATCCGGTGCCCGGCTGTCGTGATATGACCCCGCCGATCGATCTTTTCCGAAATTTCCATCCCCCGTTGCCATCAGCGCCATTTTCTGCGATATAGTTTAGAGTTCAGACAGTGCCATTGAAGTTGAGGAGCCCACAGTGTATCTGGCGCGCAAGGTTATCCGTGGAAAAAACCATTTCTTTATCAGGGAATCTTATCAGGATGATGATTGCCTGCGTAGCCGGGAACTTTTTGCCCTGGGGACCGACCCTACCCGTTATATCAAATACCCTGGCGGAAATGCGTACTACATCGACGAGGTCGTTGAGGACGCCTTGGCCGAATACGGCCTGGCACCCACCGGTGATGAATTGGATGACATCTTCTGGAACTTTCTCAAGCCGGACATACGGTATAAGCTCGAACCGTTCCGGCGCAAGGAGATGCGCTCACGACAGTCCCGCAGCCTTCCCATTGGTATCGACATGGATGCCGGTGCGCAGCACCTGTTCGACAAATACCGGCTTTTCTATCTCAAAACCGGTCAGAAAAACATGAATTATGTTCATGGCGTGCCGGCTAAAATGTTCCGGGTATTATCCGGTAAATCGAGAGATGAACTCGAACAGCAGTTCATCGCCATGGAGAGAATACTGCCGGCGAGGGAATTGAAGACCTACCTTTATACGGTCTTCAATCTTCAGAAACATTTCAGCGAGCATTTCGCGAATACAGTACCTGATTTTCTCGATCAATTGCAGGTTGACGAACATTTTATCCGAGAAATCTGCGCTTTGAACGACGATGAGGTATTCTGGGCCGGATTCGATGCCATAAACAACGGATTGAAAGACTACCTGGTAAGATATCTGATCATGTTTTTCGACTATGATTACGAACCCCGCAGCTTTATGGACGAGTACATCCGCCGGTTCATGAATGACCGCAGGGATTACCGGCCGACGACCCCGAAGACCTCGGTGTCGATACAGGAAGCCAGCGACATTTTCGACGAGGGGAAGGAAACGCTGAAGAAAATGAATCGCAAAGAATTATCGCGGCTTTACCGTCGCCGGGCCCGCCGCCTGCATCCGGATGCAGGCGGGGATTCGAAAGCGTTCATCCGGCTGACCCAGGCTTATAAAAGCCTTATGCGACGGAGTAATTGATGTTTAGGGGCAGCATTCCTCGGCGTCTGTTGTTTGCGTAAAAACTCGAAACTGCCAGAGGTGATTCAACATGAAAGAAGAACAATGGAATCCGGGCAAACTACTGGAACTGTCGGGATATTACTGGAAGACGTGCGCGCTGCATGCCGCCGTAAAGCTCGATGTATTCTCTGCTCTAAATCCGGCGGCGCTCTCGGCTGCAGAAGTGGCGGAGCGGTGTAAATGCAGCGGTGAAGGCATGCTGCGCCTGCTGAACGCGCTGGCAGCGATGGGGTTGCTGGTGAAAGACGGCGAGCGATACACCAACACCTCTTCCGCCAGCACTTTTCTCTCCCGCCACAGCGAACGCTACATCGGCTTCATGATCATGCACCATCATCAATTGGTGCCCTCATGGTACAATTTGGATCAGGCCGTAAAATCGGGCCAGCCGATTCGTCAGGGAGCCTCCCAAAGCGATGAAGAGTGGCGCGAGAGTTTTCTTATGGGCATGTTCAACCTGGCCATGAACCTGGCACCGCGGGTGGTTCCTCTGATAGATTTGCATGGCCGGAGTCACCTGCTCGATTTGGGAGGCGGTCCCGGCACTTATGCCGTGCATTTCTGCCAAGCGAACCCCGATCTCAAAGCCACTGTTTTCGACCTGCCGACCACCCGGCCTTTTGCGGAAAAGATATTTGCCAGATTCAATATGGCGGAACGGATCGCCTTTAAGGCCGGTGACTTTAATGATGATGATATTGGCCAGGGATACGACGTTGCCTGGCTTTCTCACATCCTCCACGGGGAGAGCCCGCAAGACAGTCAGAGGCTTGTCGACAAAACCGCAAAGGCGTTGAAACCCGGCGGAATGATCGTCATTCATGAATTTATCCTCGACAACGACATGGCCGGCCCCCTGTTTCCGGCCCTCTTCAGCCTCAATATGCTCCTCGGTACCGCTGCCGGGCAGTCCTATTCCGAGACTCAGTTGGCGGAAATGCTCTCCAAAGCCGGTGCGGGTGCCATCCGCAGGATCACATTCGACAGTCCCAATGATTCGAGCCTCATCGTCGGCACAGTCTGACTAATCTCCTCTGGCCGCCGATCGCGGAGCGACGGTCAGGGGGGCTTGGTGAGGCTGCGTCAGACTGTTTAAAGTAAATTAATTCAGATTATTAAGGTCCCTTGTGAGCAGATGTCGCCGGAATGTCACATACCCTTCTACCGATAAAGCGGTGTCAAGCCGCCCACGCATCGATTTGAAAGCAACCGACTGGTAATCTATCCGAATCTGTGATAGAGCCTTCTGCGATTCTATCATGATCATTTCAAGGAGGTCTTCAATGCGGTACGGTCTCTTAATCTTTATGGTATTGCTAATCTCGACCACTCCGGCCCTGGCCGACGGTGAAGCTATTTTCAAGTCACAGGGGTGCACCTCTTGCCATCGCCCGGACAAATCGACCAAGGTAAACCCGTCTCTGGCCGATATAGCGCAGTCGTATCAGGACAAAACGGATCAATTGGTCCGTTATCTCAATGGGGATGCCGATGCGATCGTCAAACCGGAAAAAGCGGCAATGATGAAGCGATATGTTGAAAGAACCAAAAAACTTTCCGATGCCGAGCGCAAAGCCCTGGCAGAATACATTTTGAGCAACGGGAAATAATGACCCTGCCAAAAAGGGTCTGACCGTTTCGGCATGGCGGACCGTTCAGCGCTTTGCGAGTGCTGGATGACATTTGGCCCGCAGAGGGAAATAATTTGTGTTCATCGGGAGCCGGTGGCGCCGGAAAAATCACCGGCCCCTGATTATTGCGCCGACCATCGCCAATTACCGTGGCACCTCATTCCGTCCTTCTTGAAGAATATCTCAATTTCAGCACCTTGCGTTCCGATCCCTTATAACCCCGAGTTGACAACTTGCACCAGTGCCCACATATTGTCGTATCAACGATAAGTACTGCTTAAAAAACTGAAAATACTCGATTAGTAATCTTTTAACGTGGGAAAGAGGTTATATGGTTTCGGTATCATGTTCGACCCCCAATATTTGCAAGTCGCGATGGGTGCTTGTCGCCATCCTGGCGGCCGCCCTAATGACCGCCTGTGCCGAAGTACCGATTACCGGCCGGCATAGCCTGCACCTGGTGCCGGAGGGCGAACTGCTCACCCTCAGCCTTCAGCAGTACAGTGATGTGCTGAAAAAAAGCAAGCTTTCCAATGATTCGAAAAAGGTGGCTGAGGTTCGGAAGGTCGGTAACCGTATTGCAAAGGCGGCCGAGGCATTTCTGGTCGAAACCGGCAATCAGGCGGCCCTGAAAAACTACCAATGGGAGTTCAACCTGATCGAGGATGAGGACAACGCCAACGCCTGGGTGATGCCCGGTGGCAAAGCGGCCGTTTACACGGGTATTCTACCTTACACCCTAACCGAAACCGGTTTGGCCGTCGTGCTGGGGCATGAGGTCGGGCATGCCCTCGCCGATCACGGAAATGAGCGCATGAGCCAGGAACTTTTAGCCAATATGGGCGGAACGGCGCTTTCGGTAGCGCTTACGTCTCAGCCGCAGATGACGCAGCAGTTGGCCATGGCGGCCTTCGGTGCCGGGACGTCGATCGGTGTTTTACTTCCCTACAGCCGACTGCAGGAAAGCGAAGCCGATCACATCGGTCTGATACTTATGGCCCGGGCAGGCTATGATCCGCGGACGGCGATCTCCTTCTGGCAGCGGTTGAACGCGGCACCAGGATCACGGCCGCCGGAACTGCTCTCCACCCATCCGGCGCCGGAAACACGGATCGCCAATATCAAAGCGCTTCTTCCACAGGCCATGACCTACTACCGACCCTCGGGGAAGTGACGACTGCCCGTATCAGAATTTCCCTTCATGGAATACTCTTTGTGTCAAAACTTAGGACGCTGCGCTTGAAATGCATGATGTCCTCCTGCGTTTGTATTGTTCTTCCCGCCTGGACTTTCAACCTGAATGGTGGTTTTCTGCTCTCGCATTAAATGTCGTCATACCTTTGGCACCGATTCTCGTTATCGGCCGGAAAACATTTAAGACGACCTGACACGAAGACTCGATCGGTACCGTCACGGTAGTGACGTTAAATTCGTCAGGAAGGAAATTTCATACACCGTAAGGGCCGGTAATGTTATCCAATTGTAATTCAAAAGGATGTTTTGGAATTTCATCTGTAGTCAGATCCCTTCAGGAAGGACCTTTTTCAAGCAATAAATAATGATTTAGACCGGCGATTGACTCACGACATAAATTTTTTTAAATCCTAACATTCCAACATTAATACCTCCCGAAAAACTGAGATTTTCATTTTTCCACTCTCATCGTAATGCACCGTATAATCCATATTATCTCAAGTTTATATCCCGGCCTCACCATCCCTTTGGCCCGCTAAGAGTCACACCGTCCCCTTCGGATAGAATTCAAAATGCAGATCCAGGTGTCAGCAGAAATTAACTGTCTGGCACCTAATTTGCTACCGGTATAACGCGATTCTGTGAAGAGTCTAATTAATATTGTCCGTTAAAGGCAAACCCATCGAAAGGTCGGGACGCAAAACCACTGGCCTAACTCCGGTAGTTCAACGGGTATGGTCGCAGGGTTGCCGGGCAAGGGATGCATCTGGCAGGGTGCTGCTCTTAGCGCGGCGATACAGCTCAGGAGGGTGCTCTGATGAAAGACACTGACGATTCCAGATTTCAATTTCTTCACCCTGTCCTTATCCTCTGCAAAATTCTCTTTGTTGTTTTTCTGTGCAGCACTATAAGTCATGCGGATGTTTTGACCCTGGCCTGGGATCCGCCAAGCCAGGACCCCGACCTCGTTTATAATCTGTGTTATGGGACCAATAGTCAATCCTACACGACATGTGTCGAGGCTGGAAACCAAACGAGCTGTAACCGTTGAGAATCTAGATCCCGGCATAACGTATTACTTTGCCGCAAAAGCTTCGAATCAGTATGGAGACAGCGAATTTTCGCAAGAAATTGAGCATACCATTCCGTTAGTCCCAACCGATAATGATGGTGATGGTTTCTTTGAGAACGATGGCGACTGTGACGACAACAACGATAGGATTTATCCCGGAGCCCCTGAGATATGTGGAGACGCTATCGATCAGGATTGTGATGGCAGCGATCTGGTTTGTCCGGAGAAGATACTTGACAACGATGGTGACAGTCCTATACGTCAAACCGAAGGCGACTGTAACGACGCGGATCGCAAGCATCCATCCGGGCGCCGCTGAGACGTGCGGTGACGGTCACTGACCAGGACTGTCATGCGGCGCAGATTCGGCCTGCTCCCTGAGCTTCGGCTGAAGAATATAGATAAGATGGGACAGTTATACGCCGAACGAAGGTGATTGTAACGACGCAGATGCTGCAGCATACCCTGGTGCTGAGGAGACATGCGGTGACGGCATCGATCAGGATTGCAGCGGTTCAGATTTAGCCTGCCCTGAAGTCGGCGACCTCGTCAGGGAAGCCGAAGAAGGGGTCATCGCTGGTGCTTTTGAAATTGTCGACGAGTCAACAGCCAGTGGGGGCTATTATGTCCAGGTGCCGAACCCGACAGGGACACGATATGACGGACCTGATGATACGCATAAAATAACATATACGTTCAATGTTTCCGAAACTGGAACGTACCGAATCAAAGGTGCTGTTCATGCTGCCAGCGGTAGCGATGACTCCTTCTGGGTACAAGTCAATGACGCGCCGGCGGATGGGTATTTGTGGGATGTTTTACAAAACACCAGCTATCAGAAAGACTATGTCAATGACCGCGATGGGGCGGATCCGGTGGAAGTCTGGCTGCCGGCCGGGGAGAATACCGTATCGGTTTATCTGCGAGAAGACGGCACCCGCCTGGACAGCATCGAACTTGAACCTGTCGCCACCGTTCCTCAAGAAATTGATAATGATGGTGACGGTTTTATCGAAACCCAGGGTGACTGCGACGATGGGAATTCTGGCATCTATCCCGGTGCGGCAGAGGAGTGCGGTGACGGCATTGACCAGGACTGCAGCGGTGCTGATTTGCCCTGTCCTGAGTTACCCGAAAACGTAGACAACGATGGGGATGAGCATCACTGAGAGCGACGGCGACTGCAACGACGGGAATTCTGGCATCTATCCCGGCGCGCAGAGGAGTGCGGTGACGGCATTGACCAGGACTGCAGCGGCGCTGATTTGGCCTGTCCCGAGCTTCCTGAAAACATAGACAACGATGGGGATGAGATCAACGAGAGCGATGGCGACTGCAACGACAGCGATGGGAGCATTTATCCTGGTGCCATTGAGACATGCGGCGACGGCATCGACCAGGATTGCAGCGGTTCAGATTTAGCCTGCCCTGAAGTCGGCGACCTCGTCAGGGAAGCCGAAGAAGGGGTCGTTGCGGGAGCATTTGAAATTATCAACGATTCTGCAGCCAGCGGAGGCTACTATGTCCAGGTGCCGAATCGGACAGGGACACGATATGACGGACCTGATGCTACGCATAAAATGACCTATACCTTCAATGTCGCTGCACCCGGCACGTATCGAATCAAAGGCGCCGTTTATGCTGCCAAAGGCAGTGATGACTCCTTTTGGGTACAAATCAATGACGCGCCGGCGGATGGGTATTTGTGGGATGTTTTCCGAAATACCAGCTATCAGAAAGACTATGTCAATGACCGCGATGGGGCGGATCCGGTGGAAGTCTGGCTGCCGGCCGGGGAGAACACCGTATCGGTTTATCTGCGAGAGGATGGCACCCGCCTGGACAGCATTGAACTGGAACCCGTCGCTCCCATTTTCCCGAAAAGCGATGCTGATAGCGACGATTTCACTGTGGCGCAAGGAGACTGTGACGATACGGATTCGAGCATCAATCCTGCTGCAACCGACCTGTGCGGTGACGGCATCGACCAGGATTGTGACGGCGTTGATCTGATCTGCGAAAATGTCGCTATTGACACCGACGGTGACGGTCTGACGGATCGAGATGAACGGGATACATATCTGACCGATCCAAACAAAGCGGATACCGACGGAGACGGATATCCAGATGGTGAGGAAGTTTTCAACGGATTCGATCCGCTCTCAGCAGTGTCCAATCCTGACATCTATATACCGAAAATTGAGATCGGTGAAGTGTCTTTGGATCACAACTGGCTGTACATCAATTTCAGCAGAGAATACAAAGATCCTGTCGTGGTCGCCGGTGCCGCCAGCATAAACGGTTCGGATCCGACCACGGTCCGCCTTCGTAATGTGACCGGCAACGGGTTTGAAATCTGTCTGCAGGAATGGGAATATCTTGACGGCACCCATGTCAGCGAGTCTGTCGGGTACCTTGTCATGGAGCGGGGTCAGTACCGTTTGAGTGACGGCACCATGATCGAAGCCGGTACGTTTACTACGAAAACACCCCCGGCGTACGAAAGAGTGACGTATCACAACACCTTCAACCGGCCACCGGTCGTCGTCTCAACAATCACATCCGTCAATGATCCGGATGCCGTCGTGGTGCGGTTGCGGAATGTCGATACCGGCGGGTTTGACCTCAAACTCCAGGAGCAGGAGGCAAATGCCAACGATCATCAGGGCGAAGTAATCTCCTATATTGCATGGGAGCCTTCTGCCGGGACAATTGACGGGTTTGCTTTTCTGGTCGATCAGACAAATGATGAGGTCAAACACGAAATACATACGATCGGATTTGGTAATATTTTTGATAAAACACCGGTTTTTCTCTGCGATATGCAGACAACCGATGGCGGTAACACGGCCAATCTTCGCTGGCAGAATAAGGACGCATATGCTGTCGAGGTTCTCGTCGACGAAGAACAGTCGAATGATGACGAAATAAATCATATCACCGAAGTCGTCGGTTTCATCGGGATTACCAAATTTACCCAATAGGAGAAAATGACCGCTTCTCTTGGGTCCGAATTTGGTACCGGTGTAACGAGGTTGTCGCAGATCCAACTATGAGGCTGGTTGACCGCTGGCGTCGATATACGGAGCCAGGGAATGGCGAATACGCCCCTTGATCAATGAGAGGGCAGAGGGGTCGACTTCTCCGGATTCAACGGCCGGATAGAGATCCGGGAAATATTGCCTGATGAGCAGGTGCGGAAGGGGATGATTCAAGTTGCTCAGCAGGCGGGCGACGGATTCGACCACTTCAGGAGAGCTCCAGTAATAGCGTATCCGGTCACGGTAGCTGTATTGGCGCATGAAGTCGACTTCGGCCGCGCTTCCCCGGTAATGCGTTTGCCAGTGTTCCGGTTTGTTCTGCATGGCAAATGCCAGAGAGTCACGGATCCCGGATCGTCGATAACCTTTTTTGTTCGCCAGCCATTCGGCTTCGATATGGGACAGGGCGAATATGGCTTCGCGGTAGGCGTTGGTCAGACAGGGCCCGACTTTGAGTATGGTGAAGTGGTCCCGGACCATCTGCGCGATGGCACGCGGTGACTGGTAGTCCGTGGCGTGAACTTCGTAGGTCATGGTGCCGGGCAGCGCGGCATGATAAGCGGACAATTCGGCGGCTTTCTCCGGCCGGTATCGGGCGATCTGCGTGTCGCCGAAATCCACACCAGGTTGAACCACCACAGCTGCCACCCGTTCCCAGGCCGCCATCAGGCCATTCTGTCGAAAACACGTCTCAACTGCTTCAAGCATCCGAATGACATCTGCCACCGGCGTTACGGCTATCTGATCGGTGTCAGCGAGACCACCGCCCGGCAGCGGGACTTCCGCGCCGATGACGTAAAGGGGCCATGGCTGGTCTGCCGATTGCCTCTGGGCTTGCGTTTCAGCCGCACGACACAGTGTCGCCGATCGCTCGGCAATCAATTCCACCGGCAGAATCGCTACAGAGTCGTCGGCGCATCCCATCGCGGCATCCAAATGGATCTTGTTGAAACCGGCTTTGACACACGCTTTCACCAGGGCCGTCGCCCTTTGCATGGCTTGTGCGGCAGGCATCTTTTTCCAGGGATGGGGGCCGAGGTGATCGGCACCGATGATCAGCCGCGTTTCGGGCAATCCCGCCGCCGCCGCCAAGGATCGGACATAATCTGTAAATTCAGCAGGACGCATGCCGGTGTAGCCGCCAAACTGGTTGACCTGGTTGGAAGTGGCCTCCACCAAAAGGACGTCACCACCGGTCGTTGCCTGTTCGAGGGCGGTTTCCAGCACGGTGCGGTGGGCCGAACAGACGGCAGTAATACCGCCTGTTTCTCCCGAAAGGTGCCGGGAACGCAGATTTGTCAAATGGTCGCTCACGGTGGTGGACCTTCAATTCTATGGATGTTTTAGAGATTCACGAGCCGCGGGAATTGCATATCTATTACTATAAGCAATCCCGGGTCAGAGGGAAAGGGGTACGGGCGGGATGTCCGCTTGCCGCTATTTTCGGGTTGATCGATTGCGGGCCGTCAGGCTGTGAAAACGATGGTCTCCGTTCGTCATGCTTTCACACCTGAAAACGATGCCTTTATTGCTGCGCTGTCGACCGCAAACGATGATCATTTCGATAGATCATTATGCCCATGACAACCATCTGCAACGCTGAAAGCCCGACAAAATACCAGATCCAGGCCGGCATTCCGCCGATCAAGGGGTATACCTTACCCCAGGCCCAAACATCGATTCCCATGATAAAAATCAATCCCAGCAGGTAGGTGTACGGGGTGCGAAGCCAGGCGGGAATGCGCATTTCGAAAGCACCTTCCCGCCGCACCAGGTAGAGATGGGGCAACAGGTAGGCCGCGAAAGCCATCAGCATGACCCACACCACCGGCAGGAAACCGCCGGTCGGAATCCATTTCAGATAAAAGCCGACAAGCGCAGCTTCCCCACATAGAATAGACAGTATCGCCGGCTGGGCATAGCGGCGCCTGAAGTAGAGGCCGAAAATAACCGTGGGGAAAAGGACCGCCAGGCCCGTAAAGGTCTGCGTGGCGATCTGCAGGATGGTGGCCGGCGGACGGTAGGCCAAGGCCAGGCCGGCCAGGCTCAAGAAGACGACGAACAGCCGGCCGGTGACGCTGCTTTCCCCGGCCCCTCGCCGCAACAGCGGCAGAATGTCGCGTGTAAAAATAGAGCTGAGGGTCAGCAGTTGCGAATCCATGGTGGACATCAGCGCCGCCATTCCGGCAGCGATGACCAGCGTGGCCATGACATCACCCGATATGCTGGTCATCAGCATGGGCAGGATGCGGTCGGCCTCCTTGCCGACCAGATCCGGTATCGACAGCCGGCCAATCACACCGATGGCAATCGGCATGATAAAAACAACCGTGCAGACCAGTGGATAGAGCAGCATGATGCGGCTGATGGTTCGCTGGCTGCGGGCGGTGAAGAAGCGCTGAAAAAGCTGCGGGAACATCGGGTCGCAAAAAAACCAGAGCAGCATAAAGCTGAGCCAGATACCCGGTGAATATTTCCCGGTGGCCCCGGGGCGGGAGAAAAGTTCCGGCGCCAAAGCAAGAATTTTCTGGTTGGCTGCTGAAAAACCGCCGTGGTGTTGAACCACGACAATGAGTGACGCCAGCAGCATGACAAACATAACCGTCCCTTGAAACAGGTCGGTCCAGGCCACCGCGCGCATGCCGCCCCTGAGAGTATAGAGGACAATGATCACCGTTACCAGGATGCAACCGGCGAAATACGGCAGTCCCATCAAAGCCTCCAGGGCATACCCGGCGGCCATGGGTTGCAAGGCCAGATACGGTATGGTGAAGACGATCATCACCATTGCGAAGATGAAAGAGAGTGCCGGGCTGCCGTACAGAAAACGGATCAGTTCCGGCGGAGTGACGACCCCGTGGCGGCGGCCGATATCCCAGATCTTGCGCCCGATGATCCAGAACGTGATTGCCATAAAACCGGTGCCGAAACCCATTATGGGGAAAAACGCATAACCGTCGCGGTAGCCGGCCCCCGAGGTGCCGAACACCGTGAACGCCGAGAAGTTGGTTGCGACCATCGTTCCCAGCAATACCAGTGTTCCCAGTTTACGGTCGGCCAGAAAATAATTTTCAGGTGTCGATGCCCAGCGGGTACGGGTGGCGATACCGATCAGCAGAACAACAACGAAATATGCGCCGAAAACGCTTATTTTTATCAACATGCGGTCACCTCCAAATAATAAAGCCATCCCGTTGGGTCGGGATGGCTTGGCCTGGCATAACCCAAAACATATCAAATTAATTTGGATGCTTGTATCTAAAATCACGTGGCGGGTCAAGGGCTTGTCTGTCGAAATTTATCATTGCAAAAAATAACCAGAACTTATATCGATTGAGAACACCGTTTTGTTTGGAGCACGCTTATGCAACCGTATACGAACGCCGGTTTATCTCCCTGGGAACCCGGTGTATTCAGCCTGATTGTCTATTTTCTCGTGGTTCTGGTCGTGATTGCCGCCATGTTGTTTCTCTCTTCATGGCTTGGAGAGAAAAAACCCAATCCGGAAAAATCACGGGCCTATGAAAGCGGGATCATACCCACCGGTACAGCCAGGCTGAGGTATCCGGTTCCCTTTTTTCTCGTGGCGATTTTTTTTCTTATTTTTGACGTCGAAGGGGCTTTCATCTTCGCCTGGGCTGTATCCTGGGAAGACTTGGGCTGGACAGGCTGGCTGCAGATATCGTTTTTTATCATCGTTCTCTTGTTGGGACTCGTCTACATTTGGCGCAAGAAAGGGCTGGAGTGGGGGCCGAAAGCGAAAAACGGGTAAACAACCGCCTGGCGAATTCCGCCGACTATCTGATCAACTGGTCACGCCAGTACAGTCTCTGGCCAATGTTCTTCGGGCTCTCCTGTTGTTTTGTCGAAGAAGCGACAGTGTTGACCGCCCGCTACGACCTGGCGCGCTTCGGCGCCGAAGTCCTGCGCCCTTCCCCGCGACAAGCGGATTTACTGATCACCTCCGGTACGATCTTCAAGAAAATTGCCCCGGTCGTTTTGCGGCTTTACGAGCAGATGGCCGAGCCCAAATGGGTCATCTCGATGGGGTCCTGCTCCAATTGCGGCGGGATGTATGATGGCTACAGCGTGGTACAGGGGATCGATCAAATCCTGCCGGTAGATATATATATCCCCGGCTGCCCGCCGCGGCCGGAGGCGGTGGAGCAGGGACTCGTGCTGCTGCAGCAGAAGATCATGGCCGAAGAGCGGCCGACACGCTCCATATTCCACCTGGCCGGCGGCACCCAGGGGACGACGTCACCGATACTGGTAGACGGACAGACCAAATCCCGCGACCCCCGCGGGCCCGGCATGGCCGGCACCGCCATCCGCGGTACATCCGTGGTTCCGCCGGAATTCCAAGGTAGCCGATCCGACCTGATGTGGACACCGCCGCCACGGCGTATCGAACTCGGTGATCCCGATAAAAATCTTGCCGATGAACTGCAGAACAAATTCGGCGCTGCGGTGCGACAGGAACCGGAAACAGCGGACATGCTGTCTCTGCAGGTGGACCGAAACCGCATCAAGGATGTCTTGCATCATCTCAAAAACACAGCGAAACCTCGCTTTCGACGCCTCGAGGATTTGACCGCCATTGATGAATCCGCGCGTCGCAACCGCCCGCAAGAACATGATTACACCCTGGTCTATCACCTTCTGTCCTTCGACGCGGCTAGCCGACTGCGTCTGAAAGTGCCGTTGCAGGGTTCAGAGCCGGTTATCGACAGCATAACCGACATTTGGCCTTCGGCCAGCTGGTATGAACGGGAGGTTTTCGACATGTTCGGGGTGCGGTTCGCCGGCCATCCGAATCTGAAACGGTTACTCATGCCCGAGCATTGGACGGGGCACCCACTGAGAAAGAACCACCCTGGCCGGGCGACCGAATTGCCCCCTTACACCCTTGATGACGCCCGCAAACTTCAGCCGTTGGACGGCGGCGAATACTTTAAAGAGGACGGTGAGTCCCAACATCTCATCCTGAACATCGGCCCTCATCATGTCAGCACCCATGGGCTGCTGCGCTACATCGTCACCCTGGACGGTGAGGAGATCACCGGTCTGGACATGGACATCGGCTATCATCACCGCTCGGTGGAAAAAATCGGTGAACGGCAGACGTGGCACCAGTTCATTCCCTACACCGACCGCGTCGATTACTTGGCCGGCGCCGCCAATAACCTGCCCTATGTCATGGCGGTGGAGACTCTGGCCGGGATCGAGGTTCCCCGGCGGGCCCAGTACATCCGGGTATTGCTCAGCGAGCTGTTCCGGTTGAGCAACCACCTGGTCTGGTTTGCGACTTACGCCCACGATGTCGGCGCCATGACGCCCAATTTTTATACCTTTCGTGAGCGGGAGATGATCCTCGATATCGTGGAACTCATTACCGGCGGCAGGCTGCACCCCTCCTGGTTTCGTCTGGGTGGCGTGGCCGCAGATCTGCCGGAAGGGCTGGAAGGAAGCCGTAACGGCATTGATTCGGATTTTTCCCCAGCGACTGCAGGAATACGAGGCCCTGATTCGTAAGAATCCGATTTTCAAAGCCCGTACTATGGGAATCGGACGCATTACCCTGGATGAAGCCGTCGACTGGGGGGTCAGCGGTCCCAACTTGAGATCATGCGGTCTTGAATGGGATTTGCGTAAAAAATTTCCCTATTCCAGTTACCAGGATTTTGATTTCGATGTACCCACCGCCACCGAGGGTGATTGCTATGCCCGCTACCTGGTGCGGGTCGAGGAAATGCGCCAGAGCCTCAGGATCATCGAGCAGGTTGTTCAGCGGATGCCGGGCGGACGGACCATCACCGACGATTATCGCTATGTGATTCCAAAGCGTGCCGACATGCTCACCGACATCGAGAGTCTCATTCACCACTTTATCAACGTGACCCGCGGACCCAGGATTCCACGCGGAGAGGCGTATGCCTCCTGCGAGATACCCCGCGGCGAACAGGGCTACTATGTGGTCAGCGATGGCATCGGCTATCCCTACCGTCTGCGCATCCGGTCACCCGGATTTGCCAACATACAGGTTATGCCCCTGATGAGTGTCGGTCAAACAATTGCAGACTTGATTACGATCATCGGGTCGGTGGACTACATTCTGCCGGACATTGACCGGTGATGCGAAATTTTGAAGAATTTCTGCATTAAAGCGAATTTTTAGACGCCCGTCGTTTTTGGCGATGGTCCTTACGGAAAGTTTTATTTAATCACAAAAAAATCAATCCGATGCCGACAATAGAACTTCGAAAAGAACTGGAACAGCAAATCAGATCGGTGGAACATCCTCGTGAACTGGCGGTTGACGTGATGTTAGCGCTGCAGGAGCCATACGGTTACCTGAGCGATGCCGCTCTGGAAGAGGCGGCCGGTCTGCTGGGAATGTCGCCGCTGGAGGTGGAGGAACTGGCCACGTTTTACACTTTTATCTACCGCCAGCCGGTCGGCAAATATGTCATTCACCTTTGCGACAGCCTCATCTGCTGGATGGACGGTTATATTCCTATCCGAGACTATTTGAGCCGACAGCTGGGCGTTGCGATGGGAGAAACGACTGCCGACGGTATGTTTACGCTTCTCCCGGTCTGCTGCATCGGATACTGCGATCGGTCCCCGGCCATGCTGATCAACCGAAAGGTTTACGGTCCACTGACCCCCGAGAAAATTGATACCATACTGGCGGATTTGAAAGCAAAAACGTAAACCTTTGCCGAGGGTCGGGTAGCGGGTTCGGTCAAATGCCGGAAGCGAATAACATCTAAATTCAAAATCGCCACCCCGATGGCGAAGAACGAATTCAACCGATTGAATATGACGACTGACTATCCCCAGGTCCTTCTCCAGAATCGCAAGCCGGACCGGATTGCCACCATAGACGAGTACCGTCGGAGTGGCGGTTACAAGGCGTTGGCAGACATCATGGGCCAACGGTCCCACGCGGCGGTCAAGCAGCAAATCCTCGCGGCGGTGCTTCTGGGCCGCGGCGGTGCGGCGTTTCCGGCCGGCAAGAAGATGGAAACAATCAAAGACGATGCGCCGTTTCCACGCTATATCGTTTGCAATGCGGATGAAATGGAGCCGGGTACGTTTAAAGACCGGGTATTGATCCATGCCGATCCGCACATGCTCATCGAGGGGATAATCATCGCGGGATACGGAATATTGGCGGAAAAGGGCATTATCTTCATCCGCCCCGAGTATGAAAGCGCAGCCAGGATCCTGGAAAGAGAAATCGGGATTGCCAAACAGGCGGGCTTCTTGGGTGAAAATATTCTCGGCAGCGGCTTTTCCATGGAACTCATCGTTCACCGCAGCGGTGGGCGCTACATTTGCGGCGAGGTGACGTCACTATTGAACGCGTTGATGGGCAATCGGCCGAATCCCAAACAACCGCCGCCGTACCCGACGGAAAAAGGGCTTTGGGACCAGCCCACTCTGCTGAACAATGTCGAGACACTTGCCTGTGTGCCGCACATCGTACGCAATGGGCCGGAATGGTTCAAGAACCTGGCCTTGACCGAATCCGCTGCGGGGACAAAGATATTCTGTGTCAGCGGCCGTATCAACCGGCCGGGTTGTTATGAACTTCCATTGGGTGTGCGCCTGAGCGAAATCGTCGAAGAGCATGCCGGCGGTATGCGGAAAGGGGCCGAATTCAAGGCCTGCCTGCCGGGCGGGGCTTCCACCCGTTTCTTGCCGAGGCAGTTCTACGATATTGAAATGGATTATGAATCGCTCAAGGCAGAGGGACACCGACTGGGTACCGGGGCCATTATGATTTTCGATCAGTCCGACTGCATGGTGGCGACGACGCTCAACCTGATTCAATTTTTCGCCCGGGAGTCTTGCGGCTGGTGTACGCCTTGCCGGGAAGGGTTGCCGTATATCGAAGACCTGCTGCAGAGAATAGAGACCGGCCAGGGCGAGGAGGAATTCATTCCCATGCTGGAGCGCATGAGCCAGCACCTCTCGAAGGCTTACTGCGCTTTCGCTCCGGGTGCTGCGGGCCCTGTGGAAAGCCTTCTGACCTATTTTAAAGACGAGGTGCGGGAGCACATTGTTCAGAAAAACTGTCCGTTTGGATAAACCAACCGCCTCTTGGCACGGTTGGCAAGTGCGCCAGGCTTTCCTGGCATCCGGACCAAGATTAACGGCGGCAAAAAACACAGCCTATGCCCAAACTGATCATCGACAACCAGGACGTTGAGGTCGCGACCGGGACCAAGGTCATCGATGCCGCGGAGAAGATCGGCATAATGATACCGCGGTTTTGCTATCACCCGGCCCTCGGTGCCGTGGGCGCCTGCCGGGTCTGTGCCGTCAAATTTATGCAGGGGCCGGTTAAAGGCGTACAGATGAGCTGCATGATCGATGCTGCGGACGGTATGGTGGTGTCGACGACCGATGACGAGGCCGTCGATTTCCGCCGCCACATCATCGAGTGGCTGATGATGCATCATCCTCACGACTGCCCGGTTTGCGATGTGGGCGGTCATTGCCTGCTTCAAGACATGACGGTGTCCGGCGGCCACGGGATCCGGCGTTACCCCGGGAAAAAACGCACGCATCGCGATCAGTACCTCGGGCCGCTGGTCCAGCATGAAATGAATCGCTGTATTCAATGCTACCGCTGCTCCCGATATTACCAGGAATTCAGTGGATACCGAGATCTGGGTGTCACGGGGATCGGCAATCGCGTTTACTTCGGCCGGCAAAACGATGGGGTTCTGGAAAGCCCGTTTTCCGGCAACATCATTGATATCTGCCCAACAGGTGTATACACAGACAAACCGTCGCGGTTTGTCGGCCGGCGATGGGACTACGAACGCAGCCCATCCATTTGCCTGAATTGTTCACTGGGCTGTCACACGACTGTCAGCGCCCGCTATCGGGAAATTGTCCGACAGGAAGCGCGGCACAGCCCTGTCGTCAACGGTTATTTCATCTGTGACAGGGGACGCTACGGGTTTTACTATGCTTCGTTGCCCGACCGACCCAGACGTGCGACCATTGAAGAGGCGGAAGTTCCGATCCAAGACGGCCTGACACAAGCAGCCGATCGCGTGGCCGACATTACCACACAATTGGGCGCTGCCGCCGTCGCATGCGCCACTTCTTTCCGCAGTAGCCTGGAAACTCTGGCGGCGGTGGAACACCTGAGCCGGAAAATGGGCTGGCATGCACCGGCGTACTGGATGGAAAAATCCATTGCCGATCGGGTGAATTCGGCCGTTAACCGTCTCGAGGATGAAGCGGCCGTTTCATTGCAAGCGGTTTCCCGAGCCGATGTGATTCTGGTTGTGGGTGCCGATCCGGTCAATGAGGCGCCCATGCTGGCCCTGGCCCTGAGGCAGGCACAAAGGCGGGGTGCACGGGTGCTGGTCCTCGATCCCCGCCCGGTTTTTTTGCCGTTTGAATTTCAGCACCTTCCGTTGAACCTCGAAGAGATCAACCTGTGTCTGGGTATGCTGGTTAAAACGGCTGTCGAACGCGGCTTAGCCGAAGACTTGGGCCATGAAGCCCTTGCATTTTATGACGCGATCCAGGAAGCACCCCTTCCGGTGCGTGAACAGATCGAGGCCATCGTCGCAGACCTAAAGGTCAGCCGGCGCCCCCTCATTGTCTGCGGTACCGATGCCGTCACAAAAGACACGCCGGCCCTGGCCGCCGATTCGATCTCGCTGCTGCAATCGGAAAACAGAAAGGCCGGCCTTTTTTATGTGCTACCGGGGGCCAATGCCTTCGGTGCGGCGTTGATAGACCGCGAAGGCACGACCTTCGACGAGGTTGTTGCCGCTATCGAAAAGGGCACCGTCAAGGCGTTGATCCTGATTGAATGCGATCCCCTGCGCAACTTTCCGGACCGCGGGCGGCTCGAACGTGCGCTGGCATCACTTGATCTTCTGGTCGTCCTCGACTACCTGAATACCCGTGCCACGCAGCGGGCTCACATTTTTCTGCCAACGACCACTGTATATGAAGCCGGCGGACTCTTCGTCAACCAGGAGGGACGGATGCAGGCGGCATCGTCGTCTTATTGCGGAGGGCTTTCTGTTGCACAAACCGGCGGTGGTGATCATCCGCCGCGCGACTACGGGGCCGCCATGCCGGGAGCGGACCCTGCCGATGCCGGTCGGTTGCTGGCGGCCATCGCTCGCTTCGAAGGACCGACCGGAGAAAAAGTGACCCGGTCAACACTGCGGAACTGGCTGGTCGAAACCCTGTCGTTGGGGGAAGAATTTTTACTGCAACAGAAAATACCCGATGACGGAATTCGGTTGTTCAAAGCAAACCAGACAACCAGGCGTTTTTCCTTTGACTGGCCGGCGACTGCCGAAAGAAGAGGGTCGGGCGAAAATACTCTGCAGCTTTTGACGGTCGAAAGAACTTTCGGCACAGAGGAATTGGCGTCCTGCTCGCCGCATCTGGACAGCCTTGAGCCCGAACCCTGCCTGTTCATTCACAGGGAGGATGCCGAGCGATTGGACCTCGAAGACGGCGATATGGTAGAGGTGACATCCGCAGGCGGTTCTTTAAGTGTAAAAGCGTGCATTGCCAACAGCATGCGCACCGGTGTGCTGCTCCTGCCGCGCCTCGAGCGAATTAATTGGCAGCAGTTGGGGACCGTACCGATTGAAATCGCGCCCGGTCAGATTCGAAAGGTTTGATAGTGTGGTCTGATTCGATAGATGTGAGATCCACCCGGGCAGTGTTCGCGTCGGTTCAAAAACCGTCGACAACCCATTAACTGAAGTCGCTGATACGTCTTATGACAACCTGGATCGCCGGTATTATTGTTCTGATGATCAAGCTGGTGGTGGTGCTCGTTGTTCTGCTCCTCCTGGCCGCCTACCTGGTGTGGGTGGAACGCAAGTTTCTGGCCAGGCTGCAGATCCGCTATGGTCCCAACCGGGCCGGAAAATTCGGACTGCTTCAACCCATCGCCGATGCCGTCAAGCTGATTGCAAAGGAAGATACGGTGCCGGCGGGGGCCGACCGGGTTATTTTTCTGCTGGCGCCGGCGGTGGTGGCCGGTACAGCCCTGCTCATGTTCGGAGTGGTGCCTTTCGGCGGAGATCTGACGCTCTGGGGGCAAAAAATACCCCTGGTGATATCGGACCTCAACGTAGGGCTGCTGTTTGTTTTCGCCCTGTCGTCCTTAGGGGTTTACGGGGTGGCCCTGGGCGGTTGGGCCTCGAATTCCAAGTACAGCCTGTTGGGCGGAATCCGCGGTGCGGCTCAGATGATCAGTTACGAGTTGGCCCTTGGACTCTCGCTGGTTCCGGTGGTCATGCATGCCAGATCCTTGAGTCTCGTGGACATCGTCAACGCTCAGGCCGACTATCCCTTTATACTGGTACAGCCCATCTCCTTCGCAATTTTTTTCATTGCCGCCATGGCGGAGAGCAAGCGTATTCCTTTCGACCTGCCTGAAGCGGAAAACGAACTGGGCGCCGGTTACCACATGGAATACAGCGGCATGCGTTTCGGGCTGTTCTTTCTTGGGGAATATGTTCACATGCAGGTATTGGGCGCCCTGGTAGCGGTGTTTTTTCTAGGGGGCTGGCGCGGCCCCTTTCTGCCGCCGTGGATCTGGCTGCTGGTTAAAATCATCATCGTGTCCCTGTTTATGATCTGGACCCGGGGGACGCTGCCGCGGTTGCGCTACGATCAGCTGATGGGCATCGGCTGGAAGGTCTTGATCCCTGCGGCGCTGTTGAACATAATGATTACCGGGGCATTGATTTTGATGTGATGTGATAAAAATAGTTTAATTTTCAAGTTGTCGAAAAAGTTGACTCATCCGGGGGTTCACCCGGAAAGGAGATATACCTTATCCATGGCATCCGTATGGGAGGCTGTGGTTGCACTGGCCGCCGGCTTTGCGACCACCTTCAAACACCTATTTCGCAAACCGATCACCGAGCAGTATCCGGAGTTCAAACGCCCCTTGCCGGCGCGCAGCAGGGCCCGGATCGTTCTCACCCGGGACCCGGACGGAGCTGAACGCTGTGTGGCCTGCTACCTCTGTTCGGCGGTCTGCCCGGTCAGCTGCATCTCGATGCAGTCGGCTGAAAGACAAGACGGCCGCCGTTACGCCGACTGGTTCCGGATCAACTTTGCACGCTGTATCTATTGCGGCCTGTGCGAAGAGGCCTGCCCGACGTCGGCCATTCAGCTGACGCCGGATTTCGAAAACTGCCGCCGCGATATCTTGACCCTGGTTTACGAGAAAGAAGATCTGCTGGTAGACTCCTGCGGAAAGGACACCGAATACAATTTCTACAAATATGCCGGGGTGACCACAGACGTCGGCGGTAAGGGAACCCATGCAAAGGAAGATACACCGGTGGATGTGAAGAGCAATATGCCCTAAAAGACGCGTGATCGGTGAGAATCCGGATGGGTCAGGCAGGGTGCACGGTTTGTCGATGCATTTCTTCTTCGTGAAGGTGGCATGTGAGGATTCAGAAACCCGCGGTTCCGTCGCACCGGAACTTATCATTATACCTATAACAACGGCAATTTGGCCATGACTCTCAGCGCAGTCCTTTTTTACATCTTGGCGGTTATTATTCTGGTGGCAACCCTGCTGGCTGTGACGCGGCGCAATCTGGTGCATGCGGTGGTGTATCTGGTCATCTCCTTCTTTGGCAGCGCGCTGCTGTTTTACCTTTTCGGTGCACCGATTCTGGCGGCCCTGGAGGTGATCATCTACGCCGGGGCCATTATGGTGCTGTTCCTATTTATTATCATGATGCTCAGGGTGGGGGATTTTCAGGAAAAACTGTTCCCGCTCAGCCAGTGGCTGCCGGCCGTGGTGATGACCGTAATTTATATTTTCGTCGGGGCTATTCTTGTCTATACGAATCCCTCCAGCCGGGATGTTCTGGTCGGTGCCGTGGCGACGCCCCGGGCGTTCGGACGCTATGTCTTTGAAAATCACTGGCTGGCGATTGAACTCGTTTCCCTTTTGTTGCTGATCGCTCTGGTCGGCGCCCTGTTTCTGGGCAAATCGTTGCCGCAGCGGCAGGCACCGCAAAGCGGGAGGGAAACATGATTGTACCTTTCGGACACGTTCTTATGCTCGCCGGCGTTCTTTTCATGCTTGGAATGTTTTGTGCGGTAGCCCGCCGAAACCTGATCATGATCCTGCTGGGTGTAGAAATCATGCTCAATGCGGCCACTATCGTCTTTGTCGGGGCGTCTTTGCATTGGCAGGAAATGGAGGGTCAGGTATTCGTCCTGTTTATCTTTGCGGTGGCTGCGGCGGAAGTGTCAGTCGGTTTGGCCCTGATCATCTTTGCCTATCGAAGGACAGCCTCTGTGGATCCAAACAATTACAACCTGCTGAAGTGAATAATTTATGATCGATTCCGGATTCGTGGTTCCAACCCTGGTATTGGTTTCGCTGGCGACCGTGCTGCCCGCAGCCGCTTTCGTTGCGATCATGATTTTCCTGCGGCCCTATCCGCGCTGGGCCGCCGGGGCATCGATCACGGCCATTTCGGTTTCCCTGGCGAGCGCCGTCTGGCTTATCATCAGGCACTGGCACATCGAGGTCCCGATCCGGTATACGGTACGCTGGCTTGTGTCCGGAGACCTGTACATTCCTTTCGGTTTTCTGCTCGATCCCGTCAGCCTGCTCATGCTGACGGTGGTGGTGGCGATCTGTTTTCTCGTTCAGATCTACTCGATCGGTTACATGGCCGGTGATCCGGGATTTTCGCGTTACTACGCCTTCATGTCCCTATTTGCCTGGGCGATGACGTCCTTGACGGTTTCTCCGACGCTCATTCAGCTTTACATCTTCTGGGAGCTGGTGGGGCTGTCTTCCTATTTACTGATTGGGTTCTGGTATGAAAAATTCAGCGCCAGCGAGGCCGGAAAAAAAGCCTTCGTCATGACCCGTTTCGGAGATGTGGCCTTTTTCCTTGGTCTGCTGCTGGTTCTGCTGCATTTCGGGAACCTCGACATTCTGGACCTGAACGGTCCCGGCATTGCCGGACAAATAGCACCGGGCATTCTCACCCTTGCGGTTTTGTTGATATTCGGCGGCATCATCGGTAAAAGCGCCCAGTTCCCTTTGTTGACCTGGCTGCCGGATGCCATGGAAGGACCGACCCCGGTGAGCGCTTTGCTCCATTCCGCCACCATGGTGGCCGCAGGTGTCTACCTGTTTGCCCGGCTATTCCCTTTTTTCAGCCATTCGACTGTTGCCATGGGCGTGATCCTGGCCATCGGTACGATCAGTATGCTGGCGGCTTCCACCATGGCCATGGTCAGTCGGGACATCAAACGCGTCTGGGCCTATTCCACGATCAGTCAGCTGGGATACATGATCATGGGACTGGCGGCTGGCGGCTATTTTGCCGGCGTCTTTCACCTGACAACCCATGCCGGTTTCAAGGCCTTGCTCTTCCTCTGCTCGGGGGTCTTCATCCACCATTACAACACCAACGACATGTACGAGATCGGTCAGCGGGGCGGCCGAAGCCTGATGGTTCCCTTGCTCTGTATGATCATCGGGGCGGCGGCACTTACCGGGTTGCCACCCCTGTCCGGTTTCTTCAGCAAAGAACTGATACTGGGAGTTCTGGCCGACCGGCACAATGCCATCTGGGTGGCCGCCGGACTGCTGGGGGTCTTTTTAACCGGCTATTACACCTTTCGATTGATTTTCATCATCCTCTTTCCAGCGTCAATTGAAGAACACCCTGGCGGACACGGTAAAGATGCCCATGGCGACCACCTGAACGATCTGGTAATGGCCTGGCCGCTGATCATCCTGGCGGCTGTCACAATGGTGCTCGGGTTTTTTGAGGCGCCACTGGAACATTTTCTGGATCGACCCGGGACCGCTGGCGCTGTTGTACCCGACGCGGGGCACCATTGGACGCTCTACATTTCAATCGGCCTGGCCGTCGCGGCGGTGGGGCTGGCCTGGCTGGAATTCGGCCGCAGAGGAGCGGCACAGGTGGGTTTCGTTGAGCGGATTCCGGCTCTCCACACTTTTTTCAGTGAACGCTGGTATATCGATCGCTTTTACCGCTTCATGCTCGATCGGTTTATTTACAAGGGTATCGCCGCCCTTTGCGCCAAAAACGACGCAAAGGTCATCGACGGCAGCATCGACGGGTTCGGCCGGGGTACCGCCGAAACCGGACGGTGGATCGCCTGGGCGCACACCGGGATGCTTCAATACCGGCTGTTGATCATCTTTGCGGTATTGGTTCTTCTGGGGGTGTACGCAGTGTTTTAGGTTTGTCGGTCAGGAGACTCAGTCCGCTGTACCGCTTGAGATAGACAAAGGGTAAGCGGGAGGAGCCAACCCAACCAAGGACGGCCGGCCGACGGGCAAAACAGTGCAACAGAGCAAACGATTTACAGGATTGGGTTTAAATGCCGATATCAAACGCCGACTTTCCGTACTTATCAACCATCCTGCTCAGCTGCATTATCGGGCTGCTCGTGATTCTTTTCATACCGGCCGAGCGCCGGGCAGCGATCAAGTGGGTCAGTGCGGTGTTTTCCGGAATCACGCTGGTGCTCTCCACGTATCTATTCTTTGCCTACGATAAAAACCTCGGCGGTCTTCAGTTTGTGGAGGAGTTGCCATGGGTGCCCTCCCTGGGGATCACTTACTTCAATGCCGCCGACGGGTTCAACCTGCCTATGCTGCTGCTTACGGGCGTGGTGTTTTTTACCGGTGTGCTGACCATGTGGGAGCTGGAAAACCGCGTCAAGGAATTCTTCGCCCTCATCTTCCTGCTGGTGACCGGGGTTTTCGGCCTTTTCATGAGCTTTGACCTCTTCTTTATTTTCATCTGGTACGATGTCTCCCTATTTCCCATGTATCTGCTCATCGCCGTCTGGGGCACCACCCGCAAGGAGTACGGGGCCATGAAGTTGACCCTGTACCTGCTGGCCGGCAGCGCCCTCATCCTGCCGGCCATCGTTTACCTGTCCGTGAACTCGGGTTTGAATACATTCAACCTTATTGCCCTGATGCAGGCGGGGACATTTACGCCGTATCAGCAAAAGTTCGCCTTCCTGCTATTTTACATCGGGTTCGGCATTCTGGCCGGTGTGTGGCCATTTCACACCTGGTCACCGGTGGGGCATGTGGCCGCACCGACGGCGGTCAGCATGATCCACGCCGGGGTGTTGATGAAAATCGGGGCTTTCGGCGTACTGCGGATCGGCATGTTTCTGTGTCCCGAGGGCTGGCAGCACTGGGCCCAGCTCATGGCACTTCTGGCCGCGGTCGGCATCGTATACGGCGCACTGGTGGGACTGAAACAGACCGATCTCAAGTACGTGATCGGGTACTCCAGTGTGTCCCACATGGGCATTGTGGGCCTCGGCCTGGCGACGGTGACTGTCGATGGTCTGAACGGCGCCGTCTTTCAAATGTTCGCCCACGGGGTGATGACGGCCTTGCTCTTTTCTTCGGTCGGCTACATTTACGATCGCACGCATACCCGTATGCTCGGTGAACTCGGCGGTCTCAGCCGGATCATGCCGGTGGCGTCGGGTTTTTTCATCCTTGCCGCGCTGGCGGGTATCGGGGTTCCCTTCCTGGCCAGTTTCTGGGGCGAACTTTTGGTCTTTATTTCGTCTTTCAAAATCTATCCCCTATTCGGCACCATGGCGGTCATCGCCCTGGTGATCAGTGCCTTATTCATGTTGCGGGTGATCCAAAAGGCTTTTTACGGTCCGCGCAACGATACGTTTGAGAATTTGACGGACGTCACCCTCGGTCTGGGCATACCGCGGATCATTCTGGCGGCGGTGATCGTTATCTTCGGAATCTTTCCGTCGATCATGTTCGATATGATCGACACGGCATCGATTCCTTTCATCAGCGGGCTACCATGATGCATTGGCTTCTCTTCGGCTCTGAGCTGTATTATTTCCTGGCGCTCATCGTTTTCACCGTAATGGCGATGCTACCGCATCCCAATCCCCGGCGCGAGTTCACTGCGGCCCTCTTTCTGTCGGCTGTCGGAATGGCGGTTTGCATCGCCGGGGTTCGATCCGAAGGTTTGCTCTTTGCCGAGACCTATCGGGTGGATCTTTACTCCCAGGTCTTTAAAGTAATGCTCTCCATGGGGCTTTTTCTGATCATCTGCATCTGCGCCAGCCTCGACGGGGTCGCCAAAGAGCATCATGCTGAATTCTACCTGTGTCTCTTCACCTCCACCATGGCAATGATGATGCTGGCCAGTGCCGTCCACCTGCTGACCATCTACGTCGCCCTGGAGCTTTCCAGCTATTCGCTTTACATTTTGGTGGTGATGAACCGGCGTCAGGAATACGGCCTCGAGGCGAGCCTCAAGTACTTTCTGGTGGGCGTTGTCGCCTCGGCTGTCATGATTTTCGGTCTGGCCATCCTCTACAGCTCTGTGCGGGCCACGTATTTGAGCGAAATTGTTCGGGTGATTCCGGCCATGATCGATCAGCCACTGGTGATCATTGGACTGCTGCTGAGCCTCGCGGGATTCTTATTCAAACTGGCTGTTTTTCCCTTCCATTTCTGGGCACCTGATGTCTACCAGGGGGCTCCCAACCAGGTGGCCGCATTTATCGCCTCTGCTTCCAAGGTGGCGGCGATTGCCATTCTGGTGCGATTCGTGGCCATGAGCGGCGGCGGTAGCGTTTACCTGGCACACGCCTTGGTGGCGCTTGCCATCATATCCATGACCGTTGGCAACCTGGCCGCCATCGCTCAGAGAGATTTCAACCGCTTGATGGCGTATTCGAGTATCGCCCACGCCGGGTATTTGCTGATCGGGATACTGTGCATGGATACCGCCGGTTATGCTTCGGCGATTTTTTACGGGTTGTCCCTGATGCTGATGAAATTCACCTGCTTCCTTGTCCTGGTCAAGGTGTCCACCGACGGCGGCAGCCTTCCGATCGACCAACTTGCCGGGCTGCACCGTCGTTCGCCGCTACTGGCCATGGCCCTCATGCTGTCACTGTTCGGCCTGGCCGGCATACCGCCGACCATTGGCTTCACCGGCAAACTGCTGGTCTTCATCGCGGCCATGCAAAACGGTTACGGCATCCTTGTACTGATTGCCATGATCAATGTCGTTATCTCCCTTTACTACTACCTGTTGGTGGTGAAGGCGGCCTACCTGCTCGAACCGGCGCAGGAACAACCGCCACTTGCCGTCTCGCCGGCCGTCAAAGTGCTGGCCGCGGCACTGGTAACCGCAATGATCGTGATCGGCATTTTCCCCACCCACTTCATCGCCTTGGTCCAGGAGGCGGCGCGCCTGTTGGTCTGACGGCCTTGTAAAAGCACTGCCACCATCCTAAGATTACCCCTTCCATGGCCGTCCTTGTCTTATTTTAATTGACACGGCCGGGCCGTTTTTTTAGTTTTAGAGTCCGAACAGGGGAACAGAGCGCATCAACACATCTGCCGTTTCGTTTCTGCATTCGGGCGACACGGTTTCAGCCAATAAACGGCCGGCGATCGGTGGACTCATTTTCGAACCGGGAGGCACCGCGCGGCACGCGTTTGCCCACCTGCTTCTTTTCCCTGATCGATACGAACTTTGGTTGTCCGACGACAATCAGTATTCATCTTTGAATGGAGTCATCCCATGTTTGCAAGAACCGCTATCAGCCTCATCCTGTTGTTGGCGACGGCCTTGACCCAAGGTTGTGATCAGATCGGGCCGGGCAACGTCGCCAAATCACCGACCGGCACGGCCAATCTCGCAATTGCGAAGGCTCACATCACCCGCCACCCGGATGTATACGAGGCCATGGGCACGGTGCGCGCCCAGACAAGTAGTGTCATTGCCAGCAAAATGATGGGGACAGTCAGCCGAATCCTTGTTGAGGAAGGGCAGCATGTCGGTGCGGGAGAACTTCTGGTGATGCTCGACAGTCGCCAGGTTTCCGCCCAGCAGCGCCAGGCAGAAGCGGTTCTGGCGGGGGCCCGCAAGGCCGAAGATGCCGCCCTTTCGGCCCTGGAATCTGCCCGGGCCGGGGCAGAATTGGCGCGCACCAACTACAGCCGCTACGTGGCGATGCTCGCGGAGGAAGCGGTAACGCAGCAGGAGGTCGATGCGGTCATCGCCGGACATCGGCAGGCCCAGGCGGCCCTAAGCCAGGCCAAAGCCATGGCGGCCGCCGCGCGCAGTCGGGTGGAACAGGCGCGTGCCTCCGTCACGGGGGCCAAGATTTCCAGCGGCGATGCATCCGTTGCGGCGCCGTACGCGGGAATTGTGACCGCCAAGCTGGTGGATGTCGGCGATCTGGCGTCACCGGGTACGCCCCTGCTGAAGGTCGAGCAGGTCGATGGCTACAGGGTCGATCTGGAACTGCCGGAAAATCACAATCAGTCCATTCGTATTGGCGAGACCGTCTCCGTCCGGGTACCGGCTGCCAATGGATCGATGCTGGACGGCAAGGTGGAGACCATCGTGCCGACAGCCGATACCCAAAGCCGCTCATTCCTGGTCAAAGTCCGGTTGCATGATGCGCCGCACGTCAAATCCGGCATGTTTGCCCGGGTGTCGATTCCCATCGGCGAGAAAAACATTATGCTGGTGCCGTTGACGGCGATCGTCCATGAAGGACAACTGACCGGAATATTTACCCTCGATAGCGATCAGACCGCCCGATTCCGCTTGCTTCGTACCGGCCGAACGATGGGAACGACTGTGGAGATTCTCTCCGGCCTGATGGAAGGCGCCCGGTACGTGGTGGCACCGCCGCCGGGTTTCATGGACGGGACCAAGGTGGAGGGTGCTTCATGAGTCCGAAATACGGACCGGCCGGTAAAGTCGCCCAGTTTTTCATCGACTCGAAGCTCACTCCTTTGGTGATCGGTGCTGCGATTCTGCTCGGTGTGGCCGCGGTGATTGCCCTGCCCCGGGAAGAGGAACCCCAGATCATTGTGCCAATGATCGATGTCTTCGTTCAGATGCCCGGCGCCAGTGCCGAAGAAGTGGAACAGCGTGTCACCAGCCCCATGGAGAAGCTGCTGTGGGAGATACCGGGTGTTGAATATGTTTACTCCACGTCGAGTCCGGGGATGTCGATGGTGGTGGTTCGTTTTTTCGTGGGGGAGGACGAGGAAAGATCGATCGTTCGGCTGCAGTCGAAGCTGATGTCCAATATGGACCGCATTCCCTGCTGCGTGACACCGCCGCTGATTAAACCGCGTTACATCGACGATGTCCCCATACTGTCCCTGACGTTCTGGAGCGAAAGTGCCGACCATTACATGCTTCGGCGGGTGGCGGCCGAGGTTGAAAACCGGATCAAGCGCGAAAAAAATGTGTCTATTACCAACCTCATCGGCGGTTACCGCCGGCAACTTGAAGTCAACCTGGATCCGGTGCGCCTGGCCGCCTACGGCTTGTCCGAGCAGCAGGTCACCAGTCTGGTTTGGGCAGCCAATCAGGAGACCGATGCCGGAAGTTATCCTTCGTCAACCGACGGCCAGGTCCTGGTTCACACCGGTAGATTTTTAAAGGATGCGGATGATGTCGGCCGGGTGGTCGTCAGTGTTCATAACGGGCGACCGGTCTACCTGCGCGATGTTGCCGTTATATCGGACGGCCCGGCCGAACCGGATCAATACGTTTTCTACGGCGCCGGGCCGGCCGCGCACGAAGAGGCCGAACCCCGAGTCGCAACCGGCGAAAGCGCCATTCCGGCGGTGACCCTGACTGTGGCCAAGCGCAAAGGCACCAATGCCATCAGCGTGGCGAAAGAGGTACTCGGCGGGGTGGCAGAGCTCCGCGGTTCAATAATTCCGGACAATATCAACGTTACGGTCACCCGTAATTATGGGGAAACGGCCAAAGAAAAGTCAAATGAGCTTCTATACCATATGATGATTGCGATCGTGTCGGTGACCCTGCTCATATGGTTGACGTTGGGTCGCAGGGAATCAGGGGTCGTGGCCCTGGCGATTCCCGTCACGCTGGCGCTGACCCTGGCAGTGTTTTACATTTACGGGTACACCCTCAACCGGATCACCCTTTTCGCGTTGATATTTTCCATCGGCATCCTCGTGGACGATGCCATCGTGATCGTGGAGAACATCGTACGGCACTACCGCCTGCCCGAGAACCAGGGACGGCCGCGATTCGCGGTGGTCCTGGAGGCGGTGGACGAAGTGGGCAACCCGACGATCCTGGCCACCCTGACCGTCATCGCCGCCATTCTGCCGATGGCCTTTGTCGGCGGACTCATGGGACCTTACATGCGCCCCATTCCAGTGGGGGCTTCGGCCGCCATGGTGTTCTCTCTGATCGTGGCCTTCATCGTCACCCCCTGGGCCTCAGTGCGTTTGATCCGGCATGAAGTGCATCACGAAGAGGCTGCAGAAGGGGAGGGGCATGGAGAAGAAGATTGGGCCACGCGTCTCTATCGGCGCGTCATGGACCCCTTGATCCACCGCCCCCTGTGGCGTTGGTCCTTTCTGATCTCGGTGGTGGTTCTGCTGCTGCTGGCCTGCGCCCTGGTGGCTGTCGGTTTGGTGCGCCTCAAGATGCTTCCCTTTGACAACAAGAGTGAGTTTCAGGTCATCATAGACATGCCGGAGACCGCCACTTTAGAGCAGACAGCCGCCGCCGCCCTCGAGATGGGGGATTACCTCAAGACCGTCAACGAAGTAACGGATTACCAGATTTACGTGGGCACGGCCGGGCCGTTCAATTTCAACGGTTTGGTGCGCCATTACGATTTGCGACAAGGTCCCCAGGTAGCCGATATCCAGGTCAATTTGGCGACCAAAGGGGAGCGCAAGGAGCAAAGCCATCAGATTGCCAAGCGGGTTCGACCGGCCCTTAGGGCCGTTGCCGATCGTTTCGGGGCGCGGGTCAAGGTCGCCGAGGTTCCGCCGGGTCCACCCGTTCTGTCGACCCTGGTGGCCGAAATCTACGGTCCGGACTATGCGCGACAGCGCGACCTGGCCCTCCAGATCCGCCAGATTTTTGAAGAAACTCCGGGAGTGGTGGACGTCGACTGGTTCATGGAGGAAGAGCAGGTGCGCTACTTGCTGACACCTGATGTAGACAAAGCCGCTCTGAGCGGAATCCGGGTGGCCCAGATCAACCAGGCGCTCGAGACGGCCCTCAAGGGCAAGGCCGTGGGCTTGCTGCACCAGCCGGCCGAAAAAGAGGATGTTCAGATCCTCTTTCGATCGCCGCTGGCGGCCCGGGCCGGTATCGGCCGGCTGAAAGCTATCATGATACCCGCTGCCGACGGTACCCTTGTGCCACTCGCGAGCCTGGTCGCCTCACGCAGAACCGACAATGAACGCAGCATCTACCACAAGAACCTCATGCCGGTGGTCTACGTTATCGGTGACGTGGCCGGTGTGAAGGAGAGCCCGGTCTACGCCATTCTGGAGCTGTATCGCAAGATCGGCGAAATCTCTATGTCTGAGGGCTACCGGATCGTCCAACACACCGCCGATCTGCCAGGGAGCGATCGACGCTACGCCATGAAGTGGGACGGTGAATGGCATATCACCTACGAGGTTTTCAGGGATTTGGGACTTGCCTTTGGCGTGGTTCTGATCCTCATCTTCGTTCTCGTGGTCGGCTGGTTCCAGTCATACTCCACACCCCTCGTCATCATGGTGGCGATACCGTTTTCATTGATCGGTATTCTGCCGGCGCATTGGATGATGGGGGCCTTTTTTACCGCCACATCCATGATCGGTTTTATTGCCGGTGCCGGCATCGTCGTACGCAATTCCATCATCCTGGTCGACTTCATCGAATTGAGGGTTCAGCAAGGCGTGCCTCTCGATCAGGCGGTTGTCGACGCCGGTGCGGTGCGATTCCGTCCCATGATGCTCACGGCCGCTGCCGTGGTGGTCGGGGCTTCGGTCATTCTTTTCGATCCCATATTCCAGGGATTGGCCATCTCCCTGATGGCCGGTGAAGTGGCTTCATTGTTGTTTTCGCGTATGACCGTGCCGATTCTCTACTTCTTGGACAAGCGCTGGGAACAGGACCACCTGCATCACGGTGAGGGCAAGGGTCTATCCCACCAAGCGTGACATGAAAAGCTTCGCCTGTATGAATTTTCGAATCAAAGAAGAAGACAAAAGTACTTTAATTGTTTAAACGGTCCGGAACTTAATGACACAAGAAGCTATATGCAATCGAAATTAAAATAGAAATTAAGAAGGCAGGAGCCCCGACACAAAAAACCATGCGGCATTTACTGGATCTGTCTGTTACCGCAATAAGTCAGTCTGTGGAACGCGGTAAGCGCATCGCCTCTGACGGATAAATTTTCCCTTGAAGAGATAAAACTTTAAAAGATGAGAGCGTCCCCTATATCATATCGTCAACAAAGCATTCGAAGCAATCTGGAACTCAGAGCCGCCGTCATTCAGTGCGTCCGGCGGTTTTTTATCCACAACGATTATCTGGAGGTGGAAACTCCGGCACGGATCCCCGCACCGGCACCGGAGGCCCACATCGATGCCCAACCATCGGGAAAGTGGTATCTTCAAACCTCGCCCGAATTGTGCATGAAGCGGCTGCTGGCCGCCGGATACCCGCGGATCTTTCAGGTCTGCAAGTGCTTCCGTAAAAATGAGAGGGGCCGGCGTCACCTGCCTGAGCTCACCATGCTGGAGTGGTACACGGCCGGTCATGACTATACCGACATGATGACCCAGTGCGAGGCCCTGATCACTGCCGTGGCCGACCGTCTGGATTCGAAAGGAACCCTTAGTTACCAGGGACGGCAGATCGATCTTTCGCTGCCGTGGCCGCGCATGACGGTTGCGTGAGGCTTTCGAGCAATTGGCGGGGCATGTCCGTCGAGCGGGCCATGGACGAGGATCGATTTGAAGAAGTGCTGGCCCTGGAGATCGAACCGCAGCTCGGGATCGATAAACCGGTCTTTCTTTATGACTACCCCGCCGCCCATGGGGCACTGGCGCGGTTGAAGTCGTCAAACCGGCGATTGGCCGAGCGTTTCGAACTGTACATCGGGGGACTCGAACTCTGCAATGCGTTCACGGAACTGACCGACCCCAAAGAACAGCGTGAACGGTTCGAGAAGGAAAGAGAATCGCGCCGCCAATCGGGTAAACCGGTATGCCCCATGCCGGAACGGTTTCTGGCGGCCCTCGAAGACATGCCGGAGGCCGCCGGCAATGCCCTGGGTATCGACCGCCTGGTGATGCTTTTTGCGGATACGGCAGAAATCGACGATGTGGTGGCTTTCGTTCCCGAAGAGCTTTAATTCTCATCAAGGGAATTTTTTTCATTTTGCTCGAGCACCATCCCCAACATTGCAAAAGCCGGAGGGCTTCAGAGTCAAGGCGTCAAGGGTGAAGCTGTAATTACCTACCGCAATGCCTTGACAACGAAGGATATGAAGTTCTCCGACTTTCCGCGTTGTTTCCAGGGTAAACAACATGGCAAAATCGACCCCATCCTTTGAATTCACCGATGGGGATATCCTAAAATTAGAGGTTTTGCTACGATATTGGGTATAATTAAGAACTATTAGCTATCCTTTGTCATGTTGTTTATGTAACTATGGGGTTATTTCAGCCGCCCTTTAACTCTTTGTGCCTGAAGCAGCCCACCAGATGATCGTTGACGATGCCGCCGGCCTGGAGGAAAGAGTAGCAGATGGTGGTACCGACGAAAGAAAAGCCCTCGTTCTTCAAGGCCTTGCTGACCCTGGCTGAAAGCGGGGCATGGGCGGGAATGTCATCCAGTTGCAGCCAGCGGTTGTGAATGACCCGGCCGTTCGTGAAGGACCAGATAAATGTATCGAAGGAACCATGCTTTTTCTGCAGGTTAAGAAACGCCTTGGCATTGTTTACCGCGGCCAGGATCTTCAGCCGGTTGCGGATAATGGCCGGATTCTGGCGGGCTTTTTCGATCGCTTTTTCCGACATTCGAGCCACTTTCGCCGGATCGAAGCCCCGGAACACCTTCCGGAACGCTTCGCGCTTGTGCAGCACCGTCTTCCATGACAGGCCGGCCTGGAACGCATCGAGCACGATGTATTCGAACCAGCGCCGGTCGTCGTGAACGGGCACGCCCCATTCCTCGTCGTGGTAGCGCCGCATCAATTCATCGTTTCCCATCCATCCGCAGCGAGATTTGTCGTCGATGGTCATCGGATTATCCTCAGTTCCTCATCCAAATTCTATAATTTTGGAATTGTCCATCCATGGATATCTGATTTTGTTTCAAACGGAACGAATTTTTAGAATCACTATAAAGCTTTCGCTAAACGGCGCCCAGCAGGTATCTTTTTCTCTCTTCTTCAGAAAACTTCTCGATGGCATAGCGCAACATCGTGCGCGGCATGACCTGGTAGTGTTTCTTAAGAAAGTCCCTCTCCACCGATATGTCGCGTTTGCCGATTTCCCTCAGCATCCAGCCCACCGCCTTGTGAATCAGGTCTTCTTCATCCGTTAACAGCATGCGGGAGACATCCAGAGCGGTTTCGAAGTCATTCGCCTTGATCATGGGAAAGGTCGAAATAGCCGCGATCCGTCGTTCCCAGAGGTTTCTCGATCCGGTCAACCGGTAGATCGGTTTTTTGTCTTTATCGGCCAGGTAAGCGCCGACGATGTGACCGGCGGAACTGTCCACAAGGTCCCAGTTGTTGATATACTCGGTATGTTTCAAATAGAGCTCGTAAATCTCTTTTTTTTGATCAGCCTGTCCTTTGGAGAATTTACTCACCAGAAGAAAGAGGGCCAGCAGGCGCTCCTCATGGAAGGCAGACTTGAGAACACGCAGCGTTTCCGAAAGAGGTGTGTTGCTGAATTCTTTGGCTTTTCTTCTTAACACCGGAACCCGGATGCCCAGAAACCTGTCTCCTTCGCCATATTCACCGGGCCCGGTTTTGAAAAAACGCATGGAATGAGCGGCAATCTCGGGATTGCCCAACTTGGTGAGCGCAAGGTGAATTTTCTTTGCGGTCATCCGGACCGGCAGGGGGTTCATTTTTGTGCGTCTCCGTAGCGTTCCTAACCCTATCTAGTCAATGCCCGGCAATAAGCGGATAACTGGTTCCGCTCTATTCGGCGTTTATGGTGGTTTTCAAAAAGACTTTCCGTTATTCGACTGTTTTTTCTACAGTCACTTATACGACCCTTCCGCACTTCGGAATGTATTTTTGAAAAGCGGTTTAGCAATGGAAATTCCACAGCCAACAGTCTGACCGGGTGGGTAAAATAGTTCATAAATAAACATACCATAACACAACTTGGTCGAATTCACCGATAGGTTGGCACTTGATATACGCTACTTCACCCGACGATGTGCAAAGCAAAATAGGGGATCAGGATAAAAAGTAATGTCCCCATTTTGAATAAAGCCATTCCCGCATAATGGATGCTGTCGAAGGTTTCAACGGATATTTTGAACCACTTGCTGTGGAGTCGATAGGTCCAATCATGGGCCATTACGATAAACAAAAACCACCACACCAGCAGCCCGATATTCATCACGGCGCACCAGGCCAGAACTTTTCGTACAATTTCAATTGTCATGGCTCCTCCTCGTTAGTGTCCATCAGTAAATGGCCTTTTTTCGTTGGGTCCCGCCTATGGCGGGATTATCCGCAGGTTTCCGATAGAGAGCAGCGGGATTTCGTGCCTGATAGAAACCGAATAGGGACTCAACTTGCCCAGCATAAAAAATTCTCATTTATGAATTGGACACCATGGTGCCATCCACTAATCGTGGATGAGCATCTAAGGCTCACAATTCCTGAAAACGGATAAACAACGCCAATCCGATAAACACCATTATCATGCCCAAGGGCGATCGTGTTCGGCAGGGAGAGCTCAGAAGCAGTATCTCACCGGTCATTGCGAAGATAACCTCACTGGACTGGGTCGCATCGACAGCCGCCAGTTCACTGGCTCTTCTGGATTTACTGCGTGCAAATAGAAAAAGACTGGTGGCGAATATGCCGGAGAAGAGCGCGACCAGGGCCGTGTTAAAAAGCTGTCCGGATGACGGCGGCGGGGGAGCCGTTATCAGGATGAGCACACCCCAGAAAGGCAATGACCCCATGGAGAGCAATAAGACCTTGTTGAACGGGTTATCGATGTAGGGGCTCTGAATATCGGGCAAGGCCTTGTTGCCGTTTCTGGCTTCCCACACCAGTTGGTTTCCGATCGGATAACAGAAAGCAGCGATGAGAACCGGTACACCGCCCATGAAGACCCCTTTTAAATCGGTGGCGTCCATGTGGCTCAGGTTGACCATCAGGACACCGGTAAATACGATGAGAGAGAATATCCAGGTCTTTTTTGGAAAAGAGCGGCCGAAACAGATTAAAACGAAGAGGCTGGCAATTATTGTCAACTGCCATGTCGTTGCAATGACCCATCCCGGCGCGTGATCTGCACTGAAACAAATGAGGGCATAGAAGCAGCCGAAGCCGATGCTCCCCGAGACTACCCAAAATTTCCAATGTTGGTAAAAGAGACGAAAAATCCGGCGTAGCGTCCCCCTACCTTGAAATATGGGTACACTTAAGATCAGGAACAGGACCATATACATATATCGAAGGCAGGCCGACCATACCCAGTGGCCCCCTTCTAAACTCATCACGCGGTTCAAGATGAAGGTCGAACTGAAGAACATGCCGGAGAGAAGCCCGATGGCGATTAGCTTTGTCATCATCCTTTGAATTAATACAAACCAGGGGCCATAGCAAAGTATCCCTTCTAAAAAATTGTTTACAATCTAGCCTGTTTAGGGAAACAGGCTACCTGGAGCCGCATTTTTTTGCAAGCGGGCCTTAAATCAACGTTGCGCCTTCGGCCAGACCCGGTCGCGCAAGCGCATGAATGCGTTGCAAGTTCGCTGGATCGAGCTTGATCTTCGCCGCCCTGGCATTCTCGTCAATTCGCTCTGTGTGCCGGGTACCGGGAATCGGAAAGATGTCTTGCCCCTGATGCAGCAGCCAGGCCAGGGCCAGCTGTGCCGGGGTGACATCCAATTCCCGTGCCAGATCCATGATCGGCGCGAATCGGTCCCGATTGACTGTCAGGTTCTCGCCGTGAAAACGCGGATTGTTCAGCCGGAAATCATTGTGATTCAGTTTGCCGACGGTGCCCGTCAGAAAGCCGCTTCCAAGCGGGGACCAGGCCACCAGGGCAATGCCGAGTTCTCGCAGGGTGGGCAGCAACTTTATTTCAGCTTCCCGGCGCCACAGCGAGTACTCGTACTGTACGGCTGCAATCGGATGGATCTCGTGAGCTTGCCGGACGTGCTCGGCCGTGACATTGCTCAAGCCCAAATGGCGCACCTTCCCTCCGCTGACGGCATCCGCCATGGCACCAACCGTGTCTTCGATCGGGGTGCCGGGATCCGGATAGTGAAGATACAACAAGTCGATGACGTCAAGGCCTAATCGCTTGAGACTGCCGTCGACGGATTTGCGCACATATTCCGGCCGGCCGTTGAGTTTCAGTGAAAAACCCCACCCCGTCGGCAGGTCCGTGCCGCTTTCTTTCTCATCGAAAACGATGCCGAATTTCGTGGCCACGAAGACCTGATCACGAAGACCCTTAACGGCCCGACCAATCAATGCCTCGTTGTGTCCTCCGCCATAAGCGTCGGCCGAATCGATCATCATGCCGGCCTCGACAGCATGCCGAATCGTATTTTCGGCCTGGCTATCGTCGGAATGGCCATAGTAGCCCTCAAGAACCATGGCACCGTAGCCGAGGCAGCCGATATTGGGTCCGTTTTCCCCGAGTGAATATTTTTTGATCATTTTTTTCCTCCGAACGGATATCTACTGAATGGCTTCCCGGCTGGTATGGCGTTCTATCGACCGGGTTTGCCAGTCTCAGTGATTGATCAAACTCTCAGGCAACCGTTTAAAACCGATATTCTGCGCCATTATAAGATTTGGCGCGGATATTTCATAGATATTGATTTGTCCAGTCGGTGATCCGCACACAGCAATACCTTCACGACCGTCGAACCCTTTACGCATGGAAATTATAGTAATACCGGCATCCGTCAATTCATGTTCCATAGCTACCAAGTCAATACCGGTGCCGGTTTCACAGTGATTCGTACCATCGAGCTTGTATACGAAAAGAGAATCCCCTGGAAGAACGTCTCCGGCGTGGACCAGAATTGGCAAATTGATAATCAAAAACAAAATAACTATGATCAATCGCGCTTGCTTCATAGCCGGCCCAATGCGGCCGCAGGGTGACGGTTGATAAAACATATCGGATCGTATGAAACTGAATCTGTTCATTGAATACAAATTAATCAACCTCCCATTTTAGTCGACTGACCCGGTCGATTCCTCAATCCGGCGTGCGCCATTCGCGAAACCACTAAATGGTGAAAAGGCCGGATAAGATTAAAGTAAACAGGACCGGTCCAATGTTTATAGAAAACGGTTGTGACGACGTAAAATCGATTGTTTGCATTGATCAACGGTTCTGCGGCAACACCAAAGTATGCCTTCAAGTGTTTGTCGTGTGGTGTTTCTGCAATCCAGTAATTGTCCTCTTTGGCACAACGAACCTCGAAAAAAGTCACATTGGTCCCAGGGGTGAATGATACTTCCGTGGGCTGGAGGTTTGGTAATTTGTCGGGCTCAGGGTGATTGACGAGGCCGAGAAGGCTGGCCAAAATTTTACGTGCCCGGTAAAGCAAAATGAGCCAAGGCGGGTAGTATGACAACAGTGAGGCGATGAACTGGCGCAAAGTGACATTGCCTTTATAAACCTTGACGTCGGTAAAGTCGGATTTCTCGATGTACGGCCACCATTCTCTATTGTCATGCAAATATTTCACATGGCATGGCATCACTGTCACCTATCAGAATACGCTGTTTATCCCGCCCGGGTTCCGGCCGGTACAGGTTTTTCTGGAATTGCCAGCACAGGGGTGAGGCCGTCCGCATACCCGATGTCGAATAGCATTCCCTCGGATACCTCACCCATCATCTTCCGCGGTTCCAGGTTGACGATAAACAAGGCCTGTTTACCTTCGAGCGTTGCCAGATCTTTACGTTCCTGCTTGAGTCCGGCCAATATTGTCCTTTTGTGATCCCCGACATCGACAATCAACTTTACGAGCTTATCTGCGCCTTGAATATCTTCAACGCGTTCAATCGTACCGATACGAATGTCGACTTTTTCGACAATTTCAAATTGTACGATCGGTTTTATTGGTGCGATTTTCATAGCTGTTTTTCTCCTTGCGAGACATATCGGTGGGGTCAAGCGTATTGTCGGAGAGAGCGACACGGTACCAGTACTCACCCGGACACCTCACAGAATAATATATCGTGGCACTTTCCTTTTGTATTGAAGATACGCTTCGCCATGAACTCTCTGAAGGTATTTTTCTTCAGTATTTACCATGGAGTTAATAAGCATGAAACCGATGACGGAAAGACCCAGGAGTAATACATTTTGGAGCAGGACGGTATATGCACTGAACATAAAAAGGTACGACAGGAAGTAGGGGTTCCGCGTCATCCGATAAATGCCATTAACGATCAATATAGACCAGCGAGCAGTACAAACTGTGTCCGCCTCTGTCCCTGGCCCGCTCGATGCATCCCAAGTAAACTGCTAGCTGCATCTCGCGTGCCGCATCACAGAGACCATCGATGTGCCCGGCTTCGATCTGAACGGCCTGATCCACATAGTGGGCGTGAATGTCCTTTTGAACGGGCGAATTGAATCGGGCGCCATCAGTCAACTCGATCCAAAATGGGTAGCCCGGCAGCAGCGCCTCTCCAAAAGCAACCAGGTTGCAACCGGCTTCACCGGCCAATTCTGCATAATGTATTATTTTGTCAATCGTTGCTTCACGATTGAGCCACACCGGCGCTATTTGCGCAATGCCAACCGTTAATTTGTCATTGGGGTTGGTAATCAATTCAGTTCCCATATTCGTTGTCCCCTTGGGATGAGCGCTGCGGATCAACGGTGCGCTCATCCTTTTCGTCTGCATTTTGATTGGCATTTAAAGGTGCGTCAATGGTGAGTCGTTTACCCATGCTCAAGACGGGGTCTTTCGTAAAGCCAATACTTTCATAGAACTGGATGACTTCGCTGTTGGTTTCCCTGATCTGCAGATTTATTTTCGGGCATCCGGCGGCGGACAATCTTTTTTCAACTTCCTTCATCATCTGCGTCCCAATGCCGCGATGCCGATACGCCGGCAAGACGGCTAAATAGTTGATCCAGCCGCGGTGGCCATCATATCCGGCCATGCAACTCGTAACGAGCTTGCCCTCCGATACGCCGATTAAAAACCATTCAGGTTTAACCCTGAGTTTTCTTTCAATGTCACGTCGCGGGTTGTTCTGGCGCGCCACCAGATGACATTCTCGCCACAAACGAATGACCTCGTTTTCATCGTCAGGGTGGTATGGTCGTATCAGCAAATTTTCCATGATCGTATAATCCATTTAAACTCTTTGAGCAGCAATGTTTTAAATACGAAACTTAGCGATGAGCAGGATCGGAGCGATTAACGCGGGTGAGCGTCCTCAAATGTCAAGCGGATAACACTTCTGTCAACCATAAGTCGTACTCATCCGATTCTTTTTCTTGTAGTTTTCTATATTTATCGGGATCTTTTTTACGAAGCCCATACCAACGAGATGATAATGGATATTCTGCTAAACACAATAAATCCCGATAGTCTGTACAGGCTAATTGAGTAAAAGCTTCCAGTTTTTCAGGTTCTGACCATGCGAGTTTGAGGATTCCGAGATGAACACGATCTTGTTCCCGATGGTAAGACTCCTTACCATAGGCCGATAGTATCTCTTTTACCCGGTTCTGCTGGCCTTTTTCGGCATGCATGGCGTTGAGTACTTTAGCCAGTGTCCATCCATAAATGGCCTTTTTTCCGCTGGGCGGCGTTCTCCGCAGGTTTCCGGCTGCGGCGTACGATAAGTACGCCTCACCGCAAACCTTTGTGCGGCCTTGCCCAACGAAAAAAATCCTCATTTATGAATTGGACACTCTGTAATGCCTTTAACGACTCGCGGATGGGCACTAGCTGAATAATTGTCTAT
>CAWGUE010000015.1:0-323596 GCA_963825595.1 uncultured delta proteobacterium | reverse complement strand
CTCCGCCGTCTCGAGACCGATGAAACCGCCGCCCACCACCACCGCCCGCCGCACGGGTTTGACCATCTGGATGCCCGAGTACCTGGACATCCCGGTAAGATACGTCGTGCCACCCCCGACCCACTCCCGGATCGTCCGCGCGTCCGGCACGGTCCGCACATGAAATATCCCCGGCAGATCGATTCCGGGCAAGGGTGGATGAACCGAGGCCGCTCCAGGCGAAAGCACCAGCTTGTCGTAGGACTCGGTCGTGACCTCGCCGGTCTCGGTGTTGCGCAAGTCCACGGTCTTATTCTTCGGCGAAATGGAAACCGCCTCGCAGTTGGTGCGCACGTCGATCGCGAAATGCTCGCGGAACAGCTGCTCGCTCGCCACCAAAAGGCTCGACTCTTTTTCAATCACGCCCCCGACATGGTAGGGAAGCCCGCAGTTCGCGTACGAAACGTACGGTCCGCGCTCCACCATGAGGATTTCCGCATTTTCATCCAACCGGCGCAAACGCGCCGCACACGATGCGCCGCCGGCCACTCCGCCAACGATGATGACTTTCATTGTCTTTCCCCCTTATTTTGTTAGTCTTAACTATTGTAATGGAAACCGCATTTTGAAGAACGCATACTGCCGAAAGAGCGCTGCGATCAAAGATAGAAATTCAGTAGCCGAGAAGGCCGTATCTTCATCCCGCGTGGCTTCGTGCCTTTTCGATGGTCTCAATGCCGGTTGAACTCGAGATGGTATCGAATCTAATCTCGGGCTGTCTGAGTGCCATCTCCAAGACCAGGAGTAAGTTGAGGTATTCTTCTGAACGCAGATGCCGCTTTAGGGCCTCCTCGTCCTGCCACATTTCCTCGATCATGATGACGTTCTCTTCGTCAAGGTCTTCGTAAATGCAGGAACTGAGGCAGCCAGGCTGGACTCGGCACTGCTCAACGACCAATCTGAGGATTTTCAATGCCTCTCCGCGCTTTTGTTGAGACATCAGCATTTTTATGGTCGCGAGCACCATGGATTTTCCTCCCGTCGCTTTGCGGTTAAAGGATTGTGTGGCGCTTAATTGAGGATACGGCTCTTTTTTAGCAGGATGAAATATGGTCCGCTTCTTGGTCCTTTCGATGTGAAAGCGGTGCGAAAAACGTGCCGGATGGGGCAGGCCATCATACTATTGGGGTAAGCTGTCGGAGCGAATAGGTTTTTTAAACCGGAGGGGATACGTTCAGAACGGGAAGCATCACGCTATCTGTCGCTATAACGACAAAATGTCTTTATATCGTCATCTGGAAGATGAATGCTCGATGCCCAATTTCTTCATTTTCGAATACAGCGTCGTTCTCTTTAGGCCAAGGGCTTCGGCGGCGCCGCCCTTTCCGGCAACACGCCAGCCTGTTCTCTCCAGCACGCTCATAATGTGCCGGCGCTCCACATCATCCAGATGCGAAGCATGCTGGGCTTCGAAAGGTGCGAGCCCGGGCATGCTGACAACCAGGCTTTTGTCTCTGTTCAGGATCATGGCATGTTCGATGACATTCCTCAGTTCCCGGACGTTGCCGGGCCAAGGATAGGATTGCAGTGCTTCCATGGTCTTTCTCGGAATGCTCTGAATTTCTTTGCCCATCATCTTCTGAAATTCCTTGACAAATGCCCAGACCATGAGGGGAATATCTCCTGCCCTTTCACGGAGGGGTGGGATCACAATGGGGAAGACATTCAGCCGGTAATAAAGATCTTCCCGGAAGTTGCCTTCCTTGACCTCCTGGGCCAGATCCCGGTTGGTAGCCGCGATGATGCGCACGTTGACCTGCAGCGGCCTGGTGGATCCCAAGCGCTCGAACCGGCCTTGTTCCAGCACCCGCAGCAGCTTGGACTGCACCTCATAGGGGAGTTCGCCAATCTCATCGAGAAAAACCGTGGACCCATCCGCCAGCTCGAACCTGCCGACCATTTTGGTCAAGGCACCCGTGTAAGCTCCCCTTTCCCGACCGAAGAGTTCGCTTTCAATCAACGCCGGCGGCAGGGAGGCACAGTTGACCGTTACCAGAGCCCGGTCTTTTCGGGAACTCATGCCGTGGATCGCCCGGGCCAACAGTTCTTTTCCCGTGCCGGTTTCGCCCAGGATGATGACCGTGGAGTCTGTTTGGGCGACCTGTTCTGCCTGGGCAAGGACATTCTTCATAATGCTGCTTTGCCCCACGATCTCCGAGTGCTCAGACAGAAGTTTGATCTCCTGCTGCAGATAGATATTCTCTTTTTCGAGCCGTTGTTTGAGATTCTCAATCTCCTGCAGTCGTTCCTTAAGCTGTTCCTCCATCTGCTTACGGGCAAGCGCATTTGCAAATATCTGTGCAACCAGTTTGAATTGTTGCACTTCCGTTTCGGCCCACTCTCTCTCTTCCCGCATTGAAGAGAAGGTCAACAGGCCAAATACTCTCTTTCTTCCTACCGATAACGGAGCGACCACGACGGACCTGGTACCATAGAGGCCAAAAGTCTCCCGGTCGCGGCCGGCTTTAGCCGGGAGGTCGTTCATTTTAGAAATCGTGATCGTTTCTCCAGCCAGTACCTTCTGCAGCGCCCAGGGAAAGAATTCATTTAAACTCATCCGCTCAGGAGGTAACAGGCTTCCCGGAGGCTGATAAACGTGTGTCAGCATCAGCGTTTCGGGTTCTCCTTCAGGGACCTGGAAAAGCGAGGAGCGATCAAGATCGAGGAACTTGCAGACGAGGCGCTGAGCGGTTTCAATCTCACTGTCGATCCGGTCAGCAGGAAGATTAATAAAGAATGTCGAAATTTCGGCCATCAGCCTTTCGAATCGCAAAGGCTCGTCGTGTTCTGCATTCGGTTTGATTTCTGATCGGGTCATGTAATCCTTCCATCCCTGTGAAACAATACCAAACCGGGGATAGTCAGCAGCAGTCTCTTGACTGCAGCCGCGTGAGCATGATGCACCCTTCACACACCACCCCGGCATACGCCATGGCTCTAAGCACCAGGGGCACTTCAGCGAGAACCTATACAACGGCGAACACAGTGTGTTCAACCCAATTCAAAAATTTAGCTTGAAAAACCGGGCCGAGAGGTCGGTCAACAACCCCTTTTGCTCGCGCCGAAGACGGTGGCTGGACCACCCTGAATGTGACACCGTGCCGGTGATCCACGTGTATTGAATAATCAGATATCATAAATCACCAATGCATTCTTTTTTGTATCTTTATTTTTAATAGGTATCGTGCCTAAATTCTGACATCTCATGAGAATGTATATTTGATTTGCCAACCACAACTCAATAAATCAATTCCTACTCGTCTGAGTCCACTATCCTTGCCAAAGATCACAGTCTCGATTTCCTGCTATATTCTAAATCAATTATGGTGTCTGCTTTATAAATCCAACGGAAATACCCACACACCCCAAGGTGGTACTCGTATTGTTCGTTATTCGAAAATTTCTGGTGGCAGGGAATTTATGAGATGTTCTGATGAAACATGGGGATATGGTAGATTGAAATTAACATGCTAAAGAAGGGTAAATCAGATTTATTGGATATTGAATTGCACTATACGATAAAAATTTAGAGGTTTTGTTGGGTATGATATAAAAAGCGTAAATAATCAGTGCTTAGATTCTCATCTAACCCCTTCGTATTATTACTGGTAGCGGGGGGCGGATTCGAACCACCGACCTTCGGGTAATGAGCACAGATTTTGAGGCTGGAGGTTGGAAATAGGGTTGTAATTCGAATTTTAGGAAATAAAAAAAGGACTTGGATTTTCATCCTAAGTCCTTTTTTAATGGCGGGAGTCCCGCTGGGTCTGGCGGGGAACTCGCGACCTTCCCGCATTGCAGGCGGCACCTTGAGCCCGCATATTTCATAAATAATATATTTATAATGATAACTGAAATTTCCTGCGAAACTATTTGTTTGAGTTTATCGGTATATGACGATATCTTGTCAGCCGGTTTCATGTAAAATTTCCCGCTAAAAATAATGTTAGTTCAAAGCCATGAGTCCGGTTTCCCCAAGTTGTGAAATCATCTTCAACGGAATCACCGTAATCTTATCATCAAGAGCGTATTTCTGATCCCCGGGATATATGACCCACAAATGTTCCAGTCCCAAGTCTTCAATGGCGATATGCATTGATCGCTTTCTACCAGGAGCATCTGTGTATTTAAATTCAAAACCATGCCGCTTCCCGGCGATCCTGACCATGAGATCGAGTTCAGCACCGGCGTGTGTCGCCCAATAATACACATCTCTGGTTTTAAAAACATGGATGACATGCTCAAGCGCAAAACCCTCCCATGACGCACCAATTTTGGGATGCCCCTGCAAGTCGGCCAGGGTTGAAACCTGCAACAGGCTGTGAAACAGCCCACTATCACGGATATATATCTTGGGCGCTTTGACCTGGCGTTTTTTTAGGTTCTCAAACCAGGGCGGCAACACCCGAACCATATAGGCTCCGGCAAGGATGTCGAGATATCGCCGCGCCGTATTTTCAACAGTGCCTATAGCACGGGCAAACTCCGCTGCATTCCATACCTGCCCATGATAGTGGGCCACCATCGTCCAGAATCGACGAAGGGTTTCCGCGGCAATGGTGATGCCAAGCTGGGGGATATCCCTTTCAAGAAAAGTTCGAATAAAGTCTTCACGCTATTGAATACTGTCAGACTCAGAATCAGCAAGAAACGCTCTGGGCAAGCCTAACCGGAAAATGGCATTTTTTATACTGCGAATAGGATATGGCTATTCAAACCGATTTTGAGAGAGTCTGACTCAATCTATATAGCGAGACTGTCGAAAAAGTAAAAATATGGTCATTTTAGCAATTTCGCAGATAATAAAATCAACAACTTATAAACCTCAAAATGGTAGATTTAGGGTTTTTCGACAGTTTCAGCAGGTATTGTTAGTCGGCGGCCATGAAAATACAGGGCCATAAATGGGTTGAAATAGCTTCTGGGCCCCCGCCTTTTTATGCCTAAAAAACCTGATTGGCGCCTTGTTGACTTTTTGGTACCCCAGTCTAATGTTAGTCAAGTTTAATATGAAATTATCGGTTGTTTGAAGCCTATTTACCTCGCAACAAACGCTAGTCAGCTTATAATCAAACCATAAACAGATAGACAACATTTCTCGGTGTTTAAGATGAGAGTACAAATATGGGTGGTAGCATTAGTTCTTTTTTTAGGTGCAGTTTCCAGTCAAGCCCTGAATCTGGTGCCTCAGCAGATCACGGTCTCTGGCAATAGTGTCACCCTGATGGTGCCAGAGGGCATGCAGGTTCAGTTTATGGCCACAGCTTCCGGTGCACGCTTTCCAGCCTTGGGTCCGGATAATGAGATGATTATCGGCTCAAACGGATCCACAGTTTTTCGACTTTCCCCTCCTTACAACAACGCCACAACCCTGGTCCAGATCGGAAGCCGCAGCCATAGTGTGGCTTATCGCGACAACAAACTCTTTATCGCCGACACAGCAGGACTTTACGAAGCCCCTTACAACGGATTATCAAGCAACCTGGAAGCCGGTGATCTTGTCAAAATCGCTGATTTACCCGTCGGAGGCCACTCCAGTCGCACTGTAGTTGCCGCCCCTGATGGAACACTGTATCTCAGTATCGGCATTAGTGGTAACTGCAGCAACCAATATCTAGATAACTCTTACCTGTTCGACTCTCGACGCGGAGGGGTATTCCGGATTGATGAATCGGGTCTGACTCCTGGACTTGTCCCCTTTGCTTCCGGCCTAAGGAATCCCATCGGCATTGCTGTGCATCCCACCACCGGCGATCTATGGGCCACCAATGCCGGATCAGATAATCTCGGCTATCAGGAGCCTAAGGAAATATTTGCTAGATTGTCCCAGGATTCATGGCACGGTATGCCGTGGTTTCAATACATAAACGGATCATTCCAGGATGGCCAATGCATCGATACCGCCACAGCGCCACGCCCGGCCAGTGAAGCTCGCGCCCCGGCGGCCAACTTCCTGGCACGAAGTACTCCAATGGGGATCGCCTTTGTCACCGATAATCGATTGAGCAATGATTTTAACGGTAATGCTTTGGTCTCGGTGCATGGTTCTTGGGCCACCGACCCCACCAATGGTGGCGGACCGGAAACCCGTCGTCCACCTAAAATTGCAATGGTTAATTTTTCGGGTTATCAGGCTGTCTCAGTGGAAGATGTGGTAACTGGATTTCAGCGAGGTGATGGATCACGGTTTGCGAGACCAAGCGGTGCCATTATTGGTGCCGATGGCCAGTTTTATTTCACGAGCGACGGTGGGGAAGTGCAGGGGCTTTTCAGACTGGTGCAACTTGTTGCTGTGGGGAACGGAACCATCACTCCAGTCCTGAATCTGCTTCTGGACGGTTAATGTTTCGAAGGTTGCTATCTCAGGCTTCTATCTTAATCATCTACACTCTTATATTTTCTATATTGTTAGTGTAGATAGGCATTGATATGCCATATCTGAGTAAGGAAATTGCCTATTTCAAGAATTGTTGCACAACGTCGTACAGTCTAAGTTTGAGAGATACTTCTACCCAACTTCATCTTTCCACAGGTCTAAATATCAAAAACCGCATGTTCTGTGCCGATACGATCTGGCAATCATCACAACATTCTCAATAAAAGTCCTGTCACAAATAAAAATGCTCCGCATATTAAAGTCGTAAAAAAGAATCTTATTCCCCCATCCATAGATGGAGAACCATCACTTTCAGCATCTTGATGGCGTCTAAGAGAGGGGACAATGTACTTAGGGAGTGAAAGTTGAGAAAGTTGCGCCGGCACCGTATTCCCTGCCAATATAAAAGCGCCGAATAGCACCAGACACAGGGAACCATATATAAATCCAGTCCCAATATTTTCTAATGATCGCCATCCAAAAATAAAACAGATAGCCGGCAATATAACAGCGGATAGAAGGTAAATAATTAAACTTTTACGGATTATCTGAATTAGCATTGGCAAAGAAAATGAAACTTTCTTATCAGTGGCTTCAGGCTTCATATTTTCATATATAGGTGGAAGTTTAAAAATATCACATTTTCAAAATTAAAACATCTTGCCACAGGTCAAACTATCCGTAATTACATAAGATATCACGATACCGTATGGCTATATTCACGGAATCTACCAGGTGTTAGGTGTTGGGCCATATCAGCAGGCGTGAGTCGGTCACGCCTTAAGTTTTATCAGATGATATATGTTGTTTGTCAGACTTTAGATTTTGATATCTAAATCAAGTGTCAGCTTTTACAGTTTATCTTGTTTTTTTAAAAAGGTCTCGTAGACCTCCTTTAATTTATTCAAAGCACCGGATCCGATCCATTTATCCGCTTTCTTCAATACGGATTGGATCGTACTCAAAAGATCCTGATCCCCGGGCCACAATTCGCTGACGACGGCCCGGTTCGCCTCCTCTTTCTGATTGACATAGAGATTGATAACATAACAGGCCAGCACCAAATCGTCCAAGTATCCCAGAGGGCCGAAGAATGCTTCCGGCACGAAATCAATGGGGCTGAAAATATAGGCCAGCACTCCGGCAAATTTGGCTTTATCCATGGCAGGGACACGATCATCCAGGCTGAGTTTGACCAGTAGATAGAAAAAGTCTGGAATCAGGAGAATGTAGTCCGCATATTCCGGTTTCGTATCTGTCTTATTCTCATACCAGGTGGTGACCTTATCTCGCAGCTTGATATAAAAGTCTTTTTGCTTCTGGTCACCTTCCTCGGGCAACTGTTTTTCGCTCATGGCATGCTTTCCTTACGTATGATGGTATATGGGATTAGTTTGTCAGATTAGATTTGATCTCATAATTTGACATACAAGATCAAATCCTATTTTCTATAGCTTTGTGATTAATTCCGTTTCATTCCTTTTTATAATTGCTAAGTATACTCCACCAATTATTAAAAGTAATCCGATGAGTTGTAACCGAAATTTAGCTATAAGGAAGAGTCCCGCAAAAGCCAGTGCAGCCCCAAATAATTTATATTTCATAAACATCCGAAAATGGGCGAGGTAACTAAGTATATCAGCTATTATCAATCATCCAAACAATAACACATCTTATCTGGAATAACCCCTCTGACACCTCCAGTCGGATTAGGTGTGTCTCCGTTCCTCCTTGGTATCAAATGAATATGGGCATGGAAAATGGTCTACCGGGCAAAAAAAATCAGAGGTCGATGCGTTGGACGACCCCGAATATCGTGAGATTTTCGATGTTGTTTCCCTATGAGCCACGGCAATTTTTTTTGCACCTAAACGCACCCTATGCGCACCGAGTTAATTTTGCCAAATAAAAAAGGCTTAGGAAATCCTCCTAAACCCTTGTTTTCATTGGCGGGAGCGACGAGACTCGAACTCGCGACCTCCGGCGTGACAGGCCGGCGTTCTAACCAAACTGAACTACGCCCCCGCAAAGTTATAACCACAGCTGAATTGATAACGAAAACATCTACCGCGAACTCGCGACCTTCCCGCAGGGCATGCGGGACGTTCTAACCAAAAACTGAACTACGCCCCCGTATTTAGCGATTTTCGGGATGCCTATCCAAACTGAACAGGTTCTAATTTCCCCCCTCAGTCCATCCCCCAATGAAGGGGTGGTAGGCGGAACAGGGCTTGAACCTGTGACCCCCGGCTTGTAAGGCCGGTGCTCTCCCAACTGAGCTACCCGCCCACAGTTTCGCTCAAAGTTTCCCCGAAAAGAGCCGTAAGCTACCAGCAACATTGATTGATGTCAAGTCTAAAAAGGAGCCTGCGACCGACCCATTAAATTAAATTGGCCGGTTTCTCCCCGATGGTGCCTTCGGTCGAAATCTCGAAGGGGACGTCGTTTTTAGTGAACAGGGTGCCACCGTCGGTAACGATGATCGCATGGGTCAGGACCTCGTCCATGTGCTCAGCCGTGACGATGTCGATCTGTTTCTTGATCGGCTTGGGAATGTCCCGAATATCCTTTTCGTTCTCCCTGGGAATGATCACTTTTTTAATCCCGCCGCGGTGGGCCGCCAGTATTTTTTCCTTCAACCCTCCGATGGGCAGTACACGGCCCCGCAAGGTGATTTCTCCGGTCATAGCCAGATCCCGGTGGACTCGGCGTTTGGTCAGCGCCGATACGATGGAGGTGCACATGGTGATGCCGGCCGATGGACCGTCCTTGGGAATCGCTCCTTCGGGTATGTGAATGTGAATGTCGTACTTGCGGTAGAAATTATCATCAATTTGCAGGTGCGCGGCGCGGGAACGGACGTAGCTTACCGCTGCCTGGGCTGACTCCTGCATCACATCACCGAGTTTCCCGGTGATGGTCAATTTTCCCTTGCCGGGCATAATCGCTGTTTCCACGGCCAGAAGCTCGCCCCCAACCTGGGTCCAGGCCAATCCGGTAACAAGTCCGACCTGGTCTTTTTCCTCGATCTGTCCTTCACGGAACCGGGCCGGTCCCAGGTACTTGTTGATCGATTTGCTGGTGAGTGCGTATACCGCCTTGTCCTTTTTCTTGCTCCTGTTCTTGAGCACTTCCTTGGCAATCTTGCGACAGATGGACGCAATCTCCCGCTCCAGGTTGCGAACGCCGGCCTCACGGGTGTACTTGCGAATGATTGTTTTCACGGCATTCGGCGAAAAGGTGACGGTCTTTCCTTCCAGCCCATTGGTTTTGATCTGCTTGGGAACCAGGAACCCATCGGCAATATGATACTTCTCATATTCAGTGTAACCGGGCAGACGGATGATTTCCATCCGGTCCTGGAGCGGCAGGGGTATGTCCGGCAACGTATTGGCGGTGGTAATGAAAAGAGTGTCCGAAAGGTCGTAGTCCACATCCAGGTAGTGGTCGTTGAAGGCGTAGTTCTGTTCGGGATCGAGAACCTCCAGCAGCGCTGCGGAAGGATCGCCCCGGAAATCCATGCTCATCTTGTCGACTTCGTCCAGGCAGAAAACCGGGTTGTTGACGCCGACCTTCTTCAGCGACTGGATAATCTTACCCGGCATGGCACCGATGTAGGTCCGCCGGTGACCGCGGATTTCAGCCTCATCCCGGACGCCACCCAGCGACATCCGGACAAATTTGCGGCCGGTGGCCCGGGCCACGGACTTGGCCAGGGATGTTTTGCCGACACCGGGCGGTCCCACGAAGCACAGAATGGGTCCTCTTATTTTCTGGACCAGCGCCTGGACAGCCAGGTATTCCAGGATCCTCTCCTTCGGTTTCTCCAGACCGTAATGATCCTCATCGAGGATGTTCTCGGCCGCGGATATATCGGTATTGATATCGGTTTTGTCGTACCACGGCAGACTGATCAGCCAGTCAATGTAGTTGCGCACAACAGTGGCTTCGGCCGACATGGGCGTCATCAACTTCAGTTTCTTGAGCTCGCCGCTGGCCTTTTCGGCGGCCTCCTTGGACATTTTCTTCTTCTCGATCTTCTCCTCGAGCTCGTTCAGATCGTCGATCGCTTCCTCGTCGGCGCCCATCTCTTTTTTAATGGCCCGCATCTGTTCGTTCAGGTAGTAATTCTTTTGGGTCTTCTCCATCTGATCCTTGACCCGGCCTTTGATACGCTGATCCATCTTGAAGATGTCGATTTCCATCTGAATCAGGCTCACCAGCAGGGCCAGCCGGTCAGCGGGATCGATGGTCTCCAGCAGGCGTTGTTTGTCTTCGATTTTGAAAGAGAAATGAGCCGCCAGAGTGTCGGCCAGTTTGGAGGGGTCCTCGATGGCGGCAACGTTGGCCACCAGGTCTTTCGACAGGCCTTTGTTGAGGGCGGCATATTGCTCGAAACTCTTCTGCACCGATCGACACAGGGCCGCTCCTTCCGCGGCCGATGTCTGCTCATCAAAGACTGTTTCCAGTTCTACCTGGAAAAATTCCTTTTCTGCCTGAAAACGAACGATTCGTCCGCGGCTGTCCCCTTCCACCAGGGCCTTGACCGTTCCGTCCGGCAGCCGCAACAACTGGAGAACCTTACCGATGGTTCCGAGGCGGCTGATGTCCTCCTCGGTGGGGTTGTCGACGCCCGCCTTTTTCTGGGTAGCGAGAAAGACGCGCTTGTCCCTGTTCATGGCCTCTGAAAGCGCGTTAACAGATTTGGGTCGGCCCACAAAGAGAGGGGCGACCATGTGAGGGAAGACAACGATGTCCCGCAGCGGCAGCAGGGGTATGATAATCCGGCCGGACCGGGGGTCATCGTCCTTGAATATTTTTGGCAAATTGACCATAGCTCCAACTTTTTTCAGGTTATCGATGCCAAGGGCTGATGGATCGATTAGTTATCAAAAGTAAATTCGACGACAGTTCTGCAATGTCGGGGGAGACCATTGCAGCGCTGTCACGCTTGTTTCTTGGTCTGCTCATAGAGCAGTATCGGTTCCTCTTTTTTCAAGACGACGTCTTCGCTGATGACGCACTCCTTCACGTTTTCAATCGAGGGAATCTCATACATGATATCCAGCATGCAGCTTTCCAAGATCGCCCGTAAACCTCTTGCTCCCGATTTGCGCTTGATCGCTTCAACGGCGATGGCTTTCAGGGCGCTGTCGGTGAGCCGCAGGTTGACCCCTTCGAACTCGAAGAGCTTCCTGAACTGACGCAGAAGCGCATTTTTAGGCTCCGTGAGTATCCGTATCAGCGTGTTTTCGTTGAGCTCCTCCAAGGTGGCGATGACAGGCAGGCGGCCCAGAAACTCAGGGATCATGCCGTACTTGATCAAATCCTCAGGCTGCACATCCTTTAGGATCTCTCCGATGCTGCGTTCGTCTTCTTTCTTGATCTTGGCACCGAATCCCATCATTTTGGAACCCATCCGGCGCTGGACAATTTTCTCCAGCCCGTTGAAGGTGCCACCGCATATAAACAGAATGTTTGAGGTATCGACCTTTACAAAATCCTGCTGCGGATGTTTCCGGCCGCCCTTGGGCGGCACACTGGCGGTCGTGCCTTCGATAATTTTCAGAAGCGCCTGCTGCACGCCTTCCCCGGATACATCACGGGTGATCGACGGGTTGTCCGATTTGCTGGCGATCTTGTCGATCTCGTCAATGTAAACGATGCCGCGCTTGGCTTTCTCCACATCGTAGTCTGCATTCTGAAGCAAGGCCAGAATGATGTTCTCGACGTCTTCGCCGACGTACCCGGCCTCGGTCAGGCTGGTCGCGTCCGCGATGGTGAAAGGAACATTCAGAAAGCGGGCCAGGGTTTGGGCAAGCAACGTCTTGCCGCACCCCGTCGGACCGATCACCAGGATGTTGCTCTTCTGAATCTCGACATCACCCGTATTAACGGAGGATTCGAGACGCTTATAATGATTGTATACCGCCACCGCCAATACCTTTTTGGCGCGCTCCTGTTCGATCACGTATTCATCGAGACGGGATTTAATCTCTTTGGGCGCAAGCAGGTTGCTGACCTCGGTGCTCTCTTTTTCCGACTCTTCCTCGATGATCTCGCTGCACAACTGGATGCATTCATCGCAGATGTAAACGGCCGGACCGGCGATCAGTTTTGTGACTTCCTTTTGATTCTTACCGCAAAATGAACAAAAGAGGTTGTCCTTGTCGTCTTCTTTTTTTCCCATCTTACCCCTCCATCTTGTCAATGCGATCGAGATCGTCACGATTGGTGATAACGTGGTCGATAATGCCGTATTCTTGCGCTTCCTGTCCGGACATGAAATAATCGCGGTCCGTATCTTTCTGAATCTGGTCCATGTCTTTCCCGGTGTGTTTCACCAGTATCTGATTGAGCGTCTCTTTCATACGCAAAATCTCTCTGGCCTGAATTTCGATATCCGAAGCCTGCCCCTGGAACCCTCCCATGGGCTGGTGGATCAGGATGCGGGAGTTGGGCAGCGAGTAGCGCTTCTTCTGGGCACCGCAGGACAACAAAAGAGCGCCCATGCTGGCCGCCTGGCCGATGCAGACGGTGGTGACATCGGGCTTGATGTACTGCATCGTGTCGTAAACCGCGAGCCCGGCGGTAACCATACCGCCAGGCGAATTGATGTAAAAGTTAATGTCTTTGTCGGGATCCTCCGACTCGAGAAACAACAACTGAGCGATAAGCAGATTGGCCACCTCGTCGTTAATGGCGGTGCCCAGAAAAATGATACGGTCCTTGAGCAAGCGCGAGTATATGTCATAGGCGCGCTCGCCGCGGCTGCTCTGCTCGATGACCATCGGTATGATCGGCACAGGCTGACTCCTTTATTCGGTTGGGGTTTGGGTGAATCGGCACGTCGCCCCGGGGCATCTATCCGGTGAAAGGTTGCTGAACCCGGGGAATCTGCAAGTCGAGCTCAAAAATAAACCAGTCAGACACTGCCGCTATGCGTCGGCAGGGCTGTCCGGTTTTGAGGAATCCGAATTCTCTTTAGGTGGTTCGATTTCCGTGATGACGCTATTATCAATAATAAGGGTAACGGCCCTTTTTTCAAGTAAGGTCTGCTTGAAATAATCGAGCTTATCAGAGTTCTGATTGTAGTACGCCTGGATCTGTTCTACGGGTTGCTGAAATGCTGCCGCCATATCCTGCAAACCGGCTTGCAACTCCTCATCGGAGAGGGTCAGATTTTCCTGGTCGACAATTTTTTCGAGTATCAGATGCCGTTTGACCTGCTTTACCGCTGTGTCCCGATATTTTTCGGCAATCGATTCACGCGTGAGCCCCATCTCTTCTAACGACGTGTTGCGATAGGCAAAAGACCGTTCGGCATCGTCAACGATGGCTTCGAGTTCATAATCGACCATCGCATCGGGCACATCGAATTTCGTTTTATCAATCAGAGCCGTGAAAATCTGCTCATTCATTTCCTGTTCAACCCGTTTGGTGTATCCTTCTGTCAGGTTTTTTCGAATACGCTCCTTGAGTTCCACAAGCGTGGTGTAATTGCCGGCTTTCTTGGCCAGGTCATCATTTATTTCCGGAATTTCTTCCTCTCTTATCTGGTTGAGGGCAACTTGAAAATCGATGGTGAGACCGGCCAGTTTGGCGTTGAAATAATCCTCCGGGAATGTAACTCTGACCTCTTTTGTTTCGTCGGCCTTCATACCGATCAGGCCCGTATCAAAATCTTTCAGAATGCTGCCGTCACCGATTCTCAGTGTAAAATTCTCCGTCCGTTGGGTCTCGGTGAAAGGCTTGCCGTCCTTAAGCCCCTCATAGGTGATCATAACATGATCCCCTTCCCGGGCCGGCCGATCCTCTTCAATCGGTTTCTGCTTCGTCAGGTTTTTCTGCAGGGCCTTCAACTGGCTGTCGACTTCCTTCTCATTGACTTTATACTGAGTTTTATCAAGATTCAAGCCTTTGAAATCAATGTCACCGATATCCGGCTTAATCTCAATGGTGGCATCATAGGCGTAAGGCCCGTCCGGACTAAGCTCCGGCGGATCAAGCTGAGGGTTGCCGACGATTTTTAAATCCTTCTCTTTCAGCGCACTGATGAATGATTCCTGGATCAGTTTGGACGACACATCGGCGTGCACTTCCTTTTTGAACATTCTTTCCAGAACGGATCGGGGCGCCTTACCTGGCCGAAACCCTTTGATTTTGGCCGTTTTCTTGAGTTTGCTGTAGGCCGAGTCCAGTTCTCGGGTAACCTGCTCCTGGGGTATTTCAATGTGGAGGGTTTTTTTAACGCTGCTAGAATCTTCAATGGTAACTTGCATCGTCTTCCTTTCTGTGGGTCAGTTATCTGCAGAGCTGACCGCTTGTCATAGCATTCTACACCATCTCAATGTGGATGGAAAACCGAAAATGTGTTGCGGGAACGCAGGCGCTATCGCTGTCCCGTTTCTATGATCTCGCAGGGGCAGAGTGGCAGCTTAAATCAAGCGGATCAACTCAATCCTGTAAAACATTATCGATCGCTTTTGCCTGCGTGGCAAGCAAGGTGGGCGTGATCGGTCAGAACCTGAATCGCGGTATGCCTTTGGACCGCCGAGTTGGTGCGAGAGGGGAGACTTGAACTCCCACTCTGTCGCCAGAACTGGATCCTAAGTCCAGTGCGTCTACCAGTTCCGCCACTCTCGCAAATCAATTGACAATGTCCACGACGAATTAATCTATTTTTACCTCAAACCGGCATACTGCCGGTGGAAAATGCCTTTGTATGCGATCGCTTTAACCCGCGGTAAAACACGTGATAATGCGCCAATATGTTGTCTTTTTTCGGATCCACCGAAAAATGCCGGGGGTCTACGCGGGCTTAACGACGCTACCTTGCAGCTTGACATTGACGGAGAATCAAGTAAACCAATGCTTGAAAGACGCCGAAAACATAATATTTCTCAATATAAGTGTCAAGAAAATTAGGAAAAGCCCTTGTTATGTCAATGTCTTGCAAGCTGAAGGTCCTTTTACGCTGCATCAGTGCCGGCACCGCTCTCTTTTGGGTCGTATTGACGGCGGTTCCGCCTGCCGTGGCTAAAACAGTCTATTGGGGACGTGCAAAAAAAAACATCGTGCTGGATCCCGGACATGGCGGAGCCGATGCTGGCGCCCGCAGCCCGGATGGTATGTTGGAAAAACAGGTCGCTCTCGAACTCTCCCAGCAACTCGCTGATCAATTGGGTGGCGCCTATCGCGTAAGCCTTACCCGTTCGGATGATTACCGGCTCGATCTCGATCGTCGCACCGATGTTGCCAATAACCTTAATGCGGATGTCTTTATCAGTGTCCATGCCGCCGGAAGCTTTGCCTCGACCGCTAAGGGCATATGCATCTATTATTTCAAGGAGACGGCCGGCGGCAATCTGACCGAGTCCGAGCCGCCACAAAACATTCAAACGCCGCTCCCGATATGGGACCGTCTCCAGCTCAGGCATGTCCACTCCAGCCGTTTGCTGGCACAAAGCCTGAAAGGACAGCTCTCTGCCTTATCGCAGTCCACGGTCATGGCTGCACCTGTATTGGTATTGAGAGGAGCGGACATGCCGGCGGTCATGATCGAAGTCGGGTACTTGAGCAATCCCGAAGACGCCAGGGCATTGCGGGATCCCCGGTATCTGGAATCCCTGGCCCTTGCCATAACCAGCGGAATTGACGCTTTTTTCTCAGAATTACGCCAGGCTCAGTAGGACAAATCAATATTGATCGGAGCATGGCCTGTATCCAGTTAAAGCGCCGGGACGTCTTGCTTCGCGGTATAAAGCATGCTATGAGTTCGGCCCATCGTTCTTGCTGCGTACACATAAGGTCATCGGGGCGTGGCGCAGTCTGGTAGCGCACCTGCTTTGGGAGCAGGGGGTCGGAGGTTCAAATCCTCTCGCCCCGACCAATCATTAATTCCCTACTGAACGGTCATCCGGTTATCGAAAGCATCCCCCTCTGTCGGATAATCACCACGTCAAAAGGTTCTGTTTCCTGAAGCAAATTCTGTTAGTGTTATTGCGGTCGATGAGCGTCTCGCGTGACTCCATGGCCGCCAAGTACCCTTCTCAAATTCAACCAAAACACCGAGGTCGACGATTTTTATTGATGCCGCGATATGAGATCGGACATGCATTCCCTTGGTGATAAATCAGCGGTTACATAAGTGCAGACCATCTCTTTGGCCACCTGGGTAACAAATGCCATATATTTATGTTAATTATTGCTCATTTTCCATAAATTTTGAGAGGGCAGGATTAAAACCCACTGAAATTATTATTCAAATATATACAAGCAGCAAGCACGATTTTTGCATTCAATCTTAAAGACCGAGTAATTGGAATTTCAATCAACCCTCCCCGCAGCAAGCTGCGGGGTATCTAACAATAAGTATATTATCAATATTATCGAAGCGAGCTTCGGGGAATTAGACCCGAAGAGATTAAAAGAAGGTAATGAAGAAAGACAAATTCAAATTAACTTCACTTGAAGGTTCGAAAAAGGGAACGCCAAAGTCGCCGTCCAATAAATTTATTGATACTGATAACCTCAAGGACGACGACGTTAAAATGCTTGCTCAAGAATTTCAGTACCAAAATGAGCAATCGCAAATCCAGATTGCGAAGCTTCGTAAAATACAGGCGGAACTCGAAACATCGAGAAACTGGTATGCCGATGTTTTTAATCTATCACCTGTAGGCAATTTGCTTCTCGATTTGAAAGGCAGTATTGTCGATGTCAATGTTACCGGAGCCAGCATGGTTGGAGCAAAACAATCCGACCTGATTGGAAGGCGTTTCTCTAGTTTTATAACAACCGAATGCAAGGATAAGTTTCACAAGTATCAAAAGAATGTTGCAAAATCGCTAAGCAAACATTCCTGCGAACTGAAGCTGGTTACAGTAGACGGTTCGCGTTTCCATGCTATGATAGGAAGCAAACTGATAAAAAGCGCTGACGGGCATAATCGCGCAATCATTGTATCGATTATCGATATCACGGATCGCATACTGGCGGAAAATAAAATTAAAAAACATGAAAAATTCCAGCAAGATATTCTCAACGCTATCCAAGATGGGGTATCAGTGCTCGATAGCAACTTAAATATCCTTCAAGTAAATTCAGCAATTCAGCAATGGTCTACGCGATCTTTGCCACTGGAAGGGAAAAAATGCTACCAAGTCTATCGTGGGAAAAAAAGTCCTTGTAATATTTGCCCTTCGATTCGGGCCATGGAAAAACGCACGCTACAGAAGGAAATCGTGCCTTGGGTGGTAGATACTGAGGTGAAGGGGTGGCTTGAGCTATATGCCTTTCCGATGTTGGATACGGCGGGAAAGCCAACCGGTGTCATCGAATTTGTTCGCAACGTTTCAGACCGAATCTACGCCGAGGAGGCACTTAGAGAAATAGAACAGAAGTTCCGCATGATGGTTGACTTTACCAATAGCTGGGAATACTGGGTTAATCCCAACGGAAAATTTATCTATATGACACCTTCCTGCCATCGTATAAGTGGATATTCACAGGATGATTTTTATAATAATAATGATTTGTTAAAACAAATCATTCATCCAGATGACCGGAAAATATTTTTAGCTCACTTAACTGATGAGCTTAAAAACATTATTATCGATTTTACCGAATTCCGAATAATAGATCGTAAAGGCAACGTTCACTGGATTTCCCACATCTGTCAGCCAGTTTACGATACCGAAGGTACATTTCTCGGTCGGCGTGCTAGTAATGTCGACGTAACAACCAACAAAAAATATGAAATGTCACTACTCAATGTTCAGGAAAAGTTAGAAAATCAGGTTGAAAATCGAACCAAGGATTTGCAACTAATTGCTGATAAAATGAAGGAGAGAGAAAAAGAGTTGTTAAACCACAAAGCTAAATTGGAAAGATTAAATCAGGAGCTATTTGAAACCAACAAGGCTGTGACCGTCCTGGCGAGAAATATAGAAAGAAGCAGGCAAGATACTGAAATTTCATTGAATCAACAAATCGCTTCCAAGATATTACCTACATTGGGGGAGATTAAAAGGGTAAATTCCCTCGATAGTCTGAAGTCAAGCTTAGACGTTTTAGAGACACACATTAAGGCATTGGCCACTGACACGCCTTCCGATTCGGAACAGCTATCTAGACTCACACCGGCCGAGATGAATATTTCTTCATTGATAAAGAATGGTTTTACAAACCGGGAAATTGCGAACAAATTACACATTTCTTTGCATACGGTTAAGACTCACCGCAGGAATATACGCAAAAAACTTGAATTAATAAACCTCGATGTCAACTTGGCAACATATTTAAAATCACTGCTGCATTGAAATATTCTTTGTAGGACCATTGGAATTTTCTTCCAAGGACATAATATTCCAATGAGAAATTTTTATCATAGTTTGCGCACAGAAATACCCCCTTTTTCTATGGATATAATGATATATTATCGGCAATATACGTCATTCTTATGGTCATGTAATACCCACTTTATACCCCCAATAAATAGTGCTTGACGCTATTGGTAACTAATAATACATAAGTCAGAAAGGGAAGACTCGATTGTCGAAATGTAGCGCTAAACCATATTAGCTAATCTCAATTTCATTAAATCCCTTAGCAATCACATCCAAACCGTTTTTTACTCCGCTTTATTTGTATCTGACCGATCTTTGTTCCGCATTTTTTTGTGTATCTCATAATGGCGAGGTAGCCGTTACTGAGTTGTTTTCTTTGGCCTTTGAAATTTCTGGACGCAGTGACCAGCAGTCCACTAAGCCCGAATACAAATTTTATTTTGTCTCTGATTGTTATTACCCATGATTTGAGAATGTAAAAATTCTATTTTTTATGGATCATTAACCAAGGTATCTATATTACCACGTAAAATATTGAAAATAAGGGGGATCAATAGAGTATAAAAAGAAGCCCCTGGAAGATTAGCAATTAACCCTCCAGGGGCAGGAACCAATGATCTGATTGACCATCGGTGCGCAGACCGCATCAGATCATATTTCCTGCCTCATGTCAATAAAATTGCGTGTTTCGCCTTCCAGGTTATTGCCACAAAATGTGCATTTCATTCTACGTCCCGATTTCAATTACTTTAGTTTTCCAAAAATAGTAGAGCTCTTTGTGTAGGAGTATTTTATTCTCCAAACCCGGGGGGATGCTATTACAGGGTACTTAGCAATACACCGGAGTTCCGACATCGTGGTGACTGAAAGACGCAGGTATATCCGTTTTTTGCCACAAGACAATTCTTTTGCGGCACTTGGTGTCGGTTTCAGTAAAATTGGAAAAATCATTGATATTAGTATCGCAGGCTTGGCCTTCTCATATCTTAGCCAGCTTGAAAATGTGGTTAACAATCACACAAAAATTTCAATTTTTAAGTATGAAAATGATTTTTTTCTACCAAATCTTCCTTGTAAGGTCACTTTCGACAAGCCTGTAGGCAACAATGCAATTTACATAAATTCTACCATTTCGTTAATTTCACACAGGTGTGGCATGCAATTTACTGACTGCACCAGTATCCAATTTGATAAATTGGAATATTTTATTACAAACCATACGCGAGGATCTTGTTCTTCATTTTGTGACTTTCCGAAATAGTAGGATTTGTATGGCGAATGAAATCGAGAATGAACAAGCGTTTAACATAAGCATAGACCCCTGTTTTTAAATTGTTTTATTTAAATACTGGCGTGTAATCCAGAATGCGGAGCCATATAAATCCTTAGCCTATATTTTTTCTCAGCTATTATTTTTTAATAAATTATACCTTTATATTGAAATAATTTAAGAGCCGTTTATCGATTTTTGAAAATTGATAAAGCGCTTATTTCAACCTTATGAATCTGAAGACTATCCGTGCCAGAATTTTCCCTGAATCTTTTACCGTAATCGAACAAGGTATTTTTTCAGATACGTGTTTTTGGGGGAGGAAATTCACATGGTAGATAGATCGTTTGAACGCATTGACTACCTCGACATTTTGTATCGTCGGAAGTGGACTTTAATCCTTACGGCTTCCATTTTTTTTCTTTTGGCGATTATGACGGCACTCATCCTGCCGCCAGTATACAAATCGACAGCCACTATTTTAATCGAAGATAAAGAGGTTCCAAAAGAACTTGTTTCAACGATGGATAGTTATGCTGAACAGCGTATCCAGTATATTAACCAGCGAATTATGACAACAAGTCGACTACTAGATACTATTCAGCGTTTAAACCTTTATGATAAAATACGAGATAAGGTTCCAGCTGAAGAATTGATAAGTCGAATGCGTGAAGACGTGACCTTTGAACCTCTTAACATTGAATTGACCAATCAAAAATCCGGTACTATTGCCTTCACACTTTCCTACCAAGGTAGTAACCCCACTAAAGTTCAAGAAGTTGCAAATCGGCTTGCGTCTATATTTATGGAAGAGAACCGTAAAGAGCGTATACGGAATGCATCAAACGCTATGGACTTCATGGAAAACGAGACTAAAAAACTTAAGTCAGAACTTCAACAGCTCGAAGCACAGATTTCTGCATTCAAACAAGAGCATCTGAATGAGTTACCGGAAACACTGCCGGCTAATGTTCAAAACCTAAGCACCGCCGAGCGAAATATTGATTTGACTACTGAGCGACTTCGAAGACTACGAGAACGCGAAGAGTATCTTCGTGGCGAGTTAATTGGAATTAGCCCTCAACTCGTTGACGAGAAAGAACTTGCTATCCGTAAACAGTTAGCTGACCTCTATCTGCGACTTATGCACATGTCAAATCGTTATACTGATAAATATCCTGACGTCAGTAAAGTTCGGGCTGAAATCGCCGAATTAGAATCCGAATTGGCAGCAGCGATACCAGGCAGTAAAAATATACCAGCTGGCAATCCAGCTTACATTCGCTTGTCAACAGAATTAGCTGGGATTCGATCTGAGATGAAATCTTATCGAAATGAATTGGCCAAACTTGAAGAGACAGCGGAAATATACCGCTATAGAATTGCTAATAGTACAAAATTAGAAGAACCCTACAATAATCTTATAACTGCACGTAACAATACTCAATTCAAGTACAACGAATTGGTGCGAGAGTTTATGGATGCGAAGCTTTCTTACGGTGCAGAAAAAGCCGAAATTAAAGAGTCCTTTATTTTGCTCGAACCGCCGGACTTTCCAATAGAGCCTATTAAACCCAATCGAAAATTGATTTTACTGATTGGACTTTTTTTGGGTGTCATAAACGGCATTGGTTTAGCTGCCATCAGGGAATTTCGCGATGATTCTGTGTGGGATCCAGAAAAGCTTGAACAAATGACATCGTTGCCAGTCTTTGCAAACGTTCCCGAAATGAAAATAAAGGCAAATCTTTCGAGAAAAAGGCAAATACGCGTCACTGTGACCTCAGGGATTCTATTATTGGCCGTTGCCACTTTAGCAGCATATTATTATTTCAATATAGATTTTCACATACTATTGTCCAAGTGGCGATACTAATACCTTTTTCAATAGATATTGTTTACGGACATAAAAAGTGCAACTTCGCTGCAAACATCCTTTATGCTATTAAATTAGTAGCGATTAAAAGGAAAAAATTGCGGGGTATAAACAATGATTATCGAAAAAGCAGTTGATAAAGCAAAAAAAATAGGCAGCAGCGTAGAATTTTTTTTAAAGACCAATGACACTAATGAAGATTCTCAAGAAAAGGTCCATTCAGATAAGCCTGCTTTTGCCGTAAGCCGCTTAGTAGAGCTAAATAATGAATATATTTACTCTCAAGGATGCCTATCTAAAAACTCTCATTTTAAAGAAATAGAAAGTTACAAAATTCTACGCACGCGTTTGTATCAATGCATGATAGAGAGAAATTGGAAGTCACTCATGATAACCAGTGCGTTCGATTCAGAAGGAAAGACACTTACAGCGATTAATTTGGCTTTCGCTTTCTCTAAACATTACGAACAAACGGTCTTGCTGGTTGACTGTGACCTTAGAAAACAAAACATTTATAAGTACTTAGGTTATTCCTCACGCTTAAATCTTGTCGATTATCTTTTCGACAACGTGCCACTGAGTGATGTCATGGTCCGGTTGAATAATGAAAAAATCGTCGTTATTTCGGGCGAGCGAACGGTTGATTCCGGCGCCGAGCTTTTAGGCTCTTCTCAGATGATCAATCTTTTCAATCAATTCAAAAACCGGTACAATGACCGAATTATTATATTTGATCTCCCACCTGTTCTTCTTTTAGCCGACGCCTTAGCAGCTTCTTCATGGATAGACTCAATCCTCTTTGTCGTTCAATTCGGAAAAACATCGTATGAAGATATTCAAAGGTCATTGAATCGGCTTCCTAAAGAAAAATTATTAGGCTTTGTAATAAATCGTAGTAAAGCAATCAATAATGGATATAGCAAATATTATAACAGAGGTACGTAATAAAGCTAATTTACAATAATTTAAGGCGCTTGCATATGTTTATTATAAAATTCTATTTTCCAATTTTTACTGTCAATGGACGAATCAATTCAAAATTGAGCACGATTAACTCTTAAGGATTTCTCATATGTATAACGCTTTTTACGAATTCAAGGAGAAACCGTTTCAAATCATTCCAGACCCCAGTTTTCTATATCTGAGTCCAAATCATCATCGGGCTCTTAAATACTTGGAATATGGTATTTCTGAAAATATAGGGATAATACTTCTAACCGGGGAAGTCGGTTCAGGAAAAACGACTCTTCTAAAATATATCAAGCAGCAGATTGGAAAAAATTTAGATGTAATTGTTATCTCGAATACAAATCTTTCCGCAAATCAACTTCTGAACTACATCCTTCTGGAGTTGAGCATTGAGCCAGATGACTTGAGCAAGGCCCGTAATCTGAAAATCTTTCGGGATTACCTCATCTCCATCGAATCAAAAAAACGGCGCGTTATTCTTATCATCGACGAGGCACAGAATTTACCTACCGACGCGCTCGAAGAGATCCGAATGCTATCGAACTTTCAGTCTGATGACCGCTTGCCCGTGCAGATATGTCTCGTCGGACAGCCGGAGCTCAGAACCATTATTAACTCACCGGGAATGCATCAGATTCGCCAGCGTATCGCCGTCAATTATCATTTAGACGGGCTTGACCATGAGGATACAAAAAATTATATCTCGTACCGACTGAAAAAGGCCGGCAGTTCAAAAAATCCCTTTAGTCCGGATGCAGTAGACCTGATTTTTCAGGCGACTTCTGGTATTCCACGATCCATTAATATCGTGTGCGACTCACTACTTCTATATGGATTCGCCGAAGAAGTAAAAATTATTGATGCCGTCATTGCAAAGACTGTTATAAACGAACTGAACCTTTCAGCCTTTGTTAAGAAGGAGACTCGCAACTATAACCCAACTGATAATTTATCTAGCGGAACGAATAATAAAAGTTATTTTGATACCTCCCCATTGGAATACGATTCTACCGGCATAGCTAATGGGGCTCTCATCACCTTCAAAAAACAGCTCGACAGAATTGAACTGAAAACGGATTTACTCATAAGTGAATTACTGAAAACTGCAATCGAATCCCTGATTAGGGAGCGCCAGCGATGCGAAGATCTTAAGATTTCAAATTCAAATATCCAGGCAGAATACCATAAACTTAAATCCCTACTTAAAGACACTGCTCTTTCCGATTTAGAATCTGGTGTAAATACCACCGAAATCTACAACACTGCCGACGCGATAACCGAGACCCCGAAAATTTAAATCATAAATTATGACTCAAATTTTAATTTTGCTTTTTTCACCGAATTACACCAATGCATACATTTATGTTCTGATATTTCTACTATTTCTATTGTTACTGATAACTATGACAAGATAATTTTAAAATCATAATGTAACATATCATTTTCGGAGTAAGGACCTCTTAAAACTTTGTATGCCATAGATAAGCATTCTGTAATAATCGACCTTTCTATTATTACCCTAATGTCAAATTCCGCTATTTCTGTCTATTTTTACTTGTTTTTATTTTAAAATACTATACTAGTATAGCAAATTTGCAGGACGGTCCAGAGATCTTTTCTAATTCGATCTAATTCTGGCTGGCGCTCAATTTTTAGAATATAAAAGAATAGTGCCCCTCATAATAGCTATTGATAGAAGTCGTAGTAGCACATTAATAACATGGCCGACTTTCTACAACATCCAAGTTTTGCCACGATACTAGTGAATTCGCTTCCTTGTTGTCTTATTATCGTAGATGACAAAGGCCGTGTTCAGACTGCCAACAGGCACTTGGAGCGCACCCTGGGTGTATGCAATAAGTCGATAAACGGAAAATCGATCGGTGAAGCTCTGGGATGCATCTGTGCCGAAAAAAACACAGACAACTGTAGTCACTCGGAATATTGCAAGGCCTGTGATGCTAGAAACTTGTGCCGTGCTGCCACCAACAACAATCAGGTTCAAAAGACCAGGACCTACCTTCAAATAAAAAACAATGGCCGGGTCAGAGATGCCGACCTTGTTATCAGTGCGGTTCCCTTCGCATTCAACAATCAAAGATTCAGTTATCTTGTGATCGAGGACGTTCCCGGACCGCATCCGGCTGCAGTGCCGGCGCCTCGAAAGGGCGTCGGCCCAATCGTCGGGGAACACCCGAAGATGAAGGAATTGTTTCGGACAATCCGGCAGGTGTCACGGACCGCCATAACGTTGTTGGTACAGGGTGAGACCGGAACGGGAAAAGAACTGGTGGCTCAGGCAATCCATACACACAGTCCGCGGGCAAGCAAAAACTTTGTCCCTGTCAACTGCGGCGCCCTGCCTGAAGGATTGCTTAAAACAGAATTGTTTGGGCACGTGAAAGGCGCTTTCACCGGAGCGATTAGTGACAAAAAGGGACGTTTCGAACTGGCGGACAGGGGAACCCTTTTTCTGGACGAAGTCGGTGAGCTGAGCCCCGGCATGCAAGTTCAATTCTTACGGGTTCTGCAGGATGGAATATTTCATCCGGTCGGAAGTGAAAAGCCATATCGGGCGGACATTCGCCTTATCAGTGCCACCAACAAGGATCTGGAAAGTGAGGTCGCCGCGGGGCGCTTCCGAAAAGATCTTTATTATCGGTTGAGTGCCATGCCCATCAGCGTGCCGCCCTTGCGTGAAAGGCGCAGCGATATCCCTCTGTTAGCCGACCATTTTCTGACACACTACGGCAAGAAGTTCTTTGGCAAGAGGGCGCGCCTTTCTTCCGAAGCCGTTGCGATACTGATGGCCTACGACTGGCCGGGCAACGTGCGGGAACTCATGAACGCAATTCAGTTCGCTCTAGCCAAATGTCCGGGCAACCTGATTGAGCCATCGCATATGCTGCAAAAGATTCGCTTTGCCGTTAACAAACCATTTTCTGTGCAACGCCGTCAGCCGATGTTACAAGCCGAAGATGTCATTGAAGCGCTGAAAGAGACCGGCGGCAACAAATCCAAAGCCGCTGCACTGCTCGGCGTTTCCCGCTCTACTTTGTATCGATTTTTAAAGAGTTTAAAAGCAATAAACCTGGTTTGTAACGAGAGTTTTTGCCACTTATAAGCAATGAAGGGTTTTAAATACTCTATGATTTTCGGCTTTTTTATACTCTAAGAAAAAATTAGTTAAATTTACAGAAAATTAAAGACTAAGATAATTACACAGCCGTTGAGCAGGTCGCATATAAACTTCCCAGTCAGCTAATTTTAAATGCCCCGCCTGATTATCAACTACTGTTCTGAGTTACCAATCTAAACTTCGGCCATTCGTTGGACTTCAAACTTCTTGCGGTATTATATAAGTTTTGTCAGTGCCAGCTATTAAATTGGTTTTTACTGCCTGTAAACTTGTTTTGCTTTTCTTCATCTCGCAGTTCTCAAATTTTCAACTAAATCTCTTTTATATCCTGAGTAGGTCTGTTTGGGGTATTGCACCAATTTTAAAGCCAAAATAATTCGTATTTGTTATTCCAGTTTAACCTCGGAAAGGGTATGAGATCAATTTTGCTGAGACATGCTTGTGAATACTAACGGAGGTGGATAGTCATCTACGTCTAGATCTCTTCTGCCAACATTGTAATGGTTAAATAAAAAGAGCTCAATCCGTGACAACTATAGGGATTTTACCAGTTTTTCTATATTTTCGTAGCTTTTTTTATGATTCATAAAACGGCGAGTGGAAAACCGACACACTCCAAATTTTTTCCTTTTGTCCAGTTCACCTGTTCGGAAATCGATTCCACATTAGTTCTTGTCCTAATAATATAAAAATAAGGCTTAATTGTATGTAATCCAATACTATTCTTCTTATTATTTTAAGGCTAATTTAGAAACAAATCCCGACCGTTTCGTTAAAGTGACCCGGAATCAGGCAAGTATCAAAATGTACTAACATTATTTAGTGAGAGGAGACACCAGAACACAATGAATAAAAAAAATACAAAAATAATCGTTACTCTGGGGCCAGCTACAAAAACTGAACAGTGCGTTAGAAAAATAAAAGATAAAGATGTTGATTTTGTCAGAGTTAACATGTCTCATTCTGATTTAGAGGATTTGAAATATTTTATCAATTTGTCTAAAAAAGTGGGAATACCTTTCATTATCGATACCGAAGGGTCGCAAATTAGAACAGGCCGTTTAGAGCGGAACGTTATCCATTTCAATGAAAACGATGTGGTTAAAATATATACTAAAGATATGCCTGGCGATAGACACAAATTATCTTTAAGACCAGCGTACTTGATCGAACAGCTAGAAGTGGGGGATTTGATCCATATTGATTTTGACACGATGATCCTGCGCGTTACAGATGTTTCTACAGTTTCAAAAGGTTACATTAGTGCCAAGACAATTACCGGTGGCCCAATTGGTGAAAACAAAGCAGTCGTCATTGACCCTGTTTTTAAAAAGAATTTCCACCTTCCCCCTTTGTCACCAAAAGACTATCAGTCAATTGAATTGGGGTTAAAAGAGGGGATAGATCACATAGCCGTCTCCTTTGTTCGGTCTGGAGCCTCAATTGATGAAGTCAGACAAGCCACACAAAATAGAATGAAAATCATTTCTAAAGTTGAGTGCTTCGAAGCTTTAGAAAATATTGATGAAATTGTGCAAAAATCTGATTTCATTTTAATCGATCGGGGCGATCTTAGTAAAGAGATTCCCATAGAGAAAATACCGTTTGTACAGAATGTAATTATGCATAAGGCCCGTCGGTGCAAGACTGGTGTATTTGTTGCAACCAATCTGCTGGAAACGATGGTCGACAAAAAAAAGCCAACGCGGGCAGAAGTGCACGATGTGGTGAACACTATCGTTAATGGCGCTTTGGGATTGACTTTAGCGGCTGAAACTGCGATTGGAAAATACCCGATGGAGTGCATTAACATGTTAAACAAGTTAATTCAGCACACTGAATTAGTTATTAATGGTCGCGATCCTAAGCTATTAGAAAACGGCCTTGTGAAATTTTTAGAAAAATCCAACTATTTATTAGAAAATGCGTCGTCTTCCCTTATTTCTCCGCACGGCGGGAAGTTAGTCAATCGTGTCCTAACTACACTGCCTGACAAAAAATTTCTCTATTCTCTTCCAAAAATCGTGCTCGACCAGAACAAACAAATGGAGGTTGAACAGATTGCCATAGGTGCGTATAGCCCGTTGGAAGGTTTTATGGACCGGCAAAATTTCCAGGCCGTTGTCAACAGTATGCGGTTAACCAACGGCACCGTCTGGCCTATCCCTATTGTCCTAGATGTAAGTGAAGAAAAGGCTGATGAATTATCAGTCGGCCAAATTATAGGATTAACGGATGAGAGAGGTGAGGTCATGGCCCTTCTTCATATGAGTGAAAAATTTTACTTCAATAGAAAAGATACTGCTGAAAAGTTGTACGGCACGAACAGTGCCGATCATCCTGGAGCTAGATTGATTATGGCGATGCAGCCAGTTTTAATATCAGGCCAAGTAGATTTAATCAAGGGAAGGCTATCAGAGACAAGAGCTTATGAATTAACCCCGAGACAGCTACGAAGGTTATTTGAGGACAGAGGCTGGGCAAAGGTGCTCGGTTTCCATACGCAAAATGTCTTTCATAGAGGTCATGAATTTATTTTGTTAAGAGCAATGGAAGATGAAAATTGTGATGGTCTATTAATACAACCAATTATTGGCAAGAAGAGGCCCGGTGATTTCAGGACTGAGTACATCATCAAAAGCTATGAGAAAATGATAGAGAGTTTTTTCCCAAAAGGTAAGGCAGTACTGGCTGCTTTTACAACTTTTTCGAGGTATGCAGGCCCCAGAGAAGCTCTATTTACCGCACTGTGTCGAAAGAACTTTGGCTGTAGCCACTTTATTGTTGGCCACGACCATACCGGCATTGGCGATTACTATCACCCATACGCTTCTCATACAATATTTGATAACTTTCCAGATTTGGAAATTAAAATAATTAAGTTCAATGAGATATTCTATTCTGAAAAACTGAGTAAATATGTACAGGGAAATGATATATCTTTCTTAGGCGATAACGATAAACTTAATCTACTAAGTGGCGCCCATGCAAGGGCAATGCTAATAAGAGGCGAAAAGCCTCCTCAATGGTTTATGAGATCGGAAATATCAAATTTCGTCCTCGATGCAGTCAAAAACGACGAACAAGTCTTTGAAGATAATATTAGATTCAACCCTGCCGAAAAGATATAACCGAATGCAGATAAACAAGGTAATGGCAAATTCTTTTTTGCCAAAAGTTTACGCTTAAGCAGCAACTTTTGGATACACCTATGCCTATTCAGCACCATATAGCTGCCAACCAATTTCTCGAACGTAACACAATTGGTTCGGAGAATTTGCATAAACCAAATAGGAAAAGCATGTCCTATAAACGGTCAGCACTTAAGCTTATCGTTAGACTTTGTCAAGCATTAGAATCAGAAAAAATAACATATTGTCATTGGAAAAGTAATAATGCACTCGATCGTTCTGCTTCCGGGTAAAATGATCTTGACCTCTTGGTGAGTCGGGCTGATGTTAAACAATTTGTCACAATCTTATATCGAATAGGGTTCAAGCAAGCAAAGGCTCCGGGAAGAGCACAGATGCCTGGTGTCCTTGACTACTGCGGTTATGATGAAGGGGCGGATAGATTGGTCCATGTGCACGCCCATTTTCAACTCATTTTGGGGCATGACATGTCAAAAAATTATCGCCTTCCTACATAGCGGCAGTACCTTTAGTCGGCGGTTCAGGGCGATCTGTTCAAAGTTTTTGCGTGCGAGTTTGAAATCATCGTTTTCGTCATCCGGATGGTGCTAAAACATTCGACCTGGGATGCTCTTCTCAGCCGGCAGGAAACGCTGTCAGCTGCGGAGCGACAAGAGATGACATACCTGCGAAGCCGCGTTTCCCATGAACAGATTGGCGATATCCTGAAACAGCACTTGCCGTATTTGGATGCGAGGTTTTTTGAAGCCTACATGCGGTCACTGCAACAGAATTGAACGTTTTGGATTCGGGCCAAAGCTGGAAAGCAGGTACAAAACCTTCTAAAAGCCTACGCCCGCCGGTCGCAGATATCAGTTCTATGGTTGAAGTGCTGGCGCCAACTGTTTCGAGCGGTCAAGCGGCGTGCTTTTCGACGCGAACCCAGAAAACGTTTGGCCAGTGTGGGCTTAATGGTGGCCGTAGTTGGTGGGGACGGAGCCGGCAAGACAACAGCTATTGACGAGTTGATTGCATGGCTCTCGAGGTCCTTTGAAACAATCAAGGTACACATTGGGACACCTTGGACGACCATCACTGTGAGAGGGATCCTGAAGATCGACCGTTCGCTTGGGTTATACCCGTTTATGAGGGCACCGTTTCTGTTGCTCCGGAGTTTTTTTTCGTGGCTGTCGATCAGTGCCTACAAGCAGTGTGCTTCATGCACTTCGCCCGGGTTTTCTTCGGTGGCGGTGATAATCTCACCTTTACTGTCAACGCCGCGATGAACGTGATACTCAAGGTTGGATTCGCCTTTGCCCCGGCGCCATTGGGAAGCGTCTGGGTCGGTTGTGTACATATGCTTTTTGTTGACTGCACCGGATTTGGGGGCATTATTGTTATCGTCTATTGAAGATAATTATCAGCTAAAAGTTGCGCCAAGCACAATCTTTGGCGCAGATGCTGGCCATAAAAATGACGCGCTACCGGGAAAACTGGTTCTTTTTCTATTCGTCGCCATGTTCGCCTTGTTGCCCGTCTACGTTTTTCCTTCTGGTGGATTACACGTTGCAGACGGTCCCATGTTGCTTATCATGGGCTACATCCTGTTAACGCTCCGCAAGAGTGAGATGCTGATGGAAAGCGGTACGCTGATTACTCTGTCTGCTTTTGTATTATGGGCTGTCACAGTCAATATGATCAATTTCTTAATAAGCTATCACGTGCTTTGCGTCCTTGCTTCTTTGCAGATAATTTATACCGCTTTTTTGTTTATTACGTTTACAATTTTCTTTTACCGAACATTACTGGATGTAAATGCAATAAAATACATTTATTTGGCTGTTTTGCTATCTGCATTCATGCCCCTGCTTATGAATGGAATGTCAGCTGGATTCATGGCAAGACAAGGCCTCTCGTTCCCCAACCCCAACCAATTAGCATATTTCGCGCAGTTAATATTCACAACAATACTCGTATTGAATTACAATACCGGTATGTTTTACCCGGTCCTAAGGACACATAAATTAATTCGGCTCTCAACCATACTTGTCATTATCCTTGCGCACATTTATATCATTCTCTCTGCATCACGAGCTGGATTGGTTGGCATTGTTTATTTGGATATCCTCGTAGTATGGAAAAAAAAGAAACTGATTTTAACAGCATTTTTGGCTCTTATAATTATCATTTCAGCAATGAATTATTTAGACCTGGATAAAATTAAGGGAATGAAAATATACAAGAGAATCATAGCCGGAGCATACTACTCAGGCCTCTATGAGCGGACCGAAGGAAGATTTACCTTTGACGATCTTAGTTTCATGTTTGGGGGAGGCAAAGCGCGCAGATCATTGGCTGAAAAAAAAGCCCGTGAATTCAAAGAAGTGCATAACACTTTGGGGGATGTAGTCTATTCATATGGTCTGATAGGTGGAGGCCTGTTTGTCTTATTTTTTTATTTCTACTTCCGAACTTGTTCAGCAGTAAAATTTAATATTTTTATTTTATTATCGACTTTACCGTTGCATGTTACGCACAACATGATTCGCTTTCGTCTAATGTGGATTCTATATGCATTGGTTTACAGCGCCTGTTTGGTTTACCTTCATTCGATTAGAAATGAACATCTACATCGCCGTTCGAGGGGTGGAAAACGACAGTGATCCAGACGAAAATGACGGCCAAGTGTATGAACTGACTCTGCCGACAAGTACCAATCATCCCCCGGTGGCTGTTGACGACAGCGACAGCACGACCGTAGACACGACCGTAACCATCGACGTGGTAGCCAACGACACAGACCCAAACGGCAACCTGGATCCGGCATCGGCCAACACCAGCTGTGGCACCTGTGCCGATCCGGCCCACGGAAGCCTGCTCAATCGCGGCAACGGCAGCTTCAGCTACATCCCGTACCCTGGCTTCACCGGTCCTGATAGCTTCGTCTATGAGATCTGCGACACAGAACCGCTGTGCGACACCGCTACAGCAGATATCACGGTCAGGAAAACCAACGACTGCGACGGCGACTGCGACGTGGACGGGGCCGATCTGGCACTCCTGATTTCAGAATACGGATGCGACTCGGTTTGCACCTATGATCTGATCGACGATGGTTTTGTTGATGAGAACGACCTGGCTGAGTTCGCTCTGCATTACGGAGAGCTCTGTCCCTGAGGTGTTTTCAGCCACAGCCGCTATTTTTACAACTATTTTTTAACCGAGCGGGACGAATTTCTCAACTTAACAAAACCTAATGATATGAACTCTTATGGAACTGACATGGGGATGCTAAATGTGTCTCAAAAAGAAATAGCTGCTGTTGAATTGCGCAAGCCTTGTAGCGTTTGGATATTTGGTCCTACTTCAAGTGGGAAGACGACGATTGCCACCGCGTTGTTGAAATTAATTCGAGAAATTGGTGAGAAGGCAATACTATATGATGGAGACGAAATCAGGGAAATTTTCGATAGTGATTTTGGATTCACCGAAAACGACCGGCTCAAAGTCGTGAATACTCTCATACATTTCGCTAATAAGACCACAAGAGCCGGCGTCTATGCAATTGTATCTGCTTTGACCGCCAACCGGTCCGCGAGGGATAGCATGAGAAGTAATCTCGATACGCTGGTCGATGTCTATCTGGACTGCCCGATAAGTACTTGCATCGAAAGAGATCCCAAAAGTCTTTATCAAAAAGCGATGAATGGAGAAATCGATACCCTAATTGGATATAATTTGCCGTATTTAAAAAGCAAAAAAGCCTGTCTTACGATTGACTCGTCTGCAGTCGGCGTTGATGAAGCAGCGCGATGTGTTTTGGACTATTTAAGATTGAAATAGTAGGGCTTTTAGCAACGGTAATGAAAAGCCCTGGGAAATACCAACCAGCTATCGATAAAATCCGGACGCTTGCTAATTATAAAGATGTGCATTTCAATACTATAGAGCTCCTAATACTAAAGTCAGAAATTTATATTTGCTTAGAATCCCTCAAATTTGCCAATCCAAGCGCATTTTGTTTTGATATATATTTGCATTTGTTACGTGACAGAAAAGATTAGATTTCGCCATTTATATCTAGCGCCTTTCACTCTGACTAATTAATTTCGGAGAACGGTATAAAAGTCGCTATGCGCACAATTACAAAACCGTTCTTAAGAGAATTAAGTCCTTTGCTGGTGAGAAGTCTGCGCGTATTTGACTGCTCGGTGGTTGCGCTGATGCTATATGCGATTGTTTACCTGTACATTGGCGATAAGTTAGATCACTACAAAGATCTTGCGTTGCTGGCCTTTCTTTTAAGCTTCCTGACCTTTCATTATTCAGGTTTGTACAGGCCTTGGCGCGGGCAGAATTATTTCAGTGAACTCAAGGCTATTTTGGCCGGCTGGCTGGCTATGGCGGGCCTGATTTTGCTTCTTCTTTTCGTTTTCAAAGTTGCACAAAGATATTCACGTTTCGTTCTGATGAGTTGGTTTATAATTACCCCTATGGTTCTTTTTCTGTTGCACGCAATCGTCCGCAAAATACTTTGCATGATCCGTGCACGGAGAAAAAATATGCGATCAGCTGTTATCGTGGGCGCAGGAGATTTGGGTCTGTCCTTGGCGAGACACATCAATGAAATTCCCTGGTCAGGTATCAAAATTCTGGGTTTTTTTGACGATCTCGAAACGGCCGAAGATTATACAGGCAATGAGGAAATTACGGTATTAGGAGAAATCAACGCCCTTTTGGACTTTCTTAAAAGTAGAAGAGTTGATTATATCTATATCGCATTGCCCATGCAGGATAAGAAGAGAATATATGAAATTTTAAATAGCTGCCGCACCCATGGCGCCAGAGTATATCTTGTGCCAGATCTCGAAACATATCGACTTTTCAATGGCCGAATTCAACACCTTGGGAAAATGATGGTCTTTGATTTTAATCCGGATTCTGAATTTAAAAATATTTTTGATATCTGTTTTTCTTTGTTTATTATTTTTTTAACGCTGCCCCTGACACTGATCATCGCATTGCTTATTAAGCTTGGCGACGGAGGCCCAGTACTTTACCGACACCGCCGCATCACTGTGACCGGCATGGAATTTCATTGCCTCAAGTTCAGGACCATGCACGTGGATGCCGATAAGAAACTCGAGGATATTCTGACTAAAAATCCGGCTGCCAGAGAAGAGTGGGAGAAAACTTTTAAACTTAAAAATGATCCACGAATTACAAAGATTGGGCGGTTTTTGCGAAAAACCAGTTTGGATGAACTGCCCCAATTTATTAACGTTCTAAGAGGAGAGATGAGCGTTGTCGGAGCTAGACCCATTGTCCAACGCGAGTTAAGCGACTATTACAAGGAAAACGCCGGAATTTACTGTTCCATAAAGCCTGGCATTACCGGGATTTGGCAAGTGAGCCAGCGCAGTAATACTGAGGATTATCAGGAGCGGGTTAAAATAGATGTTTGGTATAGTCTCAATGGTGGCTTCTGGCTTGATTTAAAGATTATCTGTCTGACACTGCTGGCTATGGTCCGGAGAAAAGGGGCATATTAGAGAATAGACATTTGAAGGCGTCTGAAAGTAACTTGAAGACAAAGACTCCCTCGCTTAATGCAACACTGAGATATGGCCGAAGATTTTTTGGACAACTGGATGCTTTGCACGGATTGGCTGTTTCATGCAGATTGAACTCATTGGTTGTACAAGTTCAGGAAAGTCAACTCTAAGCAAGATAGTACTTCATGCCTGTCGTGAGCGAGGGGTTGACATTTTATTGGGCGACGATTTTGTACTCAAGCAAGTTCGGTTAAATTGGATCAAAAACCACTTGCTTCGAAAACTCTTGATTGATCTTGCTGCGCTATTTGCCTGTCTGCTCACCTGGAGAAGGAACGTAAAATTTTACCTTTTTGCGATCCGACACCTTTTGTGGTTGCCCATCGCCATGCTTGAAAAAATTCATGTGCTCAGAGTTGCTCTAAAAAAAATAGGCACTTTCGAAATCATCCGTTTTCGCAGTGCCTACCAACAGGTCATTCTGGTTGATGAGGGGGTTTTGCAGGCCGCCCATAATCTCTTTGTCTTTGTCTCGGTTAACATTAAAACGGAACTTCTATCGAATTTTGTAGGACTGGTCCCATTACCGGATGTTTTGGTTTACCTCAAACAGCCTGAAGGGTTATTGATAGACAGAACTATGAAACGAGGCCACAAGCGCATTCCGGATCGTTCCTATGGCAAGGTTGCCCGATTCGTCAAACAGGCCGTCGCCACGTTTGATAAACTGGTGCAGCACCCAGAGGTTGAGAAAAAGTTGTTTGTTGTCGGAGGCGGTGAGAATGTTATCAAAGCCACAAACGATAAAGACGACCCGATAGCGGGTCTATTTCTGAAAATTATTGAGCGGGGTTGTATCAGCACTATCAACGATATGCCCAACGGAAGCAAACTTTCTCCAGGTCCGTTCAATGCCACTCTCTCTGATATCTCATGAAATATTTGGGACAGGTCATGTTTAACTTATTTAGAAAAGGAGATCAATCCGGATGTCACGAAAGCTGAAACCACCCATTATTATTTTTGGCAACAATCGTTCAGGTAGCACAATCGTGCAGAAGATTATGGCCTTGCATCCGGACATCGTGCAATGGTATGAGCCTCGCTCCCTTTGGCTCTTTGCCGATCCTGGAAGACGTCATGATGAGTTCGACGCCAAAGACGCAACCGACAAGGTCAAACGGTATATCCGGAATCAATTTCTTAAATATCAGAAGCAATACGGAGATCGTGTGGTATTGGAAAAGACACCTGCAACTATTCTGAAAATTCCATACGTAAGGGCGATTTTTCCGGAAGCCACCTACCTGTTTATCGTCAGGGATCCATTTTCGTTTATCAGTTCAGTCGAACTGAAGTGGCAGCGTCCACTCTCCGGCAAGGGAATCCGCCGGCGACTGAAGTCTACACCTGTCACTCAACTGCATTATTATGCAGGTCGGCTGATCAGTGAGCAGTTCTACAAGCGGGTTTTGCGACGGAAATACCTGTCAATCTGGGGACCGCGGTACAAGGGTATTGAGCAGGATCTGAAAAAACACGATCTTTTAACGGTCATCGCCAGGCAGTGGTCCGTATGTTCGAGAAAGGCAGAAAAAGATCTGGCCCTTTTCGGCAATGGCCGGGTGTTGAGGTTAAAATACGAGGAATTTGTCGAGGATCCGATCTCCAACGTGGCGCGCATCTGTGCCCATTGCGGGTTGGTGATGACCACCCAGATGGCGAAAGCCGCAAAGGAACAGGTCAAATCAGATCGGCAAGATAAATGGCGCCGGTTTGATCCGATTGTTTTGGCTCGAATTCTGCCCGAGATTGAGGACGAGATGCAGCGGCACGGCTACGAGATTCCCGAGGAAATTGCCCGTGCGTCAGACTTGGGTCTGCAAAGAGAGTTTAAGGGGAATCCGATCGAGTATAAAAATGAACTAGCGAACTGATGAAACAGAATCGTAAGGGGCTAAATAAAATTAATATATTTGAGGACAGATTTGAATACATTTAAGCCCGCCGCTTCTTCCGGTTTAAGGTTACGAGCCAATTTCTCCTGGACATTTGTCGGTAACGTCATTAATGCCGGTTGCTGGTTTTCAATGGCCATTGTGCTGGTCAAGCTTGGCTCACCCGAGCATTTAGGCCAATTTGCCCTGGGGCTTGCGACAACAGCACCGATCTTTATGTTTGCTTCTTTGCGTCTACGAGATGTTCAGGCAACCGATGCTAAAGAAGAATATCTGTTTGGAGACTTTTTTGCTTTGCGCCTGATTACGACCGCTTTGTCATTACTAGTTGTGGTGGGAATCGCATCCCTCTCGGGCTTTCAAAGGGCAACGGCCTTGGTTATTCTTGCCACAGGCTGTTCAAAAGCGATTGAAAATATCAGTGATGCCTTTTATGGACTATTTATGCGGCATGAACGATTGGACCGTGTTGCCAAGTCATTGATGATGAAAGGGCCGTTGTCACTTTTGGGTCTTGGCATCGGCTTTTATCTTACCGGCAGCGTTTTCTGGGGTGTTATCGGTTTGACGATGGCCCGAACCACGATTATGCTGACTTATGATCTTCGGAATGCAATCCTAACTCTGAATCCATCCTCGAAGCGAATCAGTAACTTCATACCGAAAGAGTGGCCTCGTCCGCACTGGAATGCCAGAATCCTAGCAAGATTAGCCTGGCTCGCACTACCACTTGGTTTTGTCACCATGTTGATCTCATTCACGTCTAATATTCCCCGGTATTTCATCGAAGGATACATGGGTTCGTATCATCTTGGCATCTTTGCAGCCATAGCTTCTTTCCAAAAAGTTGCACCGACGGTTGTCCAGGCTCTTGGGCGGTCGGCCTGTCCTCGGTTAGCAAAGTATTATTCCGCAAATGATGCCGGGGCCTTTCGCCAACTGATGTTCAGAATGATTGCGATAGGTGCCCTGTTGGGTGGTGCAGGCGTTCTGGTTGCGCTTGTTCTGGGGCCTCAGATTCTGACTCTGTTTTATGGGCCGGCTTACGTTTTGCCCGGATTATTCGTTCTGCTCATGTTGGCCGCAGGAATTGACTACATCGCTACGATGCTTCTTTTTGCGATAACATCGGCCAGATACTTTAAAATCCAGTTGCCATTGCAGCTTATCACGACCGGGGCAGTTGCTTTTGCTTGTTACAGGCTTATTCCTTCCGCCGGGCTAACGGGAGCGGCGATGGCTCTAATTACAGGCAATCTTTGTCGTGCGGGGTGCGGTTTAGTTATTGCATGGCACGTTCAACGGTCGCTCAACAGACCATCCATAACCCCGTGCGCCCAGATCTCAACCTCAAGACTTTCGAGATAAATCAGATGATAACAGAGACGCTTCGTATACATCAAGAAACAGCTTTAACCACAACATTAGTTCATTGTCTGGCAGACGCACTTAATCAGGAAAAGATTCTTTACAGTCATTGGAAAAGTAATATTGATCTGCCCCTGGCCGTGGCCGGCGGGACAGATCTCGATCTGCTTGTAGAGCAAAAATCTCTACCGCAGATGCTGACGTCTCTTTCGGATCTTGGTTTTAAGGCGGCAATGCCCAGATGGGGAACCAATCCACCTGGTATAGGCCATTATTACGGTTTCGACCCGGACACAGAACAACTTATCCATGTCCATCTATTTAGTAGGGTGTTAACCGGCGAAAGTTACGTAAAAAGTCATCTGTTTCCTTTTGAGGCGATGCTCCTTGAGAACGTGCACTATTTTGATCAAATAAGGGTCACCTCAAAGCCGGCCGAACTCGTGTTGTTTACTTTGAGAATGTTCGTTAAGTACGGCTCGTTGATGGACCTGGTATCGCTTTGGCACAAGTCTGATAAAATAAAAGCAGAAATCCTCTGGTTACAGGACGGCGGTGATCTATCCGAGGCGTGCTCCTTAATTAAAGCAAACTGTCCGGTGATAGATGAAAAATTGTTCGTCGAGTGCGTTGAAACCCTCAACGATGATACCCCTTTAATACGGAGAATGATATTAGCCCGACACGTCCGGCGACGGCTTAAAGTGTATGCCAAGTACGACTTTTTCAGACGCCTCATGGCTTATCTGCAATTACTATGGACTGAATTGCAGCGTCGCATAGGGACAAAGCAAAAGAATAGAGTGTTGCAGTCCGGGGGGGCAGTCATTGCCTTTACCGGCGCTGATGCAACCGGCAAATCCACACTTGTCGCGGAGACGGGGCGTTGGTTAGGTGACACGTTCACCGTCAGAACTATCCACGTCGGCAAGCCGCCTTCAACGTGGTTAACCGCTCCTGTTAATATCGCTTTCTCTTTAGTTCGCAGCTTATTATCATTGCAACGTGTCCGTCGCCTTAAACGCCGGCTCTCACCAAGCGATTTAAATCCGTCCCGTCATCATTTTAAAGGTCTGTCTTCTCTACCCTATGCGTTAAGGGCGATCGCTTTGGCCTGGGACCGGCAGCGGCTCACCCTTAAGGCCAGACATCTGGCCGCCAAAGGCGAAATCATTGTCTGTGACCGATACCCTTCAGCAATAATAGGGAATATGGACAGCCCGCGTTTAGAGGAAGAACCTCTCAAAACCGGGCCGGTTGCAGCAATCTACAATTGCTTGGCCCGGGTCGAAAATCAGCTCTATAGGCAAATTCCACCTGCAGACATCGTACTGAAACTCACAGTATCAGTTGAAACCGCCAAAAAACGGAATCGTAACCGCAATGAGCAAGACGGAGACGCTTACCTGGTGGCTCGACATCGCCAAGGTCTGGATGGGCATATGCCCGGGACAAGATATGTGAATGAGATAGATACTGAACAGACTCTCGAAGAAACCGTGCGTGATGTCAAGAAGGCCTTATGGGAGTGTCTCTAATACGCACTTTTCTGGAAATTTTACAGGTAGTCGATTTCCTTCATGGCCGAAGAATGAAATCGGTCATGACGCCCGGGGATATGACCGACTGCGGTAGTCAAATACGGATTAACATCTATCCAGAATCGAGATAAATATGGAAAAAATAAAAGTTCTTCATTTAATTACCCATATGGGATTTGGCGGATCGCAGGATAACACGTTGCTTACCGTTAAGGGGCACTCTCGAGAGCGCTACGAAGTGCACCTGGCGTTTGGACTTGACTTCACGGACTGGGAAGGTCGAGGCCGAGACTGCGCCGATGCGTTCTTCATTATACCGGATTTATGTCGCTCTATTCAACCAAAGGCTGATATGCGGGCGCTCAATCACCTCACTGAATTTATCAGTAGGCAAAATTATCACATTGTCCACACCCATTGCGCCAAAGCCGGCACTTTGGGACGTATCGCCGCGCGACGGGCCAAGGTGCCGATAATTATCCACACGTTTCACTGCTTTGGTTGGAAGGTTGCTCGTACTGTCTACACCCGTCCATGGCAGCCTTATACGTCGTTTATTAAAAAACAGTTCTATATCCTGATCGAGCGCTATGCTGCTTCTCTTAGCGACGCGCTGATCACTGTCTCCGAATTGAACAAACAGGAAGCCATCGAAAAAAAATTGGCCCCGTCTGAAAAATTTACCAACATTTACAGCGGGATCGATTTCAGCCGTTTCGAGGTAAATGGGGATCGGATTCAAAAATGCCAAAGTTTAGGCGTGTCTCCGGACCGATCCATTATCGGTACAATTGGTCGTCTATCAATCCAAAAAGCCCCATTGGATTTTATTGCTGCAGCCAAAATTGTTTTGCAGCAAAAGCCGCACGTCCAGTTTATCATGATCGGTGATGGTCCATTGGCCTCGGAAGTTCAGCGGGCAATCGGAGATGAGCAACGAATTAAGGTGCTCGGCTATCGGGATGATGTGCCGGAAATATTATCTGTTCTTGATATGTTTGTTCTGTCTTCCCTTTGGGAGGGCTTGGGGCGGGCGCTGACGGAAGCGATGTTTGTGGGTGTGCCGGTAGCAGCCACGGCTGTCGATGGCGTGCCGCAGTTGGTTACGCACCTGCAGACGGGGTTGTTATCTCCGCCTGGAGACTCTGCCCATTTGGCCAAGAATATCGTGTGGTTGTTGGATAATCCGTTAGAAGCCCAACGGATGACGAAAAATGCAAAAAGCCGGGTCGTACCCGCATTTGGAGCGGACCGAATGGTTCAGCAGATCGAAGCCTTGTATGCGCGCTTGCTTGACGAAAAAGTGTACGGTAGATCAGAATATCTCCAAAAACAATACGTAGTGAAAAAAAATCCTCTCATGCGGTATTAAGTTACAGACGTTGATGGTAAATCCTCAAAAAGTCTGTCACAAAATGGCGGAAAACCGAATACAGCGGACAGACTGCATTTAGAGAGGAGGGAACACAGTGTCATGCTAAAAAGAACCATTATTCTATTGGCTATCGTTTCTGTTTGCCTATTTGGGCAGGGGGCATTAGCGCAGCAAGCTTCCGATCCCTCCTTTGAATGCCTCTCTGGTCCAGGTCCGCTTGAGGTAATCAGCGGATTCTATGATGACAAGTTCAAGCCCGATGTGGCTCCATACAAAAGGTTTGATGCCCGCGGCGCCAACTTCGAAATGCCGGGAACCTTATCGCATTCGCTGGTTGCCCTGAAGGGCTCCGGCGACAACAACTCTATGTGCTGGGCCGGCGGATACTTCACGACATCGCTGAGTTGGCACGGGTTGGATGTCTCCTGGGACCAGAGCAAGCATGGCACTGATGGCGACGGCGGCGTGATGAACAATACCACATCCGTCACCAGCTATGAAGATCGCATGACATGGACCGGGCTGCACGTATTTAACATGCACGATGGCATCCGCACCAGCAACAGCGAGAGCAACTGGACGATTCAACACACGTGGCTGGACTATATCCGCGACGATTGCGTGGAAAATGACCACATCTACTCCGGCAAAATTTACGACTCCCTGCTCGACGGCTGCTATACAGGCATCAGCGTACGGCCGAGTTCCTCCGGCTACGGCGATGGCCAGGGGAAGACAATCACCATGGATAGGGTGCTGCTGCGCATGGAGCCCATGCCGTACCCCTACAAGTGGGACTCCAAGGGCGACCCTTTGCTTTACGTCGAGGGATTTGGCGACGTACCGTTCGGCTACGGCAAGGTGTTCAAATTAGATAAAGGTAATGAGCCAGATTTCCGGATCACCAACAGTGTGTTTCTTTTGGAGTACGATGCGGGCAAAACGATCTTCCCTCCCAAGGCCAGGGTGAGTGTCTGCAATAACAACACAGTCATCTGGCTGGGCGAACCGGGCGACGCCCCAAATTATTTACTCGACGATTTTCCAGGTTGTTTCACAGTCATCACCGACAGGGATCAGGGAAAGAGACTGTGGGAGGACAGGGTAGCCGACTGGCACGCCAGGCACCCCGGCGTCGGGGCTAACCGAAAGCCTGCCGTGCCGGGAGATTATCGCTGGCCGCGCTACACGCCGGAGGGCAGCACCCCTCCTCACAACTCTGCATTCGTCAGGCAGCGTCGGGTGATGGAAGCCGATGAAACGGGTCTTTCAAATCCGGCTGGTCTGGCTTTCTCGTCAAGGGCCAATGCCTTCCACGTGATGGAGGGAAGGGAACAGAGCCAACCTCCACCGGCAAAGACAGACATCATCAAGCTGACCTTCTTTGCGGATCGTGTTGGTTCAGCCCGGATCGCGGCGGCCATTAAGAACCCCATTAACATGGCCTTTGATAATAAGGCCAATCGCTTGCTCATCTTTCAGTCCGTTCCCGACAAATTGATTGAAGTTCTGGAGAGACCTGACGGCAATCTGGGTCCGACGACGCTTATCCGTCACGATGCGCGGCATTTTGGTCTGCAAAACCCGCTGGGCATGACTGTCGATCCGGCCAGTGGACATCTGTTTATTCTGGATAACGCTACGCTCCGGATCGTTCGCATCGCGCCGGAACCCGACGGAAGCTTTGACAATGCCGTGATTTCCTATGTGGATCTGCAATCAACCGGCCTGATGGATGTCCGGGGCCTCGCCTTCGACCCTGCTACGGGAAATTTCCATGTGGTGAACCCGGCCGAGCAAAAGCTGTATGAACTGACCCAGACAGGCAAAATTGTGACCACCCGTGACCTGTCAGAATTCGAACTTGGCGATCCACAGGGGATGGTATTTGCCCCGAGCGGCGACCAAACGGACGATCCCTTGCAGATGAGCTTATACTTGACCGATAGTGGTCTGGTTGCCCGGCCAGATGCGGCTGACGTGAATGCTGCAGCGCAAGCGCCCGGCAAAATCGTTGAGTTGTCATTCATCGGACCCCCGGCTCCTGCGGCGAGTACCTTCCAGTCTTCCTTGATCCAAACCATCAACACCAGGTAATGGTCATCACCCAGCCCCAACTCGTCCGGGATTGTTTACCTACCCGCTTCCGATAGGTTATTGGTCTGCGACTCCGAAGTCAATGAAATGCCCATCTTCACCGGTGATAATCTTTCTGAAGCAACGTTGACCGGCAACCTGATGATTTCTCGGGAGGTAGACGGGTAGCAACCATATCGCTCGGCACCGCAGGTGTTGCAGTCGTGCAAGCGTGGGTGGACAATCCATCTTCTAACCACGGTTTCATCATTCTCAACTATATCAGCGCCACAAATGGGTCAGATTTTTCTTCGCGAGAGATAGGAACCGTTACGATACGTCCGAAATTGACCGTAACCTACTCCACTTCAAATTAGGCTGAAGGAACAGTGCCGTGATGGGTAGACATTCCTTGAGCACTTTTTGTATTCAGCTCCTTCCTGAAGCTCAAAAAGGTGAGAAAGAAGCGAAAAACCTGAGATTCAATGACCTCTGGTTACAGCGGCGGTCACCGAGTGCTTTCTTCAAATCTATTACTTTGACAATCGAAGAGCGGTTTGAAAACACTCAAATATTGAGTCGATCTTAGCCGCCCTAACAGGAATGGTTATGCTGAAATCGTTGAATCCGAACAGGTTTTTGCAGTCTGAAAAATCCTGTTGTTTCAAAGATTATGAATTGAAGGATAACGGACAATGCTGTTCACTAATTGGAATCATAAGCTTCTAACCTTCGCGATGGTTCTTTTAGGGCTCATCACCCTGGTCCCCTTAGAGGGGAGTGCCTTCCAGTCTGCCTTGATCCGAACAATCAACGCCTGGCAATGGTCACCACCTAGCCCCGACTCGGCCGGGATTGTTTACCTACCGGCTTCCGGCAGGTTATTTGTCTGCGACTCCGAAGTCAATGAGATGCCTATCTTCACCGGTGACAATCTTTTTGAGATGACCTTGCCTGGTGACCTGTCCGCTACCTTCACCACCATGTCCTTCTCAGATGAACCGACCGGTGTCACGCTTAACCCCTCTAATGGGCATCTATTCTTTAGTGATGATACTGGGACACAATCGATTTATGAAATGAATCCCGGACCTGATGGACTTTATGACACGTCGGATGACATTATCACTTCATTTGTAACCAGCGATTTTGGGAGTAACGACCCAGAAGGCGTTACTTTCGCCAGCGGATTGGGCGCCCTCTTTATCTCAGACGGCGTGAATGAGGAAGTTTACCAAGTTACTCCAGGAGCTAATGGTATTTTCGATGGTGTGCCGCCAGCGGGCGATGATCAAGTGACAAGCTTCGACACGACTGGGCTTGGGCTGCGCTGACCCTGAAGGCATCGCCTTTAACTCCGACAACGGTAATCTATACGTTGTGGGTAAACCCGCAGATACGCTGTTTGAGGTAACGACCAGTGGTGCCCTGGTGCAGACGATTGATATTTCGGCGGCAAACGCCCGAAACCGGCGGGTCTGGCCTACGCCCCGAGCAGTCTCAACCCCAATGTAATGAACATCTACATCGCCGATCGGGGGGTGGATAACGACAGTGATCCAAACGAAAATGACGGCAACGTGTATGAAATGACTCTGCCGGCCAGTACAAATCATCCACCGGTGGCCAACGACGACAGCGCCAGCACGACCGTAGACACGCCCGTAACCATCGACGTGGCGGCCAACGACAGCGACCCGGACGGCAACCTGGATCCGGCATCGGCCAACACCACCTGTGCCACGCTCCACCTGTGCCGATCCGGCCAACGGAAGCCTGCTCAATCACGGCGACGGCAGCTTCAGCTACACCCCGGACCCGGGCTTCACTGGTCCTGACAGCTTCGTCTATGAGATCTGCGACACAGAACCGTTGTGCGACATCGCTACCGCTGGTATCATGGTCACTTTAAGCAACAATCCCCCGGTGGCTGTCGACGACAGCGACAGCACGACCGTAGATACGCCCGTAACCATCGACGTGGCGGCCAACGACACTGACCCGGACGGCAACCTGGATCCGGCATCGGCCAACACCACCTGTGGCACCTGTGCCGATCCGGCCAACGGAAGCCTGCTCAATCACGGCGACGGCAGCTTCAGCTACATCCCGGACCCAAGCTTCACCGGCTCTGACAGCTTCGTCTATGAGATTTGCGACACAGAACTGTTGTGCGACACAGCTACTGCGGATATCACAGTCACTATAAGCAACGCCCCCCCGGTGGCTGTCGACGACAGCGCTAACACGTCGGAGGATACGCCCGTAACCATCGACGTGGCGGCCAACGACACTGACCCGGACGGCAACCTGGATCCGGCATCGGCCAACACCACCTGTGCCACCTGTGCAAATCCGGCCAACGGAGGCCTGCTCAATCACGGCGACGGCACCATCAGCTATACGCCTAATCCAAACTTTAGCGGCTCTGACAGTTTTATCTATGAGATCTGCGACACGTTGGGTGCCTGCGATACCGCTGCGGTCAACATCTCCATCAATCCTGTCAACGACCCCCCCGTGGCCAACAATGACAGCGCCAATACACCTGAGGATACGACTGTAACCATCGATGTAGCGGCCAACGACAGCGACTCAGATGACAACCTGGATCCGGCATCGGCCAACACCAGCTGTGGCACCTGTTCTGACCCGGTTAACGGAAGCCTGCTCAATCAGGGCGATGGCAGCTTCAGCTACACCCCGGATCTAGGCTTCACCGGTCCTGATAGCTTCATCTATGAAATCTGCGACACAGAACCGCTGTGCGACACAGCGCTGGCGACCATCACCGTCAATCCGGCAGCTCCAATGACCATTGAGGTCCGGGTCGCGGCCAGTACTGATGATGCCGAAGAAAAATCTACCGGGGGCATGCGGCTCACGAGCAGTGATCTGGAGTTCGTTTATGACACGGGCGACCAGACGGTGGGGATGCGTTTCAACGCTGTGGAGGTTCCCCAGGGTGCCACTATCACCAGCGCCTATATTCAGTTTCAGGCAGATGAAGTCAATACTGTGGATACCAATCTCTCCATCCAAGGGCAGGCGTCTGATGCCCCCGTCACCTTCACTGCCAGCACTGGTAATGTGTCCAATCGTCCCCGTACCGTTGCGGCCGTGTCGTGGGCTCCGGAGCCCTGGACAACGATAGGCGAAGCCGGGCCAGGCCAGCAGACGCCCGACATTTCTGCAATCATTCAAGAGATTGTCGACCGGCCGGGCTGGACGAGCGGAAACCCGCTGGTGATCATCATCACCGGCACCGGGGAGCGCACAGCAGAATCGTTTGACGGTACCCCATCCGCAGCACCCCTGCTCCACGTTGGGTTCAGTAGTGGTGGCCAGTCCAACAATCCGCCGCTGGCCAACGACGACAGCGCCAGCACGACCGTAGAAACGCCCGTAACCATCGACGTGACGGCCAACGACACTGACCCGGACGGCAACCTGGATCCGGCATCGGCCAACACCACCTGTGGCACCTGTGCCGATCCGGCCAACGGAAGCCTGCTCAATCACGGCGACGGCAGCTTCAGCTACATCCCGGACCCAAGCTTCACCGGCTCTGACAGCTTCGTCTATGAGATTTGCGACACAGAACTGTTGTGCGACACAGCTACTGCGGATATCACAGTCACTATAAGCAACGCCCCCCCGGTGGCTGTCGACGACAGCGCTAACACGTCGGAGGATACGCCCGTAACCATCGACGTGGCGGCCAACGACACTGACCCGGACGGCAACCTGGATCCGGCATCGGCCAACACCACCTGTGCCAACGGCTCCCCGACTGTGCCAATCCGGCCAACGGAGCCCTGCTCAACCACGGCGACGGCACCATCAGCTACACGCCTAATCCGAACTTCAGCGGCTCCTGACAGTTTTGTCTATGAGATCTGCGACACGTTGGCGCCTTGCGATACCGCTACGGTCAACATCACCGTCAATCCTGTCAACGACCCCCCGTGGCCAACAATGACAGCGCCAACACACCTGAGGATACGACTGTAACCATCGATGTAGCGGCCAACGACACCGACTCAGATGACAACCTGGATCCGGCATCGGCCAACACCAGCTGTGGCACCTGTTCTGACCCGGTTAACGGAAGCCTGCTCAATCAGGGCGATGGCAGCTTCAGCTACACCCCGGATCTAGGCTTCACCGGTCCTGATAGCTTCATCTATGAAATCTGCGACACAGAACCGCTGTGCGACACAGCGCTGGCGACCATCACCGTCCAATCCGGCAGCTCCAATGACCATTGAGGTCCGGGTCGCGGCCAGTACTGATGATGCCGAAGAAAAATCTACGGGGGCATGCGGCTCACGAGCAGTGATCTGGAGTTCGTTTATGACACGGGCGACCGAGACGGTGGGGATGCGTTTCAACGCTGTGGAGGTTCCCCAGGGTGCCACTATCACCAGCGCCTATATTCAGTTTCAGGCAGATGAAGTCAATACTGTGGATACCAATCTCTCCATCCAAGGGCAGGCGTCTGATGCCCCCGTCACCTTCACTGCCAGCACTGGTAATGTGTCCAATCGTCCCCGTACCGTTGCGGCCGTGTCGTGGGCTCCGGAGCCCTGGACAACGATAGGCGAAGCCGGGCCAGGCCAGCAGACGCCCGACATTTCTGCAATCATTCAAGAGATTGTCGACCGGCCGGGCTGGACGAGCGGAAACCCGCTGGTGATCATCATCACCGGCACCGGGGAGCGCACAGCAGAATCGTTTGACGGTACCCCATCCGCAGCGCCCCTGCTCCACGTTGGGTTCAGTTCCGGAAATTAAGTTTACAGCTGACATGACAGGCAAATCCCTAATTTAATTTTAGTGCCCCTAATGAACAATGATGGTCACCCTGACCCCTCAGCGGTGGTGTCCTTGGATTTGGCCAGTATTCCCTCATGGCTTGCAGTTCAAATCTTTATCTTCGGGAGTCAAACTATGATTCGATCATTTTTTACGATTGCGATGTTGTTTCTTCTGGTTGGCAGTTTTACCAGCACGTTGCCCGCCCAGGCTTCACTGCTTCACCCCGCCGTGGTGTCGGAAAACCCGGCCGACACCACCCCGCACATCGTCCTGGATGGCGGGTCGCAGAAAATTATGGCATTCGAGAAGGTCGATAACACCATCTATGCCGGCGGCGTGTTCGCTGAAGTGATGGACCCGCTCATGACGACCACCTACTCCCGGCAGAACTTCTTCGCCTTCGACAGCGAGACAGGGGTCATATCACCGCTCAACCTGTCGTTCAATGGGATCGTCACCGGGATCGAGGCATACGAAGACCAGAACGGGAAGGCCTTCTTGTTCATCTCGGGCGCCTTCAATCAGGTCAACGAGATCACCTGCCACGGGATCGCCAAGTACGACATTGACAACGACCAGATCGACCAGACCTTCGCTCCGGGGGACATGGGAACGGTGTCCGATATCAAGCTCGCCAATGGTGCCCTCATCGCAGCGGGCAACTTCCAGAAGAAACTGATGGCGATAGATCCGATGACCGGCGCAGACCTCGGCACCATCGACATCACGGTCACCGGAAACGTTGCCATCCCGGAGGAGCAGACCCGGGTCAGGAGAATCGCGATCTCTCCTGACGGCACGCGGCTGGTGGCCACGGGCAACTTCGACACCGTCGGCGACGCCAACGGCGACCAGCCGCGGAAACGAGCCTTCATGCTGAACCTCGAATCGACCCCGGCGACGCTCAGCGATTGGTACGCCCCCCGCTTCGACGTGCCCTGCGGTGCGAGCAGCAGGCAGGTCAGTGCGCAAGGCGTGGACTTTCTCCCGTCGACCCCGACCATCCCGACCAACCCAGCTATTTCGTGATCGTCACCACCGGAGGGCCAACCGGTATCATCAACGGGCTGTGTGATGCTGCGGCCCGCTTCGAGACCGCGAACGAAAGCAGCTCGGTCGAGCCCACCTGGATCAACTGGACCGGCGGCGACAGTCTCTGGAGCGTGGCCGTCACCGGAGCCGCTGTGTACGTCGGCGGCCATCAACGCTGGCTGGACAACCCCGCTGGCTGGGACTCGGCCGGTGGCGGTGAATTCTACAGCCCTGGCATCGGCGCCATCGACCCGGAGACTGGAGATGCCATCCGAGATTGGAATCCCACGATATTGCCGGAGCTCACTGACGGCACCCGGGCGCTGCTGGCCACCCCGGACGGGCTCTGGGTCGGCAGCGACGGCAAACGTTTCGGGGGCGAAGACCACGTTGGGATCGGCTTCGCCCCGTTCGATCTGAACCCCGACGATCCCGACACGACCCGGCCCGAAACGTTTATCGACTCGGGCCCGTCGGGTCCTGTGTCCAATACGTCGGCCACTTTCAGTTTCTCGTCCAGTGAGGATGGGACGTTCCAGTGTCGTATCGACGGCGCGGCGTTCACCCCGTGCACGTCACCGGTGACTTATGAGAACCTGGGTTTCAGTCCGCACACTTTCCAGGTTGTCGCCGTCGACTTTTCCTACAACATGGACGCGAGCCCGGCGGAGCAGAATTGGACCGTGGTCATCCAGGGAAGCGAATTGATCGGGAATCCGGGGTTTGAGGTGGACGCGTCTGGTTGGACGGGCGACGCGTCGGCTAACGTGTTGACCCGGGTCACGGGCGGGCATTCGGGTGGTTGGGCCGTGGAGGTCTCCAACACTGAGGCCGGTGGTATCTGCGGTCTTAACGACAGCCCGAACTGGGTGAGCCGGAGGACGGGCCCTACACCGCGAGCATCTGGGCCCGTTCGGACACTCCCGGGGCCACGCTGAGGCTGCGCGTGCGGGAGTATGCGGGCGGTGTGAGACAGGGGACAGTCACCGAGACGGTGACGCTGACCTCGTCTTGGCAGCAGGTGACGGTGAACTACTCCCCGGTGGCGCCGGGGTCGAGCCTCGACTTCGAGGCGTACACGACCGACGCCCCCGTCGGTGTGTGCTTCCAAGCCGACGACGCATCCATCACGATGGATGTCGACCCTCCGGCAGTTGATGCAGGGCCCGACCAGTTTGTTTCATTGCCGGACAGCGCGATGCTGGACGGAACGGTAACGGATGACGGACTGCCGGACCCTCCAGGGGCAGTGTTCACCAATTGGCGCCAGGTGGACGGGCCTGGTTTAGTGACGTTTGCCGATGCCAATGCGGTTGACACAGCGGCCGATTTTTCCATTGCCGGCAACTATGTCCTGCGTCTGAGCGGAGATGACGGTCTATTTGAGGCCAGCGATGACGTGACGATCCATGTGACTGGATATAAAGGGATCGAAGTCGTTGAAGTCCCGATAACAGCTGGTGAAGATGATGCTGAAGAGGACGCGCATAGGGAATGTGGACTTGACAAGTCTCGACCTCCAATTACCCCCTGGCGGGTTCGTGGGAGCCTATCAACAAGATCCCGGTTCAGATGGAATCGTATCCATAGAGGCTGAGAATTTTGATGTGAATACGTCACAGGGCGGCCATGAGTGGATACAGGTTGTTCCCGTGGGTTATTCCGGATCGGGTGCCATGGAGGCTTTTCCGAATAATGGGGCTAATAATGACATCGGCTACGAGACCAATAGTCCCCGATTGGATTTTGCCGTCAATTTTGTCAAAACAGGAACACATTATGTCTGGATAAGGGGCATTGGAGCCACCGGTAGTGATGACTCGGTGCATGTGGGTTTGGACGGCGCAGGATTGTCCACCAGCGATAGGATCAGCACCTTTTATTCCGACTGGACGTGGTCAAATAACACCATGGACATTGATATTGCCACCATAAATGTATCAACTCCAGGGATTCATACGGTAAACATATGGATGAGAGAAGATGGTTTTGTATTGGATAAGTTGGTTTTGACCGACAGTTGGAGCTACACCCCCACCGGAGAAGGACCTGCCGAAAGCATACGGGGGGGAGATCCGATCGCGGGCATGCGGTTCACCGGGGTGAATGTTCCCCAGGAGCGACCATTGTCAATGCCTATGTTCAGTTTCAAACCGGTGCGACGAGTTCGGATTTGACTTTTCTCACTATCGAGGGAGAATCTGTTGATAATTCCGCGACGTTCGAATCGACTTCTAATAATATATCCTCACGGCCGACAACAGTTGCTACGTGTCCCATGGATTCCCGATCCATGGTTAATCGTCGGTGAAACCGGTTTCAACCAGCGGACAACTAACATTGCCTCTATCATTCAAGAGATTGTCGGTCGACCTGGTTGGACGATTGGTAACTCTCTGGTGATCATAATTACCGGAACAGGGAAGCGAGTCGCAGAGTCATATAACGGTGACCCAAGCAGCGCACCATTGTTACATGTGGAATACGCAACCACACCCAACAACACACCGCTGGCCGCTGCCGATGATTTCACGACCCCGGAGGACACCGCGCTCAACGGCAACGTGCTGTGACAATGGCAGCGGTGCGGACAATTTAGGTGATGAGCCCGCCACCCTCAGCGTGGTCACCACACCGCGCTCAACGGCAACGTGCTGGTGGACAATGGCAGCGGTGCGGACAATTTAGGTGATGACCCGCCACCCTCAGCGTGGTCACCGGTCCAAGCAACGGCACGCTGACCACGCCGCTGGCTGCAGACGGCAGCTTCACTTACACCCCGAACCCCAATTTTAACGGCAACGACCAGTTCACCTACCGGATTACCGATGCCGATGCGGAGACCTCCGATGCGGTGGTCAGCATCACGGTGACGGCGGTCAACGACGGCACACCGCTGGCCGCTGCCGATGATTTCACGACCCCGGAGGACACCGCGCTCAACGGCAACGTGCTGGTGGACAATGGCAGCGGTGCGGACAATTTAGGTGATGAGCCCGCCACCCTCAGCGTGGTCACCGGTCCAAGCAACGGCACGCTGACCACGCCGCTGGCTGCAGACGGCAGCTTCACTTACACCCCGAACCCCAATTTTAACGGCAACGACCAGTTCACCTACCGGATTACCGATGCCGATGCGGAGACCTCCGATGCGGTGGTCAGCATCACGGTGACGGCGGTCAACGACGGCACACCGCTGGCCGCTGCCGATGATTTCACGACCCCGGAGGACACCGCGCTCAACGGCAACGTGCTGGTGGACAATGGCAGCGGTGCGGACAATTTAGGTGATGAGCCCGCCACCCTCAGCGTGGTCACCGGTCCAAGCAACGGCACGCTGACCACGCCGCTGGCTGCAGACGGCAGCTTCACTTACACCCCGAACCCCAATTTTAACGGCAACGACCAGTTCACCTACCGGATTACCGATGCCGATGCGGAGACCTCCGATGCGGTGGTCAGCATCACGGTGACGGCGGTCAACGACGGCACACCGCTGGCCGCTGCCGATGATTTCACGACCCCGGAGGACACCGCGCTCAACGGCAACGTGCTGGTGGACAATGGCAGCGGTGCGGACAATTTAGGTGATGAGCCCGCCACCCTCAGCGTGGTCACCGGTCCAAGCAACGGCACGCTGACCACGCCGCTGGCTGCAGACGGCAGCTTCACTTACACCCCGAACCCCAATTTTAACGGCAACGACCAGTTCACCTACCGGATTACCGATGCCGATGCGGAGACCTCCGATGCGGTGGTCAGCATCACGGTGACGGCGGTCAACGACGGCACACCGCTGGCCGCTGCCGATGATTTCACGACCCCGGAGGACACCGCGCTCAACGGCAACGTGCTGGTGGACAATGGCAGCGGTGCGGACAATTTAGGTGATGAGCCCGCCACCCTCAGCGTGGTCACCGGTCCAAGCAACGGCACGCTGACCACGCCGCTGGCTGCAGACGGCAGCTTCACTTACACCCCGAACCCCAATTTTAACGGCAACGACCAGTTCACCTACCGGATTACCGATGCCGATGCGGAGACCTCCGATGCGGTGGTCAGCATCACGGTGATTGCGAATTGCCCTGGCGATTTTGACAATGACGGGGATGTTGATGACGCTGATCTTGCCGATATTGCTTCCGATTTTGGACGTACGGATTGCAGTGGCGATTGCGCGGGTGACTTTGAAGGGAACGGCGATGTCGATGGCTCTGATCTTGCAGTTTTTGCTACTGATTTCGGTCGAACGGATTGCCCGTAATGTAATTGCCACCATCTTAAGTTTATTTTATCCAATTTCGAAGAACGGAGATTAGGTATTTTTAACCATGATCGGCGGCGGGGAAGTCATCGTCGAGAAGGGCGGCACCGTAGTTTCGCCGTAGGCGCTTGGCGGTTCAGCGATGTTCGTAGGCGCGGGTGATATCGCAGATTGGGGTCACTCGTCAGATGATGCGACTGCACTATTGCTGGTCAGTATCCCGGGGACAGTGTCCACCATCGGCAATAACACCAGCCCGGATGGTTCGACTGCAAATCATACAACTGTTACCAACCCACTTGGGGTCGTCATAAGGTCCGCACACATCCGCCAATTGAGGAGGGCACGGCTTTTTTTTCGAGGAAATCAGAAATTGTGTTGGATCTTCAGCCGAAGGCCTTCTCTGGTGTAGCCTTTGATTGGGTTGCTTATGAGATATTTCAGCGATTCTTACCAATAATCTACCAAGAAAGACTTGGCTTTGTGGCGTTCAGACTCGATTATCTCCGCAGTAATGTATGCTGCTAAGCGGCATCTCCTGTGAATCACCAATGATTAAACTACCGGTAGTTGGAAACATGCTGAAATGCGGGCTATAAAGCACCATTGTTGAGATGATCTCAGCTGTCTGAACACGGATGGTGGAGCAGATCAAGATATTGTATGAGCGACTACTTGCTGAAAAAGCGTACGTTTAAAAATTGTATGTTGAAAAAAAGTACTCTCTTATTCCTTCCAATTGATTATTCTGAACGGTTTTCCTTAGGATGTCCAACGATGCGACGATTATTTTACACTGTCGCGATGTCGTTTCTTCTGGTGGGCAGTTTTACCAGCACATTTGCCGCCCCCGCGGTTACGGTTTCCTTTCAGGACGGCGTTGACGGTTACACAGGAACGCGGGATACAAAATTAATGAGCGCCAGTCCCACAACGGTTTACGGCGCCGCCGGGGGACTGGAAATTGATGGCTCGCCCGATATATCAGCGCTGCTTTACTGGGATTTGACAAGCATCCCTCCGGGGAGCGCCATTCAATCGGTCGACATCACAGTGGATGTGTCCAATGCAAGCAGTGATAGTTATGAATTTTACCAAATGCTGCGACCATGGATCGAGAGTGAAGCGACGTGGAATGAGTATGCATCCGGACAAAGCTGGCAAGTTGCCGGTGCAGACGGATCCGGGGATCGGGGCTCAACCATCTTGGGATATATCACCGCTCCAAGTACGGGATTGGTTACAGTATCACTAAATTCAGAAGGTGTAGCAGTGGTGCAGTCGTGGGTGGATAATCCTTCTTCCAATCATGGATTTATCATTCAGGACTATATCAGCGCGAGCAATGGAATGGATATTTCTTCGCGAGAGACGGGCACCGTCACAAATCGGCCCCAAATGACCGTAACATACGACAGCCAACCGGTTCTGACGATAAATGACGTTAGCGTCACGGAGGGAAATTCCGGTGCGACGAATGTTATTTTTACGGTATCGCTTTCTTTCGCCGCCTCAGATACGGTGACGGTGGATTATGCCACCGCGGATGGTTCCGCCACCACGGCTGATAACGACTATACGGCTGTATCCGGTCAAATACATTTTCAACCCGGTGAAACCAGCCAACCGGTCACCGTCGTTGTCAACGGCGATACGTTTGAAGAATCGAACGAGACATTTAGCGTCAATCTCAGCAATGCGGCAAGTGCCACCATTGGGGACAATCAAGGCATCGGAACCGTTATAGATGATGACGGGCCCATAGCTCCGGATATTGCTGTAAACCCGGCGAGCCATGACTACGGCGATGTGGCAATCGGTACGAGCTCGAGTAACGTATTTGCTATAAGTAATGAAGGCAACGAGGATTTGAGCGTGGATTCAACCACGTTGATCGGGGCGGACGCCGAAGAATTCAGCATCCTGGACGGCGGCGGACCGTTTACACTGGCGCCCGGCAACATACACAGCATCGATGTTGGCTTTACGCCGATTTCTGAAGGTTCAAAAGCTGCTGTCCTGGAATTAAGCAGCGACGATCCCGACGAGGGCGTTCTTGATATCCATCTGAACGGGAATGGCGTTTTCATCTCTATACCCGGCGAACCGGTCACGTTTTCCGTAACCGGCGACTATCCTGATATTGGCGAGATGCCCATTTTAGAACAACACATGATTCAGCATAATCTATACAGCCCCTCGGAATTTTTTGTCCATGTCGGAGACATATTGGACCAAGAAGACAGCTGCCAATATGCCTCCTATCAAAATGTTGCCGATCGTTTAAAAACACTGGCGGTTCCTGCATTCGTGGTGATCGGTGACAATGATTGGATAGATTGTCCTGATCAAGCTCAGGCTTTTCAATGGTGGTCCGAACATTTTATTTATTTTGAGGATAATTTCTGCGGATCGCCCCTTGTCGAGCGGCAGGGAATCAGGCCTGAGAATTGGGCTTTCGTCATGAAAGGCGTTCTCTCGCCGGAATCAATAATCCCAGCACCTCAGCCGACGGCGAAGATAGAACAATTCGATTACAAGACGACGCGGATTGGGTGGATTTTCAGCTTCGGGATAAAGCTGAGCAAATCAGAACTGCGGTGGTATTCGGCCATGGGCCGCCATCAAGTTCAGAGAGTGTATATTTTGATCAGTTTGTGGCATCTTCCATTACCTTTGCCAAACCGGTTTTTTACATTCATGGTCATAAGCATGAATGGAGATTGGATAATCCCTGGCCTGCTGCTCCCAACATGCAGCGGTTAACAGTCGATCGAGGAGCACGTGAAGATCCGCCGCAGATCACGGTAACCATGGATCCTAACAATCCTTTCGAAATAATAAGATCGCCCTGGCTGAACAATCCGCCACTGTTTAATCGAGAACCTTGCGTTGATGCGGGTTCCGCGCAAACAATTTCTCAACTTGATACCCTGGTTCTCGACGGCGCTGCAACCGATGACGGCGTCCCGACCAATCCGGGCAGTCTAACAATCACCTGGAGTAAGGTCAGTGGACCCGGAGATGTGGTTTTTGGTGATGCGAATGCCTTGACTAGGACTGCGAATTTCACCAATGGAGGAATCTATGAACTGCGACTTACCGCATACGACGGCGAACTCGCATCAAGTGATGATGTGACCGTCACAGTGAACAATCCATGTGAAGGCGATTTTGGCGGCGATGGTGATGTCGATGACGCTGATCTTGACGTTTTTGCTGCCGATTACGGCCGTACGGATTGCAGTGGCGATTGCGAAGGTGACTTTAAAGGGGACGGCGATGTCGATGGCTCTGATCTTGACGTTTTTGCTGCCGATTTCGGCCGTACGGATTGCCCGTAATATAATTGGTCACCCTCTTAAGTTTGTTCCATTTAAGTTTTGGTTATTCATCTAACCTTAGTTGCTCTTCCTGCTTTTCTTTATTCTCTTGGTGCCTAACATATTTCCGTATCATTTCAGCATCCAAACCAATGGTGTCCACGCAGTAGCCTTTGGCCCAGAAATATTTGTCCCAATAGGTATTTTTGCGTAATTGACGAAACTGCCAGAACACCTTCATCGCTGTCTAGCCCATAACCCGCCCCATCAAATCCGATATCGATACCTTCGGCGGTACTATAGCCACAAGATGTACATGATCCTGCTGCACATTCAATTCCACCACCTCACATCCAGCAAAACCACATATCACTTGAACACCAACAACAACCGCCTCATCCGACTCCTACCCTATCGTCAACCCAATCCCAGGTAGAGCCACAACACACAATCCGAGAGGTTATCGACGGATAATCCGCTTAACCTTCAACTCTACGCTCACCTCAATGATTCCTCATATCATTGAAGGATAGATGATACGGTTCTTTGCTTCGCCCATTATTGAAGCCTTCATCACTACTGAAGACCTCCATAACGGTTTTAAAAGCATTCTAATCTCTCCATTATTGTGATAATGTATTCCAGGCTATTCAGATTCTGATACAAAATCTTTTGGCCAATGAACCTAGACAAACTAACACCAGAGTCCGAGAGTTTCATTCACATGGCTTTTTGAATAACTCTCTTCATCCATGCCCGTGAACCCATTCCCCTGGGGGGATACTTCCTCCGTCAAACCTCCAATGTTTGACCGTCCCGCATAAAATGGATTTTATATGCTTATTTCTAATTACTCCAAGACTTCTTATAATTTCTCTACCAGATCCTTCTGGTTGATTTTCGCGTTCTCATTGGTGTGTATTTCTGCCGTTTTCGCTGAAGATCAGCGTGCTTTCATCCGGCAGGTGAGATCTTTTGAAAGCGACAAGATAGACATTCGAAACCCGAGTGGTCTGGCGTTTTCCCCCAACACCAACATCCTCTACGTCCTGCCGCAAAATCAGCCCTACGATCAGGCAGCAGAAATTTTTCGGCTGACATTGACTGAGGATCGGATTGGTTCCGCAGGCATTGCTGCACAAATTAAAGACCCCATCAACATGGCCTTCGATGGCCGGTTCAATCGCTTGCTGATCTTGCGTTCGCCGGCCAACCAATTGGTAGAGGTTTTGGAGGATGCAGATGGCAATCTGGACCCGCGCACGATGATCCGCCACGATGTTCGGCACTTCGGCCTGCAGGACCCACAGGGCATGGCTGTGGATCCGGCCAGTGGGGTTCTATTCATTCTGGATGCCGCTGTCCCGCGCATCCTGCGCATTGAACCGGAAGCTGACGGGCGCTTTGCCAAGGCCGAGATTGCCACGGAGGAATTGAGCTCAAATGACCTGGTTGATCCGCGCGGTCTGGCCTTTGATCCGAGCAGCGGTCATCTGCATGTGGTGAACCCGGCCGAGCAGGAGTTGTATGAACTGAGCCAGGGCGGGCAGGTACTGAGCACCCGCAACCTGTCCGCACACGGATTTGGCAAGCTCCAGGGAATGGTCTTTGCTCCCAGTGGCGACCAAACGGACGATCCTCTGGAGATGAGCCTGTACCTGGCCGACAGCTCGACGGAATTGAATGCTGGGGCACAAAGTTCCGGTCAAATCGTAGAGATGTCTTTCACCGCCCTGGCAGCTTCGGCGGCGAGCAGCTTCACCTCTTCCCTGGTGAATACGGTTGATATGTCGCAGTGGTCCCCCCCCAGCCCGGACCCGTCTGGGTTGGCTTACATTGGTTCAAGCAACCATCTGATCATGGACGATGGGGAAGTGGAAGAGACGGTCAACAATATTACCCATTTCCAGGGCGCCAACGTGTGGGAAATGACGTTGAGCGGAGAGGTGGTGGACACCGCCAACATATCCAAGGTGGACCCGACGGTGGTTCCGATGACAAACGAACCCACGGGGATAGCCTGGAACCCGAGCAACGGGCATTTCTACGTTACCCAGGACGATGGCGATGCGGTCTTTGATTGGGACATAGGCGGGGACGGGGCCATCGGCACCAGCGATGACAGTTGGACCAGCTTCAGCACAGTGAACGGTGATCCGGAGGGGATCGCTTACGATACCTGGAACAACCGCTTGTTCGTGGCCGATGGGGTCGATATGGAAGTCTACGAATACACCCTCTCGGGCAACCTTGTCAATCAGTTCGATGTCGAGCAGTATGGCGTTGCGGACCCGGAAAGCGTCGAGTTCAATCCCGATACCGGCACACTGTTCGTCATGAGCAGCAACAGATCCTCACCGGTCATCGTCGAGACCACTACCAGCGGCGACCTGCTGCAGACCATCGATATAACCGCCGCCGGAGCCCGTACCGCCGCCGGGATGGCCTACGCTCCGGCCAGCGACGGTTCCGGGGCGCAGCGTTTCTACATCGTCGATCGGGGCATTGATAACAATTCAGATCCGCAGATCATCGATGGCAAGATGTACGAGCTGACCGCACCGCAGCCCATCACGCCGGGCAACCTGCCGCCCAGCGTCGATGCCGGGCCTGACCAGACCATCACGTTACCCGACGACGCCATCCTGGATGGTACCGTCTCGGATGATGGGATCCCCGACCCGCCGGGCGCGGTCACCAGCAGTTGGAGCCAGGTCAGCGGGCCGGGTGAAGTCACCTTTGGCGACGCCAGTGCACTCGACACCACCGCCAGCTTCAGTATCGCTGGCAGCTATGTGTTACGCCTGACGGCCAGCGATGGTGAATTTACCCCCAGCGATGAGGTCATCATCACCGTGGAACCGGACCCCAGCATGCCCGTAGTAGAGGTGCGTGTGGCGGCGAACAGCGATGACGCCGAAGAAGATGCTTCGGGGCTGATGGACCTCGGGAGTTCCGATTTAGAGCTGGTTTATGATCACAGCAACCAGACGGTGGGAATGCGCTTCAATGGGATCGACATCCCGCAAGGCTCAACCATTACCTGGGCCTATGTGCAGTTCCAGGTCGACGAGACTGACTCGGAGGCCACTGACCTGATCATCGAGGGGGAAGCCAGTGACAATGCGACCACCTTTGTTTCGTCCAATGGGAACATTTCTTCCAGACCACGCACCACTGCCTCGGCCGCCTGGTCGCCGCCACCATGGATGAGCATCGGTGAGGCCGGGTACGACCAGCGAACCCCGGATATCGCTCCGGTCATTCAAGAGATTGTCGACCGGCCGGGCTGGGCCAGCGGCAACTCCCTGGCCATCATTATCACCGGTACCGGCCACCGCACCGCCGAGTCTTACAACGGTGACCCAAGCGGCGCCCCTTTGCTGCATGTGGAATATGAGATTGGACTGTCAAATATTGCGCCGCAATTCACCAGCACACCGGTGACCACAGCCTCGGAAGGTGCGCTCTACACCTACAACATCACCGCCAGCGACCCGGACGCCGGTGACACCCTGACCATTACGGCCACCACCTCCCCGGCCTGGCTGACCCTGACCGACAACGGCAACGGCACCGCCACGCTCAGCGGCACCCCCTCCGTGGCTGAAGTGGGGGATCATCCCGTGGTCTTGCGGGTCGCAGATACCGGCGGTCTTTTTGATACTCAGTCCTTTAACATCAACGTCAGCGCGGTCAACGATGCGCCGCAATTCACCAGCACACCGGTGACCACGGCCTCGGAAGGTGCGCTCTACACCTACAACATCACCGCCAGCGACCCGGATACCGGTGACACCCTGACCATTACGGCCACCACCGCGCCGGCCTGGCTGTTCTTGGCGGACAACGGCAACGGCACCGCCACGCTCAGCGGCACCCCCTCCGTGGCTGAAGTGGGGGATCATCCCGTGGTCTTGCGGGTCGCAGATACCGGCGGTCTTTTTGATACTCAGTCCTTTAACATCAACGTCTCCGCGGTTAACGATGCGCCGCAATTCACCAGCACACCGGTGACCACGGCCTCGGAAGGTGCGCTCTACACCTACAACATCACCGCCAGCGACCCGGATACCGGTGACACCCTGACTATTACCGCCACCACCTCCCCGGCCTGGCTGCTCTTGACGGACAACGGCAACGGCACCGCCACACTCAGCGGCACCCCCTCCGTGGCTGAAGTGGGGGATCATCCCGTGGTCTTGCGGGTCGCAGATACCGGCGGTCTTTTCGATACTCAGTCCTTTAACATCAACGTCAGCGCGGTGTTTTGCGATGGTGACTTTGATCAAGATGGAGATATCGACGGAATGGATCTGTTTGAATTAATACAATCCGGCGGTGTGAGTCCAGCAGATTTTGCTGCTAACTTTGGCCGCGCAGTTTGCCCATAATCAAGCGGTCATTTACAGTCGGTGGACAATGTGAGTCATGCCACTATGTCCTATGATTCATCTATAAATCATGACAACGATGGTGATAGCGACGGTACTGTCATAACACTTAATAGACAATAAATTTTTCCAATCATATTCCCCTTGGTTTTTGTCTTCCTGTAAAGATAGAGGTTGTCGAATACAACACTCATCGCAATCAATCAGGGATCGATATGACTTTTTATAGGCGCTGCAAGGTTTTATTTATCTTTGCGATAATCTTTTTCTGGTTAATTTTTCCGTCATCAGTTCTGGCTAACCTGCCGCCAAATGTAGATGCAGGATTGGATCAGACGATTACTATATTTGACTGTGCTTTTTTGAACGGAGCCGTTACCGATGACGGATTGCCAAGCCCACCAGGTGCTGTGTCGGTCACCTGGAGCCAACTGAGCGGACCGGGCACTGTCACGTTCGAAAGAAGAGACGAGGTGCTCACGCCTGCGACCTGCCCGGCAGCCGGCACCTATGCTTTGCGTTTGGCGGTCAGCGATGGAGACCTTACCGACAGCGACGATGTGAGCATCACCGTAACTGCCACACCGCCGCATACGATCCGGATCCCGCAGGATTACCCCAACATCCAAGCAGGGATCGATGCTGCTCAGAATGGAGATATTGTATTGGTTTCTCCAGGAACCTACAGCGGATCCATTACTCTGAGAAAAGCTGTCACTTTGACCTCACTGTTCTTCACAACCAGGGATAAAGCAGATATTAAGTGCACCATCCTTGATGGGAGGGGTAGCGACTACGTCATTAATATTCCAGCCGGAACAACGGATCCACCGACGATTTTAGGGTTCACGATCCAAAACGCTTCTGACGGCGTCATCTCCTATTCCCAGTTCAATTTTCTCAACAATGTTGTTCGCAGTACGAGTGATGGGATCGATTACGAAACGGACAGCGGTGGTCTGTGCCAATTCAATGTCTTCGAAAAAAACAGCGATGACGGTATTGATCTGGACTATTCGGTAGATGTAATGATAACCGATAACATTATCCGCAACAACGGCGATGACGGTATTGAAATCCGGCTGCATGAGTACGGCGGTCACATTTTGAATATCATCATCCGAAATAACATTATCTCCGGAAACGACGAAGACGGTATTCAGATTATCGACTATTCAGACCTGTCGAGTCGATTCATCCGCATCGAACGCAACCTGATTATGAACAACGCCATGGCTGGCCTGGGATTGATGGATAATGGTGAAACAAAAGAAGACTACAGGGCGGCGAGTATACCCGAACGTATCCTGGTGTTCAACAATACTTTCTCCGGCAATGAATATGGACTCACCGGTGGCGACAATCTCATCGCGCTCAACAATCTGTTTGTCAACTCCACTCGTTTTGGAATCAAAAATGTAGATGGCAATTCTATCTCTGCCTATAACTTGTTCTGGAACAACGGCAATAGTGGGCATGAGCATGAACAGAGCAGCAACCTTGATACCACAACCACCCTCTTTGCCGATCCCCTCCTCGACCGCGATTCTCACCTGAAGGCCGGAAGTCCCGCCATCGACGCTGGCACATTCTTTTTCCAATGGCAGAACGAAATTGTACTGAATATTCCGGGCACCGAATTCTATGGGGCAGCTCCCGACCTTGGGGTATATGAGAGAAATGATTAATCTCTGCTCTTCTTATCTCCGGCTTTAGATAACAGCGCAGCACACGACGGCATCTGTTCTTCAGGATATGATGCCATCAACGACCAAATAAAAATGGATGGTTTTCCGTTAAATTACATCTCGTCTTTTATATTTTAAGCAACGTGTTAAAAATAGAATACTATGCAAGCTTTCAGACTCTACCCATAAAACATGAGGGAAGAAATACCCTTTCGGCAGCCGAAAGATAATTCTTAAAAAAACATACTAAAATTTGATGTTGAAAAACCTCCTTAGGTAAAGCCCATATCGTGGGCTTTACCTTTTTTATTCGTTGCCGATCTACAACTTTCGTGCAAGAATGAAGACCATGAAAATAGCTACCTGTCGAATCGATGAACAAGAGACTGCGGCGGTGGCCGCAGCAACCGGCCTGATCCCGCTGACCACTCTAAATCGTCAAACCGGAAAGAATTGGCCGATCGATACCCTCGAGTTGATCGCGGGCGATGCCTTTAACGAATTGCACAGCTGGTACCGCAGCGGGGGTGAGCGCATCCTTGCGGATATGGACGACGTAGCCATGTCCGAGGATGACGTTCAGCCGGCCCCGCTCTATCGCAGGCCGCGCAAGATCTGGGGCATCGGGCTCAACTATGTCGCCCACGCGGCAGACCTCTCGGAAAAGGCACCCACCGGCATCCCGGGCAGCTTCATGAAACCGGACACGACCATCATCGGACACGGCGATCTTATCCGAATTCCCAAGCAATCACAGAAAACAACGGCGGAAGGCGAGCTTGGCGTCATCATCGGCACGAAATGCCGCAATGTTCCCATTGATGGGTGGCAAAAGGTGGTGGCCGGCTTTACGACGGTCATCGACATGACGGCCGAGGACATTCTGCGGCAGAATCCGCGTTATCTTGACAGTCGCAAAGAGTTTTGACTCCTTTTTCAGCTTCGGACCACAGCTGGTCACCCCGGACGAAATCGCCGACGTGGCGGCTTTAAGCGTTTCGACGGTCATAAACGATCGCGTCCACGCAGAGAACACCGTCGCCAACATGACATTCTCCCCGGCATTTCTTGTTTCTTTCCTGTCACAGGTGATGACCTTGCTGCCGGGGGACATCATTTCCACCGGGACTCCGGGAGCCGTTGTCATTGGCGATGGCGACGTCGTTGAGTGCCGTATCAGCGGTTTTCGCTCGCTTGTCAACCCGGTGATGGATCTTAAAACAAGAGCAGAACATGAATCAACCGAGTAAAACAGTCGCTGGGAACGCGCTGCTGTTCCGGGCGGAAAAGTCACCCTAAAGGATAAATTAAGGAGATAGACGATGGATCTCGGACTGAAGGACAAACCGGTACTGGTCATGGCCGCCAGCGATGGCCTCGGCAAGGCTGCTGCCCTGGAATTTGCCCGCGAAGGTGCCCGGGTAACCATATTCGCCCGCTCGGAAGACCGACTCAGGCAGGCCAGCAAAGAGATCGAGGCAGACCACCGGCAATTCGCCCGATTACGTGGTCGGCGACATGACAAATGAGGAAGACATTCATAATGCCGTCGCCACAGTCGCCGACCGTTTCGGCAGCGTGTACGCCCTGGTCAACAACAGCGGGGGACCGCCGGCCGGTGGATTCGACGCCTTCGATGACGATGTTTGGCAGCAGGCTTTCGAGCTGACCCTGCTCGGATTCATCCGCAGCATTCGGGCCGTGTTGCCGCTGATGCGCACCGCCGGCGTCGGGAGAATCGTCAACTTCACCTCGTCATCGACAAAGCAGGCCATCGACAACTTGATCCTCTCCAACACATTTCGCCTGGGGGTCGTCGGGCTGACCAAGTCTCTGGCGCGCGAAGTGGCAAAGGAGAATATTCTGGTCAACGTGGTCGGCCCCGGAAAAATGGATACCCAGCGACTCAGAAATCTCGAGGCCATCCGGGCCGAAAAACTGGGACTTTCTCTCGAGGCGTTGCAGAAGAAAAGCGCTGCCGAAATTCCCATGGGCCGTTACGGAAACCCTTCGGAAATGGCTCGCCTGGCCGTGTTTCTGTGTTCACAGGCCAACACGTACATCACCGGTCAGACGCTGCTGGCTGACGGCGGTTTGGTCCAGGCGTACTGATCCGTAGATACGAATAAATCCTGATGCGGTCATTTGATGTGGTTCTTCATTGCGAATGCGACGCGCAATCACGCCCGACTTTGAGAGTGTATTCGGGCGCAATGGCACTCGACGACGGCCTTGTTCGGCTTTCACCCGATCCCTCCAAAGTCTTACAATTTTGTGCTATTAATCTAAATAATAAACACTTTTGTATATTTTATCTGAGATCTACATGGGCACGTCTCATTTTTAGCCGTTGTCATAAACGTGTTCTAATTGGAGTGTGGATGTGACAGGGGGTTTTTAAAAAAGACCCCAGCTGATTAAAAAACTGAAATTTCCTAAAGATGTTCTCGAATGCGAATCCCGCGACTCGAGGGCCGCAAACGATATTTGACGCCCACAGGTTTTGTCCTTGTTTTTGGTCCGGTTTTTGCTTTATACGGAGGAAGCATATGGCATAACCGATCGACAGGAAGGTGCATGATGGACTTTTCTTCATACAATCCAGAAACGTTTTATGACGAGCTTTTTGTCGAAAATGGTCGTCCCCGACCCGGTGCCGAAGTGCTGGCACGGCGGATCGAATCGCTGGCTCCCGGCGAGTTGATTTCGCTGCAAAAGGCGGCGGAGGCCACGCTGCTTCAAATGGGAATAACCTTTAACGTTTACGGCGACAAAGATGGTACCGAACGAATTTTCCCATTCGACATTATTCCCCGCATTATCCCGGCCGATGAATGGCAAAAAATCGAAGCCGGGCTCAAGCAGCGTATCTTTGCCATCAACCAATTCATAGACGACATTTATCACCAACGCCGAATTCTCAAAGACAAGGTCATACCGGATGACTTGATTTTCTCCGGCAAATCATATCGCCCGCAATGCGAAGGGCTCAATCCGCCCAAGGGTATATGGTGCCATGTCACCGGCACCGACCTCGTGCGCGATGCCGACGGCCAATTTTACGTACTTGAAGACAATCTGCGCTGCCCGTCCGGAGTATCGTACGTGCTTGAAAACCGGCAGGTTCTCAAGCGAACCTTTCCCAGAGTCTTCAGCGACAGCCCGATTCGACCGGTGGAGGACTATCCCAACCGTCTCCTTGAAATGCTCGAGCATATTGCCCCCAACGATCCGGGAGAAACACGCGCGGCGGTGCTCACACCGGGAATCTACAACTCGGCGTATTTCGAACATTCGTTTCTGGCCCGCCAGATGGGGATCGAACTTGTCGAAGGGCGCGACCTATTCGTCTCGGGTGGTGCCGTTTACATGCGCACCACCAAGGGCCCCCAGCGAGTGGATGTCATCTATCGGCGGATCGACGACGATTTCATCGACCCGCAGGTTTTTCGTCCTGATTCCATGCTCGGCATCCCGGGTATCGTGGAGGCCTATAAATCCGGCGGGATTGCCTTCGCCAACGCACCGGGTACGGGTATCGCCGACGACAAGGTGATTTACGCATACATCCCCAAAATCATCCGTTACTACACCGGCGAAGATCCGATTCTGCCCAACGTCCCGACCCACATTTGCTGGGATGAGAAGCAGCTGGCTTACGTACTGGATAACCTGGACAAACTGGTGGTGAAGTCGGCCAACGAATCCGGCGGTTACGGCATGCTGGTCGGACCGCATGCCTCGGCATCCGAACGGCAGGCATTTGCGCAACGGATCAAGGCCAATCCCCGGGACTATATGGCCCAACCGACCATCAGCCTCTCCCGCGTCCCGACAATCATCGACGACCAATTCGAAGGCCGCCATGTGGACCTGCGGCCCTATATCCTCTATGGCAAAGATATATACGTGTTACCGGGCGGGCTCACGCGCGTGGCCCTGCGCAAGGGATCCCTGGTAGTCAACTCTTCCCAGGGCGGCGGCAGCAAGGACACCTGGGTCCTGGAAAACCTGCCCGGTACCGGCAGACAGGAACAGCAATAACCAAAGGAGACGACAGGATATGCTCAGTCGCGTTGCGGATGCTATTTACTGGATGTGCCGCTACATAGAGCGTGCGGAAAACGTTGCCCGTTTCATCGACGTCAATCTCCACCTGATGCTCGATTTGCCGGTGGATCCCAAGGGTCAGTGGGATCCCCTGATAACCGCTACAGGCGATCACGGAATTTTCCAGAAGCGTTACGGCGATGCAACCGCCGAAAACGTCATTCGATTTCTGACCTTCGACGCCGACTATCCCAACTCCATTCTTGCCAGCCTGACGGCGGCAAGGGAAAACGCACGGCAGGTGAGGGAAATCATCTCATCGGAAATGTGGGAACAGATCAACCGCTTCTATCTTATGGTTGCCGATGCGTCCAGAAACAACCAGGCCTTCAACCGTTCGCATCAGTTTTTCGAAGATGTCAAACTCAACAGCCACTTGGTCACCGGTTTGATGGAAGTGACCATGTCCCACGGCGAACCGTGGCATTTCGCCCGCATGGGGCGCTTGTTGGAGCGCGCCGACAAAACGTCCCGCATCCTGGACGTGAAGTACTTCATCTTGCTGCCGAAAGTGGAGTACGTCAACACCCCTTACGACAACATACAATGGGCTGCGGTGCTCAAGTCCGTCAGCGGACTGGAAATGTACCGCAAGCAATACCACCGCATCAATCCGAAAAGTGTCTGCGAATTTTTAATATTCGAACGCCAGTTCCCCCGTGCCATACGCTACTGCCTCACATCCACCGAAACGTCCCTCTACGCCATCACCGGCAATCTGGCCGGTACGGTTTCAAACGCTGCCGAACGCCGCCTGGGCCGTCTTCGGGCCGATCTCGACTACGCCGACATTGAAGAAGTCTTCCAGAAGGGGATGCACGAATATCTGGATCGCTTGCAGACGAAACTCAATGAAGTCGGCAACGCTCTATCAACGATCTTTTTCGGCAGTCCCGAGAACTAAAAGGCACGAAAGCCGGCGATCCGCGAGATCCCCACCCTGCCGCAGCGCGTCTGTTTCCATCCGGAATTCACATCCGATCAAACCATTGCAATCCAGTCTGTCAACCAATAAGTGTGTGACCGCGTTGTTGCTATCGGATATTGAGGGGCGTCAAGGCGCGGGATGGTATCCGCATTGAATACACCAAAGTTGAGCGTTTCATAATTTCGAAATAACAAAATTAAAAATGATTATAACGCTTTTCAAAAATAAATTCCGAAATACGGAAGGGCGGTATAAGTGATTGTAAAAAAAACGTTCGAATAACGGAACGTTTTTTGACAACCACTATACAGAGAATTCTGCCCATTTGACTTTCGAAAATATAAAACCCTTTCGGAATTTTCAATTTTTATCCGTCTCAGGCGGGTCACCGCATCTCCCCGTAAGCAGGACCCGCATAGCCAATCCCGGCGGCGGCGGGGCGGAACGACAGGATCTGCGGCAACATCGCCAAAGGCGAGCAAGCCTTTAAAATCGCTCAATTGGGGATAGACTTTCCAGGAGATCGGGTTCAGAGCCGGAACTGGCTCCATGGTCGGCATTAGCCCGACAGCCGTTCAACGTCCACCGCAACGCTGAGTTCATGGCTTCCGCTACTGAAAATAATGCCTTTGAGCGGTGTTACATCGGAATAATCCCGCCCCCAGGCGACGGTAATGTGCTGATCTTTCGGGATGCTATCGTTGGTCGGGTCGAAATCAACCCATCCTCGTGCCGGGAACGTACACTGCAAACCACGCGTGGGAGGCATCGGCCCCCCGGAGGCGCGGTTTTCCCTCCGCCGGCAGGGTTTCAATGTAACCGCTGACATAGCGTGCAGCAAAGCCCATCACCCTCAGGCAACCGATGGCGAAGTGGGCAAAATCCTGACACACGCCGCGCCGATATTGGTAGAGTTCGTCCATGGGCGTGGTGATGGTGGTAAATCCGGGGACATACTCGAACTCGGTGTGAATTCGGTGCATCAAATGATAGACACCATCGAGCAGTCCACCGTTATCGGGAAAGGATTGTGCGGCGAAAACGGAAAGCTCCGGGGCCAGTTGGACCAGGGGAGATGCCATCAAAAATTGGCGGGCATCGAGAGTGTCCGGGTCGCGATCGGTCAGCATCCGTTCGCGCACTTGGTGCCAGGATAGATCTTCATATCGATCGCCGATCCGCTTTTCGGGTCGAATTTGCACCTGGGTGGTGGCGGTGACGGTCAGAGAGTCATGCAGGCGGTGGATCGAAAAATAGTTGACGCGATTACCGAAAAAGTCACTCTGCTCCCGACTGTCGGTTTCTCCGGGAATGATGGCCAATTCGCTGGCTTCCACGGCCTGATAGGGCAGAATTCGCGGCATCAAACGGGCGACATTGTAACACCGACTGACCGGTTCGTGATAAAGGTAGCGCGTCTGATGAACGATGCGGTAGTTCATTTTTCCGCCTCGGAACTTTTGGCAGGCAATTGGCGCGACACCGGCACATGGCTAAAGTAAACAAGGCTCACCGCGTCCGAAGACCGGGCCAGCAATTCCACCAATTGCAGCAAGAACCGGTTCAGGTTCAGGTATGTCCCCGTGTTCGGCGATGCCTCTGACAGACGGTTCATGTCACAGAGTTGGAGGGAGGTGGAAACTTCCAGGACCAGCCGCTCTTCAGTGCTCAAAGCGTGCGAATGTCTTTTGCGCGGCAGGTTGGCGATATGTTTTTGCAGCCGATTGACCTGGTAAATCACAGACCGTGGATTGGCGTCATCCAGCAGGAGCTGTTCCAAGACCGTTTGCAAGTGCAGGCGGGAACGAAAGCGACGGCGGTAGGTAATGATGTTTTCGGTCGTCGCCAGAACCGCCTCGAGCAGCAGGTGCTCGATGGCCGGTGGCCGATGCCTGACAAGCGTTTTCCGCAAAAGTGTGCAGAAAATTATGCTGCGTTCAATTCGGCGACCGATGTCCAGCAGCAGCCAGCCCTGTTCACGGGTCATACTCTCGCTATTCAAACCGGCAAAAGCCATCATCGCCATGATCAGTTGGTCGATATCGCTGACGGCATACGACAGTTGCGCCGGGGAAAGCTGCAAAATCTGTTGCCACTGTTGTTCGATTCGATTGATGACGCGCCAGGAGTCGGTCGACCAGAGATGCCGAACAGAATAGGCGGCCCGTATCATGTTTTGAAAAGTCGTCGCCAGGCTGCCGGGGTGTTTGAGGTCACCAATCAAGGCCCTAAATTCCAGCTCGGGATTGAGCGGCGGCCGGATACCGGGATCGGTCTCGTCATGGGGGAATATTTCGGTCAATCCGGTCAGAGCTTGCAGCAGCTGCTGCAGGCTCTCTTTATCGGTAGACTCCTGCAACTGGTCGACCTGGCCTGTGCTGCGTAAAACCGTCCGCAACAGTCGAATGATTCCCTCCGACCGTTCCGCATAGCGGCCGACCCAGAACAGATTTTCGGCCGCTCGACTTGGCAACACGCTGCTGCTCTCCAGAATTTCATCATTGCGCTCGGCCTGCAACCACAGGCTGACGTGCTCTTGCGGTTCATGGGCCAGCACCCAGATATCCTTGCTGGCCGTGGCCTGCCGGGTCGCGGTACCCTGCAGATGGCCACTTTGGGGTGCATTGAGAGCCAGTCCGCCGGGCATGGCGGAGTACCTCCCGTTGGTGGCAACGAGAAAAGTCCGGAAAAATTCGCGGCGTGGTTGCAACCGGCTGTTTGTCAGTGCCGGTACTGTAGAAAAGCGGGCCTTTGTCTGCCCCATGTAAAGGTGAGGATTGGCTTCGATACGCTGGCGCCAATCCTCCGGGTCTCTACCGGTGGAGCTCGAATCTTCGCCGGGAGATACCTGCACTTGGCCGTCGATAGAACGAATAACCAAGTCGGAAAGATGTTCCCGCACGTATGCCAAACCGTCCGGAGAGCCGCACCACCACGCCCCCGGCGCGGACAGCTGAAGGTCTTCTCCTAAAAAATGGCGGGCAACGGCCGGCAGAAAGGCCGTCAGGCCGGGATTCTCGAGCAGGCTGCTGCCCACTGGGTTGACAACCGTCACCAGATTGCGTCGCATGGCCTCCAACAGGCCGGCCACCCCCTGCCGTGAATTCGATCGCAACTCCAACGGATCACAAAGTGAATCATCCACTCGCCGCAGTAATACATCCAGGGGCCTGAGTTCCCCCAGGGCCTTGAGCCAGACGAGACCGTTTCGCACCATCAGATCGTCACCCTGAACGAGTGTAAACCCGAGGTAGGCCGCCAGATACGCATGTTCGAAATAAGTTTCGTTGGCCGGACCGGGCGTCAGCACTCCGATGGCAGGATTCGATTTGCGCTGCGGCGCTATCTCGTTCAGTGTCGCCCGCAAAGTGCGAAAAAACTGGGACAATCGGCGCACCCGGCAATCCCGGATCAGATCCGGAAAAACACGCGCCATGGCCGTGCGGTTTTCCAGAGCATAACCGGCACCTGATGGCACCGGAACCCGGTCGCCCACCACCTGGAACTGGCGATCCGGACCCCGGGCAAGATCGATGGCATACACCGTGATCTGTCGTTGCCCGGAATGTCGAATGCCGTCGCAGACCCGCAGAAAACCGGGGTGAGCGTAAACGAGCTCAGGCGGCAGAATGCCGTCTTTGAGGAGCGTCCGTTGACCATAGAGATCCGAAAAAATCAAATCCATGAGCAGCGCGCGCTGGGCCAGACCGGCCTCCAGGCGATCCCATTCATCGCTGGCGATGATGACCGGTATCGGATCGAGCTCCCAGGGGCGGTGCAACCCGTTCGGATCACCGTGTACGTTGTAGGTTACACCGTTTTCGTGCAACAATCGCCGGATCTCCCGGTGACGGCGCTCCAGGGTGTCGATCCCAAGGGCATCGATGGTGTCGACGTATGGTTGCCAGCTCAGGCGCACACCACCGGCGGCGACATCCCACATCTCGTCGTCATAATCTGCGGCGGAAGCATAACCCTGCAGCAGACCGCTCGAGGCGACGGTAACGATACTATCGGGCGGGTTGATCGGTATTGAATCGTCGGGGATCATCATTTGGCATTACTCATGAAAAAACTTAAAAAACAGACTCCCATTCAGACCATCGGATCGGCTTTCAACCGCAGATCCAGTGTATACGGATACTCCGATGCAGGCTCTTCGGACGGCGGACGCATCGGTCCCGGTGGATGTCCCTCGGGAAAGAATTTCGCCAGTCGTGCGGTTTCCGGAGGCGGCTGCAGGGGGCCGGCCGTGTGACCGTGGTCCCAGAATCGGCTGATCCGGCGTCCTTCAGCTTCGAAGGCATTGACCGGGAAAGTATCGTAGCTGCGGCCGCCGGGATGGCTGACGTGGTAGGTACAGCCACCGATGGACCGGCCGTTCCAGGTGTCGACCAGATCGAATACCAACGGCGAATGGACACCGATGGTCGGGTGCAGAGCGGAGGACGGATGCCAGGCCCGGTAACGCACGCCGGCCACGGATTCTGCATGGGTGCCGGTGTTTTTCAGCGGCACCCGCCGGCCGTTGCAGGCCAGGACATGCCGTCCATCGGTCAAACCGGACAGTTTGACCTGGAGCCGTTCAATCGAGGAATCAACGAAGCGGGCCGTTCCGGACCGTGTCACTTCCTCGCCCAGAACCGGCCAAGGCTCGATCGCCATCCGCAGTTCCAATTGGATGTCACCGATCTGCACGGTTCCATAATGGGGAAAGCGAAATTCGAAGAAGGGTTCGAGCCAATCCATCTGAAACGGATAGCCAGCCTGCTTCAGTTCAGTGACGACTTCTTTAAGATCGGACCTTACGAAGTGCGGTAACATGAAACGGTCGTGAAGCTCGGTTCCCCAGCGCACCAGCCGGTGGCGGTATGGCGCGCTCCAGAAGCGGGCGATGAGTGCGCGCACCAGTAGCATCTGCACCAGGCTCATGCGGCAGTGGGGTGGCATATCGAATGCACGGAACTCGACCAGGCCGAGCCGGCGCCCACCGGATTCCGGCGGGTAGAGCTTGTCGATGGAGAACTCTGCCCTGTGGGTGTTTCCGGTCAAGTCGACCAGCAGGTTGCGCAGCAGCCGGTCGACCAGCCAGGGTTGGGCAACCTCGCCCTCGGGCATCTGCTGGAGAGCGATTTCCAGTTCATAGAGCTGCTCATCCCGGGCCTCGTCAACCCGCGGTGCCTGACTCGTCGGTCCGACGAACAAGCCGGCAAACAAATAGGATAATCCAGGGTGATGCTGCCAATAGGTTATCAGGCTCCCAAGCAAATCAGGGCGGCGAAGCATCGGGCTGTCGGCCGGGGTCACGCCACCCAGGGTCATGTGATTGCCGCCGCCGGTTCCCGTGTGACGTCCATCGAGCATGAATTTTTCGGTACTGAGCCGCGCCTGGTAGGCCTGCTCGTAAAGCGTTGACGTGTTATCGACCAATTCCTGCCAGCTTGATGCAGGGTGGATATTGACCTCTATCACTCCGGGATCCGGGGTCACCTGCAACCGCTTCAGGCGGTGATCAGGCGGTGGCTCATAACCCTCCAGCACCACCGTTGTCGCCAGTTCCGAAGCGGTCTTCTCCACCGCTGCCAGTAATTCCAGGTAATGCTCCAGATGCCCCAGGGGGGGCATGAACACGTTCAAGTGTCCCTGTCGGGGTTCGACGCAAAGAGCCGTGTGAATGACATCGCGAAATTTGTTTTCGGACCGCGCGGCAGGCCCTTGTTGCTCACGAATCGATTCCGAAACGGATTCAAACCGGGTATGGAAATCGACCAGCGGCGGCTTTGCCGCCATGGGTGAGGATTCCTCTTCGATCTCTCGCTGCTCGGGTACCACCCAGGGAAGGGTGTCAAGTGGCAGGCGCAGTCCCATAGGCGATCCTCCGGGCACCAGAAACAACTGCTCTCGGCGGAATTCCCAGACACTGCTCCGCCAGCCCCGTCCCGACCAGTGCGGCCGCAACGGCAAGACATAACCTGTCGGCTGCCCCAGATCCCGATCCAGGAGTCGTGCCAGCTGCCGTCTCTCAACAGGGTCTTTCAAATCCGTTTCGAGGGGGTTCAAATTGATGGGCAGATTCCCCTCTTGCCATAAATGATAGAAAATGTCCTCGTAACCGGCCCGGATGTTGCGGCTGTGAATTCCCAAGTGTTGCGCCATCAGGCGGACAAAACGTTCTGCAGCATCGATATTGGCGACACCCTTGGTGCTGGTGTCTGCCAGCAGCGCCGGATCCCGCCAGAGCGGTCGCCCGTCGCTGCGCCAGAAACAGTTGATCTGCCAGCGGGGCAGCGGTTCCCCTGGGTACCACTTGCCCTGACTGCGATGGAGTACACCGCCTGGAGCGAACACTTTGAAAAGGCGCTTTGCCAGTCCATCGGCCAGCGCGCGCTTATTGGGGCCGTCAGCCGCCGTGTTCCACTCGGCCCCCTCCATATCGTCAACGGAGACGAAGGTCGGCTCTCCGCCCATGGAAAGGCGCACGTCCCCGGCCGCCAGGTCTTCGTCCACCTTTCGACCGAGAACTTCGATGGTCGACCACTGATCTTCGCTGTAAGGCTTGGTGACGCGGGGATCCTCGTGAATTCGTTTAATATCGTTGCTGAAGCGAAACTCGACTTCGCACGGATCGCTTGCCCCTGTGACCGGAGCCGCGCCGGTCGGGTGCGGCGAACATGCCAGGGGAATATGGCCTTCTCCCGCAAACAGCCCCGAGGTCGGGTCCAGTCCCAGCCAACCCGCTCCCGGTACGAACACCTCGGTCCAGGCGTGCAGATCGGTGAAGTCTTTTTCCGGACCCGAGGGGCCATCCAGTGATTTAACGTCCGCGGTCAATTGGACGAGGTAACCGGACACGAAACGGGCGGCCAATCCAAGCCGACGAAAGATCTGCACCAGAAGCCACGCCGAGTCGCGGCAGGACCCTCGCGCTTTTGTCAATGTCTCCTCGCAGGTCTGAACACCCGGTTCCATTCGAATCGTGTAAGCGACGTCCTTCCAGAGCCGCCGGTTGAGATCTACAAGGAAATCGATGGTCTTGCATGGGGAGCGATCGATACCCTCGACCCATTTCCGAAGAAGAGGGCTGTCTTCATCGATTTCAAGGTAGGGCAGCAGTTCCTTGTGAAGCCTTTCGTTGTAATTAAAAGGGATATACTCGGCCGAATCGTCTATAAAGAAATCGAAAGGGTTTATGACCGTCATATCGGCCACCATATCGACCAGCACCGTCAGTTTGCGCGTCTTTTCGGAGAACACCACCCGGGCCTGATAATTGCCGAAGGGATCTTGTTGCCAATTTATAAAGTGGTTTTCAGGCGTAATCGTCAGCGAATAGGCCGTAATGGGTGTCCGGCAATGTACCGCCGGCCGGAGCCGGAACACGTGGGGCGACAAGGCGACCGGACGATCGTAGAGGTATTCGGTACGGTGGGTAAGAGCGACGCGAATGGTCATGAATTCTCCTCGGCATCCCTGAATACGAAATTGACATCGATGACACATGGTGTCGGATAACACGCGAAATGAAAGGTTTTAGGATACGGTCGAAGCCGTAAAAATGCAAGCGGATCTTGCAGTGAGAAGGCAGGTATTGAGCGATGGGAACGTATCTTATGACAAATTTGAATACAATAAAGACAAATTTGTCGAGATTCTGAACCGGCCGGCAGCCAGGATTATCCAAGAAAAAATATTTTTCATTTTATATCAATGTATTGTAAGGAAAAGAACCTGCAGACAAATCCTGGCATTGTATTTGCTGTACGATTTCCGGCACCGGTAAATTTCAATGATCTGCGTGATCGTCGGACGAATGGTTTGTGAACCGCTCAAAGTGAAATATTCAAACCATTCTTCGGGCAACCAGCCAGTCACTGAGTCTTTAAATTGACACAATAATCATCTCAGGTATTTGTTAACTCCTAAATCTGTCGTACTTTGTCGTGTGCGCACCAAAGCCCGGAGGATTACCGATGATGATCAGGAAAGACATGTAATATATGATGACGGACCGATCAGACCATCGCCATACTGACATGGGGCTATATGATCCGCGCTTCGAGCACGACGCCTGCGGTATCGGCCTCATCTGCCATATCAAGGGGCGGAAGTCCCACGACATTATTAGGAATGGCTTGCAAATTCTGGAAAACCTCACCCACAGGGGCGCCTGCGGGTGCGACGAAACCACCGGAGACGGCGCAGGCATCCTCATGCAGATGCCGCACGAGTTTTTGCGATCCTGCTGCCAAGACCTCGATATCCGGCTGCCGGACGAAGGAAACTATGCATGCGGCTTGGTGTTTCTGCCGCGCAATGCCGACCAGCGACAGCATTTAATCCGTCGCTTCGAAACCGTTGTCCGGGAAGAAGGGCAAGTCTTTCTGGGCTGGCGCAAGGTCCCGGTCGCCAGCGCCGCTCTGGGCACTCTTGCCCGCAGCCAGGAGCCGGTGATCTACCAGATCTTCGTCGGGCGCGGCCCCGATATCCTCGACACGCCCCACTTCGAACGCAAGCTGTTCATCATCCGCAAGGTAATGGAAGGTTTCGCCCGGCAGGTGAATCCGGGTCATGGGACCCTTTTTCACGTCCCTAGCCTTTCCAGCCGGACATTGGTGTACAAGGGCATGCTTCTGGCGGACCAGATGACAGCCTATTTCCCCGACCTGAGCCGCGAGAAGATGGTCAGTGCTCTGGCATTGGTCCACCAACGCTACAGCACCAACACGTTTCCAACCTGGGATCTGGCCCACCCTTTCCGCTTCATATGCCACAACGGAGAAATCAACACCCTCAGAGGCAATGTCAACGGGCTCAATGCACGCCAGGCCCTGTTTAAATCGGAATTGTTCGGAGACGACATCGCCAAGCTGTTTCCCGTGGCAACCCCCGGTGCCAGCGATTCGGCCGTCTTCGACAATGCCGTCGAACTGCTGTATCATACCGGCCGCTCGCTGCCGCACGCGATAATGATGATGATTCCGGAAGCCTGGCAAAACCATCAGACCATGAGCGATGAGAAGAAGGCTTTTTACGAGTACCATGCCTGCCTGATGGAACCGTGGGACGGACCGGCAGCCATTGTCTTCTCGGACGGCACCAGCGCCGGTGCGGTTCTGGATCGCAACGGACTGCGCCCCTCGCGATACACGATCACCCGCGACGACCTTGTGATCATGGCCTCGGAGACCGGCGTACTGAAGATACCTCCGGAAAATGTGCGTCTCAAGGGACGCCTGATGCCGGGGCGCATGTTTCTGGTCGACACCGGTAAAGGACGGATCGTCGACGACGATGAAATCAAGCACGAAATCTGTGGCTCGAAACCCTACCGCCGGTGGCTGAACCAGAACCTGACAACTTTCGCCCAGTTGCCCGATCCAATCGAAAAACCCGCAACCGACACAGAGCCACTGCTCACACGCCAGCTGGCTTTCGGCTACAGCGAAGAAGATTTGCGTATTATTCTCGCTCCCATGTCCCAAACTGCCAAGGAGCCGATCGGCTCCATGGGGGATGACATCCCGCCGGCGGTGCTGTCCGACAAACCCCGCCTCCTCTATGACTATTTCAGGCAGCTGTTTGCCCAGGTGACCAATCCGCCGCTGGATGCCATCCGGGAGGAACTCGTGACCTCCCTTGTGACCACCATTGGAGCGGAGCGGGATTTGTTCCAGGAAACACCCGAACACTGCCGCCAGCTGAAGCTGGATGGACCGATCCTCTCCAGTTCACAATACACTCGACTGCGGGCCATCGACCGCAACGATTTGCGCGTGGCGACAGTAACGACCCTTTTTCCGGTGGAGGAAGGCGGCCGGGGACTGGAGCGAAGACTGAACGAACTGTGTCGCAATGCGGCCCGGGCCGTTGAGCAAGGCGCAAGTTTACTGATTCTCTCCGACCGCGGAGTCAACGAACGGCAGGCGCCGATCCCGGCCTTGATGGCTACCTCGGCAGTACACCACCATTTGATTGCCGAAGAACTGCGAACCCGATGTGGCCTTGTCATCGACACCGGTGAAGCCCGTGAGGTCCACCACTTCTGCTGTCTCATCGGCTACGGTGCCGGTGCCGTCCATCCCTACCTGGCTTTCGATACCGTTACGGACATGACCGCCAACGGCAACCTGGGGGATATCGACGCGTCGACAGCCATTGTCAATTATATCAAGGCGCTGGAAAAAGGCATATTGAAGGTGATGTCCAAGATGGGCATTTCGACCTTGCAGAGCTACCGGGGTGCCCAGATATTCGAATGTGTCGGACTCGATGCAACCGTGATCGACCGATATTTTATAGGCACCGCCTCCCGGATCAGCGGGGGCGACATTAATCTTATCGCCCGGGAAATCAGTCTGCGGCACCGCTCTGCCTATCCGGACCTTGTCATTCCCTCGGCGCGGCACCTGGACCCCGGCGGCAAGTACAAGTGGCGGCGCAACGGAGAATCGCACCAATACACGCCGTTGACCATCGCCAGACTGCAGCAAGCCGTTCGCCGGGAAGACAGGGCGGCATGGAAGGATTTCACCGAACACGTCAACCACCAGAACCGCCGGGAAGGATTGCTGCGCGGCCTGTTCGATTTCGTCGAAAACAGCCCATCGGTGCCATTGGACGCGGTTGAACCCTGGACCGAGATTGTCAAGCGCTTCAAGACCGGTGCCATGTCCTATGGCTCCATCAGCCGGGAAACCCATGAAACCCTGGCCGTGGCCATGAATCGGATCGGAGGGAAAAGCAACAGCGGCGAGGGGGGCGAAGACCCTGACCGCTACCTGCCCGATGCCAATGGAGACTGGCGCAACAGTGCCATCAAGCAGGTGGCTTCCGGGCGTTTCGGGGTCACCGGCGCCTACCTGGCCCATGCCACGGATCTTCAAATCAAAATGGCCCAGGGTGCCAAACCGGGTGAAGGGGGGCAGTTGCCCGGTTTCAAGGTCTACCCCTGGATCGCAAAAACCAGGCATTCCACTCCCTATGTCGGCCTGATTTCACCACCGCCGCATCATGACATCTATTCCATCGAGGACCTGGCCCAGTTGATTCACGATCTCAAGAACGCCAATCCCAGGGCGCGGATAAATGTCAAACTGGTGTCGGAGGTTGGGGTCGGCACCGTGGCGGCCGGCGTTGCCAAGGGCAAGGCGGATTTGATACTGATCAGCGGCGAGTCCGGCGGAACCGGGGCATCGCCCCAGGGCTCGATCCGGTACGCCGGACTGCCTTGGGAACTGGGGCTGGCGGAAGCCCAGCAAACCCTGTTACTGAACGGCCTGCGCAGTCGGGTGGTTCTGGAATGTGACGGCCAGCTGAAGACAGCGCGTGACGTGGCGATCGCCTGCCTTCTCGGCGCCGAGGAATTCGGTTTCGGCACCATCTCTCTGGTGGCACTGGGCTGCGTCATGATGCGGGTCTGCCACCTGAACACCTGTCCGGTCGGCATCGCCACCCAGGACCCGGAACTGCGCAAGAAGTTTGCCGGCAAACCCGAGCACCTGATCAATTTGATGCGGTATTTGGCCGAAGATCTCAGAGAAATCATGGCCCGGCTCGGATTTCGCCGGGTAACCGAAATGATCGGGCGGGTCGACAAGCTCGAAATGGCCCCCGCCATTCATCACTGGAAGGCCCGGGGCCTCGATTTTTCGAAGATTCTCTACCGACCGGAGATGCCCGAATCGATCGCCGCCACATGCCGCATCCAGGAGCAGGACCATGGCCTTGAAAATGCTCTCGATAACAGCCTCATCCAGAGATGTCGAACGGCCCTTGACCATGGCCAACATGTGGATTTGGATCTCCGGCTTCAGAATACCGACCGCACCGTCGGTACGCTGCTCAGCTATGAAATTTCACGGCGTTACGGAGAAAAGGGCCTGGCGGCGGATACGATTACCATTCGCGCCAGTGGCAGCGCGGGCCAAAGCTTCTGTGCCTTCGGCGCTCCCGGCCTGACCGTGCATCTCCGGGGAGATGCCAACGACTACTTCGGCAAGGGACTATCCGGTGCCAAGTTGACCATACGTCCGCCTGAAGGCAGCCGCTTTGCTGCGGAAGAAAACATCATCATCGGCAACGTTGCCTTTTACGGCGCCACCAGTGGTGAAGCCTATGTCCGCGGTGTGGCCGGGGAACGTTTCTGCGTGCGCAATAGCGGTGTCAATGCCGTTGTGGAAGGGGTCGGTGACCATGGTTGCGAGTACATGACGGGCGGCCGCGTCGTCGTTCTCGGACCCACCGGTCGCAATTTCGCCGCCGGAATGAGCGGCGGCATTGCCTATGTGTTCGATGGAACCGGTCATTTCGCCGATAGGTGCTGCAACCTCGAAATGGTCGACCTGGACGAGCTTGCCGAAAATGACCTCCGGTTGCTGCGGACACTGATCGAAAACCATCACCGCTACACCCAGAGCACCATCGCCGGCCATATTCTCGCCGACTGGGATAAATCTGTTTCGGAGATCATCAAAGTCATTCCCGTCGAATACAAGCGCGCCTTAAGGGAAATGGAACACGCCTCTCAGGAGTAGGACTGACGTGGCCGGATCGAGATCTGGGCAGAATAACTGAACGGCTGAAATGAAACCGAGCCGTACCGGTTCAACCGGCCAAACTGACTCAACAGACCAAACTGATTTAACAGATTCAAGAGGATTCAATATGGGCAAACCTACCGGGTTCATGGAATTTGAGCGACAGCTGCCCGACAGGCGGTCGGTGAATGAGCGGCTGAAGGACTTTAAGGAAATATACCGGCCCTTTCCACGATCAACACTGACATCACAGGCTGCCCGGTGCATGGATTGCGGTGTGCCCACCTGTCATGCCGGTTGCCCTCTGGGCAACCTTATTCCCGACTGGAATGAATCCGTCTACCGCGATCGCTGGCGTGACGCGCTCAAGCAGCTGCACCTGACCAACAATTTTCCGGAATTTACCGGACGACTCTGCCCGGCACCGTGCGAGGAAGCGTGCGTCCTGGCGATCAATGAACTGCCGGTGACCATCGAACAGATCGAAAAGGAAATCATCGAACATGGCTTCGCCCAAGGTTGGATACAACCCGAACCACCGGCCAAGCGGACTGGGAAATGTGTCGCCGTCATCGGTTCGGGTCCGGCCGGACTCGCCTGTGCACAGCAGTTGAACCGGGCCGGACATTCGGTGACGGTCTTTGAACGCGATGATCGAATTGGCGGACTGCTGCGCTATGGCATTCCGGACTTTAAGTTGGAAAAAAAGATCCTTGACCGGCGTCTGGCCCTGATGGCCGAGGAAGGGGTCGTCTTCAAACCCGGCCTCCATGTCGGTGTGGATATCACAGCGGACGATTTGGATAATTTCGACGCCGTGGTGCTCTGCTGCGGGGCCACCCGGCCGCGTGATCTACCCATACCGGGACGCGATTTGGACGGTGTCATGTTCGCGATGGAGTTCTTGACCCAACAGAACCGAATTTTGGCCGGGGACATTATCGCCGGACCGGATCGCATTACCGCCCGAGGTAAACATGTCATTGTCATCGGCGGCGGAGACACCGGCAGCGACTGTATCGGCACGTGCAATCGACATAGGGGCAAAATCGGTCACCAATTTCGAACTCTTGCCCAAACCCACGCCGGAGCGCCCGGTCAATCAACCGTGGCCGTTCTGGCCGAACAGGCTTCGCACCAGCAGCTCCCACGAGGAGGGCTGCCAGCAGAACTGGAGCATACTGACCAAGGCATTTCACGGCACAAAGAACCGGATTGAAAAACTCGTGACCGTCGATGTCGAATTTGTCGATGCCGGGTCGAACCGGACTGAAATGCGCGAGATTAACGATAGCGAACGCGAGTGGAAAGCCGACCTCGTCCTGCTGGCGCTGGGGTTTACGGGACCGGAAACCGGTTCCATCATCGGACAGTTCGACCTGGCTCTCGATGTCCGCGGGAATATAAACACCGACGCCGATCTGATGACCAACCGAACAGCCGTTTTCGCTGCCGGTGATGCCCGCCGGGGACAATCCCTGATCGTCTGGGCCATCTCCGAAGGCCGTGAAGCCGCCCGGGCGGTAGATCTTCACCTTATGGGCTCTTCGGAGTTACCGAGCAAGAATTGCTGTGATCTCCCCCGTGATTAACCCGGGTTCAGGTAAGGCCCCCTTATCCGAAGCGGCGCATTTCTTCCGCCGACAACTTCCGCCCAAAACCGAAAATCTCATGAATTTCTCCGGGACAAACGGTGCATTGCCATTTTCTGCCCGCAGTGCGTCCCATACCGCACGCTTCCGCTTATCTGCAACGAATCCCGACATTGTGCTTACCGTCCGCTGAAAATCAAGGATCTGTTTTAGGTTTTCATTTGGCTGGAATTGTGCCATATCTGCACATATATCAAAACTGTCTATAATAATCATGGGCACCCCCCAGCTTTGCCGGTGAGACTGTCAAGATGTGGCAGTTGCGGAGTGACCAAATACCTGAGACGATGGTTATTATTGGTTCAACAACCGGGAGGTAGGGACAATGTCAAACCAATGGGAAAAGAGCCTCCAGTGCGCCATGGCATGTTCGCGCTGCAACAAGTCGCTGCGCAGCGACGATCAGCGAATCCTATCTGTGTACGACCACCAACCCATATGCTTGCCGTGTAAAAAGGAAGAAGAACAGCGGCCCGATTATCAGGAAGTTTCCAAAAACACGATTGGATCCTGTATGACCGATTCGGAATCCTTTCACAGTGATCCCGGAGGTTACTGTTATTATCACTTTTACCCCTTCAAGTGTTAATCGTCCCCTAAGAACGTTATAGCGTCTCATTCCTCGGTCAGATAATTCTATTGACATGCCTGCCTGTCCTCTGTAGGAATTCTGGTGGCTTATCCTCTACCCGAAAAATTCATGAACTTTTCGGGTAGAGGTGTTCTTTGCTGACGCCGGAGTCTCCATAATAAATAGCCCTGATAGCCGTCATAACCGGCAGTCGCCTGACTTCCAATAAGGAGCCGCCTGCTGAAGCGCTGAAATGTGTTCGGGGGACACTTTTGCGAATAATTTTCTAATTCGTAACGTGACACCAGAGCATGTCTCAAAAAAAGGTAGGGTTCAGGGCAAGGCATGAAACGACGAAAACGCGGAGCATACAGCTCGTATGCGAGCATTTTGAGTCGATTCATAACGCCGCCATGAGCACTGAGACTATTTTTGAGATATGTTTAAATAAATGACGCCACATTGGCATATATTAACAGGCGACATCCCTGCATCGAGGAAGGGGGCAGCATTGAAAAGGAAACCAATGAATAAGAACGCCGGCAAACAGCTGTACTACGCGGAGAGAATGGATCCCCGAGAGTTCGAGCAGACCGTTGAGGCGGCGTTATTCACAAGCGAAGCGAAAAACCGGACGATCACTGAAAACATCGAGGACGGGTATTACGAAGTCGATCTGAAGGGAAACTTCACCTTTTTCAACGCTGCGATGGCCCGTATCACCGGTTATTCTCACGAAGAACTGATAGGGAAAAACAACCGCGAAATGCTGGACAAGTACAACACCACGCAGGTCTTTCAGGTGTTCAACAAGGTCTATCAGACCGGATTGGCAACCAAGGCGTTCGACTGGGAGTTGATTAGAAAAGACGGATCCAGGTGCGTCCTGGAGGTTTCAATATCTCTGAAAAGATCGATCACCGGCGAAGCTGTCGGATTCATGGGGATCGCCCGCGACGTCACCCAACGCAAACTGGTAGAGCAGGCCTTGCGGGACAACGAAGAAAAGTACCGCATGATCATTGAAAACATCGAGGATGGGTACTACGAAGTTGATTTGGCCGGTCATTTCACTTTTTTCAACGATGCCATGGCGCGCATCACCGGTTATCCCCGTGATGAACTGACGGGAAAAAACAACCGCGAAATGTTGGATGATTTCAATGCCGACCGCGTGTTTCAGGTATTCAATACCGTGTACACCACCCGGTTGGCGATGAAAGCCTTCGACTGGGAGTTTATGAGAAAAGACGGATCCAAGGGGATCGTGGAAGTATCGGTCTCACTGAAGTGCGATCTGAACGGCCAGCCGGTCGGCTTCATGGGTATCGCCAGGGACATTACCGAACGCAAAAAAACCGAAGCGCGGTTGAAAATAAGTGAGGAAGAGTCGCGAGCCAAATCCAAGAAACTCGAGGACGCCAATACGGCGTTGACGGTCCTGCTCAAAAAACGCGAGGAAGACAGAAAAGAGCTCGAGGAAACCATGTTGTCCAATATAAACGATATGGTCAAACCGTATCTGGAGAGGGTCAAGGAGCGGGCGAAAGATCGGAAACTGTTGGACAACCTGTCGGTTTTGGAGGAAAACCTGAATTCGATAACCTCCCCGTTCTCCCACCGCCTGTCCACCCGCCATCTCAATCTGACCGCAACCGAAATGGAAATCGCCAATCTTGTCAAACAAGGCCGAACCACGAAGGACATCGCCGACTTAATGGCCGTCTCCTGCAAAACGATCGAAGTCCATCGCCTGAATATCCGGAAAAAGCTCGGCCTGAACAACAAACGTGCCTGTTTGAGAACCCACCTGCTATCCGTTCGTTGATCGGAGCATCCCCATGGCTACCGAACCACGCCAGCTGCCGGCAGTTGAGTTGGCGTACCGCTATATTCTTTCCGAAAATCAGACAGCTGTCGGAGTGGCATTTGTGGAACTGGACTGCCGGTGCATCAAATTATGCGGCGTTACACACAATGGGGATATCGTAGCGCCGCTGACCCTGGTTTTGGGTCCATCGGTCGGGCCTGAAAACCACCCCCCGGTATGTCCGGTGTGCCGAGAGGACGACGGTGTGAACCCGACTCGGGTGGTCCGGCACGGTCTGGCATGGTCGGATGAACCCCACAGGACCATCGATGCCCGCCTGAAGCGGGAGATCGGTCGCCGGGTTTTCGGTTCTCGCCTTTGACGCCGCTTCTTAATTAGTGTCCATCCATAAATGGCCTTTTTTTCGCTGGTGCCTGGCGGGATTCTCCGCAGGTTTCCGGCTGCGGCGTACGTAAAGTACGCCTCGCCGCAAATCCCGCCTTGGCGGGATGCGGCCTTGCCCAACAAAAAAAATTCTCATTAATGAATTGGACACTCATTATGGACTTCTGTTCGTTCCTTTAGCGCCCTTTTGCATGCGCATGCGCTTGAGACTCTGCAATCGTTCATCTCCCCTTGCGCTATAAAATCTAAGGTCACTCCCCTCAAGAAAATACCAGCCGCGCCGCAGCCAGGTCGAACATGGCGTGCCCGACGCTCTTGAAGACTACGGGCCCTTTACCCGACATTGGTCGATGGATGGCCTCAGCGAGCGGAATCACCCGCGTCCAGTCGACGTTGGCCTGGATGTAATCCCCGGCTTCCGCGCGAGCCCCTTCCAGCGTGTCGACATAAAGGCGGCTCCGGCCAACAAGTTTCGCCGGTAGCTCGGCCATAAAAGGGGTGAATGCCCCCACAGCAGAAATGAACGCATCTTGCCGCAAATGATGCCCGCTTAGCACCGGTGAGGCACTGTTCGTGGCCGTAACGATAAGCGTCGCATCTTTTAAGATTGATTCCGGACTCATCGGCGACGTCAATTTGAAACCCAAGGGAGCGGGCATAGTCTGCCAGTGCTTCCGCATGAGCGCGGGTGCGCGAACAAATGACAGCCTTGTCAATGGCCAGCACCTCCCGATAGGCTTCCAGGTGGGACCTGGCCTGGGCGCCGGCGCCGATGACGAGCAGGGGCCCCGAAGGGTTCGGAGCCAATGTTCGGGCCGCCAACGCGCTCAGGGCGGCCGTTCGTCGGGCGGTCACCGTGACACCATCCAGAATTCCCAGCCGCCTGCCGGTGGCCGCCTCGAAGACAATGACCTCACCCTGGATTGTGGGAAGCCGTTTTTCCCGATTTGCGGGATGGACTGTGACGAGCTTGGTGATGGCCGTCCGCCCATCCGTGGCCGGCATCAGCAAGAGCGTGCCTTGCTCACCCAGAGAAACAGCAAGGCGCTCTGGCGCGATAACCCTTCCGGTCCGGTACGCCTCGAGAACCTCGGCAATGGCATCGCAAAGTGCCGTGTACGGCAGGGCGCTGCGGGTTTGTACCGCATCGAAAACGCGCGGGGCCATATCAGGCTCAGGCATTTTCTCAGAAATACTCTCCTTTCGATTAGACAGCTTCTGGTCTGCAGCGATTATGTAAGGCCTTCGAATATCACTGATTTTCATATTGGCTCTTGACATACGGCCAAATCAAGCTTAGGAACTGCAGAACCGGATACGGTCAACTTGGACCCGGCGCCATTAACATATCACGAGGACGGCTCACAGCTATCGGGCCGATGACTTTCGCGTATGTCCAACGAAGAAAAACGAAAAAACCCGCGCGTACCCACCAGCAATGTCGTCTCCTATGTCTGCCTCGATGAAGAGGGGCAACAGATCGCAGAGGGGATGGGCCGAACCGTGGATATCAGTCAAGGCGGAACCCTACTGGAAACAAGCTGTCCGATTGAGGCCGAATACATCCTTTTAATGTCGATCGATTTTGAAAACAATGTCGTCGAAACCAAGGGCCGGGTTGCACATACCCGTTCCGTGAACGCCTCAAAATATTTGACCGGAATCGAGTTTCTCGGACCGCGCGAAGAAGTCACCAAGGTAGTCAAAAATTTTATCATCGACTACCATAGCCGCAAAAACAAGGGCGGCTGATTCTTTACCTCGTTTACCATACCGCCCCCGCTGACCTTGACACCGATGCCCGCCATTATACCCTGACAATTCCCCCCGGATACGAAAATTCTACATAGAGGGTTTTCGCAAATACCTTCCGGTCGACAACCCCAGGGTTCACTTTAAACGCAAGGTACCGGACTAACAACGGCATCCTCGAATCGACCGATCTTGAGAGGTATCCAGCTTTGTGATATAGTATTTGTCTAAAAAACATTCCGTTATTCGGACGATTTTCTCTATAAGCACCCATATCGACTTTCTGTATTTCAACATTTATAATTGTAAAGCAGTTTAAAATACGTGTGGAAAATTCGATCGCACTGCAACTGTCAGGGGCATAGCCGACGGTCGCCAATCAGCCGGGACAGGAGGATTCATGCTGAAGATCACGATGATAGCGATGGCCACATTCATTGTGCTGCAGATGCCGGCCTTTTCGGACAGCGTGTACGTCTGGACCGATGAGAAAGGGGTCAAGCATTACAGCAACTCGGGCCCCTCGGAAAGGATCGAAGATTACCAAAAGGAAAAAGAACTGCCGCAGGATCGGGCATCCGCCCCCGCGACGCGAGAGGTGTCATCCGACGCACCGTCTCCAGCAGAATCCCGGACGGGTTCGCCCCCCACCGTGCCGCCGAAAGAGGAGGGCAACACCGATCCGGACGCGGAATTTCTCGATGCCACACGCCTCAACCTGGACAACTTCCCCCAGCAACAAGGCGACCTTGTCCAGCGTGAGAAATCGATTGTGGGCAACCTGCAACAAGAGTTGGAACAACCCGGGGTCGAGCGGGCCAATGTGATCGAGCGTGAAAGAAAACGCCTGATCTATGCCATTAATGCACTGGAACAAGCGCCGCTGGAAAAGTTCGGCTCCCAGAAAAACAAGCGCCGCCAGGTCGGTTATTATAAATATCGCCTCGACGAACTGCAGAACAATCCAGACGCCTATTTTCAATACCCCCAGTTGGATACCGATTGACCCCTATCGGTTTTCATTCATAAAGGTTCTTTGCCTCAAAATATCGGAATCGGTTTGAGCGCCTGCTGCACGGACACCGGGGCCGGCAACTGGTTCTGTTCCAGCATGATCTGCTCAGTCTGTTTCCAGGCGTCGGCATCGACCTGGCCGATGGGAACCGCCGGATCCGGCTGTACGAGTCCCCGGGTAATCTCCAGTTGCTGCCTGAGGGTGTCAACGGATGAATCCCGGTCAAAGCGGCGCAGGGTCTCCACGGCCTGGACCATATGATTCGGATCGAGCGCAGAGTGCCAGGCCCGCAGCAGCGCGATGGTAAACTTCCGCACGGTTTCCGGCTGATTCTGGTACATTTCCCCGGAAGTCACCAGGGAGTTGGCAACGAAACGCACACCGTAATCGACCGGGTTGAAAAACGCATAGGCCTCTCCGGCCGTGTGCAGTTTATTGCCGAGAAAGACCGCCTGGGCATTGCGATAAACCGGCCAGAAATTAACTTTATTCTGAAAAAACGGTGTATAGTCGTAGCGCACACCGTATAAGGTCACATCCTCCACGGAGAGCCCGCCTCTTGCCAGCAGGGTCCGCAGAATGGTCTCATCGTTGCCGCCAAACGTCACCCCCAGGATCTGGCCCTTCAAATCGGAGAGACTGTTGATTTTAATTCTGTCGGGGCGGTAAATCCACTGCAGTGGATTAACCTGGAAAAACTGGGCAATGACGACGACGTTGGCTCCTTTGGATAACGCCCGGATCACCTGGTCGGCCGAAGCCACGCCGAACTGGGCCCTTCCCATTTCCAGTTCTCGGATGGCATCCCGTTCCGGACCGCCCTCCTTGACAACAACCGTCAGTCCCTCGGCTTTAAAAAACTGATGAACATCAGCATAAAGATCACCCACAACGCTGGTGTTGAAGAGCCATTTCAGCCGGTAAGTAATGGTGTCAGCTGCCGCACAGGCTCCGACACTGCCCAGTTCGATCAGAACTGCCAATACAAGGGCCGCCGGCAATCCGAAATTCAATCGTTTTTTTGCATTAGCCAATATTGCTCATCCTTTTCCTTATCCCGCTTATTCCACGGAAGATGATGATTAAAGCGGTTTATTTTCCGGTCCAGGTCCTGCGGATCAGGACGCCGGAAAGCTCCAAAACGCCCTGATAAACCGATAGGGTGATGCCGATCAGGAAGAGCGCCACGAGGATTTTGGCCAGATCGCCCTGGTACAGCGCAACCCGGATACTGTAGCCGATCCCGGCGTTGGCGGCAATAAACTCGGCCACAATGGTGCCGGCCATTGCTAGCGTAGCGCTACCGGCAATCACCGTGGTTAATTTGTTCAGATTTTCGAAGGCCCGGATCTTGACCTCCAGCTGCCAGCGCATCCGGCCGGTCGTCCGATAAAAATGCTCGATATCGGCAACCGGTTCCGACATGATGCCGATGATGGACAGCAGCAGCGGAAAATAGCAAATCATGGCGGCAATCAACAAACGGGTCAGGAGGCCGTCGCCCAGAAGGATGAAAAGAATCGGTGCAATCGCCACGATCGGATAGGCCTGGACATTGTACGCCGCCACCTTGATGAATGATCCCAGCCAGGTGGCCTGCCGGCCGGAGATCCCGACCAGAAAGGCCATGAAGATTGAGATGATTTGACCGAGAACCGCCACCATCAGGGTGTTCATGACATCGATGAAATACCTTCGGTACTCCGCCCCGGCGGTATGCAAAATATCGGTCGGACCGGGGACAACATAGCTGGACAGATTGAACCCGTACTTGATCAGGAATAAGAAGCCAACCGCCATGAAATATATGATCAGAAACTGGTATATCCGCCTATGAAGAAGCATTGACGATTTCCAGCATGGTCCGGTCCAATTTTCCCGGATCGATCTCCTGGCCGATCCGGGCGTCCTGCCCTGGCACGATGGCTGACTGTGGTTGTCGCCTCGACCCTCTCAACACTACTATATCATTACAAAATTTGGCAACCTCAACCACGTTGTGCGATATGTATAGAAAGTGGGTGTTCGGAAACATGGCCTTAATCGTCAGAAGAATTTTTTCGCGGGTTATCTCGTCGACGTTGGCAAGGCTTTCGTCCATGATCAGCAAATCGAATTCCTGCAGGAGATAGCGCAGCAGGTTGACTCGGTTTCGCTGGCCCAGGGAGAGTTGGGAAAATCGCTGTTGGAGGCAGTCTTCGAGACCGAAAACACTGACCAGCTTCTCTCTGCGATCCTGGCGGTCTGAAGGGGTGACCTTTATGAGGTGCTTCCCGACACTGGACCACCCCGGTAGACGTTCCAGGTTGTAGGAATAGAGAAAAGTCGTCATTCCCCGGTGGTCTATTTTTTCGGAGAAACCCGGTATGTCGCCGGTAAGAATTCGGGCCAGGGAAGTCTTACCGACCCCCGAAGGTCCAAAGATGGAGTTGAACCCCGGTGCTTTCAGTTCAAAGTTGAGGTCTTTGAAAACGGGATTCGGTGCTCCGGGGTACTTCAGGGTCAGATTGTTGACCTGCAATCGCATAGGCAAAAGGGTTTGTCCGGATCTCCGGCCGCTCAGCGGCAGTCACTCTGTCCGTTCCATTCCGCTCTGGGGGTATATGGCTGTGGTCGCTGTGTCGATTCACATTCGGAATCGAGGGTGTGTGAACCCCATCACCAATCATGGAGGAACACTCGATTATTTGGCGCGCCCTTCAGGAGTGATCAATTGTGAAATCTTTGCCCTGACGGTTTCAAGTATCGGCCGCCGGATATTCACCTTCAGGTAGAGATCTCCGGTCTGACCTCCGCCTGACCCGCTGTGCCCCATACCGGTCAGGCGGATCCTCTGCCCGTTGCGCACGCCCGGTGGAATTTTTACCACCAGTTTTTTCGATTTTTCACGCAGGAAATAGGCGTAGGGTCCACCGGTATGCGCCAGTTGCGGGTCGATTCGAATGGTATCGTTGACATCCCCCCCTTTTTCCGAAAGTTCAGCACCGCCGAGGTTTTTCAAAACCATACGGGCGAGTTTGCCAAGGGGACCCGCATGCGGCAGCTTGAGATCGTGGGGGGATTTTACAGGACCCATGCCCGTAAAGACAAACCCCTTGGCAAAGAATCCAGGCCGTGTGAAGGTAAAGCCTCGATATCCCGGACCGTAAAAATCGCGAAAGACCTCGTCGACACCCCTGAATCCGAAACTGCGGGCCATTTCTTCGAAAACCCGGTGGATGTCCGAGTTTCTGAACACTTCCTGATCGGTGTAGGACTGTCTGAACCGGCTGTAGGCAGCATCGCCGAAGCGGTGGCGCAGAGAATCGTATTCCTGCCGTTTTTGCGGGTTGGACATTACGGCATAGGCCTCGTTGACCCGTTTCATCATCTCCGCCGCGCCGGCATCACCCGGGTTGCGGTCGGGATGGTACTGGTAGGCCAGCTTGCGGTATGCTTCCCTGATTTGCCGCACAGGTGTATCTTTTTCCACACCGAGAATCTTGTAATAGTCCCCGTTTGTCATCTCGAATCGTATCTCCCTCAGGCCGCAAAAATGCGTTTCTGTTTCCGGCTAAGGTAAAACAGTCCATCCCGAAACACAAGCATTCCTTATGTTGCCGGCGCTATATGCTTTCATCCTTGAAGGCACATCCTTGCAAATGCTATATTATTGAATACGCTGAATGTTTCAGCGGGTGCAAGACCCAACCAAAGGGAGGATGTTATGCCCCGAGCGATTCCCGCCGGTGCGGACTGTAAGCACGACGTCGTTATCGTGGGCGGCGGCCCGGCCGGGCTGTTTGCCGCCTACTACCTCTGCGAGCACACGGATTTGGACATCTTGATAATTGAAAGGGGCAAAAGCCCCCTGAAACGCAGATGCCCCATGTCCGAAAACCATAAGTGCCTTGACTGCAATCCCTGTAACATCCTTTCGGGAATCGGCGGCGCCGGTCTGTTTTCGGACGGCAAACTCAACTATATCCACAAATTGGGAAAAACCGATCTGTCCCAGTTCATGCCGCGTTCCCAGGCCGAAATCCTGATCCAGGAGACCGAGTCGATTTTCAACCGTTTCGGCATGGACGGGCCCGTGTATCCCACAGACATGGAAGAGGCCCGCACCATCCGCAAAAAGGCGAAGAGGCACGGCATCCACTTGCTGATTATCAGGCAGAAGCACCTGGGAAGCGACTGTCTGCCGGGGCATATCGCCGCCATGCAGGACTATATCAAATCCCGAAAAGTAACCATACATACATCCGAAGAAGTCGAGGATATCGTCGTAAAAAACCAGCGCGTGACCGGGATTGTCACCGATCGCCAAGAATACCGTGCCGACAACGTGATTCTGGCACCTGGCCGGGTGGGCGCCAACTGGATCGGTGGTCTGGCACAAAAATACGGCCTCAATCTCAAACAGCGCGGCATCGAGGTCGGTGTGCGGGTAGAGGTGCACAATGACATCATGCAGGATCTCTGCAATGTCATCTACGATCCCACCTTCTTCATCCAAACCAGCAAATACGACGACCAAACCCGCACATTTTGCACCAATACGGGTGGATTCGTCACCCAGGAAAACTACAGCCGCTTCGTCTGCGTTAACGGCCATGCCTATCGCCATAAAAAGTCCGAAAACACCAATTTCGCCTTTCTATCAAAAGTGGTTCTCACCGAGCCGGTAACCGACAACCAGGCCTATGGTGAGGCCATCGGCAGCCTGGCATCGCTGATCGGCGGTGGCAAGCCGATTCTCCAACGTTTTGGAGATCTCAAGCGCGGGCGGCGCAGCACCTGGAACCGAATCAACAAAGGCTATTTTGAACCGAGCCTGACCGATGTCGTTTGCGGCGACATCGCCATGGCCCTGCCCGAGAGGATTCTGACCAATATCATCGAGGGTCTCGACAAGCTCAACCTCGTTATACCGGGTGTTTCCAATGACGAAACCCTTCTCTATGCCCCGGAGATCAAATTTTTCGCCACCCAGATCGAGACGACGAGCAACCTGGAAACGAAGATCAGCGGTATGTTCGTGGCCGGAGACGGCCCCGGCGTCGCCGGTAACATCGTCTCGGCCAGCGCCACCGGATTGATTCCGGCCAAAGCGATCGCCGCCGGCCGGTCGCGGTCCATTAAACACAAAAAGAAGAAAAACGCGCGATAAAGGCGTCCTTTCTTTGGGCAACCGCATTTGGGTCGACGTTTCAATTCGGCTTCCATCACGCTGAAAGCGGACAAGTCAACCGAATCGCTTGAGCAGCTCACACACGCGCGCCTTCGTGCAACTCCCTGATATTCTTGACTTGTAAAATTTGACCATTTCTGGATCGGAATCTGATCCGTGCGCTGCATTAAACCGTGGGCGGGCCTTACTCAGCGACCAAGCGCGTGCAATGGATGGCCCTACTTGAAAAGTTTTCCGCCGTAATGCGCCGTGTACGCATCGATTTCCCTGGCAATATGCTCGATGAAAGCGTCCACCTTGTTACCTTCGGCCTTGATTATTTTCCGGCTGATTTCGGCGGCTTTCGCGTATACCTTATTGAACTCGCTGTCATCCAGTCCGCTGATTTCCTGGGCGTCTTCTTTTGAAATGTAACCGGTATGGGAAAAAACGGATGCAATAACCCCGTTTATTCGCCTGACTTTCTCTTTGGCCATTGACGTCTCCTTTCCGATGGTATTTCTTTCCAAGCGCAAATATTATTCAAAACGTCGCTGAAATCAATTTTATCCGACAGGTTGCCGTAAGCCGCAGCTGCAAAATGGTGGTGAATCCCGCCATAGGCGCAACCCAGAGTTAAAATGGCATTTATGGATACTATGACAACACTGCAATTTCCACAAACCCCATCACTCACGGGGCAATTTGAGCACAAACGGTATACCCGCCAAACCCAACAAGGCGCTAAGGAAATAGGTGCCCCGCAGTCCAATCTGATCGGCGATAAATCCAACCACGACCACCACGGCCGATCTGGCCATAAACGATATCATAATGAAAAAGCCGTTAGCGGCCGACGGACTGCTGCCGGCATGCTCCTGCACAAGGGCCAACATAACGGGCGTTGTCGAAAGCAGGCTGAATCCCACCAGTACCAGAGCGCCAAAACCAAACCACCCGCCGAGGGCGGTAAACAGAAACAGACTGACCGGCGCACCCAGCAGGGACATCAGCAGGATCCGCCGTCGTCCGAAACGGTCGCTCAATGAACCGGCGGCAAGCACTCCGGCGACCCCGGCGGCCTCGAAAACGGTGAGACCAATTCCGGCCAACCAAAGATTTCCAGTCTCAAGGTTTATGTATGTCGGTAGAAAAGCGGTGATAGAGGCGTGCATGAAGCCGCGGAAGAGAAGGATGGCGGAAAGGGGACGCAAAATATGCCGCATCTCCCGCCATGTCCTTGTCACCGAGGTCGGTTGACCGGTCTCAGCTCGTATGGGAATATCCCTGAACCGCAGGAAGAGCCACCCAGAGGCCAGCACGCCCACAATCATGACCGGATAAAACCCTTCCATTCCCAGCAGCGAGACCGCTCCGACAGCCGCCAACGGTCCCAGCGACCGCGCCAGTTCCCCGCCGGTCATGAAAAAGCTCATCCCCAGGCCTTTTTTCGTACCGGACAGGCGGGACACCATCACTGGCGCCGGTACGTGGAATATGGCGACGCTGATGCCGGCAATCAGCAGCAATACCAGCAGAACGCCATAACCGGGCGCCAGACCGATAAGGCTCATGGAGACCGCCGTTATTCCCGGAGCCAAAATGATGAAATAGCGAACGCTGATGCGGTCGGCCAGGGTTCCGAGGTAGGGATTCAACAGCGCGGGCAACTGCATGATGGTGGATAGGAAACCGGCCTGAGTCAAGGTCAGCGAAAGCTTCTCGATCAGCAAAGGCAACAAGGGCGCCAGAAAACTGGAATACGCATCATGAATGAAGTGACAGATGGACAGGGCGACGATCTTACCGGTTTCGAATCCGTTGGCGGAAGCACGAACGGGGCTGATGGTGGTATCTGGGGTATTTGAATCCATCTGCAGCGGGTCTTTTCTCGTTCGGGATCGTGGTCTGAAATTCAGCAAGTCATTCAGTCGAGGAACCAGTACAGCGATGAAATCCATCCTGAATAACGAGAAGGCAAGCCTTACAGTTTCATCAAATGTTAAGGCTTACGCGCGACCTGCCGCGTAATTGCGGTCAAGTCTGCCCTCGATGGTTTTCAAATCTTCGATATCCGGCGGTTCGAATCCGTAAACCCAGTTCAGAAAATTGACCGTAATCCGATAAGTGGCGCCCCAGAGTCTCTCGGTGCGGCCGTCCTGTTTGTGAAGAAAACAAGGGAATTCCTTTATTTCTCTGCGGCGGCGACCTTGGCGATGGTTTTCTATGAGATCGATTTCAAGTCGATAGCGGGCATAATTAGCCGGGTCGAGCAAACGACGCAGCGGTATGGTCACTACTTTTTCCACTTCCCAGTTGGGATAGAACCGTCTCTGATGCGAAATCCAGCATGCGAAGGGATATATTTCCCTTTCAAACATGACCAGTCGCTGCGCGGGCAGCACCCCCAGGAACCGGACTCCCAGGGGATTCAGGCGCATTTCCTCGAAACTCTCCCGCAATCCGGTTGCCAGTAGAAGCGCCAAGTTCAGGGCATCATTTGGCCGCCGGCGGCGCCATAAGGGCCAATCGGCCCAACGAGACAGTGGGGACCTCCGGATCTTGAGCAAGCGGGCCAAGTGGACATCCAACCAGGGTATAATACCCCCACCGGGGCAGCAAAGGTCTCCCGGCTGCCGCACCCTCTGTGAGCGCTTGTTGAGAATCAAGCAATTTTCAGCCCTGCCGCCGCCGCATGCCCGGTGTCCGAGCAGGAAAAGAACCGCGGAAGCCTGGTTGGAATAGCGCATGTTTTCGCTGAACGGTGTCACTTCCCCGGCCCGTTGGCGAAGTTTGGCTTCCACATGACGTTGCAGCGCCGGCACGCCGCCCGGCACCCTGGATAAACGTGCAAGCAGACGTGCCATCGGCTGCTAAAACTTCTCGATCTTGGCTTTTTTCCGCAAACCGTCTACGTACTGTCCTACCGCCTCACGCGTTTTCTGTTGTTTCAAATGCTCTTGGAGTTGGTCTTTCACTTCGCTGTATGTGGCCGTGCTTTCAGGCTTTTTCTCGTAGACCTTGATAATATGATAGCCGAATTGGGTCTCCACCACCCCGCTGACCTGCTCGACGTCCATCGAAAAGGCGACCTCTTCGAATGGTTTGACCATTTGTCCGCGTTGGAAGAAACCCAGGTCACCCCCCCGGCTGTTGCTTGGTCCTTCTGAATACTCCTTGGCCACGGCGGCAAAATCATCACCTTTTTTCAGCTTACCCTGAACGGCATCGATCTTCTTGCGTGCCTCGGCTTTCTGTTCGTCGGTGGCATCGGGCTCGACCTTGATCAGGATGTGGCTGGCCTTCACCTGTTCGGCCTCTTTGAATTGATCCTGATGCTCGTCATAGTATTTTCGGCTCTCCTCCTCTGTCACTGCGATGTCTTTGACGACCTTGGTCTTCAGCAACTCGTCGATGGCCAGGCCTTTCTCGAGCTGCGTCCGGATCGTCGTCTCGGTGACATCCATTTTCGCGATGGCTTCCTTGAATTCCTCTTCGGTCTTGAAACGCTGTTTAATGGAGCCATATCTCTCTTCGATGGTCTTCTGATCGACTTTTATTTTGTTTTTCTTGCTGGCCTGAAATAACAGTTCTTGGTTTATCAGGCTATCCAAGATCTGGTCCCTGACGGCGGGCACCTGAGCAGGCGGTAACTGGCGGCCTTGACTGGCCATTCGATCCGTCCACAGCTTCACCTCCCGATCGAGGTCGGTTCGTGAAATGGTTTTCCCATTTACGTCAGCTACCTTATCGGCTGGTGCCTTCTGTGCCACGGCCGTCCCGACGCTCACCAGAAGGTAGACCACCAAAACGGTCGCCACCGCATACCAGCGGTTCGTGAAAATCATGATGTTTTTCCTTTCAATTAAAAAAGCCCGTACCAGGGCTGGTAAAATGTTCAGCGCGGATTCGGGAATCATGGCGCTGCCCGTAATATCGAACCATCAATTGTTTTCATAGGTTACTTTATGCTATAGCATAAGCTTAAAATGACAATTTTTCAACCAAACATCGAACGATTGAACCGTCAAACGGTTCGACGTGATGACACGGTCGACTGGAACCCGGGCCTGCGTCACCCCCCAACAGCCAGGAATCTGTAACGGATGATTGCGACACCCGCGGTTTCGGTCACCAGCAGGAGTCATACATATGTGGGTATTCACGCGCGAAGGATTTTTCTCCGTCGTCTGGGACAAGGATTGCCGCGGCGACGAACTTGTGGTTCGTTCCCAATGCAAGGAGGATATTTGCAGGTTGGCAAAAAAATTGAGCGGCTATTGCGATGAAAACCAGATTGTGCCAAAAGAGGGTCGCGGCTATCGTTATCGAATCAGGATTGCCAAACAGGCCTGGTCGGCCTATCTGGCAGACAGCGCACTCCAGGTGGATTATCCGTCCGTGAAAAAAAATGTGGTTCCCGCGGATGATGCCTTGCGGCGGGATGCCTACTATCAAGTCTGGGAAGCGCTTTACCGCTGGCGAGAAAAAATCGATGCCCACGAGAAGGAGCGCCCCGGCCGGGAAAAAAGCGCCGGGATTCGCCTGCCCGTCCGCTGGAAACCTTGAGTTAACCGTTCCGTCCGGTTGTCGTCCAGGCGTTGACCCCTCAAAGCGCGAGGTGCGCAAAAGACGAGAATTTACAGCGCTTCAGCCAAGCGATCTTGCTGCCGCATTAAAATACTATATGGTCACCTTACAAGCAAGGAGGCTGTCGGAGGATTATTATGCCGATCTATGAATACCAATGCAAAGGCTGCTGCCATTGCTTCGAATACCTGGCTCTGTCGTCCGAGGAGTCCGCCCCGAAGTGCCCCGAATGTGCCTGCCCTGACATCGAAAAACTCATGTCAGCCGGCTGCGTCCGCGCCGGCGGTATCGCCAAAGGTTCAGGTGGCTTTGATGCCAAGCAGGCCTGTAAGCCCTCCGGCTGAAGGATTTAAGATTCCACCTCAGTTCGAGGTGATCCCACAACAATTTTAGTAACCATGACCCGTGCACTTCTGCTGCAACTCCCGATTCCCCAGTTGAATTACGGTAGGCAAACCGGCAATATCCCTCTGGGCGCCGCTTGCCTCAAACAATCTGTGGGCGATATTCCCGGCGCAGAGGTGACGATACTGCCTGAAAGCACTGTTTCGTACCTGGGCGATCAGGCTCTGCTGGAACAGATACAGGCCCGGCAGCCGGATGTGGTCGGATTTTCAATCTATTGCTGGAACCTACGGCGATCGCTGTATCTGGCTGAAAAGCTAAAAGAGGCCCACCGGTGCCGGATCGTTTTTGGCGGTCCGGAAGTCACTCCCGACAACGCACTGGTCCGATCGGCGGCGGTCGATTTTCTTGTGTTCGGCGAAGGCGAAACTGTGTTTCGCCGCCTGTTGGTAGACGCCTCTTTCTGGTATGAAAAAGCCGCGGCCGCCAGTGCCGGTCCGGTATTCAGAAGAAGTGCCAGCCCCTATATCGCGGGGCTCTTGGAGCCGGAAATCGAGAATCTGGTGCTGCTTGAAACCCAGCGCGGCTGCCCTTTTCACTGCGGCTATTGCTACTACAGTAAATCCCGCAACCGCCTGGCCGTCAAGGACGAAACCCTGCTGCTGGAAGCGGTCAGATGGGCAGCAGAGCGCAGGATCGCCGAACTCTATCTGCTTGATCCGACCATTAACGCCCGACCCGGGCTGAAAAAACTACTCGAAAAGATTCAGGCTATTAATCACGACGGGGCTCTTTCCCTGATCAGTGAAATCAGGGTCGACCAATTGGATACGCATCTGGCCGATCTTTTCGCAGCTGCGGGATTTCGCTGGTTTGAATGCGGACTGCAGTCAACCAACCCCGAGGCCCTCCGCCTCATGAACCGCCCAACCGACCTCGCACGTTTTTTAAAGGGTGCTTCGCTACTCAAAGAACGTCACATCACCCCCGGAATCGATCTGATCGCCGGTCTGCCGGGCGACGATCTTGACGGCTTTCGACGTACGGTTGATTTTGTGGTAGACAACGGACTGCACGAAGACGTCCAGGTCTTTCCGCTGGCCGTTCTGCCGGGCACCGATTTCAGGGCCAACAGCAGCGATCTCGGATTGAAGTATGCTGCGGAACCGCCCTATCCGGTCATCTCGACGGCAGGATTCACCCCTGATGATCTACTCCTGGCCTTCGATTATGCCGAGACAAGTTTTGACGTCTGCCTGTATCCGATGCCGGATCTGGACATTGCCTGGCGTAACCCCTGTCGCCCCGACGGCAGTCCGTCCCCGGATCACCATGTGTCCCTCGGCGGCGGCACCTATATTGCCAAACTTGTACTGCTGGCGCCAAGGCCACTTCACACGCTGCATACTCTCGCTGAACACCTGACGCATCCCTACCAGATCTATATTGGTCCTGATCTGGAAGATCCAGCCTATACGGCTGGAGTGCTTGAAATCCTCACGAAGGCCAACCCGTTTACAACCCTGGAGATCATCTTCATCGCGCCGAAACGGTTGCCGGACACAAACAGGTTGCTGGGAGCCGTAAACCTGGCACGTCCCCATTTTCTGGATCTCGAACAACGTTTTCTGTTTTCAGAGCCCGGGAATCGGGCCGTCTTGTTCACACTGGTTTCCCACAAGCGAACGGGTTTTTTTAACGGTGATATGCAGCGGCAGGTTTATTGGTGGGAGCATCCGCAGTTGCCGGAAATATCCGATCTTCAGCACTTGACCGGGTTGGATGGCATTCTCGTGGATTCCGCCTGCCCGGTGGAGGACCTGATAACCTGGCAGGAACATTTCAAGGTATTTGCCGACGAATTTCTGCACATCGGATTTGCCGATGTGGCGCTGCAGAAAAGATGGTTGATGCTGACGGAAGCCAGTGGGTATGTCCGGGAACAATTCGATGCCAAAGTCAGGGCGTGCGCTTGTCCTGAAAAAGGTGGTTGGAAATGACCACTCTCTGGATTTCGGACGTGCCCTCGTATATCGTGAAGACCCGGGCGTCCCGGAAGAAACGTTCAACCGGATATTCCCTGATATACCCGTAACCGCCATGAATCTGAACGGCTTTGGCCGTTACGCGGTTGACCATTTCCGAAGCGTAGAGTTTGGCCATGGATGCCTGCCTGGTGAAGTTGACGCCCCGATCTTTCATTGCTGCCGCGGAAAGCATCAACTGCCGCCCGGCCTCGATCTCGGTGGCCATGTCGGCGAAGATCCAGCGCAGGCCCTGAAACTTGGATATGGTCTGTCCGAACTGCTCTCTTTGCTTTGCGTATTCGATCGAGGCATCCAAAGCTGCCTGCGCAACCCCAACCGATTGGGCGGCTATACCGATGCGTCCGCCATCGAGCCCCGTCATGGCGATCTTGAATCCTTCCCCTTCCTTGCCGAGCCTGTTCTCTGCCGGTATCCGGCAGTCTTCGAAGATCAGATCGGCGGTATCCGATGCACGCAGCCCCATTTTGTCCTCAAGGTGGCCGACGGAAAGACCGGGAGCATCCTTCGGTACGAGGAAAGCCGTGATCCCCCGATGCCGGGCTGCCTCGTCGGTCTTCGTGGTGACGATGATCAGACCGGCGTTGCTGGCAGTGGTGATGAAACGTTTGGTACCGTTCAGAATGTAGCTGTCGGCGTCCCGGACGGCCTTGGTGCTCTGCCGCACGGGATCAGACCCGGCCTGGGGTTCGGTGAGCGCAAAGGCCCCCAGAATTTCTCCGGTGGCCAGGCGCGTCAGCCACTCTTTTTTCTGTGCGTCATTGCCATATCGCAGGATGCTCTCGCAAACAATGGAATTGTGTACCGACATGACGACGGCGGTCGATGCACACGCATAGGCCACCTCCGAAAGTGCCAGAACATAGCTGATGGTGTCGGCACCGGATCCCCCATATTCCGGCGGTACCATCATGCCCATGAAACCGAGTTCCGCAAGCTGCCGCAGGTTGTCGGCGGGAAACTCCTTGGTCTTGTCACGCTCCCCAGCGGTCGGTGCGATGACTTCGCGCGCAAAATCCCTGACCATCGACTGAATCATCAAATGCTCATCGGTTAACTGTATCGACATTGACGAGACCCTCCTGCGTGGCTTGTATCCTTCCACGAAACGCTGATGGTACGATTGCGGGTTCAACTCAGAAATTTGAATCTACTGTTATCAGGGGCCGTATATCACGACCAGCAACTGCGCTTCTTTCTTGCCGGTATTGCGCATCTTGTGTCGAATGCCCGAATTGAAGTGCAAAGACTCACCGGTTTTCAGTTTGTTGACATGATCACCGACGACAATCTCCATCTGGCCACCCAGCACATACACAAACTCCTCACCCTCGTGCTGATAACCGACGCCTTTGTGATCCTGCAGAGGGTCTACGGTGACCTTGAAAGCTTTCAGGTGCTTGTTCTCCGCCCCCGGTGTCAGCGTCGAGTACGCGTAATTCTCCGTCCGCTTGGAAAACGCCTTGACGCGGCTTTTGAGGTTGGCCTGCTGATCCCGCAACAGAATGCCGGAATCGAGTTCCAGAGCCCGGGATATCTGCAGCAGGGCGCCGACCGGGGGAATCTCCTTTCCGGCTTCGATATTTTTCAAATAATCGACTGCAAATCCGGTTTCGTTGGCCAGTTGGTCGAAAGTGATTTTTTTCTGTGTTCTGGCCAGTTTGATCTTTTTACCCACCGGTTCCGATTTCACAGCTTTCTTTCTTGGCATGTGACCTCCTTATTGGCGCTAAAAGAACCATATCAAGGGACAGGATTGGACAAACCTGCCCCCACCGGCCGCGCGAATTGATCCAGGTTGGTTTTTCCTCACTTGATCGAAAAAGGTTAAGGAACGAATGGTTCGCTCTCATTCTGCTCGAGTTTGTATAGCACTGGATGACAAACCTCGCAATCCCCTTGCTGTCGATCTCGTTCGCCACCGTTTCCGCGAACCGCAACGCATTTCTCGAGTTGCCGACTCAATAACAGCCACCGATGGAACATCTTTGACATTGTCTTCTCGGCAAAGAAATGGCGTCCGGGTTAGCGTCATGTTTACACCGTATCCCCCCCTGCTTATAGTAACCCCATCAACCACTACCGATTCATCGTCAGGAGAGAGAAATGAGCGACGACAGTTTTCTATTGAAAGCCTTTTTCGGTCATCTCGACATAGACCAACTGCGGATATTCCGGGACATCGAACCGGATGATAACACCCGCCAACTGGCCCAGAGGTTTCTCGAAATTCAGAAGGAGTACCCCGCCACTGACCTGGACGAACAAGGGGTCATCCCACCGAAAGCCATGGATCGCCTCAAACAGATCGGCTTCTTCGGTCTCAACGTACCGGTCGAGTTCGGCGGAGTGGGGCTCAACCTGTGGCAGTATCTTAAACTGGTCGAAGAGATCGTTTCCCAGAACATGTCCCTCGGCTTTACGGCTCTGGCCCATTTGTCGATCGGCATAAAGGGAATTGTGCTCTTCGGTACCGACGCTCAGAAAAAAAAATATCTGCCGCAAGCTGCTTCCGGTGAAATGATTTTCTCCTATGCCCTGACCGAACCGGATCGCGGATCGGATGCGCAAAATATCGAAACCACAGCGACCCTGTCTGCCGACGGGCGTCACTACATTCTGAACGGGCGCAAGACTTACATCACCAATGCCAACTACGCCGGCGGATTGACGGTTTTTGCTCAAATGAATCCGGACGAACCCGGTTTCATGGGCGCTTTTGTCGTGGAAACCGGCTGGCAGGGTGTAAAAATCGGCAAGGATATGCCCAAGATGGGGCTGAAAGCCAGTTCAACAGCTGCGATTCAGTTTAAAAACGTCATGGTTCCGGTGGAGAATCTCCTGGGGCGACCGGGGGACGGCTTTAAGATTGCAATGACGATTCTCAACTACGGTCGCCTGGCCCTCGGAGCCGGTTCATCGGGAATGATGGCACAATCGCTGACAGACATGATAAATAGAACCGCCACTCGTTCCCAGTTCGATGTTCCCATCAACCGCTTCGAGTTAATCCAGGAAATGCTGGTGTGCGCCAGGGTCAACGGTTACATCGCCTCGGCCATCACGGCCTTCACCGCCAGCATGCTCGCCGCAGACCCTCTGGCCGTTGTGGCCATCGAAAGCTCACACAGCAAGCTGTTCGGTACCACCCGCGGTTGGGACACCCTCTACAACGCCCTCCAGGTTGCCGGCGGCGCCGGTTATCTGGCAACCCTACCTTACGAACTACGCATGCGGGATTTCAGGGTGACCACCATCTTCGAAGGCACCACAGAAATTCACTCCATTTACCCGGCCCTATTCATTATCCGCCGACTGGCAAAAGAACTGCGGGCCTTTTCCGGTAACAAAATCAAAACGGCCCTCTTCCTGTTGATCAATGCTTTCAAAAGGATGCGCTGGCAGCTGCGTTTCAACCAGGCAGATATGGACCGGGCCGTTGAGGCCGCCCGCGCCAACGCCCGCCGGATTCGCCTCCTCGTCCATATCGGCCTGCTGGTTTACGGAGAGAAAATATTCCATAGAGAGTTTTTACTGCGACGCATAACCGACCTCAGCCTCCACATGTACGGCATCATGGCCGCTCTGGCCAGAATCGATGCCGCCCGCAGGGCCCGGCGCAAGGTATCGGCAGACTTTGACCTGCTGAACTTCTTTGTCGAGGAATCCAAACAGGTGAGACGGCGCAGCACGGCGCTTTTTCCATCACGCAAAGAACGGCTGAATAAAAAAATCGCCGATCTCCTTACAGCAACCAACTCGAAAACTACATCGGGTTAAGCGATGAGGCTGCGGTGTTCACCAGCACGGCCCAAACCGATCTTCCGATGCAACCTGTTGTCTTCAAAAAAACCGTGAGCTCTGATGACATCCGGACGGCCAGTGCTCTTCTCGCCGCAGGTACCGGCCTTTCCAAGACCAAAGTCAAGGAGGCCATGATCAAGGGAGCCGTCTGGCTGAAAAAAGACAAGCGCAAACGTCGACGTCTACGCCGCGCAACTGCCGCTCTGGCCGCCGGGGACATACTGGAGATCTTCTACGATGAAAACATTCTCGCCAAAATACCACCGCCTGCCGATTTGCTCAGCGATCGAAAAAATTACAGCGTGTGGATCAAGCCGGCGGGAATGCTGACACAGGGCAGCAATTTCGGCGACCACTGCTCCCTGCTGCGTGCTGTTGACCGCTATTTTTCGAAGCGCCGGCAAGTATATACCGTGCACCGGCTGGACCGCGAGGTTTCAGGAGTGGTTGTGGTGGCCCACTCGCGGGATGCCGCACGATATCTCTCGGCCCTTTTCCAAAACCGGCAGGTCATAAAAAAATACCGCGCCGAGATTCTCGGTGCCGTAGGCGAGAAGCAATCCGTTATCAGGATCGATGTGCCCCTGGACGGAAAACCGGCGGTCACAGAATTTGCCGTAACGGCCTATTCTCCCGCCAGTGACACCACCACCGTCGACATCAGGCTGATAACCGGGCGCCGCCATCAACTGCGCCGTCATTTCGAGATGATCGGCCACCCGATCATGGGGGATCCGCTTTATGGAAAGGGCAACAAAACCTCTAACGGCCTGAAGCTCACCGCGGTATCTATCGAATTCCGCTGTCCGTTCATGAAGAAAAATACGGTTTATGCCATTCGGGAAGACATCGGAAAAACGCGCGGCAACACTGGCTAGTTTTACTTTCCGTTGGTTTGTAAGGGCTTTGAGCGTATTTCCAGTGTGAGATCCGTTGGATCAATTCTGATGACCTCGATGCGGTCATTGGGTAATGACAATTGCTGCCGGCTAAGGTAGTAATTTTTCTTGCCGGCGCCAACCATGGATAAATCCAGATTGATTTTCACATTTTTGGAACTCAGCATTCCAATGTCCTTGCGCAGGCCCCGTGCCGTAACCTTTACATTTTGGTTCGCTGGATCAATCTCGAATTTAGGCGATAGATTGTGCACGGAAAGCGGGATCTCGAGTGTCACTTCAACGTTCTGTTGCCCGGCAAAAGAGAACCACAACACGCTGACAACCGCCAAAGTGACCAGTTTTATTCGCCATCGGTTCAGCAGCAACCGCTTTATTTTTTGGAGTTTACTCGTCAATTCCGGCGTTGAAGGGGTCAACAGCTCCTTGAGTTTCTCCTCAAGTATTTCAGGGGATTCGACGGGTTCGAGCACACCCCCGCGAACCAACGAAACCTGCCCGCGCTCCTCTGACACAACCAGCGCCCAGGCATCACACTTTTCGGTAATACCGATCGCCGACCGGTGCCGCGTCCCCCATTCCTTAGACAACCCCTCACGCAAAGTCAGCGGCAAAAAACTGGCCGCCATGGATATCCGGCCGTTATGCATCAATACGGCTCCATCGTGCAGAGGCGAATGCTTTTGGAAAATGCTGACAATGATTTCCCGAGCCGGTTCGGCTTCAAAGGGAATTCCGCCCGTCACAAATTCCTGCAACCGGTCTTTACGTTCGAAGAGGATCAGGGCTCCGACTTTCTGCGATCCCAGTTCGAATATGGTTTTGGAAAAGCTTCTTATCCAAGGGACATGGCCGACAGTCCTACGCCATCCCAGGGCGTAGAAGGGATTTACCTTTTCGAGAACCTGACGGATTTCAGGCTGAAAGAGAATGATGAGAAGTATGATGAGGACTTGCCAGAGGATTTGGAAAACCCAAGTGGTGAGAAACAGGCCCCAGGATTGAGCCACACTGTAGATGATTCCCAGGCCAAGCAGGCCCACGAGGGCTTTGAATGCCTTGGTTTCATAAAACCAGATGTATAGATGATAGGCGACAAATGAAAGAAATACGATATCCAGTACGTCTTGGAAACGAAAGTGATGAAAGACTGATAATGTCGGCATATCGTTGACTTCCCTGGAGCAATACGGTTATAAACGCAATCGGCGTCGCCCCTTGCTTTTCATCATTAAGGTATCAATATTATTGCAATTAATCTATTGATTAATCATTTTCATGATTGATGCGGGCTAGTCGTGAGTTACCATGCCCCCGCTTCGCCGAATAAGAGCCCGGGCCTCGGCTTCGCGAAGACGCTCGGCGCGTGCGTCCCTCTGCTTGCGTGCGGCTTCCAGCTTGGTCGTCAGTTCGTCATAATCGGCCGGTTTTAAAAGATAATCGAAGGCCCCAGACTTCAACCCTTTTACGGCCGTATCGACGGCACCGTGGCCGGTAAGCAGAATGACCTCGACGACGGGGTATCTGGCCTTGATTTGCTTGAGGGTCTCGATGCCGTCCATGCCCGGCATTTTAATGTCGAGAATGACCACATCGATTTCCGGCAGCGCGTTTCCTTCGGTTTCGGCCAGGACTGACAATGCTTCCTGCCCGCTGAATGCCGCCCGGACCCGGTGGCCGGCGTCGGTCAGTCGCAAAGAGAGGATCTCGACGAAATCACGCTCGTCGTCAACCAGAAGTATGTTTATCGGCAATTTGACCATTGATGTTTCTCCTTATCGGCTCATATCCGTCGTTTGCTTATCGGCAGCTTGGCTCGGCTTTCGTGGCAGTACCACTTTGAAGACGGCCCCTGCTCCCAGCTTGCTTTCGACCTCGATCCGTCCGCCCAATTTTTCGATAATGCCCCGTGAGACCGAGAGGCCCAGGCCCGTTCCTTCACCCGGAGGTTTTGTGGTAAAGAAAGGTTCGAATATGCGCTCGAGATTTTCCGGAGGGATGCCCGGGCCGTTGTCTCTGACAACGGCAATGGCATCGGTTTCGTTACCGGTAATGATCAGATCGACAGTACCCCCCCGAGCGACAGCCTGCAGTCCGTTGGTCACCAGATTGATCAGAACCTGTCGCACCTGAAACGGATCGCTCCATAGCCGCATGTCCTTTACTTCACAAGCCGCGGTCACTTCGGCCTCATTTTCTGAGGCAGTTTTGCGGGTTAATTCTACCACCTCGACCGCCAGCTCTGACAGGTTGAACTCCTTGGTCATGGAGTCGGCCTGGCGGGAAAAGCTCAACAGTTGGTGCGTGATCCGCCGGGCGCGCTTGACACTCGATTCGATTTTATCCAGAGCCAAATCGAGATCCTTGCGCATCGCGTCCGAAATGGATTCATCTTTGGCAGCTCTGCTTTTGAGCCAACCGGCCGCATCATTGATAATCGCCAGAGGGTTGTTGATCTCGTGGGCGGTTCCGGCCGACAGTGTACCCAGTGCCGCGAGTCTGTCGGCGGCGATAAGCTGTTGTTCCATTCTAACCCGGAAACGGGCTTCCCGGGCCTGTTCCTGGGTCCGGATGAGCTTATCAAAGGCCTGCCTGATCTTACCGATCAGGTGCTCGATCTCTATCGGTTTGGTCAGGTAATCGAAGGCGCCGGCTTTTATGCCGGCCACGCCTTCCTGGGTGCTCACATTTCCGGTGATCAGGATGACCTCGGTGTCCGGATGCTTCTGCCGGATGTGTTCCAGGACCGACAGGCCGTCCATGCCCGGCATCCGGACGTCCAGGAGGACCACATCGACGGATTCCTGTGCCAAGGAGGCCAACGCCTCCTCTCCGCCGGCGGCCTGATTCACCACCGCACCCCTCTTTTCCAGCCGCCTCGCCAGGATTTCCCGAAAGCCGCTTTCGTCATCGACGATCAGAATCCTGGTTCTTCGTTCGCCACGCCACATCATCGTCTCCTATACCAAGCCCAACACTTTCCACCAGAGGGCGCACACCAGAATCAGGGCGGTCAAAAGAACGGGGGTCGCCACAAGACCGGCCTTGGTCAAGTCGGATGATTTGAACTGCCGATAGGAGTAAGCGATGGCGTTGGGCGGGCATCCGATTACCAACAGCATGGCAAAGGATGTGGCCATGCCCAGGCAGAGCGCCAGCACCCGCGGGTCCACCCCCTCCAGTTGTGCCAAGGGAATAACAATCGGCAGAATAAGTGCCGCTGCAGCCACGTTGGCCATGGCGTTGGTGACAATGGCCCCGAAAACGGCCACTCCGATAAACATGATCAACCAGCCGCTCCCCTTGAACAGGGGGAAAAACAGGTTGGCGAAATAGCGTGCCGCACCGGAGGCATCCATTCCCAATCCGAGGGAAATGCCGCCGCCGAAAATAAACAACACCGTGCCCCATTCCAGATGCTTGTGGATGTCTTCCCATTCGAGCACGCCGGCGATGACCAGCGCGGCAATGGCCAGGATCCCCGGGATGGAATAATCGAGACCGTGGGCGCCCTTGGTGAGCCACATTCCGAATGCAACCACCAGGATGGCGGTGGTCTTTTTCTCCAGCGCCGTCCAAGGCCCCATCTTCTCGTCGAACTTGGGCAGCTTGAAGGTTCGGTCGGGCCGGAAGACAAAATATAAAACGGTTACGGCCAAAGGAACGGTAACAAACCCGGCCGGTGCCGCGAACTTCATCCAGTCGAAAAAGGTGAGTTCCATGCCGGTGAACTCTTTCAGGAACGCCGCCGAAACCATGTTGCGGCCACCACCCACAAGAGTAATCATCCCTCCGGCCGAGCAGGCGAAGGCAACAGAGAGCATCATGAATTTGGCCGTGTTGGTGTGAGGCTTGATCCCCGCCGCCCGCATCAGGGGCAGCATGGTGGCAATGCCGATGGCCGCGGCCGCCGCATCGTGAAACAGGCCCGACGCATATCCGAGTCCCACGGAAAGTAGAAAGGTAAACCGGATAACGCTGTCACCGGCTTTGCGCGCAATGGCTTGTCCGAGACGCTGGGTCAGGCCCGCCTTTTCCAGCGCGATGGCGTAGACGAGGCAGCACATGATGAATACCACCACCGGGTGCATGTATGGCGCCCAAGCCCCCTTGACGTCGGTCACGCCAGTCACGATCAACAGCACACCGATGCAGATAGCGGTAATCTCCAGAGGAATCGGTTCGAAGACGAACAAAAAGAGAAGAAAGGCCAGGGTAGCGAGAAACCGTTTGGCCTTGGGTGACATTCCGTCGACGTAGGCCACCCGTGCATCGGTCAATCCCAGGCGGGCAGCTTCGTCCTCAAGATGCTTGGCCGTTGCCTGAGGCTGCCCGGGGCTAAGAGCCCTGAGGACATACCCTTTGGTTTTCTGGCCGCCGTTGTCGTCGATGGTAAAATCGGCTCCCACTTGGTTTAGTATTCTCTTCTCCGGATCGCCGACAATTTCAAACGTCGTTCCTTCCGGACGCGGGAGGAGCATAACGATCAATCCGAGACCCAGTGCGATACATAACTGTACCAGTTTATTCTTTAAAAGCATACCCTCTCCCTAACGTTTGTCTGGTGGTTCCGTTGGCAGGCACCGGGTGCATGCGGCTCGAATAATTTCCAGCAGGCTTTCCAGGTCACAGGGTTTGGTGAGGTAATCGAAAGCCCCTTTTTCGATCCCTTCACGGGCCGCCTGTTCCGATCCGTGACCCGTCAGTATGATAACCGACAGATTGGGGTCCATTTTCTTGAATATCTTAAGAACATCGATTCCGTCCATGTCCCCCATTTTAAGATCGACCACGGCCACGTCGAAATCGTTGCGCCGCAAAAGCTGGATCGCCTGCTGTCCTGTGCTGGCGGTGGTGACATCGAGATTCCTCTTCCCGAGACGCTTTGATAGCACCTCCAGGTACCTGACCTCGTCGTCCACCAGAAGCAAGCGGATGTTCGCTTTGCCGTTCGTCATGATTCCTCTTTCAAAAACCCCTTTTCAGGGCGATCATCTGGGCTTTGGCTTGGAGGATCTTCTCCTCATGTTCGCGTTTTTTTACGACAGCCCTATCGATTTTGGCCAACAGCAGGTCGATATCGCAGGGTTTCATCAGATAATCAAAAGCCCCGGCTTTCATGCCTTCGATGGCGCTTTCCACCGTGGCATGACCGGTTAGCATGATGACTTCTACATTCGGATGCTTCAGTTTGATCGCCGCCAGAGTCTCCAGGCCATCCATTCCCGGCATTTTGACATCGAGAATGACCACATCGAAGTTTGAGGCCCCGCCGCCTGCCTTGAGCTTTTCAAGCGCTTCCGGCCCGCTGAAAGCTGTGGATACTTTTAAATCTCTTTTGGCAATCCGTTTGGATAGCGTTTCAACAAAGGACGCTTCATCATCCACCAGCAGAACGGATGGTGGAACTAAAGTTGAGCTTCTGTATGCCATTAGGTATTCCTCCTTTAACGTTTGAATAACGGCTTTATTGCGACTCTGACTCCGATTGGTCAACAGAGTCAACACCGCCGAGTTTGTCTTTGGCCATCGGCAGGGAAATGGTAAATGTTGTACCCTTGCCTTTGGTGCTTTGCGCCTGGATGTCTCCCCCAGCTTTTTAATGATCCCGTAACATATCGACAGACCGAGCCCTGTTCCCTGCCCCACCGGTTTGGTCGTATAGAAAGGATCAAAAATTCGGGCAAGATTGGCTTCGGCAATACCCATACCGTTGTCGGCGATCTTGAGAGTAATATGGCCGTCGCTTAACTGCGTGCTGATATGGATATTCCCCCCCGACGAATCCATCGCGTCGACGCTGTTGTTGAGCAGGTTGAGCAGGACCTGCTGCAATTCGGTAGCCGATACCCAAATCGGCGGCAGATCGGCGTCCAATTGCGTTTCCATCTGGACGTTGGCGTAGCGGGTTTTCTGATCGACCAGGGTGATCATATCCTGGACCATCTCATTGAGATCGATTTGCTTTATGGTCGGGTCGGTCTTGCGTGCAAAGGATAAGCAGCTTGTGGGTAATCTCCTTGCAGCGTCCTCCCTGGGTCTTTATCTGGGCGGTGGCCCTTTCAATTTCAGTCAGGTTGTCCGGTGTGGCCGGATCATCCTCTGCTAACAAATCCTGGATCCAACCCGCCTCCTCCACCATGATGGCCACCGGATTGTTGATCTCATGGGCGATACCGGCGGCCAGTTCACCGATGGAGGCCAATCGGCCCGCTTCGACCACCTGGTCGCTCATTTTGTCCTTTTCAATAATAACCTCCTCGATGCGGAGGGTCATGCGCCGTGACATGAAATAGGTGAAGAGGGCGACAATCACGGCCCAGAAAAGGAATAGGAGGACGGCGATGATTTTGGTCGTGTTCCAGGTCGCAAAGGCATCCGACACCTCCTGCTGGAAGATCAGTATCCATCTTCCGTTGTTTAAGGGCGTAACGGCAAAGATAAGGCCTCGGCCGAAAGAATCCGGATTCTCCTCGAGGAGAACGTTGTGTCAAATTCAAGACTCCAGTGTTGCAGAACGTTCCGATAAGACCCGTTTAGGCCGTCAACCTCAATCTGGGGTTTGGTCTGGAGTTCACCAGCCCGGTTGAGAATAAAAGCAATACCGGTCGTTCCGATTCGAATATTGGACACCAGGTCATTGAACGCATTGAAGTCGACGGTGGCCCGCAAGATCCAGCCCTGGTCCTTCCATGGTATTTTTACGGCCACGATAAAATGGGGCGAGCCCCGCAGGCCGGTGAAGACATCGCTGATATAGTATTGGCTTTGCTGGGTTTCAGAAAACCACACGGCGTCGGCGTAGTCGGCTTTGGCCAAGTTAAAGGGACCCGAATACGCCTGCTGGACCCCATTGGGATCGATCAAGCCCAGATCGACAAATACGCCACCGTACTCCTCGCGCAATATCGCAAGTTTTTTGGTCAGAAAGACGGTGATCGGCCAAGTCTTCGACAGGGTGCGACCTAGCCAAGACACGGATATCTCCCAGACGGTCGGATAGAAAATTGTCGATCGTCCGGCTGTGCTTTCTCACCAAGGCCGTCAAATGGTCGGTGATCTTGGTGCGGTAAGCGTCACCAAACTGTTGAATGATGACAAATCCGATAAAGAGCAATGGTACCCCGGCGACCAGCATCACGGTCAGCACCAGGTTCCTGGTTTTTGGCTGTTCCTGACTATCGTGTAAGGTGTCGACTTTCATGAAAACACCACGCCATTATTTTTCTGTAGACCCGTCCTGCCGGCTATCGGCATGTATGATCATTTAGCTTTTGGGCCTGCAAGAAAGCAACCTTTATGCCATTATTGATCAAGTTGGTCAGCAACGGTCAAAAAATTTTTATTGCTATTTATTTCAACGCGATATGAAGAAAAACCTCAGAGATGGCGACCCTGGGAGGCTGGTTTGAATGGGTTGCCGAATGTCAAAAAACTTTACAGTGTGATAAAATTATTTATCAGATTCATCGTGTGCCGCTTTATCAAGACCATATTTGGCCAACTTATACAGCAGGGTCGGCCGGGAAACTCCCAGACGCTTGGCGGCCTGGCTTTGATTGCCATTGCAGGCGGTGAGGGTTTCGGCAATGATCAGTCTGGCCACGTGGTCGGTCAAATCGACCAAAAGGTTGCTCTTGCCGCGACTTAAATTATTGCGGATCCAGCGAGTGATGAACGCGTCAAGGTTATCCGGCTTATCCAGCAAGGTCCTTTCTTTTCCTGAGGTCAAATAGGATACTTCTTCCTCACCGACAGGCCGGCCCTTACTGAAAATTAGACATTTTTCAATGGTATTGGCCAGTTCCCTCACATTTCCGGGCCAATCGTATTTTTTAAGAATGTCTTTGGCCTCCGGCAAAATGCCGGGGTTTCTGACGGCCAAGTTCTTTGAAAAACGGGCCATGAAGTATTCCGCCAACAGCGGAATATCCTCGAGGCGCTGCTTGAGCGTGGGTAGATTCAAGGATACAACATTGATACGGTAGTAGAGATCTTCACGGAAGCGGCCCGCCTTTATTTTGGCTTCAAGATCTGCATTGGTTGCAGCGAGAATCCTGACGTCTGTTTGGATGGGTCGTTTCCCGCCGATACGCTCGATGCTCCTACCTTGCAGCAAACGCAGCAATTTGGCCTGAATGCTCAACGGTATATCCCCGATTTCATCCAGAAATACCGTTCCCCTGTCGGCGTATTCGATTTTTCCGATCCGCTGTCGGTCGGCGTCGGTAAACGCACCCTTTTCATAGCCGAACAACTCACTTTCCAGTAAGCTCTCCGGAATCGCCACACAATTGACGATGACGAAAGGGCCGTCCACTCTTTTGGAGTGCTGATAAATCGCCCGCGCGACAAGCTCCTTACCCGTACCCGACTCGCCGCGGATCAACACGGTGGCATCCGTCGGCGCGACACGACCGATGGCCTTGTAAACCGCCTGCATGGGTTTCGATCGTCCAACCAAATTGTCGCCGCTCATCTCAACCGGGTCCTGGTCAAGGCTGACAGGTGACCGCATGAAACGCCCGGTCTCCAGGGCCAAACCGATCATCTTCAATATTTCCTGGTCGATAAATGGTTTCAGTACGTAATCAAATGCACCCAGTTTGGATGCCTTAATAACGTCTTCAGTGGTAGCGGTATTGGCCAAGATAATAACCGGCAGCGCTGCAATTGTCCTCCCGCAGTTTTTCAAGCGTTTGCAGACCGGACAGATCTGGCAGTTGGGCTTCCATGATGATTAGGTCGAGGGGTGTGCACCCGATCGTATTGAGCAAGATTTCACCTGTTTCGGCTTTAATGACACGATAGCTGGAATTTATGAGTAGACGCTCGAGTTTTCGGCGCATGCGACGATCATCGTCGACGATCATTATTCTGTCCAATCCTTGCCTCCGTTTTATCCGATATCTAAGCTAAATTTGGACTGTTGCACGTTGAATTTGTTTGGTCGCATCATTTATCCCAAAATCTTAAATTGATTAAAACCGAATTACAAGGGCGGGTGAATACATCAACCGCGATTTTGGAAACCAACCGGCGGCGTCAAAGATTAGCGAAACGGGATTTCTCTTTCGAAGTAGGATGCCGTTATGATCAATGTGTTATTCTGAGTCCACCCCGTCTTCAGTGGGCAACCCCAGCAATCGCTTGAATCCGGTACACTGGATTCTTGCATTTGTCTTGATAAACAGCATCGGTGTGTATATACCACTCGAAAATATGATTTACCTGTAAATGAGCGAATAGGCGAGACCCTCACAGTGATATACAGCGACATTATGGCCTTGTATCGTTGTACGGCATTTTGCGGAGCCATCGCCAAAACGGAGATATGATATGTTGCGCCCTGCTGCAAAGATATTGCTTTCATTTATCATTCTATTGATCCCTATCCCCGATGCACCGGCAGCTGACAGGCTGTCGGTATTCGTGACCATCGCTCCCCAAAGGTATTTTGTACAAAAAATTGGCAAAGATCTGGTGGATATCCATGTCATGGTGCCGCCCGGAGCCGATCCCCATACTTTCGAGCCCAAACCGCACCAAATGATCGCCATGGCCAGTGCTAAGCTGTATTTTGCCATCGGAATTGATTTTGAAGAGGCAAGACTGGACAAAATTATCTCAACCAACCCCCAAATCAAGGTTGTACACACCGATCAGGGAATTCAGAAGATTCCTATGACTCGCAGCCATCGCGATGAAGCCCATCCCCAAGACAACGGGCAGAACGAGGAAAGGCAACAACCCCTGCTTGGAAACGACGAAGAACACCAGGGAAGCGGCCGTCTTGACCCCCACATCTGGCTTTCTCCGCCGTTGGTAATGGTCCAGGCCCGCACCATTTTAAATGCCCTACAAGAAGTCGATCCGACTCACCGGTCCGATTATGAGGCGAACTACAATGCCTTTATTGCGGAACTTGAAACCCTCGATGTCGAACTGAAGGCTATCTTTGCGAGTAAGCGCGGGCTTGGCTTTATGGTTTTTCATCCCTCATGGGGCTATTTTGCCCGCAGCTACGGATTGGTTCAGATCCCGATCGAGATCGGTGGTAAAAGCCCGAAGCTTTTCCAGTTGAAAGAACTGATCGAATATGCCAGGGAAAACAATGTCAAAGTCGTTTTCGTCCAACCCCAATTCTCGAGCAAAAGCGCCACATTAATTGCCAAGGAAATCGGGGCTGAGGTCGCCTTTGCCGATCCTCTGGCAGAAAACTGGTCGGCCAATCTGCGCGAGGTCGCCGACAAATTCGCGGCCGCTTTGCAATAGGAAATGAATTCATCCAGTGTTGCCTCGATAGCGGGGGTTACGCTTCACTCGGAGGTGCCACAGAAACAATAATTATCTGAGCGGGATAGGTACCTTTTCTATTCCGCGGCATGGCTCAGAGGAGGGTTGGATTCTTGCGCTTTGGTGATGCTGCGAATGTGCACATCCCGCTGGGGAAAGGCAATTTCGATGTCCAATTCCCGGAAGCGCTTGTCCAATTCAAAGCGAATCGCACTCGTCACGGAATAGTAGTTGTCCACATCGGTCCAAACGCGCAGCCGGAAGATCAGGGCGCTGTCGCCGTGATCCATGAAAATGACGTCCGGCCGGGGGTATTTAAGAACATCGGGGGTTCCGGCGGCAATGTCGAGAAGGGTCTGACGCACCAGTTCGATATCGGACCCGTAGGCCACGCCCACATCGATGTTCCGGCGCATCCGCAGGTCTTTGAAGCTCCAGTTGGTCACCTGCTGGCTGATAAATTCAGAGTTGGGAATGATCACCGAGGCGTTGTCAAAAGTCTGCACGACCGTCGAACGGACGTTGATTTTTTTGACCTCGGCCCAAAGACCGTTGACCTCGACATAATCTCCCACCTGGATCGGTCGCTCGAAAAGAAGGATCAGGCCGCTGATGAAATTATTGAAAATGTTCTGCAAGCCAAAACCGATACCGATACTGATAGCGCCGAACACAACCGCCAGAGAGGTGGCATTGACGCCAAGGGTGCCCAAAGCCATGACCAACCCCAAACCCCAGATCAAATAGCTGGCAATCGTCAGGATCGAATCCTTTAATCCACGTTCAAGCTCCCGTGTTTCAAGTGCTTTTTCAGCCAGCAGGCTCCTGCCGATACGATTGACAAAATGGGTCAGATAAATGATAAGCACGGCCAGAACGATGCTTTTGAGATTGATGGCCAGGCTGCCGATACTCAAGGTCTTATCAACTAAGTGCATCAGCTGCGTCGTGACATAACCTGTACGGTCCCATATCCGAACAATGATGGCTGCGAAGCCAAAAAACCAAACCACCCATATGATCTGGACCAAAGCCCAACGCAGATGATGCATACTGCGGGCCGGGTGGGTCATATCCACTCTATCAACCTGCGATTGTGAGTAAAGTCGATACTCTCGAATCGCCTGGAAACTGATCCAAGCCCAGAGAACCGCTATGACCGCGTAGATCCAGGAAATCATCCAAAATTTGACGAGGTTGACGTAGCCGGTGATTCCAAGTAGCAGCGCTCCCATGCTCACCAGAAAACTCCACCCCCGCAGCACGTTCAGAATTTTCGGTGCCGGCGCGGCCTGACCGTCTCGAATCCCTGCCGTCACGATTGATGGAACGGCCCGCCAGAAGAAGATCGTCCAGAATAAGATCCAGACGCTTAAAATCAGTGTTGCCAAAGTGGTCAGAGAACTTCCCCTCCCGGCGAACCATGTTATCGCCAGAATGGAAATGATCGCCGGCCAAGTTATTCGGATGAACCTCTGCAGGCGTGTCACCACGAAGGTCTGCAAAGGGGTTGGCGGACCGTCCAAGCCAAACTTAAAATAATCCAACCCCCAGCGCCTGAAAACCAGTAGCTGCAATAAATGAGAAAGAAACCACGCCAGACCGATATTGAAGAGGGTCCAGTTGAAAACGTAACAAAGGGTGAAAAACAGGGCCAGGCTTACCAGCATCAATGAACGCCTGAGAAGTTGAAGCGCCAGATGGCAATGGCGCCATTGTGGATCGTCAATCCGCTGTTCGATATGTTCCAGACCATGCCGCGCTTTGCTTTGTACCGCTATTGTGAGTGCCAGCAGCACCAAGAATACTGTCCACTGAACGCTGCCACTTAATTTTATGCGTTCCCACTGGACGCGCATGCCGGAAGATGTGAAAGGGGCAGCGAGCCGACCGACAAGCCCTCGCATTTCAGAGCGTGAATCCTCGCTGAAGAGGTCGCGAAAGAGATCCGTGCGTGTGAACAGATACTCTTTGGCCCAATCACTCAACAGAATTTCAAGCCGCTGGCCCATCTCTTTTTGCCCGATGAGGGCGGTTTTCATCTGGTTCAATACACTCTGATAAATATTCGCGTAACGAACGACGATCTCCTTTTCTTCCGCCAAGACCGATAGAAATTCTTTGTTGAGATCGACCAATTTTTGACTATCGGCATCCGTCAATTTTGTCTGCCGGATCTCGACAAGTTGCTTTTCGCCCAATGAAATTCGGTCTTCCACCTGCTGCAACAGCACCGAGCCCTTTTCCCACTTTCCCAGAAAGGTTTTTACGTTATTGTTCAAGGCTCTTACTGCCAGCCGGTTGCTCAGCAGAGCCTTTTCAATATCCTCGCTATCGATCTGTGAGATGAGAAACAGATTTTCGTGGGCTGTATTTTGCGTTTCGTAAATGGAAATGTTTATCTTGACCTCGTCCTGCCTTTTTTCCAACCGCCGGAAGCGTTCCTTGAGATCGGAGAGACGCGTCCGTTCGCTGGCTAAAGCATTTTCCATGGATTCGACGAGATACTCTACCGAGTCGACGGGGCCGATCGGATCCGCCTCTTCCGCCGCGCTTGCCGCTGCGTTTGAAATAGAAAAAACCGCCATTAAGGCGATCATGAAAAAGACCAGGAGGTTGCATGCCGCAACCCGAACCCTGTTATGGCGTAACGCTTGGATGCCTCTTTCCAATTCAAGGGCGTCTATCATCTTTGTGATCCGATTTGGGGTAATTATTAGAAATGGATTAGTCACGAGACGGTGTGAATTTACATATAGCCTGTCAGGTCGTCGCCGGTCAACACCTCGTGATGACAAGTGCGCCTCCCAAGCCGGCAAGCTGACCCGTTCTCAAAAGCGATCGCTAGATTACATAAGACCTTGGCGCGCATCGATTGGAACTGGCTGTTGCCTGCGTTCCGGAAAATTGGTCATTCGCACGCGGTGGCGGTGGAACGCATCAGTTTCCCATTGCGCTTATAGACCCCGAATGCGAATCCACGCATTGGTAGGCTATCCGGCCTCTATTTTATAGGTGCCGGATAGAAATACGAAATAAAAAAGCCTGGCCCTGAAAACCAGACTTTTTTATCAATCAATTACCGCAGTCACCCATTAAATGAGGCCCTCCGCTGGTATTGCCTGGGAATCGCACTGGTTGTGAGCATGTTTTTCTAAAAGCCACCCTGATATTTCTTGCAAATCCCGGGCAGTGATTTCATGGCCAGCAGCTAAATTTCGCGCAGAGACATTGGCACCCGCATTTTTGAAGATTTCCACGAGGCGTTCGGTGCTCTCCGAGGGAATAACTGAATCGTTATCTCCCCTGAGAATGAGGATCTCTTTACCCTCTAAATCTGGTGCTGCCGGGTCCTGCAGCGGCAGCATCGGCCGCAACAGCACGGCCCGGGTAAAAACCTCTGGTCGCAGCAGAATGATAGCCGCGGCAATGTTGGCGCCGTTGGAATACCCCATGGCGGTCAACTGCGCCGGATCGCGCCCGTACTCACCGGCAGCCGTGACGATAAAATCCGCCAAATCGTTTGCACGCCGAACGACATCCTTTTCGTCAAACACATTTTCTGCCAACCGTTTGAAAAAACGCGACATCCCGTTTTCTATAACCTGCCCCCGGGGACTGAGAACTGCCGATGAGGGGCCCACATCGCGTGCAATACCGATGAGATCATGCTCATTCCCGCCGGTGCCATGCAGTGTCACGATGGTCTGCCCGTCATCCTCGGTCGGTTTCGGCTCTCTGAAAACGTGATGAAAAGGGGTCGAGCGCAAGGGCGGCAACTGGCTTTCGATTTTATCACGCATGTGCTCATACTGACTCGGCAGCTTGAGCGATGCGCCCAGTTCCTCAACGGTTTCATCCACGCTAAATCCCGGCGGATCGGTTGCGATTTCGAAGAGAACCCCGCCCGGAGAGTGAAAGTAAATCGATCGGAAATAATTCCGGTTGCGAACATCGGTAACATCGAAGCCCGACTTTCTCAAGCTGGACTGCCAACCGGCCTGGGATTCATCGTCCTGCGTGCGAAAGGCAATGTGATGAACGGTTCCCCCACCGGGTCTGCCGATCGGGGCTTGGGGATCGAATATGACATCGTAGAAATGCCCCGGCGCCGCATGGCTTTCCATCATGAATCGGTAGCGGTTATGCTCCTGACTCTGAAGTGTCATACCCATCGCATCCATCAAAAGTCCCTTTATCTCATCCAATCGATTCAATGTGGCCGTGGCCGAATGGAACCCGGTGATGGCATGCACTTCCGCTATCGGTCCGTCTTCCCAAAACATGGTTGACGTCCGCTGCGATATACCGATCAACTCGATGGGCAAGCCGTGCGGATCGGAGAATCGAACAATCGGATCCCCGAACCGTTTCTCTGTATTGACCTTTATGCCTGCCGAGCTGATTCTTTGTCTCCAGAATTCAATCGAATTTCGGGGAATCGAAAAGGCAACGGCTGTCACCATCCCAGCTCCCGGTCTTCCCTGAAGTAGGTTCTCCCACGGGAAAAAGGTCAAAATCGTACCCGGAGAGCCGTGGCCGTCGCCGTAATACAGATGGTAGGTATACGGGTCGTCAAAATTGACGGTTTGTTTAACCAGCCGCAATCCCATTGTTTTTTCGTAAAAAGTAAGATTGTCGGCCGCCGAGGATGCTACGGCGGTGATATGATGAATTCCAGATATGTTTTGTCTGTTATGCATGATGTCCCTCATTTAATAACCTTGATTTCAAGATAATTGGTGAAAAAAATTTCAAGCTGGAAGAACCGCTTCAGCTTGGTAGCCGATTTTTTTTAACAGCCTGACGAGATCGCCCCGCTCTTGGCTGCTCAATACGGCAGCAATTTTTTCAAGATTGTTCTCATGCTTTTCATACGCCCGTTTGATGGTATGGCGTCCAACGGTCGTCAAGTGAACATGGAAACACCGTCCGTCCGAAGGGTCTTGAATCCGGGTCACTAACCCCTTTTTTCCCAGGCGGTTTATGGCCGCGGTCATCGACCCGCTGGTCAAGAGCACCTTCTCGCCAATGGTGTTGATCGGAAGCGGACCCCGGTGCAGCAGCACTTCCATGATGGTAAAATCGCCGAGCTTTAAACCGGTATCGGCGATACTGGCCCGATCGGCCTTTTCGATCGCCTTGGCCGCTTTCCAAAGAATTAAGCGTATGTGAGCCGCTGTTTCCATGGCTCGAAGATAGGTCCATTTATCTTGATGTCAAGATAAAAATTTTTGTTCACAGCCACCGCTTTTGGCCAATAAGCCCAAGATCTTTAGCATTGTCAGAATTTTCATTTTTACATTCTCCCCCAGTGATAGATCCTGTTTCTATGCACTATTTGGTCATTAAATGCCTGCCGAACTATTCGTTTCATTTAATAACCCAAATAATGTCCAACCCCTCAAAGGGAGTCCCGTCTTTTAGCTCTCCAGTTATTCTTAGCTCTAACTTGGTTGGAAAGTTAAGGTCGAGGGTCCCTATGTCATCAATCAGGTCCAATCGAGGGAAAATGGAAATATAACGCCCATGCGAGGGAAAGCCGCAACCTGGGTATATTACTTTGCAACCCGAGCAAAACTGGATGGATAATTCGAGAGAATCCCCGTCGATGTCGTGCGGATCATAATTTTCATGTAACTTGATCCCAGAAATGATTTTTTTGCGATTGCTTTTAAGATTGAGGATTTTGGGGTAAATAATGACATCAGCGTCAATGTGAACGTCCTGGGCCAAGTCATAATAGAGTTTATGGTCACAGCCTTCATCACGGCATTTATCTAATCCTCCCGAATTCCCCGTGGTGGCAAAGAAAATACCAAAGCTAAATACGATCAAAGTAACAAATATCTTTTCCATTTTACCAGCCCTCCGATCCATGCTTTTTCGTCTAAAAGCGATAAAGATTCCTGATAAGGCTGAAAGGGGCCTCTGCGAATGTCACTTTGAAGTGGAGTATGCGTCAGGCGGTGGTGATTAATGGATAGGCAAGGGCATATATCTGTGAGCGAATTATTAAATCGGCGCCGCACCAGAATTGAATGTGATGAGATATTTCCAGTGATCGGTTTAGCAAGTTTAGTACTTCATTATGTGGAGGCTTTGAAGAGAATGATGTTCAAATACAGTGCCAATTTCATCGGCGACAACAAAAGAAGATGTTAGATACAGGTAACTATCTTAATTCACTTGAATTTAGACTTATATATGCCAATAGGCATCAAAATTTATAGCAAAGAAGCCGGTGTGACACTGTAAACCCAGTAGGCAGTTCTGCGAAATAGTGTAAATTGTGTTGCCAAAACACGTGACACTTTACCACTGTGCGAAATAAATTGGGTTGCCAAATTAATAGAAGCCGGCTCAAAAAAGTCTTTTGTCCCGATCCGCCAGAGGTTTACCCGCCTCAGGCGGGCGGATAAATCCTCCAGAGGAGGACAAGTCTCGGCGCTGAGCCCTCGTGTCACCTCCTCGGCAGACGTGAGTATGCCTGCGGGTTGCGACCCAAAAAGAAGAATCGATCAGGCGGGGAATCCCGCACAGCGGGGATCCTCGGTCTCGCCTTGATCGCGACCGAAAATCATCATTTTGAGATCGCGCCTACCTGTCTTGCGCAACGCCGATATAAGTGTCGACACTTTTCAAAGCGGAAATCATCTGTTCGGGAGAAATCATAAGGGGGTCATAAATCACCGTATTGATCTCACGAAATCCCTGAAAGCCGCTGGTTACCTTATGAATCCCTGGCAGCCCCTCCAGGGCCGCTTTTCCGACACTGTATCAGTGCACGAAAAATACGATTCTGGAGTGCGCCGTCTGGATCGGGGTTTCAGTTTCCGCAAGGACGCCCCAGATACTCAGCAGCAGAAACGAGACCCCGAGTATGCTTTGATAAACTTTCATGGCTGCTCCCTTTTGACCGTCACCGCAGGAGTATCATTGAACAAGGCCGCAAACTTATTGTAGCCTTCCTTTTCCAAGTCGTCTTTTGGAATGAACCGCAAGGCCGCCGAGTTGATGCAATAACGCAGACCCGTCGTTGGAGGACCGTCGTTAAAAAGATGCCCCAAATGTGAATCGGCGTGCCGACTACGAACCTCGGTGCGCACCATAAAGAAGCTTCGATCGGTTTTCTCGACGATGTTTCCCGAATCCAGCGGGCGCGTAAAACTCGGCCAACCGGTTCCGGATTCGAACTTGTCCGTTGAGCTGAAAAGCGGCTCCCCGGAAACGATGTCTACATAAATGCCCTCCTCATGGTTGTCCCAATATTCATTTTGGAAAGGCCGCTCTGTGCCGCCTTTTTGGGTAACATCATACTGCAAAGGGGTCAAACGCTTACGGAGATCGGTGTCTTCGGGTCTGCTGTAGCGAAGATCCGTCATGGGTTTATTGGCCATGGAATCGCCCTGCGCAGGCTGTTCGTCCGATTTCATATTCTTTTCCTTGATCTTCTGTGGTCTGTCCGCCCATACTGTTTTCAAAAAGCGATCACGGCCGGACCCCGAACGATACCATTTGTATCGAATGGGATTCTTCTTATAGTAATCCTGGTGATACGTTTCGGCTTCGAAAAACGTTTCCAGGGGAAGGACTTCGGTAACAATCGGTCGATCAAAAATACCTGCAGCAGATAGCTTTTTCTTTGAAGCCTCAGCCTGCAAGCTCTGCTGTGCGTCACTATAAAAGATGGCGCTGCGGTATTGCGGCCCACGGTCAACGAATTGGCCGCCGGGATCGGTCGGGTCGATGCTGCGCCAGAAAATCTCGAGCAGATCCTGGTAATCGATTTTGACAGGGTCATAAATGACTTTAACGGCTTCAAGGTGCCCGGTGCCGCCCGAAGACACCTGCTCGTAAGTAGGATGGGCCATTTGACCGCCAGTGTAACCGGAAATGGCTTCGACAACGCCGTCAACTTTCTCAAAATCGGATTCCGTGCACCAGAAACAACCACCAGCGAAAACCGCCTCGCGGTTATTATTGGAACCCATCTCATTCGATGGCGACGTTTTTGCGGCATTATCCATGCTCAGAACCTGATAACCGGAAACAGATAGTATGGCTGTGACTATAATCACTAAGATAAGAGTTTTCACTGCTTCACCTCCGTTGTTGATATTTACCCTGAAGGTAAAACCGATGTATAAAGGCAGAGTAAAGGGCGTATAAAGATTTTGTAAAGATTGGGAAGGAACGCGGATAATCCCGCCATTGCGGGACCCAGCGGAAAAAGGCCATTTATGGATGGACACTAGCTATAGGGCGCCTTCCTTTGGCAGTGTAATCGAGATTCGGATACAGCCATCTATCGATTTGGCGCCCACCGATCCACCATGGGCTTCAACCAACTCTTTGACGATGGCCAGGCCAATGCCGGCACCACCGTGCTGTCGCGAACGTGACTTTTCACCTCGGTAAAACCGCTCAAAAAGGTATGGCAAGTCAGCCGGCTCTAATTCCTGTGCGGAATTGATGAAATCGATACGCACTGTGTCGGCGTCGGGAGTAATACCGATCTCCACCTTTCCTTTGGCAGGTGTATACCGGGCAACGTTGTCGGTTAAATTGCGCAGCACTCTGGCAACACGGTTCGGATCGGCCGATACTGTCACCCCCTCAGGTGGCAGTTGAAGGCCAACGTCTAATTGCTTTTGATTAAACGAGTGTGAAAATGGATCGATGGCATTACGGAGGGCCTGGCATAAATCGACACTTTCAAGATGGAGTCTATTCCGGGCGGCATCGGCCCGGGCAAGCCGGAGGACATCTTCCACAAGTTGCACCAGCCGCATGGTCTCGCTCTGCAGCAGCGAAAAGGTTTCTTTCGATGGCGGTAGCACGCCATCGTTAAGTGCCTCTAAATAGCCACGAATATTGGTCAAGGGAGTCCGCAACTCGTGGGCGACGTCGATCATCAGCGAACGGCGCAGGCTTTCGAGTTTCTTCAAATTCTCAGCCATGCGATTGAACGCCTGTGCGAGTCTGCCCACCTCATCTCGACTTTCGACCGGCACATGGGCGGAGAAGTTTCCCGCGGAGATCTCCTGGGTGATCTGGGTCATTCGCGTCAGTGGAGCCAACACACGGTGCATCATGAAGAAACTGAGCACCACGGCCAAAATCATGGCCGCCAGACAGGCCCAAATCAAGTAGCGATGCACCGCGTCTACGAACATTTTGTGGGCGGGCTCGGGAGAGATGTGGTACTTTTCCATCAAGGTAACGAAATACCCGGCCGCAAGGGTATCGATGACCAGCCACATGACGGCCATAGTAAAGGCAATCACCACCAGGTGAATGGCCAGCAATTTGATGATCAAGCGCTGATTCATTCGGAAATCCCTGGTGAAGACGGCTTTCTATCGACAAACCGGTAACCGATACCCCGAACCGTGAAGATGAAATCCGGATTGGAAGGGTCGCTTTCAATTTTTTTGCGCAGCTTACCGATATGCACATCCACAACGCGATCGATGACCATCGCTTCCCCTCGCGGATAGATGCGCTCCAGTAGTTCATCGCGAGTAAATACTTTCCCGGGTACTCGCATGAGCGCTTCCAGCAACGTATACTCGTGATGCGTCAGATCCACCGGGTGGTCGCGGACATACAGCCTGCGTTTTTCCAGGTCCAGACGGATATCCCCATGCTGCAGTACTTTACCGGATTCATCTTCATAAGGCCTGGCGCGCCGAAGTACCGCCACGACACGGGCCACAAGCTCCCGAGGGCTGAAGGGTTTAACCACATAATCATCTGCTCCCAAGGTGAGACCGGCCACACGATCAATTTCTTCGCCTCTGGCTGTCAGCATGATCACCGGCACTTTCGATTTCTGCCGCAGCTGACGGCAAACCTCCCAACCATCGACGTTTGGGAGCATCAAGTCAAGGATTACCAAATCGGGGTGATAGTGCTCGGCCAAGTTCAGGCCCTGCTCACCGTCACCGGCCGTTAGTGTTTGAAATCCTTCCCGCCGGAGATAAAGCGCGACCAGATCAGCGGTGTTGGTATCGTCCTCGACAATCAGAACGGATTTTGGGGCAGTTGCCTTCATAGAGTGAGAAACGTTATAGACAAGTTAAACGGTAACGGACAGAAGCCTTTGTTTGGGCCGAAGGGTGAAATCTTTTCAGGCTAACCTCCTTCGGCAAACCCGGGATAAAGAGTCATCCCACCGTCGACGACCAGGCTGGTACCGGTGATGTAATCGGCATGGTCCGAAGCCAACCACACGGCTGCCTGGGCGATGTCCTCCGGTTCGCCGATCCGTTTGTATGGTACCAACTCCATCAGGGCCGCATAGGCTTCCGTTGTTTCCCAAGCCGCCGCGTTGATCGAGGTGCGGATAGCTCCCGGGGCAATGCTGTTGACGCGGATCCGGTAGGGTGCAAGCTCCTGGGCAATACTCTTCATCATCAGCATGACCCCGCCCTTGGATGCAGCGTAGTTCACGTGTCCGGCCCACGGGATGACTTCGTGAACGGAGCTGATGCAGACAATCTTGCCGGCCGAACAAGAGGTTTCCTTGACCACGCCCCGGCGTTTGAACTCCCGCACGGCCTCCCGGGCGCAAAGGAACTGGCCGGTCAAATTGACATTGATCACCCGGTTCCACTGGTCAAGGGTCATTTCCTCGAAAGGGGCGTCCTGCTGTAGTCCCGCATTGTTGATCAGGATATCAATAGTACCATAGGTACCGAGCATCCGTTGAAACATTTCCTGCACCTGGTCTTCGCTTGAAACGTCCGCCCGGTGAATAGAGGCGTGGCTGCCGCAGCTGCGAATCCTATCCGCCACGCGCTCAGCGGCCGCTGTACCACGCAGATAATTGACAACCACGTCTGCACCGGCCGCGCCAAGGGCAAGGGCAACGGCCGCGCCGATACCGGAATTGGCACCGGTTACAAGCGCCTTCTGATTTTTAAGAATTTTCTCAATCGGGCATTCGGGCATTACGACCCTTGGTAAGTTACTTTTCGTCTTGGTTTGCATGCTTTCAGCTTCCCTCCCGCTCTTCCCATCCGCCGGACTGCTGTAACAGCTTTGCCACCAGACCGGTCCAGCCCGTCTGGTGGCTGGCACCCAAGCCGGCGCCGTTATCACCGTGAAAGTACTCGTGAAAAAGAATCAGATTCTGCCAATGCGGATCTTTTTTAAAAACCTCTGCCCCGCCATAAATCGGCCGCAAACCGTCACCGTTACGCAAAAACAACCGAATAAGTCGCCGCGACAGGTCTGCAGCCACCTCGCCAAGTGTCATCAGTCGGCCGGAGCCGGTGGGACATTCCACCTTGAGTGAGTCGCCATAGTAGTGATTGAATCGCTGTAACGCTTCGATGAGAAGGTAATTGATCGGAAACCAAACCGGTCCGCGCCAGTTTGAATTGCCGCCGAAAAGACCGCTTTCCGATTCAGCCGGTTGGTAGCTGATGGTGTAATCCCGACCGTCGACGCGAAAGCTGTAGGGGTGGTCTCGATGGATCTTTGAAAGGGACCGGATACCGAATTCGGACAGGAACTCATTTTCATCGAGCATGGGTCTGAGCAACCGTAACAGGTGTTCGCGATTGACGATCGAAAGCAACCGCCGCGCATGCGTGCCCCGCGCCTGAACGCAGGCGACGTGACCTCGATCTCTCAGGTAGATGCGATTTTTGAAAAACCAATTCATCCGGCGCTTGAAGACGGGTTGGCTCTCCACCAGGTCGTGTTCCAGAGTTTCTGCGGCCAATAACGGCATCAGTCCCACCAGGGACCGGACTTTAAGGGGAATGACACGGCCGTCGGGCAGATGCAGGGCATCGTAGAAAAAACCGTCTTCCTCGTTCCAGAGGCTCAAACCGTGCCGGTAGTTGCCCGTCATGGCATTGGCAATCCGCAGAAAGTGCTCGAAGAACTTGGAGGCCGTGTCCTGGTAAACCGGATCTTCCCTGGCCAGCTCCAGAGAAATTTTCAACATTTCAAGGCAGTAAAACCCCATCCAGGAAGTGCCGTCGGACTGGTCGAGGTGACCGCCGGTCGGCAACGGTTTGCTGCGGTCGAAGACACTGATGTTATCCAGGCCGAGGAATCCTCCCTGAAAAACGTTCTTGCCTTCCGCGTCTTTTTTGTTGACCCACCAGGTAAAATTGAGCAGCAGTTTGTGAAAGATGCTTTCCAGAAACCGGCGGTCGGCCGTGCCCCTCTGTTTGGCCTCGATCTTGTATACCCGCCAGGCTGCCCAAGCGTGAACGGGCGGATTGACGTCGCCGAAACTCCACTCGTAAGCCGGCAGCTGCCCGTTGGGGTGCATGTACCATTCGCGGGCCATCAGTGCCAGCTGCCTCTTGGCCAGGTCGGTATCCACCAGCGCCAGTGAAATACAATGAAAAGCGAGATCCCAACTGGCATACCAGGGGTACTCCCACTTGTCCGGCATGGAAATGATGTCGAAGTTGTTAAGGTGGTCCCATTGGATATTGCGCTGGCGGTGGTGTTGATCGACGACCGGCAGCGCCGGATCACCACGCAACCACTGTTCGACATCGTAGTAGTAGAACTGCTTCGACCAGAGCATTCCAGCCAGGGCCTGCCTTTGAATGCCTATTTCCTCGCGGCTCAGCCCCGCCGATTGAACCGCTGCGTAAAACTCGTCGGCTTCTTGGCGGCAGTGCGCGACCGCTTCATCGAAGTCTTCAAAAGGCAGCGGCTGCGGATTGGCAGACAACCGCAGCCGAAAGTTGCGGCTTTCCCCAGGCCCCAGATCGACCGCATAGTGGGCGGCGGCCTTGGTGCCGGTCAAGGCCGGATTGACCGCACCGGCTTCGCCGGCCACCACGAAGCGGTGGAAAGCGTCCTTGACATATGGCGTTTCATTGGGCCTGCGGTAAAGTCTTTCGGTATTGGTTTCGTTTTCGGTGAACAACAGCCGGGGGGCATCGTCGGCATACAGATAATAGGATTCGATGGCGGGGTGAACAGATTCTATTGCAGAAACCTCCTCAGGCCCTTCGATCAGCCTGAGAGACGGCTTTTCAGGCACATCTCCCATAGGTCCGGCGTCGTATCCCCAACTCCATGTGTTGCGAAACCACAGTGTCGGCAACACATGGCAGACGGCGGATTCCGGACCGCGGTTGGCCGCGGTGATAAGAACGAGGATGTCCTCCTGACCGACCTTGGCATATTCGATCCAAACATCGAAATAACGGTTCTCTTCGAAGGCCCCTGTGTCCATGAGCTCGTACTCAAAATCTAATGCAGCGCGGCGCCTGTTTTCTTCCACCAGACCTCTGTATGGAAATTCCATGTGAGGGTACTTGTAGAGCATTTTCATGTAGCTGTGGGTGGGGGTATTGTCCAAGTAGAAGTAGTATTCCTTGACGTCTTCGCCGTGATTGCCTTCGGTGCCGGTAAGGCCGAACAGGCGTTCTTTCAGTATCGGGTCTTTTCCGTTCCAGAGCGCCAGGGCAAAGCAGAGGTACTGGTGACGATCGGAAATCCCGGCCAGGCCGTCGTCTCCCCAACGGTAGGCTTTGCTGGCCGCGTGCGCGTGGGGGAAATACTCCCAGGCACTGCCGTCGGCGCTGTAGTCTTCCCGAACCGTCCCCCAGGACCGCTCACTCAGATAAGGTCCCCATTTTTTCCAGTTTGCGCGCCTTCGGCGATGTTCGTCAAGGCGCCTGTGTTCAGCCGTTAAATCCATAGCGTATGTCTCCTGGCATATCAGCCCTCCAGATTATCTTTGGCAGAGGTTCTGTAAAAGTCTATCCAGTGTGAACGGCGAATCGGAAGCGCAAGAAACGGAGTGAAAATGCGTCGTTCCGCTATTGCTGGGCGGTGGCTCGATACAGATAACAGAATTAAATCGATCACGTTTGATAGATGAAAATATTAGAAGGAGAGTAATCACGCGGGATATTATGTCAATAATACAAGCCTCACAGTGCCGATAGCGGCGACGGTTGCAGCCGCCGCTAATGGTTTAAAGGTTCATCTATTCGCTTCGCACGGTCAGAGCTCAATCGTGTCCCCTGGTTTCATCACCGTCACGATGGTTTGCGTTTCTCCGCGCACCTTTTCAGCCCATTTGTCGGGGTCCTGTTTGATAACGTCGAAGGTGTCGTAATGAATCGGTACCACCTGAGCCGGTTCGATCAACTTGACGGCTCTCAAGGCGTCGACGGGTCCCATCGTAAAGTTGTCACCAATGGGAAGAATCGCCAAATCGATCCCCTCTTCCCCGATGAGCTTCATGTCGTAGAAAAGACCGGTGTCGCAGGCATGATAGATCTTCTTTCCCTGAATGTAGAAAAGAAAACCGCACGGATTACCGCCGTAACTCCCGTCGGGCAAGGCCGAACCGTGTTGGGCCATGGTCAACTTGACGCGCCCCCAGGGATAGTCGAAACCGCCGCCGATGTGTTGGGGATGCGTGTTTTCAACCCCCTGCCCCACGAGCCAGTTCTGGATTTCAAAATTGGCGATCACCGTGGCCCCGGTGCGCTGGGCAATCGCGACGGTATCACCGACATGGTCCCCGTGGCCGTGTGACACAAGAATGTAATCCACTGAAACGTCTTCGGGTTGGACCGGTGCAAGGGGGTTACCGGTTAAAAATGGATCGGTCAGGAGTTTACCGGCCCCGGTATCGATCAAGAAACAGGCATGGCTGTACCAGGTAATGTGAATGGTCATATCTTTCCTCCTTTCGATAGGGTTTTGATCGATTCATTGCCGGCACGTCAAGGAATGGTGCTCTACCCCAAACGATTGGCGCGCCCGGATGATCGGGTTCGTTGGGACCGATCGTATGTGAACGAGGCGTCAATCGTCGATCGAACGCTCACCGGTTGAATGTTTGACCTGAAATGTATCTGTGAATACTTCCGGAACAGGGACGATCTTCTGCGTTGCGTAATCGAAGAAGACGATACCGGTTTTTGCTCGCGCGATTTCCCGACCGTTATCTTGACGGTCAATTTTATAAAAGAAGTCGCAACCATACTTGTTAAACTCCGCCACGGCGACGCGGATCGTTAGCACATCCCCATGAAACCCTTGAGATTTATATACAATGACAGCATCGGTCAACATTAGCCCGTGCCCCCCGATGTCCAATTCGGAAAACCCATGTGCATTGAGAAACTGCAACCGAGCTTCGTGAACCAATGACAGAATGGCGTCGTTTCCAAGGTGGTTTCCATAATTGATGTCGCTGATCCTCACCCGGATGTCGACCGCAAATAGAAAATCCCGGGGTAAAACCAGCTTGACGCGTGCCATGATTTTGAATCCATTCCTGTTTTGATTTGCTATCAGGGTCTTGTCGCGAAAATATTAAGACATTTCGGTGTTTGTCTTCCTCTTCTGAAGGAATATGCTTAACCCGATGCTTTCTAACACAGTTGCCATCTCACTTCAAGCTGAAGAGCAGAGGTGTCGTCCCCAATGTTGCGCTCGACGATGGTTATATCTTATTGTAATCAAACTTCATTATTACCAACCGGTATGTCGTTCATCGATTTCGATGTGGGTATCGACACGATACTTTGGCGATCTCTCATTTGACTGTTTCCTGATAGGTAATTAAGTTGAAAATAGAAGTAAGCGTCATGTGGAAAAGGGGGAACAAAGATGAAAACCCGTAGCCGCACAACATCATATTGGAACGATAGAATAGATGCCTTTTACCTCTGGTCGATCAGACGCCAGGACAGAATTTCCAAAAAAATACAGACGTATATGTGGTCGGCGATATCCATTATTTTGCTGATGTCGCTCCTGATACCGCTCGATCTTGAAATCGCCCTCCAAATTATCTTCTTCGGTGGCTTGACGGTGTGCGGATTACTTTGGGTGTTTATCGAAAGAAGAAGATCGTGGCTGCTCACCATCCAGGATCCGGCTCTAAAGGACTCTGCCCATCGGGAAATGATCGCCTATCTCAAGCAGAAATCCTGCGTTCACTCCCATCTCGGCCACGAGTCGGAAGACAACAATGCACGCACGGCCTGTTAGTGTATCTTCTTGTGACTGTCAACGTAAGGTTATAACGGGCCGGCGGTCAATCCGTGAGGACTTCGCTGATGAGCCCCTGTGGGGTAGGTGCAGCGGACTTTCTCTGAAGCGGCAGTCCGGCAGACTCCCATACCGCCCATCCTCCGTGGAGGACTCTCACCCGGCGAAAACCTTCCTGCTTGAGTTTCAGGGCTGCCGTCCGACTCGTTTTCTCGGCCGGAGAAGAACAGTAAACGACCGTCATATCCTCTCTGTCGTACTTTGACACCCAGTTATCCACACCATCGGCCTCTTCGTGAACGGCGGTTTTGATCTTACGCTCGGCTGAAGCCCAGTTCAGGCGCAGATCGATCAGCACCAAACGCTCACTGCCCAACATCTTTGACAGTTCTTCTTTGGTTATTGTTTCCACTGTTGAATTCATGTAAACCTTCCTGTCGGTGTCACCTGTTCAAACCTGATGATTGACAATCAATCAAGCGGGGCATTTTGACTTGTGATAAACAAGAGAACAGTGCGGGTTATTGGACCAACAAATGGGAGGTTGTCAACCCAGCACTTCAGTCAAGGCACGGGCACAATCAGCTTTGGCATCATCGGGCCCTTCTATGAATATCGATTCTCTTTCAAAATCAATGTTTGTGAGTTTGCAACCGTGTTTTTCGACAAGATTCGTAACTACCGTGAGTAGCTGGGCATCATCGAGCTCTGTCATATTTCTCTTCCTTATCGGTGAGGGTGCATCATGAGAAAATTAATATTGGATAAGATAGCCATCAATCATTGATTGGCAAGACAGGCCGTTCTTGCCGGGCAGGCAGGAAAAAAGGGGGGCACTTGTGCACAGTAATTTTGGGTATTAACATTTACCCAGGGCGGCATGGATGACAAACGAATGTCAGACGCCGTTTACCGCCCAGAGGGCAAGAGTTCTCTTTTAATTGGGACAATTTTTATTTCAACCGGGTCCGAATACAAGCAAAGGGGTATAAAGCAGATGGCGGATTGGATCCCATTCGAAGACGGCCGGTATCGTGTCAATGAAGCATTCTTGGTCGCGGCAAGCGAAGCAGCGGTGGTACTGGACAATCCGTATATAGAAATCTTTACCGGGCGGACGGGAAAACGCTGGCTGAAAGGGGGTAGCCTGGTTCAGAACCTGCTGGTGGTTGAACTTTTGGATGAGAGTGATTCGCTCGATATCCTATTGAACCTGACCGAGGAGTTCAAATTCATACTACGCAAACCGGAAATTCAAGCCGGCAAGGTATTCGCTCCGGATGTAAAATCCTCCCTGAAATTTATGCCGGTCGCCCCTTGGGAGCCGGTAACACCGGATGAGTTCAGAAAAATATGCTCACGTCTGAGGCTTCAAAATGGCTCCATGCCATAGCTTGAAAATGTCACCCTCCCAACAAAGGTTTCCATGGTCAGCGTTATTCGAAGCCCGCGGTCGTTGGACAACAGTCTCGCTTTGAGGTGCCCTGGCAATGAAAGCCACTATTTGGTGAATTATCCGGGAAAGCCGACTGGATAAGCACAGGACGGGGTAACATCAGCGGCGGACAGACTGGGCAACATCGTTCAGGCGTTCTCTGACTGAAATCAGGTAGCGCGCCATCTTACCGCGGTGGTCGGCCATAACGGAATCATGATCACCCCTCAGGACAACAACCGGATCGAAGGTGCAGATTTGATCCATCTCTCTCAGAGCCACCCGAATGTTATCTGATCCGCCCTTCGCCTCGATTTCAGGGTAAAGAACAAAGAGCGTCTTCAGCAGGTCTCGCAGCACCAGAACGACTCCCTGAGTGTAATAAATTCGATCGTCCAGTTCGGTATATTGCACTTCGGCATTGGTTTGGACCAGCAACCCCAAGGGTTGATCGAGCAACTGCCTGCCCGTGATAAAATCGAGGAGGTCGTACATATCATCCGAGCGCATGTTGAACACCGCTTTGCCGTCAAGTAAATCGGTCTCGTAATTCTTAATGAGTGCGATTCCTTTGCGATATTCCTTCTCTGTGGATGGAAACCACCAACTGTCCTCTGTAAAGGCCAGTCGTTTTTCCCTGGCTTCTTTAAGAAGGGCGTTTTCGGCATCGACGGCGCCGTACTTGGAAAGATGAGTAGAATAGAAATTCAGAAGCATCCGCGTTGCAAAAATGGTTCCCCGTTGGCGGTTGGCACGGTTGTCCAACCAGCGGGTTGGCGAAATCCAGAGGTCGTTAATAGACCAACCGAAGGCTGACCGCATTTCCCTGGACAGACGATTACGCAGTGCTGCAGAAAGCACGGCCCCTTTTTGAGCTTCCGAAGCATCCGGGGATGTCTTGCCGGCCATTTCCACTATATCAGCATCCGGGTTTGGAAACATCGTCTGGTCGATCAGAATGTACCCCCGGTAGATCAGCCAGATGGCACCCAGGGTCAGTGGCCAGATCAGAAAAAAGGCTAGCAGGGCCAAGACAAGCCGTTTGCCGAAAGTTGTCATGCGTGGTGTTTTCGTATCATCCATCGGATACCGTCCTACGCCGATTGGCGTCTGGCTGAAAGTGAGTATCACCGCCAATGCCGGTAGAAAAATCGTGCTCGGGCAGGCGATACGTTGGGGTCAAATCGGTCATCATACCCGACAGATTAAGGACAATGCTCGAGATCGTCAATCTCGGGCAGGAGTAAATGCAATACAGATGGTCACGAAAAAATATTATCCTGTCAGGTTAACGTCTAAGAAAGGCATCTGAAGGCCATGTGCGATAAAAAACAGTGGATTGAAATACCGAGAACCCCTAACGAAGCAGCGGAGCTGCTGCTATCCGATCTGTCCGCCGGGCACCAGAAAGTGCTGTCAAACCTGGATAATGAAGAATTCGACCTCTTCTACGAATTTGTCGCAAAATTTATTTTGGACGATTTCGAGCTGTGGTCGGGAAATGATGCGTTGCTCCATTCATGCTATGAATCCCTCCCGACCGGTGATACCTCTGCCGAGCCCGCCAAAATCATTCTGAACAGGGTTCGAGAAATGCTTCAGGAGACATGCGGCATCGGGATCAACACGTGAACCAATGCCACAATCGAAAAATGCACTCTGTATAACGTCAATCTTCTTTACGGCCATGCTGATGAGCGCCGGGGGAGCGAACTTTGGTGCCGTTTGTCGGCATTGAATGATTTCGCATGAATCCGGGCGGAGAATGGTTCACCCGATGATGAGCAATTCGGCCTGCCGCCAATTGTTTTCGACATTTTGGGAAATAGCTTCGCGACTGTCGATGATCTCGATCATATTTAACGTGGCTTTGGCAGCGTCTTTCACCGAACAGGGGAAAAGCCAACATCGCCGGTTGAAGAGAACGATGCAGTCGTGAATACTTTTATGCAATCTCAACTCGATCTTCTTGCCGTGGTCACGAAAAAACTTCAATGCCCGGATAAAATTCTGATCAAATCCTTCAGACGGATCTGCTGTCAGCAACCGAATGGGGTGATCCACATTTCTCAGGCAGTCCAATGTCCCGGGCCCTAGATCGGCATCCACCAACGTGACAGCTGTTTGGGCCTGGCTGAAAAAACCTGTAACACCCGAATGTATTGAAACGACGGGCTTCGAAACGACTTTCGTGGGTGTCGTTTCTGAAGATTTATCCTGCTTCAAAGACTGATTGAGTTGTCTGAGCTGTAAGCCCATCTGCTGGTGATACAGATTATCTTCCCGGGTTGCGTTCTGGACTTGCTCGTTGCATCTTTCTATCAACTCACCGAGCAAGGCCTTCAGGAAGCGTCGGGTCGAGTCGGTATGGGGATCTGCGAGCACATCGCCGGCAAGCCGCCGCAAGTTGGGACTGGTGCCGGAATACTCGATACTAATGTCGAGACGGCGGCAAAGGTCCTCAAGTTCGTATTGGCTGAAATATTCTTTGATTCCATCAGCCAGGATCTTGACATTCTCTGCATTCATAACGGACAATATCCGTGGGACCGTCAGGATTCATCCCGCTATCGCAGCGCGGGCGAACGAATCCGCTCAACTCAATCAGGAATAACAAACGGCCCCGTCGCTAAAACCGCTGACGTCTGCCCTGAAACGATCTACTCTTCAACGATAATAGCACCGGGGGCGCATTCCCTAGCGGCCTGACTGACAACTTCCTCGAGGTGGGCCGGCACCTCGTCTACGAGCACCGTAGATATCAGTTGATCCTCATCGTACTGAAAGACTTCTGGGCACAGTTTGTTACAGTTGCGGTCCCCCATACACAAATCATAGTCGATTTTTACTTTCATCGCAATCTCCCCTTAGATATACATAGCGGTAGGGCCGGGCAGGACGGCCGTAGTGGATCACCATAAAACATTTTAATTCGAGCGGCAACACTTAATTATCGGTCGGATTCCACCAACATATATCCAACAATTGCATATGTTTGCAACGTTTTATTCCAAAGCCGCCCGATAGACAAACAACCGGCAGCCAACGGGCGCTTCAGGGGCTGTCAATGTCATTAAGATTGCATTCAAAAACTTTTCGGGCTAAAGAGTGTCAGTGCAAGAAAAATCACCGGATAGGCGGTGGAGAAAAAAAGAAGAAGATGGTCTCTTTCGTCAAAGGCGTAACCTACAATCTGCGTGGAATTAAATTGGCGTTCAAAACACCGAGGCTCTTAATGCTCGGATTGATTCGCTTTGCCGTGGTCATCCTGATGACCACCCTAGCCGCCGGTCTGGTTCTCTATCATCACCAAAACATCCTTAACCTCATCTGGATTAAGCCGGAAAGCGTTTGGCTCGTGTGGCTTTGGCATGCTGTTTCCTGGCTGGTGTCCCTGATATTGGCGGGTGTCTGCGTCATCCTTTCCTATCTGGCCTCCCAATTGTTGTTTGCGGTGATCATAATGGATGCCATGTCCCGGATTACTGAACAGCTTGCGGTTGGGCGACTGAGGGAACCGGTGCAGGCACCATTGTTCGGTCAGTTTATTTTCCTGGTACGCCAGGAAATACCCCGAACAACCATACCGGTGCTGATTACCCTGATGCTTATGGTGTTTGGTTGGCTGACTCCGTTGGGGCCTTTATTGACATTACTGGCTTCGGCTGCAGCGGTTATTTTTCTCTCATGGGACAACACTGACCTGGTTCCCGCCCGGCGACTGGAGCCCTTTTCTGATCGAATCAAATTCTTGCTGAGAAATCTGCCGTTCCACCTCGGATTCGGGGTGTTATTTCTGGTTCCTGGTTTGAATATTCTGCTGTTGTCTTTTGCCCCGGTCGGTGCCACTCTGTATTATATCGAAAATCACGACCGCTAACCTGAAAATTTCTTTTGATCACATATCCCTACGATCCCCTTCCGTTATGCATAGAAGTGGATTTGAAACCTTAAATCACGTGCAAGGCGTGGGCCGACGAAAAAACGAAGTATACATGGGCGTAATTGGGTATTTGAGGAGGACCGCAACACCGCAACTTGTCCGCCCGCCTGAGGCGGGTAAACCTTTGGCGGGTTGGGTGTAGTTGGGGTTTTGAAACCACTTCTAATCACTGCTGCGTTCCACATGACTTGACCCCCGTATCGGTGGGTATTATTTTTCGATTATCCAAAAAGCACCCTATGATTTTCAACCGCACTATTTCCCAAGTATCAAATGGTCATTCGATTACTGGGTCACAATGACGGCATGCCACAAAGATGAGTAAGGCAAAAGAAAGGTGGGCCATTATAATGGCGGAACCATCCAAAACCAGCACCCCCGAACAGGAACTCAAATGCCCTGATTGCCGCTACCCGTTGAAACGCCGCAGAAGCCGCCGGGTCGACGAATGTGAAATGATTTGCGGTGGTTGCGGACAGAGCTTCGATGTCTGCGACCTGGACACTGTGGACAAACTCAAAAGCCAGTCTTAATCGTTGTTCCAGCCAGGTACAACTGCTCAGGCGAGGCTGTTGGCTTGTAAGGGGAAGGGCGAAATCGTTTCCTGAACAAACATTGAACACACAGGGCTATATTATTGCCAACTTCATGATATCCTTAATCTTTATTTCCAACAGCCTGGCTGCCTCGGTGGCTATCTTCTCGCCCAACGCTCCCGTCGCCAACCAAGGGGCCGATTCCATACGGCCATCAGGAAATACGCGCTTCATCTCCGTCGCCGACAGTGGCCAATAGTATGTCGGTTTTTCGACGCTTTTTTTGTCAATGGCTTTGTCTGAGAATGCCGATGGCCTCAGGTGCTTGGTAATCGATACCTCACTCGGGGTTGCGTGTTGACCCTCATTGTCACCGAAGGCCTCCTTGCAGAACCGCTTCATCTCTGAATCCATATACCAGGAGATGACCTCAAAACGGCCGGGGATACTCTGGTTCTTGAGTTGCTGGAACGCGGTCTGTAGCGGCACAATATTTCCCCCGTGGCCGTTAATGAAAAGAACCCTTCGAAACCCGTGGGTGACGAGAGACTTCACAATGTCTTCGGCAACCTTTATCAGCGTTGAGGGACTCAGGGTTACGGTACCCTTGAAGGCCATGTGATGTGGAGAAACGGCGTAACAGATCGTCGGGGCCACCAGTATATCGAGACGATCACCGGCCATGCGGGCAATGGCCTCGGCCACAATGAAGTCGGTACCAATCAGACCGTAAGCGCTGTGCTGTTCGACGGAGCCGATGGGAACCAGGATGATATCCTTTGTATTAAGGTAATCCTCAACCTCGGGGTAGGCCAGATTCTCGAGCAACATTCGACGATCCCCTTCCTAACGCGTGTTTATGCAAAAACGGCCTTGTTTGTGCCGAACGGATTTCCGTGCCGACAAGATTGACAATCCTGATTTCATAATGTTAGCCGGCCGTCTTCCCAGGGGAGACCATAGTGATGGGCCAGGAGTCCGGGTTAGTTGGCGGAAAGGATCTTCTGCTTGGCGCTGGTGTAGTCTTCGATCGAAATCATATCGTCGGCCAACAATTGTGCCAGATCGGCCAATTCCCTTTTACGAATAGATTCCGCGTCTTCCAGCCGCGGAATCGGGCCGATCCTGTTGGCTTCCAGCGACGGGGGCGCATCCGGCGAGCCGACTTTCAAGGACATCAAGCCCCCCATGAAACTGATTTCAAGCGGTCGGCCGCGTACTGCCCCGGACTGATCGAGGTCACGCAGCATATTGCTGCCTTGAGTTTTGGCGCGGCGGTAAATAACATAGGTCAGTATCAGGGTGACGGCCACAACACCGAGAATTATCCATATCAAGTTACGCGCGAGTCCGCCTAAAAGCAGAACCGTTATTCCGAGTATGGCGATAATGAGCACATGAAACAAAATGATGAGTTGGGCCAGAAACAACCCCTTCATTATGTCGCCGCTATATAGTTTGTCCTTTAAATTCATCTGCAGTGCATCTGTATCGTAATCATGGCTCAAAGGGGAACGGCTTCATCTCTCTTCATTTTTCACAGAAACGCCCCAAGATTTCAACCGTAAAGATAAGCACTCGGCTGCCGGTGCCAACCAGCCAACCGGTGACTGCACGGATCGAGGGCTCTCAAGGGGTATTCGATCACACCGGGGCGATGATCGGTTGATCGGTACGGAACACCCGAATTTCTTCGATTTTGGGGTGTTCTATCCCGGTTCGACGGTGGAAGGACTGAGACCCCGGAGTGTTTCTGTAAATTTTAACCGGATGGGGCAATCAGGGGCAGCAGCACAAAATCATGTCTGGGGATTCAGAATTCCATAAAGGAGTCGCTTGATAGGCCGGATCTTTAGAATGATTTCGAGAGATGGCACTGTTCTATCTGAACACTTTATAATGCACTCAGGCAGGGTTCGCATTCACTGCCGATCTCCATTTGCGTTGCCGGTGAGCAATGGCAGAGAAATCACCCTGCCCATCAAATTCATATCCCCACCAATGATTACAAGACGCTGGCTCATGATCCCGAATGGGTCGGAATTGAGGGTTAACTCGGCAGGAAACCGGTAGATAGCTACCATTCGCTGTGAAGCCGCTTCATAACTTCGCCCCAATTGCTCTGAAGGGTTTTTATTGCATCGATGCCAAGGTCAAGATGCCCGTCCATATAATTGGTATAGATCTCATCCTGTAACCTGCGGTCCTTGATCCCTCGTCTCTGCAGCGGCATATCGGAAACCAGCATGATCGAACCGATGGGCACTTCGTAACGGTAGGCGACTGAAAATAGAGTCGCCAGTTCCATATCGATGGCCAGAATGCGTTGCTTCCTGAGATATTCGACAAACCCCGCGTCAAATTCCCACAGCCGCCGGTCGGTGGTATATACTATTCCGCAACGGGGAGTCGAAACGGACTTCCGCACCGCACCGATACAATAGAGATTTACTGATGAAGCCGGAATCGCAGGGAACTCCCGCGGCAGATAATGGCGACTGGTCCCTTCACCCCGGATGGCGGCGGAAGGGATAAGGAAATCACCCATTTCCAGGATGTCATCGATCCCGCCGCACATACCCAACATGATGACGGCCTTCAGATTGTCGAGGTAAGCCAGACAGTTGATCACCAGCGCAGCCTGGGGCGAGCCGATTCCGAAGTCGATCATGGTGCAGTTTCGATCCGGGGCGTTAACCACTCTAAAATTACCCTCGGAGTATTTACCACCGGTATTTTCCTGAAAACGCTGGATGTAAGGCTTGAAATTGGTGATGAGCACAAACTCGCAAAATTCTTCCAGTGGACAGTTGGTATAACGTTCAAGCGTCTGCCGAACATACTCGTGCTCCTTAATCGTCATGTAAAACTCCTTGCGACTGCCCTATTACAGACCCTTGTGTTTAGCGGGTTCGGCAATTGAATCGTTAAACAGTTCGCCCGTTCGATTGTGACCGTGTTGGGTGGCCGCCGAGGCCTCCTCTTTTAGTGGCCTTGACAGGCACAGATGGAAAAAAAATCGTGCCGACTGACGTTTAGGTTTGATTGATACGGCCTCTTTCTCTCTGGTTTTTACCTTTCAGCAAAGTGGAATTGTCTTTTATCAGCCGCACGTGTTTGCATTCGGGATAGTTTGAACACGTCAAAAAGAATTTACCGGCATAAGTCCCTTTTCGGGCTCTGCGTTTGACAAAAGGCAGCCCGCAGGCCGGGCAGACACCGTAAGGGCTGTCGCTTTTCTCGACGGGTTTTTCAGCCCCTTCCTTCCCACGCGTTGAAGCACTGTCCTTCCATTTCAAGAATAGTGCCCGAGACATCTCGATCCTGATGTCTTCAATACTGTAATCTTTCTTGCTGGAAAGCCGTACGACCGGAATTCCAACGGTATCCAGGAATCTGTCAAGAGCCGTCTCTCGGTGAACACGCGCCGCGTCGGGTTCAGCATTATATTCATCGACCATAACGGCTCCAAGAATAAAGGTGTTCTGCCTTTCACAAACGACGAAGTCAAGCCGGGTCGGCGGAAGGTGTTTCAGTGCCGCAATCCGCTGCTTCGGGCTTAAATCGGCTTTGACCTCGACAACATCCGTCAAACGAACGTTTCCGAGAACACGGTAGCGGTCATCGAGCGCTTGTTCCAGCAATTCAAACAATGACGCATGGGTTGGAGATAAAAGCACCCGGGAGCGCTCGTAAGGGTTTGCCTTGGAGTTGCTGTTCGATAACCGCGGCAGCAGGCCCTGCTTCAGCATGACGTATGCGACGGCACAGCAGAGAGCCGCCAGGATAAGAATTGCGCCAGTATGGATCACCGTGAGATACTCCTTTTCTGCGGCCGTGTTAACGGATAGGCACCTCACCGCCTTCCGTCGCCAGAGGGTGTCGGCAGTCCACCCCACATAAAATACAGTGGCTGCAGCGCTTGGTTGGCATCATCGAACCGGCGAGCGTTCCGAGCGAGTCTCTTCCTGTATTAAATAACCGTAGGACGACACGATTCGGGCAGGGTTTCGCTAAAACATCTCAGGTGGGCACGGGGCCAGGCAACCCTGCCGCCTTGTCCGCGTCACTCGGATTTAGGCCGGTGGCTTTGCGCCCCACTTTTTCAAGTGGTTTGCCTTTATTCTGAACACTGTTTATTATATAATTTCAAATGATTGGGGTCAAGCACTATTCCTTTCTCGCTGCAGCTGGAAAAGGGGGCTTCGAACCGTGACCTCCGGACAGCGCCACCCAAATTATACGATGTGTTTGACACCCGCCGAATCGGAATGCTGCCATACGCATCACCACACCCAAGGGCCGCAGATATCGAACGCAAAAATCGTCTGACAACCGCATGCGCTGTCGTCGGTTCTCTGGGGTTACAAATGTCAACCCAAGGCGGTCGGATCGGCGATCACTCCGGCAACCGCTTGACAACGGCGCGAAGATAGCTTCAGGGTTGACCTTACCCCAGGAATAGGTCTCCCCCCTCCAATCAAAGTGTATACACATGCTTTACGGGCCAGCTGCCTCTTCCGGACACTTTCCGCCCCTCCGAAAATAGGGCACCAAAGAACAGGCGATAGGCCCTCAAACTGTGCCGAGGGTTGCGAAAATATCTTTGATCACAAACGATAAATCAGTTATTGTAAAAATTATTTTCTGACCGAATCTCTGATGCGAGAGGTGATCATGCGTTGAACCAGGGAGGCTTTTATGAACGAAAGCGATGAGATTTGCTTAAAAATTCATGGATTGACACGCCGCGAGTTTCTCTGGCTTGCTTCGATGGCGACGGCAGGCGCGTTGACCGGATGCGCCACCAACCCGGTTACGGGAAAGTCCCAGTTGATGCTCATGTCCGAGCAGCAGGAAATCGAAATCGACAAAAATTACGCACCGGTCCAGTTCTCATCCGACTACGGCAAAGTCCAGGACCCCGCGCTCAGTGCCTATGTCCAGCAAACCGGTAAACGCTTGACCGGCCAGACTCACAGGCCGCAGATGCCCTATTCCTTCCAGGTGGTCAACGCCACGTACATCAACGCATATGCCTTTCCGGGTGGAAGCATCGCCATTACGCGCGGAATCCTGCTGAGCATTGACAACGAGGCTGAGCTGGCCGCACTGATGGGACACGAACTCGGTCACGTAAACGCTCGCCATACGGCTCAACAGATGAGCAAAGGTACGTTGACTCAGGCCGTGATCGGTGGGCTGTCGGTCGCCACAGGTGCGACATTAGGGTCAGGTGCCGGCCAATTGGCATCACAATTGGGAATGTTAAGCGCCGGAGCCCTGCTCGCCGCCTACAGCCGGGATAACGAACGGGAAGCCGACGCTCTGGGATTGGAATATATGGTGCGCGGCGGTTATGGTGCCGACGGTTTTGTGGGCTTGATGGATATGCTCAACAGTCAATCCAAATCCAAGCACAGCGCTATCGAACTCATGTTTGCGACCCACCCCATGAGCGATGAACGCTATCAAACAGCCGTTGAAAATGTCCAGACCCGCTATAAAAACGATCGTAAAAAACCGCTCTATCGAGAACGTTACATGGACAACATCGCCGGTCTGCGCCGCATCGAAGGGGCCGTCGACGCTATGCAAAACGGTGAAAAGAAACTCATCGAAAAAAATTACAATGAGGCCGAGAGCCAATTCAACCGAGCATTGAAAATAGCACCCAACGATTATACGGCGCTGGTGATGATGGCCAAGTGCCAGTTCATGCAGGAAGATTGGACCAAGACCCAACAATTCACCACCAGGGCCAAAAAAATCTACGCGGGAGAGGCCCAGGCCTGGCAAATTAGCGGGATAGTCAATCTAAAAACTAAAAATTACGAGGCCGCCTACACGGATTTCGACCAATACGACAAACGGCTTCCCGGGTCACCTAAAACCACCTTTTTCAAAGGATTTGCCATGGAAGGGATGAACAAGCGCGATCAGGCGGCAAACTACTATTATCGTTACCTGCAGATGACCCAGCAAGGCCAAGAAGCCCAATACGCTTACCAGCGCCTGAAGGAGTGGGGGTACATCCGCTAAATTCGATTATCATTGCGGCATCCCGAATCACCGATGCCGTTGGCGCTACTGCCGGACCGTCTGCAATGCTTATTGGGGCCCCAATCGGGTAAAACGCAATGGTACGAAACCGGTTGACAGGCATCATATTTGTAACTTTGAAGGGAGATGGCCATAAACGAGCACCTCTGAGATGGCAGCTCATAACCGATGCACCGGGATATAAATCGGTGATAGTGGGCGGGTGAGGCGTTATCCCGTCCGTTCAAACACAAGGCGTTTATCCGAAGAGCGGATGTTGTTGAATCGGTACCCATCACGGTTGAAGCGTTTCAAGGCCTCCACATCGTCAATCCGTTTACGAATAATTTCGTCACACATCAAGCCTCTGGCTTTTTTGGTATAAATAACGACCGTTCGGGGTTTTCCATTCTTGATTTCCTGGAAAACCGGTGTCATCACACGGGCATTCAGGTCGGCGGATTTTATCACTTTTACATATTCCAAAGACGCCAGGTTGATCAATATTCCGGATTTTTCTTTCTGCAGAAGCTGCTTGATAGCCATGGTAATCCGATTCCCCCAAAATTGATAGAGATTGCTGCCACGGAAGGTAGCCAGGTGGGTCGACATTTCCAGCCGATAAGGCTGGATCAAGTCCAAAGGCCGCAGAAGTCCGTAAAGGCCCGATAGGATCCGAACATGCGACTGGGCGAAACCAAATTCCTGGGCAGTGTATCCGTCGACTGCCAACCCGGCGAAGACATCCCCCCTGAAGGCTGCCAGCGCTTGTTTGGCATTTTTCAAGTTAAACGGTATCTTCCATTGCTGGTAGCGATCCGCGTTCAGCCGTGCCAGTTTGGCGCTGATCCCCATCAGTTCGGCCAGCGCATCGGGACCCCGCGTCCGCAGCACGGAAACCAGCGTCTCGGCATCGTCGATAAACTCCGGGGTGGAATACCGCCGCGTCGCAGCCGGACGCGCCGTGTCGAGGGTTTTGGAAGAATTCATCAGAACGATCATATTACTACCGGGTTCTGCCGGATCGGCTTTTTTAGCAGGGCGGTATTGCCCCTGCCCATACGGTACAAACGGCTGAACCGGGGACCTTACCCCTGTTTCAGCAAAGTCACCAATTTATAGATGATACCGGACGCTTATAGACTGGATTCCCCTTGTCTGTCCTGCGCGTTCATAGAATTGTTCAACACCTTGTGAGAGCGGGAAAAAAACGGACAGTCAGCTGAAATTTGGCTCCATTCCCTTGAACCGCATTTTGCATGAATATCTTTCATCACATCTGAAAAAGACATAATATCGGCTCATGACATAAGCGGACTAACCGTATAGCTGCCCAAGAAAATGGTTCATCTGCCGGTACCACCACGGCCAGTCATGATTGACATCGTACCCCCAGTAATCGACCCAGGCCGGTACGGCTTTTTCCCGCAGGATACTGTCCAGTGCGCGCGTGTCTTCGATGGCCTCGTTCTCCCAAGCGCCCTGACCGACGCACACGATAATCGTTCGCTTTCGGTAGGTCTCCAGAAACCACTGGTCATCGAGACCGGCCAGGTAGTCGATCGGTGAGTTGAAATATACGGCTGGCAGGTCGGTCCCGGTCAACCCGAATTCATGTCGATCCAGGCGGTATAGCCCACTGAGTGCGACCACGCCTTCGAATACATCGGGATGCTTTAGGAAAAAATTTACGGCATGATAGGCGCCCATGCTGCACCCGTTGGCCATCACCCGCTGGTCGGGGGAACCGCAGTGAGACCTGATGAATGGAATGACCTCTGCGGTGATGTAGCGGTCATAGGCTCCATGCCGATCGTTGCGTTCCTTTGGAGAGATGTCGAAGTTGTACCAGGATTCGGCGTCAATACTGTCAACCGTGAAGAGTTTGACCTTTCCGGCATCGATGCTGCCGGCGATAGCATCGATCATCCCCATGCCTTTGTAGTCGAAGAACCGGCCGCGAGAACAGGGAAAAACGATAAAGGGCATACCCCAATGACCGTATACGTTTAGTTCCATATCCCGATTTAAATTCGGGCTCCACCAGCGATGGTATTCTTCATGCATTGTTTTTACCTCACACACGATTCAAAGCCTGTATGAAATCAATGACTTCCAAGACTTCTCGTATGTTCGGAGATCTAAAAATATAACCGATGTCCCCCAAAGCGGGGCGAAAAACGCCCGGCACTTGAACCACCTCCAGCATCAAGTGCTTGTAACGATTCATGATTTCTTCATGGTCATGGCGATAGTGATGCCTGTTCTTCCGACTGGCATAACAGCAGTGGTAAGAACGCTTGTATTCAAGCCCTGACCGACCGTGCGTCACAAGTCCAGCCCAGGTGCTGTAAATGTCGATGTCGCTAGCGTAGTTGAACATATCGGTGGTGTAACCGCCGGGCGGCCGCATGTTGATTTCAAGTGCCACATACCTGTTATCGGGCGTTTTGAAGAATTCGATGTGAAAAAATCGTTCCCTCAAGCCGAAGGCTTCGACAGAGGCTCTACCGATCTTTTCGAGGTCTACCGGCACCTGTCGCAGAGAATAGTAGTGGACATGGCGGTCTTCGTTGACGGTTTCCATTATGCCCTGGCTGAAAGCATGTGCGGTGTAAAATACCAGGCGGCCCTCACGATCAGCAATTCCGTCGAATGAAAGTAAATCACCGCTGATAAACTCTTCGGCTATCAGGTCGGAAGATGGGTCGGAGCTAAACAGGGATTCCAGTTCTTTTTCGTTTTCAATACGGTAGGTGTTCAAAGCCCCCACTCCAGCATCGGGTTTGACGACGATCGGGAAACCAATCTCGGTGGTCAATGCACGGGCTTCAGCGAGGGATGCAACCCGCCGCCCCCTGGCTACCGGTACCCCAGCCTGCCGGAAGATTTCCTTCATCCGCGATTTCCGGCGCACGTCATCGATATCGCAGGATCTTACGCCAAATATATTGAAATCGTCACGGATGCGGGCTTCGGTGCTGAGCCAGTATTCATTCAACGATTCAAAGCGCTCGATTTTACCGTATTTGTGGGTAAAAAACCCGCAGGCACGAACCAGAGCATCGTAATCGTGCATGTCCTCCACCCGGTAGTACTCGGTCAGGGAAGTGCGAACCTCGGTATTGAGCGTGTCGTATTCTGCATCACCAATCCCGAGAACAGTGGCGCCGGCCGCATTCAACTGCTGGCAGAAACGGAAGTAATGAGCTGGAAAATGGGGGCTTAAAAAGACAATGTTCATCTTTACTCCAATCGTATGATGCCAAGATTGATAGGGTGACGATAAATTAACGGGATTTATCACAATGTCAACACATGCGCCCGGAATGCCTGGCATATCAAGATATATTCGTCACGGCAAGACAACGGTTGAACCCGTTTGGTATTTCAGCTATGGTTAAGGGAAACGCGTCAGCAACGGTCCGCTAACCCAATCGTCTTGGAGACAGAAATGTTTTCGATTAAAGAAATACTCGACATGGCCATTATGCTTGAAAAGAACGGCGAAGCCACTTATCGCGGGGTCGCAGGAAATCTTTCCGATCAGTCCCTCGTCTCTATGCTGGAATGGATGGCGGACGAGGAAGTCAAACATGCCGAATGGTTTTCGCGCCGGCAACAAGAGATCGCCTTTGAGCCTTTGAATCCGGTGGCTGACGCGATGGGACGCGAAATGTTCGAGGATCTGCTTAGCGGGCGGAGTTTCTCCCTGGATGATGTGGACTTTGCTCGTATCGACCATATCGGCGCAATGATTGAGACCTTCATTGAGTTCGAAAAAGATACGATTTTGTTTTACCAAATGCTCGAGGCTTTTCTCCAGGATGAACAGACCCTGCAGGCACTGAAAAAAATAATCGCCGAAGAAGAACGGCACATAGAAAGCCTGCAGGCCTATATTTCGGAAGACAGGACCCTACTGGCCGGCGGGCATTGAGCGCTGATGGGTGGTACCAATGTTCAGCGGGATACGGTCCGATAAATTTTGAGGGCCAGCAGCAGGGTTGGAATCAGATGGTAAAAAAGATCAAAAATATCGATGGGCCTGTTCAGGGTGCCGTTTTTCAACATGATCAATTTCTCCACGACGTGAGGCATGGGGCGAAACGGCGCCAGCAGCATAAATACGGCCAAAAGAATCAAAAGTATGTATGGAATCCTGTCGATTAACTGCCACATGTCCCCTCCGCTGCAAAGCCCATCCTGTCTCAAACAGGTTGCCACGATATCGTTACAGTAAATGAACGACCTCACTCAGAATTCAAATGAACTCTCTTCGCAAGTAGCATCCGCCGACCCCAGCCCGGACCTTTCATGAATATTTTCAGCCTGACCAAAAAAACGGGTGATTCACCTGACGCGAACCACCCGTTTTAGGAGGTGAAAGATGGGTGTTTGGCAAATTACCGATCTTTAGCCGAAAACTATGCCTTCCGGCCGTTGGGTGACGATTTTCAGCCGAGATGGCAGGAATTCCGCTACCAGAAAAATTAAGGCCGGATAAGTTCAAGTCAAGTCACCGGGTTCAATCGGTCAGCGCCCATGGTGCCGATCGATACCAGAAATGCAATGCAACATACTGATATGTTATATTTTTTTAATTTCCCGCCAGCCCCTGACGCCGCTAACTCCCCAATGAGCGATACGGATGCCATTTTCAGGTTGCCACAGCTCAGGTGATGATTAAGTTAGCGCATAAGTCAGTTTCGCATATAACCGTGTGCGCCCGCTGCCGAGGCTGAAACGGTCTATATGAATCATCGGTAGCCAGGCATATGAATATTGACGAGGCGTGACGGTTAGGCCGAAAATCCCGAAGGCGACCCATTAAACGACCAGTGAAAAGGAGATTGACGATGATCGGTGAAAGATTGAACAAGGCCATTAACAATCAAATTAAGAATGAACTCGAATCATACTACATCTATTTGTCCATGGCGGCCTATTTCCATTCCATCAGCCTCGACGGTATGGGGCACTATATGCGGTCTCAGGCGCATGAAGAAATGCTTCACGCGATGAAATTCTTCGAGCATGTCCTCGACAGAGGGGGTAAAGTCGTCCTGCAGGATCTCAAACAGCTCAAAACCGACTGGGAATCACCCCTGGAGGCGTTTAAAGACGCTTTCGAACACGAAAAGTTTATCACCGGAAAAATAAATGAACTCACCGGTATTGCCCGGGAAGAAAAAGATTATTCTTCTGAACCCCTGCTGGCGTGGTTTTCCGATGAACAGGTTGAGGAAGAAGCCAATGCCGGAAAGATCGCCGATCAGTTGGAAATGGTTGGAGATGACAAATCCGGCCTGTTGATGCTGGATCGCGAACTGGCTCAACGGCCGTATCCGCCGGGTTCCCCGCTCGATCCGTCCGCTGTCGGCACGGAATGATGGCCGGCCGGTCTTTCAGCGACCGCAACAGGGTGGGTTCGATGCCCCCGTGAACACCGTTAACGGATCCAATTTTAAGGGGTGGGGTCTGCCCCGCCCCTTTCCGTTCGATTTATTGCCCGCTGTTTCTCCTAAGCCCGCATATCTAAAGGATATTTCATCGCTTTTTTTCTAAAATAACCAACGGCGTGCCACTATTATGACCTGTCAAATAGGATACTGCGATGAGATATGCGGGTTAGCGAGATTCAATCCTGTATTTCCGACCATTCAAACGGATGAAGTAGGCATCATTGTCGACGTCTATAAGGCTTGAAATCATCAACAGGCTTCTCTCAGTGAATTTGACCCGATCCTCACCCCTGGTGACGTACAGGTTGTCATTTTGTACATATAATTTTCGAGGATCCAGAAGGAATTTCTCGCCGGTATTCAACGTCAAGAAAACGTGATCGTTCAAGGCAACGTCAAAAACGAACAGCGCCGCATCAACGAAGGGAAAATAGACTTTTTCCGTGCCGTCCTCCCTCTCCTGGTATAGAAAAAAACCGTCCGCATCTTTTCGAATTGCGGCGTGAAAATGGTCGCTTATTTTTTTGTGGCGAAACCGACCGCTGGCATTGCGCCAACATCCATTGGCGTCGAGCCAGAAAACCGCCTTATCTTTGGGGATGACGATTTCAGAGGGCACTGGTGTATTTCTATGCTTGTCGGATGTCATTTTCGATTCCAAAATAATCTACTTAAAGAATTCGCTTCCGCAAACCTGGCAGGATGCTGCAATCCGACCGTCAGGCCCATGTATCAACCTGAAAAACTCTAAGTCATTGACATCGATCCATTCCGGAATCCCGGGTCAATCGTTGCCTCCCTCGATCGGCGAACGCCGGAGTTTCTTCACCTGGCTGCGGCGCCGCTTGGCGGCCTTATGCCGCTCCTTCGCCGCCCTGCTGGGACGGGTCTTGACCCGAGGCGCAGGTTTCCAGACGGCACGCCGGACCAGTTGCACGAGTCGGTCGACGGCATCCTGACGATTCCGTTCCTGGGTTCGGAATCTGGCGGCCTTTATGATGAGTATGCCATCGAGGGTCATCCGGCTCCCAGCCAGCCGGACGAGTCGACCCCGCACGTCAGGCGGTAAGGATGAGTGCGTGACATCGAACCGCAGTTGAACAGCCGTTGCGACTTTATTGACGTTCTGGCCACCGGGCCCGGAGGCTCGAACGAAGTCCAGTTGAATCTCATTCGCATCGATGGCGATATCGGATGTGACCGGAATCATACCGAGAGCCCCATCAATACAAAAGGTGGTCGGGTTGTCGGTGGAAATTGCCAATTTTGCACGATATGGCCCTCTGTTCCTAATGATCCCGTATTGTAGGCATAGTCCCTTCTTATTGACAAGAATGCGGCGGGTGTTTCAAACCCGGCCGTTCGGAAAGAAGCCAACACTTGGCAAATAGGGTTATCATCAGATCGTATAACTTTGTGACGTTAGACAACGCCACAAAGCAATCGCGTTTCGATTTCTTTGGCCGCCCATCGGAGATCCTGCCGGTTTTGCCCCTCCCTAAAGACAGCCGTCATGGTTTCGGCATGTTTCCGGGCCGTTCGCCGCCCGGCCTCTGCAGCCTCTTCGATCAACTGCCAATCGCCAGAAACTGTAAATAGTTGAAAAGCGACCGGTAATTCGGGAAAGAATTCCTTTCCCAAACCGTCGAAAAAAGCGACAAAAAAACCCAGCGCAGCAGCATCGCTGCGATTGATGATATCTCGCAGGGATCCCTTGGGACCGGTATCGGCCAGCAGGTCCTTCACTGACCGGGCAGAGAGTTCCACCGGCGTGTGGGGGTAGGCGGCAATGATCTCACGCCAGGTTTCACGGCAAAAAATGGTGTCCTCGATCTCACCGATTTCATGATGAATGTAGGTCTGACTCTGTACGGCCAATATTTTGTCTAGATTACGCTGCAATTCACTGGTAGATGGGTTGTCGAGTCCGCAATGGAAAAGACCGAATTTCAGCGCCGGACGACCGGATTTCCTGATGTAGGAAATCTTGTCCCAGAGGTAAAGCCGCGCGGCATCCCGCCGCAGAATGATCCCTCCGTCCTGGGCCATGGCCGGGATAGTCAGCAAGTCACGCGCCAGTTCTTGACCGAGAAAGTGTACCGTATGCCCGTCGATCTGTTCTTTATTTTCGACATGTGCCAGCAGAAAGGTCGGCTTCAGGCTGCGGGCGTATCCGGCGCTGTAGAGGAAACTGCAAGGCTCGAGTACGGCATTGACCCCAGCGGAATCAAATGCATCGTATGTGCGACCGTCGATGTGAAGGCCCGCATATAGGTTCTCGGCCAGTCTTTCCCACCGGTTTTCCCTTTCATCGATCCATTCCAGGATCTCGGAAGAATCCTTTTCAACCCAGGGAGGCAGTCGGTGTTCCCATTTGTAAAGATCCCGCAACCGCAAGGCCAGACCGCAAATGGAATAGAGCCCCGCATGCTGGGCGTCCGATATGTCACAGTTCGCCCGAACCTGACGGGCGATGTCGTCGATGTCAATGCGCATATTCAACTTTCTTTAAACCCCGGCTGTTATCACAATCGTCCGCCGAATCGCGGATCGGATTGGTTATTCAGGAAATGCAGCCGTCGACAACGGGGCGCATCGCAAATTCCGGTGCATGCACACAGTTTTCCGGTTCCAACCCGCAAATTTCATGAAGAATCTACGCCTGCCTTTAAATTGACGAATCAAAAATTCGTTGAATGAAAAATTGACAGTCAATCGAACGGGAGGCCTTGTAATTCGACCGGCGAGAAACCGGAAATTTTTCACCATCCGGGCTAAAAGCAAACCAAGCGTCATTCCGAACGGTAGAGGCGGCTTTTCATAAGTTCTCTGAATATGACCAGTTTTTGCACATCCTGAGTGCCTTCCGCCAGTGAAACGGCCCAGGCGTCCACTGGAAACTTGTGAATCGGATGCTCATATATCACCGATGCGGCACCGAACAGGTCTGCCGCCCAGGGGCATAGCTGCTTGGCCATCTTGACAGAGAGATACTTGGCCAACGATGCCTCGAACCTGTATTCGCCCCCGCTGTCCATGGCCACGGCCGCCCGGTAAACCATCAGGCGGGCGGCTTCCATTCGGGCGTAATGGTCCGCGATCTCGAAAGCCTTGGCTTGGAATTCGGCAATCGACTTACCGAACACCTTGCGGCTTTTGGCGCGCTGCACGGCAAGGTCGAACGCCCCAGCGGCAGTTCCCAATGCGATGCCGCTGATGGGAATCCGGCTGTTGGTGAAAACGGTCAGGGTCTGCTGCAAGCCGTGGCCTATTTTGCCCAACAAACAATCATCGGGAACATGGACATCGGCGAAATCGATCCGTGTGAGATCGGAAGGAATCCAGACCCGTTTGTTCAGCTTTATACGGCTGATTCCCGCCGTATTTAAATCCACCAGGAACATGGATATGCGACGGTTGCGATGGGCATCCGGATCGGTTACCGCCGTCACAACGACAAGGTCGCTGACAAGAGCGTTGGTCGTATAGGCTTTGGCACCGTTGAGAATCCACCCGCCGGTTGTCTTTTTGGCGGTCATCTTGATTCCGGCCGCATCACTGCCAGCCAGGTTTTCTGTGTTGCCGAAACAGATCAGGCAGTCGCCCGATACGGCTGCCGCCCCATAGAGCGATTTTTGTTCCTTTGAACCGAAACAGCTGAGCGCGGTCAATCCCAGGTCCGACACGATAAGGACCGCCACCGCCACCCCCGGAGACACTGTTGCAACCCGTTCCAAGATCAAAGTCTCCCGTAGGCCGGAGTGCTTGATCATGCGGCCGTCTTCCCAGCGGTACCCGTACCAGCCTTGCTTCCCCGCGAGCTGAAAAAAACGGCGGGGGATCGCATGCTCTCGATTCCATTCCGGCAGGTTGGAAGCAATTTCTGCTTTTATAAACTTATCGAAGCGTTTGAGTTCCTCCTTCAGATCAGCGGGGATTGAGAAGTCCATGGCCTTTCCCTGGGAAATAGTTTGCATTTTATGGTACCCAAGTCGGAATTACGCTTTACCGACGTCAGACAATGCTCCGCTATCTTAGTGATCAAAACAGGATATTTCAATGTTTGCCAGAACATCTTACTTGAATTGCGGCTCTTCTCTCCGCCATGGGTGACGGGAACCTCTGGTTGGGACCGCCTTCTATGCCGCTTTTAGCATGAGTGGCGTACTCTTTATTTGCACTGCATTCAGATGCACTTTGGAAGGGCCAGGCGGGCTGAAGAGACGGTGGTTTGCGGAAGTGCGTATCGGAAAGCGTGCCTGTGGACCGGTCGTTAATCGATCGTGACCCTGGGCAGGAGGTCATCACTTTCCAGCAAATGACCCACGCCAAGGACTGCCGCAGACATTGGCTCGGGGGCAACGTTCACCGTGAGGCCGATTTCGGATCCCAGTGCCTGCCTTAAATTGCTGAGCATGGCGACGCCACCGGTGAGCATGATTCCCTTGTCTATGACGTCAGCCGATAACTCGGGCGGGATCTTCTCCAGTACGACTTTTATCAGCTGGACCACAGCGTCGACCTGGCCGAAAATGGACTGCCAGATCACCTCTGTCTCAATCTCGACAACCTTGGGGATTCCCGAGTTCGGGTCCCGCCCCTTTATTTCTATTTTCCCGGGAAATTGCGCGGTGGCGTCGAAGGACCCGATTCTCGTCTTGATGATTTCGGCGGTTAAATCTCCGACCAGCAGTTGATAGCGGTTCTTCAGGAACTGACTGATTGCAAAATCCATCCGATCGCCCGAAGCCTTGGTCGATTGGCACTGAACGATTCCGAGTAACGACAATGCTGCAGCCTCTGTTTTACCAGCCCCGATATCGACGATCATGCTGCAGATGGCTTCTGTGACAGGCAGACCGGCACCGATGGCAGTAGCGATCGGACCACTGACGAGGAAGGTCTCTCTGGCCCCCACCATTTCAGCCGTTTCTCTAATGGCACGCTTCTCAACTTCAGTGATGGCGTGGGGAACAGCGAAGGCAATCCTTGGTTTAACGAACTTATAGCGGCTGTGAACCTTGCCGATAAAAAAATTCAACATGGCGGCAATGGCATCGAAGTCGGCAATAACACCCTCGCGGATGGGACGGACAATTCTAATATGCCCCGGCGTTTTGCCTTGCATCTCTTTGGCTTCGAGTCCAAAAGCAATCGCCTTGTCCGCTGATTCCTCACTGACGGCCACTGCCACAATCGAGGGTTCGTTCAAAACGATCCCTTTGTCCCTCGCGTAGATGCGGGTGTTGGCGGTGCCGAGATCAACGGCCAGGTCACTCGATAAGTGCCCTATAATTCCGGTGAGCTTCATGTTACGGCAACATTATCCTTTCGTAGGTAGAATGGACTCCTGACAATCAATGCGAATCGATAGGCGACCTCCCATGATCATTTCGGTCCTGTCGCCTCTGGTTTTACCGGTATGATAGTTGTTATTATTTCTCATAAAACAAATAAAATTGAAACCTGAAAATGCGGTAACTCGTTAAGCGAATAGTTCATTGGCCGTCCGGGAGTGATTGCGCCGGAAACTCGGAGCCGCCGTGCACCCCCTCGCCGAATGTATCCGCGAATTTTCGAACGGGTCATGCGCCCCACCCGGCAGCCGACTGCTTCGCATAGGGACAGGGGGTCTTCACATCCCTTTACGCGTCTGGCTCCATATGATATAAAGACGATCAACCATCAACCCCGCAATGAATGGAGAGACACCCTCCATGCAGAACATCCTCAAGGCCGCCAGACCAGTGAGTTTTTTTCTGACGGCAATCATCATCGTAACCGCCTTTTTTTCTCAGTATGCCTCGGCAGCCATGATTGGGACGGAAGTCGTCACCAGGCTCGACCGTACTCACGGTGAAGAAGCCCGACACTATGTCTACAGCATCCTTGTCCGGGAAGATGTCAGAGCGGTCTTGATAAAGCACGGCCTCGATCCCGATGAGGCGCGCGCACGGGTGGACAGCTTGACAGATAGTGAGGTGATTCGCTTGGCCGATAAAATCGACCAGCTGCCGGCCGGCGGTGACGCCTTGGGAGTCATTCTCGGCGTTGCCCTGATCGTTTTTCTCGTACTTCTCATCACGGATATTATGGGGTACACAGATATTTTCCCGTTTGTTAAAAAAGCGCATCGATAGGGCCATGCACCCGGCCGGCAAACGACCGCACACAGGTGTCGTGCTGGTGGCTCTGATACTGATCAACCTGCACTTGGCCGGCTGCAGCCGATTGACCTATAGAGATCAAGCCCTGCGCGAAGCCCAACTGCCGCAGCACTTTGAAATAGAAGCGGTGCCGTTCTTTCCACAAGAAAAGTATCAATGCGGACCGGCGGCGTTATCCATGGCGCTTGGCTGGAGTGGACTGCAGATACCGCCTGATGTTCTGACGCAAGAAGTCTTCACCCCGGCGCTCAAGGGTAGCTATCAGTCGGCCCTCATCGGGGCCACGCGACGCCATGGACGAATGGCCTATCCGCTTTCCGACCGGCTGAATCTGTTTAAGGAAATCGTTGCAGGGCACCCTGTCATCGTTCTCCAAAATCTTGGTTTATCCTGGTATCCCATCTGGCACTATGCTCTCGCCATCGGGTTCGACCTCGATAGGGGAAACATTCTTCTGCACTCGGGAACAACGCCCCGCAAAACCACCGCCATATCTGTTTTTGAATCGACTTGGCGCCGCAGCGGCTATTGGGGGATACTCGTCCTGCCCCCCAACCGATTGCCGGCAACAGCAGAGTTGTCCGAAATCATCCCGGCTGTCGTCGGTCTCGAGAAGGCTGGCCAGTGGTACGCGGCAATCGAAGGCTACAAAACGGTTTTGAGCCGCTGGCCGAACAGCCTGGCAGCCCACATCGGGATGGGAAACGGCTGGTATGCCGTGGGAAATTTAGAGGCCGCCGAATCAGTCCTCCGGGAAGCCGGCCGGCGATTCCCCGAGGAAGGCACGGTTTACAACAATCTGGCCCATGTTCTGTTCGAACGGGGCAACATTGACGCCGCCGAAGGCGCAGCGCGCCGAGCGGTGGACATGGGAGGGCCGCTGGTGGACGTGTACCGGCAGACGCTCAGGGAAATCCAAGCCGGGAGACCTTCCCCGAAACTGTAAGTTTTCAAGCAGTGATGTCCGCGATGGAGCGGCTCTCAATAACGAACCCCGGTTGACACGTCACTCTCATTAGAAGCCATCTCAAAAAAGTCTTCCCACCCGATTCGCCAGAGGCGGATATGTCCTCCAAAGGCGGATAAATCTCGGCGTTGAGCCCTCGGGTCACGTCCTTGACATGCGTCAGTATGCCTGCGGGTGCGACACACAAAGAAGGATCGATCAGGTGGAGAATCCTGCACTGCGGGGATCCTCGGTCTCGCCTTGAGCTCGACCGAAATTCCTTATTTTGAGATCGCTTCTAATATGCCGCGTTGGTAATGAACCGAACAGAAGGTTCTCAATTTCATGGTAAATCACTAAAAGCCCTTCACGGTACGATCCCGGTTCCTGCTCAGAATTTTTTTCTTGCGCTGCCGCAGGCGTTATATCCCCTTTTTTACGTAATTCGACCCACACCTGAAGTTGGCAAAGTTTTTGCTTCAACACTCAGTTACGTGTATAATTATTAAATTGGCGAAAAGAAATAAAACGCCAAAACGACACGGTAAAAAGATCAAATCTGACACATTTCCGGTGACGCGGGCTTATGCCGTCCCAGGGCCGGAAACCAACGGTTTTAGGGAAAGAAAGCGCAACGGCCGCCTCTCGACAAACGAGTTGGCAGGCCGTTGATGCCATCGAGCATAAACTCTGAAACCCCCGGTGCAGTTCATTCATGCTGGGGCATATTTGTGGAAAATAGGTGTGAGTGTATGTGAATTTTTTTTCAACCGGCACGTTAACACTCCTGAAAGCATGTCATTGCCGGTCGAATTTTTTTATAATGGCGGAGGTTCACTCAGACAGAACCCATTGCGACGATAGGTCGCGTTTTCATATTTTATTGGAACATCCTTATAGGCTTCACAAAGAAACAGACAGGATTCGGCCTTGCCGAGCTGCGATCTTCCCGGACTGGCGTCGAAACGTGGTGATTTGTTGATAGTGAAGAATCCGCCCAAAATAATCAATAAGATTAATACGGCAATTCCGCTTCCGTGCCTGCCGCAGGTTCTCGTCAAGCTCAATCGGCTCTGTAACAGCGATGCACCTTCCCTCGAGGAGTTGACCCGCCTGGTGGCGATGGATCCCGCCCTGACGCTCAAAATCCTGCGTTTGGAGGCGGCGGCCGACCCATCGAAATCGACCTACGAGATCATCGAGAGGTCACTGGCCCAGCAGGGACCGGGAGGCATTAAAAATGTCGCCCTTTTCTGCTTGAGCAATCCCCTGTCGAACCCCTTGCTATGGGAAACAAACGTCAACTTCAATAAATTCTGGTACCATTCCCTGCACTGCGCCGTCCTCGCCCGCTCCTTGAGCCAACACCTGCTGCCGGAATCTGCTGATGACGCCTATATCGCCGGCCTGCTCCACGACGTCGGCAAACTGCTGCTCTGGACGAACTTCAAAAAGGATTATGAACCACTATTCAAAGAATCAATCAGGGCCGACAGCGCGCTGCCGGCTGAAAACGACAGTATCGGCACGAATCACTGCGAGGCCGGATGGAACCTTTTGCGGTCTCTAAAAATCCATCCCTTTATTGCTGATGCAGTTTTGTATCATCACTTTCCGGTCAAGGAAATAGCCGGCGGGCTTCCACTGGTAAAAATCATCTATGCCGCCAACACCCTCTGCTACCAGGTGGAAGGATCAAATCATCGCGATTTGATAACATCTCTCGGTCTCGACCTGAAGTCGGATCAACTCGATCACATTATCGACGAAACCGATCGCCGAATCGGAAGCATGTTGAAGGATATAGACCTGACCGCCGAAACGCTGTTCGAAAGCCAGGTGCCCCTGCGGAGGGAACGGGAATCCTCCCTATTCAGCATTTTCGGAGAATTTCGCGAACTCTCCATCCGGCATCTCACTCTCGAAGGACCTTCCGCTGAAGACGACCCGTCCAAAATGCAGAAGGATTTGTTGCGTTCCCTGAAAATCCTTTTCGACATCACCGCCGCCTTTTTCTTCTCCTACGATTCGGCCCGCAACCTGCTGGTCGGAAAGCCTTCCGCCGTCGGATCGACCGAAGCTCACATTGGGCAGATCCATCTGCCGGTTATCCCGGATGGAAGCCTTCCAGCGCTAGCGCTGACCCACCAGAAAATTTTCGATTCCTTCGGATATCTGTCCAACGATCTGATCTCAATCGCCGATGAGCAGTTGATCCACCTGCTGGACACCGAGGGTATGCTCTGTCTGCCGCTGGTCAATCGCCGTAAATGGATCGGTGTCATCTGCGCCGGCATCGATGAACCGCAATTCCCGCTTCTCTGGGAACAGATGAATCTGCTAAACATATTTGCTGGGCAGGCAGCGGTTCTTTTCGAAAAAGTCATTTCTGCCGAAACCCGCCAAAAATCCGCGGAAGAAATATTCGATACCGTCGGGGACGATGCCATCCGCAGGGTGATCCACGAAGTCAACAACCCCCTCGGAATTGTCAAGAACTACCTGAACGTTCTCAGTACAAAGATCGACGAGCACCCCGGCGTCAGAGACGAAATCGTGCTTATTCGGGAAGAAATAGAAAGAATTCCAGGAATCATTGCACAACTGTCAAAATCACAGTATAAACATGAAGCCGACGATGAACCTGTAGATATCAACAGCATCATTTACGATTTGTCCAAACTGCTCACTCGTTCTGTTCTCGAACACGCGAACATCACTTTGAATTTTTCACCGGATCCCCGCTTGCCGCGATTTTCAGGGAAAAAGAGTAATCTGATTCAGGTTTTCATCAACCTTTTGAAAAATTCCGTGGAGGCCATGCCGGCGGGCGGGAATATCTATATCACAACCGCTTTTGAACAGGATAGCAACGGCAAAGGCGGCGGCAGAATCGTCGTCATCATCCGAGATGACGGCCCCGGCATGCCTGAAGAAGTCCTTGCACGGCTCTTCGAACCGGGCCTTAGTTCCAAGGGGCCTGAGCACTTCGGGCTCGGCTTGTCGATCAGCAAGGATATCATCAGCAGGTACAACGGGAGTATGCACTGCGAAAACCATAAAGATAAAGGGACCACTTTCAGGATAACCCTGCCGATTTCAGGTCACAAGATGCAACACGATAATGAGGGTAATAAATGAGCGAAAACCCCGCGGTCTTTGTCGTCGATGATGAGAAGAGAATGTGCGAAAGTTTGAAGGCTCTTCTGCGCCCCCGTGGTTACGAGGTGACAGCTGTCACTTCCGGCGAACTGGCTCTGCAGACCATCGGAGAAAAAAATTATGACCTGTTCCTGCTCGACATCTGCATACCGGATCTCGATGGGTTCAGCCTCATGGAGCACATTCTAAACCGCCTCCCCGACACGCCGGTGATTATGATGACCGGCGATGTTTCGGTAGACTCGGCCGTCAAGGCGTTGCGAAAGGGGGCCTACGATTATCTGAAGAAACCGTTCGAAACCGAAGAACTCGTCAAAACAATAGACAACGCCCTGAGACAAAAAATGCTTCAGGAGATCAATCAGGAAATGGAGGACCGTCTGCGCACATCCGAGAGGCGCTTCCGTTTCATGGTTCAAAACTCCCCGGACATGATTTACACCCTCGATGCCAACGGGCGATTTACATTTATAAACAATGCGGCTGAAAGACTCTTCGGCTACCGGTCGGCCGATCTGGTTGGCCGACCCTATGACACCGTACTGTACGAAGAAGATCTCGATAAGGCTTGCTGGCGATTTAATGAGCGACGGACCGGTAAGCGTGCCACCTCAGGTTATGAATTGCGCCTGAAAACAGGTCCCCACAAGGAATCGCTGATTGCCCAGCATACCGATTTTGCAGTTGTCGAGCTGAATGCTACGGGGGTTTACCGACGGGCCGGCACCCGCAGAGAGCTCATTGGAACCTATGGCGTTGCAAGGGATATGACTTTCCGGAAAATTCTGGAAACGCAACTGCTTCAGGCTAAAAAAATAGAGGCTCTCGGCAACCTGTCCGGGGGAATAGCCCACGATTTCAACAACCTTCTCATGGGTATTCAGGGAATCATTTCACTGGTTCTGTTCAAGATGGAACCGAACAATCCCTTTCTGGACCAGTTGAAAATGATCGAACAGTACGTTCAGGACGGTGCCGGACTGACACGACAACTGCTGACCTTCGTCAAGGGCGGAGCCATGGAAATCCAGCCCACCGATGTCAACGCCCTGATTCAGAAGCAAAGTCGACTATTTGGCCGAACCCGCAAGGCCATTCAGATTACCGAAACACTGGCGCCGGATGTTCTCCCGATCGAAGCCGACGCCTCCCAGATTGAACAGGTTCTTTTAAACATTTACGTCAATGCCGGTCACGCCATGCCCGATGGTGGCGAATTGCATATTCGCACCGAAAATATTCTCCTTACTGAGAAGAGTGTCCTCACCCGCTCGACCAACCTGACACCGGGACACTACGTTAAGATCACAGCATCCGATACCGGGATCGGCATGGATGATGCGACCCAGCAGCGAATTTTCGACCCTTTTTTCACCACAAAACAGATCGGTAAAGGATCCGGCCTCGGACTCTATAGCGTTTACGGTATCGTCAAGAACCACGGCGGTCATATCCGGGTGACCAGCACCCAAAAAAAGGGGACTACCTTCACGATTTATCTTCCGGCAACAAAACGCCGAATTCGACAGCCGGTAAATCCGTCACCGCGACGGATCATCGGGCGTGAAACGATCTTGTTGGTTGATGATGAAGACAAGATTCGCAATGTGTGCCGCGAAAGCCTGAAGTTGCTCGGTTATTCCGTAGTGACAGCCGACAGCGGAGAGCGGGCCGTCGAGATTTTCAAAGAAATGGCGGACAGCATTGATGTCGTCGTGCTGGACATGATCATGCCGGGCCTCAGCGGCAAGGACACTTATCGGCAACTGAAACAATTGAAGACCGGTGTCAAAGTGGTGGTCGCGAGCGGCTACTCGATCGATGTTCAGGAGGGTGACTTTCTGAGTGACGGATGCAGCCTCATGATTCAAAAACCATTCAAAATCGAAAATCTGTCCATGAAGATACAGGAACTCATGGCCATGTCTTAAATGGACAGGCTGCCCTTGCAAACGATCACAACCGGGTCTTCAAAAGGCGATATATCACCTCACCGTTGGGATGGATCGCCAGGTAGACCAACGCCAGTATCGGCATACCCGGCCATATGAAGCTTAAAAGAGCGCAGAGGATCATGGCACTGGAACGGGTGCCTTTGCTGGCCAGTGTCGGGTTTCCCAGGTCGAGACCGAGGGTTTCCGCCCGGGCGCTGGAATAACTGATGAGGTTGCTGCCCACGAGAGCCAGAGCACTGGTAAAGATCAGCAGCCACTGTGGTAACGGGAACGGCAGGCGAAAAAGATACACGGCCATACCGATGATCATGGCGCCGTCAGCGTAGCGGTCTAATACCGAATCCCAGAAAGCCCCCTTTTTACTGACGCGGCCCGTCAAACGGGCGTATTGGCCGTCAACGCCGTCCAAGACCTGAGAGACGGCCGCAATGACGCCGGCCAGCCAACCGAGGCCCAAAGCAAACACCAGCCCGGCCAAACACCCCAAGAAAGTGGCTGTAAGGGTGATGTGCCAGGGAGCAATCCAAGGCCACGCCTCTAAGCGTGGTGTCAGGCGGGCGGAGAGATTCATCTTGATCCATTTAAGAATGAACCGGTCCGTCGGTTTGGTTCTCCACGCCGCATTATCCATGCTCAAAACCTCTTATTTTTGGATGAACCCGACATCAAATCCGAACCGCTTGTCGGTTTCGGCGCCCTGCCCCTGATGCATTTTGTCGCTTCCTCCCGACGATTCATTCATCAGCCTGCTTCCATATCGAACTCTTCGAAACCGAACCAGTAGCCGGTGTTGCCGTAATAGTCCAATTCGAACTGGACGGCATCGATGTGGTTGTTTTCGATCTCGAGAAAACGGCTGAAAAGCTGGCGCCCTTCCTCCGGCAACTGATCGACCAATTGCCGGTAAAACTCGCTGGTTTCGATTTCCAACTTCAGCGCTTTGCTCAGCATTTGCTGCTTGACCCCCCGGTCATCTTTTTGCATGCGGGTCTGCAGCTTGGCGGCCTCCTTTTCGATCACTGCCTTCGGCGGAACGACAGACGCCAGTTTTACGGGCGAAAGCTTGCCGCTGGTGCGCCATTCTTCGAGTTTTTGATTCAGGTAGTCCACGTGGTGCTGCTCGTCCTCGGCCAGGGTCTGAAATATCTTCTGCCCGGTTGCATCTTCCGTCTGTTGCACAGCGTCACGGTAAGTGTCACGGATCTTGATTTCAAAATCGATGGCTGTTTTTATGGCTTCTTCGATTGTCATAGGGCCCTCCATATGGCAAATGTTAATAATGGCTGCTTTTTGTCAGTTTCCCCAGTTTTGATAAACTCACCCCGCAGATCCCGTTTATCAAGATGGCCATTTTGAGGAAATTATCAACGGTGGGAAAACCGTTGCGGTCGAAGACGAGATCTTTGAACGCGAACATATAGACGTGATCGGTGGTCCGAAAGAATCACTGATTCTAATGGTTGAAGCCGATGATGCGATGCTCGGGATATATCGGCTGATTGGCCTGGCGGGAATCGCGTTGGTGCTAAGAAACATGCCTCTCCTCTGTGCACATCTATCGGTTTTGCATCTGGTTCACTTATCTCAAATCCCAAGAATAACATCAAGACAACAAATCGTTCCGTCGCAAAGCAGCCGGCCGATCGAAGCGTTGCCGGTCCATCGCTAATGATTGACAAGTTGACCTTTGCCCATGTAAATCTTCAATATATCCTGGAGTAAAATCATGAAACTCTGCCAGAAATGCGGCCAGATGCTTGCCGAAGAAGTCAACACCTGCCCCTCCTGCGGCAGTGAGGTCGCCGAAGGTCGCAGAATGATCGATGACTACCGGATCCTGGAAGTCCTTCACGAAGGTTACGCCAGCATCCTGTGTCGGGCCAAGCGCGAAAGCACCGCAGAGACCGTCATGATCCGCATCTTCACCTCCCGTGCGGGCATCGATGAAACCCTCGCCGCTCGCCTCAAGCAGGAACTGGAAGAACTCAAAAAACTTCCCAAAGACTATTTCGTCAACCACCTCGAATTTCGTTGCTCCGCAGACGGGTTGTGGTACAGGGTCAGCGAATGGATCGACGCAGAATCCTGGAGCGACCTGATGGCCGAAGGTTTTTTTCAAGACTATCGCGCCGTTTTACGCCTCTTTGCGCGCATTGCATCGGTTCTGGAAGGCCTGCATCAAATCGGCCACATTATACCTCATCTTATCTTACATGACATTATTCCCTACCGAAAACCGGGTGAAGATCTTCAAATAAAAATCGACTATAAGCTTTCCCGATTCCTCGACCCCAAAATGGATCGGCCGGGTCCCATGCTGGAGAGACTGCTTACACGCCACCCGGACATTATCAACAATCGCCCCCTGAACACCCGCAGCGACATCTGGTCTCTGGGTAAAATCTTCGCCGAATTGCTCACCACGGATCTCGAAGGGGAGGACTACCCGGAAATGATAGAAAGGCTGTCACTCCCCCGGGAGGCTGAGGTCTTGCTGAAGCTGATGCTGGCGGATGATCCGGAACTGCGCCCACGCACCATGGCACAGGTTGCAGACACCCTGGTCCACATCAAAGAAAAGGATGTCAAAGCGGCGATGACAGGGACCGGTCGGACCATTCCGCTGCAGGAAATCCGCGGCCTCAAGCACTGGATCCGCTTTCTGGTCGTCACGGTCCTACTCGTGACGGCTGTCGGCCTCTTTATCTGGCTGTATGTTGCCTCAAAGCAAAAAGACGGTGAAGCCACATTGCTGGGATATGCCAATCAGTACGCCCCGTCGGTAGCCTTCGTTTTGGTAGAGTACCGGTTGGTGAATAACGGTGAAACCTACTACCGTCGCAGAATTGAAGGGACCGCGTTTCTGGTCGATAGGGATGGACACCTGCTTACCAATCGCCATGTTGCCTGCCCCTGGTTGGCAGACACAACTCTTTATAACCTGATCGCCAACCTGCGCCACCGCGAAATGCCGGTTCATTTTCAATACCGGGCATATGCCTGGTTCGAAGGCCAGCCGGCGTTCAAGCGCCTGCCGAAGATGGCGGAGGTAGAGGATCTGGAAGATGCTTACGACCTGGAAGACGCCTTCAGTACCACCGGAAAGCGCCGTCTCACCATCTTGGGCGTCGGCAAGGTTCCCGAGACCTCGCGGCAGCAGATACGATCACCCCTGGGAGACGATTTTGCGGTTCTTAAAATTCAACCCGTCCCCAAAGGTCTGAACCCGCTGCCGCTCGACCGCCGGATGGATCCCATGACCATCCCCAAACTGCTCCCGGTATTCACCTTGGGTTTCCCCCTCGGCAGCCAGAGCCAGGAGACGAATGTAAACGTCAGTGTTACAACCGGGCATGTCCGGCGCGCATATGAAAACTTTTTACAGGTCGATACGTCACTTTACCGTGGCAACAGCGGTGGCCCGATCATTGATATCAATGGCAAGGTCATCGGCATCGCTTCCAGTGTAGCCGTCGACTGGGCGGCCGCACCCATACCGGTCGCCACCCCTCTCTCGGACATGGGGATGGTCCTGCCGATCGGTAAGGCTGTCTCTTTTTTAGAAGAAATAAAAGCCGGCAGAACCAAATGGAACGGAATTTTGGATCTGTCCGTTGACAAAAAAATCGAACAGGTGAAAAATCTGGCCGCTCAGAAAAGATGGACAGCCGCCCGGATTTTAGCCGATCAGGGACTGCAAGGCAGCTCGAACCCCTCGCTGGTCATGGCAGCGGCAATGATGCACTTCTGCAGCGGAGACCCAAAAGGCGCTGCGGCCCTCTTTGAACGCGCGGTTTCTATCGATGCCGAAAACGGTATGGCCCGATTGATGTTATTTATCATCGACTGGTTGCAGGGCCGCTCAAATCAAAATGCCTATACCCGCGAATTCCTAAACCTGGATTGGCGCTCTCCAAATGAATTCTACGGTCACCTGGTGCGGGTATTAGAAGGTGCGGTCGGCGAAGAAACGGCCCTCGAAGAACACTCGAGTGCTGAAAAGAGAAGCTGGCTGCATTACATGGTCGGATTAAGACGGCTGGCCCACGCGCAACTCACCGAAGCAGAAAATCTATTTAGAGAAGCTGCGCGTCTGGCGGACAGTGACAACTGGATTTTTTATCTGTCACGGTCAGAATGGCAACGGATCCAGGAACAACGGATGGCTCAATTTACGGAACCCGCCCAACGCGGAAGGTACCAAGCGGAACTCGTGATATTGGAACGAGAGATGCAGAATGAACGCCAAATCGTCGCAGAAAAACGCCGAAAGCTGACGGCGCTTTCCGAAAGGCTGACACAATCGAAAGCCAGTATCGCTGACCGCGGCGATCTTTTGGCTCAGATGTATCGGATCGAACCGAATGACAGCGAGATTCTTGCCGGATTGATTTTTATCGACATGATGACCGACGCTTGGCAAGGGGCCCTTGAAAATATCGCGGTTTATCTTCATATTCCAAGCCATGAAAACCGCGGTCGTCTGAGCATCGGATTGTTGGAACCGATTGCATTGCGCATGCTCGGGAAAGATGAAGAATCGAGAGCCCGGCTCGACCGCTATGTCGATCGAACAACCGATCCATGGTATGCGGCCATCGCACGCTGTCTATTGGGAAAAACCGCCGTTAAAAGCCTGATTACCGAAGCGGCCTCTGACCCGGCTTACATCTTGACGGCTCACACAGCACTGGGTCTCTGGTCCGAAGGGGGCGATGATCCAAAATTGGCGATCGTCCATTACCGGGAAGCACTATCGTCCTACATGGACGAATTTCCTGAATATGAACTCTCTCTGGAGCGTATCAAACGATTACGAAAACGATAACATCGTGTTCAAAGATCGGGAACACGATGCAAGGAAAAGGGCGGCGATATGAACTTTCAAATCACCCAGCTCAATCTGCCCGACCAGATGATTGATCTCGGCGTCGGTCAACCGGATCCGTCATTGCTGCCCCTGGCGGCTCTCAAGCAAGCGGCCGAGCATCGGTTAGGTTACGGCGATCCGTCACTTCTGCAGTACGGTACGGAGCAGGGCAATGGATACTTCCGCGACAACCTGGCCCGTTTCCTTACTCGCGGTTACCGATCGCCGGTGGATCCGGAGCACTTGTTCATCACCTCCGGCGCCAGCAGCGGCATTGACCTTATCTGCGCCTGTTTCACAAAACCGGGGGATACCGTCTTTGTGGAGGAACCGACCTATTTTCTGGCCCTGCGACTCTTTGCCGACCGCCGGCTCAACGTCGTCGGACTGCCGACCGACGCGGGCGGCCTGGACATGGACGCCCTGGAGGAAAAATTGGCTGAAACCTCACCGGCCTTTGTTTACATTGTCCCCACGTTTCACAACCCCTCCGGTGTTACGCTGACGGCCACCCGCAGGGAACAATTGGAACGCCTGAGCGAAACTTATAAGTTTTTCGTTGTGGCCGACGAAGTGTACCATTTGCTGGCTTATACCGAAGAACCACCGCCGCCTATGGCAAGTTTCAACCGCAGCGGCAAGGTCATATCAGTGGGATCGTTCGCCAAGATCCTGGCTCCCGGATTGCGTCTGGGCTGGATTCAGGCCGCTCCGGAGGTGATCCGTCAGTTGACCCGTGCCGGCCTGTTGAAAAGCGGCGGCGGAATGAATCCCTTCACATCTGCCGTCGTGCAAAGCGTGATCGAGCTTGGGTTGCAGCAGGGACACCTGGACCGCTTGATCACCGTCTACGGCCGACGGTCGTCCAACCTGATCGAGGCCGTGCGCAATTACCTTGCCCGATTCGGTGGTTTTCCAAGAGCCCCGCGGCGGCTTCTTTCTCTGGCTGCAATTGCCGGAAGGGATGGACGCTCAGAATCTTCGCAAAGAGACGGTGCCCAAATGGGTCAATTTTCAGCCCGGCACCAATTTTTCCGCCACCGGAGGACTCGGCCGCTTCATCCGGTTGTGTTTCGTCTACTACGACAGTCATAAACTGCGCGAAGGAGTCAAGCGACTTGGCGAGGTTCTGCTTCAATCACGAATGGATGCACCCTAATAAGAACCCCCGGCAAGGAGAATACATATGCACAAGGTATCGGATCGTTTGCTTTTTTTTGCAGCGTTAGCAATCGCCGTCACGGTAAGTGGTTGCCAGTCTGTTTACTACAACACGATGGAAAAGTTTGGTTACCAGAAACGCGAAATCCTTGTGGATCGGGTCAAGGATGCGCGTGACGAAAATAAAAAAACGGCTGAGCAGTTCAATTCGGCCTTGGCACAGTTCAGCCAGGTTGTCAATTTCGATGGGGGTAACCTGGAAGAAAAGTACGAACAGCTCAATGCGGAATTCCAGCGCTGCGAATCCAGCGCCGAGGCCGTCAAAAAAAGGATTGCAGCCGTCGAAGACGTGGGCGAAGCGCTGTTTGACGAATGGGAGGCCGAGCTAAAGCAATACACAAACACCAAATTGCGCAAAGCCAGCCAACAGAAGCTCGTCCGGACCCGCCGTCAGTACGATCAGCTCATCCGGTCGATGAAACGGGCCGAATCTAAAATCGATCCGGTACTTTCGGCATTCCGCGACCAGGTCCTTTACCTCAAACACAACCTGAATGCTAAGGCAATCGCCTCCCTGCAAACGGAGCTGATCTCCGTCGAGAACAATGTCGCCTCCCTTGTCCGCGAAATGGAGGAAGCAATCTCCGAGGCCGACGGGTTTATCAAGGCCATGGGCGAGACGACCTAGTCCCTAACTTTCTATTTAGATGAGCCATCGGGGAGTATTCATTAACCGGTAGCGGAGGGAATGATCAGCGACTTCAGCGCGCAAACTCATGCATAAGGCAACCTAAGGAAAGAACAGGTTTCATAACATCATGAAGCTGTTCAACCCAATTCACCATTTGTGTTCTCAATCTAAGATCCGTGGTTGCTGCTGTTCTTTCCCAAGGCTGCCTAATGCATTCTGATCCTGCCACAGCGGGACCCGCTTTCGCTGCTGATCATTCCCTTTGCTCTGGTGCGGCATTTGCGGGAAAAACTCCCCGGCTGCTGATTTGGATCAAAGGCCGTTATCCTGCTCCATTGTCGGCGCGACGCCAAATTTTTCATCGGGCCATTTGGGAACCAATCTATCAGAACCCCGGTGAGGATTCGAAGTTCAGCCGCAATCTGACAGCAGGCAGACCCGATCACGCGTTGGACCTTACTGCTGCAACGGTGCAGGAGGCTATACCGACGCCTCTTTTCAATGCCAGTCCGGCGCCATGCGACCATCGGAATTCTTGCGGTAAGGCAACCACAGCAAACCGAAAATGTCCAAACTGATGTCAGAACTCCGGGCGTTCACCCGCACCTCATCCAGGGGCTCGACAGCCGGATCGAAAGCAGCTTCCAAACCATCGATGTCCTGCTGCAATCGCTCTTCCAGTTCGACTATCCGACTGTTCATCGATGCCACGGTATCCTGGGCCCGGCCCACGTCCATCTGCTCCTTGCGCAAACGGCCGGCTGACTTGGCGGCGGTTCCCATCCGGGATACGCTGCCGGCACTGAACGTCTTGCGACCGAGAAACGCACCGAGGATGGCGGTCCCGAACGATATCACGCTCTCCACCTTTTTCGCTTTGGCCTGCTCTTGTTCCCGCTCCAAGACCTGTTGGGCGCGCATCAGGCGGTCTTTGAGACCGGCATAAGTCTTTCCGTAATTGAGGCGCAGCTTCTCGATCTCGACATCCCTCTGTTCCCGGGCCGCCAGAGCTAGGCGGGCGCGAAAAGCGCCTTCTGCCTCCCCGGCGAAACTGGTCATAATAAATTTGCGGGACTTATAGACAACCAGCGGCCGGTTCTGGCGAACCCAGCGCATGAGATCTTTGCGCCATTTATCATACGCTTTGGACTCTTTGCCGGTTGCCGGCAGGTCGGCATATTCGGCACCGGCCAACGGTTCGGATTCGATCGAAGCGGAATCCAGTCTGATATCTACCGCTTGATCCCAGTCAACTGGTATCGGACCACTCTCTATCGGCGCCGCCATGGCGAAATTCTCATTTTGATCGACACCGTAGCGGGCGTCACTGTAGTGGATCGAGACCCATCCGCCCGCAGCCGGAACATATGTCAAGCCTTGGCCGGCACCGGAGGCCGGCAGATAATAGACCGTAAGGTCCGGCGCAAAAACAGGCGCCGTCGCCGGTGAGAAATTCGCTTTACCGATGGATGTATTGACAGACAAAGCTACAGGGGTGACCGGAGATACCTCCGCGGAAGCACCAGACATACCGCCGGTGAGTATTTTGATCTGTTCGCGGGTCATCGGTCCGGCAAGGTATGACAACGCCCAGCGGGTTTCGAAAACAACGGGTTCGTTGTCGTGGACATTGTGCAACAGAAACACTCGTTTACCGAGGCCCGAAAGGATCTCCCCCATTCGTCGCCGATCGAATCCAGTACCGGCCGCTGCACCTTCGAGTCCGGCCATCACGCGCTCCTTGTCGTTATCCGTCTGCAGCCGTCCGATAAACCAGGTCCCGGTGTTCGAAAGTCCCTTGTAGTCGAGATCAACCGGATTCTGGGTGGAAAGAACCACCCCGAGCCCGTAGGCACGGGCCTGTTTCAAGAGAGTCAGCAGAGGGGCTTTGGCCGGCGGGTTCTTCACCGGCGGGAAGTATCCGTAGATTTCGTCCATGTAGAGCATCGTTCGCAGGCTGGAAGTCCCGGCCTGGGTCCGCATCCAGGCGAGGATTTCATTGAGAAGCAGCGCCGTGAAGAACATCCGCTCGGTCTCGGACAAGTGGTTGATGGAAAAGATGAGCGCCCGCGGTTTGCCCGTGGATGTATAGAGCATCCGTCCGATATCCAGCGGCTCACCGGTCAGCCAGGCTTCGAAGCCCGGTGCGGCCAGTAGACTGTTCAGACGCAGTGCCAGCTGGAAACGGTCTTTAGAGGGATAAAAGGATTCCAGATCCATCACGCCGATGCGCTCCAACGGCGGCTGCTGAATGGCGCGGATAAGTCCGGCAAGATCCAGCCCGTTGCCCATGCTCCAGGACTGCTCGAATATGTTGGCAATCAGGATATGCTCACGGCTGCTGATCGGATCGGCCTCGACCCCCATCAGCGTCAGCAGTGCGGTAGCCGTAGACTGAATCCGCTCCCGGAAAAGGTCAATGTCCGCGCGCACCTCAGCCGGTGGTGGCGCAAAACTGCGCAGCACGTTGACCGGCAAACCAGCACTGCTGCCCGGTGTATATACGGCCATTTCAGCCGCCGTCCGCAGACGGGCAATCCGCTCCGCATCCTGATCCCATTCCGCCAATCCCTTTTGCCAAAGGGCCGCCGTTTTTTCGGCAAACTTTTCAGGGGTAAGTCCCTGCCGCGCCGCGTCACCGGGCTGAATCCAGGGGCGGAAGTCTTCGGGCCGCAGCTGCGGGAAACCGAGTAGAAGGTTGGGCAGATCTCCCTTGGGATCAATGGCGATGACCGGTATATTGTCGATCAGGGCCTCTTCTATCATACCGATCCCAAGACCGGTCTTGCCGCTGCCGGTCATACCGATGATAACGGCATGGGTCAAGAGGTCCTTGGAATCGTAGAGCACCATTTCCTCTTTCCGGGTCTGCTGCGCCAGATCAAACTCCTTGCCCAGATAAAACACGCCAAGCTTTTCGTAATTTTTCATTGCGATCCTCCGATGATTCATACGTCCGTTTAAAGGGCCGTTATTGCAGAGGATGAAAAATCATCCCGCCACGGTCCCCTTTGAAAGCGTCTAAAAGGGGGGAGAGGTTCCTTGTCAGTTTGACCGGGACGGTGTTTGCGATCGGTGACCGTAAACAAAGAAATTGTCCCAGGTATTGTCCAGGAGCTTTTTGGCGTCGTCTATGGACAGGCAATGAATCCGATCCGATTCAGTATGAACAATACCGAAGCGCTCCAACTTCTTGAAAGCATCACTGATTTCGAAGTCAATTCGGCAGTTCCACTTCTCGGCCAGCCAACCCTCTATGGCTTGATCCAACTCTTGGCGGGTCAGGCTACCCCCGGCAACCAGAAGAAAATAATACGCCAGCAAAACCTCTTTGAATTCTTCTTCCTCGGCCGCATCGACCAGGTGGTGAAATACGCCGGCATTGTTGTCCAGGTTTTTGAAATAAAGATTTTCCGTCAAGGCTTTCATGAAGCGGATTTTACGGTTTTTGAATTTGCTGATTTGCTTGAAGAGGTACCCTCCGAGAGCACCGAGTCCTATGCCCAGCGCGACAAGGTGCTGCTGGTTGATGTCCACGGGGTTTTCCCGAAAGCCAAGCCAGAAGGAGACAAGCGCGGCGATCAACAGCAGTGAGGCCCCGAGCTTGGAGGCGACGACGACGACACCGCTGATGGCCGCGGGAACACCGATAATCAGCTTGTCAACGGTCTTCATGCGGACCTCGCTGTTGGGAAACAGCATCTCCAAATCGGCCTGCGGCACGCTGTGAAAGAGCTTGATGATTGTCGAACCTGGTTTGAAGAAAAGGTTGGTGCGGTCTATGGCATCGAAATAGTCCTGATCTTTGAAGCGGATGTAAACCAGGACGCGATCGTAGTTCACAAAGCGAATGGATTTTTTCTTGAGGCCGAAAAAACTGACCAGGGTTTCGTCCTGAAACTTTTCGCCCCGCCGGAAGAAAAGAACATCCTCGAAATCTGAAAAGTCGACCGCCAACCGGATTTTGAACAACGACTCCGCCGCCATCGACGCCTTGATACCCTCTGGGGTAATCGGCTCGAAATTGGCGGCGTTGAGAAGATCGGTCATTTGGCGGCCGAGCTCCTTGTGGAGTTGCTGTCGCTCTTCTTCCGGAAGGTTCCGTATCGGACGGGTATCCGCATCGGGGTTAAAAGGTGCATAGCAGTTTTTGAGGTTCTCGAGGACGCGATGAAATTCATAATGCAGCAAAGCGTCGAGGACCCGGCAGAAATCACGGAAGGCCGGCTGCTGTGATTCCGGCAGACGGCCGTCGAGCAAACACATTTCGACCATGTCGGCCTTGCGGAACGGAATGAAACGCTGGTTTTTTAATCGACCGGTCATATGCAACTCCAACGTGCAGAGAGTTAATGGATAGCTGCTCCCTCGGGGAGTTTCCGTATATGTTGTCGCGTGAGGGGAAACGAAAACGCTCCTGATGCTCAAATGATTGGATAAAATATCAGCGGCATGAAAACAAGAACAAAGATGCGATCGATTTGTGTCGGCAAGGGGTACGGAATCACTGGAGCGGTCGAATCCGCTAAAAAAAGGGCCCGTTACCACTGCCGAGGATATCCTACGAGCGGTATGCGGGCCCATTGGGGGAACAATGTCAACCGTTATTTATTCATCGCATCGCGGATATCCCTGAGCAGCAGGACCTCTTCACTGGGTTCGGGCGGCGCCGCGGGTTTTTCTTCTTCCTTTTTCTTCATCGAGTTGATACCTTTCACGAGCATGAAGATCGCCCAGGCGACGATGAGAAAATCGATGACCGTTTGAAAAAAGTTGCCGTAGTTCAGGGTCGGTGCACCGGCTTTCTGGGCTTCGGCAAGGGTTTCGTAGGCTGTCGATCCGAGATTGATGAAAAGGCCGGTGAAGTCGACATTTCCCATCAACCTTCCGATCGGCGGCATGATCACGTCACTGACAAGAGAACTGACGATCTTGCCGAATGCGGCACCGATAATGATCCCGACAGCCATGTCCATCGCATTGCCCTTGATCGCAAACTCTTTGAACTCTTTCATCATGCTCATGGGGATTCCTCCTATACATTTAAGGTGTTAAATTAAAACAGAGCCTTTCCTGGTAGTGATGCTTAACTTTTCGTCTAAACTAGTGGTAACTTACATTTTGTCAACCCCATGGCGAGAGCGTGTCGCCAGAATATGGCAGGGTTCAGGGCAAGGCATGCCACGACGAAAACGCGGAGCGTACCGCTTGTGTGTGAGCATTTTGTACTCGTTTCATAACGCCGCCATGGGCACTGAGACTGTTGTTGAGATGGGTTCAATAATGGCCGCGCGATGTTAACCGAAGATAAAAGCAAAGTACAACAGCTATGGGATACATTCTATTAGCTGGCGGAGCCGAGTTTGGCGGGAGTATGGAAATTCCGGATCGGCGCGCAATTGCATTGGCCGGGGGGGCGGAAGCCCGGGTCCGTATTGTTCCCGCAGCGGCCGCGCCGGATAACAATCACCAGCGGGCCGGTCATAATGGCGCACAGTGGTTCCGGAATTTGGGGGTAAGCGACGTGAAGGTACTGCCGTTGATCGACCGGGCCTCGGCAGATGCGCCTGATGTCCTCGCCGCTATACTCCGCTCCGGTCTCATCTATCTCCTCGGTGGCTTTCCCCGCCACCTGGAAGAAAGCCTGACCGGCAGCCTGGGGTGGAAGGCGATGCTGGAAGCCTATCAAAGGGGTGCGGTCATCGCCGGTTCCAGTGCCGGTGCCATGGTACTCTGTGATCACTATTACCGTCCTTCTGCCCGAAAAGTCGTCAGGGGGCTGAACCTATTGCCCGGCACATGTTTCCTGCCTCACCACGACACTTTCGGGCAGAGCTGGGCGTCGAGGCTCACCGCGCTGATGCCGGCAATCGTGTTGATCGGGGTCGACGAGGAGACCGCCATTCTGAACGACGGCCCCCGCGGAACCTGGACCGTCTATGGTAAAGGCGCCACGACGATTTATCGTCCATCGGGCCTGCAAATATATCGTGGCGGCGAAACATTCCGCCTGCCATAGCATCCAGCAACACCGCCATGCGGTTTCAATGCGACGCTTCTTTTCCGCTGTAAAACCACTGAGGGCAGTAAACTCTCAGATCCTTCCGATAATCGGCATCATCGCTGTAAGGCGGGTGATCGCTTTAGCGACTTCCTTATCAAGGCCGGTTTCCGCATTCTGCCCTGCATACCCGTTTAACACGTTGATGAAAGGAGGACGACAATGGCGCTTCGTAAATTTGCCACTCTGACGATCGGTTTTCTGCTGATATGCTCTGCGGCGCTGGCCGCAGCCAAACCCGATCTCTGGGAATACTGGCTTCAGAACGATCCTTCCGCCACGATCAGGGTGGATCATTCCGCCTGGGATCGATTCCTGCAGTCTTATCTGGTCAAGCGGAACAACGCGGTGACCCTGGTTCAATACGGCCGGGTATCGGCGACCGACCGGGATAATATTTCTGAATACATACGAAAACTGGCTCAAACGCCGGTAAGTCGACTGCAGCGGGCCGAGCAAAAAGCCTTCTGGATCAACCTTTACAATGCCCTGACGGTCAAAATTATTCTTGATCACTACCCCGTCAAAAGTATTCGGGACATTGACATTTCACCGGGTCTTTTTTCGGATGGTCCCTGGGGTAAAAAACTGGTCAGCGTGGAAAGTCAAAAAATCAGCCTCGACGATATCGAGCACCGTATCCTGCGCCCAATCTGGAAAGATCCCCGGGTGCACTACGGTGTTAATTGCGCCTCCATCGGTTGTCCAAATCTTCAGCCTGTTGCATACACACGTGACAACACGGATGATCTGCTTGACATAGGGGCGCGTGAATACGTTAATCACGACCGCGGCGTTCGGTTCGAAGAGGGCCGGCTGGTGGTCTCCAGCATTTACAGCTGGTTCGAAGTTGATTTCGGAGGCAAAGAAGCCGGCGTCATCGCCCATTTAATAAAATATGCCCGTCCCGAATTACAGGAGAAGCTTGAATCGGTCAACCGCATCACAGACACCGACTATGACTGGGGGTTGAACGATGCTGTGCCAGGCACTTGATTTGTTGGCGAGAGTTTTATAATGGTTATGGTGACCATACAATCAGCAATCAGAGAATTGAACAGACACACCGGAAACGACACGGCACTGGCCATAAGGGAGGTTAAAATTGACCCTGTCAATCTACTGGGCTGACAACTATATCGAAAAACGAAAAAGCGCTGTTGAAGCGATTAAAATGATCCGGTCCGGTCAGAGAGTATTTATCGGATCCGCGTGCGGAGAACCCCAGGAACTGGTCCGGGTGCTCTCTGAAACGGCCAGACGGGTATCCGGGCTTGAAATCGTGCGCATGCTGAGCATGGAGACGTCCTCGCTCACGGCCATTGCCAACCGAACCCAGGATCACAGTCTCAGTATCCGAACCATTTATCTGGGATCGGCCCGGGGGGAAGAAATCATTACGCGCAATGTGCGGTTTATCACTCCGATGAACATGTCAGACGTTCCCGGCCTGTTCAAGACGCACAAATTGCCGATCAACGTCGCCCTGATCCAGGTGACCCCGCCCGACGATTTCGGTTGGATGAGTCTTGGCATTTCAGTCGATGTCACCCTGGCCGCCGCCACTTCGGCAGATCTCGTCATCGCCCAAGTCAATCCCAAAATGCCGCGTGTTCTGGGGCAGAGCTTTATTCACGTGAACGATGTCGAGGTCATCGTGGAGCACGAGGAGGAAATTCTGGCCGTGGAACCACGGCCGTCCTCTGAAATTGCAGCCCGCATCGGGCAGCATATCGCCCGGCTCATCGACGACGGCTCAACCCTTCAGATCGGTCTGGATGCTGCTTCGCAGGCCACCCTCCAGGCGCTGGCCAACAAAAAGGATCTGGGAATCCATTCCCAGTATCTGACCGACGACATTATGCACCTGTACGCCAAAGGCGTGATCACCAACCGTAAGAAAGGCTTCAACGAGGGTAAACTGGTGGCGTCGGCTGCCATTGGAACCCGGAGCCTGTACGACTTTATAGATGACAACCCGGCCGTCGATTTTCACCCCTCGGACTATGTCAACGATCCGTTCATCATTTCGCGCCACCACCGGATGGTATCGATGAATGTGGCCAAGACCATCGATCTTACCGGCCAGGTCGCCGCGGAGGCATCCGCCCAAACGTTTTATGCCGGTGTGTCCGGAATTACCGATTTTGTCAGGGGTGCGCGGCGTGCCCAGGGCGGAAAGTCGATTTTGATGCTGTTTTCAACCTCGGAAGACGGCAAGACCAGCAACATCGTCCCCATGCTCCAGGACATGGCCGTTGTTGTTCCCCGGGGAGATGTCCACTACGTGGTCACCGAATATGGTGTGGTCAATCTTTTCGGCAAGAGCCTTCAGGAGCGGGTCATCGCCATGATCGAAATTGCGCACCCCGATTTCAGGCAGCAATTGTTTGAGGATGCCAAAGAGGCCGGTCTGATCGGACCTGAACGGTCTCTGGGGGAGGCTGTAAAGGGCGTCTACCCGATCCGATTAGAAGAAACGGTTATAATCGATGATGAGGAGATCACCATCCGTCCCGCCAAGCCGGTCGACGAACGTCGGATTCAAGAGCACTACTACAGTTTGGACAAGGAAGACATCTACTCCCGGTTCTTCCACGATAAGACCAGCTTCAACCGCAAAGAGGTCGAAACCAAATCCCAGATCGACTACGTGAAGGACCTGACGCTTGTGGCGGTTGTCGGTGAGTTCGGCTTCGGTCGGGTCATCGCCGTCGGTGAAAGCATGTTGTTGATGGACAATAATATGGCCGAGGTCGCCTTCTCCGCTAATCGAAAATATCAGAACAAAGGCCTCAGCCGGCGCATTATTCGTAAGCTGGCCGATGCCGCACGGGAAAACGGCCTTGCCGGCTTGATCGCATATACAGCACCCCACAACCAGGCCATGATCCGGCTTTTCAAGACCCTGCCATACAAGGTAAAGACTTCCTACGACGGAGAAGGGGTTTACTTGAAATGCCGTTTTGATGAACTGGCCTGAGATTAACGAATCAGGGTCACGTTCGGAGAACCGCCTCCACCATGCCGGCGATCAAGCGGTTGAATAACGGCAGAAAAATTGGCGGGAGATCGAGTGCGAAAGACGTATGGCAAGACTCATTCTGTTTTTAAATTCACCCCATTAACGTCCTTAAAAAGCTTCTTGAGGGTGTCGTAGTCGAAAGTAAACGTGTCCATCGGGTTGATGTCAAGATCGTCATCCAAATCGATCCGGCCATCTTTGAGGTAATTTTCGCATCTTTCGTCCGGTGTCGGCTTCTGATTGCATCCTTGTCGATGGTAACAGCAGTCACAAATCAATGGGGTGCCCTCCCGTTCCTGTTGGTCGTGTTTGTAACAATCCGACTGCCACCAGTCTCGATGGCATGCGGCAACCCTAAAGAAGCAATTAACATGCCACCCATCGCTCAAGCAATAATATATTACATTTCAATAGATTATCGTCCGATATTCCTTCCTGACATGGGCCGCCTGACACAAAAAGTACAGCGGGGTGCCAATTTGCGGCAGGTCAATCTTAACCCACCCGACGGTCAACGGCCTGCCGGGTGGGTTACGGGTCGGGCCTAAGATCTGTCTCCGGCGTCCCTTTCAGAAAGAATCGAGGACTGATATAATTATTGGTTTTACAGAGGAAAACAGCGCCCATCCATCGCAAGTTTTCAGTTCAATTATAGAGCTGAGGGTCGGCCGATATCATATACTTCATATTTTGTCGGCTGCTCCAGAAACCTTTCCAAATTCGCCTCGGTGGATTCTCGCTGTGCACTTTCCTGCCATCGGATCCAGTCATCAATGGATTCCCACGTGGATATCACGGTTATACTGCGGGCATCGTAATGGTTTATTAGCGTTTCTCCTGAAACGTATCCCGGTTGATCCATGGCTTTGTGCCGAAATTGTTTGAGTAAGGTGAGCGCTTCTTCTGTGCGCCCTTCTTTAAAGTGTCGTTTAATAAAAATTTTAATAGCCATTTCAGCCTCCTCGCCTGAATATGATTTGGGTCATAACCCGCATGCATTCCTTGCCCGGGAATTACGGGTGTTCGTTGCGTAACGGTTTCTATAGGATAATAAACACTTCCGGTTAATCGACAAGCGAATGAACAACGAGAACTTTCGTGTAAACTCATTGATACCCCTCGAGGTACGCCATGGACTTTCTATACATTTCCCCCGAATTTCCACCCAATTTTGCTAATTTCATTGTTCAACTCGACTTGGCCGGCATCGATGTCTGGGGGTTGGGCGAGGCCGATTTTTATGCCATGCCCCAGCCCCTGCGGGCGGCGTTGCAATGGTATGTAAAAACAGATCTCCAGGACTTTGGAGCTGTCAAAAGAGCCATCGCTGATCTGGTCGCCGTAAAGGCTGCCCGAGGGCGCCCAGGAAGCTTCGACTGCGTGGAATCCCACAACGAGCAGTGGCTGCGGCTGGAGGGTATGATTAATGAAGAATTCGGGATCAAGGGCGTTCGGCTCAATGATCTTGACCGGCTGAAAAAAAAGTCGGTCATGAAAGCGGTATTCCAGCAAAACGGCCTGACGGTTGCCGGCGGTGGTCGTGTGGCCGACCTTGACGACGCGATACGACTGAGCCGGACCTTAGGATACCCCTTGATTCTGAAACCGGATGAAGGCGTCGGTGCCGGTGGAATCTACAAAATCGAAGACGAAAGGCAGCTCATGAATTTCCTGCCCAAGTGCGAGGGAGACTATGTGCTGGAGACCTTTGTGGATGGCCGGATCGTCTCTTACGATGGCCTGACGGATCACTCCGGCAGGGTGATTTTTGAAAACTCCCTGGTATACGGTGACGGAGTGCTGGAGTACGTTCAGGGCAGGGACACTTTTTTTTACGTCAACCGGGGGATTCCGGAAGATCTAAGGAAGGTCGGACGCCGTCTGGTGCCCCTGTTCAACATTCAACGCAAATTTTTCCACTTCGAATTCTTTGCCCTCGATAACGGCTACATGCCGATTGAAATCAATTGCCGACCACCGGGCGGTTCAATCCTGGACATGATGAATTACAGCATAGACGATGACCTATACCGCGCCTATGCCCACATGGTTGTCGGCGGCGATGCGGTTATTCAACCCTTGAAAAAATATTACGTCTGCTATTTAGGCCGCAAAGCATATAAATACGTGCATAGCCACACGGATATCCTTTCAAAGTATGGCCACCGGCTTGCCGAACATGCCGAAAACCCGCCTCTCTACTTCGAGGCCATGGGACAATACCGTTATATCTTCCGATCTGAAACCGAAAGCGAAATATCGGACATCGCCGCATATGTTCTGGATAAACCACCGGCTCCGAGTGCATGATCTTCGACAGCGGCCTAGTGGCCGCCGATGTCTCCTTCCACTGCTGAATCGGTCGCCGTTTGCGCAAAAAAAAGAAATGGGCAGCATGTCAATCCGAGGTTTTTGCGGCCGCTACCTGATAGGGTTGTTTGATTTTTGAGTAGCCGGGAATCAACGTCTTGGTACTAATAACGCCCGGCAGCTGCCGGATCTGCTCGTGGACAAACTGCGAGATGATCTCAGCATCCGAACTCAACAGGTCGCGGCTCAGAACGATTTTAATCAAGATATCGACATCACCGTGAACCGAGTGCACTTCCTGCACCTCTTCCAATTCGAAGATCTTGTCGACAACCTTGAACTCCTTTTTGGCCTGAACACTCATCAGAATGAAGGCCGTGATCCCTCGACGCATTTCCGGATAATCACAATCTTTAATCTCTGCCATTTGGTTTCTAAACGCCTCCATGCTGTTGGGGATCAACTGGTCGATACCGCTGCCGTAGCGCCGTTGACGTCCCATTTCCCATTGATGTGCCGTAATGTACGCGTACATGTCCGCAACACTTCGTCCGGGGAAAAATTCCATGAGTCGGCCCCGTCGAATGATCGCGCACAGGGGGCGATAGATGGTCTTATACCAGTCCCGGGCAACTTCGGCAAAGGTGACGGTATCTTTACGCCCCTTCTGCAGATAATCCAGATGGGCCGAGATCTGATTGAGCAAAAAAGCATACTGCCCGATCTCGGTCAGCTTGATTTCCACGGTTAAACCGGTCTGGTCGGTAAACGCCGCCCGTTCGCGAAACAGGATGTTCTGCAGGGTGGTGGCTGAGGGGATAAACTCGATTATGTGCGCCAGGATTTCGTCGTGACCGAATTCCTTGGCGGCGGCAATACGGTGGTTGCCATCCATAACGTAATAGTCATCCTTAATCTGGTAGAGCTTCACCGGCGGCAGTGGGCGACCGTTCCGCATGGCTTCTTTAACCTTTTGGAGCCGTTCCGAAGGCACATGCTGCTTCAATCGAAACCTGTTGTCGAAATCCTGGTAGCGCCCTACGCTGCCGACAATTCGGTCGATCGGCACCGTCCGGACCCCCCGCACCCGGCTGTCAAAAGCCGCCTCTTTCTGCTGCTGGTCCGAAAAACTTCTGACCTTCGTTTGGGTGGAGGCGGACCCGTCAAGCCTGTCCCGCAAACGGGTGATCGTCGATTTCAATCTGGAAAAAGCCATAGGTGTTCAGCACCCGGGTTGATTCGATCAGGGTGATTCTTTCGGAATCGTCATTGAATCGGTTATGAATGTGGCCGTGAATAAAGTATTGCGGTCGGCAGCGGCGTATCAGCCAGCGGAAAACCTGAAATCCCCGATGGCAGGGATCTTCGGCATCATGCACAAAGCGAGGCGGCGCATGGGCCATAAAGATGTCGACCCCCCCTCGCCGCCAAATCGTGGGCAGCATGCGATAAACGATGAACCGCATCTGCCATTCGGTGTACTGATTAGGGCCGCCATTGTACCAGTGGGAGCCTTCAAACCCCATAATCTTGACGCCCTTGAACTGCACCAATTTTGAATGGACATTGCCGGCACCTAAGGGTGGCTTGGTTTCGTAACGAATATCGTGATTCCCGCGGACATAGTAAAGAGGGACCCTCAAAGCGTTGACCAGATAAGACAGATACTCCGGCGGCAGATCACCACAGGCCAGAACGAGGTCGACCCCGGCAAACCGGTCGGCATCGAATCCAGGATACAATGACGCGTCGACGACATCTGATACGGTCAGGATCTTCATGACATTTTCGCCCGGCACCTTTGCGGCGAATAAGAGTATGGCAGAAGGAAGAAGTCGGCGCAATGTTTATTGGAGACTGACCGAGTATGCACCTCAATTGCCAGGGCTGATACGGATGACAATCTCTCCGGCTGGTTATCGAATCGTATACGCAAGTATATCCACCCGAATGAACGAAGTAAACATCTTCCTTATTGAATACTGCCGGGGGACCGTCGGCTGCCCCGAATATCCGAGACCGGATCGTGTAGATTTGATGGGCGGATTCAGATGGCTTGACACCATGGGAGAAAAGGTTAAAATCAAACTCTGATTTTATCGCCCCTTGGCAATACGTTATGATCGGATCGCGGATAGCCCTTGGTCCTCGAACCGCATCCCGACCTGAGGAAATGGCATAATGACACCTTGGATGTATGACACCGTCAAGATCCTTACAGCGACCCTGCTCGTGATCATAAACGGTTTTTTTGTCGCTGCCGAATTCGCGCTGGTCAAAGTCCGCCCCGGCCGTATCGACGAACTGGTAAAACACAGACGGCCATTTGCCGTGACGGCCCGATGGCTCGTTCATCGGCTGGAGGGCTCACTTTCGGCCTGTCAGTTGGGTATCACTATGGCATCCCTGGGACTGGGGTGGGTCGGTGAACCGGCTGTGGCCCATTTACTCCGTCCGCTGCTCACCTCGATAGGGCTAACCTCGGAGATTGTCATCCGCGCTGTGGCCTTTACGCTCGCGTTTGCGTCCATAACGGCGGCTCACTTGGTTCTGGGTGAACAAGCCCCCAAAATTGCAGCCATAAGGAGACCGGAAACGATCCTGCTTTGGTGTGCGGCACCGCTGAAAGCCTTCTATTTCTTATTTTATCCGCTGCTGGTCGGTCTCAGCTCCGCGACATCCATTTTGCTCCGCACCGTCGGAATCAAAAGTCAGACTGAACACGATATTCCTCTGGGTGAGGGGGAAATCCGGGCACTCGTCCACCAGTCTCATATCCACGGAATGCTGAGCCGATCGGAGCATCGGCTGATCAGCGCGGTATTCGATTTTGACGAAATGATCTGCCGCCGGGTCATGGTGCCCCGGGGTGATGTGGTTTTTCTCAATACCGACAGTTCGCTCGAAGATGCTAGCGAGCTGACGCGAAAGATGAAGCACTCGCGGTACCCGGTCTGCGAGGGATCAATGGACAAGGTCGTCGGCGTGGTCCACGTCAAAGATATGGTCGGTATGCCGGTGGACGGACCATTCGACCTGGCGTCAATCATGCGACCACCCCAGTTCGTACCCGAAACGATGCCGGCCCGCCGTCTCTTGCGCCAGATACAGGCCACACACCAGCATATGGCCTTTGCTGTAGACGAATACGGATCAGTGACAGGCATCGTCACTCTTGAAAATATTTTGGAACCGATCATCGGATCCGTTGAAGACGAGTTCGACAATGAACAGCCGGACATTCTCATGGAAGGGCCTCAGCAATTCATGGTGGCCGGGAGCACGTCGGTGGAGGTCATCAACCGGAAACTCGGCTTGACACTTGATCCCAGCGGGGTCGACACGATTTCCGGCCTGCTCATGGCCATGACAGGCAAGGTGCCGGCAAAAGGCGACCGGATTACCTTGCCAGGCGCAGTGGTTGAGGTCACCGAGGTAAGGGGTCGACGGACGGTCCATGTCCGTATGACACTGGAAAATCCAGCACCGGAAACAGCCTGATAGCCTGAACGTGTTAAGCTGAACAACGCTCGCAAAACCCAGCCACATGTATAAACGGTCGTTTACCGTCACCATGGGAACCGTCATCGCAGAAAAGGAGAATTTATGCCATCTGTAGAATTCGTGTGTGATGATTGCGGCCAAGAATTTGCACGACTCTTTTTCAGGGGAGAGGATACCGGGCAATCCTATTGCACCAGCTGCGGGAGCCGCCGTGTCAGACGAGAACCGGGTCCCCAGAACCTTTTCGGTGATAGAGTACCATTCGGGGAACTTTCCAAAGACAAAAACTGAACGCGTTGAACCGGCTGCGGCGGTCGCCGCAACATAAGACAACAGACCCGCCGGTCGTAGAAATCCCTATCAATGCTGCCTCTGAGATTCTTTCAAGCTCCGCGGTAACTATCTTGCGGCAACTAGATGAAAATTTGACAGTATGGATTCGAACGTACGGATGTCCTTTTCGAAATAATGTCGCTGGGGAGCGGTAAACCTGAGGCTGTAGTAAGTACGTTCATAAATGAAGCCGTAATAGGCTGTTTTCAGGTGTAGTCCTTGTGCGTTAGAGTAGCTGTAAAGCAATCTGAACCCGTCATGACCATCGATTATCGCTGGTGCGGTCTCTAATACGGATAGGTTTTTTACGGCTGTATCAGAAGACAGGTCGTCGATGATGACCTGGGCGGCTTCCTGGGGCAGCAAATTGGTGCTCAGTCGTTTGCGGGTGTGGCGAAAGGGCTGCTCCAGGGGGCGCTCCTGCAGCAGAACATACTGAAGATAGGGCCCGTCGCGTGAAATCATCACGTTCGCGCCGGAGTCAAATTTCATCCAACCTTGGGGGATATCAACACTGTAGTTCTCGGCATTCAGGCGGCCGCCGACGGAACTCCAGGTGGCACAGCCGCCGATAACACAGAACAATACTATAATTGTAAGCGCAAACTTCATGATCTTATCCCGGTCAGGTCAGCAGGTTTGACGGGGTGTTGAAAAATGTCATGCGCACAGGCAGCACGAGGCAAAATCCAGCGAATTAGCGGCGCTTATAGGGCGTTAGCCCATTTTCGCTGGAGCCAGGGCGGAGAGCCCCCCGGATCAGCCTAACACGATATGGCCAGGCGCACGCGTTACTCAACAGCCTGTAAGACGATTGTTTGATATTCCCTATCTAAATTATCACCGCCCTGCGTCAGGGCTGGATTCGGCTGAGATAATTTCGAATGTAAGCGTTTTCAGGAGCCTCCGGTGCCAAGGCAAGGCTGGCCTCCAGGTATGGCCGGGCTTGCTGCGATAAACCCGTCTTATAGTAGAGCATTCCGAGGGCTCGGTGCGGTTCGGCGTATTCGTCGTCAAGGTCGATGGCCCGCTTGTAGCACGACTCGGCCCGGGTGACTTCATTTCCGCCGCGGTCCTGTTGACGGTAAATTTCTCCCAGTAAATAGTGACCCCGGGCATCGTCTGAGCGCACCGACAGATATCTTGTTGATGCCTGCAACGCTTGCGTGAATCTTCCCGCCTGAATATCCAGGTTGATATTCTCCAACAGCAGATCTTGAATGTGTTCCTCGAAATTCCCATCCTTAACGCGCTTACCCCGGTGCTCCGGATTCAAGGTCGCCAGAAATTCATTACATTTTTCGATGCGGGCCTTCAGCCGGGGATGAGATCCCAGGATGAGCGGCTCCTGCAGGTTTTCCCTGGACATTTCTTCGGCCAGATGCCCGAAAAGCCGTAAGGCTGCATAAGGATCGTACCCGGCGCGTATCAAGAACTTCAAGGCTTCGCGATCCGCCTCAAATTCGGCCTCGTGATGGTAACCGGACCAGGCGCATTCGATGCGCCGTCGTATCTGAGCGCGCGATACGGTTCTTTCCGGATTGAGTGCCTGGGTGGACAGATCGCTTCCGGAGCGGCGATGGAATCGCCGAATGCCGTTGACGGCATGGCTGTTGGTATAGTGAGCCAATTCATGCGCCAGCAGAGCTGCCAGTTCGGCCTCGTTTTCAAGGCGCGCCAGTATACCGGTTTGAATATAACATGTGCCGTCTGGATAAGTGAAGGCGTTCAGGTGGGGATCCTTGATCATTTTTACCCTGAAGCCGCCGTCCGGGGAAGCTGCGTTGGTATCCAACCGCGCGGCAATCAAGTTGAGATACGACTCCAGAACCTCGTTGCGGTATAGAATTCCGCTTTTTTCGAGAAGTTGCTGATCTTCTGAGGCCAGTTCCATTATCGCCCGGATTTCCGCCTCACTAGAATCCACCGGTGCAAATTCGGCAGCCCAGCTCCCCGCGCCGTAGCCGACCAGAATCAAGAAAACACCACAGAATCGCCGCCACCGCTTCACAGCCTGCCCTCCGGAAAGTCAACCAGAATTTTTTTAACGAGGATCAGGGTGCGGTCAAAACTCCTCCCACCATCAGCAGCACTGGCCCCGTTAGCACCGTACCAAAGAATCGTACCGGTGCCGTCCGCCAATCCGAGACTGACATAGCTGCGTGCCTGTTGGTCGGAAACCCTGTATAGTACTCGAGCGAAAACAAACCCGTCGGCTTCATTACTCTCGCGCAGCGCATTCAGGGACCCAACCGAATAATTGAACTGCGCTTTTTTTGCAGGAAAAATGTCCGGTCCGAAGGTGTGGAGTTGGATGGACTTATTGACCGCTCGATAAAGCGTCAGGATCTCCTGCAATTCGGCGTCCCGGGACAATTCACTCTCGGGGAAAGTCAACACACGGTAATCTCTGCCCATTAATTCATCAACGAGAGTTCGTTTCAGATCTTCCTGGGCGGCCCGGCTCCAATCGCTTCGGTGAAGGAGGCGTCCGTCCGCCATCTCTTCGTAAACGATCACATCCGCCGGCAGAATGCAGAGGGTCTTGATCGGCGCAATTCTATCGCTGAAATCCGGATGACGTCTGTCCGTCGATACGGCGCAAGCCACTATCCAGAAAAACAGAAAACAAACGAGGAATAAGCGTCCAATACTGTGATATCTATGGTGACAATCTGTTTTGGGACCCAATTTCAAGTGCCTTATGAATTAAAACGGTTCGCTGGAATGCGTGCAGATCCATTTCAGACTACCAAGCAAGAATCAGGCCACAGTCCCAGGGCCAACTTTTTTTATAAATTATCAGATAGTTATCCTGTTGAAGGCCGCGAGATTGCTCTTTCCGCGTCAAAAATCGTCACAATGTGTGCCAAAATTTGCCGGGACGCCGAAGGTATTACACTGTACTAAAATTGCATCAATGGAGTGTCGGACGTTGTAAGCGATATGTCCGTAAGTCGTATGGAATCTTATAAATTTTCACACGAATTCCCTTGACAAACGCCGCCGAGTCAATAAAGTTGCTTATAATGTTTCACCATGAAAATCTTCAGCCGGGAACCGGGGAGATTCTGGGTGGTTGCCGGAGGGTACACATCAAAAGAACTCAAAAAAAGGAGGAAACAAATGAAAAAGTTGATTATTGCAGGTTTGGCGCTGGCGTTTTTAGCTGGCTGCGGGCACACGGCCAAGGAATCCGAATTTTTTGAACACAGGGCCATGTACAAAAATTGGGATCATGCGAAATTCAGCATGACGGGATATAAAAACCCGACGTCTCAAGATGCTGAGCAATCAGCCGGTCAGGAATGGTGGGGCATCAACGTACCTTACGTGCCCGCTAAATAGCAACTGGCTGCTGACTTGGGCGTTAACGCATCGGCCCGTAGCGCGCCGAAATACATGCGCAGAACGAGTTCACTTATACATTTTGGCAAAAAGCGCCGCACCCGTGAAAAAACTTCATGGGCGTGTCTCATCAGCATGCAAGGCCGTTGGTTGTATCCCTTGAAACCCCCGGATGCGTTGGCACCCGGGGGTTTTTAATTCCTCTCGATTTCCTGCCCTGTCACTTTATAATCCTACCCTGTCAGTGCCGAGTTTTTTTCGATTGAAATCTTGTGACCTGTGATTACGTTAAACCCTTGGGAAAAAAATGGTCGGTGAGCTTCGTTGCTTTCAAATCAGAAAACTGGATGACCCAATCTGAAACAGCGGTTACAGACAATGGTGGTTATCCATGGCATTACACTTCAAATAGAAACGCCTCGGCCACTTGTGTTTTTGAATATTAAGGCTTACTTGGTTAGACATCGGATCTACCGAATTTCTTTTGCAAGCAAGCCGTATTTGCCCCGTTACATCGTTCAATTAAGCTGGTTGATCTTTCTTTAGACAACGTTCCCATTACAGTTGTAACCTGCATAAGGCAAGTATGGTGATATGATATGCTCAGGAAAAGCTGCCGCGTCTGCGGAAACGAATTCCGAGTTCCCCCAAAACAAGCAACGCGCGCATACTGTGACAGTGAAAGCTGCCGGGAAGAAAGGCGCCGCAAACAATTGGCTCAGGAAAGGCGAAAATACCGCCTTGTTAAGAAGGGCCTAAAGAAAATAACGAGCAGGGACAAGCCCGATCAAGGGCGAAGGTGCCGCAGATGCGGAGAAAATTGTTACCCGAACTATTTTTACTGCCCCGAGTGCCATCGTTACGTGTCCTGCAACGAATGGCAGGAAGGCGACGAGGAGACATGTACATGCTGACGAGTGCGGTCGGGTTGTAGCCTAAACGAGAGAAAATCGCGATCGATCTATGATCTGAAATTGTAATCAATAATCGCTCGCACCATCTCTGTCGCTCGGGTACCGAGCTTCTCTCCGTGAACCGCTAATACGCCAACGCAAATACCGTCAGTTTCACCCGGCGCCAGAGCAAAGGCCGTCACCCAATCGAACTTGAATCGGTCCTTAGCGTCGTTGATGGTTCCGGTTTTTGCTCCCAGGTCGAAATTCTTGAACAGTTTCTGCCTACGCAGTTTGCGGAAAGCCTTACGGCCGGTTCCGTAGGTCACCGTATCCTCCATCATCAATTTTAGGCCATCGGCCGTCTTTCGGCTGATGGAGGCACCCAGGGTCCGGTAGCGGCTCCGGTAAAGAACCGCTTGCGATTCATCGCTGACGGTGTCGATGACCCGCGGTGCCACCATCTCACCCTTGTTAACAATCGCACAGGCCAGTAACGCGGCATGCATGGGGGAAACCCTCGTTACCTTGTTAAACCCGGAGGCAATTTCAGCCAATCCATACTCATCTTCGGGCACCGCAGTGGAACTCACTTCCACCGGGATGTCAAACGGGATTGGTCGATTAAAGTAGAATTTGCCAGCGTAATCGACCATGACCTGGCGCCCAAGGACATGGATTCCCAGTTTGCCGAAAACAGAATTGTTGGAAGCGGCAAACGCCTTGCGTAATTTCGTTTCGGTTGTGTAGCGCCCCCGTCGCTCTTTCAGCTGGTTTTTGTAAAGGGTGTGCCGGCTGCCATTAAAATAGAGTTTTTTCTCGGGCGTATAACCGGCTGATTCAAGTGCAGCCGCGGCCGATACAATCTTGAATAAACTGGCCGCAGGATATCCGGCTTTAAGACACAAGTTGGCGTCGTCACCGATTTGGTCATGGCTGGACATCGCCAATACCCTTCCGTCACGGGGATTGAGTACCACCACAGCCGCCTGTAGCGTTTTGGAACGATTGAGCATGCGGTCGATATACGTTTGCAGCTTGTCGTTGATAGTTGTTTTAACCGTGTAGTGAGCACCACCATCCTCCAGAACCAGCTCTTCGGCCAACTTGATTCCGCTTCCATTAACCGGTGATAAGATCGTGGCAACCTGCTTTTTAGAGAACTCTGCAGGCTCACGGGGTTGCTGTTCTACCGTCGGCGCTGCTGTAACGGCCGGGGGTGTCTGGCTGCTCATCCAGATCCCTGCCAAAGCCAAGCCAATAACCGCGCAGAAGGCGCATCCGACCAGAAAAAGTTTCTTTTTAATACGCGCCAGCATGGTTTCGCGTTTGAGTTTATCTTGATAAGCGCGCCACTGAGGTCGATGATTCATATTGGTCCACATGCTTAACCGACTGTTCCGTAAATCGTTCAAAATATCAGGATTCCATGAGCGGGCCCTACTTATCATTCATGGTCTTTTTTGACAACCCGTTCTCTGACTCCACTGTTTCCTCTCGAGCACCGGAGCCGCCCTAACCAGCCCCCTGTTGCCGACTGTCGACATCAAACGCTGAGCAAACCGAAAAGCGATGACAAAAAATCAGAACTGATCGAAATCGCATCGATTTTACAATCGGATTTTGAAAACCGAAAAAGCTTGTGGTATATAAAGTTTATCATCAACGCAGCTGGGCAAAACACCCAGGGCCCTGAAGTTAACAACCGACACAGTTGGAGGTCAGTCCTATGCGAAAACTGCAATTTTGTTTGATTATCGTTACCCCCTTACTTCTGCTCTTATCCGCTTGCACCAAACCGATCGTGAGCTCGGGGCCATCGGGATCCTCAGCCTATGAATCCGATGCCCAACGGCAGGCCGGCGAAGGGGGGGCAGGTTCTGCTGGCGACATTTCAGAGGAATCACTCGGCAGTGCCGGTTCAGGCGGCTCGACAGCGTTGTCGCCAAGTGAAGCGGCCGCGGCGCGCAAGGCATTTGAAAATGAGGATATCTATTTTGAATACGACAGTGCCCTGCTGACGCCTCAGGCCCAGGAAATCCTGCGCGATAAGGCCCAATTTATGAAAGACAACTCCGGCGTTCAAATCATTATCGAAGGGCATTGTGACGAACGTGGAACGAATGAATACAATCTGGCCCTCGGAGAACAGCGCGCCAGAACCACCCAGCAGTTCCTTGTGGCTTTGGGGATTTCTGAATCCCGTATCACGACAGTCAGCTACGGCGAAGAACGCCCCCTCGCCCGCGGAAATAGCGAAGACGCCTGGGTAAAAAATCGACGGGCGCACTTCATCATCACACGTTGAGCCGCACCAATTCGAATACTCTTGCATACGGCCGTTAACGGTCGATTCTGTTGGCGAGAGAACCTGGTACCGGATACTCGCAAGTTCGGGGGAGAAGAGCACGCATGTGGCGTCTGCTCACGGAGATCTTGCTTCTGATCTGTGCCGCCCTTGTTTCGGCACTCTCGCTCAGCGCTGGTAACAAAGCTCGATCCTGGATACGAAAAACATTTTAGAACCCGGGAAGCAACAATTCTTTAGGGTAGCTTACAACAAAGGCGATGTTGATTTCCCGTTTTTCGGAAGGGGCAAGATCGAGGTTCCACAACATGACCCCTTCGCGGTCATTAAAATTCTTCACAGCGGGCTCAGGGGTGATGACAATATCTTTGACTTCGATCCGGTCTGTCCGCGATACTGGGATGTTGTCTAAAACTTTCACCGTCGCCGACACACTCTTGAGATTCTCGACCGTCATCTTGTATGCCACCTCACGCACCACGGTATCTCTCTCGACCTTGCCGAAGAAAGCGGTCTCTTTGACCTTGTCGCGAATTTTCTCCCTTTTGACCGTCACCTCCCGATCAGCGCCTAAGGCCAAATCAAATCCTTCTCCGGCCCGTTTCTCGGCCAAAAGGGTCTTGCCAACGTAACGGCCGCCGAAATAGACATTGAGGGGGCCGGGCAACAGTTCACTGTCGGCGCTGATCCGGGCGACCAGATAGGTGCGCAGGCTCTTTTGCGGTATGGTAAAATGCGACACGGTGCCCTGCAGATTCTTGGTGAAGAGGGGCAGAACCGTCTCCGTGTCCCGGGATTCGATGTCTACCGGCTGCGGTAAGATGTACTCGAAGGACAGCGACAGTCGGCGCACTTCCGTCTCTGCGAAGGCCGCCTCCTCCGTTCCTTTTTCCACTTCTGTCGCCTCATCCGCCATCATTGCACCTGGGACTGACTTCTGTGCGACAGCTCCAGAACGTCCGGCAACCCGCGCCAAAGGCCGGGGGATGTCGAGTATCCAGCTCGAAAGGGACGGCAGGCGGACACCTCTCAGGGGAATCACGTTTGAAACGGAAAGCGATGCCGAACGCCAATTTTCACCCGACTTCTGGATGATCTTTGCAAACATAGTCATATCGATGGCATCAAGTCCGGAGGAAACCGAAACTTTATAGAGGGGCGACCAACCGGCATGTTGGACGAGATATTGAGTCTCGACCCTGATGTGCTGTGACTTGGCGGCATTGAATTGAATCGCGATGACTTTGGCGTTGCCTTTGGCAGCACTTTTCCGGGCTTGTAGTTCCTCCTCCAGCGCCTTGATCTCTGCATCGAGTTTTTTGAGTTCGATGTCAAGAGACTGAAGTCCCGCATAGATTTCACCGAAGCCGGTATCCAGAAACGCGAGGGTGTTTTCGAGGTCTTCAACGGCTGGCAGCCGTGTCTGGATTTCCTTTGGTATCTGGGTTTGCGAAAATTCGAGGAAGGCCCCCAGGAAGGTTGCCTTATTCTGGAGTATCCGTTTTTTGTCCATCACCCCCTGACGGCTGATTTGCAGGGCCTCGATCTTTTTCGCGAGGTTGTTGATGAAATCTTGAGGTGCATCGACGACCGGCAGCTCTTTATATTGGACACTGAGGATCTCGCCCTCACCGAAAACGCGTGCCGTCACCGAATCCGGGTCGATGCGGAAAGCGTCCAAAGAGATTTGAATTTCATTGAACCCCTGACGGACCTCCATATCGGCCTCCCTGGTGACGAGGGCCTGGTTTGAATACAGGGTGACATCCTTGATCTTCGACGGTTCTGAAGTCCCGGCAACAGCCTGAATACTAAAAAGCATTACGAGGAACAGAGCAAGAATCCATGGTTTGGCCATCGCGCCTCCAAATTTGGAACAGCCGATCACGATCATCACCGCGGCCGGCCTTGATTGCCACCCCAACCGGGGCTCGATTAAGTTCAGCGCTTGAACTTTATCACATCACCACCCGGTGAACAACCTTGCTGCGTCGCTCCTTCATGTATCAAATACCATGACACCGTTCCATTAGGGCGGCCATGCGAATGGATCGATTTAAAAATTCGGGAAGTCGGGGTCAAGCGTTCTTGACGAATGGAACGCCAAAAAGAGAGCTGCTCGAGTCCCGAATTCCCCGGTAAGCGGATTGGGTTCAAGGATGGTTTACGAACGCCTTGCAGTAGATCGCCTTACCTTCGCCCGGCGCATAAAAGTCCGGCAGCACGCTTCCCAGGCGATACCCGCAGCCTTCATAAAAGGCGCGGGTGCTGGCATATTGAACACGTTGGGACGTATCGACGTAAATGCGGGTCCCTCCGCTTTCCCTTATCAGACGTTCGGCTTCTTTCAGGAGTGCGCCACCCAGACCCTTTCCCTGAAGGTCGGGATGCACCGCGATCCAATAAATATCGTAGCTGGAGGCCGTACAAGGTATCGGGCCATAGCAGACATAACCTGCCAGTCGGCCGTAATGTTCGGCCATAATAAATTTGTAGTCGCTGAGCGGACCTTTGGCCAGCTGCTCGTCGACGAGCTCTGCCGCCACCTCCACTTCCGCCGGTGCAAAAAAACCGGTGACTTCCACCAGCCGTCGAATCCGTTCACGGTCTTGAGCCTGAATATCATAGCGGTAACTGACCCCATGCAGCCGGTGGTGAGATTCGTGCCGTTTGCCGGTTGATTTCAGGTACGACGAAACAAGCCCTTGGAAAAAATTTCGGGCACACTGCCCCAGGGTGCGGGTGCGATAGCCCCCCTCCTGGATAACGACGGTTGGAAGCCCGATGCTGCCGATCAAGATTCCGTTACTCTTGAAATCTTTCGCTTGAAGCGACCAGGTGCCGGTCGGATCCCCTTTAGCGGTATCCAACCCTAATGCCACCACCAAGAACTGGGGATTGAATTCTTCGATTCGCCGAATCGCCTTGTTCAGTGCCTTGCGGTACTTAACACCGTCGACTTTTTCCGGTAGGGGCAGATTAAGATTGAAGCCTTCCCCCTCCCCTTGGCCGCATTCTTCCTTGAAACCGTTAAAATAGGGATACGCAAATTTAGGGTGGCCATGAATCGAGACGGTCAACACATCGTCGCGGCGGTAAAAAATATCCTGTTGCCCGTTGCCGTGGTGGTAGTCAATGTCGAGGATGGCAACCTTTCCGTAACCGCACAGGTACTGGGCCGTGATGGCGTTGTTGTTTAGGTAACAAAATCCGCCGAAAGCCCGTCTTTCTGCATGATGGCCTGGCGGACGCACCAGAGCGTAAGCGATACGCCGACCTTCGAGGATTTCCCGGGCCGCAGTCAGGCTGCAGTCCACTGCCCGCCGGGCCGCCGGATAGGCATTGCGGTTTATGGGTGTAAACGTATCGATACAGTAATAACCCGAGAGAACGGAAGGCTCCTTGGGCCGCCGGGCCTTGTTGCGTATTGGGAACACGTAGGGATAAAGTGATTTGCCCTCGGGCACGTCTGCGGAGGCCCGTCGAATATAGTTGACGAAATCGGCATCGTGAACGGTTTGGATCAGCTTGTCAGGAAACGTCTGCGGTTTAAGCGATGCAAAGAGACCACTTTTCTCCAGCTCCGACATAATGCTTCTCACCCGCACGGGGGATTCGACATAGCCACGCTCGTGAACGTGGTGAATTTGATGACGATCGTTGACCACTAAGGCGATCTGCTCAATGGAGCGGCTATCCACGGAGGCTTTCACCGCCTGTGGCTTGACGTACCGGAATTCGCGCAGCTTTACCGGATTGTCCCTGAACGAAGCCACTACCTTTTCGACATATTCGGGCGGGCAGTAGTGCGCATACTTTCGCTCCAGTATCGCACGCACTACTTTGCGCGCAAAAGTCCGGCCGAATGGCCGTTCAGGCTCAAGGGCATCATAGACAAGGTAGGGCATGCAACTTTCACCGGCCTCCACCGGGTTTTCGTAGGCCGTGTTGACAATCGGCCGTGCTCCGTAACGTTCATAAAACCTGAGGCGCGCGCGATTTTCTTGAAGCAGAGATTCGTTTGGGCAGGCCTCATAATCATCGGGTAAACATTCGAATAACAGCCCCTTGGCCCCCAGCGCAGCAGCCTCCTGACGAACACGGTCATACAGCGCACCACCCAATCCGCCGCCGGTTTTTCCACTGGCCGTAGCGATCCAGTCCAAGTAACAGAATCCGATTTCAGGTTCGTGCAGCAGCATGGCGAAACCCTTCAACTGGCTGCGCAAGGTCTTGGCCACAAAGAGTATCGGCCGAAAGCGCTGCTTGAAAGGGTTGTGCAGTTTCTCTCCGATCAGATCTATTTCATCCTCAGATACCTCTTTGAAGCGATCACGCAGGATGGCTTTGACCTGTTGGAGAGTCTCCTTATTGGCCGGCAGAACGTCATCGAAAATGCGACGAATGCGCAACATGTTTATCAACTCCTGATCAGGATTATTCAATCTTCGGCAGGCGCCGGAATTGCTTTGCTATCAATGAAGTCCATCGCCGCTGCATCCGAACCCTTCGGGAAGTGGACCACCTTTCTCTGCGGCCAGCACGCTCAATGACATCGAAATGCTATTGACTTTCCCTATAAAGACTTTCTGAAGATTGCAGGCCGTCCGCCAAAATCTGCTCAACGACGGACTGAAATGTCAAGCCGGCCCGAACCACCGCAGCGGCAAAACCGGCGTCCGGTGACAAACAGGGATTGGCATTGACTTCCAGAATCCAAGGCACTCCGTTGCCATCTACGCGATAATCAATACGTGCATAGCCCCTCAACCCGAAAAGTCTCCAGCACTGAACCGCATCAGCCGTCAACCGCTCGAGCAACGTATCATCCTTTTCCGGAAATTCAAAGCGGCGGGGGGTATGATGATATTCATAAGAATCTTCCTCCCATTTGGCCCGATAGCCGACAATCCTCGGCTTACCTGGGCCGAAATCTTCGAATAAAATTTCGGCCGGCGGCAATATCTGCGGTCCTTGGGAACCAGCCAGCAGAGATATGTTGAACTCACGACCGTCCACAAAAGCTTCGGCAAAACAGGCACCGCCCAGGCCGGAAGCCCTCGCCTTCAACACTTCTTCGATATCCTTGCCCGGTACATCGGTTAAAAGGCCGTCCTCGTCAAGTCCGAAGGAAGCGTGTTCCCATACGGATTTGACAATCCAGCAATTCGCATCCGGGGCGGCGGTCCGTGAGTGGACCTCTTCGAGGCTGAGAATCGAACACTCCCTTGGAATGGGACCGATCCAAAAAGGGGTTCTCAATCCAGCAAGCGCCATGATTTCTTTCGCCATTACCTTGTGGGTCGTTGTCAACAAGGCCCTGGAGGGAGAACCGGTATAGGGCATTGACATCGCGTCCAGCAGATATGGGAAAAGATGCAGCAGGCGGCCCTGCTCATCAAGCGATTCCACCAGATTAAAAACGATATCCGGGCAGGTTCGCTGCAGACGACGTTTCATGGAGGCAAGATCGAGCGAGCAGTCGAAGGCGGCACATTCATGTCCGAGACCTTCAAGGGCTTGTCTCACCGCGGCGACCTGCACCAGCACATCTTTCGCATCCGGAGCGCTATCGACGGCAACAGTGTTGTGAACAATGGCGACACGCATTTTAACGAATGGCTCCACTTCCGTGCCGGCTGGCGAGGACCCTGCTCCGGGCCGAAACGATGATTTCCCGTATCAAGTCCTCGAAGGGCATGCCAACGTGGCCACAGATAATCGGCAAGTCTGAGTGGTGCGGATGCAAACCGGCCAGGGGGTTGACTTCCATGAATTGCGGCTGACCATCGGTATCGCATCGCAGATCGATACGCCCCGCATCACGACACTCGAGCACGCGCCAAGCCCTCAGAGCAATATCCTCGGCTGCGCCGACCACGGGGTCATTCCGGGGGATAACGAGACGGTATTCCACCAACTCTTCGCAGCGTTCTTTATTCGTATAAGAATAAATTTCCGGTTCGGCACCTGTCAACAGATGCACCTCGATGGTCCCCAACACCCTTGCCCGTTGACCGGTGCCCAGAATGCCGACCGTAAACTCCCGCCCCGGTAAAAAACGCTCTACCAAAACCGCTTGGTTGTGCGCCGCCGCGAGCGCCTCGCAACTTTCGGCAAGGTCCTCGGACCGTCGAATGATCGACTGCGGCGAAATACCTTTGCCGGTGCCTTCGGCTACCGGTTTGATAAAGTATGGCGGAGGAAAAGAAATCCGCTGCGCATCGGCACGATCTTTCACAATATGGAAATCGACGGTTTGAATACCGGCGTCACGCACTACCCGCTTGGTCATCCCCTTGTGGAGTGTCAGAGACATCACCAAGGGGTCCGAAAAAGTATACGGTATGTCGAAAATGTCCAGTAGTGCCGGCACCTGGGCCTCTCGTCCGATGCCGTTGAGCCCTTCGGCAATGTTGAAAACGAGATCCCAGCGGTCGCCGGCGGAAAGGCGTGCTGCTAAGCTTCGAGCACTGCCAATCCGATCGGTTTCGTGCCCCAGCCCTTTCAGGGCGCCTTCGATAGCGTCAATGGTATCATCGCGATCGAATTCAGCCGTCTCTTCCTCCCCGAAACCCGCAGCAAGGTATTCCGAGCGTAAATCATAAGCCAACCCGATTTTCAATGTCTCCTGGTTCCGGCGGTATCTATTCATCCTGTTGCTCCTTGCCTGTCAGACGGACAGAAGAGTATCCTGTCGCCGGGATATCGGTCTGCAGGTCCCATCCGGCGATACCCGCAGATTGATTTCTCGAAAGTATGTTATTTGGATTGCTGATTGTGATCATGCCGACTTTCTCATTGGGGGCCTTTTTTGAAATCGTATTCCACGCCGTGGATAGAATAACGTCCGGGCCGCACCGGCGCAGACCGGACCACTTAAAACGCACAAGGGCTTCCGGAGCCTTTTCGGTTTCCGGAAGCCCGGTATTCCTCCCATCGGCAGAGAATAAATTATTTAGGTACGAGTTCCCGACGAACAGGTGAATAGACTGCTTCAGCCGCCTCGTCCGGGCATTCCGGGTACCGGAAGACGCGTTCTTCATAATTGCGCAACAGCAGTTCGCAGCCTTCACGCCCGGCAAAATAATCAGGCATGATTGGTATCTTTCCGCCGCCACCGGGCGCATCCACGACGTATGTGGGCACCGCATAACCGCTGGTGAAACCTCTGAGGCCCCGGATAATTTCAAGACCTTTGGCGATCGAGGTCCGAAAATGGCCGGAGCCGGTTATGGGATCACACTGGTATAGATAGTAGGGTCGCACACGCATCCTGATTAGCTGATGGGACAGCGCCTTCATCGTATCGACCGAATCGTTGATGCCTTTTAGCAGAACCGTCTGAGCCCCCAGTGGGATGCCGGCATCGGCCAGGAGGCTGCACGCTTTGAAAGCTTCGGGCGTGCATTCTTCCGGATGAGTAAAATGCAGGCTCATCCAGATGGGGTGATACTTACGGAGCATACGCACCAATTTCCGTGTGATTCGCTGGGGTAGAACAGCGGGTACCTTCGTTCCGATGCGCACGACTTCAACATGAGGTATTCGCCGCAGGCGCGACAGGATCCATTCCAACCTGTCGTCGCTCAAAGTTAACGGGTCTCCGCCTGACAAAAGCACGTCCCGGACAGATGGTGTCGCCTTTATGTATTCTACCGCCCGTTCCAGGCGTGAGCGGGTGGGAAGGATGCTGCCGTGGCCGACCAGTCGGGAACGCGTGCAATAGCGGCAATATGTTGAACAGAAATCGTGGACCAGAAAAAGCACGCGATCCGGATAACGGTGCACCAATCCCGGCACCGGACTCTGGCTCTCCTCTCCGAGAGGGTCATCGGATTCACCCGGCAGCTTAATGTACTCGTTGCAAGTCGGAACCACTGTGCGCCGTAAGGGATGACAGGCATCCTCAACCGCCAGCAGGCTCATGTAGTAAGGTGTGATGCCTACGGGAAGTTTGGGACCGGATTCTCCCCCGGCAGCCATTTCTTCAGGTGAAAGGTCCAGCATCTGCTGGAGTTGACTGTAGTTGCGGATCCGGTTCTGGATTTGCCATTGCCAATCATTCCATAATTTGTCGGTAGCACCTGGAAAGAATTTACGACGAAAGGCACGCGTTTGGGGCAGGTTAGGCTTTATGCGTTCGTGGGGAAACCTGAGGACGGTGGCGGCACTGCTGCACTGCGACACAAACTGTTCGGTGCAGCACACCGACGAATCGGCAGCCGACTCTATACCCGGAGGCTCTTCTTCTTCCCTCCCTTGCACGGTTTCCTGCGACTCGGTAGTGTTTCCAACGTCGGTTTGAAAAGTTGAGGAACGAGAGCGCATCGAATATATCTCCTTTATCTACTTCGCCCGGATTGAATGCCTGGCAGTTTGTGATGTTTGGTTTCGCCGGTTGTCTCTATCCAGCAACACCATGGACAGGTTTTCGGTTCTGTCGCCGTTCTTTGGAGGGCTGGATGTCTTTGGTGCTTTTTGTCATCGCTTCCGAATCGCAACAACCAGAAGGACAGTGCCGGCCCGCGGCCAGACAAACGCCGCCGAACTGAACCAGAGCAAAACAGATGCCAATCCACAAATCATTTCCAATCGCGCGCCGGAATCGCGCGCCAATGCACAAATAACTATTTGATAATAATATTAATATAATATATTGACATGATTTCTAAAAGTACCTGCCGTAACAATTAGGGCCTGGGCTGTTTGGTTTGCGGAACCTATAGTTCCGCTTTTGGCCGCCAACAGAATTGCTCGTTCGCATATTTTGATTCGATGGAATTCGCGACATCATCGTGATCAACGTGTACGGTCGACCTCGTTTGATTGGTAGGACTTGGCAAACGCGTTATCAAATTTAGGTTTTATTATTTTTTTTGATGCGGCATACTATTTGCTGATTATATTTGGATTCGGTAGAGTCACCGATGGTTGATCGGATGGGATGGAATGCGGATACAAATCTGCTTTGCCGAGCGAGGGTGCTAATCTCCATGAGGACTTCAGGGTCATCAAAGCAAGGATTGCCGACCTTATCCACGGGAACCGCCGTCATAGCGTTTGTCCCGCTTACAACCGGCAGAGAAACCCCACAGCCTTCATGGTTGCGCTCCGGTCGCCAAGGACGGTTGATCCTCCGCTTCGTTGACCGGGTCGAAGGGCACTTTCAGCAGCCCCCCAACCGAGCCACTTTCGAATGTGATACACTCAATCATTTATAGATAAAGGTGCAATTGATGAAAAAGGAAAGGTCGGCACAGGATGAAATCACCATCATCGGATTTGTGGATCCCCTTGATGATAATGATGACAATTCCGGCGTAATGATTTCAACTGAGAATGACGAATACATCGTCGAAATGAACCAAACCGGGGAAAGGCTGCTCAACTTGATCGATGAAGAGGTCCAGGTAACCGGCCGGCTTTCCCTCGCTGAGGACGGTACGAAATCGATCGCTGTGACGCATTTTGATAATGCGCCCTATGATGGGGAAGACGACGACGATTAGCCCAGAGAACCTTCCTTGGAACAGTCCGTTTTCTGCAACCTGAAATCAAGAACTGCGTTGCGGGTGAGTGGCGACTTCAAGAGAACGCCAATCGGCAAATCACTGCCTTCGGATTCTACAAAAGAGACGGTCTTCGTCGCTGCCGCTTGAGACTGAAGCCGATGATCAAACCAAAAAGCAGAACCCCGGACCCGGCCAGAAACCACTTGATGGCATAACTGCGCTCGAGCTTGGCGACTTGTTCCTCCAAAAGTTGCGCCTTATTGGTCTCCTCTTGGAGCCGGGCCGATGTTTTCTCAAATTTTGTTTTCAATGACAGAAATTCGGCCGATTCCGCCTTGAGGGTTTCGTAATCGCTGCGCACCTGTTTTAAACCCTTGTCGGTTGTGTTGAGTTCTGTTGAAAATTTTCTATTTTCAGCTTTTATTTCGTTGTTTTCCTTCACGAGAGCCGCATTCTGAGCCGTCAGGGTGTTGTACTTTTCTTCGAGGCTCTGCAGCCTGATCTTGCTCGTGGGCTGGGGCGTCAGGTAGCGGGTCAAAACCCACCCATTACTTCCACCCGACGTTCGGACCTGGGACCATTCATCGCCTTTCTGAATTATTTCCAAACGCTGACCGGACTGCAGAAACGCCATAATCTTATTTTGCAGGCTCGGGCCTGTCCTCAGAGTAATCTCGACGATGTCGGTCACATACATGGCAGCGGCATGAACCGGGCCGGCAATCAGCAACAGGCAAGCCCCAACGAACGCAATTCGCTTCATCAACAACTTCATGGTCGTCACTTTCCTCTAAAGGTTTACGGGTTTTAAAATGAACGGCGTTTTACGCCCCGGTGGAATCAGCACTGTATCGCTCTCGTATCCGGGCCCCGATTCCGCATCGAAGCCCAAGAATTCCCCGACACGTCAGGGAGCCGAATCGGTACACATAGACTCTCATAAATGGGTTTGTCCTTCAAGCACCTTTTCAGTGTTGGTCTAACGGCATTGAATTGACGAGAAGCCATCTCAAAATTAGGACTTTGGTTCGAGGTCAAGGCGGATTCAAGTTTCCCCGCTGTGCGGGACTTCCCGCCGGGTTGATTCTTCGTTGTGGGTCGCAGCCCGCAGGCATACTGAAATATGTCGAGGGCTTGAAACGATGAACCAACGTCGAGACTTGTCCCCGCCTCCGGAGGATTTATCCGCCTCGGGAGGATTGCGCCAAAAGACTATTTTGAGATAGCTTCTATTACTGTATACCTATTTTTGACCCCGATCGCAACAAAAGAACGGGCATTGGGTCCGGGTAATGATTCGTTGGTGATAGCATCCGTTTGGAAACCCCTCGCCAGTCCGCCCTTCCTTTTTTGTCCTCGGGACAGCGCATATATAACGCTTTTCAAAATTAAATTCCGAAATACGGAAGGGTGGTATAAGCGGTTGCAGAAAAAAACGTTCGAAAATCGGACCTTTTTTTTGACAACCACCATACCAACAGTGTGGGTGCCCGTGCGTTGAATGTTTGATCTGATTTAGGTAATATGCCAAGATGTGACTTAATCCCCAAATCCGATGTGAGGCCAAGTGATGAACCAGAGAATATTCGATTACCTATCCAGGATGCCCCATTTTTCGATATTACCGACAGACGTTCGTGAAAAAATCGCCGATAGTGCGGTCGAGGAAACGCATCCTGAAGGAAAGCGCTATGCAGAGCAGGGCCACACCAAGATCGACAGTATTTTTATCGTAGAAAAGGGCGTCCTGTCGCTTTTCGACGAAAAAACATCTGCGAACGAGCCGACCGGATTCATCAAACCGGGCGAAGTGTTCGGAGGCATCACGATCCTTCTCAACGGCGGAATATCGCTCCGGACTGTCATTGTGAAAGAAACCTGCACCGGTTTCAAGGTTCCGAAAGAGATCTTCCAGGATCTATGCACGCGTTTCAAGTCCTTCTATGAATATTTTCTGGTAAATTTCAGCAAAAACATATTCGACGCATCACTGGCGTCGATTATCGAAACCGGTCAAACCAAACATTTTCTGTCCGGAGTAGTGCCCTTCTCATTTCTGCCCCCAGAGGAAATTGAAACGGCCGTTTCTCAATTGACCATGGTTCATTATCCACGGGACACCATTCTTTTCGTCCAGGGACGAACCCGTATTGGATATCTATATATCCTGCAGAAGGGGGCCGCGGAACGCTACTACGAAGACAGCAAAAAGAAGACCATGCTCGAGATCCTGGGCGAAGGCGATATTTACGGCGGAATTTCGATGCTCTTGAATGACGGCATTTCGGTGCGGACGATGCGGGTGACGGAAGATTCGTTCTTCTATCTTTTGCCCAATCAACCTTTTATTGACATCTGCAACCGCAACGACGCGTTTACCGAATATTTCACGGACATCTTCGGCCGGCGCATGCTCGAAAAATCCTATGCCGCCATCATTGCCAATACCATGCGCACCAAGGAAGAAGGTCTTCAATTTTTCAATCAGCCGGTCTCCGGTATCTATACACGAAAGCCGATATTCGGCAGCATCGACATGACCATACAGGAAGCGGCGCAATTAATGGGGCGTGAAAAAATCAGTTCCATTTTTTTGAAAACAGCTATCGGAAAATGTGTCGGCGTGGTGACCGAGAGGGATTTGACGCGCAAGGTTATCGCATCGGGCTTGGATGTTAAACGCCCGGTAGCTGAAATCATGTCCTCACCGGTTCGGATGATTCCGGACCAGGCCTTGGTGATTGAAGCACTCCTGATGATGATGCGGGAGGACATTCGCCACCTGGCCGTTATGAATGCCAGCGAAAATGTCGTGGGGATACTGTCCAGTCGCGATCTTCTCTCGGCCCAAGGCCAGTCCCCGTTGTTTCTCTTGAGGGAAATTACGGAAGCGAACAGTATGGATCAGATTATCTACCGGCATCATCGCTTGCCGGAGTTGCTTCGCAACCTGATTACAAACGGCGCCAAAGCCCAGAACCTGACCCGTTTCATCACCACGGTGTCAGATGCCATACTGAACAAGATCATGGGATTTACCCTGGAAGCAATGGGCCCCCCGCCGGCCAAATTTGTTTTCATGATTTTGGGAAGTGAAGGACGACATGAACAGACTCTTAAAACCGATCAGGACAATGCCATCATTTTCGATGATGTGGATCCTAAAAATGAGCCCGCCGTTCGAGATTATTTTCTGAAATTCGGGGAAACGGCCTGCAATCTCTTGGATCAGGCCGGCTACGCATTCTGCACCGGGGGAGTCATGGCCAAGAATCCCAAGTGGTGCCAACCGCTGTCGGTTTGGAAGGAATACTTTTCAGCCTGGATCCATGCGGCCGAGCCGGAAGACCTGCTTCAGGCGAGTATCTTTTTCGATTTTCGCCACGGATACGGGGAGGCTTCCCTGATCAATGCGTTGCGCCGCTATCTGTTAAGTTCCCTCGAAGGCTGGTCCGGATTCTTTCGCCACCTGACCGAAAACGCCCTGCACTTCAAACCGCCCATCGGCTTTTTTCGTAATTTTGTGGTTGAATCCAAAGGGGAGCACCGCAGCGCCTTGGATATCAAAAGCGCCATGACCCCCATCGTCGATTTCGCACGCATATACGCATTGAAAAATAAAATCGAGGAGACCAACACCCTGGACCGGCTGAGTCACTTGCAGCTAAAAAAGATCATCACCCCGCAAGAATACGACGAGATTGACAAAGCCTACAGTTTTCTCATGCAGCTGCGATTCGTCAGGCAGGTGACCGCAGTGGTCGATGAAAAAAGCGCACCGGACAACTATATCAATCCGAAAAAACTAACCAATATCGAGCAGAAAATGTTGAAGGAGATATTCAAACGGATCGAAAAATTTCAAACGAAACTGGAATTCGAGTTCACCGGCATGGTGTGAGGTAGCGTTTGCGATCGGTGGCGCGCCCGTGCGCCTTTAGAGTAAAACGGCACCGGGCACCGTGAGGCTGCGAAGCCCCTGATCACGTCACACTGTTAACATCTTCGATGCTCAAATTTCCCGTCGACCACCCGTAGTTTGGGCGCCAATAAAACCTTCGATCTGACGTCCTAAATTTTCAGGAAAGTCCACAAATTCGCAGCCGATCATGACATGCGCGAATTGTGATTCATCGAGAACCCATTTGACGGTCAATTTAACACCGGATAGAAAAGCCAGTTGGGTTTGGCCCTGAATCCGGAGAAGAAAAAGCGTATTTCCGGTTCGAATCCCCACCGATTCGTCACGCTGGGGAATGAACCGCAAACCTCCGGCGCTGATATCGGCAATCTTGAAGGCTGCCTCTGTATCGTTGGGAAGTTGCACCAACCCGAAAACTTCATCCGTGGCGGAAAACATAAACCGTTTGAACTGTCTTCTATCGGCGCCGGTGTAATTTTTGTCCATCAATTTTTCCGATCGAGGTAACGGGTGACGTTGATTATGCAATATAACTCCTGTACAATAATGCCCTTAACGTCCGCATGTCAACCTGACCCCGATGATCTTCACCATCAGTTCCGGCGTTGGCCGGGTGATCGTCTCTTGGCTGATTTATCGGCCCCATCTCGAAAAAAACGATTGTGCCTTGCAACAATGTGTCGACAAGAATGCCCCAATGCGCTCTTCGCTTCCGCAGGAAACAGAGCGATAACTGGATATCTGTGATAAAATACCCTTGCACTGCCCTTCCCCTCAACCGAAAGCTCGCCGCCACCGCTCCCTCATATAGGCATGCAAAGGATGGCCTCGATGCGGGTCTCGAAAATACGAGCCGCATATGCGGGTTTAATTAGAACTGCCGTGTCGGCGCCATTGCCACTGCCGGCGACGGCCACCACCCGATTGTCCGGCTCGATGAAGCCGTGTTCGGCGGCCATCGTAGAGATCTCAACACAAACTTTCATTCCCGCGCAAAACATCCTCAGGGTATCTGCAAGAATATTTAATGGCGTAAGGCCGCTTTTGTATTTATTCTCAAGCCCGCGCTCCACGCCACTGAAGGCATGGATCCCCCGCACGATCCGAATACCCTTGTCGACGAGGGCCGCGGCATTTCGGTTAAAGGCTTCAATTTTTTCGGTGTACTTGATGCCGGCCCCGTATGTAACGGCAATGATTTCAAGTGACGGATTGGCCAGCGCCTGAAGCTTGAGAGCTGTTTCACCGGTCGAGGATGCCACAACGACCTTGCCGACAGCATGCGCCTCGCATCCGGCCAGTGCAATCTGCAGGGCCTTATCGGTATTAACGGGACCTTTCTGTGTAAAATAGCAAATGTTTCTCACAACGCCTTCTGTCATGGTGTCTCCTTCACGTTATAGAACGAGGAAATTGATGTTGCGCTATTGATTTGGGCCGTGGTGTGACGTTCTGTGCCGATTGTTTTCCATTTCCTTCCCAATACCACGGTCGGACCCTTTCTTCAAAGTGTGAATGACGTGAAATCGGATAGTATCGGATGTCCAGCCGGGTCGATATAGTGAAAACAAGTTCACAAAACTGTGTCCCGGATTTCACACTTTTGTCTTCCTCCCCCAAGGTTCCATAAAATCAATTGTCTAATAATATTACAAAAAATCTTTGCCCCAGCAGTGGCATAAATAATGCTACCATCATTTTAACGACCCTGAAAGGGGGGCGACCATGAATAGGCTGAAGAACTCGTTCAAAAAAGCGGTTCAGTGGATTGAACACCAGTTTTCACAAAGACTTCTCAACCGGCTGCTGAGGCCGACCCGGTTTTGACCGTCGCCTGATTATCCCGATCGTCATAGCGCTGCAGCAAGCGGTATCCTCGGTTAAAAGGGAGGTGTGATATCAAGATCACCGATCGCAGCAATTCAAACGGCAAGAAACGGTTGATCCGCCAGTATCGGAAAAAATTCCGCATCAGAGAAAACCTCAACCATTACTCCGACAAAGATTTTCGTGCCGCCGAGAAAAAGTACCTCAAGTTGTGCCTGACCAGAGGCCAGTGCTGAAATACCAGCGGCAATTCAAGTGCCCTATCCGATCCGAAAGATATGACATTGCCAGTCATGGCCTGGCCCTCGATTTACGCTGACGCGCTAAAATTAAATCTCTGAACTCCCACGCAGCGACAATTTTATCAGCGTTTGCTTCAGATCCGCGCTCGGCTGCTCCCCGCAGTTCTTCCATTCGAATCCGACTGCTCGAAAGTGATTTCAAAACCCCATCGAACACCCAATCCGCCAAAGGTTTACCCGCCTCAGGCGGGCGGACAAGCCGCGGTGTTGTGGTCCTCCTTCCGGCGGCAACACGAGGCCCCTTCCCCGCGTCACTGCAACATGCGCACCATGTATTTTTTCGTCGACCCGCGCCTTGTACTTGAGCGTAAACTTAGGTTTGGAAACGACTTCTACTATTTTCGCCCAGTAGCATGGGAATTGGGCACCTGATGGCAGAGTTCCCCAGAGATTTGAAGACCTCGGCCGAAGCTGATTCAGAAATGTTTACCCTTGACGCCGGCGGTTAGCATGCTTAGCGATAAGCATCGGAATTGATGTGATACCTTTTTGTTCTTTAATTGAGAGTCTGAGTTTAACTGAAAGGAGAGCTACAGATGGACAAATGGGAATGCCCTTGCGGCTATATCTACGATCCGGAAGAAGGTGATGCTGAAAGCAATATCCAAATCGGAACGACCTTTGAAAACCTTCCCGATGATTGGGTATGTCCTAAATGTGGCGCGGAAAAGGAGTTTTTCGAAAAGCTCGATTAGCTTGGATCATATCAATCCCATCGAGTGATTGCAGATGATTGAATGGCTGATAATTGGCGGGGGCATTCACGGAACATACCTGTCGCACATGCTTGTCAACCAGGCCGGTGTGGCGCGGGACAATGTCAGGGTTCTCGATCCTCATGAAGAGCCCTTAGCTGCCTGGACGAGGTTCACCGCCAATTGCGGCATGAGCTACCTGCGCTCACCGGCAACCCACAACATCGACATACCGATTCTATCGCTGTATCGATACGCCAAATCCTTTCGTGGAAACGCGATCGACGCATTTATCCCACCCTACAATCGCCCGGCGCTGGATCTGTTCAACAAGCACTGTGACCAGGTTATCAGAGACAACCGGTTGGCGGCCCTCCGGATCGTCGGGCGGGCCCTATCCCTCGAAAAAAATGGTCGCTCGATTACGGCTGAAACGACGGCAGGCCGCATAAAAAGCCGGAACATTATTCTGGCTATCGGACTGGGTGAGCAGCCTTACTGGCCTGCATGGGCACGTTCTCTGAAAGAGGTCGGCGCACGGATCGATCACCTGTTCGATATCGGTTTCCGGCCCGCCAAAACGTCAGATTCCTCTGTGACGATCGTTGTCGGTGGCGGCATATCGGCCGTACAGACTTCGTTGAAGCTATCTGATAGTCTGACCGGCAAGGTCCGGTTGATCTCCCGGCACCGCCTGCGTAAGAGCCAGTACGATTTCGACCCCTGCTGGATTGGACCCAAGTGCCTTAAAGAATTCCATGGCAGTGATTACGGCAAACGCCGCGATTCAGTCGATCGCGCCCGTATCGGCGGCAGCGCTACCTCTGAGGTGCTGGAAGAGTTTCGTAAGGCTGTCTCCACGGGCCGACTTGAATTTAAGCAGGGTTGTATCCGGGGAGCATCGAAAGACGGTCGGCGCATCCGGTTGAAAACCGACACGCACACCGAAAGGGCGGATGCCGTCGTCCTGGCTACCGGGTTCCTCCCAGAGCGCCCCGGAGGCCCTTTCATCGATCAGGTGATCAAGAGCTTCGGATTGAAATGCGGATCCTGCGGCTATCCGATTGTCGGGCATGACCTCAGGTGGTCCGATAACATTTTCGTGACCGGCCCGCTGGCCGAACTGCAGTTGGGACCTTGCGCCAGGAACATCGTCGGCGCCCGCAATGCGGGACGCCACCTGCTGAACATTTGGCCATCGCACTGATATGCAACCGACAGAATCGAGCAGGGACGCAGCAGCGCCCACCACCGAAGAAAACCATCCCTTTTGACCTGCAGAAACGGGGCGACACTTTTCCCGTTCTTTCGTGACGCCCCGGATGCCAACTCAGGCGCGATTGTCCCGCACGAAACGATTTCATGTGTTGATTTAACGCCCCGACGAATTATTTTCTAATTAAACCCACATTTATATTTGGTAACGTTCGACTAATCGTCAGCCCTGATGGCAACAGCAGGTTGCCGACCGCTATGATTCTAATCAAAACGAAGGTGTTCAATGGTCGATCTTGGTGACAATTGTCCGGAATGCACCGGATCCGGCAAAATGGACGCACAACACCGCCGCCTTTGCAACGGTAAAGGACGAATCATCGTTCATTCACGTACACACATCCACGGGGGCCGCCCCCACGATCACCCCCACCCTGAACCGCATCACTCAGAGGATAAAACGGTCCATGAACATCGGCACCACAGATGATGAAAGCCAACATCCCAAAGAAAGGTGAAAACGATGCGAGTACCGCTGGAAATCACATTCCGAGATGCCGTTAAATCAGATGAAATCGTCAACCTGATTGAAGAAAAAACCGCAAGCCTTGACAAACTCTGCGACAATTTGATCAGTTGCCGGGTGGCGGTTGAAAGACCGCACGATAACAAGCGTTCGGGCAATGCCTACCGCGTAAGAATTGCCATGCGAATCCCCCCCGGCCGCGAGGTGGTCGTCAAGCGCGAACCCACCGATAACTCTCTGGCCGAACCCTTGACGACCGTTATCAGGGAAGCGTTCGAAACCGCGCGCCGCCGCTTGGTGAAACTATTGGAGCAACAGCAGGGCGTCATTAAAACACACCCCCAGCAGCAAAGTCTGGCCTACGTCACAAAGCTTTTTAAAGACAGAGGCTACGGATTCGTAGAAACCCTCGAGGGCAGAGAGATTTATTTCCATCGCAACAGCGTGTTGCATGATGATTTCAGCCGACTGGACATTGGCACCGGCGTCCGCTATGTAGCTGTGGACGGTGATGATGGTCCCCAGGCCAGCACGATTCAGATTGTCGACAAGCCGGGAGCCAATCAAGCGGTTACCGATGCAGAATTGTTTTGAACAACCACCGAACCGGTGAGATCTCCTGATGAACAGGAATCCGATTCAAAAAATCGGCGATATCGTCACTGTCAAACTATTCGATCGTATGATCGGCCGTCAGACCCGGGCTTTGAGCCGGATGCTACAGGGAACCATCGACGCCGCCGGCGGCAAGATCCGCCTCCTGTTGTCCATTGATACGCAGTTACCGACGCGAAGCCCGGAAGCCCTGTTTGAAAACCTTCACTTCGTGCGCATCCACGCCGAACATATCGAACGGATGTGTATCGTCGGAGACAAAGGTTGGGAGCGCACCTATATTGGCCTGTTCGGCCTCTTCGGTGGAATCGAAATGGCGTATTTCGACCGCTCGCAAACCATGGAAGCCATCCGCTGGCTGCAGGGGATCGCCGAGCCCAACAAATAGATGCCCATACACCTTTTTGCTATGCCGCTTTAACCGCCGAAAGACGCCATCCGCGCAACCCTTCCAGATCCCCCACCAGCAGCGGCATGGCGTTCTCACAATAAAACTTATAGATACGCCGATGATCCCCTGATCGGGGCGCGTCGCAGAACAGGACCATATCCTGTAACCCAAACGATGACACTCCCATCCAATTCATTCTTCAAGCGCACCTTACCCGGTTGTAATCCCCTCAGCATATCGGTCTGTTACACTCTGTTATCGGTGGTAACAGGCTTGTTTTCCTGGCCGATCCATTCCTCAAGGGTCAATGGCCTCATCAAGCTGCCGGTCAGTGGCTTCCATTGGCACTGGGCGCTGACTTCAATGCCTTCCTGAATGACGGAGAACGGCCGGTCGGCCGATACCACCACCACGATGATATTTTTACGCTCGGCCGTGAATCGCAGGGCCGAATTGAACCGTGCCCCCCGCGCGCGGTCTTCGCCAGGTATGGACCGCCCGTCCAGCAGGCAGGCAAATCCGTGCAAACGTACATCTCGACCGATGTGCAGAGCGCCATCCACCTTTGACAGCGATTTGGCAAGGTCGAGTGAATGAGCTTGTTGAAGGTCAATTGGTTGCGCCAGCCTTTGGCCCGAGATGGAGAGCGGTGGCATGTTGAGGTCTATGACCAATGTGCAGCCTATTTGGGAATTTTGCGCATGGTGAACAAGAGTAGCGACGGCCTTGAAGAGTCGGCTGCTTTCAATCGGGTCGAGATCGGATTCGAGCAACGCTTCTTCCACCTGAACCAGCTTGGCCCTTCGGGTGGTCGACAAAAAATTGCCGTCGGAAAAACTGCATAGGGCTTCGTCGTTCACGCAGAGAAAACCGTGGTTGCCCTTGAAGTCGGCTGTCAGGAAGAAGCGCGGCATTCGGCTATGGCTGGAGATGCCAACGATATGTCTGCCGTCTGATACGAGCATCCGTTCTGAATCTTCCGCCGCCTGAAGCAGTTTGCGAACGTGTTTAAAATTATCGAGCAGCGGCTGTTCCAATTCCGGGAAGCGGGCTAAGAAATCAATCGTCTCGAGGTGTTGTTGCTCTGCAAATACAAGCTTGCCATCTGGCATGACGCGTTCTTCACGCGTTCGAGAGATCCCCAGGACCGCATCCAAAATCGAGTACACCCGCAGTTGACTGTCCCAACCCAATTCGACATTCATCCTGTCGACGATGTAGTCCCGTACGGCATGTCGGGCATACTCGCGCAAAAAACTGCCGGAAATTCCGGTGTAAAGGGCCCTATCATTGGCGATATCATGCGAAAACCGCCAAGCCGCGTGTTCCAACCAGCACTCGGTAGGGCCGATAGCGCACATGTCCGGGTGGTGTTCGGAAAACCACATTTGATAATAAACCGAGCTTGAACGGCCGCCCCAGGAAATGAGCCCGGTGAGACCAAGGTTTTTTTCGGGCAGCATGTAGCCGAATCTGCTTTTGTCGCGACCGACGGCTTCATAGGACAACGCGTTTGTCCTCTCCAGGAAAAGATTTATGAATTTGGGCTCGTGCCCGCGAAGAAGATTTTGGGGATCACAAATGTGAAAGGGATCACCGGGTGCAAGGGCAAAAATGACAGCCGTTCGGCTGGGGCCGGAAAAATGCGATAGTCCGTCCCTCAACCCGTCAAGGGTGTCGCTCACACACTGCCTCGTAAAAGCGTCAACCGCCACGATGGATCTCCATATGATAGGATGAAACCGTCCGCCGGAAACCGTCTCTCCGATAGTTTCATAACATAAATAGTTTGGCGGCTCAATCGAGCCCGATATCCCGCAGCACCGGCCTCGCGCCTTCGCTATTGATCTTTAACGACCCGGATGTTAGTTGCATTTGTGCTCGATCATGGCAATTTTGGGAAAGAAAACCAGACAACAGGAACCGGAACATGATAACGCTTCTTGATTACGGTGCCGGCAACGTCCGCAGCGTCGTCAATGCTATCGAAAGTTTGGGGGAAACGGTCACTATAGTGGCGACAGCCGAAGACATTTTGGCGGCGGAGAAGCTGGTTTTTCCCGGAGTGGGGGCTTTCGGCAGTATGATGCAGATTCTGAATCGGAAGGGCTACGTCGACCCCCTCAAAAGCTATATCCAATCGAACCGACCGTTTCTCGGTATATGTCTCGGGCTCCAGGCCCTGTTCGAGAACAGCGAGGAAGCCCCCGGCATCAAGGGCCTGGGGATTATCCCGGGTGAGGTCGTCCGTTTCCATGTGGATCTATCGGTTCCGCACATGGGATGGAACGGCCTGAACATTCGCCAGCCTTCAGGTATCTTCAACGGGCTGCGCGGTGACGAGAAATTCTACTTTGTCCACTCCTACCATGTCGTCCCCAAGGACGAATCGGCTGTGCTGACGACAACCGATTACGGCTGCAGATTTGTCAGCAGTATCCAGCAGGGAAACATCCTTGCCACTCAGTTTCATCCGGAGAAAAGCGGACCAAACGGCATTCGTATCCTGAAAAACTTTTTGGAAGACGCGAGTGCCGACGTGCGAACCACCCAGACATCGGGTCGAACGCTATTGGCCAAGCGTATCATTGCCTGCCTCGACGTCCGCTCGAACGACAGGGGCGATCTGGTGGTCACCAAGGGCGATCAGTACGATGTCAGGGAAAATGGTGCCGTCCGCAATTTGGGCAGACCGGTCGACCTGGCAAGACGCTACTACGAGGAAGGGGCCGACGAGATAACTTTTCTCAACATCACCGGATTCAGGGATTTCCCCTTAAAGGACATGCCGATGCTCGAGGTTCTGAAACAGACCTCGCGGAATGTTTTCGTCCCGCTGACCATCGGCGGGGGAATAAAAAATTACACGGACGCTAACGGCCAACAATACACCGCCCTCGAGGTCGCCGCCGAGTATTTCCGCTCCGGCGCCGACAAAGTATCCATCGGGAGCGACGCGGTACTGATCGCGGAAGACCACCTCAAAAATGGACGGAATTCGAGGTGGAGCGCTATTGAAGAAATTGCCCGTGTCTATGGCAATCAGGCCGTGGTCATTTCCATCGATCCGCGGAGGGTATACGTTCAATCTCCGCAAGGTATTCATAAAGCGGTCATCGAAACAACCGTGCCAGGGCCGAAAGGGGAACGTTACTGCTGGTACCAGTGCACCATCAACGGCGGCCGTGAGGGCCGGGATATTGATGCGATAACCCTGGCAATAATTTGTGAGCAATTGGGTGCCGGGGAAATTCTTCTGAACTGTATCGACCGCGACGGCACGAACCGGGGATTCGACATCGAATTGATCAATGCGGTCAAAAATTCAATATCCATACCGGTCATTGCTTCGAGCGGGGCCGGCTGTGCGGAGCATTTTCACCAGGTCTTCGAGCAAACCCAAGTCGAAGCGGCACTGGCCGCCGGAATTTTTCACCGCCAGGAGATCTCCATTGCGGCAGTGAAAAATTTTATGAAAGACAAGTTGGAGATCCGACTTTAAGCGCCCTTACGAGCGCATCGAGGATCACATGCGGTAAATGCAAACCGACGGAAGTGTATATGTCAACCATCAGTTGATTAACCTACGGAGTCAAAGCACGCGGCTAATACGTGCACATCACAGCCGTGCGATATACATCTGCACTGCCGGTCGGTCTGGATGAGGAAATAATTCCGGTTGCGTCCACAGCCTGTTCCCCTTTCTGACCATTTCCCGGATTTGACAAAAATCTCCCAACAGCGTATACTCTTTGTCACATTATCGATACCCGCCAAAGGCCAAACCTGCCGCGAGGCAGGGACGGAAAGCCACGGATCTTACAGAGACCGCCGGGTTGCCGGGAAATGTCACATTCGCCGGGTTGCCTGAAGAAAGGGGGCTCGGCTTTTTAATTTTTGACGCCCCGAAAACCGAAGAGGCATTAAGAATTCGAACCGCTCGATCAGTTTCTGTGAAAGACCCGATTCCATCCTCCCGTCCTGATTTTCAGGGCTGAAATTTGATTCACCCAGCGGTAGACAAGGGAAATTGATGTCCAAACTGACAAAATGGTCCCAAACAATCGATGAAAATTCCCTCACCCTGCTATTGCGATATGTGGGTGAATACGGTGCAATAGCGTCTTTGATCAGTCTCGAAACCGGTGCCTACCCTCTGCCACGTTCTGACATCGATGCGGTCTGGCAATTAAGGATGCACGGTGCCGTATACGGAATAGCCCTGGTATATAGTTGTGATCCTATGGGTGATCCGGTCGGTTCCGGCAATCGACCGATATTTTCCGACGACTATCAAAGCATGCTGGCAACGGATAAACGCACCGTCTGGGCATGTGATTTAAATTCGGCGACCTATGATACTCTGATCTGGAACATCGGTGAATTCGGTTTTCGAGCACTGGCTCAAAACAAAAACAAGTACGCAATCCCTAAATTTCCAGAGTATCCGGCCTATGATTGGTCAATGCGGATGTCACTTTTCAACATCGTCAGGATTTTTGAAACCTGCATACAGAAATTGTATAAATAACAGAGCTCTTCTGCGCCCAACGTACCTCAAACGACGGCTTTTTCTGGTTTTCCGGCGGCCATTGGTCATACAGACGGAGTAAGATGGCCCAGAGAGACCGCCTTTGAAGCCGTTTTTTCCTCGATGTAAAATAATTCAGCTCAAAAGCGCGGGCGATGGATAGGAAGCAGCCATGCCGTTCGTCGACCGGATGGCCGCAATCTTAGGCCTGCCACACCTCTGGTTCACGCCTGTTCATCGAGTAAAACTCAATCCGGTAGGGAATCACTTTGCAGACCACGTAATTCGGATCATCAGGACCCGAAAAAATTGGCTCAAGCATATCGTACCACATCGCCTTTTTGATCTCGGCGTCCTCCAGTATCTCGGCACGACCCTGGATTTGAAGCCATGATACGGCCGACTGCAGTTCGGTGACACCGAGGGTGAGATGAACTTCCGGGTTAAGGGCAATATGATTGATTTTACGTGATTTTTTGAATGTAGCAAACCAGATGTCCATGCGCTCGTCGGCCTTGACGACAACGTACCGGTTCCACGGTTTATTACTCTCGGTAACGGTAGCGAAAGAAGCCAAAGTCAATCCCGTCATTTTAGCCAGTATCTTCTCTTTCAGACCGTTCATGGTTCCTCCCTTTCATCGGTTTGTAAGCTGATATCGCGTCCTTTTATTGAACGTTAGAGAAAACATTTATGAATTATGCGCGCCGAATTTTGAAATCTTCGACTTCATAAGTATAGTTTCAAATCCGTGGGTGTCAAAACCGTGACCGATTTCACCCTTTTTACGCCTTGGTAAACAGCCGCCCATTTGCACCAAAAAGGCAACTTGGTCGTCCCGATCCGGCTGCAGAATCAGCATAAAAAAATATTTTCTATCGATGGCTATTTTCCGCCAGAAAATATCGCTTTCTCCCTGCGCTTCACTTCCGATTTAGCGTCCACCCATTAATGGTTCTTTCATGCTCATCTGAAAAACGCCACCGCTTTGCACCCCAGTGAGATCCGGCTGGACATTCTTCGTTGGAAAATTGACAATTTGCGGCATTTTTGACGGTGATAACGATACCCGCTATCAAATAACTAATTAATATTTATAAAAATAAATTAATTAAGTGCCTGGTCCGATTTTTGCAGATTTAGGGGGTTCACTACGATTTCTCGCCGGCTGTTACGATTTGATCTCTCATTTATCCCAAAGGAGAAAGGTATGCACCCTAAGAAGTGCTTCGTGCCCCTCAAAGATAACCACTCTGCGTTGTCTGGTATCGTTTGGCTTCTGGCGGTCATTGTTGTAGTATACGGGTGCTCACACAAACAAAAAGTACTCGTGCCGCCACGAATCGAGTTGGCCGCCTACAACAACATCGGAATTATTGAGTTTACCTCAAATGGGGAAGAATGGCTCAAGTCGCATGTTACGCAGAATTTCATGCAGCGGATACAGTCGGCCCAACCTGACGTACGATTCCTCGAACTCGGAAGCGTCGAGACCCTGCTGCGGTCGATCGGAGCCACTCGTCTCGATCCGGCGGCCATAATAACCATATCCAATAAATATCACGTCAAAGCCATTTTCTCGGGACATCTGGAAATCTCATATGTTAAACCTGAAATCCGGTGGAATCCGGTAGCGACCACCGCCAAGGCAGAAGCCTATGTGGAAGGGAGTCTCACGGCCAAACTTATGGAAGGCCTCAGCGGTGCAACGCTATGGACGTTGGCATCAACGGCTAAAAAATCGGTCGGGGCGATCAAGATAAACCAGGCCGGTCCTGTAGGCATAAGGGTCAGTGATCCGGAGGCTGCATACGGACGGTTGGTTCATGCGTTGGTATACGACAGCACCAGAGATTTTTACCCCTACTACGTCTATCAATCTCTTCCCAAGTGATCCTGGTCTGCGGGTCGGGCCTGCAGGAAAATGGAAAAATTTATATGCAAGTCACACTGGCGCGGGAGCGGATTGCGTCTACGGACAATTAGTTGAAGGTGATAATATGAACCGGTGGACATTTATGGTATTATTATTCTTGGGAATAGTTCTTTCCTGGCATCCCGTTCTCTGTCGTCATCTTCACGCCGATACCGACCCCTTTCCCGCCATTGAGAGCATTCAGCCCAACGTTGATTTTTGGAAAAAGATTTATTCCGAATATTCATCGCACCAGGGTGTTCTCCACGACAGCAAAAATTTGAACATTATCTACGATGTCATCGATCTAATCCAGCCGGACCTGCCTGGCGGCAGCAAGATAAACCGCAAACGTATAAAGGCGGCCAAATCGAAATATCGATCAATTCTCCAGAAGCTCGGGCAGATGACCGATACAATGGAGTTGACACCGGAAGAGCAACGCATCGCCGGATTGTTCGCCCCGGGGGCAAAACGGGCTGATTTTCAACAGGCCGCTCGTCGACTCCGATGTCAGGTTGGTCAGAAGGATCGATTTCGCAAGGGAATCATCCGTTCAGGAGCCTATCTGGAGGAGATCAGAAAAATATTCCGGTACCACGGTCTGCCCGAAGATCTCGCGTATCTGCCACATGTTGAATCTTCCTTTAACCCCGATGCCTACAGTAAGTTCGGCGCTGCCGGTGCCTGGCAGTTTACACGCGCCACCGGTCGGCAGTACATGACTATCAATTACACCATTGACGAACGCCGGGACCCGTTACGCTCCTCCCAAGCCGCCGCCAGACTGCTTAAATACAACTACGAGAAACTCAAGAGCTGGCCCATGGCCATTACGGCCTACAATCACGGCCTCTCCGGTGTGCTACGGGCCCAGAAAAAGCACGGCAGTTATGAGGAGATTTTCAAAAAATATAGAAGCCGCATATTCAAGTTTGCTTCAAGAAATTTCTACTCCGAATTCCTGGCCGCCCGGGCGGTGGCCGCCAAATATCAAGACTATTTCGGCGTATTGGCACTTAATTCACCCCCGATGACGACCGAAGTCACCCTACCCGAATATACGTCGATCCCGCAACTCGCACAGCGGCTGGACCTCGATCTCGACACGTTGGGCCGCCTCAATCCCGCCCTACGGAAACCGGTTTTCAAAGGCCGAAAATATGCTCCCAAGGGTTATCGTCTGCGACTGCCGGCAGATGACCATCGCGATTGGGAAGGCCTTATGGCCGCGGTGTCTCAAGAGATCTACAAACCCGATCAAAAACACTCGCGGCTCTACCGGGTGGATCCCGGGGATACCGCTGGCAAAATCGCGCGCTTGCATGGCGTCAGTCTTGAGGATTTGATTGCATTCAACAATCTCGATACCCGGGCAACCATCTATGTTGACCAAAACCTGCGCATACCCCTTCCGGAAGAAAAGACCCCCATGATCGCCAGTCTCGAATCATCCCGGTTAAAGAATAAAGACCGGATGGTCTCGGTCGATACGGTTCTTGCCGATAAACCGCAATTCAAAAACGATACACGCTCGGAGATTGTATCGCAAACCACTCCAGAGAAATTGCAGCATCGTCGCACACCTCCGATCGACGCTGTCCCCGCTGGACCTGCCGCACCCGTCACCGCCCCCATCGACGTCGCTGAGCCTGAAAATATCCTCGATGACTGGAGTGACGATATTGCGCTTCTCCAGCGGGCGTCTCAGACTTCCGGCATCATTCAGACGTCCAGTCCTGCCTCTGAATCGGGCGACATGTATGACACCAACATCGACCGCCAAACACGTCCGGAAGTGGTCGCGTCCATCGTCGGTGATCATCTCCCCCAACCGCTGCATGTAGCGGCTACAGATGCGGAAAAGACACTGCCACCAGCGGCCGGCCATGAACCCGACCCCGACTTGGTCACCGGCAGTTTTTCGGTGGAGCAGGTCATTCAATACCGAAAACGGCCGGTTGGAATCATTCAGGTGGAGATAGAGGAAACCCTGGGGCATTATGCCGAATGGGCCGACGTACGGGCCAGTGAAATCAGGCGCCTCAACGGAATGCGTTACGGAGATCCTATTCATTTGGGGCAAAAGCTCAAAATCCCCCTGCACCGCGCGACAAAGGAAGCGTTCGAGGAAACCAGGTTCGAATATCACAAGGAACTGGTGGAAGATTTTTTTGCCGCCTATCGCGTCGAAACGGTGCAATTTTATTCAATCAAGAAGGGAGACAATATATGGACACTCTCCCGCGAAGAATTCGAACTGCCCTTGTGGCTGATCCGAAGATACAACGGCAATGTTGACCTTGGCTCTCTTGTTCCCTCCCAGAATCTGCGCATACCGGTTGTGGAAAGAACCATATAGCTGATTTTTCGCGAATACTTGCCCTGAGTGGAGGGAATGATCCGCTTGCATTCGGTGCGCCAAAGCATCAGGCTTCCATGGTATAACCGACACTTCCGAAAAAAAACCGCTCTTTCAGTTTGGCATACAGCCGGGACGCCTGCGGTTGCCCCGTACAGTGGGATACTCCCATCCGTTCGATTTTGTAGCGATCGATAACCTTCATGGTGGCGGCAAACTGATCTTCCGTTGCAAAAGCCAGGTGGGTACCACCGATAATCGCATAGATGCGGTCCCGATTCATCCGTTCCAGAACGTATTCGATGATGTTGATCATGCCTGCATGGGCGCAGCCAAGGACGAGAATCAGACCGCTGTCTGAATTCACGATCAGAGACAGATCGTCATTTAAGGGATCAGGGTGGATCTTTTCTCCGCCGGGCATGACGGCGGTCATTTTCGCATCACCTCTCTCGAAGGCGTTGATCCGCGGAATTTCGCCGGTCAAAAAAAGGTCTTCTCCCACCTCGACCATGTCAGTTCCCAAGTGAAAATCGGCCCCGAGTGACTCCAGATATCGCCGGCTGTAAGGTATACCGACGAACCGTGTGTGCCCTTCCGATGACCATATCCGTTCCATGAACATATCCGGATGACCATGGACCCTCACCGGTCCGCGTATTTTGAGGACATCCGGCAACCCCCCCGCGTGGTCGTAATGGCCGTGGCTTATCATTATCGCTTCGATGTTGCGAAGATCTTTTTTCAGTGCCAATGAATTTTGAACGATGGCATATCCCTGTCCCGTGTCGAACAGGTAGCTGCCCTTCTCGGTCTCCAGATAGCAGGCAAAACCATGTTCACCGATAACGCCAAAGGGAACACCCACCGAGTTTTCACTCAATATCGTCAACCTGACTTTCACCGTCGCCTCCTCCGCATGGTGTTGAAGCAAATGGCCCACGCGCACTGTAAATAATTTTACACAATTTTGTTACATTTATTACCTTATCATCTGCCGGCTCACACCGGTCACCCCAATAAACTGCCTTAATACTTACGATTTTGTCAACACACCACGGTAAAGCGCAGTGCATGATATTTGCATTAATCGAAAGAAGTGCTTAAAATTTATATATATTACCGTGGTTGGAGGAAAAAAGGAAAAGGCATCGGAAACGCCTGCAAAGAACTGAATGTCAGGTCGCCGAGAGCGCATCTGGCATCATGTTTTAGGGAAGGAGGCAACATGCGCAAGTTATACCGCAGCACCCGGGAAATCAAATTGAATATAGAGACCGTTAAAGTGATTCTGGTCGCCATCGTGCTGGCAACCGGGCTCAACGCTGGCTCAGCACTGAGCGCCGAACCTATTCAAATGGGAATCATGACAGGCGGCCCCAAAGGCACATACTATCAGTTTGGATTGAACATTCAAACCTTAATCGGCACCGACGGAATTGAACTCCGTGTCGACAATTCCAATGGTTCGGTGGAAAACATATATGCCGTCTATCAGAAACCGCAGACCCAATTGGGGATCGTACAGTCGGACGTTCTGGCGTTTGTATCACAGGTCCAGACCAATCCGGCCCTGAAGCGGATCGCCCAAAAGACAAGGATGGTCTTTCCTCTATACAATGAAGAAATACATCTGCTCGGCAAGAAAGACATTATCGACTTTGATTACCTGGCGGCAAAAAAGGTGGCTGTCGGCAAAGAAGGCAGCGGGACCTACTTGACAGCAAAACTGCTTTTCAAAGTCGCTGAAATCGAACCGGCGGAAATGATCACCATCGGAACAGAGGAAGCCCTGGCCCAACTCAAGGAGGGCAAAATCGATGCGATGTTCTACGTTGCCGGCTATCCGGTAAAACTTTTCAGTGAAAACGTGTCACTTGAGGACAATTTGGCGTTGATCCCGATTCTCAATAAAAGCATCCTTGAGTTCTATCCGCAGGTTGAGATTCCGGCCAACACCTATTCCTGGCAGGATCAACCTGTGATCACCGCAGCCGTCAAAGCCGTTCTCATCTCTTATGATTTCAGACGTTATCACTGTGACACTGTGGGTCGTGTGGCAAAACTGATTTACGAAAACTTGGAATGGCTGAAGACCAATGGACACCCGAAGTGGAAGTTTGTCGATTTGAACTACCCCCTCAAAGGATGGGAGCAATACGAGTGCGTCAAGAAGGCTCTGGCCGGTGCCAGACGCCAACAACCATCCGGGCCGGCATCAGGCAACATCAATCCCGTGCTGGATGCCATAAAAGAAATGCTGCCGGAGTGACCCATATCTTCACAAACGGTCATTATTCTTCACCCGTTGATACGGCGAGGGGATTACCGCTGGATGCAATCACGGGTTTAGATCGGCTGAGACGGACTTTTTTTATCTGGCGGGTATAGACCAATCACCATTTTTCCCGGCGCCGTAGAGACCGGAGTATGTTGCATGTACCTTGACCATTTCCAAATCAAGGAAAAGCCGTTCCTACTCAATACCGATCCCCACTTTCTGTGGCTGGGCAAAAAGCACAAGGAAGCATTGGCCCTATTGCAATACGGGATGCAGGAAAATAAGGGACTTGTGCTTTTGACCGGTGAGATTGGCAGCGGCAAAACGATGCTGATAAGCGCCCTTATCAGCCGGCTCGATCCGAAGGATGTTGTTGTCGCCAGGCTGCCCGACCCCGGTTTGGAAAGAAGGGAGTTCTTTTTTCTGGTTGCCCGCAGCTTCGGTATCAGTCGCAAAGTGTTCAGCCGAGAGTCATTCACCGAAGCGATGGACCACTTTCAGGCATCTCTTTATTCTCAAGGGAAAAAAGCCCTGCTCATTATCGACGAGGCCCAGATCATGTCCCCGTCGATATTGGAGGAAATTCGACTCCTGTCGAACATAGAATACCGCTACACAAAATTGCTCAACATCTTTCTGGTCGGGCAAAACGAGTTCAACCTCTTCGTGCTGGAACCGGAGCACAGGTCGCTCAGAGAGAGGATAACCACGAGCTACAATCTCGAGCTACTGTCCGAAAATGAAACCGCCGCTTACATTTCTCACCGGTTGAAGGTGGCCGGCGCAGAAAAAAAGATCTTCACAGACGATGCGCTGCACGAAGTCTACGTTTTCTCCATTGGATCCCCCCGTCAGATCAATATCATCTGCGACATGGCCCTGGTGCATGGATTCGAGAAGGCCGCTACGAAAATCGATCGTGGGATCATACGGGCATGCAAAGACAGAGTCCGTGTTCCGCAGGTACCTGGAAGACCGCTTGCTGACGAGTTGTTGCCTGACGAGTCAAAATGGCTGACGCCTGACGTCTTGAAAAATAAGCTGGATCCTGTGGTGCTTCTCAGCAAAACCGCCCGGCGCATGAGCTGGTATAGCATTCTGGTGCTCCTGATTCTTTTGCCTTGCGGATATTTTCTCTATTCGGACCAGAGCCGCGCATATCTATCAGAGAATATCCCGTTCCTGAAAAAGGTTCTTCCGGCGCCTTCGCTCACGTATCAAAACCGTACGAGCAGCCTGGCACCATCGCCCCTTCTACACAAATCTCCAGACGGCAAGCACCAAGACGAAACACCGTTGCGGGATGGAACCCCGGATGTGCGCGACGTGATTGTCATACCGGCAGCGCCTTTGAAAGAGGCGATCAAAAAACCTACCGGCACCTCATCCGATCCAGACACCCCACCGAACAAGCGCAGCAATGCCGCGAAGTCTAACCGTCCATCGGTGACGAACCGCCCGGAAAATGATGCGGCGCTGAACACCAACGCGCTGCAACCAAATTCAAAGAGGAAAAAAAAGGCCCCGCGAAGTCAAAAAGGGGCCCAAAGGGTCGATGCCGTTGCCTCTGACACGCGCGTGGCCAATCCGGAGACGGAGCCCATTGTCATCGAACCCGTCGTACCAACAAAGCCTACCCCTAAAAAGATTGGAGCCAATCGCCCGCCTGCAGACAAACCGATAGCCGCTTCCGGGAAAACCGAAGAACCGATTCAAACCGATAGTAAAACCCCATCATCTGAAGCGCCCGACCCGAGTGATATCATTAATTGGCTTCTTAAGGAAAATGAGAAATCGACGCCTCGTGCCCGGCCATGAACCACAGCAATACATGGCCGCGGAGGGTGATGCCCGATTTCGGCTTGACAACTTTAGCCCGACATGTCATGAAAGGCTCTCTGAAATAAACATGTAAAGGATTCTCATAATGATCGGACCGGTTACAGGCAGCCAAATTTACTATCGGTACTACTTTTTCGGTACCCTCGGTCTGCCTGCGCCTCGTTGAACCACCGCCATAAAAATTCAAGCCGCAGGCAAGAAAGAGCCTGCGGCTTTTTTATTGAGCCGCAATGACGATCGTGCCGTTTTTTCTGCAAAGGAGAAAAAAATGAAAACCTATGATGTCAATGTCAAAGAATTCACCCCGCTCATTTCCCCTGCGGACCTGAAAGAAGAACTACCGATTACCGAAAAAGCGGCCCGCACGGTGATATCAGGGCGCCAAACTATACAGGATATCATCGGCAGGAAAGATCCTCGCCTTTTAGTGATCACCGGTCCCTGCTCGATTCACGACGAGAAAGCCGCCCTTGAATATGCAGAAAGACTATGCCGGTTGAAAGATCAAGTCGATAAAACCCTGTATCTGGTCATGCGGGTATATTTCGAAAAACCCCGAACCAATGTGGGCTGGAAAGGTCTACTCAACGATCCGGGACTGGATGGTTCCTGCGACATGATGCAGGGGTTGCTCGAAGCGCGCCGCTTGCTGATTCGCATAACGGAAATGGGACTGCCCACAGCTACGGAAATGCTCGATCCGATTACGCCGCAATATATAGCCGGCCTGATTTCATGGTCTGCCGTCGGCGCCCGAACAACCGAATCGCAAACCCACCGGGAGATGGCGAGTGGTCTGTCAATGCCGGTGGGTTTTAAGAATTGTACCGATGGGGGACTCGACACTGCGCTGAATGCAATGATCGCCGCCGGCTCGCCCCAGAGTTTTTTGGGAATTGACCCGAACGGCCGGGCCAGTATCGTCAAAACAACCGGCAACCCTTTCACGCACATCGTTCTGCGTGGCGGTCGGCGCCCTAATTACGATTCGGTCAGCATCCGTGAGGCCATGCGCCTGCTGCGTGAAAAGGGGCTATCTGAGACTGTTATCGTTGACTGCTCCCATGCCAATTCGCGCAAGAGATATAAAGAACAGAAAATTGTCTGGCAGGATGTCATCAACCAGCGCATCAGTGGAAACCATGGTATTATCGGATTGATGCTGGAGAGTCACCTGAAGGAAGGCCGGCAGGATTTTAAGGCTGACCGCAGCAGATTGAAATTCGGTGTTTCCATCACCGATGCCTGTATCTCATGGGAAACCACCGAGCAACTGATACTGGCGGCTCATGATCAACTGGAAAGCTGCCTTACAGGCATTTCGGAACCGCTGCTGTCGGCGTCCGGCGGCGTCCGGCAACCCCGATAGCGATGTATTCGGGTAAGCGGTACTCTTTGCGATTTCCCGTATCATCTGGTATGTGGTTTTCAATGACTGCTATTTATCCTTATCCATTGAACGTGATGCGAGCCGAACATGACAACGCAGAAGCAAATTTTGACGATGTTGGTTGAAAATGAACCTGGTGTAACCGCCCGAGTTTCAGGGCTTTTTGCCGGCCGTGGATACAATATTGAAACCATCTGCGGCGCTCCAACAGCCAATCCGAAGATGTCACGTATCACCATCACGACTTCGGCGAGTCCCGACCAACTTGAACAGCTCATGAAGCAGCTTCGCAGGCTCATCAACGTGATCAAGGTCAGAGACATGACGGGCAAAAAGGCCGTACAACGGGAAATGGCCATGATCTGCGTGGAAGCCAAATTGAAAAGTCGGACAGAAATTATCAGAATCGCAGACACGTTCAAGGCCAAAATCGTCGACACGGGCACAACACATTACATTCTGGAGGTTACCGGCAGGCAGGAAAAAATAGACGCCCTCATCCGCCTGTTACAACCAATGGGTATAAAAAAACTGGCAAGATCCGGAATCCTGGCCCTTTATCGCGAACCGGATTGATCCCGGCCTGCGAATTACCCGTTCAATTATTCCGCTCTGGCTTTCTGCCGCCTTCATATCCGCACCGTTTATTCCGAACATCCACACGCCGTTCCGGCGGCACGACCGATAAATCCATTGATCCCTTCGGAACAACAGGGATCTTCTTTCTCAGCAACCGGGACATAATATGTTTAACATATATGATCATGCGTCTACCCGTACCACAACAATTACAATTATATACGCTTAGTTTAAGTTAAACATATAACCGGAAAGGGTGAACCGAAAGGCGAGGGGCTGCCGCAGGCGGGTGGGTTTGTCGTCAGAAGCGGCGGAATTTCTCAGTGAACCGGGTGATAGATGGTGACCATCACCCGGCCTGAATGATGCATCCGCATTCTCATTGTCTTAAACGGTCTTCAACTGCCGAACGGATGATTCGGCCACGAATACATTTTTTACCGGGTCGGAACGTGAATCAATTCCTGGCCCTGGCATATCGGGTTCGGGTGCTGTAACCAAGGGACCCGGCTCTGGTGGTGGCGCGGTGCGGTCATCCGGTACTTTTTCGATCTTTAGCCCGCCCGGTGCTTCCGGCACGCTGAACTGATACGGCGCGGAAACGGTAATCATGTCGGATTCGTTACCCAATTCATCAACCGCAGTGAGGCCGATTTGGAGAGGGCCATTTCCCGGTTTGAAAGACGCGACATGGTCCGGCAGTACGACAGCCGTCACATTACCCAACTGCACGGAGTGTGAATCATAATTGACTTCACCGCCTTCTGACCAGTAGAGTTTGTAACCCACAACCTGGGGGGATTCGGACGCTTTCCAGCTGAGCCGCCTTCTTTTCATTTTGGCCATCTCTGACCTCCTTGCATTTGTGAAAAGAACCGAATTTAAATCATGACCATATCGACAGCAGGACCCGGTTATCGTCGAGAGAATCTGGTTTATGCGTCAACCGGCGCGTTCAATCCGGTCGGAGATGTTTCCTCCGTCATATCCTCTCGTCATGCCGACAGCGTTTAATCATTCCGTCTCCATGACGGCATCCCTATCGACCGAACCTGAAGTGCCAAGGTGACGTTTCTTCTTGCTCCTCACGGGTCTCTGGAAAGGAATTCCATCCATCCGCCTTAAATCCTTCTTCCTCTTCGACTTCTTCCTCTCCTCCTGTCAGAAGCATAATTTCTACGGTGAGACGTTCAATCTCATTGGCCGCCTTGCTGGTAGGGGCATACTGCATAACCGAAACACCGGAGGTCATCGCATCGATAAAGGCCACCCGTTGACACAGTTCGGTCTGGAATATGTCCATATCGAAAACTTCGATTGCTTCCCTGGCATCCCGGCCCACTCGCGTACCAGGTATCTTGCGATTAACCAACAGTCTCACGATTAAATCGGGATTGGTCTGCTTGGCTTCTTCGATCATTTCCAGCGTCCCCCAACCGGACCAGATATCCAGCGAACTTGGGCTCAGGGGAACGATGACCAAATCAGAAACCTCCAAAATCGATTTTGCAATTTGGCCGATGGCCGGTGGCGCATCAATCACGACATAATCATAGTCCGCCGCAAGTTCTTTAATGTCGAACTTATCAAGGGGTTCAGGATGGTGAAGTATTTCAAATGCATTATTATTCTCCACAGCGTGCCACTGGACGACGCTTCCCTGCGGATCCGCATCGATTAACACCAGGTTGTGGTTTTTTCGTTTCAGACTGGCCGCAAGGTTGATGGCCGTGGTGGATTTCCCGACACCGCCCTTCTGGTTGACGAAACTAATGATCATGGTGCGCCTCCTTCTATGGTTATTCGTTATTGTGGAATATGGCCAAATTGCAGTCAGCCTGGCAGGTGGTGTCTTCTTGGAGCACATATTGCCAAAGGGAATCAAACTGCGGCGGCAAACCTTCCATGTTCTCCCCAGAACAGACCCGTTCTCTGGAACGCTCGATCGAAAACCGTGGATTCTTAGGTTGAGAAAACAGGCTTTGAAGAGAAGTGTGAGACAACGTCTCTGCCTGAAATCGGATACAACGGGTCGCGACTGTTTTTTGAGTCTCCCTTACACGTCCCCTCTTTTTTTGTCAACGATAAACCACATAATGTTGGATTAAATTTCATTGTATTGTCCAACATGTTGTGTTTGGACGCGAATCTAGTTAGGGAAGACCGGCTGCGGGGACACCGGAAGTCGTGCAGCGAGACGCGTGGGCCCCGGGTTTTGATAGGGGCGTCGATCTCTATAGGCCCGGATCTTAGAAATCTGTTCCACTTCCGTCTCGGATTCAAATCGCACGAGTCATCGCAAGAACCGAATAGGTGTTGAAAAACCGATCACCATCGTCGTCAAGCACGGATCGGCCGCCAGAGTCCCGCACTGTGCCAAAGCCTGGAAAACGGCGCCCCCACCGGTAGAAGCTTTTTCTCTAACCCAAAAAGATCAATCGAAATCTCTTCATCATTGTATTCCGGATCCCAAGGCTCGATGATCACGGCCCCTTTTTCCAGCGAAATCAATCGTGGAAGCACCGCTTGGTCCCAAGAACGGTTCCGGGCCGATGCCAATAGGACTTCAAGGGAAGTAAATGCTAACAGCTCGTTCAACACGACGAGCGTCGGAGGACTCAGGGGGACATCCCCCGTTTGATTTGCGGCCAACCCTTTCGCCGGACTGATCCAGATGCCGTGGGTGACCTCACGATGATCCGGTTTGCAAACCTGCCCTGGAGGCATAAAGGCCAGAAAAAAACGTGTATCATACCGTCGTTGCATCTCCTTCGGCGTTATCCAGCGGGACCAGCGTGACAGCATTGACAATGCCAATATCCAGCCTTCGGCACTCGCCCGGCTAAGAAACCACCCCTTCGGCAATCCGCGCGTCTGGCGCATTTCACAGATCCTTTCAAGGGTTTCACTGGACGAATCGGGCCTATGCGCCAGAAGAACGCCGGCCTCTTCAAATGTCTCGCGGATTGCCGCCACGGCATAGGATAGAACCTCAGGGCCGGTCAATCCCCCGCCGAGCCGCAATTCGATTTCTTTAAGATCGACGTCTACGTGCGCCTGCCACTCGACTGCCTGACCGTCCGTGGGATCGACCATACCCCCGGGAAAAACGAAGTTGCCTGCCATGAAGGCACTTCGTGGGTGTCGTCTGAGAAGATAAACCTGCAGCTCTTCCCGATGTTGCCGAACAAGAATGATGGTCGCAGCGGAAACCGGCGTGGCTGCCTTTGTTTTGATCTGTTTCATGGGATCATCTATCCCCCATTAGCGGCAATTGGTCAAGTCAGGTGCCCAACCTCGCCTTCAATAGAATTGACAACCATTTCGCAATATGCCATCTAAAAAATGCATCAGCTTTTCTTTTCTGTCGTTTCCATCGCCTTAGCGTGAAATGAAATCGTATTGTCGCCGCCACAATGACCAGCGCTTGATTCCATCAGAAAGCGGCCCGGTGTCTTCCTTCCCTGAGGCCTTCGTTTCCATTTGCCATGATCGCGACTGACTCGGGTAGTTATTGGCGATCTTTAAACCCCAACCACAATGTCGATGAAAAGGAGGGCGCGCCATGAGAACCAAACCTATAAACATATTGATCATTTTACTGGTGACCTTTGCATTGGCCCTGTCCGCCGACGCAGTGCGGGCCGAGAAGCCGATTGTCATCGGCTGCCCTCTGTCGACGGCCTTTCTCTATGGCTGGGACGCCGAACGGGGGGTCACGCTGGCGGTGGAAGAAATCAATGCCGCCGGGGGTGTTGATGTTGGTGGCGGGCAAAAGCGTCCTTTCAAGGTGGAAACCATCGACACCCGGGATCTGGAGCCCGGTGTTCCGGTCAGCGAAGCCTTGCTGGCCGTTGAAAAGCTGATTCTGGATAAAAAAGCGGATTTCATCGTGGGTGGTCCGGTTCGTTCCGAAGCGGCCCTGGCTGCCATGCCGCTTCTGTCAAAGTATAAAAAAGTATCGATACTGACAACCGGAGTGCTGACCCCGAAATACCATGCCATGGTAGCAGAACAGTACGACAAATTTAAATACTGCTTCCGCATTCACGGTGAAGCCAAAAATCTCGTCGGTGAAATATTCGCCAATTTCAACGAACTGAAAGAAAAATACGGTTTTAACAACCTGTTTATTATCGCCCAGGATGTCAGCCACGCGCGCGGTGCCGCCAACATCATCCAGGACATCGCCACCAAAAAAGGGTGGAATGTCACCGGTCTGGAGATTTATCCCACTGGCGCGACCGACTTTTCGATGGGTCTGTTAAAAGCCAAAGAATCGAAGACTGAAATCATCAACATCTGGATGGACATGCCGGAAAGTGCCATCCTTTTGAAGCAATGGTTCGATATGAAGATCCCGGCCTTGCCCTTCGGTTCGACCTTAGCGGCGGCAGAGCAACCCGGTTTCTGGAAGGCGACCGATGGAAAAGGCGAGTTCACCCTCTGTAATGTGGTCAATGCCGGCAATGCACCGTCAACGGCCACTCCCTGGACAATGAAATTTTACGACGCCTATACCGCACGGTGGGGGGTTGAACCGGAAGGCTTGGGAACATCCAGCAGCTATATGGCTGTGTATGTATTAAAGGACGCCATCGAACGTGCCGGCAGCCTCGATTCCGATAAGGTCGTCGCCGCGCTGGAGGAAACCGATATAATGGGAGTTTACGGCAGACTCAGATTTGATCCCAAAAGCCACCAGGTCATCCCGTCAACCGATCCCAAGGAAGGTGCCGTCGGCAGCATCCTTCAATGGCAGAACGGTAAACGGATCGTGGTCTACCCCAAGAGCATCGCCACAGGGGAGATTATGCTACCGCCCTGGATGAAGAAATAACTCCGGAGAGTTCAGCAATTGAACGCTTATACGGATCAATGCGCTGAAAGCTTAACCGTTAAACGGGTCGACTCCTATGGACATTCTCATCTACGGAACGATCAACAGCGTGGCGCTGGCTCTCTATGCTTTAGGCTTCGCACTGGTTTACGGTATCAGCCGCCTGCCCAACTTCGCCCATGGGGCCCTATACGTCCTGAGCGGGTTTATCACCTGGAGTGCACTCAATACGCTGGGGTTCAACTATTTTGTCAGTATACTCCTGTCACTGCTCGCCACCGGGATTATCGGAGCGGTGATCTACCGATTCTTTCTCATCCGCGTCCGCGGTATGGAAATCTCGGAGATCATCGCTTCGTACGCCATCGCCCTGGCCATACTCGAAGGGTTGCGGTGGGGCGGGTTCAAGGGCATGACCTACACCCTGCCGGTGTTCATCTCCGGCAGCACTACCATTGCCGGTATATCGGTCGATTATCAACGGCTCCTGGTGGTGGCTATCGGGGCTGTTTTGGTAATCTGTTTATGGTTGTTTACGCGTTTCACCCGTATCGGTTTGGCCTTGCGCGGCATGGCCCAGGACGAACGCGCAGCACTTATGCTGGGTATCGACTCGGACCTCATGGCCGTGGTGGCCATGGGATTGGGCTCAAGTTTGGCAGCCTTTGCGGCAATGCTGCTTCTACCACTGGGTAACATCGTTGTGGAATCCGGCTATAACGTCTTGATCCTGGCCATTGCCGTCTGTATCGTCGGCGGCATCGGTAGCTGGGCCGGAGCGGTTCTGGCGGCTTTCATCATTGGTTTCGCGCAAATTTTGACGGTGGTCTACATTGGGTCCCACTATCAGATGGTGGTGGCCTTATTGGCGATCATTCTGACTCTTATTCTAAAGCCTTCGGGCCTTTTCGGGCAGCAGAAGGAGTTGGAGGAACGGGTTTGAATACGGAAACGCAGCAACGGCGCAGGGAGCGAATTGATCGCGGGATCAAGATCCGCACCGAGGGCATTTACGCTCTGATGTCCTGGCGGGAAATGGCATACTTGATCACGCCCCGTATGGTTCTCATCGTCGGTTTGTTGGTTCTCCCGCTGGTCATGCCCGGGATGTACTGGCAGAGGGTAATTTCGATCGTCTGCATCTATGCGCTCCTGGCTCTGAGTTTCGATTTTCTGGCTCACTACGTCGGCCTGGTTTCCCTGGGCGGTGCGCTTTTCGTTGGCATCGGCGGATACCTGACCGCCATCCTGAACACCGAACTGGGGCTCCCCCCTCTGTTTGCTATTGCCGGAGCCACCCTGCTCGGCAGTTCGATTTGTACCCTATTGCTGCTGCCGTGCCTGCCATTGCGGGGGGTTTACTTCGCTATTGTCACACTGATGTATCCCTTGTTTCTGGCCCGGGTCATTGAAGCACTCGACATTTTCGGCGGTACCGACGGTATCCTTGGAATCGACAGCCTCCCGAACGCCTGGGTGGAGCAGTACGGGATTATCATCATGCTTCTGGTCAGCCTCTTCGCTCTCCGGCGGCTCGTCAACACCGACCTCGGGCTTGTGCTGCGCGCAGTCAAGGACAACGATCAGGCCGTGCGGGCCTCGGCCATGAACATTACGCACTACAAGGCGCTGGCGGTCTTGATCGCCTCGGCTATCGGATGTATGGCCGGGGCTTACCTGGCGCACATTTACATGTGGGCCGGTATATCCATCTTTGCCCTCGATTTTTCGGTGCTGCCGATTGCCGCGACGGTCATCGGCGGTGGCGGTACCCTGGTGGGCCCGGTTCTCGGTTGCCTGATTCTGGTGCCGGTGTCAGAGCTACTGCGGGATTTCGGCACTCTTCGAATCGTGTTTTATTCCCTGATTCTGCTGGCATTTATCGTCTTTCGAAGCGAGGGTCTCATGGTTTATGGCCAACGAAAGTACCATCAGGTGGAAAGATGGACCAAGATATAACGAGCGAACCGATTCTTCAAGTAAAGGAGGTGAGCAAAACCTTCGGCGGCATCATCGCCCTCAACCGGTTGAGCTTCGACGTCGGCGAAGGGGAAATTCTGGGCATCATCGGTCCCAACGGATCCGGCAAAACCACGGTGGTCAACTCTATCACCGGATTCATCAAGGTCTCCTCCGGCCGAGTAATCTTTCGCGGAAAGGACATCACCGGCAAACCGCCCCACAAGATTGCCGATATGGGAGTGACCCGAACATTCCAGATCATGCGTCCCTATTACAGTCTTCCGGCCTACAAAAACCTGGTGATCCCACTCTGCTCCCCTCGCGCACGACGTACCGGCGGCTGGCGCGGCGGCGGCCAACTCGGGGACCGCAACACGGTCGGCATCGATATTCTTGAGGAAATCGGATTTGAACGCGACTCTTATGTCCCCTACAAGGTGACCTCGACATTGCCGACCGGCTACCTCAAACGTTTGGAGCTGGCCCGCTGTCTGGCGCTCAAACCTGAAATGATCATCTGCGACGAGGTCTTTTCCGGGTTGAGCATGAGTGAAGTCGCCAGTATGGTTCCGCTGATCGAGCGACTTCAGATGGACGGCATCACATTGATCATGATCGAACACCGGCTACGGGAATTGTTCAAGGTGGCCAACCGGGTCATGGTGCTCAATTTCGGCGAAAAGCTGATCGAAGGTTCGGCCGCGGAAGTGATGGCGGATCAACGGGTGCGTGAGGCCTATTTCGGATCGGAGGAGGTCGAAGAGGTGATGAAGCATGCTTGAAGCGACCGGCCTCATGGTCTTCTACGAGAACATGCTGGCCTTGAACAACGTGAGCATCCGTTGCGGCGAAAACCATATCGTCGGCGTTTTCGGAGCCAACAGCGCCGGCAAGTCGACGCTTATGTACGCGCTCTCAGGCATCATGCTCGATATCCGCAAGAAGGAAGAGATGGCCGGCGGGGAACGAATTACGATCGGCGGTAGCATCCATTACCGGGACAGCGATATAACAACGCTGAAACCCAGCCGCCGGGCAAAGCTCGGCATCGTTTTGTGCCCGGAGCGTCGGCGGATCTTTAAGGAGAGCAGCGTCCTGGAGAACCTGAAAATCGGCGGATACCTGGCCACTGCCAGCCAGGCCAAAGATACCTTGGATTACATTTTCAAGGTCTTTCCGGCCTTGGCCAAACTCAAGAGTCGCCTGGGCGGATTTCTCAGCGGCGGCGAACAGCAGATGCTGGCCATCGGCCGGGCGTTGATGGCCCAGCCCAAAATCCTGCTCCTGGACGAGCCGCTGCTGGGCCTCAGCCCCCTCATGCAGGCTATGCTAATGCGCGCCACCCGGGAGATCCGCGATGAACGCAAGATTTCCATCATCGTTACCGAACAGTACGCCAGGCCGGTCCTCCCCATTATCGACTATGCTTTTATCCTGGAAAATGGCTCGGCTGTCATGGAAGGGACGCGCGAGGAACTGATGAACAATCCGGATGTGCGCGCAGCCTATTTCGGAGTTTAAAGTGAAATCCGATAGTAGTGTAGATACACTTTTTAGAGAGTTGACCTTTACCCGCTTCGACCGAATGAGTGATCGCTATCCGGATCGACCCGCCATTGTCTATCTTGGCGAGCGTTTCTCCTACCGGAAACTGCGTCAATTGAGCGAACGTTTCGCCGGAGCGCTTGCAACCATGGGCATCGTCAAAGGCGACCGTGTGATGGTTTATATCGCCAATTCCATCCAGTGGGTCGTCGCATTTCTGGGCATCCAGAAAATCGGCGCGGTTATCGTACCGGTATCACCGATCTACACCTCTCACGAGATTGCCTACATGATCGCAGACTCCGGTGCGGAAACGATCATCTGCAATGACACCAACTTCTGCTATGTCAAGGAAACCTTCGGTAAAACAAGCCTCAAACGCATTATCGTGACCAATTTGGCCGATCTGCTGCCACCGTGGAAACGATTTCTCGGCGTGCTCCTGGACAAAATCCCCTCCGGAAAAATCGAAAATAACGAACATGTCTTCGCATTTCGTTCCCTCCTTAAATCTCCCCCTTTGGCCAATCCCATAGCCATCGATCCCGTAAAGGATCTATCCTATATCCTTTACACCGGCGGCACGACCGGATTTCCTAAAGGTGTGCCGGGGACGCATATCGGCATGACTTCTTACGTCAATGATGTCACCGATGACGTGGCCGGTGAACACCTCCAGGAGGGCAGCGATACCTATATCGCTGTCAATCCTCTCTTTCATATTATGGCTCTGGGATTGTTCATGGCCGTCGGATTGAATAAGGGCAACACCACTATGCTGATGCCGGCGCCCCAGGTGGATGCGATCCTTGAGACCATCGATCGCGGTCGCGTGCGCTGGCTGCTAGGTGTACCGGCGCTTTACCGGATGATCCTCGAAAACGACCGGCTCGACCGCTACGACCTGGGTTCACTGAAGTACTGCTATTGCGGCGGGGATGTGCTGCCGGAGGAAGTCAAAGTGCGATGGCACGGGCGCTGCGGCATTCCGATCTATCAGGTCTATGGGTCCACCGAGGTGGGGCACGTGGCTTATAGTAAGATCGGCCTCGAACCCAGCCCGAGAGCCATTGGTTTTCCACTCAAGAGCCGGGAGTGCCTGATCGTCGATCCGGAAACCCTCGAACCGGTGGCGAAGGGGCAGAGCGGTGAACTTCTCGTCACCTCTCCGTATACGCTAAAGGAATATTACGACAAGCCGGAAGAAACGCGCAAAGCCTACGTTGAACTCGACGGCAAAACATGGTGCCGGATGGGGGACTTTGTCAGCGCCGAAACAACGGGAGAGCTGATCTACGTCGAGCGGTCGGCCGACATCATCAAACACAAGGGATACCGGGTGTCGGCCTCGGAGGTGGAAGCCGCTCTCCAGGACCATCCCACGGTCATCGGTGCCTGCGTCGTCGGCGTTCCAGACCCCAAAGTGGGCGAACGCATAAAGGCCATCGTGGTCCTCAAAGACGATGCCCGGGGGGTCAGTGGTACAGAGTTGATGAAGTGGTGCCGGGAACGGCTGGCGGCATACAAGGTTCCGTCCTACATCGAGTTCCGGGACATGCTGCCCAAATCAAAAGTGGGCAAATTGCTCCGCCGTGAGGTTAGAGACGATGAGCGCCGGCGAATATCCAAGGGAGAGACAGTGTTTCAATAGAAAGGAGCCAGTAATGGAACTTTTTACCGCCATCCGAGAGCGTCGCAGCTGCCGCGCCTTTTCAACCGAACCGGTGGACGAGGCGGCGATCAATCGCTTGTTGGAAGCCGCCGCCTGGGCGCCTTCGCCTTTGAATGCCCAACCCTGGCAGTTTGTTGTCGTCACCGGGGCGGGGAAAAAAATGGCGATTTTTGATGAGGCCGACCGATGCCGCCGGTGGGCCGTTGAAAAAAGCGGTTGGAAATGGCTCGACGCCTACTCGGTCGACTTTCTGAAAAAAGTGCCGGTCATGATCGCAGTTGTGGGCGATCCAAAGAAAACCGGTGTGGACATGCTTCAGCCGGATGGAACCGTCGGTTACCAGCATGCCTGTGCGGCGGCGGTGCAAAATATGTTGCTGGCCGCCCATGCTCTGGGTCTGGGGAGCCTCTGGTTTACCCTTTTCGACCGGAAAGCCATCAGAAATATCCTCGAAATTTCCGATGACAAGACACCTATTGCCCTGGTTTGCATCGGCAAATCTGAAACTCCGCCGGCAACCGTGCCAAGAAAAGAAGTAACGGCCAAAACGATATACCTGCGCTGATGTCGGAAGGATATGTCGATAGCCGTGCAGATCGAGCCTCCAGTGTCGGTAAGGACAACGCCCCTCAGAAAAAGCCATTCCGGCCCTAAGCGTTTGACAACAGGAGCGGTCAATATGTCAGGCAGTATTCTAAACGGCAAGCGTCTGCTGGCTGTAGATGACGAGTCCGATGTCCTCGATACACTGGAAGACATACTGACGGATTACGCGGGCTTGGTCCTGGATCGGGCGACGGATTATGAAACCGGTTTCCACTTGCTGAGATCTTGGACCTATGATGCCGTCATCCTCGATATCATGGGTGTCCGGGGGTTCGATCTCCTGAGCGCAGCGGTTCATCTGGGATTTCCGACCGTTATGCTCACGGCTCACGCCCTGTCGGTTGCCAACCTCAAGAAATCCATCCAAATGGGTGCCCGCGCCTATATACCAAAGGAGAAAATGGCGGACATCGACGAATTCCTGGAAGATGTTCTCACCCTGCAGCATTCCTCGAACTTGAAGAGTTCGCTCGTCCGGCTCGGCAGCTTTTTCAACCGTAAATTCGGTTCTAAATGGATGGAGGAGGAAAAGTCCTTCTGGGATCGGGTCAACGCCGGCAAATACGAACCGAATCCGGTTATTTTAAAGAAGAGATAAGCAGGGTTTTGTCATTCATCGAAAGACTCGAAGTGATTTCTTGGTTCAAATCGCTTGTCGCACAAAGAGAGATCAGCAGTGAAAAACCTGACCCCCGAAGAAAAGTTAAGATCCAGCACTACCCACTCGCGCCGTCTGGAATATATCTAATTAGTGCCCATCCACGATAGTTTTAAAAATCGATGGGCACATGTGTAAGTGTCCGATTCATAAATGAGTCATTTTTTCTCTGGGCAAGGCCGCACAAGGGTTTTGACCGCAGGCGTAGCTTGGCACCGTTGAGGATCAAAACCCGCGGAGAATCCCGCCTTGGCGGGACACAGGGGAAAAACGGCCATTTATCGACGGACACTAATTATCCGGCCGCTGCGAGGGCACGGTCCACTATGGCGCGGGCCTCTTCCTGGATTTGAAGCAGGTGTTCCGGCCCTTTGAAGCTCTCCGTATAAATCTTGTAAATCTCCTCCGTTCCGGATGGCCGCGCGGCAAACCAACCGTTTCCGGTCACGACCTTCAATCCACCAATAGGCGCATTGTTACCCGGCGCGTTGGTCAGTTTGGCTATAATAGGATCTCCAGCCAAGGTTGTTGCCGTAACCTGCGGCGGCGAAAGGTTTTTGAGCACCAGTTTCTGTGCCGCTGTGGCCGGGGCATCGATCCGTTCGTATACAGGAGTGCCGAACCTTTCGGCCAGCTCGTTGTAATGCAACCCCGGATCCTTTCCGGATGAAGCGGTGATTTCCGCCGCCAGCAAGTCCATAATGATGCCATCTTTGTCCGTGGTCCAGACAGTACCGTCTTTGCGCAGAAAAGCCGCACCGGCACTTTCTTCGCCGCCGAAGCCGAGCGATCCGTCGCTCAAGCCCTCCACGAACCACTTGAAACCGACCGGGACCTCTATAAGGCTGCGCTTCAAATGGTCGCTGACCCGGTCGATCAATCCGCTGCTCACAAGGGTTTTGCCTACGGCGGCATCCGCTCGCCAGCCGGTCCGTTTCTGAAACAGGTACCAGATGGCCACGGCCAAGTAGTGGTTAGGGTTCATCAAACCGCTGGAGGATGTGACGATGCCGTGGCGGTCGCAATCCGGATCGTTGCCGAAGGCGATGTCATAACGGTCTTTGAGGGCTATCAATCCGGCCATGGCGAATGGCGAGGAACAGTCCATCCGGATCCTGCCGTCCTTGTCGACGGTCATGAAGGCGAATCTTGCATCGACCACAGGATTGACCAGGTCGATATTCAACCCGTAACGTTCGGCGATGGGCTGCCAATAGGCCACCGCTGCGCCGCCCATGGGATCGACGCCGATCTTGAGGTCGGCCGAGCGTATGACGTCCATGTCGATGATATTTACCAGATCATCGATATACGGGAGGACGAAATCGTGCATCCGGGTGGTACCGGCCTTCAAGGCTTTCTCGTAAAGAATCCGTTTCACCGACCGGTTTGCATCGGCCAGGCTGGCGTTGGCCCGCGCTTGGATCCAGGCGGTCACCGGGGTGTCGGCCGGTCCACCATGCGGCGGATTGTACTTGAAACCGCCGTCCTCGGGCGGGTTGTGAGACGGCGTGACCACAATCCCGTCCGCTCTTGCGGATTTGTGCTCCCGGTTCCAGGCCAGGATCGCATGTGAAATTACCGGGGTGGGAGTATACCCAAAGTCATTCTGAATAAAAGTTTCTATGTTGTTGGCAGCCAGCACTTCCAGCGCACTTGTAAAACTGGCTTCCGACAGCGCGTGCGTATCCATGCCGAGGAATAGCGGTCCATTGATCCGATTGGCCATGCGGTAATCACAAATGGCCTGGGTCACCGCCAGCACATGATCTTCGTTGAAACTGTTCTTGTAAGCGGTGCCCCGGTGACCGGAAGTACCGAAGGATACCTGTTGCTGGGGGTTGTCGATATCCGGGTGTCGGCTGTAGTATGCACTGACCAGCCGGGGGACATTCATTAAAATCGAATGCGGTGCCGGCTTGCCGGCCAGATGGTGTTGTGCCAAGTGGGTCCTCCCTTCGTAAACGTATCGGGGTATTTACATCTGCATGAAAGTCGGCGAAGCGCCTGGGGCAATGTTTTTTTCAATTCATAGCCCGGGCTGAGGGTGCCGGCCGCCTTCCGAATTCGGCTCTTTTCAATCATAGGGAAAAAGGAGAAAAATTCAACCATGTTTATCGGCATAACGAACGATGGTGACTCAGTGACCTCCGGTAACACCTGAGGAATGGCTTGTGAAACACTCAAAGCGATCATTAAATACAACTGTTTCGGGCAACCCACCGCTCATTGAATGTTTTATATCATCATCGTCTCAGGTATTCGATCGCTCCTGGAGCCGTCAAACTTTGGGAGGCTTCCAGAAAAGCGGGGAGTTTACAGATGATGATTATTAGCCGTTGCCAACCGGCAGAAAAAAACGTTATAGAGTCAGGGAGAATTTTGTTAACCGGCTATCTATCAAACCGGCCGGATTCGGCCGGTTTTCGCATAAAACCTTATCTGCTCCCGTCCCGCAGGTCAGCCGCAAAAGCGGCCGGTACCGGCGAGCGAACCCGATATAAAGTGAACGCAACCCGCACACGTTTTGGCATCGACTTCGGCACGACCCGAACGGTGGTCGCCGCTCGGCAAAATGGTAACTACCCGGTCTGCACCTTTGCCTGTAAAGGCGAATTCAGAGAATATATCCCGTCATTGATTGCTGTCTACCGGGGTAAACCGCGATTCGGCTGGGAAGCGACGACGTTGCTCAACCGGCCGGAAGTTACATTCCTGCGATCGCTCAAGCGCCTTGCCGGAAAGCTCCGTCCGCAAGATCCGGTAGATCTCGGCCAGGGACTGTCAATGTCGATTCTCGATCTGCTCACGTTATTTCTTCGCCACGTTCGCGGGATGATCCTCAACCACGGAAACATCGTTTTTGACCGTAAGCGCCCCATAGAAGTAAAGGTGGCCATCCCCGCCAACGCCAACAGTAACCAGCGCTACATCACGCTGGAGGCTTTCAGGCGGGCGGGTTTCATCGTGCTGGGCGCCATGAATGAGCCTTCAGCCGCTGCCGTGGAATTCCTGAATCGTTATCTGAAAAACTTAGGGCCGCGAAGCCCCAAACGATACGTCGTGGTCTATGACCTGGGCGGCGGTACCTTTGACACCTCTGTCGTCGGTATTGCTGAAAAAGGTCACGATGTCATCGCCTACGAAGGCATCGCCCAGCTCGGTGGCGATGACTTTGACGCTGTGCTGCTCGACCTGGTCCTCGAGGTCATCGGTGTCGCTAAGAGCGACCTCAGTCCAAGTGAGACGGTCAGGCTTCTCGAAGAATGTCGGGAGCGCAAAGAGGGGTTGAAGGCCAATACGCGTAAAATGGTCGTTGATGTCGGGGCCGTTCTTCCCGATGCCGGTCCGGTTGTGCTGGATACGGCCCAAATATACGAAAAGTGCGAACCGCTCATTCAACGGACGTCGTCAGCCGCACAAACCCTGCTGGAAAGAATGCTGCAAACGGACGGACCGGTGGAAGGCCCTGTTCTGGCGGCCGTTTATCTTGTGGGCGGCTCCATCGCATTTCCTCCGGTCGCACGTCACCTGCGGCAGTTGTTCGGGGCCAAGGTGAAACGTTCACCGTTTCCGCACGCCTCGCCGGCCATTGGTCTCGCCATCGAGGCGGATCCGAGAACACGAATCCAGATAAGGGAATCCGTCTCGCGTCACTTCGGCCTCTGGCGGGAAAAGGGGGCTGACAAGACCTTCGATCCCATTTTCCATAAAGAGCAACGGGTCGATCCGGATTCCGGCCGCTTGACGGTTATCCGAAGCTACCACCCCCAACATAACATTGGCCGCCTCCGGTATCTGGAGTGCAGTGCACTGGGAGTGTCGGGAGAACCCGAGGGGGACCTGACAGTCTGGCGGGACATCTATTTTCCCTACGACCCCGGTCTCGCCGCCAGCAAAGATCTGCAGCGTATCCCGATCCGCATCTGCCCCGACCTGTCTTCCCAGGAAATTATCGAAAAATACGATTACGATATCGAAGGCATCGTTCAGGTCGAAATAGAAAATCGATCTTCGGGTTACCGGCGGCGGTTTCGTTTGACACCGGCGGTAACGGATAGCTGATCATAGAAATCATTGGATCGTGGCCGGAATTTCAGCCTATCCGCCGTGGTCTCGTTGCCGGCCCGTTGCCCCCGCCATACAACGAACGGAAATTTGATGAAGATAGAGTCAAACACACAATAGAAACGGGTGGAGGAGGGTATGGTCAGGACAAATTTTTGGCTGCAAATCATGGCCGTGCTGTTTATGCTGGGGTCTGGGTCCGCGGCTGAAGCCGGCTGGATTATGGTCGAGCAGGAAGGCGACACCAGCATCATTTCCAACGGAAAACTGAAAAGTTCGGCAGAAGGGGTAACCTGGATCCTTGACGGTCCCGGCAACAAAATGATTTTCATTGACGGCAACCAGAAATCCTATGCATCCGGCACCGTCGATGACTACTGCAGTGCAACCACTTCTTTGATCGATACGGCGATGAAGGGATTGAACGCCGATCAGCGCAAGATGCTGGAGGAAATGATGCAGCAGGGCCAAAACGATGCCAGTCATAAGGTCACCGTTTCCGCGGCCAGCGACGGCGGTATGGTCGCGGGCCTGAAAACCATAAAATACCGGGTGCAGGTGGACGGTGAGCTTTACAAGGACATCTGGTTGGCCACCGACCCCGGTCTTCTACAAGAATTCAAACCCCTGATACCACTGCTGCAAAAATTCAGTTCATGTGCGAATACCTTCGGCACCGAATTTATGCCTGAGAATTCTGCCGAATATCTCCGCTTAATGGAGCGTGGTGTTGAAGTCAAAAGTATTATTTACACCGACAACAGCCCGGAACCGGTTACTGAAATGATCAAAATGGAAAACAAAGCCCTGTCGGAAACGGATTTTTCAATCCCTCCCGATTACCAACAGATGTCCTTTGAGCAGATGCTCAAATCCCAAATGGAGTAGAAGCCATCTCAAAATGAGGATTTTCGGTCGAGAACAAGGCGAGACCGAGGATCCCCGCTGTGCGGGATTCTCCGCCTGATCGATTCTTCTTTGTGGGTCACAACCCGCAGGCATACTCACCTATGTCGAGGACGTGAGACGCGGGTTCAACACCGAGACTTGTCCGCCTCTGGAGGATTTATCCGCCCGCCTGAGGCGGGTAAACCTCTGGCAGATCGGGCGAAAAGACTATATTGAGATCGCTTTTCGTTACGGAAAAAAATATGGATACCTTACCACCGGGCCTTTGACACAATTGCTATTCTGCATTAGATATTATCTATAAGATCTTGAACACTGCCCCCGATCTGCGCGCCTGTTCCGGTTTGACGCCAGAAATTACCGTATGATCTCGACCTCATAGCCGTGTATATTGCGGCACTTGATGTCCACCTCCTCGATCGACGCATATGGATTCGAAATGCACCCCACGGGCTAACCTCCCAACCGGCCGATAAAGAATTGCGCCCGAACTGGAATGACGACAGAAAAATTCATTTGTACCGCTTTTCAAAAATAAATTCCGAAAGACGGTATAAGTGGTTGTAGAAAAAAACGTTCGCATGACGGAAGGTTTTATTGACAACCACTATAAAAGAGCAAGGAGGTGACACCGATGAAAGTCGAATTCAAGCGCATCCTTTGTGCCACTGACCTTTCGGACTTCTCCAACACGGCCCTCTACTATGGAGCGGCACTGGCCAGAGTGTACGCAGCCGAGGTGCATCTGTGCCATGTCATCGATCTTCCCATCGTCTCCGTCCATGGTGAAGCATTCACCTATCCGCCCGATTATACGAAATCCTTGCAGGAAAGCGGACGCCGGCAATTGGAAGAACTTATGGCGCCGTTCTCGATCAACTGGGAGCCTCACGTGGAAACAGGTGCCATAGCATCTGCTATTGCAAGGCTGACCGGATCAATCGGAGCCGATCTTGTTATCACCGCCACCCATGGCCGTTCAGGCTTGAAGCGGCTGCTTCTCGGATCGGTCACAGAACAGCTGATACGAACCGTACACAGCCCGTTTCTAATTGTGACGCCTCCAGAAAAAAAAATAACGCCCGGCACGGTCGAGCGGTTTGCGGTAAAGAGAATATTGGTGGGTTGTGATTTTTCAAAAGATTCGACCCGCGCCGTGGACTACGGTTTCAGCTTGGCCCAGGAGTTTCAATCAGCACTCCACCTGGTGCACGTCATCGAGCCCTTTGCCTATGAGGATGCACTTATGCCGGATCCGATGACAGCGGATGTACAAACCGACCTGAACGCCCATCTCAACGGCAAGCTCGCAAAGCTGGTCCCGAATGAAGCCCGCAACTGGTGTGACGTCACCACCGACTGCCTGGCCGGAAAACCTTTTGAAGAGCTGATCAAGTATGCGGTTCTGCATGCCGCTGACCTCATCATCTTGGGCATTCGCGGACGCGGATTGGTGGAAACGCTCTTTCTGGGTTCGACAACGGACCGCGTGATTCGCCGGGCAACCTGCCCCGTGCTGACTGTCTGGGCGCAGCCTTAGACCCGTATTTTTCCTTGATACGATGCCGCAGGTGAAAGAAAGGCCCGATATGAGCGCGGAAATTTTGTCGTGTTTGGATACAGTCCAGCGAATACACTGCTTATGGATTGTTTCAAAAAACGCTGAAAAATGAGTACGTTGAAATGAATTTCACGGTCGAAGCGGCAAGCACGATCGTCTGTCAGCTCTGCGTTAAGACATCGGATGGATCAGCTTGAACGCACAACTGGAGCCCCCTGGCTCGAAGAACGGTAACCGCCCGGCCTTTCTCAATTGTTTGCGCGCCGTCTTCCGTCTCTGCTTTCCAAAGCTCTCCGCGTATCCGAACATACCCGCAGGGATCCAATCGACTGACAACGATTCCCCTTCTCCCGATCATGGACGCATGATCAACGGCCCTGTTCCAATCATAAGCACGCCAGATAAAAGGAAATAGAAATATATCTTTCAAAATAACAAGCAGAACGACAATGAGCGCTATCCAGGGAGATATGGTCATCAACCAGCGATCGATCAAAAGAATCACCAGGACCATGAACAAAGTGCCCGGCACCTGGAGCAATGCATAGCGAAGCACGACACCCCGGTTCCACTCCCGTTTTGGCGTTTTTCTGGATGAAAACTTCAACCGGAGGATATTGCGCATCGACAAGGCTCACTCTACCCTAACCCGCTTCACAACCAAGGGGAATGGACGACCTGCGGCGCTGCCTTCATCAACAGGCCCAGGCTCCCAGTGGCTCAGACCGAATCGGCCGCCCGAAGGATCGCCTCGAGATCGATAAAATGGGTATCGATTAAACCCCGGTAACGCTCGGGGTGACAGGTGAGAATCAAGATTTGCAACCGTTGGGCCGAATCTTCCAACACACTCAATACCCGGGTCAAACGACCGGCATCGGTGGCCGTAAGCACATCGTCCATGACCACCAGTTGGCGCTCCTTGGATGCCAATACCTCAGCCAGGGCCAAACGGGTTGCCAAATAAAGCTGCTCCGTTTCGCCGCCGGAAAGGTTTTCGAGGCCCACAGCCACCTCTTCGGCGCCGGTCTGAATCTCGGTGGGTTCGAACGAGTCGGCAACTTTGATCCGGCTCAGGCGACGCCCAGTGATCCGCTCAAGTATTCGGCTGGCACCGGTTTCTACCGGCTCCGTAACGGCGGCAACCGCTTCGCTGCGACACCGGGTGACTGTTTCATGAAGCAGCCGTATCGCTTCCACCCGCATCTCTTCGCGCCGCATGTCTTCTTTCAGCTGGTTGACGTGTTCATCGGCGGCAGCGAAAGCCGAATAAGGACCCTCGGCAGCCAATGTCGCCAGTGTGCCGGCCGCCGTCATTTCTTCATCGCGGGCTCTACGGACATCCTCACGAACGCCATCCAGCTGCCGCTCGAATTTTTCTAGCGCCGTCAGCGGATCTTCGTTATATTCCCCCAGTTTTCCTTCCAGAGCCTTCAGCCTGCTGCGAGCCGCCTCGCGGTCCATCAGAATTCCCTGCAGCGCTGCCTGCCGCTCTGCCACTGACAGGCCGTTTTCGGTCAACCCCACCAGCGCCATGTCAAGTTGCCGCACCTGTTTGCGTGCTTCATCGATGCGGTCGCCCAGCGACTTGACCTGCTCCTCTGCAGTGGCATACTCGGCCTGGGTTTTGGCATAGAGGTCATGAGCCTCGGCAATCTTTTTCCCGTGGGCCTCCCTGAGATCGGAAACCGCACGCATCATGCCGGTAAAATCCGGCCGTTCTGATGTCCAGTCGGGATGGGATTGAAGATATCCGGCTTCCACCGCTTTCTTTTCAACCAGTTGCTGTTTCAAATCGGCAAGTTCTCGAGATCCCGCCAACGTTTCCAATTCCTTGGTCGATTCCCGCACCTGCCGATCCAACTCGGCAGCTCTCTCAGCCATGGTTTCCAGTTGATCGATGTCCACCGACCCGTAAGGCCGCGTCAACGTGACGATCTGCTGATTTGCCGCGTCCCACTCGGCCCGTTGGCTTTGGATCTCACCTCTCGGGCCGGTAACCCGCAAGCGGGCAACATCTTTCACGTCCACGACCACATCCGGAGAGCCGGTGATGCGCACCGTCGATTCAGCTGGCGCTTTTGTTTCACCGTGAGGCTCTCCAGCGATAGTGTTTACCACAACCTCGCGCATCGGCTGGATCTCCAGGCTGATCAGTGAAGACTCGATCCGGACCGCCGCTTGATCCCGCGCCTGAATCGCCCTGCGAATCTTTCTGAGCGTCGCACTGTCAGGGGCTACAACTTGCAACCGGGTCCGCCGGCGTGCTTTTAACTCTTGTGCGGCAGTGGTGATTCGCTCGATCTCTTTTTCCAATGCTTCCCGGGTGCAGCTGACCTTCAAATAGTCTTCCGCATCCCGGGCATCCTGCTCGGCACGCCGGATACCCTCTTCTCCACTGGCTGTCTCGTCGAGCGCTTTTCTAGCTGCCATCGCCGCGTTTTTACGTTGAGAGACTTCACGGGTCTTGGCCACCAGATCCTCTTCAAGGGTCGTTAACTGGAGCCGGGCTGCGGCAAGCGCCTTTTCTTTTTCCCGAATATGGTCGATCGCCTGTTTCAAATGATTGTAGCGCGCCTCAGCCGTTTTGGTTTCCTCTTTGCGCCGATCCGCCTCGACCCTTAACTGACGATAGGCATCCGCCTGGGACCGCCGGCCTTTGATTGTCTTCTCTAGCGCCTCGGCCGCAATGAAAAGCTGCAGCCTTCGGGCCCGGATGTCTTCCACCCGCCGAGAGCTGTCTTCATATTGCTGCAGCCGTTCCAATAACTCCTGCCGCCGTCGCTGGACCTCGTCCAGCTGATTTTGCATTCGTGCCAGTTCGGGAGCGCCTTTGCCGGATTTAAGCTTACCGCCTTTGGTAAAATACTGCAGGTAAAGATCAGTGATGCGTGCCTCGACAGGACCACTTGCGGCGATAGACAGTTGCGCTCCCAAGGCCATCCGGATGTCGTTAACAACATCACCCGATAGCTCGGTCAACATCAGTTTCCCTTGGGGGGCCCATAGGACTTGGGCCAATCCCCAGTGACGCGGCTGGGACAATCCCCGGGCCGGCGGGTTTCTGGTCAGCATTGTACGAACCGTATCGTCGGCCTGGCGACCTTCCGCAAGGGGTCTATAGATGCCCTCCTCCAGTCGATCCAGTCGGGAGTGGTTTTCCTGTAAAAACTGTTTGGAAATCCGGTAACCAGCGCCGTCCTGCATAAATTCGACTATCACCCGGGGGGCCAGTAAGCGTCCCCATGGAACCAGAGCAGTGACATCTTGACCGGACACGCTATGGCTGTCCAACAATCCCCGGCTGAGGGACTCAAAGAGTGTCGATTTGCCGGTACCGTTCGGACCGTGAACAACATTGATTCCCTCTTCGAAAGGCCCAACCGTAACGGATCTCAAAAAACAGCGCCAGTTTGACAAGCTGATGGAACGCAAAATCATTTCAGAACCTCTGACGTCATAGCGTAAAGTTCCATCAGTGCCAGGGCGGCGATCTGAGACTGGCGGCTGGACGTATCCCCATCATCGGCCATCTTCCGTAAACGGGCGGCTGTGTCCCGCAACACGCCCGACGGCAGGGCCGTAATCCACCCATCATCCTCGGGTGAGGGGCGCAGACCGGACATATTGATGCGACTGAATAGAAAACGCGACGCCACCATGTCCTGCAAATGGCTGAGCAACCCCACCTCTTGGGAGTACAACAGTCCGTTCAGGCGCAGGTCGACCAGCATACGATCCGGATCCGCCAGTGCTTCGATGCGTTGTCGCAAGGCGGCGAGGTCTCCGATGTGGTGCAAGTTCTCCTCGATCACCTGCCAGATGAGGCCACCGGTTTTGATCGCTTTGGTGCGGGGCGGGGCGACCGGGCTCTCGATCGTCACCAGAAGAGCATTTCCACTGTCAGGTTCTCCAAAGCGCGAAGGTTCCGGCGTACCGCAATAAGCTGTGCGCACACCACCGTCCGGGTCGGTGTAGGTAACCGTGGAATGCCAGTGCCCTAAAGCCAGATAATTCAGCCCGCTGCGTTGGGTCGCATGGCGGGGGATAGGGTGATCGGGTGCGGCTTCAGGCAACCCCTCCATATTGCCGTGCGCCACGGCAAGGCGCACGGCATTTCCCGGTTGGGTCTGGATCCAGGCGGTCGGGTCTTTGGTGGAATACTTATCGGCAACCGGGCAGGGGTATAGAATTCCACCCGTGATATCAACCGGTTGTTTTTCGGTCAAAACATTCAGATTATTAGCGGAAGCCCAGGCCGGATGTTCCCACACCGACCCGGGTACATCGGGATCGTGATTGCCGGGGACAATGTAAACCGGCCCGTCGAACCGCGCCAGAGTATCGGCCGTTTTCTGTATCAGGGTCCGATCCACGCCATTGTCTTCGAAAAGGTCTCCGGCCACAATGATGAAATCGGCGCCGCAGGTAACAGCCGTTTCGACCACACGACCGCCGGCTGCCAGTCGCTCCGCGCGAACCCTAGCGCCGGCCTGACCCAATCCTTCAGCCTTCATCCCGATCTGCCAGTCGGCGGTGTGAACAAACTTCATCGATCAGAATTCCTAAAAGACAATTATACAAGGGGTCAAAGAGAGTCCGGTAAATACAAGCCCGCGCGGAAGGGGGCGCTTCATTGCCCTGCGATCACTGTCGGTTGTCGTCGGTGATCACCCTTTCGCTTCAGAACCCATGCAAACTCCCCGGGAATCTATATAAATCCCAAATTGAGCGATTTTCAAGGCTTGTTCGCCTTTGGCGACGTTGCCGCAGATGAGAAAGTTGAGCGTAGCAAAATCCCGCTTCGCGGGAGAAAATGTCGTTCCGTCCTGCCGCCGGCGGGATCGGCTATGCGGGTCCCGCTTACGGGAAGATGCGGTGATCCGCCTGAGGCGAATAAAAATCGGAAATCCCACAAGGTTTTATATTTTCGAAAGTCAACTTGGGTACATATAACCAGGCGGATAGAATTACCCCAGCCGCAAGCTGTCTATCTGCCGGGGACGATGATGCGCGAAGACTCTTTCTCGGTGGGCGTGATAATTGACGAGTTTTCCTGCTCACGCATCTTCTGCACCTCCTCCGCAAGTTTTTCCACAGCGGCCTGCATGGCTTCCGGGAACCTTTTGATCGCCTGCTGAAGCTGCTTGGCCGCGATGACGGCTTGCACCGGCAGTGGTCCACCCGGAGTCATCAGGTTGGTCTCTCCCACGAAAACGGTCTTGCGGGTTTTGTCGACCGAACCGTCCGTGTTTACCGGTGTCAAGCACCGGATGCTGGCAACTTTTAAATCCGTAAATGTTTCTTCACGGTACAGATTTTGGCGATCGACGGTGAAATCAATGTCTGCGGTGCGGTTTTCTGTCATTTTATTTTTTGCTCCTTTGTTTATTTCCTCCATCCGTGCTCACTGTGAATACCCATTTCGGACAGCGCAGACCGACGTTTCCGGCAAGCTGCGGGGTGCCGCATGAACGTATCAAACAGGGCGGTATGTGAGAGTCTCGAAAGGTACCAAATTGCCGGCGAATAGGCAAATCAGGTTTCTTGACGCTATGGTTCCGTTTGCATACGCTTTGTTGTAGATGCTCGTTTGTGTTCCCCTCTATCGGGTTGTCCCAAAAAAGACCTTCACAATTACTTGGTGATCTGCCCCATATATGATGGTGACTGTTGCGTCCTTGGGCAAACATTGTTAAACTGAGATTTTTATGTCAACCACTCCAAAAATTTGGAAAAAGAAATTGTGAGACTATAAAAATGCCATATGCTGCCAAGATAACGGGAATGGGCTCGGCTTTTCCGGCAAAACGGCTCGCCAACGACGAGCTTGCCGGCATGCTCGTTCGCCAAGGTTTCGCTACCAACGACCAATGGATCGTGGAGAGAACCGGCATCCGGGAGCGACGGATTGCCAATGTTCAAAACGAAAACGAAACCAATTCCTCCCTCGGGGCGCGCGCCGCCCGGAAAGCGCTCTCCATGGCCGGTCGGCAGGCCGAAGAAATCGATCAGATCATATATGCCACCTGCTCTCCCGATACTCTTTTGCCGTCTACCGCCTGCTGGCTTCAGAAAAAAATCGGCGCTCACAATGCCTGGGCGATGGACGTCAATGCCGCCTGTTCGGGCTTCATTTACGGCCTGGTGACGGCCCAACAGTTTGTCCAAACCGGACAGTCCAAAACCGTGCTTGTCATCGGCGGAGAAATCCTGTCGCAGATTACAAACTGGAATGACCGGACGTCATGCATCCTGTTCGGCGATGCCGCCGGAGCCGCCATCGTTGAACAGGTTTCGACCAATAACAAGGCGCGCATCCTCTGCAGCCACTTGACCTCGAACGGCGAGCTGAGCGAACTTTTTCACGTTCCCGCCGGTGGCTCCAATCTCGAGGTCTCTCCCGAAGTATATGCCCAAGGCCTTCACAAAATGCACATGAACGGCAGGGAAATCTTCAAGGTAGCCGTGAGGACTCTGACCGAATGTGCGCTGAAAACCCTCGAAAAATGTTCCCTGCCGATCATGCGCCTCGACTGGTTCGTCCCCCACCAGGCAAACCTGAGGATTATAGAGGCCGTGGCCAACCGACTCGCCTTTCCGATGGAACGCGTCCTGATCAATCTGGATCGTTACGGCAATACCTCTGCCGCTACAATACCCTCGGTCCTGGATGAAGCCGTGCGGGACGGACGGATCAAAAGCGGCCAGACACTATTGCTGGACGCCTTCGGTGCCGGCATGACCGCCGGTGCGCTGCTGCTGCGCTGGTAAACCTCGGCCCGATTGAATTGAGTGTCGAGGAGTTTTTCTCGCGATTACGAACCCAGAGCGGAGTGAAGGTTCAGCAGCGCAAGCGGGTCCAGCCCATGGCTGAACCCACTTGCATGAGCAGCCTTGGGATAGAACGATGGTATCCCTTGCCGTCGAACCGAGGCCACAAATGCCGGCCTAAATCCGATACTTCTATTTCATTAGGAAATTCTGTTCTTTCCTCAGGCTGCCTTATGCCAGAGTTTGCGCGCTGAAGTCGCTGATTATTTCTTCCGTTCCAAAGGTAATGAAAACTCCCCGAGGGCCCCTCCAGTTCAACCGACGCGGGCCAACCACCAATGAACAAGCCAATCACTGGGTAAAGCCGAATCGACGGCTCATTCAGACTTACCGGTTCGATCTTCCGGAATCGGAGATCCGCTTTTGCTCTCAACGACGGCGGCGGCGGCCGGCCGCCGCAACTTGACCGGTGGTCGCAGCCGCCTGCGCAGCTTCATGTTCAGCATTTCCACGAAGACTGAAAACGCCATGGCAAAATAAATGTATCCTTTGGGGATATGCAGGTCGAAACTTTCTGCCATGAGGGCCACGCCGATCAGCAACAGGAAACTGAGGGCCAGGATCTTCACGGTGGGATGATTTTCGATAAATCGGCTGACTGGTCCGGCCAGAAATATCATGAATATCACAGCAATGATGATCGCAACCACCATGACAGAAATTTGGTCGACCAAACCGATGGCCGTTATGACCGAATCGAGAGAGAATACGATGTCGAGTAGCAGGATCTGGGTAATTACGCCCAAAAACGAAATCTCTGTTTTACCGGAATTATTATCGGTGTGATCCGTTTCACCCTCTAAGATTGGCATGAATCTCCAATGTGCTCTTGCCCAGCAGAAACAAGCCGCCCAGAAGAAGAATCAGATCCCGCCCCGATATCTCTTGGCCGAGAACAGTCACAAAGGGAGCTGTCAGACTCATAATGATCGTCAGGGAAAAAAGCAAACCGATGCGGGTGACCATAGCCAGCAGTAACCCGACGGTCCGTCCCTTATTCTGCTGATGAACCGGCAGACGTCCGGCAAGGATGGCGATAAAAATGATATTGTCGATGCCCAGAACGATTTCCAATGTCGTCAATGTAAGTAGGGCCATCCATCCGTGGGGGTCGGCAATCCAAGCCATCGGTCAAATTCCTTCTCTCTGATTCTTTGAGCCTTCGATAAATGCTTTCATCTTTCCTATCCCTGTCAGGCGATGGGACACGGTATCAAAAGGTAAGGAAAAAATCAAAATCGACCGGTTTTCCGGCCGCCGGCCGGTGACATGCTCGGTTGGATTTTTCACGAGTTACATGCGTTCATTTGCATGACACACACCTTAATTTGAATCATCAGACGTGTGATCCCGCAGCGCGGGGGCGTTCGGGAGCGATGACTCACGGTGCCCGATATTGTTGATTTTCCGTCGAAAGTTAACACATCCGCGTTGATTGACAGACAATCTTTTTTTGATGGGCTGCTAAAACGTCCCAAATCCTGTTCAAAAATTTTTATGAAACAAGAGGGTCTATAACGACCGGCACTCGGTTGAAATATATTGTCGAAGTCCGTATAATCGTAGGCAGAATTGAAACGGAGGTGACGATGCAACCCAAAAGCCCCAAAAAGCGAGTGTTCCCATCAGCCCGAGAGGATGCCCGATCCGCGAAACTGCACGTGGATTCGCCACAGTGCCGATCGACATCTTACAACCTGGCATTTTTGGATGACGACCTGATGCTGCGTGACGAATTGCGACCGGTGCGTCTGCAGCTTGAACTGCTTAAAGCCGAACTTGTTCAGCATGAGATGGGCATCGATTCCACCGTTGTCATTTTTGGGAGCGCGCGCGTTCTCGATCCGGCAACGGCCGAAGCCAACCTGGTTTCCCTCGAGTCGCGGGCAAAGGATAACGGCCAGGACTCCGATCTGATGCGGGATCTCCTTTGAGCCCGCAGGGACCTTGATAAAAGCCGATACTACGAACAGGCCCGCCGGCTGGCCAGTCTGGTATCAACCAACTCTCCGCGTGACCAACTGGTGGTTATCACCGGTGGAGGACCGGGGATCATGGAAGCGGCCAACCGCGGTGCCCACGAATGCGGCTGCCAGAGCATCGGTCTGAAAATCGTCCTCCCTTTTGAGCAGATGCCGAACCCGTATATCACACCCGAGCTGTGTTTTCAGTTTCATTATTTCGCCATCCGAAAAATGCACTTCCTGATGCGGGCCAAAAGCCTGGTGGCTTTCCCGGGTGGGTACGGAACCCTGGACGAATTATTTGAAACCCTGACTTTGATTCAGACGGGTAAGATCAAACCGATACCTGTACTTCTTTTCGGACGTTCATTCTGGGAGAAGATCATCAACTTTCAGGCCCTGCTGGATGAAGGTAATATTAGTCCGAAAGATCTGGAAATTTTTCAATATGTCGATACCGCCGAAGAGGCTTGGGAAATCATTTCCACCGTCAATGGTTTGGAATGAGCTTAAACCCGGTTCTCGGCTCTAGCATCTTGCATTTGCTACTTTCAAACTTATTCTAATTAGTGTCCATCCGCGACAAGTGGATGGCATTGTAGAGTGTCCAATCCATAAATGAGAATTTTTTTCGCTGGGCAAGGCCGCATCCCGCCATGGCGGGACCCAGCGGAAAAAAGGCCATTTATGGATGGACACTAATTATTACGACACACATGAAATCGTGCTGCCAAAACACCGACGCCCGTCAAATCGGGGTGAAGGTTCGGAAAGGGTTTGAATTCGGGAAACAAACGCTTCGACACCGTGAAAAAGAAATACAGATGAAAGAAACACTGCCACCGGATATACGGATCGATGAGTATGCCGCTGGGCGCCACATGATGGTTGGCGGCAGGAAATATACCCACGATCTGAAAATCATCGGGAATTCGGTCAAAGGCGAATGGTGGCGTCGGGAAGGCCACCGCCTGGCGGCTGCAGATATCGCGGACATCCTGGCCAATTCTCCCGCCCTCCTTGTCGTCGGTACCGGCTACGCCGGCGGTATGCGCATACCGGACGCTCTCCGGCGGCATTTGGAAACGAAGCATATCGGACTGGTAACCGCACCCACCGCCGAAGCCGTTCAAACCTTCAACCGAATGCGGGCGGAAGGAAAAAATGTCGCCGGCGCATTCCACCTCACCTGTTAATCGACCAACAACCGCGGTCGCCTTGCCGCATCCGATATCGGCATGAAAGAAAACCGTGCGAGGCGGCAGGACAAATTCGGACGCTGATTTTCGACCGCCGGCTACTGGCCCGCGCCATTTTCCAGGATCCTTTTGAGTCTCTGTAAATCGTTTCTGACCTGCCGGCGGGCTCTGCGTCTGGCCAAGAACCCGACGTATTTGAAGTTTTTCAATTCAATAGCGCCGCGGGTAATAAAGCGTGTGCCGCCATTTACGGGTTCGAATATGAAGCTGCTCTCACCGCCAATCGGTCCGGATACAAAACGGTAAGAACAAATCTGATTGGGTACAAATTCTGATATAACGCCTTCGGAATCGAAATGCATTCCCATGAAACGATTCACCAGCCTGTAAGTGGTCCCCTCGCCCAAGGAACCCACGGAAGTCTGCTCGGTCAGGATGACATCGGTCTGCCACCGCGTGTTGTTTTGCAAATCTGTCGCATACGCAAACACGCTTTCCACCGGTCGGGCGATGGTCACGCTCTCTTCTATATCGATCATGTCAGCATCCATTCCGTTATAAATATCAAACCGGTGCGTTTCCGTGCATCGGATTTTTACGACAGCAATGATCCTTTTCACGTGTTCCCGTCCTGTTCGACTCCAGCAATGATTGTCCCAAACGTTTACGCAGGTTCACGTAATCTAATTTCAGTAGGCATCATTTTCAATACCCACGGCGTTTAAGAAGTGGCCGGAAGGTTAACCCGAAGGGTTTTCGGTATCCTCAGCCAGGGTTGACAAAACCGATTTTAAACGCATTATATCCACCGAAACCAGGACAGGTCGGCGTTAAGCCGGTCAACACCCTTTTACCGCACAGAAAATGAGGAGTGATAATGGCCGCCAAAAAAGAAACTCACCAATTTAAAACCGAAGTACAGCAATTGCTTAATCTCATCATCAACTCCCTTTATTCCAACAAGGAGATTTTTGTGCGGGAACTGATATCAAACGCCTCAGATGCCATCGACCGCTTGCGATTCAAAGCCCAACTGGAACCGGACATCCTGGGTGATGACACCGAATTCAAAATCAAGCTCACGGCCGATGGAATCAAAAATACGCTGACGGTGTCAGACAACGGTATCGGAATGACCCGGGAAGAAGTCATGGAAAACATCGGGACGATCGCCCGGAGCGGAACGGCTGCCTTTCTCGAGGCCATTGAGCACGTCAACGACAAAACCGTGATATCCCCGGAGCTGATCGGTCAATTCGGTGTCGGTTTTTACAGCGCCTTCATTGTCGCAGACACAGTGACTCTGGTTACCCGCCCGGCAGGTTCGGACACCGCCATCCGCTGGCAGTCCACCGGCGACGGTACCTACACCATTGAGGAAAGCTCGAAAGAATCCCGCGGTACCACCATCGTTTTGGACCTGAAAAAACGCGAAAAGGACGAACCCGATTTTACCGATGAGTGGACTGTCCGCCAGATCGTCAAGCGTCACTCCGATTTTGTGAATTATCCCATTGTCATGGATGTTGAGCAGGATGAACCGATACCGGAAACAGAGCAAATAAAGGACAAATCCGGAAAACCGATCGGAAAAACCAGTCGCACGGTTGTCCGTGAAGAAACACTGAACTCCATGAAAGCCATCTGGTCCAGGGACAAACGCGAGGTCGATGCAACCGAGTACGAAGAATTCTACAAGCACATCAGCCACGACTGGAATGAACCACTGTCTCACCTGCACCTGAAGTTCGAGGGAACCACCGAATACCAAGCGCTTCTCTATATCCCGGCCCGGGCGCCCCTCGATCTTTTCAATCCGGACATGAAGCATGGAATTCACCTTTACTGCAAGCGCGTTTTCATCATGGAAAACTGCAGTGAGCTGGTCCCGGAGTATTTCCGTTTCGTGCGCGGAGTGGTGGATGCCCCGGACCTGAATCTCAATATCAGCCGCGAGATTCTTCAACAAGACCGCCTGGTGAGGAACATCCGCCGAAATCTGGTCAAGAAAATCTTTGAACACCTGGAAGAAATGACGACCGATACCTATGCTACCTTCTGGAAAGAATTTGGCCCGGTGTTCAAAGCGGGTATCTACACCGACCCCGAGAACCGGAAGAAACTGGCCGATCTGCTTCGTTATGAATCCACCATGTCGGAAGGGAAATTGACCTCCCTCAAACAATATGTTGACCGCATGCCGCCGGAACAGAAAGACATCTACTACCTTACGGGGGACAGCCTGACGGCTCTTGCCGACAGTCCACTGCTCGAAAGGTTGAAAGACAAGGGTTATGAAGTGCTGTTGATGAGCGATCCTGTGGATGAGTGGGTCGTGCAGTCACTTACCGAATACGACGGCAAACCTCTAAAAAGCGTTGAGAAGGGGGACCTTGAACTGGGGGACGTCGATGCGGAAAAAGAAGAATCCTACGCCCCACTGTTTGGCTTCATCAAATCGAAACTGCAGGATAAAATCAAAGATGTCAAACCGTCCAAGCGCTTGAAGGATTCGCTGGCCTGTCTTTCGGGTGACGCTCAGGATTTAAGTGCCTACATGGAGAAAATCCTGAAGGCCTCGGGCCAGAACCCGCCTCACGCTAAAAGGGTTCTGGAGCTCAATCCGGATCATCCGGCCCTGGATCGGATTAGAAGCCTGTACGAAAAAGACCAGAGTAATTCCGTTCTTGAAGATTACAGCGAAATGTTGCTCGACATGGCCGTCATCGGGGAGGGTGGCAAGCTCGAAAACCCGGCCCGGTTTTCAAAGTTGCTGGGGAACTTGATGGCCGACGCGCTCAAGGAATAGCAAAAGGCCTGTCCGACACCCCAAGGCGCCGGACAAACCTTTTCCATGCGATGAATGACATGTCTATTCGCTGGCGTATTTGAAAGACAGCTTGACTCGGGCCCGATAGGCTGTAACCTTGCCGTTTTCAACCTTCAAGTCCAGCTTGGTGACTTCAGCGACGCGTAAGTCCCTGAGACTTTTCCCGGCGGTTTCCACCGCATTTTTGGTGGCTTCTTCCCAGGAATTGGGACTGCTTCCTACCAGATCGATAATTTTGTAAACACTGTCGGTCATCTTTGCCTCCTTTCCTTTCGTCATTGCATTTCAGGGTAACTCCGGTGCGACCGTCTCAACATCTGGCCGGCCAAGCGGCCAACTGATTCATCGCCGCCATTTCTACCGGTGTTGGCGAACGGTGCCACGGAAGGTGTGCGAGCGTTCATTGCGGAAACGCCAAAGCGGTGCCTGCCAATTCCCCTGCCGATGAAAAGGGTCTCTACGAAGATTCAGCGATTCCGATCGGTCAGGCCTGAATGTTCGGAAACCGGTGGCACGGTCGTATCGGGAGTGAGCCTGAATAAGAAGCGGAGGTCGACCTGCTAAAACGAAGTCACCGGTTCCTGGGGGAGAAGACCATGCTAATTAGAATATCTAATCAAGGTCCAGTGGAAAGTCAAGCTGCAATCATAATCTGTCGGTCAATAAGTCTCCCGGCAGCTATCGGGCCACAAGGGTATGCCCGTTAGCTGCCGGTCGGCATTAAGAGAGTTTTTTCTTGCAAGCCAGCCGAAACCAAAGGTATAAATCCATTTTTCCCGATACCTGTGAGAATTAGCAAAAAAAGTAAGGCCATGGTGCATGATGTCGGAGGTTTTTCGAAAAAAACAGACCCGCGCGCTGGATGTCGGTGCGATCGCAGCCGGCATTACCGCGGTTCAGAGGAAGAACGGGGATATTCCCTGGTGTGAGGGATGCAAAACCGACCCCTGGGATTTGGTGGAAGCAGCGATGGGCCTAAGCATCGGCGGATATTCAACCGAAGCCGAAAATGCCTACGCATGGCTGGCCCGCCTTCAAAACGCTGACGGCAGCTGGTACACTGCGTACCGCGACGGAATACCCGAGGATACCACCCGGGATGCCAATTTGTCGGCGTATATCGCCGTCGGCGTTTGGCACCATTATCTGATCAGCGGCGACCGTTCGTTTCTGAAGCACATGTGGGCCACTATCCGATCCGCCATCGATTTTGCTCTCAGCCTTCAAGCCCCCCATGGCGAAATATACTGGGCCATTAGCCCTGAGGGTGACGTGGACAGAATGGCCCTGCTGACCGGATCCTGTTCCATCTGCATGAGCATCCGCTGTGCCCTGGCGGCGGCCCGTATATTAGGCTTCCAAAATGAATCCTGGGAAAAGGGACTTTCCCGATTGCAGCACGCCATTGCCTTTCAGCCTCACCGGTTCAACATGACCAAAGCGCGTTATGCCATGGACTGGTATTATCCGGTTCTCTGCGGCGTTATCACAGGGGCAGAAGCCCACAAACGCATCGATCACCTCTGGAAGAAGTTCGTCATCGAAGGCCAGGGAGTCCGATGTGTTTCTGACCGACCTTGGATAACGATTGCCGAAACATCCGAACTCTGCCTGGCCCTGTCGGCAGCGGGCTGCAATACACCGGCGGAAATTGTCTTTAACTGGATCGTCGATAAACGCTATGAAGACGGCTGGTATTGGGCGGGCTTTACCTCTCCGGACATGACTGTCTGGCCGAAAGAAAAACTGTCCTGGACCAACGCCGCTGTCTTGCTGGCTGCCGATGCCATCTACGATCTGACGCCGGCAAGCCGGCTGCATTCCCATGCGTTCTGGACGCAGAAGTGACCGGAATGTTGAATCCGGCGGTATTTCCCGTCGTCGGCCGGCAGGACCGGCCATTCCATCGGAGCCTCTATTCACGGCCCGGTCTGTCGATCCTTCGTTGGCATCACCATTGAGGTAACGATTCTCCGCCGCCTCTCCGGCGCCGGAAACGCGACCGGATCAATAATGGAGCGAAGACGATGATCCGTGATCACCGCCCCTATTTTGTCAAAAAAGCCTACTTGAATCTCCAGGCATTTTACACCCGTCGGTTCCTGATGCCCCAACTGAAACGCGTGGGCAAGCGCTTCCAGGTCATAAAACCATGGCATGTCGAAATTTTCGGCTCCCCGGTGGAAATAGGCGAATGTGCAACGATCATCGCCGCTCCGGACGGCAAAGTCAGGCTCTCGGTCTGGCCGATTTCTCCGGGCAAAGGCGGTATTCGGATTGGCAATTACTGCCTGATCTGTCCCGGAGCCCGGATCGGTTCAGCGGAAGAGGTTGTGATCGAGGAGAACTGCATGATTGCAAGCCGGGCCTACATTACCGACTGCGACTGGCACGGCCTGTACGACCGCGTGGCCATTGGACGGTCGCAACCGGTGCGACTCGGTCCCAATGCGTGGGTCGGAGACAGTGCCATCGTTTGCAAGGGCGTCCGCGTGGGTGAGAATAGCATCGTCGGCGCCGGAGCGGTGGTGGTGAACGATATACCCCCCAACACAGTGGCGGTCGGCAATCCGGCCCGGGTGATCAAACACCTGGACCCGTCCCGGTCGATGATCGCTCGTTCGCATTGGTACCGCGACCCCGAGGCGCTGTTCGAACGGATCGACCGCCTGGACCGGTCGATCCTGGGCGGGAACAGCCTGAGCCATTGGATCGGGCATCTCCTTTCTCCCAAAAGGGAATAATCCGGATTGACAGGCACCGCATCCCGCCAACCTCAGCGAGCCCGACCGATCCTGGCGTAGCCCCAGAATAGCGTCCCCCCGCTGGCGGCAATTCCCGCACTCATCAGAAAAAGGGCGGCAGAACCGGTCCGTTCATACAGAAAACCGCTGAGGAAAAACCCGGTCATCAAACCCAGTCCGTATTGAACCGCATTGTTGGCGGCCTGACCGATGGTTTTGGCCTTTGTAGATGTCAGGCGGTCAATATAAAGGATGCTGGCCATGTGGAATGTGCCGTATGTCACCGCATGCAGCATTTGAGCAAAAAGTATCAGGACCGGCGAGTGAACGATAGAAAGCATGAGCCATCGGACGACGGCCACGGCAAATGAAAAAACGAGCACCCTTTCAAGGGTGAAGCGCGTGTATATCGCCTCCGATTTTATCATGACCATTATTTCTGCGATCGATGCCACGGCCCACATCAAGCCGATAAATGTCCTAGAATAGCCGAGGTTTTCGAGGTGGATAGAAAAAAAACCATAGTAAGTGCCGTGGCTCACCAACATGAGAAACCCACACAGGAGAAAAATGCCCACATGCCCGTTCAGCAGACTCTCCCCTGGTTGCGGAGTCAGTGAACGGCCGACTGAATTGAAACGGGGCATGCGAAGCGCTCCCAATGCTTGCAGCAGGGAACCGGCAAAGATGAGCACGAGTATCAAGCGGATTGGAAACTGATCGATGGCCCGGCCCAGTAAGATCACAACCAGGATAAAGCTGACCGATCCCCAGGCCCTGACTCGGCCGTAGGACTCCTTGCGATACGCCAACTGATCCATTGTGAAGGCTTCCAGAAAGGCGATAATGGGCGCGTAAAAGCAAACGTAAATCACGGTGAAGAGCAGCATCAGCCAGAAATCGGTGGTGGTGAGAAAGAAAAGCCACGTCAGCGCACCGGCGGTACTGCAAATTATGTAGATTTGTCGCCGCAGGTGAAATCGGTCGGCGAGAAGACCCCAAATTATGGAAGAAACAACCATTACCAGGGATCTGACAGCCGATAAAGTACCGATCTGAGCCCCGCTGAATCCCAGATGGTAACAGTAGAGGTTGAAATAGGGCAGGAAAATGCCGAGCACGGCGAAATAAAAAAAATACTGGAGACGGATGGCCAGAAGTGGATGTCGGGAGCTCATAAGGTTGCCGTTCGGGCCCGTCGCAGTTAATGATAACATCGGCCGGCACGACGCCTGAGGGTTTTTATGCCAAGCTCATGGCATCTTTGCGTTTCAACAAACTCGCGAACCTTGACATAATACCTCGGTGTCCCGAAGTGAGGGTGGCTCGTATGGTGAGGCTGTCGGCATGATTTCCTGTGACACACTGTAAAAAAAAACCCGATTGTTGAAACGCAATACCACGCGAACCGAAAGGTTTTTCTTTCTGTCCGTCATATGCTATTTTCCGGTTTATGGCAAACCACGGTGGTTGGAATCGGCAGACGTAAAAAACCCGGCACTGCTGTCCGGGTTCAGGGGAACTGTTTAACATGTGGCCAGGCGTACAAACAGCCGGGTGCTATATCAGTCAACGTTGACAGTCACTTGTTTTGGTTTTTCTTCTTCCGGTTTCGGCACCTCGATCCGGAGTACACCATCGTTGAATTTGGCTCTTATTTTTTCAGGGTTTACGTGATAATGAAGATTGAATGCGCGCCTGAATGATCCGTAGGCCCTTTCTCTGCGGTAAAAATTCTCTCCCCGCACGTCATTCTCGAACCTCCGCTCACCTTTGATAGTCAGAATATTGTCTTTGACTTCGACGCATACATCCTCCTTGATGACGCCCGGGAGTTCGACTTCCAATATCACAGTGGTCCCTGCCTCGAAGATGTCCACGGCCGGCCGCCAGCCGGCCGGATTCGAATCATCCTCCGGGTCCCCTTTTCTTGGAAATGCGTCATCGAAAGAGCCTGTTGATACGATCCTGAAGCGTGGCCACTTCTTTGAACGGATCCCACCTGACAAGGGTCATGGCTTTTTCCTCCTCAATGTATGGACTCAGGTGGAAAAAAGTTAAGCATGGCAGGCACCCTGTCAAGCAAAGGGTAAGGGGTTCAGCCACTGAAAACAATATCCAATCCGCCGGCAATTTCGCATCCGTACAAGGCTGATTCGCCTTTGGAATCGGCCATAAGCCGCTGCTGGTTCTATTTACAAACAAGGCTTTCAGTGTTACGTTTTAGGCTAAAATTCCGCTGAATGGTCGTTAATATCGGGGTATTCATGAATTAGGGCAACTCAAAAAATGATTCATTGCGAACAGGAGAATGAAAGATATGGATTATATCAAAATCCGATTCGGCAATGATCTCGAAAAGATCGCATCTCAACTGGAGAAATCTTTCGAGGACATGTTTCGTCCTCGTCCCGTAAACCCGATGTTTGCTTCCTCGGAGTCGGCCTGGAACCCGCAAATGGATATATACGAAACTCCAGAGGAAATTATTGTTCGGGCTGAAATTGCAGGCGTCGATAAGGACAATCTCGAAGTTGAACTCAACAGTCGTGCAGTCAAAATCAAAGGCCGGCGCGCACCGATGCAGAAAATTGACAAGGCCACCTATCGGTTGGCCGAGATACAATACGGAAAGTTCGAAAGAATCCTGTACCTTCCGGTGCCCATTGACACCGAAGTGATTTCGTCTTCCTATGACAATGGCTTTCTGCAGCTGAGATTGGCAAAGCGGCCACGGGAAAAGACATATACGGTCCCGATTGAAGAGGGATAAGATGCCGACACGCTGATGTTCGGAACCATCGGTAATGATATGCCCGGTATAACGTGTGTTGCACTTTCTGGAGGAAAACATGACAGAACAGCAGGCCCACAAGCCAAAGAGCCCGGAAGATCTTCCTGACATTCTGCCCATTTTGCCCTTATTCGAAGCGGCACTCTTTCCAAAGATGGTCCTGCCGCTGGCCGTTATGCAGGAAGAATCGATCCAGTTGATCGATGAGGCCATGTCCAAAAATCGCATCATCGGGCTGGCAGTGGCGACAAACAGGACCGACAAGACACCCTACCCAAAAGAAGACCTGGCTAAAATTGGGACAAGTGCCCTGATTCTGAAAATGGCCAAGACCGAAGATCGAAAGGCCCAGCTACTGGTCCAGGGCCTGAGCCGCTTCAGGGTCACCGCATATCAGAACGGACAACCATACCTCATGGCCAAGGTGGAACACCTGACGGACAGGGACACCAAAGACAATGAGACCGAAGCGTTGATGTCCAATTTGGTCGGGCTGTTTATAAAAATCGTCGAACTGTCACCCGGCTTACCCGAAGAAATGGGTGGTATGGCCAAGTCGATCCAAGAATCCGGAACCCTCGCCGACATGGTCGCTTCCACGATCAACTCCTCCACGGAAGAGAAACTCAAGGTCCTCGAAACAACCGACGTCAAAGAACGGTTAAAGGAGGTCACCCGTCTGGCAAACCATCAGTTGGATATTCTTGAACTGGGCAATAAAATTCAGTCACAGGTGAAAGGTGATATGGAAAAAAGCCAGCGGGAGTATTACCTACGCCAGCAGCTCAAGGCCATAAAGGAAGAGTTGGGAGAGAAAGATGAATCATCGGTTGAAGTTGAGGAGTATCAGACAAAAATCGCCAAAGCCAACCTTCCTGAAGAGGCCCTCAAAGAAGCCGAACGGGAACTCAACCGCCTCGAACGCATGCATCCCAGTTCGGCCGAATACACCGTGGCCTCCACCTACTTGGACTGGATGACGTCCATGCCCTGGCACGACAGCACGGATGATACGCTTGACATCGGCAAAGCGATCAAAATCCTCGATGAGGATCACTTTGGCTTGGAAAAACCGAAAAAAAGGATTATCGAATACCTTGCTGTTCGCAAGCTCAAGCCGAAATCCAAGGGTCCCATACTGTGTTTTGCAGGGCCCCCGGGAACCGGGAAAACATCCCTCGGCCGTTCGATCGCCAGGGCGCTGGGTCGAAAGTTTCATCGGATTTCACTGGGTGGTGTTCACGATGAAGCCGAAATCCGCGGACACCGGCGGACCTATGTCGGCGCCATGCCCGGCCGAATCATCCAAGGCTTGAGACGCGCCGGATCGAACAACCCGGTCTTTATGCTGGATGAAATCGATAAGGTGGGCAGCGACTTTCGCGGTGATCCTTCTTCGGCCTTACTCGAGGTTCTCGATCCGGAGCAGAATTTCTCTTTTTCCGATCATTACCTGGATGTCCCATTCGATTTGTCGAAGGTCATGTTCATCACCACGGCCAATATTCTCGACACGATCCCACCGCCGCTGCGGGACCGGATGGAGGTCCTTCAGCTCGTGGGGTACACCGAGGATGAAAAAGTTAAAATCGCCAACCGTTTCCTCATTCCCCGGCAACGCAGGGAACACGGGCTGAAGGCGGATCAGATCCACTTCACCAGAGGTGCCGTGCGCCACATCATTTCCGGCTACACGCGGGAAGCCGGACTGCGAAACCTGGAGCGGGAAATTGCTGCCGTCTGCCGGGGTGTTGCCAGTAAGATCGCCACCGGTGAAATCGAATCTGTGTCCGTAAAGGTCTCCAACGTGCCGAAGTATCTTGGATCGGTGCGTTTTACTTACGAATCAAAGACCAGAATTCAAACACCCGGTGTGGCCATGGGACTGGCCTGGACCCAGACCGGGGGAGAATTGCTCTTTATCGAAGCCACAGCCATGAAAGGCAATAAAGGGTTAACCTTGACCGGTCAACTCGGGGAAGTGATGAAGGAGTCGGCTACCGCCGCTCTCAGTTTTATTCGGGCCAATGCCAAATCCCTGGACATTCCGGAAGATTTCTTCGATAAGCAGGACATTCACATCCATGTACCGGCCGGCGCCATTCCCAAAGATGGACCGTCTGCCGGAGTGACGATGCTTTCCGCGCTGGTTTCCCTTCTGACCGGCAGGACCATAAGAAAAGATCTGGCCATGACCGGTGAAATCACTCTTAGGGGGCAGGTACTGCCGGTCGGGGGCATTAAGGAGAAGGTTCTCGCCGCCCATCGCGCCGGGATAAAGTCGATCATCTTGCCGGCATGGAACAGTAAAGATCTGGACGACATCCCTAAAAAAGTCCAGAAAGACATCGCGTTTCATTTCACCGACAAGATGTTGGATGTCTTGAAACTGGCATTGGAAACATGAGAACCGACATCCGGGACGCGACCCGACCGGCGGTTATTAGTCCAGAAAGCATTTGAAATAATTGTTACAATCGGCTATTGGTTCTCACTAACCATACGGAACCAATGGCTCCCGCATCGGGCGGCCGCCCGATGCGGTGACAGACTTTTCAGATGACATCCAGGATACGACCCGACACACATGCATAAAGAAATTGGCGTCCGGAACCGACAGGTCACCAATCGTGGTTTCAAGACCTCCTTTGTGTGGCTGACTGTCGCGATTATCGTGATCAACGGCTGTACAACCGTATCTTCACCGCCTTCACGAACGACATCGAAGACGCCCAAAAAGTCCCCGCCTTATCAGGTTTACGGACAATGGTATTACCCCCGCTCTCACGCGCATGGTTTCTCCCAAACCGGGATCGCCTCGTGGTATGGAAAAAAGTTCCACGGCCGCAAGACGTCCAACGGTGAAACATACGACATGTACGGCGTGACAGCCGCCCATAAAACCCTGCCGTTCAATACGGTCGTTAAGGTTCGCAATCTCGACAACGGCCGTGAACTTGACCTGCGTATCAACGACCGCGGCCCGTTCGTCAGGGGGCGGATCATCGACCTTTCCTACGGAGCCGCTAAAAAATTGGGCGTCGTGGGAGCGGGAACAGCCCGGGTCGAACTTATCGCTCTCGGCCCCGACGGCAGCCCTTCAGGTTCAGGAGCAACCGGTCGGGATATCGAACCGATAGATTACGACACCGGCAAGTTCACTTTCCAGGTCGGCGCGTTCCGCGACCGCAGCAACGCTGAAAATCTCAGGGCAAAACTGGACCGTGCCTATCAGAACGCGCACATCGCCACCCATGATACCGGAAGCGGTCTATACTACCGGGTACGTGTCGGTTTTTTCACCAGCCTGGAGGAGGCTCAAAAAGGCGAGGAAATCCTCATCAGAGACGGATACGAACCTATTGTGGTCGCCGAATGAACCGCAGCATCGCCCCAGGTGCTTCTCATCGTCTCGAACCCGGGGCCACCAATGACGTCATGCTCTTCACCGCTCTTCACTGTATGGTATGGGACGCACGGCTGCACATTGAAACCGTTATCTGCACCGCAAAAGGTTATATTCCTGGATCGCGACGGCGTCATCAACAGAGATTCGCCCGCTTACATCAAGGATTGGAATGAATTCGTGTTCTTGCCGGGAAGCCTCGCGGCTCTGCAACGCCTCGCCGCTGCCGGGTTCTCCACCATCATCATATCTAACCAGTCGGCGGTCAACCGCGGGCTGATGCGTCTGGAGACCCTAATTGATATGCACCGGCGGTTGCAATGTGCCGTCACTGCAACCGGCGGACACATTGCCGACGTCTTCTTCTGCCCGCATCGGCCGGATGAAGGCTGTGACTGCCGCAAGCCGCAACCCGGCCTGATCCGGCAAGCCTGCCACCGTCATGGCGTCGACGTAAATAAAACGTTCATGATCGGCGACAGCGCCAAGGATATCGAATGCGCCCGCAATGCCGGGTGCGCTGCAGCCATATTGGTCAAAACCGGCAATGGAATGAAGGCGCTGCAGATTCTCGCCCACAGGGGAATTTCAATCGATTTCGTGGCCGAAGATCTTGCCGATGCATCCGATTGGATCCTGGCCGGAAACCACTGATGGCCGCCCTGGATTCAGACCGCAAGTGGTGCTGCAAGTGTCAGCACCATGTTTATACGCATTTCACCCATTCGAAATTCAATGATATTCGCATGGACAGCATAAAACGTTGAATGATTTTGCAATGCAGCATGAAGCCCTTCAGACGGTTTCTTTAGAAGGGCAGATTGAAAAAATAACCTTCTACAATCCCGAAAACCAGTTCGCTATCCTGCGCTTCCGGGTTTCCGTTACCGACAATCTGGTCACGATCCTCGGTCACCTGCCACGCCCCCGCCCCGGAACGGAAATGCGCATCACCGGATCCTGGGAAACGCACAAACGCTATGGCCAGCAACTGCGCCTCGTCACCGTGAAGACCGTTCTGCCGGCAACCATCGAAGGCATCCGGCAATACCTGAGCACCGGATTTGTAAAAGGTGTCGGTCCCAAGATTATCGGGCAATTGGTCGATCATTTCAAAGAAGAAACGTTGAAAGTGATCGAAAACGATCCGCTGAAACTGTGCGAAGTCAAAGGTATCGGTGATAAAACCGCCCGGCGGATTGCTAGTGCATGGAAAAACGAACATGTCATCCGCAGTTTGATAAATTTTCTACAGGCAATCGATTTGAGTCCAGCCTTCGCTTCCCGGATACACGCCGTTTACGGTGACGAATCATTGGAAATTCTGAACAACGATCCCTATCGCCTGGTTCATGATCTGCCCCGAATCGGTTTTGGCATCGCCGATGCCGTCATGCAGCATGCCGGGACCCTTCCGGATGATCCACAGAGGGTGCAGGCCTGTGTCCTTCATAAACTGCGGGAAACGGCCGAAGATGGCAATACGTTTATTGCCGCAACCGATCTGGTGCATCGCTGCCGTCAGGATTTTGGTATCGAATCCGGTCCAATTCTCGCTGCGATGGAAGAACTGGCCGCAACGAGCGACGTTGTCCTGGAAGACCTTCCGGTCGACCCACCCGACCGGGCGGTTTACTTGCAGGCCCTTCACTGGGCCGAAAGCGGGATCGCCAACAGACTCAAACTCCTTTTATCACTTCCGACCGGACCCGCCGACCTGGATCGGGAACACATCGCTGCGCAGGTCCTCAAGCAACTGGCCATTGCTCTGTCGCCCGAGCAGACAAGAGTCATCGCAAACATTTTTGCCTACCGGGTCGCCATTATCACCGGTGGCCCCGGTACAGGCAAGACGACCCTGATTCGAGCCCTTACCGCAATCTTCGATACTCTGGGAAAAAGAACCTTGCTGGGCGCCCCGACCGGAAGGGCCGCTCGGCGGCTATCGGAAATTACCCGCCGCAATGCGCACACGATCCACAAACTCCTGGGATACAACCCGATAGAAGACGACTTCGAACACGACCGGGACAGTCCACTCCAGGCCGAAGTGGTGATCATCGACGAAGCTTCCATGGTGGATACCGTGTTGATGAACAATCTGCTTCAAGCGGTTCATGTGACATCCCGGCTCATCCTCGTCGGTGATGTTTTCCAGCTGCCTTCCGTCGGCCCGGGTACCGTTTTAGCCGACCTGATCCGTTCGAAAACCATTCAGACATTCGAGCTGACCGACGTTTATCGTCAAAGCCGGGAAAGCGCGATTATACTCAATGCCCATCGTGTCCGTCGCGGGGAACAACCGGAAATCCCTCCGATCGTATTCCCCGAGCAAGTATCGGACTTCTACTTTTTCGAAGAGCATCGTCCGGAGGTGGTCGTGGGGTTGATCATCGACCTGTGCTGCAGCAAAATCCCGGCGCACTTCGGGCTCGATGCAAAAAGCGATATTCAGGTCCTCACACCCATGCATAAGGGAATCGTCGGCACGATTAATCTCAATCGTGCGATTCAGCTGCGTCTGAATCCGCACCCCGCTGAAATCCGGTTCGCCGGTCAATCCTTCAAGCCGGGGGATAAGGTCATGCACCTTAAAAACAATTACCGCAAAGACGTCTATAACGGCGACAGCGGTATCATCTTCGATATCGACGTGAAAAATGAGATCGTTGCGGTTGATTACGACGGCCGGATCGTGGAATACACCCGCACCGAACTCGAGGATATCAGCTTGGCCTATGCGATTACCGTACACAAATCCCAGGGGTCGGAATATCCGGCAATCATCATGCCGGTCATGACCCAACATTTTGTCATGCTCCAGCGAAATCTGCTTTACACAGCCATAACCCGTGGAAAACAGATGGTTTTTTTGGTCGGTACCCGCAAGGCTCTCGGCATCGCCCTTGCCAACATACGCCCCAGGCAGCGTCTTTCCGGGCTGGCCGATCGACTGGCCGCAACCGAGTGACCGGTTCGATCTTGGACGGCGGCTTCTTATCACTGACGCCCCACCGGTATGATTGATTTTCGGCCTGCAAGTATTATTTTAAATTACCGAATATTTATCGGTTCGTCGCTCTTGTCGCCATTGGCGCTCCGCACTGATGCGGCTCGGTGCATCTTTATCACTCCACCATCCTCACGGCTCAGCTTCGGCGGTTGACCGTCGCTACCCGATTGGCCCCATCGATAGATCCGTCGACACAATTCTATGACGAACCAGAACAGGTGTCGTTCGACAGGGAGGTAATATTATGTATATTCAGCAAGCAGATTTTTTCTGTGGCACGAGTATGACTTTTGCCAAAGCGGTCATGCAGATCGCTGAAAAAAAATCTTATGGGGTCGGTGAAACGATCTTCATCGAAGGCGACAAAGCAGAGCACCTCTATGTGCTTATCGAGGGCCGGGTCAGGATAATGATCGGAGAGTTGGGTCACATTGTCTACATCGTCAGCAAAGGCGGTGAGGCCTTCGGATGGTCGACCCTGGTGGGGCGTCAGTTTTATTCCGCCTCAGCTGAATGCCTCGAGCCGACAACGCTCTTGGCATTCGATCGGCAGCGCTTCCAGCAGGTTTTGGAAAAAGATCCGGTCAGCGGTCAGATCCTCTACAAAGGGCTAACCAAGACGTTGGCGAACCGGCTCCTTGAAACCTATAAGATGATCGCCGCACAGTCTTCGGGTGAACCGGATATTGCGTCCGGCAGCGGGCAATTCCCGACTTACGAATCCGCAAAGTGACGCTTCGCCGACCATTGGTGTTTGCGCCTACCCACATCGAAGCGAGCATCTTTCGGCCGGTTCCGAAGAGCGACAGGGGCGATCCACCCGGAACATCGTAGAGGGTGATGATGAGCGGATTGCTGGCAAGTCAGTGGAAGCATAAAATCTTCCCCCCGGAAGAGGTGATCCGAAAAATAAAACCCGGCATGAGTATTTTCATCGGAACCGGGGCGGCGGAACCCCGAACACTCGTCAAGGCCCTGTTGAGCAGCACAGGCGGGAATCTCACCGACCTGGAACTCGTTCAACTGGTAAGCTTCGGTGACGCCATATCTGTCAGGGAACTTCGGAGCCAGAAATACCGACTCAAAACTTTCTTTGAAGACTGGGTATCCCACAGCGCCATTTCCGATGGTTACGTCGATCTGATTCCCAGCCGCTTTGCCTGGATACCCGAGCTAATCGAATCCGGCCAAGTTCCCGTTCATGCGGCCTTCGTTCAGATCTCGCCGCCGGACAAAACCGGAAACTGCAGTCTGGGGGTGGCCGTGGACGTTGCCCGCCAGGCAATGGACAAAGCCTCACTGGTGGCGGGTGAAATCAATCCGCGGGTTCCACGCACCTTCGGCGATACGTTCGTACACGTATCCGATTTTAACTACCTGGTGGAATCCCGCGACGATCCCATCACCTTCGACCGCTGCCCGGTGGCGGCCGTTCATAACCAGGTGGCTGCCAATGTGGCCGAATTGATCGACGATCGCTGCTGTATCGCCTTCTCCGTCGGACCGTTGTTTGAAGCCCTGAGCCACCACTTGGCGGTTAAGAAACACCTGGGGGTTCACTCACCGGTATTTACTGACGCTCTAATGGATTTAGTCAACTCCGGTGCCGTCACCAATCGGTTCAAAGGCACATACCGGGGCAAGTCCTTGACATCGTATGCGATTGGCACATCGACCCTTCTGGCGTGGCTGGACCAGAATCCTGTAGTGGAATTTCAGGCGGTGGACAAGGTGTTCAGCCCGAGCGTTATCGGCCGCAACCCTGATTTCACAGCCGTTGTCGCCGTCCGCAAAATCGATCTGCTCGGGCGCGTGGCGCTTCCGGTCGGCAAGGATACTGTGGCGACCGGATCGGCCGAAGTGGCCGATTTGGTGAGTGGTGCCAACATCTCCCCGGGGGGCCGGACGATCTTTGCCCTGCCCAGCCGCAACAGCGAAGGTATCTCCAACATCCTGATATCGATCAAAGATTTTCCCAATGAATTCCGGTCACGGGAATCGGTCGATGTGGTGGTTACCGAATACGGTGTTGCCCGATTGAAGGGCTGCACCCTTCGTGAAAGAGCCCAGGCCCTGATCGAGATTGCCCATCCCGTATACCGCCCGCTTCTGGTCGAGCAGGCCAAAGCGGCCAAGATCATATACCCGGATCAGATTTATCTGCCCGAAAGCGCCCGCCTCTACCCGGCCGACATATCCGAACGCTACGATTGCAAGGACGGCACCACGGTCCGCTTCCGCGCCATCAAGCCATCCGACGAGGAGCAGATGCGTCGGCTTTTTTACCGGTTTTCGGATGAAGCCGTATATTATCGCTATTTCGGTCATGTGAAAACCATGCCCCACGCCAAGATGCAACAGTACGTCAATGTCGACTGGAGCGACACCCTGTCGGTCGTCGGGTTGGCTGAAGATGGCAAGCCATCCCGGTTAATTGCCGAAGCGCGCTACATTGTCGAAAAACACCGGCCCTATGCCGAAGTCGTCTTTATCGTCGATGAAAGCCATCAGGGCTTGGGAATTGCGACGCATATGTATCGCATGCTCATTCGGCTGGCCAAGGAGAGAGGGGTGCAGGGCTTCACAGCAGACGTGCTCTTTTCAAACCTGGGAATGATGAAGGTGTTCCGGAAAGGTGATTTGCCGATCAAGGCGGAATTGGAACAGGGAATATATCATCTCTTCATTCCATTTTATTAGAATGAATACCCCATCTATGGCCCGATGGCTGTGTTGCAGACATTCCCTGGCAGGGTTTCGCACCCCTGCGGACATATCCTTGAATATGCTGCGCTTTAACTTTCGGCCTGCGCCTTGCCCTCCATCCCGATCTGAGGTATTGAAACCACGTCTGCGCACGGCCCGAAACCGTTGCCACGGCCATAAACAGGGCGGTTGGAAATAAAAGTCCCTATAATAGACCGGTTGTCGGGACGGAAGCATCTTATTATGCAAAAAGTCGGATTCGGCGAAACGCGGGTCAGGCCTCCGGTTCCGAGTTGGAGGGGATCGGAAATTTGATGAAGTCTATGCCTTCTTTTTTGAGCACCTTTTCTTCTTCCGGTGTGCTGGTGCCCCTGATGTTGCGCGGTTCGACAACGCCATAGTGTATTTTCAAGGCTTCTTTTGTAAACTCACAGCCGACATTGTCGAAATTCTTTTCGATAAACTCCGACACTTTCCGACCGAATTCGGCCAGTTCGCTGTCGATTGATACCGGTACGGAACCGGTGGAGGGATGGGCCGTGGATTTAATGCCAAACGTCGACGGAATTCTGGTGACGGCCGAGACGTGACAAACCGGACAAGCGATCAACGCCTTTTTGTCTTGTTCCTTGTAAACGTTTTCGTCTTCAAACCAGCCTTCGAAGCGATGGCCATTGACGCACTGAAGATCGTATACAATCATTGAAACTCACCATTTCAGCTGCCTGGGTCATTCGGCCGCTGGCATCCACAACCGTAGCCGCCTGTCTGTAAATAACATGAATTCAACAGTTTTTGAAGAAAGTATTGACAGATTCTTTGCGTATACGGAAAATATATCATACTATGTATTTGCCGTTTGGGTCAATCTGAAGCCGGATCGCGCCAAAACCGGCACCCGCGGTACGGGAAATGCCAACCAAAGGGTGAAATCTATTTTAGCTCGTTTAATATTTATACGTTTTTAATAACTTACCCCATTGACGGATCAGGCAAAATACCTACTATTTCCTCGGTATGGTTTCATTCTGACTGCTCCCTGAAAAGTTTGGATGAAATTTTCGGGATAGGAATTGACGACTTCGAAATATTTCGATATTTTGCAGTCAATACACATTGAGCAAACCACCGCAACGGCAAAATCGAAGTCACATTGAACAAACTCGAAACGCAGCGCAGCATCTGTATGTTCCTCAGTAAGGTCGGTGTCCTGCCGAAGGCTATCCAGCACCCTTGGCGCCAGCCGACAATATCGGCGTACGTGATACCGGCAGCACGCCCGGGAAGGTCAGACAACCTCCCTTGTTATCAGCCAGCCCCTGAAAACAACCTTTCGAATCAGCCAAGCGTCCAACGCCGCGAGATAGTCCCCCTCCGGCGACGGTCACCCGAAACGAAATCATGACTGTTGAAACAGATTTTTTGATTATCGGCAGCGGCATAGCCGGCCTTTCCTTCGCCCTAAAAGTTGCCGAGCATGGTGAGGTCGCTCTGGTCACTAAAAAAGAGGTAATGGACAGCAATACCAACCTGGCCCAAGGCGGTATTGCATCCGTTTTCGATCCGCTGGACTCATTTGACCTTCACATTCAGGACACTCTGGCAGCCGGTGACGGACTCTGTCACAAGGATGTCGTTGACTTGGTGGTTACCCGCGGACCGGAATGCATTCGGAATCTCATCGATATGGGGGTTGACTTCAATCTGAACCGGTCGTCGAATAGCGGATCGGTTCCAAACGAATTCGACCTCGGTCGGGAGGGGGGCCATTCCCGTAACCGTATCGTCCATGCCCAGGACATGACCGGTCGGGCAGTGGAACGGGTCCTGGTCGAACGCGTCAGAAACCATCCCCGTGTCACTCTCTATGAGAATCATATCGCCATCGACTTGATTACCTGCTCCACTCGGATGAAGCGCGGCCAGGTCACCACCACGCATGAAGACTATTGCTGCGGCGCCTACGTGTTGGATCGAGTGAGCCAGCATGTCGAAACTTTCAGATCTAAAATCACCCTCCTGGCCACCGGTGGTGCCGGAAAAGTCTACCTTTATACCAGCAACCCGGACATCGCAACCGGTGATGGCATCGCCATGGGTTACCGGGCGGGGGCCTCCGTGGCCAACCTCGAGTTCGTCCAGTTTCATCCGACATGCCTGTTCCACCCGGATGCCAAAAACTTCCTCATATCGGAAGCCGTCCGGGGTGAGGGTGGTGTACTGATCGACCGGAGTGGCCAGGCATTCATGGAAGCCTACTCGCCCCAGAAGGACCTGGCGTGTCGGGATATTGTGGCTCGGGCAATTGACACGGAACTAAAGAAGAGTGGCGTAGACTGTGTTTTTCTGGACACCACCCATCTATCGAAAGCGTTCATCACGGGACGCTTTCCGAACCTTTACGATAACTGCCTCGCTTTTGGAATCGATATGGCGGCAGATCCGATTCCGGTCGTTCCGGCGGCCCACTACATGTGCGGCGGCGTTGTCACGGATATGGCCGGCCGTGCCGACATCCACCGGCTCTATGCCGTCGGCGAAACCGCCTGCACCGGTTTGCACGGCGCCAACCGTCTGGCGAGCAACTCTCTTCTCGAAGCTCTCGTGTATGCCCACAATGCTGCCGACAAGGCGATCGAGGAGGTGGAAGCCGGGGATTTCGCCTCCGTTCCCGCACCGCCGGACTGGGATGAAACCAGCACCACTGACAGCGACGAAATGATCATGATTTCACACAACTGGGACGAAATCAGACGCTTGATGTGGAATTACGTTGGGATTGTTCGTTCCGACAAAAGGCTGGAGCGGGCCCAGCGTCGCATTGAAATCATTCTAAAAGAGATCCATGAGTACTACTGGAATTTCAAAGTTGTTTCCGACCTCATCGAGCTGCGCAATATCGCAACGGTGGCGCAACTCATCATACGGTGTGCCATTCATCGCAAAGAGAGCCGGGGGTTGCACTACACCATCCAGTATCCCCATCGCGACGACCGGCACTGGAAAAAAGACACGATTTGGAAGCGACCATTTGCCGGATGACGGTCCGGCAATGATCGGCACCCATTGGCGCGACGATTGGCGGAAGTCACCGCCAAAGCGTCGATCATATAATCATGCTGAACGAACAGGAACTTCCTAAATGACAGGTCAGTTTATCGTATTGGCAATCCTGATTCTCATGTCAGGTTTTTTCTCCTCGGCCGAAACCGCTCTAACCTCTATCAGCAAAGCGCGGGCAAGATACCTTGCCCAAACGGGCGACAAAATCGACAGACTGATCAAGAAAATGAAAGATGATCCTCATCGGCTTCTGGCCACGATTCTGATCGGTAACAACCTGGTCAATATCGGGGCAGCCGCTCTGGCCACCGCGATCACTATCGACCTCGGATTGGCTCATGCCGTCGGCATCACCACCGGCGTGATGACGTTTCTGATTCTGGTCTTCGGTGAAATATTCCCGAAATCGGTGGCGACACGCAACGATGTGTTCGTTGCCCGCCTGGTCATCTTACCGATTTACTGGTTGTCACTGCTGCTGTGGCCGGTCATCTTACTGCTCAACTTCATCCCCAAACTGACTGGAAAGATTCAGCGTAAACACGGGGTGACAGAGGCGGAATTGCTGACTTACGTTGAGGTGATCGAAGAAGAGGGTAAAATCAAGGAAGAAGAGAAGGAGCTGATCCATAACATTTTCGAATTTGACGACACCGAGGCTTCAGAAATCATGACACCCCGGGTGGACATGTTCGTCATCGATGCCGACAGCAAACCCGACCTGGAGAATCTGGTTCAATCCGGCTACACCCGGTTTCCCGTAATCGAAGACGACCTCGATCATGTCATCGGAATCCTGAACATCAAGGACCTTTTCCTGGAGTACGCCAGTACCAGCGGCGATACGACCATCCGTAAGATTATGCAACCTCCTTATTTCGTGCCGGAAAACAAGAAACTCGACTCACTGCTGCGGGCGTTCAAGAAGAGAAAACAGCATATGGCGATCGTTGTCGATGAGCACGGCGGCGTTTCGGGACTGATCACGCTGGAGGATGCACTCGAGGAGATTGTCGGAGAAATAACGGATGAAACCGACAAAGACGAACCCCAGATCGTCAAAATCAAGGGGGGCGAATGGGTTGTGCCGGGAAATTCGGATACCGAAGACGTCAATGAAAAAATACCGATGAATATCCCGGAGTCGAAGGACTACGACACCTTTTCAGGCTATGTTCTCAATGTAATCGAGCGAATTCCAAAGGAAAAAGAGGAGATTTCTATCGGAGAACACCTTGTCACCGTCAAGGAGATGGACGGCAACCGGATCCGCGAATATGTCGTTCGTCAAAAAAATAATTGAGCCGCCGGGGGGGACGTTAATCAGGGAGCGGAAAGGGGCGGCGGCGGATTCAGCGCGCGAACATCCATCACATAACCTCGCTCATCCGTGTGAGGTCTTCCTTTTTCCCGATCACCACGATGACATCCCCTACTTCGAGCGTTTCCGACGGCACTGGATTGAAAACCATGCGGTCGGAGGCCTTTTTAATCGCCACGATGATCACACCGTAGTTCTGACGCAGCCGGCTATCGATGAGATTCTTGCCCGCAAGGGATGACTTTTCCCCGACGCGGGCTTCTTCTATTACCAGCCCGAGGTGTCGGTTGGCCGTGGCGACGTCGATAAAATCGACCACGGTGGGTCGCTTCAATACCTCTGCCATACGCCGTCCACCGAGCAGATAGGGCGAAACCACCCGAGAGGCGCCGGCCTTGATGAGCTTGGCTTCATTCTTGACGTCCGATGCTCGCGAGAGCACAAATATATCCGGTTGCAGACCTTTAGCCGTCAAAGTGATGAACACGTTGTTGGCATCGGATCGTACAGCGGTGACAATACCCTTGGCATTCATGATGCCGGCCTTGCTCAGGGCTTCCTCCGAGGTGGCGTCCATGTTGATATAGAGGTAGCCTTGCGCTTCGAGTTCGGTGTTTTTCGATGGATCCTCCTCGATGACGATGAACGATATATTCTCCTCTTTGAGTTCCCTGCAGATGATGCTGCCGATTCGACCGAACCCGCAAATGATAAAGTGCCCTTTCATGGCAGAGATATTTTTTTCCAACTTTCTTCTCCCGAAAATTTTGCTCAGTTCCCCCTCGATGAACATCCGCAAAAGGGTTCCGATCGCATAGGCGCCAACGGTGATTCCGCTAACGATGATGAAAATGGTAAGGACTCGCCCTAGTGACGATAACGGTTTAATTTCACTGAACCCGACCGTACTGATGGTGATGATCGTCATGTAGAATGCATCGAAGAGCGGCATGCCCTCGACCACATGGAGGCCGACAGTACCGAAAACGATGGTGCCGGCAAGCACAAATATGGCAAATCGCAGCCGATTATAATCCATTCCAGCGCCTCTGAGATCGGGTCCCAGGGATACAATCGATGGTGTTTTGTTCTAGTGACCGGAAGTCTTTCGGATTGAGAAGCATCATTCAGGGATAGCGTAAAGCCCGCTTTTTCAAGAGTCTCATGTGCTCATTAGCAAATGATGCACACCAAAATAAAATAGCCAAACCCCTTTTAACGCGTAGATATCATGTTTTTGGTGGCTGTGTTGAAAAACGTTCATGAAACAATTACACCGCTGCCCGGAAAATCTATTTAAATTAACACAACAAGCTTATATAACAACAGAAATTAAACATACCGACAGCCGGCGACAGCTTGTCGCCAAACGAGGTTAAACCACGGAGATATAATGGGGGGTGTGTCGGTCGATGAGGGGCAGATCCTTATCGAGCGAAGAATTCAAAACGCACCTTCGTGAATCTCGAAAATGGCGCTATATATCAACAAGAAATTTCTTTTTAGATCGTTGCGCCCTCGGAGAGTTTCAAAACAGAACCCCACCAGTGCACGGGAGCCGGCAATGGGCTTTCCATCACCGGCTCCCGTAATCGCTGCTGGGCAGCGGGTGCCTCCCGTTTCAGACAAGCGGCTCTGATTATTCTACGGCTTCTTTCAAGGCTTTACCCGCAACAAATTTCGGCACCTTGGCGGCCTTGATTTTGATTTCTTCACCGGTTCGGGGATTTCTGCCCATCCGGGCTTTGCGTTTGGTCACCTTAAAGGTACCGAACCCGACCAGGGTGACATCCTCACCTTTGCTGAGTGACTTTGTAATAGCTGCCAACAGCGTATCGACCGCTGCTTGAGCGTCCTTTTTGGATGCCAGCACTTGTGAAACTTCACCGATAAGATCTCCTTTGTTCATCCGAATATTCTCCTTTCTTTATTGATCGTGTAATATCAGCATTCTGGCATCCCGTAAAGATCTGAATGCCAGCTATACTCTGAAGTGTCTGTTTCTTCCTGACCAAAATGGCCATCAAGAGTAAACGCTTCTTCTACGATAATGAGCGTTCGATGGATGATACCATTACTTTTTAAGTGGTACAATTGACCGGTTGTCTTCATCTGTTTTCCATACTTGAAATCGGTGGCGCCCGACAGCAGCATTTCGGGAACCACGTCGTTAATCTTCGTATTTCTTGCGGTAGTGTTTCTTTTTGTCTGAGAAACTTCTATCGTTTGGGCTTTTAGACTTCTTTTTTCTGCATTCACTGCACCGCTTTGGGGGATCAAATCCTCTGGCATCGAATTCCGTTTGATCGATAATTGAAAATTCGAAGTCTTGCCCGCAATGTATACACGTGATCAAAACTGGATTCATTATTGGTCATCCCTAACGGCCACGAAAAAACGCTTTATTACGAAAACCATCGTTGAACCGATACGATCCTGAATTTCCCTCGCAGTGAAGACCGGGCCCTTACCTGCAATGTCTTTGCCAAACTGACGGAGAATAATTACCACAGGACCCGTCACTTGTCACGCCACCGATATGAATTATCGGGTCAGCGATTCGTTGCGGCGTAAAAACAATCATACAGGTTTGAGAACCTGTTGAAGTTTTAGGCAGTTACGAACTCTTCGCCAACGCATCGAAAAGAATCCGTCGGAATATAACCTCACAGTTCGACGATCTTGGCCGCATGGCACTTCCAACGGTATTCGGTTCAGGTCCGGATAACATCCGCCGCATACGACGGGGAAGACGGGCAAGCAAGAACCCTCGGTTCGGTTTTCCGAATAAACGGAATTTGCACTTCCATTGTTCTGCACACCGAACGCCATTGCGGAAATGGCCCTCAACATCGATATATTTAGTTCTATGCATCTTGTGCCGAGCCGCACAAGATCGCCGTAGCGGAGGCATTGAGCCCAATGGAGCAAAACGTCCCTGTCAGGTTAGCCGACCATCAGGTTGAACCATTTCATCAGATGTCTATTCGAGGATCTCAAGAACAAACCGCTGATCCAACTTTGCCGATGCGGCGCCCAGGATAGTCCGGATTGCACGGGCATTGCGCCCCTGTTTACCAATCACTTTGCCCAGATCCTCCTTGGCCACCCGCAATTCCAGGACCCGTGTCCGGCTCCCCTCTATGACTGAAACGCTGACCTGCTCCGGATAATCAACCAACGCTTTGACAATCAGCTCGATCAACTCCTTCATCGCATCCCCCTCTCCCTGGGCAGCTTAGGCACCGCCCCTGCGTCTGACCTGTGTCAACAGTCACGTGGTATCATCGCCGCGTCGCTCCATAGGTGGAGAAGCGCCGCGGATGCGCCGTTATCGAAAGCAACCGTAGCCTTCAGTTAGAGCCGTGGGTAATCATGGGAAATTGTTGGTGCTGGATATCAATCAGAACCACCGCCTAAAGACAGTGACAGAAATGGCGCATAACTGCAACATCAAATGGAAAAAAGAATGCTGCGGCAGCATACGATCATTCCGCAACATGAAATGTTGGCGGATGAAGTGTTCGGTCCGGCAATGGCGAGTTAAACGCATCCCCATCGTCTCGCCGGTGAAAAACAGCGCTCCGGTTATGAATATCAATGCGTTGGCAGTAACGCCGGCCCTGAAGTTAAAATCCGGCGGCGCGTTCCACCTCTTCCATCTTGCTCTTGCAAACGATACAGTGCCGCGCCACCGGACGTGCTTTGAGCCTTTTAACGGCAATGTCTTCGCCGCACATTTGGCAAATACCATAGGTCCCGTTTTCGATATCCTTGAGGGATTGACGGATTTTCTTGATCAAACGACTCTCCCTGTCCCGGATACGAATGGTGTAATCCCGCTCGGATTCAAGCGTCGCTCTGTCCACAAGATCAGGGGCATTGCTGTCTTTCTCCAGCAGGTCCAACATTGAATGCTCGGCCTGGTACAGAAGCTGGTCAAGCTGTTTTTCGAGAAGGTCTTTTAAAAAATCCTGATCCGCTTTTTTCATTGAAGCCTCCCCCGTTCAAAAATTACCTGTTCGATCTCGGTCCGATGGTCCTGCACTGATCATTGCCGGACGCGTAGCGGACGCAAATAATAACATAATCAGACGCGGTGTTAGAACTGAAGCAAAAATAGTGCCATAAAAAAAACGGTTACCCGTTCGCAAATCCTTACCGATGATCAACGTCGACACCGGAATTCATTGAATCCGGGTCGGTATGGGCAATTCGGTCCGGACAAGACACCGCCAACCAGCACCGCCATACACTTTCTTAGACAACACCGAAAATATCGATCATTAGCGTTCCCAGCCAGCGCCTGAGACCGGTATACGCATAATGCCGCAATGCCACCTGATAATTATGATCGACCATTTCCGTTCGCCGGACAGGGTTTACCAGTATGTCTCTAACCGCCTGCACGTTCGCACCGGTCAGAAATCCGTCCATTACCACCAGATCGAATCCCCAGGGTTCGATATCCCTGACAAAAGTGGCATAACGGTTGATGAGCAACGGCTTTTTAAAATAGACCGCTTCCAGGAATGCATTGCCAAAACCCTCATAAAGGCTCGGGTAAGTGATGAAATCGGCGTGGGGATAAATATCCCACAGGGAAGGTTTGTCCGCGCCATTGTTATGGCTGTATATCGGATCCGACATATGGATGCTCAGCAGCCGCAGGTCCACTCCTCGTTTGTGGGCGTCTTCTTTGAGCCACTCCGCGTAGTCGTAGCCCTCGTCTCCGGCTTCATGGGATATCAGCAACTTGAGGCGATCGTGACCCAGACTTTCCACCAAAGCGATGGCGTGCTCAATCCCCTTGCGCTGCACGATTCGGGTCGGTTGCAGTATGAGGATGTCGTCTGTTGAAAGACCGATTGATTCTCGAAACACAAGCGTTAGCTGTTCGTCGACCTGCGGTGGATTTTCGAAATCGAGGACATTGGGAATAACGACCGATGAAATACCGGTTCGCAGGGCCAACTCCTCCTGCGCGGCGGTATTGATCACCACATGTTTGATGCTCGTGAGATTCGGCGGAAACGCCATTCGCAGGTAATCGCTTACGGCGTTGACTGAAAAACGAGTGCGTTCCCAGTAAAAATCGTGGTGGTGGGCAATCGTGGGAATCTGCGTTTCTGCGATCAGTTCGGTCAGCGCTATACCGAGGGGAAGATGCAAGGGGATGGTCAACGCATTCTCGGCGATGAGAATGTCAATGTGATATGTATCGATGAATTCTGCGAGTTGAATTTTAATGATGGACTTAAGGGCATGTATGGTTTCGGTAACAGAGGATTTCCGTCCTGAGTGGCCAAAGACCCGATCGTTTATCCATTTGTTCTGCTCGTACTTGAAATGGGCCTCGGGGACTAGAAAACACCGGTCGGTGTTCCGATCCAACTCCCCGGCAAACCAGAAACAGGTATGACCGTTATCTTCAAGAACTTCAGCCCATTTACTGGCCTCCAGGGAAACGCCGTCGATGCCGGCAAAACGGGTTGAAACAAAACCAATTCGTTGACCCATTCAGGCTTTCCGAATAAAGGATAAATTAGTAATTATTGACCATCAATTTGAATTAAATAAGAATAATAGGGGCTTTTGAAAATATGTCAAGCTAAACGCGATCGGACCGCACGCTGGCGGATCCCTGCCAGAGGGGGGAATAGACGGTGAACAGGGGGCTTTGGCAGAAAGTGACGGTTCGCCGGATTATCAACTAGCGGCTTTGAGTCTTCGCACTTCAAGAACACTTATCATCTTTTTCCCGGACTTCCTCACGAGGTTACCGACGATTTCTACCGTTTCCTGCATCAGTCCGGTCAGGTCGCAAATCTCCGACCGATTGTCGATGAGAAAGAAGTCTTCATCGAAGGTTTCAATTCCGAGACCGGCGACATTGCCCTTTTCGTCCCATTTCACCGGTACGATGATGCCACGAATATGGACCATATCTTGCTAAGCACTTCACAATATATTAACCAATAGATTCATTAAACCTTCGGCCGCAAAGCACCATGTGGTTGCTGCATATTCAAATTAGCGACCCATTTTAAGATATAACGCAAAATACATGCCACCATGTCGTTACCTGACGGGTGCGAACATCTTTTCGGCCAGGTTTCAGTGCTCTCTGGTGGTGTGCCTTGCATCGATATTAAATGTCTGATAATAAACTTAAAAATGTATTTATGTAACCCATTGCACGCCTTTCAATCGATGGGTTTAGGGTAAGGTGAGGGCGTAAGGATTAGCGATTATTTGAAATCGAATCGGTTCGGAAAAAGAACCAGGGCGTCTTGCAAAGTTTCCGCATTGACCGGGGGTTCGGGTGCCATTTACCCCGAACAGATTCTTAGGTACCGATATCATTAATAAAATAATAACGATGAACCAAAGGTTCTTACATTTATAGCGTCGGAACTCATTGTTCTCCGTATGCACGGCCAGCCAATCGCGAATCCCGTTTGATTACCGACACCTGTGCAGTATACGCAGGAGGGTGACGGTTACAGGGTCGGCAACACCAGCGGCAATATCGATAGATCAGCAATCAACCGATGGCCTTTTCCAACAATATTTGATATCAAATCCATGCATGTCCGGCCCTTTGGTTGCCGGTATCATGAATCGGCCGGCTATCGATCTGCGGGACTGTCTTCGTCCCCATCGGTGTCTGAAAATTTCTGCAAAAGGCCGGGTGATCCGAAAGCTGAACGATAAAAAATTAACCAGGTGAGGAATTCAATGCAAGACGCACAGAATCACGACCCCCTTGAGGTACCGATAAGTGAGCGCCCCCGCAACATCCTGGACGGTGCAACGGGCGAGGCTTTCGATGTGGCACGGGAGGTCGAAGGCCTGCGAAAAATCGCTGCAGATCCTGCCAACCCTATAGAAGAGAGACTCGAAGCTTACGAAGACATCATCGATTCGGAAGTCGGAGACACCTCCATGGTACGGGCTCGAAATATCGAACGGGAAATGGGCCTGCGTCAGATCTATCTCAAATTCGAGGGCGGCAACCCCACCGGTACCCAGAAGGACCGGATCGCCTTCGCCCAGGCCATGGACGCGCTGCGTCGCCGATACGAAGCCATCACGGTCGCGACGTGCGGAAACTACGGCGCTGCCGTGGCGCTGGCCTCCTCACTGGCCGGCTTGCGTTGTCTGATTTACATACCCGAATCGTTCCACACCAAGCGTATCGAGGAGATGACCGGCATGGGTGCCGAACTCATCCGTGTTCCGGGTGACTACGAAAACGCGGTGGAGTGCTCCAGGCAACGGGCCCGGGAAAATGAAATATATGACGCCAATCCCGGTGGAGACAACGTTGTGCTGCAGCTGCGGGCCTATGGCCAGATTGCACACGAAATTTATGACGACCTGAGGGACGGGCCGCTTGTGGTCGCCGTCCCGGTCTCTAATGGAACCACCCTGACCGGCATATATAAGGGGTTTCTGAGCCTCTATCGACGCGGCAAAACCTCCCGCATGCCGCGGATCGTCGCCGGGTCTTCACACCGGAAAAACCCCATTATTCAAGCATATTTAAAGAACGCCGCCTCTTGCGAGGATCTCAATCCGCAGACAATCCGGGAAACCGCCGTCAACGAACCGCTCATCAACTGGCATTCCGTCGACGGCGATTACGCACTTGAGGCCATCCGATCCACCAGCGGCTGGGCCAGCGATGCCACTGATAAAAACATGCTGACCTTCACCAAGCTGATCCGCGACAAGGAAGGGTTGCAGGTTCTGCCGGCCTCGACCGCCGGTTTGATCGCCCTGATAGAACATCACCGCCAGGAACCGCTTTCCAACGACCGGTATGTCGTTGTACTGACCGGGAGAAAATCATGACCGCCACTATCGACGGAACCGCCATTGTCTATTGCGAAGGGGCACTCAATACACCCAACGGTAAAACCGCCCATGGTCTCGTCCGGTTCACCAATCGCTACCGGGTCTCCGCCGTGATCGATTCCCGCTATACCGGCCGGGATGCCGGGGAAATTTTAGACGGGAAACCCAACAGGATTCCCGTCGCGGCAACCATCGAGGATGGTATCCAATCGGCCATTTCAGCCGGATCCCCGGCAACCCACCTCGTGGTCGGTCTGGCACCGGACGGAGGTCGTTTAGGGGCCGGGGCCCGATCGGATATCAAAAGAGCCCTGGAGCTGGGACTCAATGTCGACAGCGGCCTGCACGACTTCCTGTCGGAAGACCCGGAGCTGGCCGATATCGCAGCGAAAAAAGGCGTTCTCATACGGGATATCCGTCGACCGCCGGACCGCAGAACGCTGCATTTTTTCAGTGGCAAGATCGAAGCGGTTAAATCCCTGAAAATCGCCGTTCTGGGCACCGATTCCGCCGTCGGCAAGCGTACCACCGCCTGGCGCATCGTCCAAGGATTTTCAGACACGGGCATAGACGCACTGATGATCGGAACCGGTCAGACAGCCTGGATGCAGGGAGCGAGGTACGGTGTCATTATGGATTCCCTGGTCAATGATTTCGTTTCCGGTGAAATCGAAAATGCCATATGCACGGCCTGGGCGGATGAACACCCGGACGTCATCGTTATCGAGGGCCAGGGCAGCCTGATGAACCCGGCCTATCCAGGCGGCTTCGAAATTCTGGCCGCCGGTCGGCCGGATCTGGTTGTCCTTCAGCATGCTCCGGCCCGGGTTGAATATGACGGATTCCCAGGATACCCGATCCATCCCCTGGCCCGCCAAATACAGGTCATTGAGATGCTGAGCGGAAAACCGGTCGTTGCGTTGACGGTCAACCACGAAGACCTCAAACCGGAAGAAATCGGTCCGGTTTGCTCAGCCCTGGAGAAAGCGATCGGCCTGCCGACCTTCGACGTGTTGCGGGATGGACCCGATGGCCTCATCCGGACTCTGCGCTCGCACCTCAAGACCTAAAGGGCTGGGATTTCTGATCAATTGTTGCCATCCCATTTGGCCGTGTTTGCCCGGATTCAGTAACGATGAGCCATTGGACGGTACGCTTCCCGATGAATCAAGATCAACGGATAAACGGATAGATAAATGGACCCCACGCAATCCCCAGGCCACGATCTGAATTCCAAGTCTCCAGGGTCGACCACAACCGACGCCCACACCGCATTGGAAGTGATTGACAGGTTGGTCGTCGGACCGGTCAAACTCGAACCGCAGCGGTTAACCGCCGCCTATACGGTGGTTCAAAACGGTACTGAAAATCATACCGACCTGATTTACAGCTATGAAGAAAAAGTGTTCGATCCGGAGGAACCTGAATCGTGGAACCTGGCGAGCATGGTTGCGGCCCAGGTGGCGCTGAATTATGGCCTGTTCTGCCGTTCCATTGAATTTCGGGGCACGTACGACGACATCGACCGACGGTTCCTGCGGGACATGGCCGAAAACACCGCCCGGGAGATCTACGTCAATAAAATCCTGAGCCCCAATCCCTTCCTGACAGGCGAAGCCGCCCGAATGCCTCCGCTTAAAAGGGACAAATACTGCCGGGCCTCGATGACGTTCGTGGCGACACCTGTAGCGCTTCCGAAAATGACCTGGAAGCTGTGGACCACCGAAAAAAGCCGCCACTGCATCCTCTCCAGTGGCGGCAAAGACAGTCTTCTGACCTATGGCCTCCTGAACGAAATCAAGCGCGACGTTCACCCGGTATTTGTCAATGAATCCGGACGCCACTGGTTTACGGCGCTCAACGCCTATCGTCATTTCCGCGGGCAGGTACCCAACACGGCGCGCGTCTGGGTCAATTCGGACCGTGTTTTCAACTGGATGCTGCAACACCTGCCTTTTGTCCGCCGCAACCATGCCAATATCCGCGCGGACATATACCCGATCCGACTGTGGACCGTCGCGGTCTTCCTTTTTGGAATCCTTCCCCTGGCCAGGAAAAGAAAAATCGGGCGCATCCTCATCGGAGACGAATTCGACACGTCGGTGCGCACCATCTTATAAGGGCATCCGGCATTACGCCGGTCTCTACGATCAGAGCGTCTTCTTCGACATGGCCCTCTCCCGGTATTACATGCGCAAAGGATGGTCTTTGAGCCAGTTCTCGGTTCTACGCCCCCTGTCCGAGCTGCTCATACAGAAAATTCTGACCGAACGCTATCCGCGCCTTCAGAAACTTCAAACATCCTGCCATGCCGCCCACAAAGCAGAGGATCGAATCAGGCCTTGCGGTAAATGTGAAAAGTGCCGCCGCATCATCAGCATGCTCATGGCCATTGGCGCCGATCCCAAGCGCTGCGGATATACCGACCAGCAGATTCAGTCCTGCCTGGAGGCCTTCGATGCATCCCGGATACACCAGGAGTCGGCGGGCACGGAACACCTGGGACACCTGCTGTTGGCCAAAGGACTGATCGGCAAGGCCGATGCGCCGTCACCCGAATTCAAGCCCCGCCGGGAAATTATCCAAATGCGCTTCGATTCGAAGTGCTCTCCCATGGACGCTGTCCCGGTGGACCTGCGCCTACCCCTTTACAACCTGCTGCGCTCCCATGGCATCGGCGCGCTCATCCGCAAGGGAGGTGCATGGAAAGAATTCGTGCCATCGGCATCGGCCGAGATCCTGACCCCGTATCCCTTTGAACTCGACTTCAACTGGAAGCACGGGCATAACAGCGACCCGTCGAGTGCTTCTCCGGCGGAAAGTTTTCTATGGGGGGAACTCACGTGGCAGGAAGCCGCCGAACGGTTGGGTGAAGTGGACATTGCACTACTACCGGTGGGGGCGATCGAGCAGCACGGGCCCCATCTGCCACTGGACACCGATGCATTCGATGCCGATTATCTGGCTCGGCGGGTGGCGATGGCCTGCAGCCCTCCGCTGCCGGTTGTCCTGCCCCTTATCCCTTACGGGGTATCGTACCATCACGAAGATTTCAAAGGTACCATTAGCATCAGCAACGATGTCCTTTCCCGCCTCGTCTATGAGATTGGTCTCAGCGCCGCCCGCAACGGAATTAAAAAACTGGTGATCATCAACGGTCACGGCGGCAACAGTCCGGCCTTGAACTACGCGGCCCAGATGATCAACCGCGACGCACGGATTTTCGTCTGCGTGGATACCGGTGAAACCAGCGACGTGGACATCAGCCGGGTGACCGAAACCCCCAACGACGTCCACGCCGGAGAAATCGAGACCAGCACATCGCTGGCCGTCCGTGCCAATCTGGTAAAAATGGACCGGGCCGTCCGCTCGATTCCTGAGTTTTCCAGCCGCTATCTGGACTTCACCGGAATACGGGGCATTCTCTGGTACGCCCACACACAGAAAATATCGACCAGCGGTGTCATGGGTGACCCGACCAAGGCCAGTGCGGAAAAGGGTGAGCGCATATGGGAAATGATGGTGGCCCACCTGGTGGCCCTGGTGGAAGATCTTAAAAACATGACCCTGGATGACATCTATCATCGGCGGTATTGAAATGAAAATCCGTCAGCTCGAGGCCTGGCCGGTGGAAATGCGACTGACCGAGCCCTACACCATCGCCTATGAAACCATTGACAGGGTGACCAACATTTTTCTGCGGCTTGCAACCGACCGGGGTCAGCAGGGCCACGGCTGCGCGGCTCCGGATTTTCAAGTCACCGGGGAGACACCCGAGACGGTCATGGCCGCCTATGACGCCGTTATTGCACCGGAGCTGTCAGGGGCCGATCCGCTGCGTTACGCATTGATCCTCGAGCGACTGCGCGCCCGTCTCGGTCAGCAGCCGGCTGCCATGGCCATGGCGGATATGGCGCTCTACGACCTGCTTGGCCAGATCGCCGGCCTCCCTCTATACCGCCTCCTCGGCGGTTATCGCACCCGCATGAAAACCAGCATCACCATCGGAATTCTACCGGTCAAACAAACGGTCGCTAAGGCCCGCAAGCACGTCGCCGACGGTTTCAAATCTTTGAAGATCAAGGGCGGTCTCGACCTGGCCGTCGATATCGAAAAAGTGATCAACATCCGCGCTGCGGTCGGCAGCGCCGTCGAACTGCGCTTTGACGCCAATCAGGGGTATACCGAGACGGATACCCTGGAATTTGTGGCCGCCACCCGCTCCGCCCGATTGGAGCTGCTGGAACAACCCACGCCGAAGGCGGGTCATGCCATCCTGGGCCGAATCACCGGCAAGGTGCCAATACCGGTGATGGCCGACGAGAGCCTGATGAACCTGGGAGATGCTTTACGCCTCGCCAAGAACGACCTGGTGGACATGGCGAACGTCAAGTTGATGAAGGTCGGCGGCATCTATGAAGCCATGAAGATCAACGCCGTTGCCAGCGCCGCGAATCTGGAAGTGATGGTGGGCTGCATGGACGAATCCGCGCTCGCCATTGCCGCCGGTTTGCATTTCGCTCTCGCCCGGCCCAACGTGGTTTATGCCGATCTTGACGGGCACCTGGATTTGATGGCCGATCCGACGGACGGGTCGGTGATTCTGCGCAACGGTATTCTGTACCCGACCGGTAAACCGGGCCTGGGCGCCACGGTCCTGCGGCCGTGACCTTACAACGGGATGCCAGTATGAAAAACGTGCTTAAAGAGATCGGCCTGAACCTGTTCCTGATCAGCACGGGCAGTGTCATCTGTGCTGTGGCGATTAACGGCATTCTGATTCCCAACGGATTTATCAGTGGCGGCATCACCGGTCTGGCTCTCATCATTCATTACCTGGTTCCGATTCTGCCGGTCGGGGTGGTCTATTTTCTGCTGAACATCCCGCTATTTGCTATCGGATGGCTGTCTGTCGGCCGACGATTCTTTTGGTACAGTCTGGCGGGAATGGTTGTTTTCTCCCTGGTCGTGATGCTGCCGATTCCGAAATTTCACATTCAAGACAATATCCTGGCCGCCCTGTTGGCCGGTATTCTGACCGGCGGCGGCTCGGGCCTGATTCTCCGGTCCAAGGGATCGGCCGGCGGTCTGGACATCCTGTCGATTTTGTTTCTGAAGCGCTATTCAATCCGCCTTGGGTCGACCATCCTGGCCTTCAACATCTGCCTTCTCTTTTTTGCTGCCTTTTGGTTTTCGCTGGAATTGGCATTGTATGCCCTGGTTTTCATGTTTGTCACCTCCCGAATGCTTAACCTGGTGGTCACCGGATTAAGCCAACGCAAGGCCGTTATGATCATTTCACGTCATTGGGCTGAAATCAAAGGGCAGATCATTACCAATCTTCTGCGGGGTGTGACCGTCGTCACGGGCAAAGGCGGCTACTCAAATCAGGAGACCCAAATAATTTACACGGTGATTACCTTGCAGGATCTCGCGCGGCTCAAGAGGATCATCCGGGAAATCGACCCCAACGCATTTGTCGTTGTTACCGAAACACTGGAAGTTATGGGTTACCGCATCGGCAATCAGCCTCACTGGTAGGCGCCGTGTCCGGCATATCCATCGGTTGCCGATCGAATCTCCTTGATCGAAACCGGGTTTCGTGGTGTATTATAGCCTGTTTAAACTGCTGACAGTGGACAACCCTGCAACTATTCAGGATGGTCATCCCGATGAAAATTCATACACAATTACGCATGGTCATACTCCTCTTGACAGCTCTCCTGCCCGCCGTTGCCGCAGGCCAAGCTCCGATAGTCGAGCCGCCGGTGGCGGTAGAACCTAAAAAGCTGGCTCTGGGCGCCACAGCGACTTGCGAAGCGGTACAGAACGGTATACCGGAAAATAAGGCCGTGGCATTTTCTTCGGCCATCAAAAAAGTCTACTGTTACACTAACTTTACCAGTGTGCCGGAGAAAATGTTTACCTTTCACAACTGGTACCTCAGAGACAACCTCAAGGCGAGCGTAAAATTGGTTCTGCGGCCGTCGCGCTGGTCCACCTACAGCGCCATGGAACTCCGCAGCTCGGACAAAGGTCCCTGGCGGGTCGAGGTGACCGACGAGGAAGGCAACATTCTCAGTACGCTGCGTTTCAGCATCATCGATTAGGCTATGTGACGCCAATGAACGGCTTTCTCGCCAACATCCGCTGGCAGGACGTGATCGACATCGGTCTGAACAGCTACGTATTGTTCCGGTTCTACATCCTGTTCAGGGGAACCAATGTCTTGCGGGTGCTCTTCGGCCTGGCGATCATCTGGTTTGCCCAACGGTTGGCAACATCAATGGGCCTCATTGTCTCCAGCTGGATCTCCCAGGGCGTCACTGCCGCAGCGGCCCTGATTGTCGTGGTCATCTTCAGAAACGAAATTCGTGCCGTACTGCAGACCAAAAATATCAGGGGAATCCTGTGGGAATTGCCGAAGAAGAAGACGACCACGCCGATAGAAAACATTGCCGGCAGTGCGTTTGATATGGCCCGGCGCCACATCGGTGCCCTGATCGTTATTCCCGGAAAGGAAGACCTGGGGGATATCGTGCAGCATGGCCTGCAATGGCATGGGGTCATTTCCAAGGAAATGCTTGTCAGCATATTCTGGCCGGACAATCCAGTCCATGACGGAGCCGCCATCGTTCGGGGCAGCCGCATTGAAGAGGTCGGATGCATTCTGCCATTGTCCATGCGCGATGACCTGCCGTCAAATTACGGAACACGCCACCGGGCGGCACTGGGCCTGGCAGAGAACTCCGATGCTCTGATCATTCTTATATCCGAGGAACGGGGTACGGTAGCGATCGCCCAAAACGGGCGTCTCAAGGGGGTTCAGAATCCGGCGACCTTGGAGAAGCGGCTGCGTGATCACACCGGTCTGCGTCTGGGGGGGCGGACGAACCTTTTGGATGAAAGGATTGAAATCGTCCTGGCCTCTGTTCTGTCGATCGCCTTCACCCTCGGGATATGGTTCGGCATCACGCGGGGCCTCGATACGCTGGCGACCTATGACGTTCCGGTGGAATACCGGAACCGTGATTCCGCTCAGGAAATCGTCGAGACATCAGACAATACCGTCAAGCTTCAGATCAGCGGATCGCGCTCCCTACTCAGATCCATCAGCCCCGACCAGCTGCGCGTCCGCCTGAACCTGAACCGGGCAACCATTGGTTCGAACTCATTCAGCATAACCAGAGACGACATAACGCTGCCACCGGGGGTCATTCTCAAGGACGTTCAACCACCCTACATTGAAGTTTCCCTCGATGTGACGGCTGAGAAAACGCTTCCCGTGCAAGTGGACTGGGTGGGTAAACTGTCCGAAAGGCTGATGCTGACGCAGGCCCGTCCGGAACCGGCCACCGTCAAGATTATCGGAGCCAGCCAATACCTCGACAGCCTGTCAACGATATACACCGAAAAGGTCTCGGTAGAAGGGATTAAACGGTCCGGTTCCATTGATGTGGGGCTCGCGATCAACCCGGCAAAACTCAGGCTGGCGTCCGGGGAAAACCGCATTGTGACCGTTAACTACACGGTCAAGGAAAGAACCCTGCCGGAATAGTTTCTCTCTGAACCCACGGATTAACGATGACGCTCGAATTTCCATATCCCCGCATACATTCAACCGCCGTGGCGCTGCTGCTGGCATGGTTCGGTGTCACTGCGGGCTGCAGCGATAAACCCCGGAGCCGCTTGGAACAGTTATGGAACGCTGGCAGAATCGTGATGATCACCGACAACAACGCCCACAATTACTACCAGTACCGCAGACAACCGGCGGGTTTCGAATACGAGTTGGCCGAAGCGTTTGCTGACTATTTGGGCGTCGACTTGCAGGTGGTCACACCCGGATGGGATAAGATGTTTGGTGCGCTGAAAAGCGGTGGGGGCGATTTTATCGCCGCCGGCATCGCGCAAGAGCCCTATTGGCGGGAGTTTGTCGATTTTTCAGACGCCTACCTGGCGTCCGAACGACACGTAATTGTCCACATGGACAACAGCGGTATCCGGACGATGGATGACCTTAACGGCAAAAAAGTGCATGTAAGAGCGGGTACCTCCAACCACAAGCGGCTCATGAAATTAAATGATGAAGGGTACGATGTCCGGATCGTGCCGCATGATAATGTGACCACCGAAGAATTGATCCGCCGGGTCGCCGCAAGGGAAATCGACATTACCATGGCCGATTCCCATCTTGCATTTCTCAACCAACGCTATTACCCCACTATTCGGAAAGCCTTTTCCGTATCGGGCATTCAGCGCTTTGGATGGGCCGTTCGCAAAGGAGACCGGGAACTGGCTGAAATCATCAACGCGTTTTTTGACCGAATCATCCGGGAGGGGAAATTTGCGCAAATCCGAGACAGATATTATGCCAACATGGATCGATTTGACTACTTCGAACTGAAAAAGTTTCACGAACGCGTCAAATCACGGATGCCATCCTACAAGTCCGTCATCATCCGGCACGCCCGCCAATATGATTTTGACTGGCGTCTGGTCGCTGCCCTCATTTACCAGGAATCCCATTTCGATCCGCAGGCCATCAGTTACACCGGAGTACGCGGCCTCATGCAACTGACCCTGGAGACGGCCGGCGACCTTGGCATCGAAGATCGGCGTGACCCGGTCGAAAGCATCGGGGGCGGCATCAAGTACCTCAAGTGGCTTTATCAACTGTTTGATGACATTCCCGGATCCGACCGCATACTCTTCGCCCTGGCCAGCTACAACATCGGTTACGGCCATGTGCGGGATGCCCAGGAAATTGCCCGCAACCAAGGTTTTGAGCCCAATCGATGGATCGCTCTTAAGCGAACGCTGCCACTTCTGAAACAATCCGTGTACTATCGACAAACAACCTATGGCTACGCACGGGGTAACGAACCAGTCCGCTACGTCGATCGAATATTGACCTACTACGACATCCTGCGGTGGAAGGCACTCGGCTTGGGGTAATGTCCTGGTCGGCTGTTCGGATTTCTCTTTTCCTGGCGTTCGGCCGATTCAAAACGTTTTGCTGGTGGTTAATGACTGCTGCCGTAAAAATAGCCCTGGCGTTTTTGGTCCTGCTGATTCTCCCGATCAGAATGCCGTTGGCGAACGACATCCCGGACAAATTCGAACTGGTCGGGGTCGCGTTCAAGGGGGTTGAATCCGTGTCGCAGGAAGAACTGGCCAAAACTCTGGCCGCGCGGATACCGCCGATTTGGAAATTCTGGCAGCCCGCCCCCACCCTGGAAAAAGAAGATATTGAAGACGACCTCAACCGCATCCGCCAATTTTACCGCAATGACGGCTACTTCCGTGCTGAAGCGGAAGTGTCGGTCATGTTCGTCGACCAGTCGCCCAAACGGCCGCCAGTAAAGGAAGAAGCGCCTGGCCAGAGCGCCCATGACCCTGGTGGTGACGATAAGGCACCGACCCCGAAAATACCTCGCATCAAGGTGACTTTTTCGGTTGAGGAAGGCTCGCCGGTCGTTGTCGCATCGATCGATATCGACGTCAGCCCACCTGCAGAAGAACCCTTGTCGCAGGAGCTCAAAGCCAAATTACCCCTGGTCCCGGGCCGGGTGTTCCAGACCGCCAAATATGAGGAAGCCAAAAGGATTATTGCGCGGTTTTTCGCCAATCGGAGCTATCCCTTTGCCGAGGTCACCGGTCAGGCGGTGATCGATCCGAAGATCGACCAGGCCAAACTATCTTTTCGCGTCATTCCTGGTCCCCTGTCGGTCTTCGGAGCGATCACGATCACCCAGGAGGGAACCGAGGTCTCTGAAACGGTCATCCGACGGGCGCTAACCTTCAGCGAAGGGGAGAGATACAATGCCGACAAGGTCGATAACAGCCGTCGCAATCTCATCCGGCTCGATGCGTTCAGGACCGCCCTCATTATACCCGAAGGGCCGCCGGAATCCGACGGTGGCCCGGTTGCGATGCGCGTTCAACTCAAGGCGAAAGAACGCCGCAGTGTCCGTCTCGGTGCTGGTTACGGCACCGAGGACAAGCTGCGGCTCCAGGCCGCGTTGACTTACCGGAACCTGGCCGGTCAGGGCGGTCGCCTGAGCTTGAGTGGACGGATTTCCGACATTCTGCGAAATGTCCAGCTGACGTATGTTCAACCCTATTTTTTAGACGCCAAAAACACGCTGACCACCAGGGCCGGAACCGAACTGGAAGAACCGCCGGCCTATAAAAATAACAAAATTTTCGCCGATGCGGCCTTGAGCCGCAAACTCACGCGCAATTGGCATATGCAAGTGAGTTACGGTCTGTCGTTCAACAAAGAGGAAAGTGTCGCGGCCTCATCACCGCTGGACATCGAAGAGGTGCCATATCTGGATCAAACCACCCGCATATCCGCTACCGGTCTGGGAATCGCCCGGGATACCCGAGATAACTTGTTGAACCCGACGACGGGGTCTTATCTCGGAGCGAAAATCGAGCTGGCCCCGGAATTTCTCGGCTCGGAACTCGCCTACTACCAGCCCGCGATCGAAGCCAAGGTGTACCAGCAAGTATTCAAAAGTATCGTCCTGGCTGGGCGGGTCAAACTGGAAACAATCCAGGGAGTCCAAGGCACGTCATACATTCCGGCCTTCAAGCGCCTCTATCTGGGCGGCGGCGATACGGTGCGCGGGTACGACTTTCAGAAACTTCCGCCGCTGGACGAAAACGGTGATCCTATCGGTGGTCAAACCGGTTTCAATGCCAGCGTCGAAGCAAGATTTCCCTTATACAAAGAATTAACCGGCGTCACCTTCCTGGACGCCGGGTTGCTTGATGTGGAACCGTTTCGACTCGATTTCTCAGAAACGCGCTACACCTGTGGCGTCGGGTTGCGCTACGACACGGTCATCGGACCGATCCGGGTGGACTTCGGCTACAAGCTCAATCCGCAGACCGGAAAGGATATCGGAGACGTCGGACAACCGGATAAGATCGTCGGTGGCCGCTGGCGCGTGTATCTGAACATCGGGCAGGCGTTTTAACAAATCGTTGAATAAAAGTCATAATCACCGCCAAGACAACATCCGGTGGCCATCACGACCGCTATACCTAACAACCACAGATAGCCTTCAACCATGGACAAAGGAAACGAAACCAATTCCGGCCGACCGGCCCGAAGAGATCGTTCCGGATGGTCTCGACTCAGGAAAACGATGGTACGCATCGTTTTCTTCGGATCGGCCGCGATCATTGTGTTGATTCTGGCCGGTTATGCGATTCTGCGGGTTCCGTATATCCAACATCGAATTAAAACCCTGGCCATTGCAACGCTGGAACGACAATTGGGGGCTCAGCTCGAGCTGGGAGAGATTTCAGGCAATCTCCTCAGCGGCCTGTCCTTGGATGGGGTCCGCCTGAGCGACCCAAAAGAGACGATTCTGTCCGCAGACAGGGTGTCTGTCCGTTATCGGCTGCCGATGCTGCTGAATCGGATGGTGGTCATCACGCGCCTGCGTATCGAGGGCCTCCAACTCAACCTTAGCCGGGACCCGGCCGGTAAATGGAACGTAGCCGACCTCTTCCAGTCGGAACAACCGGTCACCAAAGAACCGCAGCCCGGCGCGCCCTTTCAAGTCCTGGTCAAAAGCCTTTCAATAACAGACGGCAGGGTGCAAATTGGCGATTCAAGTACGAATCCGCCCCAGGTTCGCCAATTCACGGACATTCAGCTCGACATCGCCCTCAAGACCGCCCCTGTACTGAAAGCCGATGTCAAGCGCCTCGCTTTTCACCTGGATCATCCTCGGTTAGCGCTCACGGCCCTCAAGGGCCGGGTGAGTTACGATCTGACCAAGGAGCACCTCACGATCTCAGGCCTCAACATCGAGACGGACCTCTCCCGGTTGTCTCTGAATGCACAACTGCAGCAGTCAGGGCCGGAACCCGAAATCACCCTGGATGCAAATATCGCGGCGCTCTCACTGGCCGAACTGGGGCGCCTGCTTTCGCTTCCGACACTGAATCGCGGCAGTGTCGGCGGCGACATTCACCTGCAGGGCCCTCTGAGCCGGTTGCACCACCGGCTGAAACTCGGACTGGAAGGTCAGTCCCTGACAGCCGAGGGTCTTCTGACAGGTGGCGGCGGCCCTGGCATTGGACTGGAAACAAGGGGAGAATTACGAAACCTGAACCCGGCAGCATGGCCCCTGGACAATACGGCCGGTTGGCCCGGCGATATCAACGCGGACTTCTCCCTGATTGGCGCAAAGCTTGACCAACCCGAGCGGCAGGGCCACCTGAATGTGCAATTGATGGCATCCGAACTGGCCGGATATCGGATCGATAACGGGACGATTGACTTGACGGCCGAAAACGGTACCCTCGTCATCTCGGCGGCTGATCTGACCGGACCGGGCGGTAGCGTCCGCTTAGAGGGACAGCTGGAGGGGATCAGCGAAACAGCTGCGGGGATGAAGGCCGTGATCAGCGCAGAGATACGAAATCTCGACACGGACGCCCTATTCCCGGGCCCGAAAATGGGGGGTATGGTCAACGCCGACCTGAAAGTCAATGCTTCCGGACGGCTCGATGACTCCGGCCAATTCGATCCCGCCGACTGGTCCGGCGGTGCGGAGCTGCGATTGCGCCCCTCTGTTCTGCTGGCCACAGAGATAAAAAAGGGGGACCTGCAGGCCGGGTGGAACGGCAAGACCCTGCAGTTGAAGACCGTTGACTTTCAATCCGAACTGGGCCGCGCATCGCTGCAGGGCCGGGCAACCGTCCAACCGCTGACGTATGAGGTCGGCGGTAAGGTCGTCGTGGAAAAATTGAAAAGAACGATCCTTCTGTTAGGTGACCTGGTACCCCGCATACCGGAAGATACGTTGCCGGACGGCCGCCTGGAATTGGACGGCACCTGGGACGGAAACCTGCTCCGGTTGGAGACGTTCGACCTTCAGACCGACGCAGGCCAGGCCCTTATGAAAGGACGGCTGTCGGTCGTACCCCTCGACTATCAGGTCAACGGCGAGGTCGTGATCGCAGAATTGAAGAAAATCGTTCCCCTCCTGGCGGAACTGGTGCCCCAATTACCGGCAGATCAGCTGCCAAACGGGCGTTTTCAGGTCAACGGCACCACGCAAGGAAACGACAAACAGATTGGAATCCGGGCCACGCTGAATGTCGATGACTTGACCCACGGCGATGTGACCGTCGCGTCAGCCAAGCTAAACGGCGACTGGCAAATCTCGGGAGCCCGCCTCACCGGACGGATCGAGGGTAATTTGACCGACATCCGCTACGAAGATGAACTCTTTTCCAGACTCGACTTGGATGTTCATCTGGATCCCGAGGCATTGACGGCCGATCTTAAACTGGCCAAGGCGACGGGTGAGCAACTCCAGTTGGCGGGACAAGCGGCCCCCTGGCAGCAGGATGACCGCCGCATCCGAATCGATACCCTGCGGGTCACCGGCATCAGCGCCCCATTCGACCGGCTGATACCGGGATTCAGCAACGCCGAACCGATTCGACTGCAAACCCATCCGGACAGCGTTGACATCGATTCCTTCAAGCTGGTCAGCGGACCGGTATCACTGGACGCCACCGGCAGTCTCGCCTTTAAGGGTCCCCAAAAACTCCAGCTGTCCCTCACGGGGCTCGACCTGGATCGCCTGGGCACGCTTTGGCAGGACGAACCAACGCTGAAAGGTCAGCTCACGGCCGAAGTTGAATTGACCGGAACGGGCGAGACGCCGAATATCGACGCGCAGGTCACCGTCAGCGGCGTCAGCGGTTACAAAGTCTCGCTCTCGGATCTAAACCTTCGGTTGCGTTATCGTGACAGGATCGCGTCTCTGGTGGCCGCAGGCACTCGCAAAGACCGCAAGATGTTCAATGCAGAGGGTCAGAGCGGTTTGACACTGCGACTGCTGCCCTTTGAATTCACACCGCGGCCCGGCAGTCTGCAAGCACAATTGACGGCCGATGATCTTAAGCTGTCCGAACTGCCGATTCCCCAACGGCGCGATGTGAAAATCGATGGGCTCGTAAATCTCCGACTGCAGGCCACAGGGGATATTCAGCAACCACAGCTGACCGGCTTTTTTACCCTTCGGGAGGGCTCCCTGGCTATGCCGAAGCACGGCTTGACCTATGAATCCGTTCAGGCCGATCTTTCTCTGCTCCCGGGGAAACTGACCATTGACAAGATAGCGCTCAGCGGAGACCGGGAAGGGGTGCTGAGTTTGACAGGTGACATTCTGCTCGATGGATGGACGCCATCCTCTCTCAATCTCCACCTGACGGGAAACCAGGCCCCCATTGCCTGGAGGCGTGAAATAACCGCCCGAATCGATCCGGACATCTCCATCAGCGGCCCGCTCTCAGCGCTGGTTCTTACCGGCCGGCTTCGGATTCCGGAGGGCCGGATCAACCTGGACCGGATGATGGCCGGAGGTCCCGCCGATATCCAAGTATTGGGAGAACAATCGGGCGAAGATCAAACGATCGTTATTGCCGAACCCCAGGACAACTTTCTAACGGCCCTGGCGGCCGATATCACGATAGAAGTCCCGCGCAATGTCTGGTTGAGAGGCCAGGACCTCAATGCCGAAATCGCCGGGACGATCAAGTTGAATAAAAAACCCCGCGGACCTTTCCTTCTGATCGGCTCGCTGAACACCGTCAGAGGCAATTACCTGTTTCAAAGTCGTCGTTTCGAAATCACCCGCGGAATGTTAGAATTTCAGGGCCTGGAAGAACCGGACCCCGGGCTCGACATTCGGGCCGAAACCAAGATCCGTGACACAACGATCATCGTCCGCATCACCGGCAGTGCCCGCGCGATAGAGCTGTCTCTCGAAAGCGAACCGATGATGGACCAGGCGGACATCATCTCCTACCTGGTCTTCGGACGCCCGACCAATGAACTGCGGTCAGAGCAGGCGACCGATGCCCAGGCAGCGGCCCTCAATCTGGCCGGTCGGGCAGCCGCCAATGAACTCAAGGGTATTCTGGGAGATACCCTGGCGGTGGATGAAATCAGGATCGATCCGGGCGAAGAAGACTGGAGTACGGGCTCTCTTACACTGGGAAAATATGTCACCCGCAACATATTCATGACCTATCGCATGGGATTTAGCGCCTCGAGTTTCGGAAGTGTGGGAATCGAATATGAACTCAACCGGAATTTCAGCATCGAAGCCGATGTGGGTGACGAACGAACGAGCGGAGTCGACCTGATTTGGAAAACTGATTTTTAATTCACAGGCACTGATTCCAGAAAAATATGCTATAAGTGGATGGTATTCTTGGCCGGTTGCACAGTGTACCAGTAAAATCGGAGCTATAAATCAGCAGACGCTGCAGGTCAAACCACACTCATGGAAAGAAAAATGGCCAATACCACTAAAAACCCGATCGTTCTTATCGTCACACCGGAAGTCACCTATTTGCCGCCGGGCATGGGTAACGTCGCCAATTACCTGAGCGCCAAGGCCGGAGGGCTGGCCGACGTCTCCGCCGCCCTTGCGGCCGCCTTGTTCGAGCAAGGTGCTGACGTACACATTGCCCTGCCCGACTACCGTACGATGTTCGATGACCATTTTTCGCGCCTGCTGCATAAAGAAATGCGGATGATAAGAAAAGTACTCCCTCAGGATCGGTTTCATCTGGCCGAGGACCGGGCCTTTTTCTACCAGCAGAACGTGTACTCCAATATCGAATGGGAAAACCTTAAAATTGCCCTGGCCTTTCAACGGGAAGTCATAAACAAAATCATTCCCGAAGTGGCGCCGGATCTTATCCACTGCAACGACTGGATGACCGGTCTGATTCCGGGGGCTGCGCTTCACATGGGCATTCCCAGCCTCTTTACCGTTCATAACATCCACACCGTCAAGACCAACCTGGCCACCATAGAAGACCGCGGCATCGATGCCGCAGAATTCTGGGACCATCTTTTTTACGAACGCGTACCGGTCGACTATGAAGAAACCCGCGAACACAACCGGGTCGACTTCCTGGCCAGCGGTTTATTCGCGGCACACTATGTAAATACCGTGAGCCCGACGTTCTTGACGGAAATCGTGGAGGGTCGGCATACTTTCGTCGGCGAGCCCCTGCGCCGGGAATTCGCCAGTAAAATGTCTGCCGGTTGCGCCGAGGGGATTCTCAACTCTCCGGATCCGTCATACAACCCGGCCGAGGACACTGCGCTAAACGTATGTTACGATCCCACGAACCACTCAGACGGCAAACTGAAAAACAAGCGCCATCTGCAACAGAGCCTCGGGCTGATCACCGACCCGAAGGCCCCGATGTTTTTCTGGCCACACCGCCTTGACAACTATCAAAAAGGATGCCAGCTTCTGGCCGATATTCTCTACACGGTCGTCTCTCGCTACTGGGACCGAAATATACAATTCGTCTTCGTGGCCAACGGTGAGTACCATGACCATTTCCGCAATATTGCCTCCTTCCATGGTTTAGAAAACCGCGTGGCCGTGCAACCGTTCGACGAAAACCTCTCCCGCCGGGTTTATGGTGCGTCTGATTTTGTGCTGATGCCGTCCCGGTTCGAACCGTGTGGCCTGCCGCAGATGATCGGTTCCATTTACGGTTCCCTGCCGGTGGCCCACGACACCGGTGGAATTCACGACACTGTCGAGCACATCAACGTTCAAACCGATAGTGGCAACGGGTTCCTGTTCAAGGATTTCGATGCCCCGGGATTGTTTTGGGCCATCGATGAAGCCATGCGGTTCTTTACGCTGCCGCCTGCTGTCAAAAAGCGCCAGATAAAGCGGATCATGACCCAAAGCACCGAACGCTTCAATCACGCCGTAACGGCCAGTACATACATCAAACTTTACGAAAAAATGTTGCAGCGGCCCTTGGTTGTTCCGTATTGATCTCGGCATATCCCTGAAAGCCATTGCCGCCTCTCATTTGACCTGACAGATGCAACGATAGGGATGAATTTTTCAAATCTTATATAGAACGGCAAACACTTAAACAGGCAATCATGTCTCTCAAAAATGGGGTATGGAGCGGGTGACGTTCGCGGGCCCCGAAAGCTGAATCACCCCCATAACGAATCTTAAGGGAAAGCCATGCGTACAGTTCTGATTGCTACCAGCAACGATGATGATTTTAGTCTCATCGCCCGATCCCTCGGCTCGGATTACCGCGCCGACAGAGCTGTCGGCGGCGATGATGCGCTGGAACGCCTGGCCATCAAACATCACTTCCTGGTATACATTGACATCGATCTTCTTTTGGAAACGTCACCATCTCAAGACCTCCAGCAAACTTTGGCACCGCTGTCGGCCCAGTACCCGGCGCCCGAAATTGTCGTCATGGTTCCTGCGGATAGAATCCGGCAGGCCATCACTGTCCTGAAAGCCGGAGCCACCAATTACATCACCTATCCCCTGGACCCTGACGAGGTACAGCTGATGGCCACATCCGCTGTCAGCAGCTCGCTCAAGAACCTGGAGCTGAATTACCTGAGGGATCAGTTCTGGCAGGCTGAATCGCGAGAAATCGTCCACACCGATAATGCCGCCATGCAGGAGGTCTATAAAAAAATTCAATCGGTGGCGCGGACCAAGGCCACCGTAATGCTGGCCGGTGAAACCGGCACCGGGAAGGGCGTGGTGGCCAGATTGATCCACCTGCACAGCAACCGGCAACACGCCCAGTTTATCAGCGTCCACTGCGGTGCCATACCGGAAACGCTACTGGAAAGCGAGCTGTTCGGTCACGAAAAGGGATCTTTTACGGGCGCCCACCGCAAGAAGTTGGGTAAATTTGAGATCGCAAGAGGCGGCACTATTTTTCTGGATGAAATCGGCACGATTACCGCTGCATCACAGATCAAACTATTGCAGGTCCTTCAAGACAGTACATTCAGCCGCGTTGGTGGTGAAGAAACCATCGAAACTGATGCCAGAATAATCGCGGCCAGCAACGCCAATCTCAAACAGATGAGTGACGACGGTACATTCCGGCGTGATCTTTACTACCGTCTGAACGTGTTCCCGATTCAGCTCCCTCCCCTGCGGGAAAGAAAAGAAGATATACCATTTCTGTCAACGGTATTTCTGAAGAAATTCAACCGGGAATACGGAAAAAACATCACCGCTGTCCATCCTCACGTTGCGGAAATGCTGCTCAATTACTCCTGGCCGGGTAATATCCGTGAACTCGAAAATCTGATCGAACGCGCCTATATTCTGGAGCACTCAGCGGTGTTAACACCGGCAAGTTTCCCGGATGAATTGTTCGACAAAGGCGGTAGCGAGACGATCGCAATGCCCCTGAATGCTCAAGCGACCTTGGCGGAAGCCAGAAAATCGATTGTCCAGAATTTCGAGCGCCAGTACTTGAAAGAGCTCTTTTCCCGTAACCGGGGGAAAGTGAAACAATCAGCCTCTGAGGCCGGCATCACACCCCGCCAAATCAACAAACTGATGCTCAAATACGATATCCGCAAAGAAGATTTCAAGGTTTGAACCGGTTGAACTCCGGATGGCATTGGTGAGGAAATGACATGCAAGCGATCTCAATTGTGTCGCTTACTAGAATATTTAGAACGTGTCTCCAAAATAAGAACCAGGGTTCAGGGCACGGCATGCAACAACGAAAACGCGGAGCATACAACTCGTATGTGAGCATTTCGAGTCGTTCCATAACGCCGCGCCATGGGTACTGAGGCTATTTTTGAGATGTATTCTGTCAATTATGCGGGCAGGGGGATTTATCCCTCGGTGATGGGGATCTTATGAAGCTTCTCCTCCGGCATCTTGGTAAGGCGGATTGACAGTAATCCTTTGGAATAGGAGGCATCGATATTGTCCGAATCGACCGGTTCCGGCAAGTAGAGAATCCTTTCGAATTGGCCGTAATGAATTTCCGCCAGTCGATAGGTTGACGATGACGTTGGCGTCAAGGCACGGCGCATCCCGCTGATTTTTACGGCCTTACGGGTGATCTCAACCTGCATATCTTCTTTCTCTGCACCCGCAATCTCAGCGATAATAACGATTTCATGCGGCGTTTCGATCATATCCATGGGGGGAACCCACAGGCAGTCGGAGCATCTGAATAACGGATTTGACGTCCGGAAAACATCCGACAGGTTTTTTTCGATTGAGGTCTCATTGGAATCCGGTTCATTACCAAATCGTATTTTGATCAGTTCCATGTTACCATTTCCCTTTCCAGTTGCTTCCCCCTTGGCCTGCAGAAGGATAATTGCATTGTTAATTCTTAGCTGCAGCAGATTCCAAAAGCAAGTCGAAATATTGAACGGATCTCCCCTGGCAGTTGACAAAAACACTGATTCTGATTAAAAATAAACAGTTGGAACCGTTGCCCACACGAACCACGACCACTACGCACAGGCGGTTGACTGTGCGTTTTTTTGTAACTGAAAGATTCGCATAACATATGCGGGTTATACGAACATATGCCTGATTCGATGAACCACCATACCAACAATTCATTTAAGCACCGGCCTGCACAGCGCGACAGCCGCATTCCCGCAGCCGGCCCGGCTGAATCCGTTGGCGGAGGCAAACCGTGACCGCTATCTGGCCATATATCGAGTTGATCCTCGGTTTCGCCCTGTTGATCAAAGGCGCAGATATAATGATCGACGGTGCGGTGTCGATCGCCCGCCGCCTCAGAATCTCCGACCTCGTTATCGGATTGACGGTGGTGGCTTTCGGCACTTCCACCCCGGAACTCTTCGTTAATATTACCGCGGCCGTCAGGGGCAACAGCGATCTTGCGATCGGCAACATCCTGGGAAGCAATATCGCCAACACGCTGCTGGTTCTGGGTGTGGCGTCCATTATTCGTCCACTGGCCGTGACCAAGGGAACGGTATGGCGGGAAATACCTTTCAGCCTGCTGGCGGCAATCGTGTTCGGACTGCTGGCCAATGACCGGCTCATCGATCAGCAATCCGCGCCAAGCATCTCCCGCAGCGACGGTCTGGTGCTGCTGAGCTTTTTCACCGTTTTTCTATACTATGCATTTACGGCCGCCAACGGCATCGAGTCCATGGCTGAACAGGTCCCATCAAAAACGTATAATCTGCCGGCAGCACTGTTGCGCCTGGTCGGGGGACTGGTGGGGCTGTGCCTCGGCGGCAGATGGATTGTGGGGGGTGCGGTATCCGTTGCCGCCCACTTCGGTTTGAGTGAGGCGGTGGTAGGGCTCAGTATCGTGGCCGTGGGAACGTCATTGCCGGAACTGGCCACTTCGGCCATGGCCGCTTACAAGGGCCGGGCCGACATTGCCGTCGGCAACATCGTCGGTTCGAACATTTTCAACATCTTCTTTGTCCTCGGCGTCACGGCCTCCATTAAACCGTTGCCCTTCAGCATGGGGAACAACATCGATGTCCTCATGACGATTTTCACCGGCCTGCTGCTGTTCGCCTTTATGTTCAGCGGCGGCAAAGGCCGGGTGGATCGCTGGGAAGGTGCCTTGGCTCTCGTTGTTTATGCCGCTTATATCGGTTACCGGTTCGTCTTCCCTTGAGACCGACCGAACCAGCAGCCTCATCTTTCTCCAAACGGTTAGTGCTCAGCGGTCGGCCCGCTTACGGCAAGGTCGAAGAACAAACCCCGGTTTTCCATAAGCTCGGCATAGGTTCCGGATTCGTATACCCGGCCGGTTTTCAACACCACTATTTTGTCGTAATTCTTAACGGTGTCCAACCGGTGAATGACGGAAATCACGGTCGTATGTCCTTTCAAGCGCGCTTCGAGCAACCCCTGAATTCGGGTTTGAGATTTGTTGTCCAAGGCCGAGGTGACCTCGTCCAGGATAAGAATTCGCGGCTTTTTGAGCAGCACCCGGGCAATGGCCAGTTTCTGTCGCTGGCCGCCCGAAAGTCGCTCACCTCTGCTGCCGACTTGGAACTGCAAGCCGATCGCAAGCACCGCCTCCAGTAATTCCTCTTCGATCAAAAGGTGGACGATTCGCTCGTGGATGATTTCATCGACCTTGGGATTGGTGCTTTTCAGGTGGCCAAAAATTACGTTATTCAAAATAGACAATGAATACAAATATATACGCTTGTGGAAAAAGGTAAATGCACCCGGTTGTTCCGCTGTTATTTTCTTTTTAAAAAGAGGTCTCTGCTTGCGAATCAAGCGTATGAGCGGTCTGGGCATGCCCACCATTTTGTGCCTCGTGGGCACAAAGCGCAGCGCCAGTTGAAGCAATTTACGCTGTTCCGCAGCGTGGGAGGGTCTCAGGAAGTGACTCTCCAAGGAGTCCCGCTATCCGCCTGATATCTTCGAATTCCTCCGGCTCAAACGGAGCCGCCGCAAGGAAAAATTCATCCGGTGCCATGCTGCCGAAAATATCGTTGGAACTGTGGCAAATTTTCGCCCCCAAATCCAGCAACGGTCCATACAGTCCGGAATCACGCAAGAATTGACTAAAATACTCGTTTTCCTGCAAATGTTCTTCCTTGAAAACCTGGTGCTGAGCAAACCCGAAAGTAATATTACTGGCAACGCTTGAGTAGTAGAGATAGCGCTCCTTTACAAAAAACTCGACGTGCTCGCCGATCTCATTTGAACTCAGACGCTGGAATTTCTTTCGAATTCTCAAAATACCCGGCACCAGATCCTTGTGGCGTTCCGGGTCCAGGGTCGCATTCAGCCCAAATCGCAGGACATCTGCAAAAATACCGGTTTGCTGGATAACCTCGATCATATCGTCGAGTGTCGGCATCCCCGATGCAGCGCCTGCATCTTTCGAATTGATCTCAGCCGTGCAGGCATAAAGCAGGTTCTCCTGAAAGGTGCCGTTAAATATATACGGGTTCTGAGAAACAAATCCTATGTTGTGGGCCACATCTTTTTTGGTCAATTCAGCAACTTCCTCCCCTCCGAGACGGATGCTTCCGCCAGAGTAACTGATAAGCTGGCTTAGGCAGTGAACCAAGGTGGTTTTTCCGCTGCCGGAGGGTCCCACAAGGGCATACGCCTTTCCAGGTTCTATTTGTATTGAAATTTTATCCAACAACTTTAGTCCATCATCGACCACCAGGGAAAGGTCGTCCACCTCGATGCGGTTCTCCAACTCTAAAGGCGATCGTTTCTCGGGATCGAAACGGTGTTCGGGTAGTGCATCAAAATATTCCATCGTACGGTAGTAGCTCACCGATGCGTCCTGATAGTCCTGGTAAAAATCAATCATCTCTTTCCAGGGAGTGAAGAGTTTTTCCTGCGCTGAAAGGAAGGCGACCAGGGCGCCAAGGTCGAGCCGCCCGTTTATGGCCAGGTACCCGCCGAGGATAAAAATGAAAAAGGGGCTCAGGTTGTTAAAAAAATTGATGCTGGCCTTGATGCCGAATCGGTAGAGATTCCAGACAACCCGGATCTTCTGCAAGTCCCGGACGGCGTCACTGAACTTGCGGGCTTCGATACGGTGGGCGCCGTGGGCATGAATTTCCATTAATCCACTGACGGTTTCCGCAATTTTATTGGACAGGTCACGGGACTTGTCGACCCGCTGCTTGTTAGCCACATTGGCACCCTTCTGCAAGCGGGGCAGCACGAGCAGAACGACCGGATAGATAATCAAAGATGCGGCTGCCAGCAACGGATTGAGCCAGAATAGGTAGCCCGAAAAAACCAGCAAAGTGAGAATGTTGGTGATCGGAACGGCGATGGCCTGACCGATGAAATCCCCGGCAGCGGCCACCTCGTTAAGGAGGGATGTCACCACCATGCCCGGCTGGGTTTTCTTGAAAAAGCTCAGCGGCAGCCTGAGAAGGTGATCGTATAGCTGGCGCCGCATCTCCATCGTGGCCTGCTGGCCGATTTTCGTCTGCATAATGTTGATCAGATACTTGAGGCCGCTGGCAAGCACGACGCCCAAGAGGTAGATTCCGCAATAGACAAACAGCAGTTCGACCTGCTGCAGCTTGATGGTTTCATTGATAATCCGCTTCTGCATCTCGAGCGGCACGACCCTGACAAAGACGGTGATCAAAATGACAATGATCAGCAGGATCTGCAACCTCAGATCACCTGCAAAAACCCACCAGAATAGCGGCCTTTTAACAACCGCAAGGTCTTTATTTTTCATGGCATGTTCCACCTCTCCGCTCACCCGCCCGAACAACCTGCCGGAAACCAGCGAGAATCCGGCCGGATTTGACAGTCGGGAGAATTGCGTATATAAATTTCCAGGTCCCGTCTGCCGATCGGACACACATAATCCATCTCAATTTGACCGGACCTACCGGCTAATGAGATATCAAAAGTGAAATTTTTTAACAACGTCATCTCCATCCCGGGACAGCTCTATTAAATACTGACTGCGGTTGAAAAAACCGGAACAAGACCGTGGAGAAACCGCTTATCAAACGACCCTTGATGTTAAGGCGGTCGGCGTATCGTGTTCAACAACCGGCGGTGGGGACAAACGAGACACCATGATCGATTGACGGTAGCTAAGTCCATCTTGAGAGTACGGGAGATTACCTGTATGAAGACATTCCTGTCGCACATCATTTTGGTCCTCGCCTCAAGTCTTCTCTTTTCTACAGTGGCCTTATCCGCGGAATCACCGGCGAACTTTGCCGAAGCGCAGCAGCAAATGGACGATATTACAACCGCATTGAGTCGAAACATCAACCTGTTTGAGGGCATCAGGGATCGCCTAGCGGGCCTTGGGCAGGCCAATGCAAATTACGACGAGCAGAAAAACATCTGGTTGTCTTCGTTTCTGACCCTGTCGGCGATCAGCGTCATCTGTGAATACGAAAACGACCTGCTGACGCTTTTTATGGAGCTTAAAGAAAAAACCGCAGGCATTTCTACGAGGTAAGAATGATGAGCCTCGAAACCTCGATTCAGCAAATCGCCATCATGAACCGCCAGATCGAGATCAACCATCGCCTTATCACCCACGAGGCGCAGGAACAAAAACTCATCGACACTGAAAAGAAACTGATTCTCTCCTCCAGCGACCTGTTGCAAAAGAGCCTTGCACTTATTAAATCTCTTCAGCCCTAACAGGGTATTGAATCTACTAAGGCATCGGAGAAGCAATGGGAAAGAAACCGACTGACCACCGGACACGTGGAGTGAAAAAAGAATCGCGGTCTCTCAAGCGATTTGTCAAGAGGCCCACCAAAAAACCGGGGACAGCCCCGGGCACCCTCATTTCCGTTGGTGACAGAAAGGCCGACACAAGCCGGGTTACAATCATTGATTACGATCCGGATCGCTTCCTGGAAAAGGACATCACCGCCATCGAGGAGGCTCTGCCGCTCAAAGCTTTGCCGACTGTCACCTGGATCAACATCGACGGGCTGCATGACCTCGAATTGATCGAAGCCGTTGGCCGCCATTTTGACATCCACCCTTTGACCCTCGAAGATATCGTCAATACCGGCCATCGACCCAAAATCGAAGAATTCGACGACTACATCTTCATTGTTTTCAAAATGCTATACTACGACGCGGCAATGCAGCATATCGAATCCGAGCAGGTCAGCCTGGTTCTGGGGTCGAATTTTCTGATCTCTTTCCAGGAAGTTCCCGGGGACGTTCTGACGCCGGTACGCGAACGAATCAAAAAGGGTAAAGGCCGCATCCGTAATTCCGGCAGCGACTATCTGGCCTATGCCCTGATCGATGCGGTGGTCGACCATTACTTCATCATCCTCGAAGTATTTGGAGAAAAAATTGAGGCGCTGGAGCAGGCGCTGCTTACCGACCCGACGCCGGCCAGCCTGCAGCATGTCTATGCCCTGAAGCGGGATATCATCTTCATGAGAAAACAGGTGTGGCCGATTCGGGAACTGCTGAACCGGCTGATCAAGGAAGAATCATCACTTATCGACAGCGCCGTGCGCGTTTTCTTTAACGATATTTACGACCACACGATCCATGTCATCGACACCATCGAGTCGTTTAGAGACGTCCTGTCCGGCCTGCTCGATATCTACTTGTCGACGGTCAGCAATAAAATGAACGAAGTCATGAAGGTCCTTACCATCATCGCCACGATTTTTATTCCCCTCACCTTCATCGCCGGAATTTACGGAATGAACTTCGAGTTTATGCCGGAGCTCAAGTGGCGGTACGCCTACCCCGTGCTCTGGACACTGCTCATCGCGATCTTTATCGGAATGGTGGCTTGGTTCAAGCGAAGAAAATGGCTGTAGAGAAGAATTCATAGGCGGGCACATAAGATTTAGTTACCACATCGCGGCCTTTAGCAGGCCTGATCCTCGTCGTGCCTGCTACTTCAATTCCTTGATTTTATCCAGGTTTTTTGTTTTTCCGATCATGATCAGAATATCGCTGCCCTTGATCACGAAATCCGCCGATGGCACGATGACAAACCTCTCCGGAACCAATTCTTTCACGGCGATGACGTAAACGTCATAGCGGCTGCGAAGATTGATTTCCTTGAGCGTTCTGCCGATAAAGGATGTCGGCGGATCGACTTGAACCAGGTTATAGTCTTCCTCCAGCGGTAGAAAGTCCAGGATATTCGGCCGTGTAAGCCGCCGTGCAAGTCGGGCTGCCGTATCTTTGGCCGGCCGAATTGTATCGGACGCGCCGAGTTTTTTCAAAATTTCAGCATGGATTCCGTCTTCTACTTTGGCAATGACGGTTTTAACACCGAGTTCGTGCAGGTGATAACAGATCAGGATACTGTTGCTGATGTCGCCGCCGGTGCTAACGACGACGCTGTCCATTTCCGCCAGACCGAGACCCTTAAGGGCCTCGACATCAGTGGCGTCGAGGACGATGGCGGTGGTGGTATACGGCTCCACCGCCTGGATACGATCGCGATTACGATCGATGGTGATCACCTCCTGGTTACTCTCGAAGAGCGCTTTGGTAACATAGAATCCAAAGCTGCCTGCTCCGATGACCGCAAATCGTTTCATTTTTGACCTCCGCTAACCGATCATGAGATTCTCTTCGGCAAATTCCAAACCTTTTCGCGCCGGTGGCCCGGCGATGATGTAAGCAAATGCTGGCACCCCGACCCGGCCGATAATCATCACGATGATGATGATAAATTTGCCGATCCCGTTCAGAGAAGTGGTCGCCCCCATGGAGAGCCCCACGGTACCGAAGGCCGATATGGTTTCAAAAAGGAAACTCAGATACTGCTGATGTCCTGCGGCGCCGCTGCCGTGGGCTGGATCTGTAAAAAGAATCAGGAAAAGGGCCGCTAAAATAATCGCGATCGACAAAACGACGACCGATATGCTTTTGGCGACGGTTTCCTGGGGAATACTTTTTTGAAACATGTTGAGCCGTGCCCGTCCCTTCAGGCGGCTCCAGGAAAACGCCGCCAGAACGGCGAACGTCGTCGTTTTGATACCACCGCCGCATGATCCCGGTGACGCACCGAAATACATCAGAAACATCATAAACGCCAGGGATGCGCTGTTCAGTCCGCCGATGTCCACGGTGTTGAAACCCGCCGTCCGGCAAGTGATGGACTGGAATAAGGCCATCATCAGGCGGTCGCCAAAGCTTGCGTTCTCCAGCAGGTTTTTTTCGGTTATGAGCAATATGACGGCACCCAGGAAGATGAGCAAACCGGTGGTCACTAAAACCACCTTGAGTTGAACCGAAAAGCGTCGCGAGCGTCTCTGCTTGTGGGTCGTGCGCCGGTAAAGTTCGTAGACAACTGGAAATCCCAAACCTCCCAAAACGATCAGAGTGCAGATGGTCACGTTCAGAAGGACCGAACCCCGCTCGTTTATGAAACTGTTAGCAAAGAGCGAAAAACCGGCATTGCAAAAGGCCGAAACCGAATGAAACAATCCCAGGTAGAGGGCTTTGCCCATCGGATAGGATCGCCACCAGTGAAAAAAAAGAAGCGCCGCCCCGGCAAGTTCGACTGTGGCGGTAAAAACGAAAATCGATCGCAGCAATGAGTAAATGTCATCGCGCGGCGTGTGTGAAAAAACTTCCTGCATGGCCATTCTGCTCTGAAATAACACTTTCTTACCGATGAGCTGAAAGAGTGTGACCGATATGGTCATGATTCCCAACCCTCCCAGCTGGATCAGCGCCAGGATTGTACCTTGCCCGAAGAGAGTAAAATACCCGCCCGTATCGACGACGATCAGCCCCGTTACGCAAACAGCGGAAGTTGCCGTGAACAGGGCGTCGACGGGGCTGATACGGCCCGGAACCGTGGCGATCGGCAGCATCAGCATGCCTGTCCCCACAGCAATGGCAGCAAGATAGCTGCACAATAGCAAATTGGCCGGGTGAAGAGAGCTCAGCTTTCTTAAGGTCCATTCCAACATATCCGCCTCGCCTCGCTGACGAGAAGAGTGGTCCGCGCATCGTGCCGACATGGCTTTTTAGAGCCACGTTAAGAAAAAATTCCACACGATTGCGATGGATTATGGTTTGTCTACAAGACACATCCTCCGGCGCATATCACAAGATACGTGATGGTGGATGTAAGGCAGTAGACGGGCCATAAGACAAGCAAAAGGTGAAATTATTTTTCCCCCGAGCCCTTTATCCCGCTGGCGGTCTTTTTTTCAGCGGCCCCCTTATTATCCTTGTTAAAAACATTTGGCAATCGAATCGGTGTCAAAATTGTTTTGTTGGAAAACATGCATCATGTTTAACAGCCGCCGGTTGAACAAACGCAAGATGTCATTCAACATAACCAAAGGGTAGAACGGATACCCCAGCTTTCAGGGATCCTGATCGATGGGCGTCTCCGGTTCCTTTGCTCCTATGGCCTCGGCCTCGCGAGCGGCATTCTCGGCCTTTGCCTTTTCCTTTGCCAACCGGCGTTTTTTTTCTGCCAGCTCGTTCTCAGCATTGCGGATATCAGCCATGAGGTCGACCATTGTCGATTCATTCTCCTGCAATTCGACAGATGACTGGACGTGATTGAGTTTGTCGGTCAAAACTTGAGCTGTCGTGGCCGCTTTTTCGGCCTCTTTCTGGGCTTTCTCAGCCCGCTTCTCTGCATCCGAAAGGGCGTCGAGGGCATTGGCGCGTTCGGCGGCTTCGCCTTCCTCCGGTTCGGCATCCAGCTCGATCGTTTCAGCCGCCAGTACCAGCGCCGTCAGCGGCAAGTGGCCGAAGAGATCCTCCGGGGAACGGCCGAAGGCACTGATCGTCGTGAGATCGTGCAGCCGCATGGGCAGGAAAACGAGGGATGCGTCCCGGGAGGTCTCGACCACCGTGTCGGCGTCCAGTTGGCCGACGACCACAGGAACAGCGTCGATGCGCACATCATCCAGTCGCTGCTGCAGGGTCTGCTCTATCGGACTTTCGGTATGGCTGCCGTCCCGCGCCGCCAGCATCCGAATTGCCGCGCCTTCCCATTCCACGTTGCGGGTAATCAAATAAGCCAGAAGAAGCATAAGGTTGCCGGTGGCGTCATCCTGCCACCAGACATCAATCCGGCGCTTTGCGGCCGGAAGTTCCTTCAAATCATTCCACTCCTCGGGTGTGGCATCCATGATGATCAGGTTGCACCCGAATCGATACGCTTCCCGCAGGCTACGGCCGTAAACCGCAGTCATGTAATGCTCAGATGATTCGGGATTGTCGTTGATCCAGTTCATCAGAACTGTGTTGGCGTGCAGCGGACCGATGCCAAAAGACTGCACCAGGACCTGGACGGCATCCTTGCGGTCGCCGGCCAGCACAACTAGTGGAAAAGCCTCCAAGGCCGCTATTTGCGGATATCGGCCTTCAATTCATCCTCAACGGTTTGCTTATCTTTGCGCAGCCTGGCTGCCTGACCGGTGAGGATTCTCACGGCCGCGGTAAACCCGCTCCGACCCTGGATCCAAGCGGCAAAACGCAGAAGGGTCTGCCGCTGATTGGATTCATCGGCAAAAACCAGCATCTGAGGCCGCCAATACCGAGGGTGTTCCGACTCTGCTGCGGCCTCCAAAAGATGCACCCGGATTCTTTGCATGTGGTAGGATCGCCGGCTGTCCGCCCACCGGGGGGACTTGGCTTTTTGCTTCAGGTAAAGGTAAATGGCATACAGGATGACCAGGGCCGCTGCCCCCGGCACCAGGTCGATCGCCAGCATGGCCCCCAGGCAGGCCAGGGCGCCCAACAGGCTGGCACGGGCATCGAACCAGCGAAATCGCGGTCGGAACGAGGGGCTTTCCGACCGGGCCTCATAATAAGTGGCGTAATTGAGCAGCCCGTATGAAATGAGGAAGAACATCGAGACCAGGGGGGCGATCAGGTTCAGCTGCCCGATGCCGATGGTCCCGATGGCAATCACGGTCGACAAAAGCACGCCGCCCCGGGGATTGTTCGCCGGGCCATAACCCTTGGCGAACAGGGTCAAAAACGGAAAGATGCGATCGGAGGCCAGGGACTGCAATATTCGGGGAGCACCAAGATACGAGGCCATGGCAGAGGAGAGTGTGGCGGCGACCACCCCGGCGGTAATCAGGCCCCGGTAAAGGGCCACGCTGCCCATGGCGCTGTAATCCCGACTCAGGGTGGCCTGGGGCAAGGTGGCGGCCAGCAGAAATGCCGCGAGGAAGTAAACGACGATAGAAAGTCCCACGGCTGCAAATGTGCCCAGCGGTAGGCTGCGCCCGGGATCTTTCAAATCACCGGACATGCTCACCCCCTGGGTGAAGCCGGTGACCGCAGGGAAGAAAATAGCAAAGATCAGCCAGAAGCCCGGACCGTTTGTCGGGGCCGACCAGTTGGCGCCGCCAGAAGGGTTCCGTCCCAGCGCCCGATGCCGCCGATAAAAAAGGACGCCAGGGCCGCCCCTAGAATCGCCATCACCACGTACTGGAAACGGGTGGCCCAATCCGCACCCAACCAGGCGAAGATGAAGAGAAATGCCACCGCGGCGGCGGCAATGATCTGGGGCATGTACAGCCAATGGCTGCCGGTCAGTTCGGCGACGACTTCCCCGAAGCCGATGCAGTAAAACGCGATCGAGACCGACTGGGCCAGGTAGAGCACGATGCCGATCGAGCCGCCGAACTGCAGCCCGAGAGTGCGGGATATCAGGTAGTAATCGCCGCCGCCCTTGACCCGCAGGTTGGTGGCAATGGCCGACAACGAAAATGAGGTCAGCACCGATATGCCGTTGGCAAGTGCCATGATCAGCAGCGCCCGCCCCAGCCCGGCGCTGCCCACCACGTATCCGAGTCGCAGAAAGAGGATGATGCCGAGGATGGTCAGGATGCTGGGGGTGAACACGCCGGCGAAAGTGCCGAGGGTTCCGGTCGGCTGTTTTTTACTGTTTGATTTTGTAAATTCGGATTTCGCCATCGGTGTTAACCGTCGTATGGGTTGCTATTCCACGGGCCTGCTTCTGAAGTGTCGCCGATCCTCTATGCGTGATGCAGGGCAACCATAATCGGTCTGGAAAATCATGGCAACTTATTTTGCCGGGCAATGGAGTGAGGAACGTGGCCTATCCCTGTTTTCTGTAGAATTAAGTCCATATATTTGAGCCCTCGGGTAGTTTTCATCTACCGGGAGTGAGGAAATAATCAGCGGCTCCAGCGGACGCACAAATCAACGATTTTTTGGAGAATTTCCCTGTCAGGACGGTGTCTCGGTAGGTGGTCCAGAAATTTTTGACTCTTTGAGGCATTTGCCCGATAATATTAGGAATTTAAAGGATTGCACGAAGACAAAAATACTTTTCACAATGGCGGGGGTTTGTCAAACGCATAATTCTATTTTATTGAATATAGACGATTCGGTCATATTGAATATAATAGATTCCGCCCATTACCTGTTAAATTTCAATGGGTGTAAATTATGGAAAAGTGGTTGTTAAAGAGACTTTTTGAAAATAAAGATCAACCAACTCCTCGATTTGCATTTCAGAGTACTGTTAATTGGATGGCTGCTTTGGCAATTGTCTGTCAAACTGAACAATTTTCAAATAACTGTTTAAAAAATAATTATCAAAATGTTCAAAGACGAAAGTCGAACAAAAAAGCTGATACTTGGGTATTTGAAAATATACTCATGGCTTTACATGACATAGCTGCTTTAAATGAAATGAGTTTTAATGCAGACAATAAAGTGGCAATTGTAAGGTCCGCTATAATATCCTGGTACTATGCAATATACTATTCTTCAAGCGCAATGGTTGCAGCTTCATCTGGCTCAAGGCAAGAAACACATGCATCAACAGCAAAGATCTGGCATAGCGATATTGTAAATAAAGGATTGGCTGTTAATCCATTTGGCCTCTCTTTAAATACACTTGTTCAGAAAGAAGTTAAAAATATTGTTGAGTCGCTTAGGGATGGAAAAGATCTCGCTCTTGTAAATATGCCACGCACTGAAAATGAGGCATGGGGAGCAATATATGCCTACTTAAGTGGTACTGCTGATTTTGAAAAAGGGAAAGTCGAAGAACATATAAAAAATAGCAAAGAATTTAGAGAACTTAGCTTAGAAAATTTTAGAACAAAAGCAGCAAGAAATTTAAGAGACTCTAAACTGAAGAATGGAATAGTGAATTTTTTAATTCAATCTTTCCGATACAGAGGAAAAGCAAATTATCGAGATTCAATCTATCTTTCATACGGTGAAAATCGAACTGAAATCATTAATACATTTATTGAAAACCTGAGGATTGTTGCCACCACATACTTGAGAATGACATGTCATTATGTTTCAAAACGCGTTGAAAAAAACTCATGGTCATATTTTTCAGAAGATTTAAAAACAATCTGATCATTGATATTGATTCAGGCATTTATAATGTATGAAAAATTTAACAAGGCTATTTCAGCCGACGCAAAAAGCCTCCCGGCTGAATAGCAGCGTTATGCCTCCCCCTTCCTAATTAATCCGCTTGACATATTACGCTTGACGTAATACTATGCGCGTATGATCAAATCATTTGCCTGTCGAGATACTGAAAAACTGTTCAACGACCAACGGGTCCGCCGTTTTCAATCGTTTGAAAGACAGGCAAGAAAAAGACTTATGGTTCTTCATGCCGCACCAAGTCTTGAAGCATTGATGCTCAATCCCGGCAACAAGTTTCATTCTTTGAAGGGAGATAGAAAAGGACAATACGCTGTCAACATTAACAAGCAATGGCGTGTTTGTTTCGAGTGGCATGAGGGTAATGCGTTTAATGCTCAAATTGTCGATTATCATTGAGGTAAAAATATGAATACGAATAAACTACTTGATCCGATAACCCCAGGTGAAATCTTGCGTGAAGATTTCATGGACCAGTTAGGCATCAGCATAAATAAGCTTTCCCGTGATCTTTGTGTTCCTCCCAATAGAATTAGTGAGATCGTCAACGGGAAAAGAGCTATTACCGCCGACACTGCTTTGAGACTGCAGAGATATTTTGGTGTCGAAGCTCAATTTTGGCTGAATTTACAGACTGAATATGATTTGCGAATGATGAAACGTAAAATCTGGGCTGACATTGAGCGACGAATTATTCCGGTTAAAACTTCAGAGGCCGTATCCGAGAATAGCCCTATGGCATAACAAAGGCATGAAGATTGACGGGCTATATCCTGCGGCCTCGAAATTATGCGGGTCTACTTAACCAAATTGTTTTTCACACTAATCTGCATTTTATCCGCCCGCCACTTATGCCGCAGCGTTAGCCACTAAAATCGACATTGACCCTTGAAAAATTGACCGGTATGATGTATTGTCATACCGGAGGTGATCAAAATGCCTGTTTCCAAAATCGCAATCACAATCGATGATAACCTATTAAAACAACTCGATCTAATGGTTAAATCAAGAATCTATCCCAACCGCAGCAAGGCAATTCAAGAGGCGGTCGCCGACAAGCTTAAACGCCTTGAAAGAACCCGATTGGCAAGAGAGTGCGCAAAACTTGATCCGGAATATGAACAAAATATGGCTGAAGAAGGATTTTCATTGGAGATAGATGAATGGCCAGCATATTAAGAGGTGACATCTATTGGGCAGATTTGAATCCTGTTATTGGTAGCGAACAGGGCGGGTTTCGCCCTGTTCTTGTTTTGAGCCATAACATTTTCAATGACGGTCAGGCACAGTCATCGCGGTAGCAATCACCAGCCAGCCCCAACGGGCAGCATTCCCGCTGACTCTTGAACTTTCAGATACAAAACTCCCCAAAAAGTCTTGGGCCAAAATCAGTCAGGTTCGTACGCTATCTACCAGAAGAATCGGAAAAAAGATTGCAAGTGCTTCCCCAGAGGAACTTGTCAGCATTATTGACGGATTGAATGAAATAATCGCTGACTAACATGGCGCTTGCAGTCGGACGCTTAAAAACCGCGCACCGCTGAAGCGAAGCGTTATAACCTAACTACAAAGATCCGCCCAAATTTCAGCACGCTCACACTACCAGCACATAATCCACATCTCTGAACTTAACGCTTGACGTTATTAACGTGTTGCGTTACTATTTCATCATGATTAAATCATTCCAGGATAAAGAAACTGAAAAAATATTTAATCGAATCTTTTCTGGAAAATTACCTCAAAATATTCAACATCTTGCACGTAGAAAACTCGTCATGTTGGATGCAGCACCTGAATTGAATGCTCTGCGCATCCCACCCGGTAACAGATTGGAAGCCTTAAAAGGTGACCGTAAAGGACAACACAGCATTCGGATCAACGACCAGTGGCGAATTTGTTTCAAGTGGAAAGCCGGGGACGCGTATGATGTTGAAATTACAGATTATCATTAGGAGGCTATCATGAAGGACAAAAAGCTGCCACCCATCCATCCGGGCGAAATTCTAATAGAAGAATTTTTGAAACCAATGGGCATCAGTCAGTATCGATTGGCTAAAGATATTAGCGTACCCCCAAGACGTATTAATGAAATTGTTCATGGAAAAAGAGCAATCACAGCAGATACAGCCTTGCGTTTAGGGCGATTTTTTAAAATGTCGCCCCATTTTTGGCTAAATCTTCAAAGCCGCTTTGATCTTGAGGTAACAGAGGATCACCTTGAGGGCCGACTTGATAAAGAGATACGTGTGCTTAGCGCTGATGCAGTTTAAATTTTTGAAAAATTTATTACCAAAGGCTGGAGTAAAGAATCTTAATGAAATATATTAAAACAAGCACATAAAGCATAACAAGACAGTTCACCAGATATCTTTTACGCTGCGCTTCAAATTTTCTGGTGAACTCTTCGTTAGTGCTCAAAATGAACCTGATACTAAAGTTGAAAATTTGGAGAATTGAAAAGGCACTCAGAAACCTTGTAAGTGCTCATGGTTTCAAGCCAATGGTTTGGTCATTCGGTGCTTACTGTATCGATCCAAAACATTTAGTGTTCGTGGTTGGCGTACCAACAGATGAGGCAAAGACAGAGCTTAAAGCTAAAAGTAACTATGATTTTGTTTGCAGGGAAGAATCCCAGGAGAGTTTTCTACATATGTCTTTTCGATGTCCAATTGTTCAGAACCAAAATGACCAGTATATCGTTCTCGATGTCATAAATTATCCGGTAGTCACCTACACGTATACGGTGAAACCGATTATCGCCCTGCATCTTTGTATGGTTCGGATCTGGCAGATTCTCTGCAAGTCTGTCGATTTTATCGTGAATACTTTTCCAATCACGCTTCGGAACTTTTTTGAACGCTTTCGCAGCAGACCTTTTAAATTCTAATTTGTACGTCAAAGGACGAGTTCTTGGCACTTTATTTACATACCAATCCGGCATTTCTAAATTTCCGTTTGTAATTGAGGTTGTTGGTTGGCTCTCTATTGTTGCCGCTATATTTCTCGCTGTAATGGGGCGCCGCAATTTCAATCGATTAATGTCGTGGGCTTTGTCTTTATCAAGGCCTTTTGGTCGTGCAGGCGGTATCTTAGCAGTGGTATTTGGCGCATTCCTTATTTATGCTTTCGTTGAGTAAATTTATAAAGGATGATCACAGATGACAGATCGTTTAAATAAAAAATCTTTTATAAAAGCTGTCGAGTATCTTGAAGGGAGAGATCGACAATTGAAACTGGTCGTCTCAAAATTTGGACCGCCGCCGCTGTGGAAGCGCGAAGAGGGATTTAAAACATTAATCTACATTATATTAGAACAGCAAGTATCGCTTGCATCAGCAAAAGCCGCTTATGAAAAACTGTTTCAGAAAATAGGCTCGATTACACCTGTAAATTTTTTAAAACTATCCGATGCAGAATTAAAGTTAGTCGGATTCAGTCGACAAAAAATTTCATATAGCCGAAATTTAGCCGAAGCGATAATTACCGAACGCCTTAATTTAACACGGCTATCCGATCTTAATGACACTCAAGCAAAAGAGCAATTGATGACCATCAAGGGTATCGGTCCCTGGACAGCAGATATATACCTACTGATGGCACTTAGACGGCCAGATATATGGCCGAGTGGGGATATGGCGTTGGCATCGGCCGTTCAGAAACTAAAGGGGGCCGCATCTCGACCATCATTCCAAAAACTCAATAGAATGAGTCTAAAATGGAAACCATGGCGAGCGGTAGCGGCGCGAATTCTATGGCATTATTATTTGCGTGAAGGGAAATAAAACGTGCCCTAACATGGTGCGGACAGCCGTCGCAAAAGCCGCGCGGTTGAGGCGTGTCGTTATAAATTTGAGATTTCATAAACTGTAATATATTCGATTCTATGATAATTTTATGAATTGCCCAAAAAGCAATCGGAAGATCGCTGAGAAAAGGGGTTCGTATTTTATTGTAACGTATCTCTGGACGGACAATTTACATCTATAAAAATTTTGTAATTGCGGATTCATTGAATATTTAAATAGTCAGATGCTTATAATCCTTCGAACTTCCATACTTGAATCTGTCACTAACCTATAAGTGCCCAATTTATAGCCACAGATTTCACCGAATCGGTTGTCTTAAGTGTCACTGTGACGAATGCGTGATCTTTGCACACGTTTTCCATCGTTTTTGCATGATTTTTCCGAGCGGCGGTATATGATATGACTTTCATTTGATATCCCTTGTTATTATAAAGAATAATGTACTTGTGACTGTGGTCAGTATAAAGACAAAAAATTAGGCTCAAATCAGCGGGTCTGACGTCGTCCAGTTTCCTGCTTATCGTAAAGGATGTACAAACTCGGTATCAATCAGGGCCGCAGCCCACTTCAAACGTTATGAAAATAGCACGCTAACGAAAGGGGAAAGAAGACATGATAAAGCTGCATGACAAGAACACTCATGAATTGATAGGCGAGATTGATGAGGAACAGCTCCAATTCTTAATAGATGAGCTCGTGGAAGAAGATAGTGCAGACCAAGATTACTACATAAACCGTGATCAACTGGATCAATTTGAGCAGAAAGGAGGAAACGAGACGCTTGTCCAAATGTTGAGGGATGCGCTGGGTACCAGGGACGACATGGACATCATCTGGACCAAATCATGAACCAATCATGCGCACCAGCGGAAAACCCAACCTAGCATAGGAGGTAACTCCGAGCAGTCCTCAACGCGGACCGCACCGAGCACCTCAATGCCCGGCGTTGAAGGCACATGAAAAAACTTATACTTTTAGCTGCTGTTGCAGCATTGATATATGGGTATGTTCAAGAAAGAGGCGTTTCTAAACCCGAATTTTCTTTATGGACTCAACGTTCCGACGGTACTGTCCAAAATGCATACAACAATAGACAAAGCGATATCCAGGTACAGGGGGAAGGTATCGTAGCGAAGATATTGCCCGATGATCTTAAAGGATCAAAACACCAAAGATTTATATTAGGGCTCCGTACCGGTCAAACATTGTTGGTCTCGCACAACACTGATCTAGCACCCAGAATCAACAGATTAAAACCTGGGGATGCAGTAGAGTTCTATGGTGAATACGAGTGGAACTCAAAAGGTGGCGTTATCCACTGGACACACCACGACCCAAGTGGCCGACATATTAGTGGCTGGTTAAAGCATGACGGTAAAACCTACCAGTAACGATTTAACAAATTGCTGGAGAAATGACGCTCAAAAACCTGCGCGTTTCAGCTCATAGGTCATGCGGCGGATAATTCTTATATTGCCCGATTGGTGAAAAGATGAAAAAATATATGCTTGTCGAACCTTCGGGCCAAGATTTCAGGGAATGGTCAGAGTATCCAGTTGGGGAAATTCTTGAACATGAATAAATCTTCTAACAAGGCAAATCCTCTCGGGTTGTTCATTTCGCTGCGCTTCATCCGCTGCCGTTGTAATGCAGCGTTGGGCACTATAGAGTGACCGCTGCCCTGAACCGAAGAAAGAGAGAGCAATGGACCTGCGAATCGACCATGCAAAGAACATCGCCTATATCAGACTTACAGGGCTGCTGAACAGAGAGGTCATCCTCGATGCATTTGATGCCACGGTATCGGATAAGCGGTATAGGAAAGGAATGAATAGGCTCTGGGATTTTAGAGATGCTGACTTGTCCTCTATGGATTCCTCGACAATAGCGGAGATGGCCATGTATTCGACGAAGTTTCCGGCCGGAATCAATGATGTTAAAGTCGTGTTTGTGGTTAACAGAGAGATGGAGTATGGGCTATCGCGAATGTTTGAAGCGTATTCGATGGATGGCATGACAACCGTATCCGTTTTCTACACGATGGATGATGCTGAAGCCTGGCTGTTGGAATAAAGCGAGGAGTCGTCATTTTAATTCAAAATATGTTGTCCGGTCAGACGTTAACAACGGCTGTCGCACTCATACCCGAGTAGGATAAAAAATGCAGCGCTATAAGATCCTTCACCGCACCTACTATAATTTCTCAGCCGCTGTGCGGCTCGAGCCCCATGCTTTGCGCCTGCGTCCGCGGGAGGGTCATGAAATGCGGATCGAATCCTCAACCCTGAAGGTCACGCCTCCGTGTACCCTGCGTTGGCACCGCGATGTGGAGGACAATTCTGTTGCGATAGCGACTTTCGATTTACCCGCCAGCCAGCTTTTAATTGAGAGCGAAGTCATCATTCAGCAATTCAACCAGGCCCCGCTGGATTTTTTAGTGGCCGATTACGCAACGGACTACCCGTTTGCCTATAGACCGGAGGACAGGGATGTACTGTCGCCCTATATGAATGTACCCGAGCACGCGGCCAGTGACCGGCTGGCTGAATGGATTGCGGATTTATGGCAGTCAGGCGAACGGATCCAAACTTACGCCTTGTTACAGCGCCTTAGTGACCACATCCAGCAAGCGCTGTCTTATAAACTGCGGGAGGAGCCCGGGGTACAAACCGCCAGAGAAACACTGTCTCGCGGTAGCGGTTCCTGCCGCGACTTCGCGTATCTGTTCATGGAAACCGCACGGCGTTTGGGCCTGGCTGCGCGTTTCGTCAGCGGTTACCTCCACGCACCACCATCAACGGTCAATTTCGGTGCCACCCACGCCTGGGCCGAAGTTTTCCTGCCCGGCGCGGGTTGGAAGGGGTTCGATCCCACCACCGGAGAAATCGTGGGAATCGATCACATTGCCGTCGCGGTCTCAAGGCTGCCAGAATCCGTACCGCCGGTAGCCGGCTCTTTCGTCGGTCCTCCGGGAGCGAACCTCGATGTTGGTGTATGGGTGACCGAGTTGCCATAAAGGTCGACTCTGATCGGGCGGATCAGCATCGACCTCTTGACGCGCGAATGACCTGAGCCCCTTCCAATCGACCGGGATACGGCTGCGTTATTTCTATTGTTTTTCTTAGGTTGGGAAGGTCCATTATTAAACGGTACTGATATTCGATTCGTTCTAAAACCCGGGTTCAAATAATATGTGCCACACACAAAGAGAATAGCGAAGGGTAAATGCTGGCGTGTTTATCGCGCCCAATACTTCGATTACCCACACAAACAAGACGTTGGCACCGACCAGTCAAGTAGCGTGTTCCGTTCGCCGAACGATAGCGCGCCACCGAAAGATACTTATCATGCAACTCCGAGTTGGCTACGAATTAATCTACGACTGTCCCCAACCGACGCCGATGATATTGACGTTACATATCCATTTTACGCGTATCTCCGATGTCATTGTTCCCGACCACCTTATCACCAATCCATCAGTGCCCATAACCGCATATCGTGATACTTTCGGCAACTGGTGCAGCCGTATCGTTGCGCCGAAGGGCCAGCTCCGGCTGACAACCGATGCGGTCGTGAACGACTCGGGGGCGCCGGACCTCGTCGCCGTTTCGGCCCAGCAGTACCCGGTACAAGACCTCCCCGGTGAGACCCTGGTGTTCCTCTTGGGAAGCCGATATTGCGAAACCGATCGGCTATCTCAAGCGGCGTGGGACCTTTTTGGCAAATCGCCCACCGGATGGGGACGCGTCCAGGCGATCTGCGATTTCGTGCACCGACATATCGCCTTTGGTTACGAGCACGCTCGCGCCACACGGACGGCCTGGGAGGCATTCAATGAGGGAAAAGGCGTCTGCCGCGATTACGCGCACCTCGCCATTGCGTTCTGCCGCTGCATGAACATTCCGGCTCGCTACTGCACCGGCTACCTGGGCGATATCGGTGTGCCTCCGCCCGACAGCCCGATGGATTTTTCGGCTTGGTTCGAGGCTTACCTTGGCGGCCGCTGGTATATATTTGACGCTCGGAACAACGTACCGCGTATCGGTCGCGTATTGATCGCGCGGGGTCGCGATGCCGCCGATGTCGCAATCAGCAACACGTTCGGCCCCAATACGCTGACCAGTTTCAAGGTCTGGACAGATGAAGCGGCATAGGTGGGGCTGTGGAATAAAATCCAACCCAAAAGAGCCCGAAGGCTTTCAAAAGAGTACAAGCTTCTAACAAACCGGATAATGGTGACGGCAAGAAGATCGTGGGTTACCAATGATGTCATAGAGTATCCGAATTTACCCAGAGCCGCATCTCATTTGAACCTATAAGCATAAGCAGTGAATATCTTAACCATTATAGAGAGGCAATCTAAGCCCGTCCTTTTATTTGCCGCATTTGCACTCATCGGTGTCATCGGCCTCCTTGATTTTTTAACCGGGTATGAGATCGCATTTTCGGTGTTTTATGTCCTTCCTATATCTCTCATCACCTGGGTCACGAGTCGACGATACGGACTCGTGGCTTCGTTTGCCAGTGCCCTTGTATGGTTTAGTGCTGAAGTGACCACGCGGGAACTTTATTCACATCCCCTTATCCCTGTTTGGAACACTCTCATCCGGCTCACTTTTTTCATTATTATTACTTTACTGTTATCAGAACTAAGAAGCGCCGTGCAACGGGAAAGCGAATTGGCCCGTATAGATCATTTGACCGGGGCCGTAAATTCACGCTTCTTTTATAATTTAGCACAGTGGGAAATTGACCGTTTTCAAAGATATCGACATCCATTTACCCTTGCTTATATCGACCTTGACAACTTTAAGACCGTGAATGACCGGTTCGGTCACGCCATCGGGGACCAGGTTCTCCGCTCAGTGGTAAGTGCTATCAGAATGAACATGCGAAAAACAGATGTCCTTGCACGACTCGGCGGCGATGAGTTTGCACTGTTATTGCCTGAAACCAATCAAGATTCCGCCCGAATTGTCCTCTCAAACCTTCAGGGCGGCCTACTGGAAGAAATGCGGAAAAACAATTGGCCGATTACCTTCAGTATGGGTGTTTTGACGTGCAAAGCTGTACCGCACACCGCCGACGCATTGGTGAAAATGGCCGATGAACTGATGTACTCGGTGAAACATGAGAGCAAGAATGACATTAAATATTATACCTACGCGGGCGACGACAAGGCACTCAAGCCGACACGGCAACAAAATCGCAGCAATGAGGATGAGCTATAGACGTATATGAATCGAAACTATAGACAATTATTAGCTAAAGTGCTCAACGCCATGTATGCCGAAAAAGGCCAGCAGAACCGGGTAAAAGAGATACTATCGGCCTATGGTAAGGAGTCTTACCATCGGGAACAAGATCGTGTTCATCTCGGAATCCTCAAACTCGCATGGTCAGAACCTGAAAAACTGGAAGCTTTTACTCATTTAGCCTGTACAGACTATCGGGATTTATTGTGTTTAGCAGAATATCCATTATCATCTCGTTGGTATGGGCTTCGTAAAAAAGATCCCGATAAATATAGAAAACTACAAGAAAAAGAATCGGATGAGTACGACTTATGGTTGACAGAAGTTTTATCCGCTTGACATTTGAGGACGCTCACCCACGTTAATCGCTCCGATCCTGCTCATCGCTAAGTTTCGTATTTAAAACATTGCCGCTCAAAGAGTTTAAATGGATTATACGATCATGGAAAATTTGCTGATACGACCATACCACCCTGACGATGAAAACGAGGTCATTCGTTTGTGGCGAGAATGTCATCTGGTTGCGCCCCAGAACAACCCGCGACGTGACATTGAAAGAAAACTCAGGGTTAAACCTGAATGGTTTTTAATCGGCGTATCGGAGGGCAAGCTTGTTACGAGTTGCATGGCCGGATATGATGGCCACCGCGGCTGGATCAACTATTTAGCCGTCTTGCCGGCGTATCGGCATCGCGGCATTGGGACGCAGATAATGAAGGAAGTTGAAAAAAGATTGTCCGCCGCCGGATGCCCGAAAATAAATCTACAGATCAGGGAAACCAACAGCGAAGTCATCCACTTCTATGAAAGTATTGGCTTTACGAAAGACCCCGTCTTGAGCATGGGTAAACGACTCACCATTGACGCACCTTTAAATGCCAATCAAAATGCAGACGAAAAGGATGAGCGCACCGTTGATCCGCAGCGCTCATCCCAAGGGGACAACGAATATGGGAACTGAATTGATTACCAACCCCAATGACAAATTAACGGTTGGCATTGCGCAAATAGCGCCGGTGTGGCTCAATCGTGAAGCAACGATTGACAAAATAATACATTATGCAGAATTGGCCGGTGAAGCCGGTTGCAACCTGGTTGCTTTTGGAGAGGCGCTGCTGCCGGGCTACCCATTTTGGATCGAGTTGACTGATGGCGCCCGATTCAATTCGCCCGTTTAAAAGGACATTCACGCCCACTATGTGGATCAGGCCGTTCAGATCGAAGCCGGGCACATCGATGGTCTCTGTGATGCGGCACGCGAGATGCAGCTAGCAGTTTACTTGGGATGCATCGAGCGGGCCAGGGACAGAGGCGGACACAGTTTGTACTGCTCGCTGGTCTATATTGATCGTTAATGGCATTTATCGGATGACGCGGAACCCCTACTTCCTGTCGTACCTTTTTATGTTCAATGCATATACCGCCCTGCTCCAAAATGTATTACTCCTGGGTCTTTCCGTCATCGGTTTCATGCTTATTAACTCCATGGTAAATACTGAAGAAAAATACCTTCAGAGAGTTCATGGCGAAGCGTATCTTCAATACAAAAGGAAAGTGCCACGATATATTATTTTGTGAGGTGTCCGGGTGAGTACTGGTACCGTATCGCTCCCTCCGACAATACGCTTGACCCCACCGATATGTCTCGCAAGGAGAAAAAAAGCTATGAAAATCGCACCAATAAAACCGATCGTACAATTTGAAATTGTCGAAAAAGTCGACATTCGTATCGGTACGATTGAACGCGTTGAAGATATTCAAGGCGCAGATAAGCTCGTAAAGTTGATTGTCGATGTCGGGGATCACAAAAGGACAATATTGGCCGGACTCAAGCAGGAACGTAAAGATCTGGCAACGCTCGAAGGTAAACAGGCCTTGTTTATCGTCAACCTGGAACCGCGGAAGATGATGGGTGAGGTATCCGAGGGAATGCTATTCGACATCGGGTATGCGGACGGCCTCACCCCTGTCCTGGCAATTCCAGAAAAACCTGTACCGGCCGGAACCCGGGCGGGATAAACAGCGTATTCTGATAGGTGACAGTGATGCCATGCCATGTGAAATATTTGCATGACAATAGAGAATGGTGGCCGTACATCGAGAAATCCGACTTTACCGACGTCAAGGTTTATAAAGGCAATGTCACTTTGCGCCAGTTCATCGCCTCACTGTTGTCATACTACCCGCCTTGGCTCATTTTGCTTTACCGGGCACGTAAAATTTTGGCCAGCCTTCTCGGCCTCGTCAATCACCCTGAGCCCGACAAATTACCAAACCTCCAGCCCACGGAAGTATCATTCACCCCTGGGACCAATGTGACTTTTTTCGAGGTTCGTTGTGCCAAAGAGGACAATTACTGGATTGCAGAAACACCACACGACAAACACTTGAAGGCATACTTTGGTGTTGCCGCAGAACCATTGATCAATGCAAACAATCGATTTTACGTCGTCACAACCGTTTTCTATAAACATTGGACCGGTCCTGTTTACTTTAATCTTATCCGGCCTTTTCACCATTTAGTGGTTTCGCGAATGGCGCACGCCGGATTGAGGAATCGACCGGGTCAGTCGACTAAAATGGGAGGTTGATTAATTTGTATTCAATGAACAGATTCAGTTACATACGATCCGATATGTTTTATCAACCGTCACCCTGCGGCCGCATTGGGCCGGCTATGAAGCAAGCGCGATTGATCATAGTTATTTTGTTTTTGATTATCAATTT